>FR892669.1 GCA_000433535.1 Dorea sp. CAG:317
AAAATTACTTATATGTAGAAACATACAGTTCCAATTATACCGTTTTTAATCGGCGGGCACAAGTGAAAGCTAGATCGTTTTTGATAAACTTTTTGATAACCACTTTTTGATAACTTCTTGATAAATGGATAGAATTTTGATTTGTAAAAATGTTTCACAAAAATCAGAGAGAATACTCTTGACAAATGGCGGGGATATTGTTATTATTTACAAAACAGAACGCACTCTGTTTTTGGTAATCGAGAGGGGAAGAGGTGTGATATGCAGAGAGTTTATTCATTGATCGTAGATAATAATCCCGGTGTATTGAGCCGGATATCAGGATTGTTCAGCAGACGCGGGTACAGCATTGACAGCATTACTGCCGGGCTGACAGCAGATCCGAGATTTACGAGAATTACAATTGTGGCAAGTGGAGACGAGCTGATTCTGTCACAGATTGAAAAGCAGGTTCGAAAGCTTGAAGATATCGTAGAGATTAAAGTATTAGATCCATCAGAATCTGTATACAGAGAACTCATCATGGTGAAGATTCGTGCCAATGCGTCAGAGAGAGCGGAGATCATCTCCGTTGCAGATATTTTCCGCGCCAAGATTGTAGACGTAGAAAAAGAATCTTTGATGGTGGAGCTTACAGGAACACAGTCAAAACTGGACGGTTTTCTCAATCTGTTGGATGGATATGAGATTCTGGAACTTGCAAGAACGGGTATTACCGGTCTTAAGAGAGGAATCAAAGACGTAACATATATTGATGAGAGTGGAAACATCAGTGACAATTAAACTATGATTTTAAATAAGACCGGTTATTTGCCAGCCTTGTTTAATAAATAGAATAAGAATTTATTATTTTAGGAGGAATGCAAAATGGCAGCAAGAATTTTTTATCAGGAAGATTGTAATTTATCTGTATTAGAGGGACAGAAAATTGCGATTATCGGTTACGGAAGTCAGGGACATGCGCACGCCCTTAACTTAAAAGAATCTGGTTGTGATGTTATCGTAGGACTTTATGAGGGAAGTAAATCATGGGCAAAGGCTGAAGCACAGGGATTAGAAGTGTTCACAGCAGCAGAGGCAGCAAAACAGGCAGACATCATTATGATTCTGATCAATGATGAGCTTCAGGCAGATATGTATAAGAAAGACATCGAGCCAAACCTTGAGGAAGGCAACATGCTTATGTTCGCACATGGATTTAACATTCATTTTGGATGTATCAAACCGCCGAAAAATGTAGACGTTACAATGATCGCGCCAAAGGCTCCGGGTCATACAGTAAGAAGCGAGTATCAGGCAGGAAAAGGAACTCCTTGCTTAGTAGCAGTAGAGCAGGATTATACCGGAAAAGCATGGGATCGTGCACTTGCTTACGGTCTTGCAATCGGTGGAGCAAGAGCAGGTCTTCTTGAGACTACATACAGAACAGAGACAGAGACAGACCTCTTTGGTGAGCAGGCAGTGCTTTGCGGTGGTGTATGTGCACTTATGCAGGCTGGTTTCGAAACACTTTGTGAGGCAGGATATGATCCAAGAAATGCTTACTTCGAATGTATCCATGAAATGAAACTGATCGTTGATCTTATTTACCAGAGCGGCTTTGCAGGAATGAGATATTCTATTTCTAACACAGCAGAGTATGGCGATTACATTACAGGACCAAAGATCATTACAGAAGATACAAAGAAAGCAATGAAACAGATCTTATCCGATATTCAGGACGGTACATTTGCAAAAGACTTCCTTGTTGATATGTCTAATGCAGGACGTCAGGTACACTTCAAAGCAATGAGAAAACTTGCGGCTGAACATCCATCAGAGAAAGTAGGAGAAGAAATCAGAAAACTCTACAGCTGGAACGGCGAAGATAAACTGATCAATAACTAAAAAAGGACAGGTCAAAATGCAATTTGGGACGTAGCTTTTTGTAAAAATGCTACGTCCCAAATTAATAAATCAATCAAAAAAACAGCCACATGACGGTATGGCTGTTTTTTTATGTTCGTTTATAATTAAGCAATTCCGTTTACAGCTTTTGCGAGACGGGAAATCTTTCTGGAACATGTGTTTTTGTGATATACACCTTTGCTTCCAGCTTTGTTGATTTCTACAGTAGCCTCTTTTAATGCTGCTTTAGCAGCCTCTGCATCTTTGTTAGCAACAGCTGTCTCAACTTTTTTTACATAAGTTTTTACTTTAGATTTGATAGCTTTGTTTCTAGCTGCTTTTGTTTCGTTTACTAAGATTCTCTTCTTAGCTGATTTGATGTTAGCCAATTTGTCCACCTCCGATTTAAATATTTCGACTTTCTCGATTCCAGTTCGTTAGAGCCGGACACGGACGTTCTAACGAAACATACGAATCTATTTTAGACCGCAAAAATGTTTCTGTCAATACATATTTCTCAAAATAATGCAAAAACTGGAGAATATATAAGGATATGATGAAAAATCGGAGGTTAGAAGATGCTTGAAAAGTATAATGTGCGGACAGATCTGGCATTGGAGCAGAAGGAACGCTTTGATTCGGATCATGTAGAGGTACAGGGTGTTGTGTTGGAAGAGGAGTATGATGAGGAGTCAGAAATATGTGTCACGACCGTAAAAATTGAGACGGAAAACGGAGCCAGAACAATGAAGCGTCCGGTCGGAACGTATATCACTGTTGAAGCGCCGGAAATGGCTGTTCCGGATGAAGATTATCATCGAGAAATCTCGGAAAAATTGAAATCTCTTCTCACACGCTTTGTTCAGGTGGATAAAGAAGATTATTCTGTTCTCGTAGTCGGACTTGGAAACCGGCAGGTGACACCGGATGCTTTGGGTCCTTTTGTGGCAGATCATTTAAACATTACCCGTCACGTTGTGAAAGAATATGGAAAATATGCGATGGGTGAAGAAGCGATTCATTTGGTCAGCGCGATCGTACCTGGAGTTATGGGTCAGACGGGAATGGAGACGGTGGAAATCATCCGCGGTGTAGTGCAAGAGACGAAGCCGGATCTCATCATTGCAGTAGATGCATTGGCGGCAAGAAGTTCCAGACGCTTAAACAGAACGATCCAGATTGCGGATACAGGGATTCATCCGGGTTCGGGAGTTGGTAATCACAGAAATGGGATTACGGAAGAAACAGTAGGTGTTCCGGTGATCGCCATTGGTGTTCCGACCGTGGTAGATGCAGCTACGATTGTCAATGATACGATGGAAAATCTCATTGCAGCGCTGGAATCGTCGGAGACATTAAAAGGAGTAGGAGTTGTTTTGCAGGGATATAATGCTGCCGAGAAATATGAATTGGTCAAAGAGCTGATCTCACCTCATTTGAATGGGCTATATGTGACACCGAAAGATATTGATGAAACTGTCAAAAGAATAAGTTATACAATATCGGAGGCGCTGAACTTACTATTTACACAGGGACATGCACATAATGAGGAATCTTTCATCATATAGTATAGACGTAAGTCTGCTCGAAGAGCCGGGCTTAGACAGATAAGGTGGAGATGATAGATTGAGACAGAAAAAAAGAATCAGCCAGATATTGATGATTGCTGTTTTGTGCGTTTTTATTGTGTATATTGGGCTCTATATGAATAAAAAGAAAGATTGGATCACGCAGGAAAGCCGCATGGAATTAAGCAGTTTTTTATTAAGGCAGGCGGAAATGACTTATCTTCCGGTCTTTTCAAAAGTATCTTCCGGTGACAGGGGATGTTCCCCCGGTCACTGGCTTGCGAGAAATGCCATGGAACTGATACCGCTTGGAATGTATGTGGAAGAAACATCTCCGGCTGCGACAGATGTGGAAGATAAGGAAACGTATGAAATGATTCTTGCAAAACAGGCGGCAGATGAAAATGCGGTAGATGCAGACGGGAAACTAATCGGAGAAGAGGAAAGCAAAGAAGTGCTGGAAGCTTCAGCGGGACAATCGGAGATTGTCATGGAAGAGTTAAAGGACCCGGAGTATCTGATCAGTCATTTTTATACCATTGACAGCAGCACGTCATTAAAGGAAGGACAGTTAAATGCAGAAAAGCTTCTTGGAAAAGATATGAAGCTTGATAAAGAAAAGGAAGGACCGAAGGTGCTCATTTATCATACACACTCGCAGGAGGCATTTCAGGACTCCAGATCCGGGGAGGTCAGTGACACGATTATGGGCATGGGAGCATATTTAACAAAAATCCTTAATGATACATATGGAATCCCCACGCTGCATCACGAGGGAGTCTATGATCTCATTGACGGAAATATGGACAGAAGTAAGGCTTATCAGTTAGCGGAACCGCAGGTTCAGAAGATATTAAAAGAGAATCCCAGCATAGAAGTTGTCATTGATCTTCACAGAGACGGAGTGGGAGAATCTACGCATCTGGTTACAGATATTGGCGGAAAACAGACGGCGCAGATCATGTTTTTTAATGGCTTAAGCCGATCTAAGGCAAATGGCGATATTGGATATTTGAGTAATCCCTACATAGAAGACAACTTGGCGTTTTCCCTGCAGATGCAGTTGGCGGCAGCGAAGATGTATCCGGGCTTTACGCGGAGAATTTATCTTAAGAGTTATCGCTATAACATGCATTTGAAACCAAAGAGCCTGCTGATCGAAGCGGGCGCTCAGACGAATACAGTGGAAGAAATGAAAAATGCGATGGTGGTGTTGGCGAAAACACTAGATAGTGTGCTGGATCCGTAAAATATGTTTGATTCGGTCTAGATTTCGTGCTAAGATAAATGCAGTATGGAAAAGTATGCGAAAGGATATCTGTGTAATGGCAAAGAAAAATACATATGATGCAGAAAGTATTTCAGTATTAGAAGGATTAGAGGCGGTCAGAAAAAGACCGGGAATGTATATAGGAAGCGTGTCTACCAAGGGCTTGAATCATTTGATCTATGAGATCGTTGACAATGCAGTGGATGAACATCTTGCAGGCTATTGCAGCGAAGTCAGAGTGACACTTGAAAAAGACGGTTCGGCTACGGTTGCCGATAACGGACGTGGAGTTCCGGTTGGAATGCATGCCAAGGGAGTTCCGGCAGCCCGTCTTGTATATACGACACTTCATGCCGGAGGAAAATTCGATGATTCTGCCTATAAGACAAGCGGAGGTCTTCACGGAGTGGGTTCTTCTGTTGTAAATGCACTGTCCGTTTATATGGATGTGGAGATCAGCCGGGAAGGATATATACATCACGACCGCTATGAGAAGGGGCTTCCGGTTGTAGAATTGGAAGACGGACTGCTTCCAAAGATCGGGAAGACGAAGAAGAC
Source organism: Dorea sp. CAG:317 (assembly GCA_000433535.1). Classification (GTDB taxonomy): domain Bacteria; phylum Bacillota; class Clostridia; order Lachnospirales; family Lachnospiraceae; genus Dorea_D. The sequence continues at coordinate 5,284 of FR892669.1, forward strand.
AGGAACAAAAGTAAACTTCCTTCCTGATGATACGATTTTTGAAAAGACAAAATTTAAAGCAGACGATGTAAAGAGCCGAATGCATGAGACCGCATATTTGAACCCGTCGCTTACGATTATCTTTGAAGATCTGCGCGGGGCAGAGAAAGAAAAGATCGTGTATCACGAGCCGGATGGGATTCTTGGCTTTATCAAAGATTTGAATTCGAAAAAAGAAGCCATTCATGAGCCGGTATATTTCAAAGGGGAGTCAGACGGTATCGAGGTTGAAGCAGCCTTTCAGTATGTGAATGAATTCCACGAAAATATTCTCGGATTCTGTAACAATATTTATAACAGTGAGGGCGGAACTCATTTGACCGGATTTAAGACCACCTTTACAACTGTGATCAACCAGTATGCCAGAGAGCTTGGTATTCTGAAGGAAAAAGATTCGAATTTTACCGGGGCTGATGTGAGAAATGGGATGACTGCAATTATTTCCATCAAGCATCCGGACCCAAGATTTGAAGGGCAGACGAAGACAAAGCTGGACAACCCGGATGCTTCGAAAGCAACCAGTAAGGTGACCGGTGAAGAGATTGTGCGGTATTTTGACCGGAATCTTGAAAATCTTAAGAAAGTGATCGGGTGTGCGGAAAAATCAGCGAAGATTCGAAAGACAGAGGAGAAAGCGAAAACAAATCTGTTGACAAAGCAGAAATATTCTTTCGACAGCAACGGAAAGCTTGCCAACTGCGAGAGCAGAGATGCTTCCAAGTGCGAGATTTTTATCGTGGAGGGAGATTCTGCGGGAGGCTCTGCCAAAACCGCGCGCGACCGTATGTATCAGGCGATTCTTCCGATTCGCGGTAAGATATTGAATGTGGAGAAAGCAAGCATTGACAAAGTGCTGGCAAATGCGGAGATCAAGACAATGATCAACGCGTTTGGATGCGGTTTTTCAGAAGGATACGGAAATGATTTTGATATCAGTAAACTCCGCTATGACAAGATTATTATTATGGCGGATGCGGATGTGGACGGCGCGCATATTTCTACGCTCCTTTTGACACTGTTCTATCGTTTTATGAGAGAGCTGATCGACGAGGGGCACATCTACATTGCCATGCCGCCTCTTTATAAAGCGATGCCGAAAAAAGGAGAAGAGGAGTATCTCTATGATGACAAAGCATTGGAGAGATACCGGAAGACTCACGACGGTCCATTTACATTGCAGAGATATAAAGGTCTTGGTGAGATGGATGCAGAGCAGTTGTGGGAGACAACTCTGAATCCGGAGACGAGGATTTTGAAACGTGTAGAAATCGAAGATGCGAGAATGGCATCAGACGTAACGGAAATGTTGATGGGTACAGAAGTGCCGCCGAGAAGAGCATTTATCTATGAAAACGCTGCGGAAGCAGAGTTGGATGTATAAAAGGGAGACAAAGACATGCAGGATTCACAGATCATAAGAACTGAGTATTCAGAGCTGATGAAGAAATCATATATTGACTATGCCATGAGCGTCATTGTGGCAAGAGCGCTGCCGGATGTGCGAGACGGATTAAAGCCGGTACAAAGGAGAACACTCTATGATATGCACGAGCTTGGCATCCGCTATGACAGACCATACAGGAAATGTGCCCGTATTGTCGGAGATACAATGGGTAAATACCACCCGCACGGTGACAGTTCCATCTATGAGGCGCTGGTTGTTATGGCGCAGGAATTTAAGAAAGGAATGATTTTGGTAGACGGTCACGGTAACTTCGGATCAATCGAAGGAGACGGGGCAGCTGCGATGCGTTATACAGAGGCAAGGCTTGCGAAGATCACACAGGAAGCCTATTTATCTGACCTTGATAAAGATGTCATCGATTTTGTGCCGAACTTTGACGAGACAGAGAAAGAGCCGGAGGTTTTGCCGGTGAGGGTTCCTAATCTTCTGGTCAATGGCGCAGAAGGTATTGCGGTCGGTATGGCTACCAGTATTCCGACCCACAATCTGGGAGAAGTGATCGACGCTGTAAAGGCTTACATGAAAAATGATGATATCAGCACAAGACAGCTGATGAAATACATCAAAGGACCGGACTTTCCAACCGGCGGTATTGTAGTAAATAAAGACGACCTCGTTGACATTTACGAAAGCGGAACCGGTAAGATCCGGATTCGCGGAAAAGTAGATGTAGAAGAAATGAAAGGCGGCAAGAAACGTCTTGTTATTTCAGAGATTCCTTATACAATGATCGGAGCGGGAATCGGAAAATTCTTAAATGATGTCTGCGCATTGGTAGAATCTAAGAAGACCAGCGATATTGTAGATATTTCCAACCAGTCTTCCAAGGAAGGGATCCGCATCGTGATTGAACTGAAAAAGGGCGCGGATGTAGAGAATCTGACGAATATGCTCTACAAGAAGACTCGTCTGGAGGATACTTTCGGAGTGAATATGCTTGCGGTTGCCAACGGAAGACCGGAGACGATGGGACTTAAGAAGATCATTGAGCATCACGTAGACTTTCAGTTTGAACTTGCAACGAGAAAGTATAAGAATCTTCTTGCCAAAGAATTAGATAAAAAGGAGATACAGGAAGGTCTTATCAAGGCTTGTGATGTGATCGATCTCATTATTGAGATTTTAAGAGGAAGCCAGTCGGTGAAGGATGCCAAGGCGTGTCTGACCAAAGGTGTGACAGAAAATATTAAATTTAAATCAAGTATTTCCAAGAAGATGGCAGCAATGCTTCGATTTACAGAGCGGCAGGCGACAGCAATTCTGGAGATGCGTCTGTACAAGCTGATCGGTCTTGAGATTGAAGCGCTGATGAAAGAGCACGAGACCACACTTGCCAACATTGCCCGATATGAAGATATATTAAATAATTATAGTTCTATGTCAGATGTCATTATCGAGGATCTGGACAGATTCAAGAAAGAATTCGCAAGAAAACGCCGTACGGTAGTGGAAAACGCAGAAGAGGCAGTATACGAAGAGAAGAAGATTGAAGAGCAGGAAGTGGTATTCCTGATGGATCGCTTCGGATATGCCAAGACGGTAGATGTGGCGACATATGAAAGAAATAAAGAAGCGGCAGATAATGAGAATAAACATATTGTACACTGTCTGAATACCGGAAAATTATGTCTTTTTACAGCCGATGGAAAGATGCACCAGATCAAGGTGTTGGATCTTCCGTTTGGAAAATTCCGAGATAAGGGGCTTCCGATTGACAATGTGAGTAATTACGACAGTACAAAAGAAGAGTTGATCTATATCTGTGACAGCGAACAGCTTCGCTATGCAAAATTATTGTTTGCCACAAAGCAGGGTATGGTGAAAAAAGTGGAAGGTACTGAATTCCAGGTGGCGAAGCGTACGATTGCGGCAACAAAGCTTCAGGCAGAAGATCAGGTGGCAAGCGTGCAGGTGATCAATGATAATCAGCAGATCGTATTGCAGACCAAAGACGGATATTTCCTCAGATTCCCGGCAGAAGAAGTGTCAGAGAAGAAAAAAGGAGCGGTCGGTGTCCGTGGAATCAAGTTAAAGAAAGATGATGAGCTGGAGACGGTATATCTATTTGAGGAAGGTACAGAAACCAAAGTAAGCTATCGAGACCGGGAAGTGACGCTGAACCGATTAAAGCTTGGAAAACGAGATACCAATGGAACGAAAGCGAGAGGATAGAAATGATACAGGATATTGCGCCACATCAATACAGAAATGAATATCAGCCCATGAAACCTGCGGAGGACAGCATTCTTCTGTGCTGCAAAGGAAGAAATCTGCTGCTTCGCCGGGAGGGAGAAATCGCATATCCCACGTTTGAAGAAGCGGTGAATGCAGGCGTAGATGCAGGTGAACTATATCATACATATACGTATTTATTTACCATTGATGACAGGAGATTTTATCTTGGAAGTGGTGAGGTGGGAGAAGCACTCTGTGAACACAGCACATACGAGTGGGAAAATGTCAGCTTTTTTCGTGCTTCAAAACCAAAATATTTATCATTTGCCGGGATTACAGGGTGGCAGCTTTCCCGCTGGTATGAAACAAGACGTTTCTGCGGAAGATGCGGGAAGCCTATGGTGCATGATGAAAAAGAGCGGATGATGCGCTGCCCTTCCTGCGGGTTGATGGAATTTCCGAAGATCTGTCCGGCAGTGATCATAGCTGTGACAAGTGGAAATAAAATCTTGATGTCAAAATATGCAGGCAGAGAATTTAAGAAATATGCGCTGCTTGCGGGCTTTAATGAAGTGGGAGAGACAATCGAAGAAACGGTTCACCGTGAAGTGATGGAAGAAGTTGGCTTAAAGGTAAAAAATCTTCGCTATTACAAGAGTCAGCCGTGGTCTATGTCAGATACATTGCTGATGGGCTTCTTCTGTGAGCTGGACGGCGAGGCGGAAATTAAGCTGGATCAGGAAGAACTTGCTCTTGCAGAATGGTTTGAAAGAAATGAGATGCCTGTGAAGGATGAGGACTGCAGTCTTACCAATGAGATGATGATGGCATTTAAGCGGGGCGAGTGGTAGTGAATGTATAATAGGTGAATGCATAATATAAGAAGAAATCTATTTATCCCCTTGCATTTCCGGGAAGAGAGTGCTATACTTAGTAACAGTAACATAGAGGAATCGGCAGAAGAGTGAACGAAAGTTCACTCTTCTTTGTTGATGAGCAGATAACTGAAAGTCCTATGGACAAAATTTGTGGCAAGGAGGAATTACAGATTGTCAAAAAAAGAAGTTTATGAACAGAAGACAGAAGAAATATTACTTCCTATCGTAGAAGAATATGGATTTGAACTGGTGGATGTGGAATATGTGAAAGAAGGCGGTACATGGTATCTTCGCACATATATAGATAAGGAAGGCGGTATCAGTATTGATGACTGCGAGAAGGTAAGCCGCAGATTGTCAGATATTCTGGATGAAAAGGATTACATTGACGATACTTATATTATGGAGGTCAGCTCTCCGGGGCTTGGAAGACCTCTTAAGAAAGAAAAAGATTTCAAACGGAGTCTTGGTAAAGAAGTTGACATCAGGACTTACCGTATGATAGATAAACAAAAAGAATTTACCGGCATCTTGAAGGATTATGACAAAGATACAGTGACAATTGAACTGGAAAATGAAACTTTAAAAACATTTGAGAAAGGCGATATCGCGCTTATACGCCTTGCGTTCGATTTTTAATTTAGGAGGAGAGAAAGAATGAACACAGAATTATTAGAAGCGTTGAACATTTTGGAAAAAGAGAAAGACATCAGCAAAGAGACTTTGCTTGAGGCGATTGAGAATTCTCTTCTCAATGCGTGCAAAAATCATTTCGGAAAGGCAGATAATGTGAAAGTTATCATGGACAGAGAGACTTGTGATTATCAGCTTTTTGCAGAAAAAGAAGTGGTAGAGGAAGTAGAAGATACATTAGAGCAGATCAGCCTTGAGGATGCGAGAAATATTGATGGAAAATATGACATTGGTGACATTGTTCAGATTCCGATCGAATCCAAGTCTTTCGGACGTATTGCTACGCAGAATGCTAAGAACCTGATCTTACAGAAGATTCGCGAAGAAGAGCGTAAAGTGGTGTATGACCAGTATTTTGAAAAAGAGAAAGATATCGTAACCGGTATCGTACAGCGTTATGTGGGCAAAAATGTAAGCATCAACCTTGGAAAGGCAGATGCTATGCTTACCGAGAATGAGCAGGTGAAAGGCGAAGTGTTTAAGCCGACAGAGAGAATTAAGCTGTATGTTGTAGAAGTTAAGAATACAACGAAAGGACCTAAGATTCTTGTATCCCGTACACATCCGGAGCTTGTGAAGCGTCTGTTTGAATCTGAAGTGACAGAAGTAAAGGATGGAATTGTTGAGATCAAGAGTATTGCAAGAGAAGCAGGAAGCAGAAGTAAGATTGCGGTATGGTCTAACGATCCGGACGTTGATCCGGTAGGCGCATGTGTCGGAATGAACGGTGCGAGAGTAAATGCAATCGTGCAGGAGCTTCGTGGTGAGAAGATCGACATCATTAACTGGAGCGACAACCCGGCAATTTTAATCGAGAATTCATTAAGTCCTGCAAAGGTTATTTCTGTTATGGCAGATCCTGATGAGAAGGCAGCAAGTGTAATTGTTCCGGATTATCAGTTATCTCTTGCAATTGGTAAAGAGGGACAGAATGCAAGACTGGCTGCAAGATTGACCGGATTTAAGATTGATATCAAGAGTGAATCACAGGCGATCGAATCCGGAGAACTTCCAGAAAACTATATGGAGTTGATGGAAGGTGTCTATGAACAGGAATACGAGGAAGAAGATTACGACGATAATTACGAAGAAAATGGTGAGGAATTCAGTGAAGAATAAGAAAGTTCCTATGCGTAAGTGTGTAGGATGTCAGGAAATGAAAAATAAAAAAGAGATGATCCGCATCGTTCGTACAGAAGAGGGAGACTTTTCTTTGGATGCCACCGGAAAGAAAAACGGAAGAGGTGCGTATATTTGTCCTTGCAGAGAGTGCTTGCTCCAGGCAATCAAGAATAAAGGGCTGGAGCGCTCATTCAAACAGGCGATTCCAACGGGGGTCTATGAAGTTCTGGAAAAGGAGATGAATGAGATTGAGTCAGAGTAAGATCCTGTCCCTGGTCAGTCTTGCAACAAGAGCGGGGAAGACAGTAAGCGGAGAATTTTGTACCGAAAAAGAAGTGAAGTCAGGAAGAGCATATTTAGTGCTTGTAGCAGATGATGCTTCCGATAATACAAAGAAAAAATTTCGGAATATGTGTGAATTTTATGAAGTTCCAATCTATTTCTATAAAGATAAAGATACTCTTGGGCATGCGATGGGAAAAGAGATGCGTGCATCTCTTGCAGTACTTGATGAGGGGTTGGCAAAAGGAATCCTGAAGCATATAAAAGCAGAAGAGAGTTAGACTGTGTAAAGGAGGTCGTGTAGATGGCGAAAATTAAAGTATATGAATTGGCAAAAGAATTAAATGTGTCAAGCAAAGAAGTAGTTGAATTTCTTGGCGAGAAGAATATAGAAGTAAAAAGTCATATGAGTTCACTGGAGGAGGCAGATGCCGAGATCGTAAGAAACTCCTTTGGTAAATCAGAGAAGACAGAAGAAAAAGCGGCAGAGGCACCGAAGAAAAAAAGTATTGTGCAGGTGTTCCGTCCTCAGAATACGAAGAATGGAAACAGAACGGGAAAGCGTCCGGCAGGAAAGCCGGCAGCTTCTCAGGGAAGACCGATGCAGGTGAATAACGGACGTCCGGCAAAAGGGCATGCTGCAGCAAAGCCGGAACCGGAAAAAGTGCAGCCGGCACAGGAAAAGGTTGTAAAACCAGTGGACAAACCGGTAGAGAAGCCGGTAGAAAAATCGGTAGAAAAACCGATTGAAAAGCCAGTGGAGAAGCCGGCAGAAAAACCAGTGGAAAAACCGGCAGAGAAAGCACCGGAGAAGCCACAGCCAGAGCGACGGGGAAATGATACACGTTCAGAGAGAAATGATCGTGGCAACAGAAATAACGACAGAAGACAGGACCGCTCAGACAGAGGAAATGACCGCGGTGACCGTCGTCAGTTCGGTGATAGAAATAATGACAGAAACGGTGACAGAAGACAGGACCGCGGCGACAGAAATAACGACAGAAGACAAGACCGCGGCGACAGAAATAATGACAGAAGACAAGACCGCGGCGACAGAAATAACGATAGAAGAAATGATCGCGGAGATCGTCGTCAGGGCGGACAGTTTGGTGACAGAAGACAGGATAGAAAAAATAATGCATCTTCTATTCCGGCACCGGAAGCACCAACACAGAAGCCTCAGAGAAGCAACAAAGGCAAGGGAAAAGATGACCATAAGAAGAGGGATTACCGTCATGAAGATGATGAGCGGATGTTAAAGGGACAGAAGCAGATGCAGAAGCCGCAGCCGAAAGAGCAGAAGCAGGAAGAAGAGATCAAATCCATCGTAATCCCAGAGGTTTTGACAATTAAAGAACTGGCAGACAAGATGAAGATCGTACCGTCTGTAATCGTGAAGAAGCTCTTTATGCAGGGCAAGATCGTAACGGTCAATCAAGAAATCGATTACGAGACAGCGGAAGAGATTGCATTGGAATTTGAGGTACTCTGTGAAAAAGAAGAAGTTGTCGATGTGATCGAAGAGCTTCTCAAAGAAGAAGAAGAGGACGAAAAGAAAATGAAGAAGCGTCCGCCGGTTGTCTGTGTTATGGGACACGTTGACCACGGTAAAACTTCTCTTCTGGATGCCATCCGTCATACAAATGTAATTGGCGGTGAGGCAGGAGGAATCACACAGCATATCGGAGCTTCTGTTGTTGAGGCAAATGGAGAAAAGATTACATTCCTTGACACACCGGGACATGAGGCGTTCACTGCTATGAGACTCAGAGGTGCTCAGTCTACAGATATTGCAATTCTTGTAGTAGCTGCCGATGACGGTGTTATGCCGCAGACAGTTGAGGCGATCAACCATGCGAAAGCAGCCGGTGTAGAGATTATTGTTGCTGTAAACAAGATTGATAAACCAAGTGCAAATATTGAACGTGTAAAACAGGAACTTACAGAGTACGAACTCATTCCGGAAGACTGGGGCGGAAGCACAATCTTTGTTCCGGTTTCTGCAAAGACCGGAGAGGGAATCGAAGACCTGATGGAAATGATTCTTCTTACCGCAGAGGTATTGGAACTGAAAGCCAACCCGAATCGAAGAGCGAGAGGTCTTGTATTGGAAGCGCAGCTTGATAAGGGACGCGGTTCTGTGGCAACAGTTCTTGTACAGAAGGGTACACTCCGTGTTGGAGACGCTATTGCAGCAGGCTCAGCGCATGGTAAAGTCCGCGCTATGATGGATGATAAGGGAAGACGTGTGAAAGAAGCAGGTCCGTCCGTTCCGGTAGAGATCCTCGGACTGAATGACGTTCCGAATGCCGGTGAGGTATTTGTAGGATGTGCCAACGATAAAGATGCAAGAAGCTTTGCAGAGACATTTATCTCTCAGAGCAAAGTAAAATTATTAGAAGAAACCAAGTCAAAATTATCCTTAGATGATCTGTTTACACAGATTCAGGAAGGAAACCTGAAGGAACTTGGAATTGTAGTTAAAGCCGATGTACAGGGATCTGTAGAGGCAATGAAGCAGAGTCTTTTGAAGCTTTCCAATGACGAAGTTGTTGTCAAGATCATTCATGGAGGTGTCGGTGCGATCAATGAGTCAGACGTAAGTCTTGCTTCTGCATCCAATGCGATCATTATCGGATTTAATGTCCGTCCGGATGCAACTGCCAAAGAGACCGCAGAGAGAGAAGGCGTAGATATCCGTCTGTACCGTGTCATTTACAGCGCGATTGAAGATGTGGAGGCGGCAATGAAAGGTATGCTTGATCCGATCTTTGAAGAGAAAGTGCTCGGACACGCAGAGGTTCGTCAGACATTTAAGGCTTCCGGTGTGGGAACGATCGCCGGTTCTTATGTGCTGGACGGAACATTTGAAAGAGATTGCTCCGTGCGCATCACAAGAGATGGCATTGTAATCTTCGAAGGCGCCCTTGCATCACTGAAACGTTTCAAAGACGATGTAAAAGAAGTAAGAGCAGGTTATGAATGTGGTTTTGTATTTGCAAACTTTAACGATATCAAAGAGGGAGATCAGGTAGAAGCATTTAAGATGGTTGAGATCCCAAGATAGTTGTTTGTAAAAACCATGTCCCTGCCGTGAAAGGAAGGGAATAGAATATGAGAAAACGAAGTATTAAAAATACAAGAGTGAATACAGAAGTGCAGAGAGAACTCAGCAATATTATCCGGGGCGGGATCAAAGATCCCCGCGTTGCCCCGTGGACATCTGTAGTTGCAGCGGAGGTTGCTCCGGATCTTAAGACCTGTAAGGCATATATCAGCGTGTTAGGTGATGAAAAAGCGCAGGCTGATACATTGGAAGGTCTTCAGAGCGCAGAAGGTTATATCCGCAGAGAACTTGCACGCACATTGAACATGCGTAATACACCGGAGATCCGTTTTATTCTGGATCAGTCCATCGAATATGGCGTGAACATGTCAAGAAAGATTGATGAAGTAACGAAAGAATCAGCAGGTGATCAAGATGTTCAGTAAAAGGATTGAAGAAGCACATACCATTGCGATTGGAGGCCATGTCCGCCCGGATGGTGATTGTACAGGTTCCTGTATGGGAATGTACAATTACCTTCGGGAGAATTACCCGGAGAAAACCGTAGATGTCTATTTAGAGGAGATACCGGAGGCTTATAAGTTCCTTCAGGGAACAAAGAAGATTCAACACGAGATTCCCGGAAATAAGAGCTACGACCTGTTTTTATGTCTGGATTGTGGAGATCAGGGACGACTGGGCTTTTCGGCGCCTCTCTTTGAACAGGCAGCGCATACATTTTGTATCGATCACCATATCAGCAATCAGAGCTTTGCCGAGGAAAACCACATTAAACCGGAGGCGAGTTCGACTTCTGAACTGGTGTATCATCTGCTGAACGAGGACAAGATCAGTGTTTCCACAGCAGAAGCTTTATATCTTGGAATTGTCCATGATACCGGCGTATTTCAATATTCATGTACTGCGCCGTCTACGATGAGGGCCGCAGCAAGATTGATGGAAAAAGGAATTGATGCACCGGCCATCATTCAGAACACTTACTATGAAAAAACATACGCACAGAATCAGATTCTTGGGCGTGCAATGTTGGAAAGTATTTTGTTCATGGATGGAAAATGTATTGCATCTTATTTTCGCCAGAAGACGCTGGAATTCTATGGTGTGACACCGAAGGATCTGGATGGGATCGTCAGTCAGCTTCGCAACACAAAGGGTGTGGAAGTTGCCATATTTATGTATGAGATATCTCCAAATGAATATAAAGTGAGTCTTCGTTCCTCCAAGGACGTAGATGTCAGTGTGATCGCGCAATATTTTGGAGGCGGCGGACATAAAAAAGCGGCAGGTTTTACGATGACAGGCAGTGTCCATGATGTTCTTAACAATTTGTCCGCACAGATTGCGCTACAGTTGGGAGAAAATGTATGATACATGGAATCATCAATGTATATAAAGAAAAGGGATTTACTTCCCATGATGTAGTTGCTAAATTAAGAGTCATTGTGGGACAGAAGAAAATTGGTCATACAGGAACGCTTGACCCGGATGCGGAAGGAGTGCTTCCGGTGTGCCTTGGACGGGCAACAAAATTATGTGATCTCTTAACAGACAAAGACAAAGTGTATGAAACAGTGCTGCTTCTCGGGACTGTTACCGATACGCAGGATGTGTCGGGGGAAATACTGGAGAGAAGGGACACTTCTTCCGTTACCGAAGCAATGCTTCGAGAGAAGATCTCCACTTTTGAAGGAGGCTATGCGCAGATTCCGCCCATGTATTCTGCGTTGAAAGTGGGTGGAAAAAAACTCTATGAGCTTGCCAGAGAAGGCAGAAGCGTAGAGCGTAAGCCAAGAAATATCAAGATCTATAACATTGATATTCTCAAGGTGGAGCTTCCGAGAGTGAAAATGAGAGTACACTGTTCGAAGGGGACCTATATTCGTACACTTTGCCATGATATTGGTGAAAGTCTTGGATGCGGAGGCTGTATGGAAGAGCTTTTACGTACGCAGGTCAGCCGTTTTCAGTTAGAGAACGCATATACGCTGTCTCAGATTGAAGAGAGTAAGGAAAAAGGTAAATTGGAAGACTTGATCCTTCCGATTGATGAGATGTTTTCAGAATATCCCAAAGCAGTTGTCATGGATCGATGGAAGAAATTAATCTATAATGGGAATCCATTTCCGGACAGAGCTGTTTTAGATAAACTGGATGTTAGTGATGAAGAACCGGTTCGAGTATATGACCAAGAGGAGCATTTCATAGGTCTGTACCGATATCGGGCAGCAAAGAAAGACTATACGATCATGAAAATGTTTTTTGATCAGGAAAGCTTATAACGAGAGGGATAAAAATGCAGTATATAGAAGGTCTGAAAGAATATACAGACACCGGAAAGTCAGCAGTGACCTTTGGAAAATTTGACGGCTTACACAGAGGACACCAGAAATTGGTGGAGAATGTAAAGACATTTCAGGAGCAGCAGGGTGTAAAGAGCGCTCTGTGTGCATTTGATATGAGTGGACGCCAGGTTCTGATGACAAAGGAAGAACGTAAAGAACGTCTGGAAAATGTTGATTATTTGATTAACTGTCCGTTTTCGGATGAGTTCCGCCACATGGAGGCAGAAGAGTTTATCTCGAAAATTATTAAAGGCGTTTTTCATGCGGATTATGTCGTCGTAGGGACAGATTTTCACTTTGGATACGGTCAGAAAGGTGACGCTGATCTGTTGAAAGCATATACGGATAAATACGATTATCACGCAGTTGTAGTAGAAAAAGAACGCTATCATGGCCGCGAGATCAGCAGTACGTATATTAAAGAAGTGGTGCAGGATGGTGATATGAAACTGGCAGAGACACTTCTCGGTTATCGTTATGGAGTAAATGGTATAGTAGAACATGGCAGACAACTGGGAAGGACACTTGGTTTTCCGACAATGAATGTTGTGTGGCCAAAAGAAAAGCTTTTGCCGCCGTGCGGCGTGTATGTGAGCCGAATAAATGTGGATGGCATCTGGTATAATGGAGTCTCCAATATTGGAAGAAAGCCGACGGTATCCAATGGAGAACAGGTGCTGGTAGAAAGTTATTTGTTTGGGTATACAGGAGACGCTTATGGTAAAAAAGTTCGCATAGAATTTCTGGAGTTCCATCGTCCGGAAAAGAAATTTCAGAATGTGGAAGCGATGAAAAACTGTGTGGAAAAAGATATTCATTACGGAGAAAATTATTTCCAAAGATAAAGGAGAATATAAATGGATATGGTGACATTTTTCTCTCTGCTTGGCGGGCTTGGATTATTCCTGCTGGGTATGAAAGATATGAGTGAAGGGCTGGAGAAAGCAGCCGGAGCCAGAATGAGAGGAATCTTAGAATTCTTCACGAAAAATCGATTTATCGGAATGATGGTCGGTATTTTGTTTACAGCAGTAGTTCAGTCATCAAGCGCTACGACGGTTATGGTAGTCAGCTTTGTAAATTCGGGTCTTATGACTCTTTTGCAGGCGACGGGAGTAATCTTAGGAGCCAATATCGGTACTACAGTAACCGGTCAGTTGATCGCATTTAATTTATCGGATATTGCACCTTTATTTGTAATCATCGGTGTTGTTATGGTGATGTTCTGTAAAAAGGTAAAGGTGAAAAATGCCGGAGAAGTGATTCTTGGATTTGGTATCCTGTTCTTAGGACTCAGTATTATGGGAGACGCAATGACAACGATCAAAGAATCCCCGCAGATTGTTGAATTATTAAAATCACTGAGAAACCCGTTTGCCGCTATGATGGTAGGTTTTGTGATCACTGCAATCCTGCAGAGTTCATCTGCTACGGTTGGTATTGTTATTTTGATGGCATCACAGGGACTTCTGGCATTTACAATCTGTCCGTTTTTAGTGCTGGGCTGTAATATGGGCTCTTGTGTTTCCGCACTGATCGCAAGTCTTGGCGGAAATAAAGATGCAAAACGTGCGGCAATGATCCATTTCCTGTTTAACGTAGTCGGATCGGCAGTTTCTTTTGTTATCCTGCTGTTCGCACTTACACCGATCACAGATGGAATTATGCATATGTCAGGCAATGATCCGGCAAGAGCGGTTGCCAATGTCCACACAATTATGAAAGTGTTCGAAGTTGCTATTTTATTCCCGTTCATGGGTTGGATTGTTAAGGCAACTTATAAGGTGGTTCCTGGGCAGGACGAAAAACCGGGTGATGAATTTAAGCTTCACTATATCGGAGGGAAAAACATTATTTCCCCAACAACAGTTGTTCATGATGGTATCAAAGAAATTGAGCATATGGGAAATGTGGCGATCACCAATCTGAAAAGAGGTATGGATGTTCTCTGTAATCCGCGTGCGGAGCTTGTGGAGGAAATCTATCGCACAGAAGGTTATATTAACTTTATGAACCACAAGATTACCGATTATCTTGTAAAAGCAGGGGAGATGGATCTGCCGACAGCAGATGCGGATCTTCTCGGAGGCTTGTTCCATGTGGTAAATGATATTGAGCGAATCGGAGATCATGCAGAGAACTTTGCAGATGCGGCAAAGCGCAGAATAGACGATAAGATTGAACTGAGTGAAAAGGCGCAGAAACAGTTGAATGATATGATGGAAAAAGTAGTACGCCTCCTTCATTATTCACTGGATATGTTTACAAATAAGAACTCAGAACATATGCGGGAAATCCTGAGTCTGGAAGATGAGATTGACCAGGATGAAAAGAAGCTGCAGCGCGCCCATGTGAAGCGTTTGACCAAAAATAAATGTACGCCGGAAGCGGGAATGATCTTCTCAGATACCGTATCCGGTCTTGAGCGTGTAGCTGACCATGCAACCAATATTGCATTTGCGATCATGGAACCTCCGGCAGGAGAGGAAGAAGACGAAGAAGAACTGTAGAAATATTGCTTTACAATTGCAAGATGGTATGCTATACTGTCTCAGTGTGATAGCCGATGTTCGGTAATTGGACACTCCAGCCATTACTTAATATCAGGCGTTAATTTAGAGAGAAATAAGGAGGAAAACAAAATGGTTTCTAAAGAACAGAAAGAGCAGATCATTAAAGATTTCGGAAGAACAGCCGGAGATACAGGTTCACCGGAAGTTCAGGTAGCTATTCTTACAGCTAGAATCAACGATCTGACAGATCACTTCAAAGCAAATCCTAAGGATCATCACTCAAGAAGAGGACTTCTTAAGATGGTAGGTCAGAGAAGAGGACTTCTTGCATACCTTAAGAAGACAGATATCGAGAGATATCGTACACTGATCGAGAGATTAGGACTCAGAAAGTAAGAGAAAACCAATTTATACAGACAAGCAACGCAACAATAAAAGCTCCCGGCTGTTTTACAGCATGGGAGTTTTTTTATGCGCCGAAGCCTTGTCATGGATATGTTTCTATGATATTATTAATAAGATTACGGGCAGGAGCCCAGACCGAGACCACTGAAAAGCGTATTTGTTCAAAATGCTTTTTTCAGTAGTTTCGGTGTTCCCTGTCCGAAGAAAAAGAAAAGGAGAACACTATGTATAAAAAGTTTGAGATGGAATTAGCCGGAAGAACTCTGAGAGTAGATGTAGACAGAGTGGCAAAACAGGCAAACGGTGCAGTGCTTATGCATTACGGTGACACAACTGTGTTATGTACAGCAACTGCTTCTGAGAAGCCAAGAGAGGGAATTGATTTCTTCCCATTAAGCGTAGAATATAATGAAAGATTATATGCAGTAGGAAAGATTCCGGGAGGATTTAATAAGAGAGAGGGTAAGGCATCTGAGAATGCGATTCTTACCTGTCGTGTCATTGACCGTCCAATGAGACCGTTATTCCCGAAGGATTACCGCAATGATGTGACATTGGAGAACCTTGTATTATCTGTAGATCAGGATTGTTCCCCTGAGCTTACTGCAATGCTTGGCGCGGCAATTGCTACAAGTATTTCAGATATTCCGTTTGACGGACCGATCTCTACAACACAGGTAGGTCTTGTAGACGGAGAATTTGTATTTAACCCGACAGCAGCGCAGAAGGAAGCTTCTGATATGGCATTGACAGTTGCATCTACAAAAGAGAAAGTCATCATGATTGAAGCAGGAGCAAATGAAGTTCCGGAACAGCAGATGATCGATGCAATTTTTGCAGCACACGAGCTGAACCAGAAAGTAATCGCATTTATTGATACAATCGTTGCAGAGTGTGGAAAAGAGAAGCATGCTTATGAGAGCTGTGCAGTGCCGGAAGAATTGTTTGCGGCAATCAAAGAGATCGTTCCGCCGGAGGCAATGGAAGAGGCTGTATTTACCGATGAGAAACAGGTAAGAGAAGAAAATATCCGCCAGATTACTGAAAAATTAGAGGAAGCATTTGCAGAGAACGAAGAGTGGCTTGCAGTTCTCGGAGAAGCTGTATATCAGTATCAGAAAAAGACAGTCCGCAAGATGATCTTAAAAGATCACAAGCGTCCGGATGGAAGAGCAATTGACCAGATCAGACCATTGGCAGCAGAGACAGATTTGATTCCGAGAGTACACGGTTCTGCGATGTTTACCCGTGGACAGACTCAGATCTGTACAGTGACAACACTTGCGCCTCTCGCAGAGGCTCAGAGACTTGATGGTCTAGATGAAGCAGAGACATCAAAGAGATATATGCACCACTATAACTTCCCGTCTTATTCTGTTGGTGAGACCAGACCATCCAGAGGACCGGGACGTCGTGAGATCGGACACGGTGCGTTGGCAGAGCGTGCTCTTGTTCCGGTACTTCCAAGTGAGACCGATTTCCCATATGCAATCCGTACGGTGTCTGAGACCTTTGAGTCCAACGGTTCTACCTCACAGGCAAGTATCTGTGCATCTTCTATGTCGCTGATGGCTGCAGGTGTTCCGATTAAGTCTGCAGTTGCAGGTATTTCAGCAGGTCTTGTGACAGGCGATACAGACGATGACTATCTGGTACTTACAGATATTCAGGGATTGGAAGACTTCTTCGGTGATATGGACTTCAAGGTTGCAGGTACACATAAGGGTATCACAGCAATTCAGATGGATATTAAGATTCACGGACTGACAAGACCGATTATTGAAGAAGCAATTGCGGCTACAAAGAAAGCAAGAACATATATCTTAGATGAAGTAATGAGTAAGACGATTGCAGAGCCAAGAGCTGAGGTTGGCGAGTTTGCACCGAAGATCATTCAGATGCAGATTGACCCACAGAAGATTGGTGATGTAGTCGGACAGCGCGGTAAGACAATCAATGCGATCATCGAGCAGACCGGCGTGAAGATCGACATTACAGATGATGGTAATGTATCAATCTGTGGTACTGATGCTGCAAGCATGGATGAAGCGAGAAAGCTGATCTATATTATCGTAACAGATTTTGAGGCAGGACAGGTTCTGGAAGGAACTGTAATCAGCATCAAAGAATTTGGCGCATTTGTTGAGTTTGCGCCTGGAAAAGAAGGAATGGTACACATTTCTAAGATTTCTAAAGAAAGAGTAAACCACGTAGAAGACGTACTGACACTTGGAGACAAAGTGAAAGTTGTCTGCCTTGGAAAAGACAAGATGGGAAGATTCTCTTTCAGCATGAAAGATGTTGCAGAATAGAAGAAACAGACGATAATACGTGATAAGAAAATGAAATCCGGGTAAAGTTTTTTAACTTTGCCCGGATTTTTTTCGCACTTCCGGTGTTGATAAAATCATAGAAGAGTGAAAACTAGAATGAGTAACTAACAGTTAATTATTTTAATCATAACTTAAAAATAGTTCAATTGTGGGAAATGTAAGGAGATGGTATATTAAAATTACAAAATGCATTTTGAATTTTAAAAGAAAGGATTTTGTAATGATGAAAATGAAGGAAATGATTAAGGAGAAACGTCTGGAAAAGGGGTATACGCAGGAGCAGCTGGCGGATTTCTTAGGAATTACTGCTCCGGCAGTAAATAAATGGGAGAAGGGAGTTTCCCATAGTTAAAGATACCACACCAAATATAACGAATCCACGCTTATATGATACTGCATGAAAAAAGGTACTTGATAAAAGCAATGAAGCACAATATCAAGTACCTTTTTGATTTGTTTTTTACATGGTTATTAAGAGAATTACTCTTATTCCGAAGTCCTCAATCGTTCCACCACAGTTCCTTTGTTAAAGAAGTGGAGAACGATCAGCGGAATGACCGCAGCCAGCAACAGATAAAGCACGCCGATGACCAAAGCTGGAACCAATGTAATGTGCAGAGTAAAGAACCACATAGATGGCGAGTTCAAGACATTTTTCAGCACCGTCACAGCAAGCAGCAGCGCAACCACTCCACCAATGATGTCTGCACCAGCGGCATAGTAAACGCCTTCATAAACCATCAGCCTTTGAAGCTGGCGATTTGTCATACCGATACTCTGCATAGTCGCAAACTCATGGCGACGGGTAATAATATTGGTGATGATCATATTTGTAAAGTTAATCAATCCTGCCAATGCCATGATACAGCCAATCAGACTACCTACAACCCAAACCATACTTGCAACAGAATTTAATTGTTCTTTCAGTAATTTTGTGGAGGTGTAAGTAACAGAGGGGTTCTTTTCAACATAACTGCTCAGGAAGTCCTCCATTTGCGGATGCAGAGAATCATCCATATTAAATCCATAGCTCAGCAGGGTTGGGGTCGTGTAGATCTGTTTGAACAGAGTGTCCGGCAAATACACAAAGGGCGCATCGCCACCAATATTCCCCATGGCCGTAGTTGTTGTCGGCGTTTCGTCCTCAGTCCCAACGGTGCAGGCTTTTGCCAGAATTGTGCAGGTTTTGACTAACTCACCATCCCTGTAAAAAGAAATGCTATCACCGATCTGCAACTGCTCTGACAGGGATGTTGTTTTCGGGCCACCACTCAGTCGGTCTAATTCGTTTCCGATAATGACATATTCTCCGGTTAGCATTTTCTGTTTCAGTACATTAGGATCTGTTTCACCATCATAAATCATCATGTCAGACCAAAAATGTTCGGAAGCGCCATAGACATTTCCAAAGAAAAGATTTTCTGCATCCGGGGCAGTATTCAGCGCATAATTCCCGAAAGACTTGCTAATCCCATTTTCATATTCAAAAGTATTTGTGCAAGTAAGTCCCTCAAAGCCGTAATCCACAAGCACGTTACCGTCATCTACGGTGTTACGATAAAGATACCGTTCTTCTTCCAGACCGTTCTGCTCACGGATCATATCTACTACTTGCTGTGGAAGTGCATCTTCGTGATGTCTAAAGCCCTCCTGAACATTGACTGCAATCGAATTGTAGACGGTAAAATCTGTTTTTGTTGTGCGGGTAATCCACTTTTCTTCATCCATACTCTGTGTCACGATGATAATAGAGTTGAACAGAACGATACACAAAAGCATAGAAACAACAATGAATACACAACGGCGTCTGTTACGTCCTAAGTTAGAAAATGCCATGTGAGAGAGCTTTGCTCCACTGATTCGTGTAACCGTTTTCTTTTTATAATCATCCTGCTCCGTATAACGAATTGCCTCCATGGGAGATACTTTTGATGCCTTTTTGGCCGGTTTGCGGGTACTGATAAACACTGTCAAAATCGTAAACAATGCGGCTATAACAAATAGCATAGGAGATGCCGATGCCTGCAAACTTGCCGTAGAATACTCATAACTGAAAATTCGCATTACTACCGGAAGCAACGCCCTGCCTGCAAAGAACCCGGCAATTAAACCGATCGGCAGACCGATTAGGGTCAGCCATACCGCCTGCCGATTGACGATGCTTTTAATTTGCCGTGTAGAAGTACCAATCATCCTCAATAAGCCATATTGCCGAACATCCTGCATAACGGAAATATCAAAAATATTATAAATCAGCAGATAGCCACACAATACAAACATCAAAACAAATACTACGGCAAATAAGATGGACTCCGAAGAAATCATGGCTTTTCCCATCTGGTTTTCAACAGAGAGGATAAAGTTATCGGCAGACATATCCTCTGGATTGCCGCCGATGGAGTAGACAAAGCTATCCATCTGCTCCTGAATGTTCGTCTTGTCTTTCAGCACAACTTCAGAAAAAGTAACCCCTGAGATTTCTCCATCCACTGCGTGGGTATTTTTCACCACATCCGGATTATCTTTTACAAACTGCTCTGAGAGAATCGCCACGCTGACCGTATCGTTGCTTGCTTCCCACCAACCGGAAAGCACCATATCATAATGATAGGTTTTTCCCCGCAGTTCAAATTCCAGAGGAACTTCTGCTCCGATCTCCGGTTCCACACCAAGGGCCTTCAAAGCCAGTTCGGTAGTAGCAATTTCATTCGCCTTTTCCGGCGCTGAACCATGCGTTGGCACGCAGAATGTAAGTTCCTGCTGTATGCTGTCAGCATAGTTTAATTCAACAGAATGACCCACGGCGTTGCTTGCATATCCAATCGTCCGCCGATGACCTGCCTGCTCCACAAAATCACTGTTTTTCAGTTGCTCAAATTGCTCCTCTGTCATATAGCCGAAGGTTCCATCTCCCTTGCTGCCTTTCTGCATCTGCATAGAGAGCTGCATGGAGGATACCATGTTAAATGCCAGTGAAGTGATGGATGTAAACAAAAATGCTGTCAGAACGATCGCAAGAATCGCCGCCAGATTACGAACCTTATTCTTCTTGAAATATTGTTTAGACAGCCGCTTGATGGTTTTTGTATTATTATTGCCAAATAGAATGTCATTCATAGTCCCGCCCCCTTTACTGCACGATCTTGCCATCCTCAATCCGAATGATACGGTCGGCAAGCTGGGCAATCTCATTATTATGAGTAATCATCACGAGGGTTTGGTGGAATTTCTGACTTGTGGTTTTCAAAAGCCCCAGCACATCAGCGCTGGTCTTGCTGTCCAGGTTGCCGGTGGGTTCATCAGCCAAAACAATAGCGGGTTTTGACACCAAGGCGCGGGCAATGGCTACGCGCTGCTGCTGACCGCCGGAGAGGTTATTGGGCATATTGTTCAGCTTATCCTCCAGCCCCAGCATCTGAACAACTTCTTTCATAAACTTCTTGTCTACCTTGTTTCCGTCCAGCTCCACAGGCAGCACGATGTTTTCATAGACATTTAGCACCGGAACCAGATTGTAGTTCTGGAAGATGAAGCCGATCTTTCTCCTACGGAAGATAGTAAGCTGCTCATCTTTTAATGTGGAGAGTTCACGCCCATCCACAATAACCTTGCCGGAGGTAGGTACATCCAGCCCGCCAATCATATTCAGTAGTGTAGATTTACCGCTGCCGGAGGTTCCTACGATAGCAACAAATTCGCCCTTTTCAATGGAGAGGGTCACACCATCCAAGGCTCTGGTAATGTTCGGCTTTGCACCATAATATTTTTTCAGTTCAGTCGTTTGCAAAATGCTCATAAAGAACACCATCCTTTCTTTTTGATAAATCCATTATAACGACCAAACCTCACAGAAATGTCACAGCCAGCATAATAAATTGCCCTGAAATGTCACAATCCTGTGACATTTCAAAAAAACAGGTTATTCATGGGGAAGAAAAACGGAGAATGTTGAACCTGTTCCTACTTGAGAAGTTACTTGTATATAACCGTTCTGTAAGCTAATAATTTCTCTTGCAAGATACAACCCAATGCCGATTCCCTCTATATCGTGGACATCTTCTTCCCGATAAAAGCGCCTAAAAATTGCTCCTTGCTGGTTTTCGGGAATACCTTTGCCGGTATCGGTAATGCTGACTTTCAGGTGCATTTCCCAGCTTTCAACGCAAACACGAATAGAACCGTACTCCGGCGTGTACTTAACTGCATTATCCAATATGTTAAATAAGGCTTCTGCTGTCCATTTGCGGTCATGGGAAACAACCAATGTTTCCGGGCAGTTTACTTCAACTTGTATGTGCTTTCTTTCAGCGTTCAGAAAAATACCGCCCAGCGCCATAGCAAGAGTATCATAGATAGGCTGCTGTTTCTTTTCAAGTGAGATAACGCCAGTTTCAAGTCGGGAAGTTTTTATCATAGCCTGCATTAAGAAATCCAGTTTATCAAGCTGTGTGCCACTGGCAAGTAGAAATTTCCGCTGTTTATCCGGTGGCACTTCTTGTTCTAATAAGGTGGCATTTATCATTTTTAAGTTTGCTATCGGTGTCTTTACCTGATGAGAAATATCGGAAATTAACTCCTGTAAGTCAGCTCGTTCACTGGCAACGCTGTTTTTGCTTTCCTGCATAACCTCATAAAGACGCACCAGCCGATGATTGATTTTATAAAATAGGTTTTCTTCTTCGGCAACCTGTGATACATCTATTTTTCCATTCATCATTTCGTCTAAGGTGCAGCAAAGCATTTCAGAAAACAAAGTCAGCTTTCGCCGTATCAGTATCACAAAAGCAGTAACACAAAGTAGAAAAAGCAGACCAAAAGCCATGCTACAAAATACCACAGACATTTCTTTGGTCAGGATATATAGAACCGAAAACATGACCACTGATAAAAGTAAAATGGTAGTTGCCAGTATTATGCAGACTTTATTTAAGGAGAGTTTTTTTGAAATCATTTTTGCGCTCCTCCAATCCACATATAGCCCATACCGTAAACGGTTTTGATGTAGGAATGCTGGTTCGTTTCAATTTTACTGCGGATGCGGCTGATCGTTGTGGTTAGTGCGTGTTCATCCACATAATTTTCATCTACATCCCACAGCTTTTCAAGCAATACCTGACGTGTCAGGACAGTTTGAGAATTTCTTGTCAGCACTTTTAATAAACGATATTCCAACGATGTAAGGGTAATCGGCTGTCCTGCGAGACAGGCTGATAATTCGGAAAAATTGATATACAAATTCCCGTCATCGTAGAAATCGCCGCCGGATTGTGCTGAAATGCGGTTCAGTAAAGCAGATACTTTCTTTTGGAACACGCTGATAGGAAAGGGCTTTGTTACATAATCATCTGCGCCCAATTCAAATCCTTTCAGCATATCGCTTTCCATATCATTTGCGGTTAGAAAAATCACGGCGGTATCAGGACGGCGTTCTTTTACCTCATGGCATATATCAAACCCGTTCCCATCTGGCAGATTGACATCCAAAACGATTAAATCATAATCCTGTTTTTCAAGAAATCTTATGGCAACAGCCTTTGACATAGCCCCATCCACGGAATATCCGACAGCCGACAGATTATAGCTTAATGTCTTATTCAAAAGCTGGTCATCTTCAACAACCAGTATTCGCATAGTATCACATCCTTTTTCTTTTTATAGTATCAGCAAAATGTCACAGAAACCTCACAACGAGAAAAAAATTTAATATTCTGTCAGTTCCACAATTACATTACTCTGCTGATACAGCCAGTCCGTAAATTCTTTCGGGCTGGCTGTTCCTGTTTTTACAGCCTTTTTTCTCTGCAAGGCTTCTTTCTTAAAGTCGGAAAAGGCAACCTGTATTTTTTCCAGACGGTCAGCAGGAAAGCCTGCGGTATTTTTTACCCGGTTTATTTTGTTGCGCCAGTTCTGGCATTCATTTTTATAAAGCAGGTCATAGTTATTTTCTCTTGCCCTCTCGTCAAATTCCCGTTTGTTCTGAAGCGCCTGTGCTTTTCGGCACTTATCGCTGCACAGCTCATACCGCTGGCTCTTTGCCAGAAAATTCGTCAAACTCCCGCTTGTTTTGAAGTGCCTGCGCCTTGCGGCATTTGTCGCTGCACAGCTCATACCGCTGGCTCTTTGCCAGAAAATATTTTCCACAAACCTTGCACCGCCGGAAGCAAAGCCCCCAGTCATTTAGTCTGTTCAGATAATAGGTAATCAACGGGTAGAGGGAGGCATAGGCAGACACACATTCTTCTGTG
>FR892670.1:0-21147 GCA_000433535.1 Dorea sp. CAG:317
GGACTTAAAATCCTGCGGGACTTATACTCCCGTACCGGTTCGATTCCGGTCTGCGGCATTCTTACAAAGTGCTTCATACTCTTATGATGAAAGAGTTTGGGGCATTTTTTATTGTCAATTACATCAGAGAGTGGTGAAGTTATCATTAGTGAAGATGAGTATGCAGACATATGGATGAAAGAATTGGTAGCGGCTTCCCAAGTGACTTCCATAATACTATCAGGTGATGTATAATATTCATACTGACTGGTAAAAAGGAGTATATTTTCATGGAACAAACAAAGGGAAAAAGAAGTAATGGAGCGTTGATCCGGAGATTCTGGCCATACCAGAAAAAATACATAAAGACTGTTTTTCTGGATCTTTTCTGTGCTGCATTGACTTGTCTGTGTGATCTTTTTCTTCCATTGATCCTGCGTACGATCACAAATCTGGCAATGACAGATCTTGCGGCACTTACGGTATCGCTTGTGCTGAAACTGGCATCGGTTTATTTGATTCTGCGTCTGATTGATGCGACAGCGCAGTATTTTATGGCAGATATGGGACATGTTATGGGTGTTTATATCGAGACGGACATGCGCCAGGATGCATTTGATCATCTTCAGAAGCTTGGATATACCTATTATTCGAATACAAAGATCGGTCAGATCATGGGACGTATCACGAACGATCTGTTTGATGTGACGGAATTTGCACATCACTGTCCGGAAGAATTTTTTATCGCAGGGCTGAAATTTATTGTGAGCTTCATGATTCTTTGTACCTATAACATTCCGCTGACATTGATTATATTCCTTTGTGTACCGTTGATGGCTGTTGTTTCGATTCATTTGAATCATAAGCTGCAGACTGTTTTTCGTATGCAGAGAAATCAGATCGGTGAACTGAATGCGCAGATTGAGGATAGTCTGCTCGGGGAACGTGTTGTAAAAGCATTTGGTGTCGAAGAGCAGGAAAAGCAAAAATTTTCACGTGGAAATGAAACATTTATGCGGATTAAGAAGCGGTCGTATCGCTATATGGCGGGATTCCAGTGTTCTACACGCCTGTTTGACGGATTGATGTATCTGGTCGTAATCCTGGGTGGAGGTCTGTTTGTAATATATCATGCGATCACACCGGGAGATCTTGTTGCATATGTGCTGTATGTATCTACGTTGATCGCAACGATTCGAAGAATTGTGGAATTCGCAGAACAGTTTCAGCGTGGAATGACAGGAATTGAGCGATTCTTTGAAATCATGGACGCGGAAATTGAGATTGAGGATGAGCCGGGGGCGGTGCCGCTTTATGTAAAACGTGGATGTATTGACATCAGAGACGTGAGTTTTGAATATCCAGATGATCACAATCAGGTTCTTTCTTGTTTGAATCTGCATATTGAAGCGGGGGAGCGAGTTGCGCTTGTAGGTCCATCCGGAAGCGGGAAGACGACACTCTGTAATCTGATTCCGAGATTCTACGATGTGACATCCGGAGAAATCTGTATTGACGGTCAGAATATCCGTAATGTGACGCTACGAAGTCTTCGCAATGCGATCGGTATTGTCCAGCAGGATGTGCATCTGTTCAGTGGAACAGTTGCTGAGAATATATCATATGGAAAACCAGGGGCAGATATCGAAGAAATCAGACAGGCGGCAAAGCTGGCCGGAGCAGATGGATTTATAAATGAATTGAAAGATGGATATGATACATATGTCGGCGAACGTGGTGTGAAACTGTCTGGTGGACAGAAGCAACGAATTTCTATCGCAAGAGTATTTCTGAAGAATCCACCGATTCTGATTCTTGATGAGGCGACATCTGCGTTGGATAATGAAAGTGAGCGTTTGGTAGGACAGAGTTTGGAACAGCTCGCAAAGGGACGTACGACGCTGACGATTGCCCATCGATTGACTACGATTAAGAACTACGACCAGATTCTCGTTTTGGAAGGAGATCATATTACAGAGAGCGGAAGTCATGAGGAATTACTTGAGAGAAAAGGTGTTTATTATCAATTGTGGAATCAATCGAGATAAGTAATGAGAGAGAAATGCGGGTGTTATAACTTGAAAAAAATAACGGAAATGATGAAAATGTATATATGGAAACTGGGGATCAGAGTGCTGATTTTTGTCCTCATGTTTGCATTCTATATCTCGAATAAAGACCTTCTGTGTAAATTTGTAACACAGACGATATGGATTGGACTTACTCCGATTCATCTGCTGTGGTTCATTTTTATGGTGATGATGATCAGGCATATCTTTTTTTCGCGAAAATCTACGATGGCACTTCGGAAAGCGAAACAGACAGAATATGAAGAGAAAGAGGGATATGACAGACTTGCGTTGTTTGAATATGTGTATGACCAGAATATCAAGGCATGGAAAGTAATGTTGATCTGGTTATCATTCAATGCGATTTTTGGCATTTTGTATTTGTTGAAGCTGATCGACAACGCGGATCTTCTGATGCTTACTGTTTTCTTCTTTTTGTGTGATTACATATGCATCCTGTTCTATTGTCCGTTTCAGACGGAGGTTATGAAAAATAAATGCTGCGTGAATTGTCGTATCTTTGATTGGGGACATTTTATGATGTTTACGCCAATGCTGTTTATCAAAAGCTTTTTCAGTTGGAGTCTGTTTTTTACATCACTGGTTGTTCTGATACGATGGGAACTGATCTACGCAAAATATCCGGAACGATTCTGGAGTGGCTCGAATACTAAGCTTAATTGTGAAAAATGTAATGATAAGATCTGTAAGTTTAAAAATATAATAATCGATAGAGGAAAAGCCGAGTAATGGAATTCCCTCAACAGTTTTTCCAATCTTTGCCGATAAAATCCGATTTTGGGCAAGTGTTATTTGAAGGTTGATTAATTATTGAATAATGTATATATGATGAGGGAGCTGGGATTATGCTTACACAGGTAAAAGCATGGGGTAACAGTCAAGGAATCAGGTTATCAAAAGACTTACTTTCTCTTTTTCTAAAATAATTCAAGGTGAATATTATAATATAATTCTTTTGAGATATGATTTATAGAAAAAATCTATAAATAATGACTATATATTAATATTACCAATTGGAAGCAAAAGGTATAAATATGCTAGAATTAGATAAAAGCGAATGCTGGCATATTCTTATTACAGGAGGAAAGTGAATTATGAAACGCAAATTAATAAGTGCATTATTGTGCGTTGCAATGATGGCAACTTTCGCAGTGGGTTGTGAGGGGAAATCAAGCGACGATGCTGAAAAAGACACAGATTCAAAAGCTGAAGAAACAGTGGAAATTAAGAATGAAGGAGATCCGATTGTTATTGCTTCCATGACAGACGAAGAAAGTCAGATATATGGAGAGTTAATTAAACAGGTTCTTGAGGCAAACGGATATGAAGTAGAAGCAAGTGGCGTTGGTACATACAATAATTCTACATTGCCACGTCAGTCTCTTATGGAAAAACAGGTTGATATTGTTCAGGACTATACTGGCCGTGGAATGATGTTCATCAAAGATGTTGATCCAGTCTTATTCCAGACAGATTTAGAGACAGCTTTTAATACTACAAAAGAAGCTGATGCAGAAAATGGTCTTGTTTGGATGTGCTATTCCCCATATAACAATTCGGATGGAATTTGTGTAAAAAAGGAATGGGCAGAGGAGAATAACATCAAGGATTTTAACGATTTTGCAAAATATATTAACGATGGTGGAGAAATGAAAATAGCTATTGCAACAGAGAATAGTTATGTAGCTACAGAGCCAACATGTATTCCTGGTTGGGAAGAAACATATGGATTTAAGCTCAGCGACGATCAGATTGTTATCGGAGTAAGTGATCCTCAGTCAATGGCAGCTAAAGGAACTGATGGTATTATTGCGTCAAATTGTTACACTACTGGTGGAACATTAGAGGCATTAGGATTATATGTAATTGAAGATCCAGAATATGTTTCACCTATCTATAGCCCAGCAGCAGTTTGTACAAAAGAATTTTTGGACGAGTATCCGGAAATTCAGGAGATTCTTACACCTGTATACGAAGCAATTGATGATACAATTATAAGAGATATGAATAAGAGATTATCTACTGATGGCGAAAATGCATCAGATATTGTTTCTCAGTTCTTAAAGGAAAACGGATTTGTAAAATAAAATATTGATTTTCAAAGAACTCCGTTTATTATTTGTAAGCGGAGTTCTTTTTATAATTGGAGGTTAAAATGTTCAAAAAGCAAGATGTAGCAACAGATATTTTGGTTTTTGTTATGCTGATATTTCTGTTTATTAATCAGTTTATGTTTATGGCTGCAGCAAGAATCGGAGATAAGGAAGGTCTTACCGCAAGAGAATGTCTGGGTGCAAATTATGCTATCTTACTAGGACTTACAATTGTATTGTTGGTGTTGTCAATTGTGAAAGGAAAAAAAGAAAATTTGAATTTCCTGGCGGGTATTATTGCGAGTGTGTGTTTTGGATGTGCAATTCTTTTCGCCGGACAGGCAACAAATGTTGTGAAACTTCCTTCTGCAAGTGGACGAGTTTCTATGAGCATAGGATGTTATTTGTACCTTGCATTTGCATATCTGGTTGAAGTGAAATGTAATGAATATATTTCAAAAGGATGGAAACGTTTTCTGATCATTACGATTGGATTTGTAATTGCGATCACCTCCTTTGTAACTGGGCAGTTGGATGGCCTTTCCGTTATGAAAGAATATGCTACTTATCATAAAGAATTTTCAAATTACTTCGGCAATCATATTTACATGTCTTTTAAAGTTGTTATATCAGGTGTAATCGTGGGAATTCCACTTGGTTGGGTTGCTTATAAATTTTCTAAAGCTGGAAAGGTGATTACGACAATATTGAATACAATTGAGTCTATTCCATCATTAGCATTGATTTGTGTTATGATGTTCCCACTTTCTTTTTTGAGTAATCGATTTCCTTTTTTGAAAGAACATGGAATTGCGGGTGTTGGAGCTACGCCGGTATTTTGTGCATTATTTTGCTATTCTTTGTTTCAGATTGTAAACAGTATGTATGGAGCATTGAAAGTAGTTGATAAACAGTATATAGATGCGGCCAAAGGCATGGGGATGACAACATTGCAGATATTTACAAAGGTGGAATTGCCAATTATTATGCCGATAATTATTTCTGGAATCCGAGTGTCTCTTACGGCAACTATATTAGGAGTTACTATTGGATCATATATCGGTTATGGAGGACTTGGAAAGTTCATATTACAAGGATTGAACGGTTTTGCTATTGATATTGTAATGCTAGGAACTCTTCCAATAATGGGTCTGGTTTTCCTTTTCGACTTTGTGCTGAAAAAATTGGTTGTTTTAATTGAAATGTATAGAAAATCCAAGGGAGTAGTAAGAGTATGATTGAGTTAAAGAATGTTACAAAAAAGTTTGGAACTCAGGTTGCGGTCGATAATCTATCCATGAAAATAAATACTGGTGAACTATGTGTGTTTGTAGGAGAGTCCGGATGTGGAAAGTCAACAACATTGCGTATGATTAATAGACTTATTGATGCTGATGAGGGAACGATTGAAATTAATGGAAAAAATATCTATGATTATGATGCGGTAGAACTTCGGAGGAGTATTGGATATGTAGTCCAGAGCACAGGACTTTTTCCGCATATGAATGTACGGGAAAATATCTCTGTTGTGCCTAGACTGTTGAACTGGAAAGAAGACAAGATCCTTGAAAGAGTAAAGGAATTGATAGCGCTGGTAGGATTGGATGTAAAGGCATATATTAATAAATATCCATCTGAGCTTTCGGGAGGAGAAGCACAGAGGATAGGTGTTGCCAGAGCGCTGGCAGCAGATCCGGAGATTATTCTAATGGATGAGCCGTTTGGAGCAGTGGACCCGCTGAATAGAGCGAATCTCCAGAATGAGTTTTTAAAAATTCAGAAGCAGTTGAAAAAAACAGTTATTTTTGTTACCCACGACATTGAAGAAGCGATGAAAATGGGTGATAAAATTGCGATTATGTCTAAAGGTGTGTTAGAAAGTTTCGAAAGTCCAGAGACAATTCTAATGTCAGATAACAAGTTTGTAAAATCTTTCCTTGGAACAGAGACTTATATTAAAATTTTGAGCAGATTTCAGGTTCGTGAACATATGGACCAGATTTGTAAAGAAGAGTTACCATATAAAGTGGACGGAGATGTAAACTTACGTGATGCACTAGCAAGAATGATTGAGCATGGAACAGAAGCCATGAATGTAATGGAAAATGGAAAGATTGAAGGAACTGTATGGCTAAAAGATATAGCAGGAGTATTTCAGAAAGGACAGAAGAATTAATGAAGAAAGAGAATAAGAAAATAGATGGACATATTGTCGCAATCATATTACTTCTTCTTGCTCTGGGCATATTTGTATTTGGTTTCCAATATATTGAAGACTGGGTATATGATGTGTGGCCGTATGCTGTAGGAAATGTTGCAAAGTACAGTCTTCCTAAACTAACGGTACAGTTTCTTAAAATTGCAGTTGTATCCTGTGTGTTGTCAGCAATTATAGGAGTTGGTCTTGGTATTTTTTGTTTTACGAAACCAGGTGAGTCTTTTGGGCTTGTGATTGAAAAAATGTCTATGATTGTTCAAACGATCCCGGCTATGGCCGTATTAATGTTTGGTCTTACTGCTTTCGGTATTGGAATGAAAGCGGCAGTATTTGCGCTTTTATTACAGTCTCTTTTACCGATTGTATTCGCAACAATGGCAGGGCTTCGGAATGTTCCGGGTTCTTATATTGAGGTTGGTAAAGGTCTTGGAATGACAAAGAAGCAGATTTTATGGAAAGTACAGTTTCCGCTTGCAATTCCAGTTATTTTGTCAGGAATGAGAACTGCGTTGATTATTTGTATCGGAGCAGCAACACTTGCATTCAGTACAGGTGCCGGAGGCCTTGGGCTTTTAATCCAGACTGGTTGTTCAACATATAATACAGTATATATTATGGAGGGAACCATACCAATATGCCTGATTGCTATTTTGATGGACCAGATTCTTAGAAAAATAGAAAAACATGCTTATAGGACAGCAGGATAGAAAAATGGATAAGAAAAAATCAATTATGGTTCTTCTATTATCCTTTGGAATTGTAGGTATATATGGTTTCCCCTATATGAAAGGAACATTTTATAATGTAATAAAAGCAGCTCTTTGCCTTTCTGATATTGAACTAAGCAGGATATGGGGAGTTTTTGGAACAGTAGGAATGTTGTCATATGTTGTAGGTGGATATTTTACTGACAGATTTTCTCCAAGAAAAATACTGACTTTAGCGCTTGTAATATCTTCTTTTTTGCATTTATATGTATCTTTTGTTCCATCTTATCCTATTCTTCTTATTATATCAGGATTAATGGGACTTGCTGCTGTATTTGCCTTTTTTCCGGCGTCCTCAAAAGTTTTAAGCTATCTGGGAAGTAATCACAACGCGGGAAAAGTATTTGGTGTTTACTATGCGCTTGAAGGACTTGGGGGGATGATTGTAAATTCTATCGGAAGTAGAATGTATATGGCGACAGGAAATGAATTAGAAACGTTTGTCCTGATTGTGAGACTTTTCGCTGTATTAAATCTGGTATCGGCAATAGGGGTTTATTACTGGTTCTCTGAAATTGAAACAAAAAGTATTCAAGGAAACCAAATCACATTCTCCCAGATGAAACATGTATTTGGAAGAAAAGAAGTATGGCTGATTGCAGTAATCACAATGTGCAATTTTTTGCTGTATTGTAGTATGACATACATTACACCGTATCTAACGGATATTTATGGGGTCTCAGAAGGAAGAGCTTTAATATTCGGTATCGTTCGTGTAAATATTCTGACTGTTTTTGCGGGGATCATTTTTGGGAGAATGGCAGACTGGAAACAGTCGGCACTCAAAGTGATTGAATGGACCATGCCAATTCAATGTGTGATACTTTGTCTTTTGATTGGTAATCAAATGACCATTAAGATGGAGATGGCTACAATTATTTTGACAATGGTTTACGCATTTGCTGCAACAGGTGTTAAAACAATATGCCTGGTTTTGATTACTGAGTCGGAATTCCCAATGCTAATAGTAGGTACTGTCATAGGTGTAGTCTCCTTCATTGGATATTCGCCTGATGCTTTCTTATATCCAGTAGCAGGTAAGCTTTTAGATATGTATGGGAAACAAGGATATTCCTATTTGTTTTGCATTTGTTTGGCTGTGGCCGTGCTAGCAATCATTTGTTGCAGGAAATTGCAGAAAGTAAGGAGAGAAGAATGTGAAAAAAGAAGTAATAGAATTTCGGACTTTGCTTGAGTTTGAAAAGAACAGGAGACTTGTGGGCGTTAAATTTCTTTTTTCGGAACAAGAATATGAGAGTCTTCATGTCAGGGAAGCTACTCATCAAATGTTCTTTTGTATGATGATAAAAGCAGCAACAATGGGACATAGCATGAAGGTAAAAAAGGAACATATATATTGTTCAGCGGCTTCGGAGGTTTTAGGTTTCACAGAGCCTTGTCAGGAGGTACGAACAGGAAAACAGCAATATGAGCGGAATATGTATGGAACAAGAGATGCCGCATTGGATATTGCATGTGATACCCCTTATTTAAGTCATAAGGTATATGGAATGTGCATTCAGCCTTTGGAAGTTTTTGAAGAAAAGCCTGATATTGTACTTGCATTTTGCAGACCGTATACAGCTATGAGGATTATTCAGGGATATTCCTATCAGTATGGTATGGCAAAGCAAATTCGTTTTGCTGGTATGGGAGGAATATGTACTGAATTAATGGCAAGAAGTTATAAAAATCAAGATATGAATGTTTCCTTTTTGTGTTCGGGAACAAGGTTTGCAGGAGAGTGGAAAGACGACGAAGTGGGTATAGCATTTCCATTTAAGATGTTTTTGCAGGTTCTAAATGGAGTAAGAGATACAATGAATACATTTGAACCAGATGATAAAAAAGAGGAAATTCTGCAAAGAGCCAGAATAAATGGAATTACGTTGAATGTTGAGATGGGGACAAATTATCATGGCTCCAGCCTGGGAGTAGCTCAAATGGGTGTGACGGGATATCGAAGGAAAAAAGAGAAAAAAGGAAAGATAATCTATGAATAATCTGTCATCAGAAGAAAGAATGAGTCGGTTTTATAATGGAGAGAAAATAGACCGAGTTCCGATGCTTTCCTGTGCCACAATGTATGCGGGATTGCAGAAAGGTCTGTCTTCAAAGGAATTTTATTTTGATGTAGAGAAGGCGTTTCAGGCACAGAAAGATATTTGTGATGAATGTGGATATGATGATTCTCCGTGTTATGATCTTCCACATGGTGAGATATTGGATTTGGGCGGTGATCTTTTTATACCTAAAGAAGGAAAAGTTGCCCTGCCTTTTGTGAAAAAATTTCAAATTGAATCTTTAGAGGAGGCATGGAAATATGAATTGCCTCCAGTGAACGAACGCATATTTACAAAACTCCGTATTGAATTTTTAAAATATGCGGAGACAAAAGGACAAATGGGCGTGTCAATCAGTGCAGGTTCTCCTTTTACGATGGTTGGTTCTATGGTGGAAACCGGGCTATTGATGCGTTGGCTTGCAAAAGAGCCGGATGTTGTGAGACATCTTTTGAAAATAGCGGTGCAATACTTAAGTGAAACAGCTGATTTGTTGATTCAGGAGTTTGGAATTGAAAGATGTTCGGTATCCTCAAATTATCCATTTGAGTCGAATAATCTGATTTCACCGAAGATTTTTAAAAAGTATGCTTATCCAGCCATGATGGAGATACATGAGGAGTTAAGAAAAAAAGGGCTTTCCAGTTTTGGAATTCATCTTTGTGGTAATCATAACAAAAATTTGGAGTTTTTTAAGGACTTGAATCTTTCACAACGTAGTTTTATCAGTTCTGACGAAGATAATTCCTTAAAAAAAATAGCTGGGGTACTTGGAAAAGAGCATATTTATGCCGGTAATGTATCTACGAAATTTTTAGTTGAAGGCACTCAAGAACAAGTATACCAACAGTCGAGAGAAATTATTGAACAGATGAAATATAATGAAGGCGGATTTATTCTTATGCCTTCATGCGATTTACCTATTAATACGAAACCGGAAAACTTAGGGGCAATGCTTCAAGCTGCCTGTGATTTTGGAAGATATTAAAAAATCTATAGGATGAACAGATAAAGCAGAACTGACACAATCCCCCTCTTTTTTCTATGCGGGTTTTCGCAGGTTACGAAAAGTTCGATTCCGGTCTGCGGCAGTAGTGAGAATGCTTCAATCCTTTAGAAATAGAGGGATTGGGGCATTTTTTTATGTGATTAAAAGTAGACATTATCTACCATAAATGCTAGAATCATACGATGAAGGTCATATTCAGTTAATGTTGGTAAGCGCATTGTTTATCGGAATTCTTATACAGAGAAGAAAGGTGCACAGCTAAGCGACTAAGAAAGAAAAAAGATTGCGTATAAAAAGATATTTACACAGAAGCATAGTTCTGTGTTACGGGGCTGACAAAAAGTCAGCCCTTTTCCTTTTCCTAATTGACTTCTTCCTTAATTAGTTATAAGATAAACTCACATTTATTCGGGGAGACAGTCGTCTCTTGATAAATTCTAAATTTTAATCTCGGGTGCAAACCCTCAGAAAAAGACTGAATTTACAGTCTGTTTCATACTTGAAATTCACCAGGAAACAGTTGCATAGGAAAAATGAGTTTATTATACTGAAAGAAGGCGTATTACTCAGATGTGATGAATTTGATTGTACGAGCTAACCAAAAGCAAATGGAGGAGGAGAAGAATATGTGCGAAGCATTGAATGAATTATTTGCAGAAGAATTAAAGGAAGCAGACCTTCGAGGAAGAAAAGAAGGTAGAAAAGAAGGTAGAAGTGTTGGGCAAATAGAGAAGTTAAAAGAGCTGGTACAGAAAAAGCTTGCTAAAAATCAGAGTATAGAAAAAATTGCGGATGATTTGGTGGAGGATGTGGAAGTGATTCGTAAGATCGTGAAAGAATTAAATGCTTAAAGAAAAAAGCTTGCTATGCTTAAAGTTTTAGAAAGGAAATGATAGAAATGAAAAAACAAGAAATGTCATGTGTTGACTGTGCAGTGCAAAACTGTAATAAAATGGATAGCACTTATCCGGATTTTTGCTTAACTACACACATGGATGATGTTGTGTTGCAGGAAGCGATGGCGTGCTATGAAGAGGAAGAAAACCATAAGGTCATGGTGGCAGCTGCAGAAGTGGAGTCTGATCATTATTGCCGGTACACAAGAGTGGAAGAGATCATGGCATTTGCGAAGAAGATCGGGGCAAAGAAAATAGGAATTGCAACCTGTGTAGGGCTTTTAAGAGAAAGTCGGACATTGGCTTCTATTTTGAGAGCGCACGGTTTTGAAGTGTTTGGCATTGCCTGCAAGGCGGGAGCGCAGAAAAAAACATCTGTGGGGATCCCGGAGAGATGCAACAAGGTGGGAGAAAATATGTGTAATCCCATCCTTCAGGCGAAGATGCTTAATGAAGCAAAAACAGACTTAAATGTTGTAGTTGGATTGTGCGTTGGTCATGACAGCTTATTCTATAAATATTCTGAGGCATTGACAACAACTGCTGTGACGAAGGATCGTGTGCTTGGACATAATCCGGCAGCGGCACTTTATACGGCAGATTCCTATTATTCGAAATTAAAAGAGTAATATTTGGACAGCAAAGAACCTTTGCAGGGCATTTTTATGCATGTGCAAAGGTTCTTTGATAGACATTAGTGATTTTCTTTCATACAATCTCGGTAAAAGGAGGCGAACTATCATGACACTGGGAAGCAATATTCAGAAAATAAGGAAGGAGGCATCATTATCTCAAGAAGCGTTTGCCGAGATGTTTCAAGTTTCAAGACAGACCATATCTAATTGGGAAAATTCAAAGAGTTATCCAGACTTAGAGACGATCATAAAAATCAGTGATAGTTTTCATATCTCCTTAGATGTATTGTTGAAGGAGGATTTGATTATGGTAAAAACATTTGATCATGAGGTGAAAAGTACAAGAAAATACGCAAGAGCGCTTGTTGCAATCGCGATTGTATTTGCGTTGTTAATTGGAAGTTTTGGGATTTATTCGGGAGTATATTTTACCACGAAAAATAAGCTGGAGAAAAATTTTGAGAAACAGCTGAAAGAAAATGATTTCTATAAAAACGAAAGTGGATATTATTCCATGGATTATGGTGACGGGATTGTATATAGTGTGCCAAATCAATCCATGCCGGGGCTTCTTGATTTTACTCTGCATTTTCATATGAGCAATCTGTATTGCAATGTAGATCTTGAAGATACCTATGTAACAATTATATGGCAGGATGAGAACGATTTTTTTGCTTCGGCAATCTCAAAAAAGGATGAAAAAGTTGTAGGAAGCACTTCCGCGTTCAAAGAAAATGATTTTGAAGACAGGAAGAAGCTGGGTGATGAGCTTGGGCTTACGGAAGCAGAAGTGTCTCAAATCATTGATAAAGGAAATGCGCTGTATCAGGATTTCTATGCCGGAAAGTAAGAAGTGAGATTGAAAAATGCGTCACACCCTTTTGTGTAGGGTGCGGCGCATTTATTTGTCCGTTTTTGCCTGAATAAATTTTTTCATTGCCTGAAAGCTTTCATCACTGATATTATGTTCCATTTCACAGGCGTCCGCAGAGGCAGTATCGGGACTGACGCCCAGGGAGATCAGCCATTCGGAAATGAATTTATGCTTTTCATATACGCTTGAGGCAATGCGAAGTCCCTCTTTCGTCAAGGTAATGAAACCGGAAGAACTTACTTCGATACAGTTAGCCTCTCTTAGGTGCTTCATTGCGACACTGACACTTGGTTTAGAAAAGTTTAATTCAGCGGCAATATCTATGGAACGCACAACCGGCAGTTTTTGGCTTAAAAGATATATTGTTTCCAAATAATCTTCAGAAGATTTATTGTTTCGAGTCATAGTAGATTCCTCTCTATCCATACAAATTAAGTTCAGTATATCAGTTCTATTGAAGAAAAACAAGTTTCTTGAAAATGAGAAAAATTCTCAAGAAAGTTATTGACAAATAACTAACGTAAGTGTATACTAACCGCGTAAAGAAAGAAACGGACACAAGAAAGTGGGTGGCTTATGATGCCTTTAACAATGGCTGAGACCGGACGAGAGCTTGAGATTCGGAGAATTGGCGGAAAAGAAGAAACGAGACGTTTTCTGGAAAGCTTAGGTTTTGTCATGGGCGGTTTTGTCAATGTTGTTTCGATGACAGGCGGTGACCTGATCGTGAAGGTGAAGGATTCAAGAGTTGCGATCAGCAGGGAAATGGCAAATAAAATTATGGTTTAGGAGGATGGAATATGTCTACGTTAAGAGATGCAAAATGTGGTGACACCGTAAAGGTGGTAAAAATTCACGGAGAAGGGGCAGTTCGACGCCGGATTATGGATATGGGAATCACAAAAAATGTGGAATTGTATATTAGAAAAGTCGCACCTCTTGGAGATCCCGTAGAAGTAACGGTTAGAGGATATGAATTGTCTTTACGAAAGGCAGATGCAGAAATGATAGAAGTTCAGGCATAAATTATTTTTTTTGCACAATGGTTAGTTATAACTAATAAAGGTTATAATAATATAATTCAAACGGGAGGATAATAGATCAATGAAAGTCAGGATTGCGCTTGCAGGAAATCCGAATAGTGGAAAAACAACGTTGTTTAATGCGCTTACAGGAGCAAATCAGTTTGTCGGAAACTGGCCGGGAGTAACAGTGGAGAAAAAAGAAGGAAAGATGAAGAGTGCGGCATCACAGGCAGAGGAAGCGGTTCTCGTTGATCTTCCGGGAATTTATTCACTGTCTCCTTATACATTAGAGGAAGTAGTTTCAAGAAATTTTCTGTTAGAAGAAAAGCCGGACGCTATTAT
Source organism: Dorea sp. CAG:317 (assembly GCA_000433535.1). Lineage (GTDB taxonomy): Bacteria > Bacillota > Clostridia > Lachnospirales > Lachnospiraceae > Dorea_D. The sequence continues at coordinate 13,992 of FR892670.1, forward strand.
TAACATTGTGGACGGAACCAATTTGGAGAGAAATCTATATTTGACGACACAACTTACAGAGCTTGGGATTCCGGTCATTGTTGCCGTAAATATGATGGATCTTGTTAGAAAAAACGGAGAAGAATTAAATATTGATCGTCTCAGCAAAGATATTGGTTGTAAGGTAGTTGAAATTTCCGCTCTGAAGGGGGAGGGGATTGACCGGCTTGCTGCCCGGGCAGTCTCTCTTGCAAAAAGCGGAAAGAAGAGTCAGCCTGCGCATCGGTTTGACGGATGTGTAGAGCATACACTTGCACATATCGAAGAAGCGATCACCGGTCATGTAGATGCCAGCATGGAGCGCTGGTATGCGCTGAAGTTGTTTGAACGGGACGAAAAAGTGAAGGAGCTTTTGAAGCTGGAACAGTCATTGCTGGATCACATCGAGACAGATATTTTGGCTTGTGAGAAAGAGATGGATGATGATTCGGAAAGTATTATTACAGGGGAACGCTATCGTTATATCGGAGAGATTATCGAGGACTGTTATAAAAAGCGAATCAAACGACAGATGTCTACGTCGGATAAGATTGATCAATTTGTTACGAACCGATTCCTTGCAATCCCGATTTTTGCACTGGTTATGTTCATTGTATACTATATATCCGTCTCTACAGTAGGAACCTTTGTAACGGACTGGACAAATGACACCCTCTTTGGTGAGTGGATCATTCCCGGGGCACAGAGCGCATTAGATGCTATACACTGTGCACCGTGGCTCTCAGGACTTCTCGTTGACGGAATCATCAGCGGAGTAGGTGCTGTGCTGGGATTTGTTCCGCAGATGCTTGTATTGTTCTTCTTCTTAGCATTTCTGGAAGGCTGCGGATATATGGCACGTATCGCATTTATCATGGATCGTATTTTCCGTAAATTCGGTCTTTCCGGGAAATCCTTTATCCCGATGCTGGTAGGTACAGGATGTGGCGTGCCGGGAGTTATGGCTTCCCGTACCATTGAAAACGACAGAGACCGCAAGATGACGATTATGACAACTACATTTATCCCGTGCGGGGCAAAGCTTCCGATTATCGCTTTGATCGCAGGAGCGCTCTTTGACGGTGCGGCGTGGGTAGCGCCGAGCGCTTACTTCGTAGGTATTGCGGCAATTATTTGTTCCGGTATTATCCTGAAGAAAACGAAAATGTTTGCGGGAGATCCGGCGCCGTTTGTAATGGAACTTCCTGCTTATCACCTTCCGACACTTGGAAATGTATTTAGGAGTATGTGGGAGAGAGGCTGGTCTTTCATTAAGAAGGCGGGAACGATTATCCTGTTGTCTACAATCTTTATCTGGTTTGCACAAGGATTTGGATTTGAAGGTGGACGATTCGGAATGGTTGAAGATATGGAACACAGTATCCTTGCATGGATCGGCAACGCAGTGGCATGGCTTTTCGTTCCGCTTGGATGGGGAGACTGGAAGTCAGCAGTGGCAGCCATTACCGGATTGGTCGCAAAAGAAAACGTAGTCGGAACCTTTGGAATCCTCTTTGGTTTTGCAGAGGTAAACGGAGACAACGGAATTGAGATGTGGGGAACACTGGCGGGAGCCATGACGCAGGCAGCAGCTTATTCTTTCCTTGTATTTAACCTTTTGTGTGCGCCTTGCTTCGCGGCAATGGGAGCCATCAAGCGTGAGATGAACAATGCGAAATGGTTCTGGTTTGCCATCGGTTATCAGACATTACTGGCATATACAGTTTCTCTTTGTATTTATCAGATGGGAACCTTTATAACAACAGGTATTTTCGGAGTGGGAACGGCAGCAGCCATTGCGCTGATCATTTTATTCCTGTATCTGCTGCTTCGTCCGTACAAAGAGAGCCAGACGCTTCGCACGATGAAACAGACTGCGCTCAAAGGAATCAAAGCTTCATAGAAAAAAGGATGAGTAAAAAAAGCTTATCTTGTGAAAAATAAAAAAAGCGGATAATATAGAGATGGAGGTGTTGGAAGATGGGAACAATGATTGTACTTTTACTTCTGGCTGGTGGTGTTGGGCTTGTCATACGCAGCATGATAAAAGATAAAAAAGCAGGGAAGTCTCTGCACTGCGGGGGAGATTGTAAGCACTGCGGCGGTCATTGCCATGACTAAGGAAAGGGAGAACGGCTTATGTCAGAGGAAATGATTCTCCGCCACTGCTCGCCGACGCTTGCGGGCATGAAGACGGGCAGCTTATTTAACTGTCCGTGCCCCGACAGGCAGAAACTACTGTGTGCAGTGAAAGAATTAAACCGCAAGCTTGTGCCAAAGGGAGTGCGGGTGATCCCGCTTCGGACAACGAAGAATAAAATGCTTCTCTACATTTACCGTCCGCAGAAGTTAAAAGATGATCTGTCTGTAAGCGGGGCGGCGAGACTTCTGCAAAAATACGGATATTCTGTGGAATGTACAGGAAAGTGTGTAGTACAGCTTGGAAAACGCCTGTGCGAACAAAAAGATTTTCCGCACGAGATCGGGCTTTTCCTTGGCTACCCGTTGGAAGATGTACAAGGATTTATTGAACATCATGCGGAAGGGTATAAATGTGTGGGCTGCTGGAAGGTGTACGGTGACGAAGAGCATGCCAGGAGAGAATTTAGGCGTTATCAAAAGTGTACAGACGCATATTGTTATCTCTGGCGACAGGGGGAAAGCCTTGAGGATCTCACTGTGTCCGGTTAGTACAAAAAACATCAAATTATATGAAGTTCATAGTTTCAAAATCAGGAGAATTGATGTATAATAAATCCTAGTAGTAGAAAAGAGGAGGTACTGACCATGAGAGCAGAATTTGACGAGAATCTGGTAACAGGCAATGAGATGATCGACTCTCAGCACAAAGAGCTGATTGATAAGATTAATAAGCTTCTGGACAGCTGTGAAGTGGGAAATGATAAAGTGGTTGCAATTAAGACTTTAGATTATCTTGCAGATTACACAGAATTTCATTTTGGCGAAGAAGAGAAACTTCAGGAATCCATCAATTATCCTGCGATTACAGAACATAAGAAAGAGCATGATAAACTTCGTCAGGTTGTAAAAGATCTCTATAATATGTTGGAGGAAGAAGAAGGTCCGTCTGCTGCATTTGTAGAGCAGGTGAACAGAAATGTGATTGAATGGCTGTATAAGCACATTAAAGGATTTGACCGTTCCGTAGCGGAATACAAATTCATGAATACCAGCAGCGAGAGATTATAGAATAAGAAGACTACAGGTTCGAAAGGGCGGAAAGCCCTTTTCGGACTTGTTTGCATTTATAATGATATATGAGGAGGGCGGATATGAAAAAGAGGCGGACAGCATCGGTGATTTTCGGAGTGATTCTTTTATGCCTGTTCATATTGCTGGCTTTCCATATGCGTCAGGTAAAGGTCGTCTGTGTCGGAGACAGTATCACGTATGGTTCGGGTGCGGGAAGATACCGGGATACCAAGTCTTATCCGGCGCTTCTTCAAAAAAAGCTGGGGAATGGATATCGTGTTCGCAACTATGGGCTTCGGGGGAGGACGATTCTGGATTATGGGAATTTCCCCTATAAGGAAGAACCGGAATATAAGAAAACTCTGAAGGAAAAGGGCGATGTTTATATTATCATGCTTGGAACCAACGATTCCAAGGTGCGAAACTGGAATACAGAGGATTACAAGGAACAGCTTCGCGCTTTTGTAACATCTTATCAAAAGGTAAATAAGCGCGCGAAAATTTACCTCATGCAGCCGCCAAGATGTTTTCCGGATGAGAAGACAGGGATCGTGAATTATAAGGTTAAAAACGATCTGATCGCTACGGAGATCCATAAGAGTGTGGCAGAGGTAGGATTGGAGTGCGGAGCGATTGTGATTGATCTGTATGAGTTTACCGAGGATCACGGAGACTGGTTTGCGGATGGTGTACATCCGAATGTGAAAGGCTATGAGAAGATTGCCGGATACATTTACGAAGTCTTAAAAGAAACATTGTAATCTATAACTGAATGTGCTAACTTGGACGTACTGAAAAAGATATGATACGAGTAGGAGAAGTCATTATGAATTTTTTGGAAGAAAGAATAGTAAAAGACGGTATCATTAAAGAAGGAAATGTGCTGAAGGTTGACAGCTTTCTGAATCATCAGATGGATATCGATCTGTTTAATGAGATAGGAAAAGAATTTAAGAGAAGATTTGAAGGTAAGAATATTAATAAAATTCTTACGATCGAGGCGTCAGGCATTGGAATTGCCTGTATTGTAGCACAGTATTTTCATGCACCGGTCGTATTTGCCAAGAAGACACAGAGCATTAATTTAGAAGGTGAGATGTATGTGGCAGAGGTAGAGTCATTTACACATAAATGCAAAAATCAGGTCATTGTAGCGCAGAAGTTTTTGAACGAAGACGATCATGTGCTGATTTTGGATGATTTTCTGGCGAATGGATGTGCGCTTCAAGGATTGATTCAGATTGTGCAGTCCTCTGGTGCGACCATTGAAGGAATCGGAATTACAATTGAAAAAGGCTTCCAGGCAGGCGGACGGATTATTCGAAATCTTGGTTACCAGTTGGAGTCTCTGGCAATTGTTGAAACTATGGATTGTGAAACGGGTACGATCAAGTTCAGAGAGCAGTAGAAGATAGCAGCGATCACAAGATAGAAATAAGATAAAAACAAGATAAAAATAAGGTGTAAAAAAAGATAGCTCATAAGATGGACATGTGAGCTATCTTTTTATGTGACGCGGAGATGGTGGGATTCGAACCCACGCACCCCGGAGGGCCTATCGCATTTCGAGTGCGACCTCTTATGACCTCTTGAGTACATCTCCGAACCTTTATAGTATAACACAAAGTGAAAGACCGGCGCAAGCGATTTGCCGGTCTTTTCGTGGGGGATGAAAAAATCTATGTAAATTGAAAGGATTGTTAGGCGAGGTCCGGCGGTTATACGTTGAAAATATTAGTTGTCATATATCCGACGTCCTCTTTGATTTGATGATTTTATTATAGCGATGAATTGTGACGAGGATATGACGGAAGGTGGAAATGTTTATAAAGTTTCTTAAGAAAATCCAAAGAATATATTTACAAATATTTGGAAATAGTACTATTGACATTGATTGAAAGAAATGAGGAATTTTATGAAGACGTTGGAAGAACTCTACAGAGATATTTTGAATGGGAAAGTAAGGGTAGATCAGCCGCTGCCGGAAAATTATGATCCGGCACATCTTGATTGTCTGCTGAGACCAAAGGAGTATGCGCCGGTTGTGCCAAATCAGTCGTGCCTGAAATGTGAATCACAAGAGACAGAATATGAGCGGGCATGTCAAAATAGTTGTGTATTTGATGCTATCTGGGAGGACGAGGAGGGAAAACTTCAGATTGATAAAGAAATGTGCGCAGGCTGTGAGGCATGTATACACGCGTGTAAACAGGGGAAACTGACTGCCGGTAAGGATGTGCTCCCGGCAATGCGGTCTGTGCGAGAGAGGAAAGGGAATGCCTATGCGCTTGTAGCGCCTGCGTTTTTCGGGCAGTTTGGAGAAATGGTTACTGCTGGGCAATTACGGAGTGCCTTCAAAGCGCTGGGATTCGCGGGAATGGTAGAGGTTGCGTTGTTTGCAGATATTCTGACGCTCAAAGAAGCACTTGAATTTGATCTGCATATTAAGAAAGAAGGAGATTTTCAGCTTACGAGCTGTTGTTGCCCGGTGTGGATTGCTATGATTCGGAATATATATGAAGAATTAATGCCGCATGTTCCGGCGGCGGTTTCGCCGATGATTGCCTGTGGGCGCATGATAAAAAGACTATATCCTGATGCGGTGACGGTCTTTGTGGGGCCGTGTTTGGCAAAGAAGAAAGAGGCAAGAGAAGAAGATATACAGGGAGCCGTGGATTACGTGCTGACGTTTCAGGAGATGAGGGATATTTTTGAGGCGGCAGACATTCATTTGGAAGCATTGCCGGAGGATGAAAGAGAGCATGCGTCAAGGGCGGGAAGGCTGTATGCAAGAACCGGAGGCGTCAGCGAAGCGGTGGCTTCCATGACACAGCAGCTGCAGCCGGAGAAGCTTCATGTGCGGGCGGAGCAGGCAGAAGGCGCGAAAGCCTGTATGGAAATGATCCAGAGAATAAAAAAAGGAGAAACCGATGCAAACTTTTTTGAAGGCATGGGATGCGTCGGTGGATGCGTAGGCGGCCCTAAGACACTTCGAAAACAAGAAGAAGGACGCGCCTGTGTAGACAACTATGCAGAAGAATCCCTATACAAGACACCGCTGGAGAACCCATACGTACGGAAAATACTCGAAGAACTGGGGCTTGGAACGATAGAAGACTTGATAGAAGATCCAATTTTAGAACGCGATTTTTCAAAAAAGGACAGGTCAAAATGCAATTTGGGACGTAGACTTTTGTAAAAAGTCTACGTCCCAAATTACGTTCAAATTACAATGTTTCAATAAATTTCATGAAGGCGTTTCTTCCTTCTTCTGTGCATTTATATACGCCTGCGTCTTCCAATACGTGGGTGAAGACGATGCCGACTTCTTCTTTCAGGATATCCATGACATTTTCTTTTGTGATGGAATCGTATTTTGGAAGGAATCCGTCTACCCAGTCTGCGTGTTTTACGATGTCTTCGTTGCTTCTGATGTCTTTGCCTTCTACGATGTAGCAAGCCAGAAGCTCCAGTTCGTTTTTCAGTCTTGCAGGAAGAACCGCAAGTCCCATGACTTCGATGAGTCCGATGTTTTCTTTTTTGATGTTATGGTACTGTGCGTGTGGGTGGTACAAGCCCAGTGGGTGTTCTTCGGTTGTGATGTTATTTCTGAGAGTCAGGTCGAGCTCGTAGATGTCGCCTACTTTTCTTGCGATTGGTGTAATCGTGTTGTGCGGCTCACCATCTGTCTCTGCGAAGATAAATGCATCTTCGTCGGTGTAGCTTCTCCAGTTCTTAAGAACATGATCGGCAAGGTCAATAAGGCGCTGTTCGTCTTTGTGTCTGATTCTCAGCACGGATAATGGCCATTTTACGATTCCGGCTTCTACATCTTCGTATCCCGGGATGGTTACTTCCTTCTCAATCGGTGCTTTTGCCATGGCAAATGTATAATGACCTCCCTGGAAATGGTCGTGGCTTAAAA
>FR892670.1:21245-91148 GCA_000433535.1 Dorea sp. CAG:317
TACAAAATCAAATAATTTGATAAATGCAGCCCGGTCTATTTTCATTGGTATGTGCTGTCCGTTAAATACGATGCAGTGCTCATTGTAGTAAACGTACGGAGAATACTGGAATCCCCACTGGCTGTCGTTGATCGTGATCGGCATGATCCGGTGATTTTCACGGGCAGGATGGTTGACGCGACCTGCGTATCCTTCGTTTTCTACGCAGAGCTGACATTTTGGATATGTGCTTGCCTTTGCATTTTTTGCGGCTGCGATTGCTTTTGGATCTTTCTCTGGTTTGGACAGGTTAACGGTGATATCGATCACTCCGTAAGGAGAGTCAACCGTCCATTTCATATCTTTCTTTACGCGGTAACGGCGGATATAATCGCTGTCCTGACTGAGCTTGTAGTAGTATTTGGTTGCCTCTTCCGGGGAAATGTCATATTTTTCTTTGAATTCACGCTGAATCTGCGCCGGTCTTGGAAGCAGGCAGTTCATAAGCTTTGTGTCGAAGAGGTCGCGGTATACAACACTGTCCTCGATGAGTCCGCGAGAAACTGCTTCATCAAGAAGGTTCTTTAAGATGTCTTCCAACTCAAGATTTTCAGTATCAATTTCTGTATCCTCATAATTATCTTCCTTGAAAATTTCTAACAGAAGATTGGTGGTATAAATACGTTCACATTCCGGGGTGAGTCCGGTCTGTATTCCGTATTCTACTAATTTTTTAATATTTTCAAATAACATAACGTGTCTCCTTATATGGTTAAATAACTTCTTTTTTAGTTCAGTTTGTGTGCACCGTCGCCGATATCTACGATGTAAAATTCTGCTTTGTGTCCGACTTTTTCTTCATAAGCTTTGCCGATTTCATTTACGAAGGTGTCAACGGTATCATTTTTGATGATGCTGACAGTACATCCTCCGAATCCACCGCCGGTAATACGGGAACCGATAACACCCGGCATTGCCTGAGCAAGATCTACCAGAATATCGATTTCTTCGCAGGATACTTCGTAATCGTTTTTCAAAGATTCATGGGAAGCGTTCATTAATTTTCCGAAGAGCTCGATGTTGTTATCTTTTAATGCTTCTACGGCATGGATGGCACGCTGGTTTTCATATACAGCGTGTTTTGCGCGCAGCTGTCTTACCGGGTCTTTGATCGCAGATTTGTGTGCTTCAAACTCTTCTTCTGTGAGATCGCCTAAAGTTTTGATGTCGGTCACTTCCTGAAGTTCTTTGAGAGCAGTTTCGCATTCGTTTCTGCGGTCGTTGTAAGCAGAGTCTACAAGACTGTGTTTTACTTTACTGTTTGTAATAACGATTTTAGCGTCCTCCAATTTCACAGGCGCATACTCGTAAGATAAAGTGTTTGTATCGAGGAAGATGGCATGATCTTTTTTCCCCATAGCGCTGGCGAACTGATCCATGATTCCACAGTTACATCCGTTGAAGTTATTTTCGGAATCCTGTCCGATGAGCGCGATGTCGATCATAGACACATCTTCAAACCCAAAAGTATCTTTTAACATAAGTCCGGTCAGAACTTCAAGAGAAGCGGAAGAGGACAGTCCGGAACCATTCGGGATATCTCCGTAGATCAGGATGTCAAGTCCGTGTGTTAATTTATGACCGCGTTTCTCAAATGCCCACATAACTCCCTTTGGATAGTTGGTCCATGAAGCTTCTTTGTGTGGAACAAGATCGTCAAGATCTGTCTCAATTACTCCAAGAGAACTAAAGTTCATGGAATAGAAGCGGAGCTTGCGATCTTCTCTGTTTTTCACGATTGCGTATGTACCAAGAGTCAAAGCGCAAGGGAATACATGACCTCCGTTATAATCTGTGTGCTCTCCGATCAGATTTACACGTCCCGGCGCGAAGTAAGCGCGGTAATCTTCTGTTTGTCCATAGATTTCTTTGAACTTTTCTACTAATTTTGCTACCATTTTACAATTCTCCATTCTTTTTCTTGTATTTTTGTTGCAGGAACCTCTCGATTGTCTTATGATTATAATGATAATGAGAATTTGTGCGTGTTTCAATAAGAATATTGGAAGAAATTATAAGGATATTGAGGAAATGCAGATACATATAGAAAAAAACCAAAAAGAGATCAAAGAGCATGGAAATTATGGATTTCCTGTCAACGTAAGTGTGGAGAAAATCGAAGCTTATGAACAGGGGGCATTTTTGTGGCACTGGCATCCGGAAATAGAACTTACATGGATTATGTCCGGGGAAATGGAATACCGTGTCAACGATCAGTCATATTTGTTGAAGCAAGATGAGGGACTGTTTGGAAACAGCAATACGCTGCATGCCGGATTCCGTCAGGGAAGCAAGGAGTGTTCGTATCTATCGATCACCTTCCACCCGCGTTTCTTGTATGGATATGATCATAGCGTGCTTCAGGAAAAGTATGTGGCGCCTGTCACAGAGGATGAACGGTGGCCGGCGTTTAAATTAGAAAGGAATGTAGTAGGGCATCAGAGAATCTTGAAATGGATGCAGGACATTTATGAGATTTGGGAGAGGCGTCCGGCGGATTATGAGTTGGAGATCCATCTTTTGCTGATGCAGATCTGGCAGAAGCTTTACCGCTATGTAACGAGACAGCCGGAGCAGGGGCAGATGAGCGGGGGACAGCTTTCCCGATTAAGGGAAATGGTGGCATATATGGAACAGCATTATAATCAGGAGATCAGTCTGGATGATATTGCTGAACACGTAAATATCTGTAAGAGTGAATGCTGCCGTTTCTTTAAAAAGCATATGAATATGACGATTTTCGAGTATTTGATGTTTCTTCGGATACAAAAAAGCCTTCCTCTTTTAAAGGAAGGCGAAAGTGTCACGAAGACTGCCGGAATGGTAGGGTTCACAAGTCCGGCATATTTCGGACAGATTTTTAAACGATATATGAAATGTACTCCGAAGGAATATCAGAAGAACTAAGATATCAGCTGTATTTTCGAATCTTCAAAGGTACGCCAAGAGAAGCGGCGAGCTCTTTGCAGGCTGCAATCTGAGCTTTGGGAAGCACATCCACAATGGAGAGCTGTACAGAAGGGATTACCTTGTGCGCTTCTTTGGCAAATTTAAGCATGGAAGGGAACGCATTCGAAAAGCGGGGTCTTGTTACTTTATTGTATTCTGTTTCGGAAGGGGCGTTCAAGCTGATGGATAAGGCGTCGACAATTCCGACAAGATCCGGGATAATATCCCGTCCGTGCTCCAGACAGCCAAGACCATTGGTGTTGATGCGGATAGAGACACCGTAGTTTTCTCTGGCATACTTTGCTGTTTCAAGAAGAACATCCAGCCGGCAGGTTGGTTCTCCATAGCCGCAATATACAAGCTCGTCATATCCGGTGAAGTCAAAGGCATCCATAGCGGCTTTGATTTCTTCTGCGGAAGGATCTTCTTTGTGCCAGAGCGTCTCGGCATCACCGACGCTGTCCTGGTGGCTTCGGATACAGAAGGTGCAGCTGCAATTGCAGCGGTTTGTAATATTAGCGTAAACCTGATTTTTGTAAGTGTATAAAATATCAGCCATTTTCCATCATCCTTTCATTGTTTTTTTTGGAATGCTCATCGGTTGTCTAAAGTGCGTATTTGGTTTTTAAATGTGTTTTTTCCAGTGCTCCGGCAAGGAGGAAGAAAAGAACCGCGCTTCCGCCGGATTGGATGACGCTGCCGGAAATGGAAGCCAGCGGCGAGAGAAAGGACCCAAACAGAATTCCTTCTGCAAGATAATACCCGGTGGCAGAAATAGCGAGCGCTAAAAACGGAGCAATGATATTTCGCGTGTTCAGAATTTTTGTATTCTGACTTGTAAATGGAAGTGTGATCAGCATTTTAATGATAATCGTAGCAGGCGCCCACATCGGTGCGGTGAGAAGATCTGCAAGTCCGCCTCCGATGGCTGCCGCGGCAAGTGCGTAAGGTCTTGGAAGAAGCACTGCGGCAATGTAGATGAGCGCATCGCCAAAATGAATGTATCCGCCATTTGCTCCATACGGAATGTGACAGATGTAAGCGGTCATCAATGTGATCATAGCCGCAAACAGTCCGGTGAGAGTCATTCTAGCCGCGGAATTGGTTGTAGTATGAGTTGCTTTCATAATTGATCGTCTCCTTTCTATTTACAGGTTACAGGAATTTCCTGTAAAAGCTTCCTGTTTCGGAAGCAGCATGGATAAATATTGTTCGTAATTAATACCGTCATTTCTTGGAATCTTTTCCTTGACCGTGTCGATCAGCGCTGCTTCCAGAAATGTTCCGGCAGTTTCGATGATTGACGGGATATCATCGCCCCGGGCAATGCCGGCTGCAAGGCAGGAGGCAAAGAGATCTCCGGTTCCGGAATAGCTTCCGCCAACATAAGGGAAAGACAGAAGCTTATGGTCTGTGGCGGAGATATAGAGATTGCCCATCTGTCGCCGGCCTTCTTTGTCAGTAAATTGTATCCCTGTCACAATGACATGTTTTGGACCTTTTTGACAAAGTTCTCTTCCGGCATGAATAATGGAGGACGCAAGAAGTTCATGATCTTCAATTCCCGCAAGCTGCTCATAAGAAATGTCGGAAAGCAGAGCAAGTTCTGTTAAATTCGGAGTGATAATATCGGCGCGAAGCGCAAGCTTCTTCATTTGTTCCAGAAGCTTTGGCGTGAACATCCGATAAGTCCGTCCGTCATCGCCCATGACCGGGTCTACGAGAAGAAAAGTATTTTCCGTGTCAAAAGTTTCTATAAAATGAAATATCTGTGTGATCTGTTCTTCGCTTGCCACGAATCCGGTGTAGATTCCGTCGAAGGATTGCCCCATCTTTGCCCATTCACTGCGAAAATGTTCCATTTTTTCCGTATAATCATCACAGTAGTAGCTTGGATAACCGGTTTGTGCTGTTAAAATCGCAGTGGGGAGCGGACAAGGCTGTACGCCCATAGCGGCGATGACGGAGATGGCAGCAGTAAGAGAGCAGCGGCCAAAACCGGACAGATCATTAATTACAGCAATTTTTTTTGTCATATTTTTACACCGTCCTTTTGAAGTAATCCTATAGTAACACTCGTGTGGCTTTGCTTCAAAGACCAGATAATTGAAATTTGACCAAGCCAGTTGAGACGAAAATAAAAAAATATTTTTTGAGGCTTGACAAATAGAATAAAGTCATATATAATAATTTTTGCTGTGAAGATAGTAACAGTTGTGTGGGCGTAGCTCAGCTGGATAGAGCGTTTGGCTACGGACCAAAAGGTCGGGGGTTCGAATCCTCTCGCCCACGTAGAAAACCCTTGCAAGGATTTCCTTGCAAGGGTTTTTTCTGTATCAGCTTACAGTTTGTGACACAATAAAGAGATTAAAGGATGAGAGAAAATGAGAAAAAAGACTTACGTAAAAGGGATTGTGCTTGCTCTGCTTGCCGGAATTTTATGGGGGATTACCGGACCGCTTGGACAGTATCTTTTTGATGAGAAAACAATTACTCCGGAATGGCTGGTTACTTGCCGGTTGATCGCATCGGGATCAGTGATCCTGCTTGGCTTGTTTCTGAAGAGACGTCTGGAAATATTTACGATATGGAAGGATAAGAAAGATGCCCTGCATATGATCATTTACAGTGTGGCAGGAATGATGGCAGTTCAGTACAGCTTCTTTATTGCTGTGGAGGCATCAAATGGAGGCACTGCAACAGTGCTTCAATATACGAATCCGGTCATGATTATTTTATATCTGGCATTTTTTAAAAAGGTACGCCCAAAGGCGAAGGAAACACTGGCAGTGCTTCTTGCGCTTGGGGGAATCTTCCTGTTGTCTACGAATGGAAATCTTCATACGCTTGTTATTACGCCGAAGGGACTCTTTATGGGGCTTCTGTGTGCGGTATTTACCTGCTTTTATTCCATTCTGCCGGGAAGATTGATGGAGAAGTATGATGAAGTTATTGTGTGTGGCTGGTCCATGTTTATCGGAGGGATTGCATTGTCAATCTGGAAACAGCCGTGGGGAGCCGGTGCGGGAGCGGATCTTGAAGTGTGGGGATTATTTGCCGTGCTTGTATTCTTTGGAACGGTAATCCCGTTCATTTCTTCTTTGAAAGCAATCATGCTGTCCGGACCCATGTATGCCAACGTGTTGGCAAGTATTGAGCCGGTGATAGCCTCTGTTTTGACATTTATATTTTTGGGAACAACATTTGGGGGATTTGAGCTTCTTGGATTTTGCTTTATTATTTTGACAATTATTATCTTGTCTCTGAATAAGAAAGAGGAAGCGTAACCGATAAAATTGTGTTACAATGAGTGCAGAATAATTTTTAGAATCATTCTTATATGAGAACGGAAAATGAAGAGGTGATTAGATGGCAAAATATGTGATGGCGCTGGATGCGGGGACAACCAGCAACCGTTGTATTCTGTTTAATGAAAAAGGAGAGATCGTCAGTCTTGCACAGAAGGAATTTACACAGTATTTTCCACAGCCGGGCTGGGTGGAGCATGATGCTTCGGAAATCTGGTCAACACAGCTTGGAGTGGCAGTAGAAGCAATGAGCAAGGTTGGCGCAGATGCGGAAGATATTGTTGCGATCGGTATTACGAACCAGAGAGAAACAGTAGTTGTCTGGGACAAAGAGACGGGAGAGCCAATCTGTCCGGCGATCGTGTGGCAGTGCAGAAGAACAGCGGAATATTGTGATTCTTTGAAGGAACGGGGACTTACGGAAATGATCCGAAAGAAAACGGGACTGATCATTGACGCATATTTTTCAGGAACAAAGATCAAATGGATTCTGGAACATGTAAACGGAGCGGCACAAAGAGCGGAAAAAGGGGAACTTCTCTTTGGAACGATTGAGACATGGCTGATCTGGAAACTGACAAAGGGACGGGTTCATGTGACGGATTATTCCAATGCGTCAAGGACAATGCTTTTTAATATCAACACGCTGCAATGGGATGAGGAGATATTAGAATTGCTTGGAATTCCAATGTCTATGCTCCCGGAAGCAAAGCCTTCAAGCTGTGTATATGGTTATGCGGATGCCTCTTATTTTGGCGGAGAGATTCCGATCGGCGGTGCTGCGGGAGATCAGCAGTCTGCCCTGTTTGGACAGACCTGTTTCCAACCGGGAGAAGCGAAGAATACCTATGGAACAGGGTGCTTCCTTTTGATGAACACCGGGGAGAAGCCGGTATTTTCCGACAATGGACTGGTAACGACGATTGCATGGGGATTGGATGGAAAAGTGAACTATGCGCTGGAAGGTTCTATTTTTGTGGCAGGAGCAGCAATCCAATGGCTGAGGGATGAGCTGCGTCTCATTGATTCTTCTGCGGATTCAGAGTATATGGCTCAGAAGGTCAGGGATTCCAACGGATGTTATGTAGTTCCTGCATTTACCGGACTGGGAGCACCGTATTGGGATCAGTACGCGAGGGGGACAATTGTAGGGCTTACGAGAGGTGTGAATAAATATCACATAATCCGTGCTACCCTTGAGTCTATTGCGTATCAAGTCTGTGATGTGCTAAATGCAATGGAAGCGGATTCCGGAATTTCATTGAGTTCTCTGAAAGTAGACGGAGGCGCAAGCGCCAACAATTTCCTTATGCAGACACAGGCGGATCTCATTGGAGCGCCGGTAAAGCGGCCGTGCTGTATAGAGACGACAGCGATGGGGGCAGCATATCTTGCAGGACTTTCTGTCGGATATTGGAAGAATAAAGAAGATGTGCTGAAGAACTGGGCGGTAGACCGGACGATGGAACCTTCGATCACGCAGGAAGAACGAAAACAGCGGATTAAAGGATGGAAAAAAGCAGTAAAATATGCCTTTGACTGGGCGAGAGAAGAGGAAGAATAATTTCGATATGGAACAGGTAAAATTAACATGTCAGGTATGTGAAAATCATTGTGCACTGGAGGCAGAAGTAGAAGACGGTGAGGTCATGGATGTGATGGGAAATAGATGTCTGAAAGGCTTCTCCTATGCGCAGAGAGCGGTCACAGAGCTTATGGAAGAAGAACGATAATTTTTGTAGATGTTTTTTATGTGTAATTTTCTATATATAATGCACATAAAAATGAGTTTTTGGTAGACATTTCTGTGAAAACGTAATAAAATAGCTTTATTGAGGTTGTTTATATGGAAGTGAGCAACAAAGAAGGGAGATAAGTTACATGAAAGGAAATGTTATTGTAGGACAGTCAGGAGGACCTACTGCGGCAATCAACTCAAGTCTTGCAGGAGTGTACCGTACAGCAAAAGACCGTGGAGCGAAAAAAGTATATGGAATGCTTCATGGAATTCAGGGATTGATGCAGGAGAAATATATTGACCTGTCAGATCATATTAAGACAGAATTGGATGCAGAGTTATTAAAGAGAACACCGGCTGCATTTCTTGGTTCCTGTCGTTATAAACTGCCGGAGATCCACGAGGACCGCGAAGTTTATGACAAGATTTTTGAGATTTTAAATAAACTTGAGATCGAAGCTTTTATTTATATCGGTGGAAACGATTCTATGGATACGATTAAAAAGTTGTCTGATTATGCTATCATTACCGGACACCCGACAAGATTTATCGGATGCCCGAAGACGATTGACAATGATTTGGCACTTACGGATCACACACCGGGATATGGAAGCGCTGCAAAATATATCGGTACTTCTATGAAAGAGATCATCCGTGACAGCTTCTGTTTGGAGTACAGCAAAGGACTTGTTACGATTGTGGAAGTTATGGGACGTAATGCAGGCTGGCTGACCGGTGCGTCTGCACTTGCAGAAGGAGAGGATTGTGAAGGACCGGATATGATCTATATGCCGGAGCTTTCATTTGACGTTGTGAATTTCCGTGACAGAGTGGCATCACTGCTGGAAAAGAAGACTTCTGTTGTAGTTGCAGTTTCCGAAGGTATCTGTACTGCAGATGGAAAATATGTATGTGAGCTTGGAAACAGTGTGGATTTTGTGGATGCGTTTGGTCATAAGCAGTTATCAGGAACCGCAGCATATCTTGCAAATTATATTGCAGGAGAGCTTGGATGTAAGACACGTGCGATTGAACTGAGTACGCTTCAGAGAGCGGCATCTCACTGTTCTTCTCGTGTGGATATTCTGGAAGCTTATCAGGTTGGCGGTGCGGCGGTAAAAGCGGCAGATGAAGGAGACAGCGGCAAGATGGTTGTTCTTCAGAGATTATCCGATGATCCGTATCAGTGCGGAACAGAAGTAAAGGATGTACACAAGATTGCCAATGATGAGAAGCTTGTGCCAAGAGAATGGGTGAATGAAGACGGAACTTATGTGACAGGAGAATTTGTGTCCTATGTAAGACCGTTAATCCAAGGCGATGTGTCACCGGTTATGGTAGATGGTATTCCGAGACACCTGTATACTCCAAGAGAGTTAAGCGAGAGATAATCAAGGGCGCTGTTTAAAGATCATTGAAAATGAAGAGGAAGAAAGCGGACTGCGGAAGCAGTCTGCTTTTTTTGTGGGATTGTAGGAAATTTTATAAAAAGTGTAGGAGAGAACATAGGGAATATCTATAAATCAGTCGATTTATTAATAATAACAATTAGCCAAGAATAGACACACAATAGTATAATATATGTCGAAGAATTTACCAGGAAAGAGGGAGAAGATTATGAAAAAAAGATTGTTAAGCGTATTGCTTTGTGCAGGCTTAATCGCTTCTTTGGCGGTTGGATGCGGAGGCGGAAAAGATGCGGGAAAAGACGGTGAAAAAGAAACTTTATCTGTATGGCTTCCACCATTAGATGATGAAACAGAAAAAAATTATGTTCCGCTTCTTGACAAATTTGAAGAAGAGAATAACTGCGAGTTGGATGTGCAAATTATTCCGTGGGATACTTATGAAGAAAAGTATATGACAGGAATCAATGCAGATGAGGGACCGGATGTGGGATATATGTATGTGGAAATGTTCCCGACATACATTGATTCCGGAGCAGTTGTTGATATGTCTGAGTATTTAAGTGATGAAGATTATGAGGAATATCTTTATCTTGATAAAGGGGAAATGATGGGTGGACAGTATGGTGTTCCGATTGTAACCGGTAACCCATTTATCATGTACTACAATAAAGATATCTTGGATGAATTAGGAGAAAAAGCTCCTGAGACTTGGGAAGATTTCAAGAGAATCTGTGAAAAGGCAACCAAAGATACTGATGGAGATGGAAAGATTGATCAGTATGGTTATGCAGCAGGATTTAATAATGGTGATATGAGCCCGCTGTATTTATTAAATTCTTATTATTATAGCTTATTGTGGCAGAGTGGAAGTGATATTTATAATGATGATCTGAAATCTGTACGCTTCAATGACGAAGCCGGTGTAAAGGCTGTAGAATATTTGAAGAGCTTGACACCATATATGCCGGAAGATTATATGTCACTTGCAGCAACAGATGCATTCTCAAGCGTATTTGGCGGAGGAAAAGCTGCGTTTGCATGTGCTCGTGCAATGCAGGCACAGACAGAATCTTTCAAAGAAACTTATCCGGACTTGAACTGGGATTATGTGACATCATTAAAAGGAGAGCAGTATGGAACCTTTGGTGCGGCAGATTGCTTAACATTGATGTCAGCATGTGAAAACAAAGAACTTGGGATGAAATTAATTAAATATATGGTTGGCTCAGAGGTTATGACTGCATATCACAAAGAGCATTTCGGTGCACCAATGACTGCAGACGAGCCGTATCAGGGTGATGAAAAACTGGAGAGAATTCTGACAGAAGATAGAGATAAATGGCGTCCGCTTCAGGCAGGACCATGTGGTTCAGACATTTTACTGAATCTGACATCACAGCTTCAGGCAGTTATGAGCGGAGATGCAGAAGCAAAAGAGGCGTTAGATGAGGCGGCAGACTATTCTAATGAGTTGCTGGACGAATATTGGGCTGACAAAGAATAGAACGAAGATGTGAAAAAGGTGCCTGCATAGTGCAGGTACCTTTTTGCTGATTGTTGATTGAACATAGGATTACTATTTTAAGTCGAAGGAGCATTACAAATGAAAAAGAAAAAGCAACACATATTTGCAGCATATGGATATATTGCGCCCATGGCATTGATATTAATTGTATTTTTAGGCGTGTCTGTAATTATGTCAATCGTATTAAGTTTTACAAAATATAATATTCTGACTCCTCCGCAATTTAATGGTTTAGATAATTATGTCAGAATGCTGACAGATAAAAAACTTATAAAAGCATTTTTTAATACGTTAAAAATTATGGTTTATGTAGTACCGATTCAAACGATTCTTGCAATTGGTACAGCTGTTTTGATCGCATCAAGAAAGAATACATGGCTTGGAAAGATTGCTAATGTGGTTATTTTTATACCTGTATTGTCATCCAATGCTGTTGTAGGAACTATTTGGAAGGCGATTTTAAATGGTAATGTGGATGCGATTGAAAAATTTTTTGCATTTTTTGGAATTGATTGTTCTATGTTGCTTGGAGATGCGACGTTCGCTCTTGTTACGGTCGCCATGGTATCTGTATGGAAAAATATGGGATATTATGCGGTACTTTATATTTCTGCGATTTTGAATATACCTAACAGCTATTACGAAGCGGCAAAAGTAGATGGCGCAGGCAGGTGGCAGCAGTTTTGTTATATCACACTTCCGATGTTGAAACCAACTACTATTATGACTGTGTTTTTAGGAATCACGACATCCTTACAGTGCTTTGATATTATTTATAATTTGACAGGTGGTGGACCGGCAATGGGAACGACAACGCTTGTGTTCTATGCATATGATCTTTGCTTTAAATCAGCGAGAGCGGGTTATGCCATGTCGGTTTCGAATTTATTATTTGTTTTGATTTTGGTTACTGCACTCGCGCAGCGAAAGCTAATGAAACGTGAAGTTTCAGAGATATAAGGAGGGAATGAAGCGGTGAAACAAGTAGAAAAATATACTGGAAGCTTCTTTTTGCTGATTATTATTGCAGGAAGTGTCTTTCCTTTTATCTATATGGGTGTTATGTCCTTGAAAAATACTTTGAGTGTGCGGGATTTTAATCTTGATAATTTAACTATGGCAAATTATGTGAAGATTTTTCAGACTGCGGAATTTGAACGATATTTTTTTAATAGTGTATTTGTAGCGCTTGCAGGAGTGGCATTGGCGGTTATTGTAAGTTGTCTTGCAGGATATGCATTTGCAAAGATTAAGTTTCCGGGCAATGATCTTATCTTTTTTATTTTCATCATGACGCTGATTGTTCCGTCGGAAGTTATTATTGTACCATTATATTTGACGATAAAAAATCTGGGTTGGCTGAATACTTACCAAGCATTGATCCTGCCTTTGCCGACAGCTCTTGGAACATTTATCATGCGGCAGGCAATTCTGGGAGTTCCCAATGAAATGCTGGAGGCTGCGAAGATGGAAGGGTGCTCGAATGTAAAAATATTATGGAAGATTATTATGCCTTTAGTTAAACCGGCAATTTTAACGTTGGCAATTTTTACTTTTGTAGGGGCATGGAACAATTTCTTATGGCCTTTGATTGTAAGTACAAAAAGTGAAATGAAAACATTGCCGCTTATGTTGAGTGCTACCAAAACTCAATTTGAACAGAATATTGGATTGACAATGGCATGCGCAGCGGTCAATTTTCTGCCGCCATTTATTTTTTATATACTTCTGCAGAGCAGATTTAAGGAAGGCGTTGTGCTAAGTGGTGTGAAAGGATAGCAGATTATGGAGATAAAAAGATATTTGGCAGATGAAATGACCCCTGTGGAGAGGCGAAAAGCAATAGAAGAAGGGAAACCATACGACCGTATTCCGTGTCTTCCGTGTATGGGGGAATTTAAATGTCAGATCAGCAAAGTGTCGATTAGAGAGATGTGGCATGATGCGCAGAAGATGGCAGATATAGAAATAGCGTCCTATAATCGTTTTGGACATGATCAATTGATGATCGGACCGAATTCTTATGGGATAGCAGAAATGTTGGGAGCTAACGTAGAATATCCTGAAAACCAGCTCCCTTATATTAGAAAGCTGTACTTGGACGAATTGGAGAAAGTGGATGTGTTAGGGCAGATAGAAATTAAAGAGCATCCACGTATGAAGGTATTTACAGATGCAGCTGGTATTTTAGAAAAAGAAGCGTTGAAAACGGTGCCGGTATCTGCAAGTGCAGGTGGTCCTCTTACGATTGCATCTTATCTTCACGGAGCAGAAAAACTTTTGCGGGATTTTAGAAAGAATCCAGAGAAAGTACATCAATTGCTTCGAGTGATTACTGATGCAGAAAAAAGCAGTATAAAGATCATGGCTGAGTTTGGGCTGGGAACAGCATTTGCTGATCCGGTTGCAAACCCTGAGTTGATCGGGCCTAAATATTACCAAGAGTTTGCTTTTCCGTATATGAAAGAGTTAACGGATTATGCCTATAAAATCAGTGGTAAAAAACCATTTTTGCATATGTGCGGAAAGACATATTCGATATGGAAATATTTTCGGGAACTTCAATTAGAATCGATCAGCATTGACAATATCATTGATCTGAATAGAGCAAAAGAAGAATTGTCAGATGTGTTGACGGTTGCTGGAAATGTACCACCGGTAGATGTGGTGATGAATGGTACGAAAGAAGAAATTTTTGAATCGGTAAAACAATGTATGGACATTGGAAAACAAATGGGAAAGGGATATGTACTGGCAACAGGATGTGAAGTACCATATGGCACAGAGCCAGAGAAAGTAGAGTGGTTTATGGAAGCCGGCAGATTATACGGGAAGAAATAAAGATAAGGCAGATGCAGACGCATCTGTTATCTGGGTTTGTCAAGTAAAGTGTGTAAATTTTTTATCGGCGGTCGGGTTTGACCGCCGATTTTACATTTTTATTGATTTCCATAATTATTGAAATGGAAGATCACATTCGTCCACATCAGGTAATTGAAAAACATTCGTATCAAAATAGACCTCATCAGTTTCGGGGGAATATTGATAGATGTATCCCAGAGAGTGTAAAATAAAGTGCGTAAGTTTAGTTACCGGTAACTTACACACTTTGTATATTTTCCTTTTGCGAATGCTCGCGAACTTCCCAACATTGCTTTTGCGGTTTGATAAGATTCTTCATCAATGTTAGAAAAATATTCTTTGTTACTATCTATGTATTTCTTAAGTGCAAGTTTGTCTTTTCTACGCTTCAGTATACTAAACATCATTTGTAAATCATAGTTAAGATTTTCGAGGTTTTTAAGCTTGGAAGGATCTATTAAATTAATGGTATAATTGGGAATATATTTTTTGAAGAGTTCCATATTTTTGTGGTTTCACCCGAGAAGTCTGTGAAAATCTAAGTCTTTGTCCCATGGCTGAGTTCCATAATAGAAAACAAGGCTGATGACCGGGCATAGAGTATCTGCTTTCATTATAAGATTTCGACAGCGCTCGATTTTAATATCTTTTCTATCAGCAGTTTGAATAATAATTCCGTGCACACCGTTTTCCTGCATTAAATGTTCCCTGGTGAACAGAGGCGGAATCACAACGAGTTCAGATTATAGAATGTTTGAAGTGAGTTTAGAGTAACTCTGAGTGTATTTACTTTAGCATAGTTTTGAGAGGCATTCAAAAGAGAGATTGGGGAGAAGGCATCCGTTAATTGAAACAAATTTTCACCCACTTTTTTGTGCATTTTTTTCATCTGAAATTCCTTGCATTTTTGGTGTGTATAACGTAAGATAAAAGCACTCTATCATTCTAAAGAGTCTTGTTTATTCCTTTTGTTTTTATCAGAGAAGTCCTGAATATTTCCTGTGAAAGTTGTTAGTAACTAATGAATCGACATCGTTTTTATTTAAGAAGGAGTGGTGAATGTGGCAGCGAAAGACAGTTATGATGTGCTGCGTTTGATCGGGCATGGAAAGAATAGTTATGTCAGCTCGGAAAATGTAATGGGAACGCCGCTGATCTATTGGCTGAAATATCATCCGCATCTGGAAAAAGAAAGGCTGTTTCAATGGATGCGTGTGATTGCTGAACAGTTGGAGCAGTTTCACAAATGCAGAGGAAAGCCCTGTTATCAATATGTGAATCCGTATAGCGTGATTGTAACGGAGGAAAAAGAACTGTATTTTCTTGATCTCGGAGCAGAATCCAATGAAGAGATGCTTCGGAAAATGCAGCAGCGGAGTGTGCGGGAATATTTTCTTCCAAGGGAAGATGCGTATTATCAAAGAGCCAGTATAGCACTTGATATTTATGGAATCGGAAAGACCTATCAGTATTTGTTGTCTGAGACGGAACAGGAACCGCCGCTTACAAAAAGAGAAATCATAAAACTTCAAAAACTCATTTCAAAATGTCTGGATAGACATTCAAAGCAAGTATTTCAAAAAGTATCAGATATTCAAAAATATATTCCAGAATGTAAAAAAACAGAGCACAGGAAGAACAAAATATTTCCTGCAGTAACCTTATTGGCAGTAGTTTTAACTGTCATTTTCCTATCTGCCGGAAAGGGACAGGAAGTGGTGAAGAGCAAGTCGGAGAACGAGGGCGGACAGGCGGTACAAGAGCTGGATGAAAAGGGAAAAGAGCAAGGATTAGAATTTGAACTTGCACTTCTTTATTTTCTGAAACTTCAAGATTATGAAGAAAGCATTCGAATTTTACATCAGATGAAAGGAGAACCGGCGGCAGAAAATTTAGAAGTAATTGTAAGAAGTCTCGGTGGCGGAATGGTTTCGGAACAGGAACTTCGGGAGGCGCTTCGTGAATTTGAAAAAGAACTGGAGGGGAATAACCTGTCAGAAAAAGAAAGGTGTAATTACTATGAATGTCTTTTGAGAGGATATGCACAGCTTACCGGAGAAGAAGACAAGAAGGAACTTTTGCGGTTGGGACAGGCATATGAAAGGATCGCGGAAGAAGTTCCGGCAGAGCTATTGGCGAATATGGCGGATGCCAATGAAAAATGTGGACAATATGAGGAGGCTCTGCGGATTTACGAAAGAGTGATGGAACAGACAGAGGATCATAGGGAGAAAGAAGTGCTCTATGAGAGAGAGGCGCAAGTGGCTGTGTCCGCAGATATGCCGGAGAAAGGACTGGAAATTTTGAGAAAGGGAATTCAAGAACTCCCGGAATCGTTGGAATTAAGAATTGCTTATTTAAAGCAACAATGTGAGGACCGTTCGATTGAACGAGCTGTTTGTATGGCGGAAATCGAAGAAGTGATCAAAGAACTGCCGGCGATTTTGGAAGAGAAACAGTTTCAAAAATTGATGAAAGAGTATGGATTTCGTGTGGAGGGAGGAAAAGTATGGGAAGAAAATTAAAGACATGGACATTGTTGGTTATTATTTTGGCGCTGATCTATGTACAGCAGGCGCCGGATATTTATGCGGAAAGCGCCGATAGAGACCCAAAAGAAGAGGTGGAGACACCCCAAGAGCCGGAGACACTGCAAGAACCGGAGACACCCCAAGAGCCGGAGACGCCAGCAGAACCGATAGTTTTGTATCAGATAGAGATTCCAAAAGAAGACGGAGAACACGGCTGGTATAAGACACGACCGGAGATAAAACTTCGTCACATGGGAAGCCGTGGGGTAACAAAATATAAAGTATCCGCGGGAGAAGAAGTGTGGAAAGAAGGAATATTAGAGGAGAAAGACGAAGAGGTTTTATTAAAAAAAGATCTGTTTCGAGATGGAAAGAGTTCGTTGTCTGTCTGGATGGAGGATGAAGATGGAAAACTGGTGGAAAATAGTACGCTGGAGAAAGAGATAAAGGTTGATACAATAGCTCCCCAATTCGAAATGACAGCGTCTGCCGGTTTTGCAGTGTGGTATCAAAAAGAAGCAAAGCTTCATGTAAGAGGAATGGATAGAGAAAGTGGGATTCAGGAGATTGCATGCTATGTAGATGGAGTGTACGAGGGGAAGAAAAAGGCGGTGGAAGGAGAGTTTGTTATTCAGAAACCATCCGCAGGCGGAAAATCTCATACCGTTACAATCATTGTAAAAGATCAGGCGGGAAATCAGAACAGTCAGATTGAAGAACTGTATATTGATCAAATGGCGCCGAGGGTGAAGATTGGCGGCGCGGAAGCGTATATGATCACGAGCAGACCAGTGACAGCTGTGTATGAAATTGAAGAAGAAAATTTGCTGAGTGAAGCCATTGCAGAGACGCAATGGGAAGATGTAGAGGGAAAGAAGACCAAGATGGAAGCGTCGGAATGGGAGGAGACAAAAAGCGGAAAAAGAGGGACGCAGACGTTGACGGAAGACGGAATCTATCAGATACGCGTAAAGGCGAAGGACCGTGCAGGATACGAGGCGGAAGATCACAGACAGATTATCATTGATAAAGCGAACCCGGTCATTGGATATGTGGACGATCTTCAGGGGAAGTATTTAAAAAGCTTCATGTGGAATTATTTGAAAGAAGAATTGATACAGGATTTTACAACCTATACTTACGGGATTAAGCTGGATGGAAATCTGTATCAGATGGGGAAAAAGATAGAAACAGAAGGGAGACATCTTCTGGAAGTGCAAGCCGTTGATGCAGCCGGAAATGAAGCGGTGGCGAAAGCAGAATTTGTAATTGATCACACGAAACCGGAGATTGTCTTTTCGAATGTGGAGGAAGGAAATGAGTATGAAGAGAAATGTGTGTGCAAGGTGGAACTTAGAAATGCAGAGGATGCAATCCAGAGAGTACAGATTAATGGAGAAGACCAGAAGATTGATGCCGGAAGTGCTTCCTTTCAATGTACGCTCCAGGTTCATCAGGATTATGAGGTAGAAGTGACAGCGGTAGATCAGGCGGGAAATAAGGCACAAGAGAGTATCGTATTCAAAGTCGTTCCAAAGAAAAATATCTTTCAGAAAATAGCAGAACCTGTTGTGCAAAAGCTAAACAAAGAAGAAGGAAAGAAGCAGGAGAATATGAATGATGGAGAGAAAAAAACAAAAAAAGACCGGTGGAAGGAACCGATGCTCTGTCTGGTTATCCTTTCCTTCGCTGTGGTAGCAGGAGGATGGTATATCAGAAAAGGTCATAGACCGGAATGAGAATGTGCCAGAGCACATTCTCATTCTTCAATAGTTTAGGGCAAGATTATGTCCCATGCTATGTTTTACGGATTATTTTAAAAACAGATGAATCAGCTTTTCGTTGATCTTTCGATAGGGCTGATATCGCATCGGAAGATCCAACCATGTTTTCTTATCTACAATACTTTTATAGTGAGAAAATGTGCGGAATCCGTCTTTTCCGTGATAAGAACCCATACCGCTCTCACCGAATCCTCCGAATCCCATTTCACTGGTGGCAAGGTGGATGATCGTATCGTTGATACATCCTCCGCCGAATCCACATCGGGCAGTTACTTTTCTTGCCGCTGTTTTATCAGATGTAAAGACATAAAGAGCCAGCGGGTGAGGCATGGAATTGATTTTGTGGATTGCCTGATCAAGAGAGTCATAGGTCAAAATCGGAAGTATAGGACCGAAGATTTCTTCCTGCATGACCGCATCGTCAAAGGTTACATGATCCATGACGGTCGGTTCGATTTTCAGTGTTGTACGATCACATTTTCCACCGAAGACAACCTTGGAGGAATCTATCAGTTTTGTAATACGGTCAAAATGCTTTTCATTGATAATCTTTCCATAATTTTTGTTTGTCAGCGGCTCAGACCGGAACTGTCTTTTTATCTGGCGTTTGATTTCGGCAAGCAGCTGGTCCTTGATCTTGCGGTCGCAGTAAATATAATCGGGGGCTACGCAGGTTTGCCCGCAATTTAAATATTTGCCGAACACAATTCTTCTGGCAGCCAGCTTGATGTTTGCGCTTTCTTCTACGATGCAGGGACTCTTGCCGCCGAGCTCTAATGTGACAGGAGTTAAATGTGCCGCTGCATGGCGCATGACTTCTTTTCCTACGGTCTGGCTTCCGGTAAAGAAAATATAATCAAAATGTTCATTTAACAGACAGGTGTTTTCTGCCCGTCCGCCTGTAATGACAGCGACATAACGTGTATCGAAGCATTCTTCGATCATAGACTGGATGACGGCGCTTGTGTAAGGTGAGTAGGCGCTTGGCTTTAGAACAACGGTATTGCCGGCAGCTAAAGCGTCTATCAGAGGATCAATAGTCAGAAGAAAAGGATAATTCCACGGGCTCATAATCAAAGCTACTCCGTAAGGAGACGGTTTTTTAAAACTTCTGGAGTGAAATTGTGCCAGTGGTGTGAGGACGTTCTTCTCTTTTGCAAAAGAGCGGATGCGTTTCAGCATGTACGTAATCTCACTTAGTACAAGACCGGTCTCGCACATATAGCTCTCAAAATCACTTTTCCCAAGATCTTTTCGGATAGCCTTCCCGATTTCTGCCTCATGTGTAAGAATGTAAGACTGTATTTTTTTTAGTGCTTCGATTCGATGAGACAGTGGGAGAGTGGCGCCGGTATAAAAATAAGTTCTCTGATTTTCAACGATTTGTCGGATTTCTGTTTCAGTCATAGCGTAGATCATCCTTTCTGTTATGATTCGGAAGTTTTAGAAGAAGAGTCAGGAGAAGTTGTATCTTCTTCCATCAGCATATAATAAAACTTTTCCAATTCCCCGGCATTCATAAGAACAGGAACCGGATAGAGTGGATTTGCTTCTTTATCGGCATAATGTGAAAGCTTTGGGATATCTTCTTCCCGGATATCAGGAACAGTATTTCCGATTCCAAAACGTTTCTTCATAGCCTTAATCTCATCGATGAAGGCATAAGCTGCCTGCGCACAGGGGGTTCCTTTTTCGGCAATTCCTGCGGCAACTGCCAGTTTGGCAAGTTTTTTGTAAATGGTTTCCCCGTATTCTTCCAGGACATGTGGAAGAAGGATTGCATTTGCAAGTCCGTGAGGAATGTTATACTGCCCGCCCAGTGAATGAGCAACAGCGTGTACATATCCAACGTAAGATTTTGTAAAGGCACATCCGGCATAGTAAGAAGCGTGCAGCATATTTCTTCGGGCATCTACATTTGTGCCGTCTGTATAAGCAGTGTCGATATTTTCAAAAATCAACTTTACTGCAAGCAAAGCATCTTTTCGTGTTCCGTAAGTGGTAGATCTTCCGATATAAGCCTCCACGGCATGTGTAAGTGCATCCATTCCGGTTGTAGCAGTGATAAATGGAGGCAGGCTTACGGTCACTTTAGGATCTAAGACAGCATATTTCGGAATGAGCGGAAAATCGTTAATCGCATATTTGTAACGAGTTTGGGCATCTGTGATCACGGCGGCAAGAGTGGTTTCGCTTCCGGTTCCGGCAGTGGTTGGAACCGCCATGAGCAGTGGGAGCTTTTTGTGTACCTTTAAGATTCCTTTCATTTTCGCCAGAGATTGTTTTGGCTTTGCGATTTTTGCTCCCACGGCTTTCGCGCAGTCTATACTGGAACCGCCTCCAAAGCCGATGATGCAGTCGCAACCGCGTAAGTGGTAGAGCTCGAGTGCTTCTGCAACGTTAGTGGTAGTAGGATTGGCAACGGTCTTATCGTATATGGTATAGGAGATGCCAGAGTTACAGAGCGAATGTTCCAGACGTTTTGTCAGTCCAAGCTTCGTAATCTGTGCATCGGTAATGAGAAGTACGCTGCTGCATCCTTCCTGCTGTATAATCTCAGGAAGTTTTTTTACACTGCCGACAATCTTAGGAGTCCGATAAGGAAGAAAGGGCAATGCGATTTTTAAGGCTGTCTGAAAGGTTCGGCAATAAATTGATTTTAGTGTATGCATTCTTATGTTTCCTCGCTATATGAATCTAAATTAGTACAGAGTTTCTGTAAGTTATCTGAAATAGTAAATAAAGTGCGATAGAAGATCGTGCGATCTTCGGGCGTAATGTTTTGGCTCGCCTTATCTACGGCTTCGGCTATGAGAAGATTCACCTTTTCGGCGCATTGAATGCCGAGATTTGTCAGAATAGCTTTGGCACGATATTTTTTGGTTTCAGAAGAAGGAATATAATTAAGATATCCGTTTTTTTCAAGGTCTGTCAGTGTACGTGAGATTCCAGCCTTATCTTCCTGACAGAGATTGCAGAGATCGGAAGCAGTCAGTCCATCAGGGTGTGCGGCAAGAAAATAAATACACATAACGTGAGTTCCTTTTAAGCCGAGAGTTCCCATGTAATATTTTTTGATCTTCTGCACATTTTTGTGTATGCGGGCGACGCCGGTGGTCAATTTTTCAAAACGATCATCCAATGAAATACACCTTCTTTCTGTAAGATGTTGATTAATCAACAAATTATAAAATGAATATAACAGCAAGGAAAATATTTGTCAATCTTACGAAGCACATTTTTCTATACGAATCTGCAGTTCAGTAATGTGTT
The DNA here is from genome assembly GCA_000433535.1 of Dorea sp. CAG:317. Lineage (GTDB taxonomy): Bacteria > Bacillota > Clostridia > Lachnospirales > Lachnospiraceae > Dorea_D. Next base: position 42,664 of record FR892670.1, read on the forward strand.
CCTGCACATCTTCAGACTGGTGAATATCTACCCACAGTAATTCGAGAACAGGGCCTTTTAGTATCAGATCATGGGTGGCAGCATAGTTAAGGAGCTTCGGGAAATAGGTCTGATGCTGGTGAGAATCTCCGTGATAGCTAACGGACAGATAATGACCGGCATCTAAGACGGAGCTTCCGTTGCGGTCGATGATAAAGACACCCTCATAGTCCTGATACAATGCCTGTTTTGCTTTCGCAAGCGGAAGAAGTGATCCGATTCGATTATTTCCGATAATGTAAAGATTGTTTTTATCTTTGTTCAGAAGCTGTTTGATCAGCATATCCATCTCTTCGTCTGTGTGGAAGGGATGTGGGATGATGTGGCAGCTTCTTTTTGGAAATTCTTTTTCTACTACATTGCCAATGGGTTGTATTTCTGCTTCATATAGTGTGTTTAAGCGTTCAGACACATTTTCTCGCAATTGTGTTAAGGTTTGAATGTGAGTGTCGATAATAGACAGCTCTTCGTTTAACAGCTCTTTGGTTGAAGCAACGCTGCGGGAACGGATGTAGGAAGCGATTTTTTCCATGGGAAAGTTCAGCTTTCTCAGGTCGCGGATAACATTCAGACGCCAGAGGTCATTGAGTCCGTACATGCGATACCCGTTTTCCCCTCGAGTCGGATTTAACAGACCGAGTTCTTCGTAGTAGCGGAGAGAATCAGGACCGATCTGATAGAGCTTTGAGATTTCACCGATTTTGTAAAATTGTTTCATAGAGCATTTCTCCTATCATAAAACATTTAATATGAAAAACATCTTGACCTTAGTATTATACCAAGGTTTATAGTAAAGGTGTGAAAAAAATAAGATGTAAAGCGAGGTTTTATTGTGAGACTGGAAGGAAAGTCTTTAAAAAGTGATTTTTTCAAATTTATTATTCCATCGATCATTGCGCAGTTGGTATTTTCTTTGTATACCATGGTGGATGGTATTTTCGTGGCGCGTGGAGTATCTGAGGTGGCGCTGACTGCGGTGAATATCTCTATGCCGTTCAGTGTGGGGATGTTCTCGATTTCATTATTGTTCGCAGTGGGAAATTCTACGATTGTAGCAATTCTTTTGGGACAGGGCGAACATAAGAAGGCAAATCAGGTATTTACGCAGAATATTGTACTTTTGTGTGTGATTTCCGTGCTGGTGACAGTCGTTGTTCTTGTCTTTTTGGAACCATTTGCAAGATTTTTAGGAGCTACGGACAGCATTCTTCCTTATGCCAAGGATTACATTGGGACAATTGCTCCGTTTTCGCTGGCTTACATGCTGTCATATTCTTTTGAGACGTTGATTAAGACAGACGGATATCCGAAGCTTGCAACAATTTATGTTACAACCGGTGCAGTTTTAAATTGTATTTTGGATTATCTCATGGTCATGGTGTGGGACTGGGGAGTAAAAGGAGCTGCTTTTGCAACCGGACTTTCGCAGGCAGCAGTCATTTTTCTCTACCTTTGGCACTTCTTGGGACCGAAAGGTTCGATTAAATTTACAAAATTCCAATTTGATGTATCGACTATTTTCCGACAGATCCGAAATGGAATGTCCTCCGGTGTGACAGAGTTTTCGGGAGGAATTATTATCTTCTTCTTCAATCAGGCAATTTTGAGGTTCATTTCTGAGGATGCACTGGTAAGTTATACGATTATTTCTTATGTCAATACAATTGTGGTAATGTCCATGACTGGTATTGCGCAGGGGTCACAGCCATTAATCAGTTATTATTTCGGTAAAGGCGAACCGAAAAAGTACAGAAAACTTTTAAAGTATGGCATATTGTCGGCAGCAGTATTTTCGGTTGTAGTGACAGCCGGATGTTATGCCGGGGCGTCAGGAATCGTCGGTATTTTCCTCGACGGGGAGAATCCGGCACTTAGCATCTATTCTATAAAAGTATTTCGCATCTTTATTCTGTCTTTCCTGCTGGCAGGCTATAATGTAGTTATCGGCGGATATTTCGCATCGATTGAAAAGGCGGGATTTGCTACATTTATTTCATTAACGCGAAGTCTGATCGCGCTGGTCGGATGTATGATGTTGCTGATTGCGGTGCTTGGAGGGGAAGGAATCTGGTGGTCGCCGCTGATGGCAGAGGCGGTATGCCTTGTATTTTCGCTGTTAATGCTGAAGAGAAGCTTTGCAAAACAGCAAAAAAATTAGCGGGAATGCAGCTTTAAAGTAAGCACGATTGCAGCAGAGAAAAAAGAGAAAACAAAGAAAAAATAAAGAAAAACAAAGAAAATAAAAAAAATGCAAAAAAGGGCTTGATTTTTAGCGAAAAGGTGTTATAATAACATTTGTTCGCTAGAAAACATTGCGGAATGGTGTAATGGTAGCACAGCAGACTCTGACTCTGTTAGTAGGGGTTCAAATCCCTTTTCCGTAGTTCCTTGGCAGGGGCGCCGGATGCTTGTACATTTGAGCGTCCGGCTAATTTTATCGGAGTGTGGCTCAGCTTGGTAGAGCGCTACGTTCGGGACGTAGAGGTCGCGTGTTCGAATCACGTCACTCCGATTTTTTTAATGCAAAAATAAAGAGTTTTATATTCCGAAAAAGCACTTGAGATCAAGTGCTTTTTGTTTTGCAAAGGTTTCCAGCCATTTTTTGTAAATACTTTATTCATTGGCAGAAACCTCAATTAGATTTTTTGGAACTTTTAACAAGATGTACAGGTGGAAAAGGAATGAAAAAGAAGAAAGCGGAAATCATAGTTTATTTATGTAAAAACAGTTTTCTGGTATTATTTTCAATTGATTTATTAGCTAATAAATTTTATAATATATGAAAATAATGTCTTGATAGTAGTCATCAAATGGGGGAAATGATTATGAAGTTATTTATGCAGAAACCGCTGATTCAAAAGTTTGATCATGCCAAAGAGTTTGTGGAAGCATATCAGATTGGAGAGGGCGATTTCATTCTGGCAAGTAAGAGGATTTACGAGACCTATTTTGCACCGCTTAATCTGAAAGCGCGGGTTGAATATAAGAGTAACTACGGTGCGGGAGAGCCGACAGACGTGATGATCAATGCGCTTCTTGCGGATTTTCGGAAAGCAGGGTGTGACAGGATCATTGCGATCGGTGGCGGAGCGGTCATTGATATGGCGAAGATTCTTGTATTGGATGGAAATGCAGCTGCGGAGCAATATTTTCGAAGGGAAGTACCTCTTCGCAAAGTGCATCCACTCATTGCTGTGCCGACCACTTGTGGTGCCGGTTCGGAAGTGTCAAATGTGTCAATTACCGAATTGACAAGTATTCACAGTAAGCTGGGGCTGGCTGTGGATGAGATTTACGCAGATGATGCAGTGCTGATTCCGGAACTATTGACAGAGCTTCCGTATGAATTTTTTGCTACAAGCGCTATTGATGCGTTTATCCACGCCATCGAGTCTTATGTGTCTCCGAAGGCAAATCTGTACACGAAAATGTTCAGCATGAAAGCAATGGAAATGATTATAGAAGGCTTCCGGGCAATTGCGGAAAAAGGGCCGGAGTATCGTATGGAGCTTCTGGAGCAATTCTTGATTGCCAGCAATCTGGCGGGGATTGCATTCGGAAATGCAGGTACGGGAATGGTTCACGCCATGTCTTATCCTCTGAGCGGGCATTATCATGTGGCGCATGGTGAGGCAAATTATCAGTTCCTCACAGCGGTGTTTGCGGCATATCAGAAGATGAAACCGGAGGGGGAGATTCGAGAATTGAATCAATTTCTGGGAAATCTTTTGAAATGTGAAGAGGACATAGTATATATTGAGCTTGAGAAGCTGTTAGACCGGATGATTGGGCGGAAAAAGCTTCGGGAATACGGCATGAAGGAAGAAGAGATCAGACTCTTTGCTGAAAGTGTGAATGAAAGCCAGCAAAGACTTCTGAATCAGAGCTATGTAAAACCGACCGTAGAACAGATGGAAGAAGTATACCGTCAATTATATTAAAATGCGAAAGCAAAATGTCCGCTCTAAAGTGTGCTTGACAAGGGCGGAAGATGTGCTATGATAATTGTGGAACAATTTTATAGGATTGATGACAAGGGAGCTTGCACGGAAGCGGGCTGAGAGTGGGCTGACACCGCCCAGACCTATAACCTGATTTGGATAATGCCAACGTAGGGATGCGTTTATAAGGGATTTTTGAATCTCCTTTGTCTTCAATCGAAGACGAAGGAGGTTTTTTATGTTCAATTTTTTAGTGAATGCAGAGGGAGGGCTTACGACAGCGGGATATGCTGTCAGCATTACGGCAGGCGTGTTCTTATTTGCATTGGCACTTCTGTTTGCCGGCAAGACTTCTGAGAAAAAGAAAATGTCTACGAAGCAGCTGGTGTTCTGCGCAATGGCAATGGCACTTGCATTTGTGACATCTTATGTGAAGGTATTTTCTCTGCCATGGGGAGGAAGTGTAACACTTTGCAGTATGCTGTTTATTGTACTGGTTGCAAACTGGTATGGTGTAAAAACAGGTGTCTTAGTAGGTCTTGCCTATGGAATTCTGCAGTTTATCCAGGAGCCTTTTGTACTTTCTTTTTTCCAGGTTTGCTGCGATTATATTCTCGCATTTGCAGCGCTTGGTCTGGCAGGATTATTTGCGAAGAAATCCCACGGTCTGATCAAAGGATATGTTGTGGCGGTTCTGGCAAGAGGCGCTTTTCATGCGCTGGGAGGTTATTTGTACTGGATGGATTATATGCCGGATAATTTCCCGGTCGCATTAAAGAGTATCTATCCGATTGCATATAACTACAGCTTCTTACTTGCCGAGGCGGCGATCACACTGATCATTGTGTCAATTCCGGCGGTGTCAAGGGCGTTAGACCAAGTGAGAAAGACTGCGTTATCCTAGCGCTAAGGAAGAAAATCAAAGTAGATGAAGGAAACAGATGAAAAAAGAGAAAGAAGGAGTCAATGATGTTAGGAACATATATTCAAAATGTAAGAAAGAATACACCGCTGGTACATAATATTACAAACTATGTAACAGTCAATGATGTTGCAAATGTTCTTCTGGCGTGCGGCGGAAGTCCGATCATGTCAGATGAGCCGGAGGATGTGGAAGATATTACTTCCATCTGCGGTGGATTAAATATTAATATTGGAACTTTAAATCAGAACAGTATCAAGGCAATGTTCTTAGCCGGCAAGAAAGCACAGGAGCTTGGTCATGTATTGCTTCTTGATCCGGTGGGAGCAGGAGCAAGTGCGCTTCGCACAAATACAGCGGTTAACCTGATGAAAGAACTTTCCTTCGATGTAATCCGCGGAAATATTTCCGAGATTAAGACGCTGGCATTGGGAAGCGGCACGACAAAAGGTGTGGATGCTGATGTGGCAGATGCAGTGACCGAGGAGAATCTCGATGAGGCAATCGCATTTGTAAAGGCATTTGCAAAAGAAGCAGGATGTATTGTGGCAGTGACCGGAGCGATTGATTTGATCAGTGACGGAGAAGCGTGTTATGTAGTAAGAAACGGGCGTCCAGAGATGGGAAAAATTACAGGGACAGGATGTCAGTTGTCTGGACTTATGACAGCATTTCTTGTAGCAAACCAGGACGAAAAACTTCCGGCAGCTGCAGCGGCAGTCTGCGCTATGGGACTGGCAGGAGAGATTGGCTGGGATCATATGAAGCCGGAGGATGGAAATTCCACATACAGAAACCGCATCATTGATGCAATTTATCATATGGATTCGAAGACCTTGGATGAAGGAGCAAATTATGAAGTGCGGTAAGAAATGGGAAGAAAAAGATCTGCTTCTTTATGCGGTGACGGACAGAAGCTGGCTGAACGGAAGAACACTTTACAGCCAGGTGGAAGAAGCAATCAAAGGCGGAGCAACATTCATTCAGCTGCGGGAAAAAGAACTAAATGAGGATGCTTTTCTGGAAGAGGCAAAAGAAATCAAAGAATTGTGTGCCCGTTATCACGTGCCTTTTGTGATCAACGACAATGTGGAAATTGCGCTGGCGATGGATGCGGACGGTGTTCATGTGGGACAAAGTGATATGGAAGCGCTGGACGTGCGGGCGAAGCTTGGACCGGATAAAATAATCGGAGTGTCAGCGCAAACGGTAGAGCAGGCGCTGCTTGCGCAGAAGCATGGAGCGGATTATCTGGGCGTAGGGGCAGTGTTCACAACCGGTTCCAAGGCAGATGCCGATGATGTGAGTCACGAAACGTTAAAAGCAATCTGTGAAGCAGTTGATATTCCGGTGATAGCCATTGGCGGAATCGGGATTCACAACGTCATGGAACTTGCAGGAAGCGGAATCTGTGGGGTGGCAGTTATCAGTGCAATCTTTGCCCAGCCGGACATACAGGAAGCGACGAAGGTGTTGAAAAAAGAGACACAGAAGATGGTGACTGCATGATAAAAGGAGCAATTTTTGATGTAGATGGAACCATCTTAGATTCTATGAGTATTTGGAATGAGGCAGGAAGCCGTTATTTGAGAGCTAAGGGCATAGAGGCACCGTCAGATCTCGGAGATACGTTATTTGCCATGACAATCACAGAAGCGGCAGCTTATCTAAAAGAAAAGTTTGCGCTGGAGGAGACGACAGACGCTATTGAAAAAGGCGTTCTGGATACGGTGAAAGATTACTATTATGAGGAGGCTCCTCTAAAAAGCAAAGTAGTGGAAGTTTTAGAGATGCTGAAAAGCAACAAGATTCCTATGGCAGTAGCTTCCTCCAGTGAGAAAGCACATATCGAAGCGGCATTTCAAAGGCTTGGGATACGGAAGTATTTTCAGGCGATTTATACTTGTCAGGAAGTAGGAGAAGGAAAGAGCAGTCCGCTGATTTTTGAGAAAGCCTGTGAGAGTATCGGAACGACTCCGAATGAAACTTACGTGTTTGAAGATGCACTTCATGCAATGAGAACGGCAAAGAATGCAGGATTTCGAACAGTGGGAATCTATGACTGGTACAGCAGGAAAGAGCAAGAAGAGATTCGAAAGACAGCAGATATTTATATCGAGAGCTGGGAACAGCATTCAAAGCTATGGCAGGTATTGGAAAACGACCGTGAGAATAGCCAGAACATGATAGAACCAAAGAAATGATATGAGAAATAAGGCGGCAGACCGGGGGCACCACTTTCTGTCGCCTGCCTTAAGAGGCAGTATAAAATTAATGCGTATTTTGTAGAAGCTCAAAAGAAAAGAGGAGAAAAGAACATGAGAACAGCATTAACAATCGCTGGAAGTGATTCCAGCGGAGGCGCCGGAATTCAGGCAGATATAAAAACGATGATTACAAATGGCGTATATGCCATGAGTGCAATTACAGCACTGACTGCCCAGAATACGACTGGCGTAACAGGGATTATGGAGGTGACTCCAGAATTTTTAGGCGAACAGATGGATAATATTTTTACCGATATCCGCCCGGATGCGGTGAAGATCGGAATGGCGTCGTCTGTAGCTTTGATTGAGAAAATTGCAGAGAAGTTGAAAGAGTATCAGGCAGAAAATATTGTGGTAGATCCGGTGATGGTGGCAACCAGCGGGGCGAAGCTTATCAGTGAAGATGCCATTGATGCTCTGAAAACCTATCTGCTTCCAATGGCGACCGTGTTAACACCGAATATCCCGGAAGCGGAGATTTTGTCCGGGATGAAAATAGAACGGGAAGAAGCGATGATCGAGGCGGCGAAGCTTATCAGTGAAAATTATCATTGCGCAGTTCTTTGTAAAGGCGGACATCAGCTCAACGATGCCAATGACCTGTTGTATAGCGAAGGCAGATTTCGCTGGTTTTACGGAAAACGAATTGACAACCCGAATACCCACGGTACAGGATGTACCCTGTCAAGTGCGATTGCATCGAATCTGGCAAAAGGTTACACGTTGGAGACTTCTGTAGAGCGGGCGAAAGAGTACATTTCAGGAGCGCTTGCTGCGATGCTGAATCTGGGAGCCGGGAGCGGTCCGATGAACCATGGCTTTGATCTGAAGAGTGCGTTTACCGAGGAATGTGATCATATTCAGCAAACATGCGAGAAGGTGCAGCAAGACGATAAGGAGGTGCGCGGATAATGTCAGAGAAGAGAACCTCCTTATGGGAAAATGGATTGATCTGGTTTGGCGCAGGAGTATCCATTGCGGAAATTTTGACCGGCACCTACCTCGCACCGCTTGGTTTTGGAAAAGGACTTATGGCAATTATTCTTGGTCATCTTATCGGCTGCCTTATGCTGTTTTGTGCGGGTATCATCGGCGGAAAAGTAAGAAAAAGTGCCATGGAAACTGTTAAAATGAGTTTTGGACAGAAGGGAAGCTTACTTTTTTCGTTTCTGAATGTACTTCAGCTTGTAGGATGGACAGCAATTATGATCTATGACGGAGCGCTTGCGGCAGATGGTGTATTATCCGCGGGACGCTGGGTGTGGTGTCTGGTCATCGGCGCTCTGATCATTTTGTGGATTGTGATTGGAATTACCAATCTCGGTAAGGTGAATGTAATCGCTATGTCAGCGTTGTTTGTTCTGACTCTGATTTTGAGTAAAGTAATCTTTTTAGACAGCGGCGCGGTTGGAATGGCAGCGAACGACAGTATGACCTTTGGAGCAGCGGTGGAGTTATCGGTGGCAATGCCTCTTTCATGGCTTCCGTTGATCAGTGATTATACAAGAGAGGCAAAAGAGCCGGTGAAGGCAACGGCTGTCAGTGCAGCCGTCTATGGTGTAGTAAGCTGTTGGATGTATGTGATCGGAATGGGAGCCGCAATCTATACCGGAGAGTATGACATTGCAAAGATTATGCTGAAGTCAGGGCTTGGCATAGCTGGACTTCTGATTATCATTTTCTCCACCGTTACAACGACATTCCTTGACGCCTATTCTGCGGGAATCTCCAGTGAATCTATTGTGAGAAAATGGAATGGCAAACATGTGGCAGTTATCGTGACCGTCATTGGAACTGTGGCGGCAATGGTTTATCCGATGGATAATATAACGGACTTCCTGTATCTGATCGGTTCGGTATTTGCGCCGATGATTGCCATTCAGATTGCAGATTTTTTCCTGTTGAAACGGGATGCCAGCGGTCAGAATGTACAAGTGACTAATCTGGTCGTATGGTTGATCGGGTTCCTTGCGTACCGGATGTTGATGCATGTGGATATGCCGGTGGGAAATACGTTGCCGGATATGGTGATTACCATACTGGTGTGTGTGATTGCTTCGAAAGTAGTAAAAGAAAGATAGAGAAATTTTTACAACCGGCTGATTAACAGCCGGTTGTATGCAATACGCCGAGAAAAACAGGCGTAGATGTGTGACAATCAATAATCATGTAAAGGAAGGGACGGTCCAGACGGATCGTCTTTATTTCTTCCGGTGGGATCATGGACATTTTGGCAGTCATTTCTGCCGCAGAGGCAGCGCCTGCTTTTGTGCCCTGCTCTGTGACGCTGATATGAGTTTTGTGGAGAACCCTTTCGATGCAGATATTTCGACCTTCATAGTGACCAAGTTTCGCAAAGTCTGCACGTTTATAGTCAAATGCATCCGTCATTCCCATGTGTTGGAAAGTCTCGGACATGTTTTGATCGAAATCAGTTTCAAACTTTGGAATAGACGCCTCTACGGTTGTCAGTTCTGAATTGGTAAGAAGATTCCGCAGTTGTTCTCCGGTTAAGGAAGCAATATAATCTTCCATGGAAATGCCCTCGTCCGGCAAAAGAGCAGCGAACGCATAGTCTCCGTTTGCATAATATTTCAAAAATCCGGAAGCCTGCCCGTCTTTTAGATATTCATATTCGGAAGAATGGAGATATTCCACTTCTTCGGTTGTTCCGTCTTCTTTTGTAAATATTCCGTTGTCTATCTGATCTTCGGTATAAGGCGCCTCCCAGTCGGCTTCAAAAGTGAGCGCATTGACAAGATACATGACAGCTTCATCGGGAATCTTGTCAAGAAGCGTTGGAATCATTTCTTTCGTGTGCCTGGAAGTCCAGTCGTTGATAGCGTCAACGGTGGACGAATCAAAGGGGGCTTTATAGATACCGGCTTGAAAATAATCTGCGTTTGTCTGCAGGAAATCAGGGGTTACCGTCAGTTTTTTATCCTCTTTTAGCCAAATGCTGTTTGCAAGAAGAAGCGCGGCGTGCTCCTCATCGGCTAATTGATTCACATAGGCGTGAAGGTAAGGATTGAGTCGGTCCACCGGGAGCCCGAGAACATCTTCCATCTGGGTAAGCGTATCTTTGTTGGCTCCATTTGCAGTCATGGCAAGTGCAAGTTCTAAAGAAAGCGGAGAAAGCAATAGATTTTCCTTGTCGGTCATGCTTTCCTTTAATAAGCGCACTGCAAAATCAGTGGAGGAAAGAAGCGCTTCTTCTGTTAGCGCAGTATCTGTTTGGACATCGGAAGCTTTTACGTCTTTCATCAAATCTACGGTGCTGGGCGAGCTGCTGCATCCGGTAAGAAATAAACTGCCGGTCAGGAGCAAGGTCAGAACGGCTGCGGTTAATTTTTGTTTCATAAAGGACCCCCTTGTTGGTTAGTTTACGGGAATGTTTTACCGTTTGATTGTGCGGTTATTATACTATATTTACAGTTGCAAAGAAAGCAATCAGAAAGAAATGGAAAATTGTTTTACAAGTAGACCGCGGAATGATAGAATAGAGAAAGATTTTATGACGGAAAGATAAGGAGTGTAATCTTGATGGAAGAAAAACAGCATAAAAGGCGTGTGCGTTATTCGGGGACGCATCCGAGAACATATAAAGAAAAGTACAAAGAGCACCAGCCGGAAAAATACGCAGATACGATTTCAAAAGTGATTTCAAAGGGAAGTACGCCGGCGGGGATGCACATTTCTATTATGGTGAAGGAGATTTTGGAGTTTCTTGCTATCAAGCCGGGAGAGACTGGACTTGATGCCACTCTCGGATATGGCGGTCATACGAAAGAAATGTTGAAATGTCTGAACGGAGAGGGACATATTTACGGACTGGATGTGGATCCGATTGAATCTGCAAAGACAAAAGAACGTCTGGAAAAACAGGGTTTTGGGAATGATATATTGACGGTAAAGCTGATGAATTTTAAAGACATTGACCAGGTGGCAGAAGAGGCGGGCAAGTTCGATTTTATTCTGGCGGATCTGGGTGTGTCTTCCATGCAGATCGACAATCCGGACCGTGGATTTTCTTATAAGGTGGAAGGACCTCTGGATCTTCGTTTGAATCCGCAGAATGGAATCAGTGCGGCAGAGCGGATCTGTAATATTTCCAGGGAAGAGCTGATGGGAATGCTGATTGAAAATGCGGATGAGCCTTATGCAGAGGAAATTGCCGATGCGGTGGTGACAAAGCAGAAACGGGGCGAGAAGATTGTTACGACCAAAGACCTTCAAAGAGTGATTGAGGAAGCATTGTCGTTTCTTCCGAAAGGGGAACAAAAAGAGGCGGTGAAAAAATCTTGTCAGAGAACTTTTCAGGCGCTTCGCATTGATGTAAATCAAGAATACGAAGTGTTGTATGAATTTTTAGAAAAGCTGCCGGGAGTGCTCGCTCCGGGCGGACGTGTGGCAATTTTGACGTTCCATTCAGGAGAAGATCGTCTGGTGAAGAAATCTTTCAAACGTTTCTTAAAAGAAGGCGAATATGCTGAGATTGCGAAAGACGTGATTCGTCCGTCGCAGGAAGAGTGTGTAAAGAATCCGCGCGCCCGTTCAACGAAACTGAGATGGGCGATTAAGGCATAAAACATAGGAAGAGAATGAGGGAAAAAGATGGATTATATATTACTGCTTTTAGGCTTTTTATTGTTGATCAAAGGAGCAGATGCATTTGTAGACGGAAGCTCCAGTGTGGCGAAGATTTTAAAAATACCGACGATTATTATCGGGCTTACGGTAGTGGCTTTCGGGACAAGTATGCCGGAGTTTTCTGTCAGTCTGACGGCGGCTATGAAGGGAAGCAATGATCTGGCGGTAAGTAATGTGCTGGGGTCGAATATTTTTAACCTGCTGGTTGTACTTGGGGCATGCTCTTTGATTCAGCCGGTACAGGCAAAGAGCTCTCTATTAAAGAAAGAATTTCCATTTTCGATTTTTATTGCAGTTATTTTATTATTGCTGGATTCCGATTTCTCCATTTCCAAAGTCTTGGAAGGAGAAGGCACGTTTACACTTGGAAGATTAGGTGGAATTTTATTTCTGATTTTATTTGCAGTCTTTTTGTACGCGACAGTGAAAACGGCGCTTCGTTCCAGAGATGAGATGGTAGATGAAGAGGAATATAAGGTGATGAGTCCGGTAAAGAGCGCGCTTTATATTATCATCGGACTTGCCGGAATCATCTGGGGCGGCGATCTTGTTGTGAACAGCGCCTGCAGTATTGCAGAGACATTTGGATTAAGTCAGACATTTATCGGGCTTACGATTGTAGCAGTCGGAACTTCCCTGCCGGAGCTTGTGACATCTATGGTTGCTGCCGGAAAAGGAGAAAATGATCTGGCAGTGGGCAATGTAGTCGGATCGAATATTTTCAATATTCTGCTGATACTCGGAGCATCTGCGACCATCAAGCCAATCGCTCTTGATATCACGGCAGTCTACGACACATTGATCTTAATCGTGGCAAGCCTGATCGTTTATCTCTGCGCACTCAGCAAACGGGAGATCAAAAAAGGCGAAGGAGCAATCTTCCTTCTGTGCTATCTCGTATTTTTTGTGTATGTATTGACGCGGTGATTGATTTGGGACGTTAATTTGGGACGTAGCAAAGTGCAACTTTGCTACGTTCCAAACTGCGTTTCGGGGTGTCCTTTTTTGCATTTTTGGAACTTTTCCCATATTTACAAGGCGGCTAAGAAGCTCTATAATATAGTTACATTTATATTTTGGTTCTTAGAATTTTATCGAGGAATATTCTGATTCCAAATTCTAGAACAGATTCAAATGTCTATCCACAAATTCTGTGGACGTATCCAAGAAAGAGAAAAATTAATATAACAAAGGAGAAAGTGAGGAAATTGCATGGGGAAAAGTAATGCGGCGGTGAAAAATTGGATTTCTGTAAAGGAGCGTTTTGCGGACTTTTACAATGGCACAGTGTTTGACGGAAGGCAGGTGGTGAGAGCGGAGGAACTTCACAGGTATCGGGATGTAATTATGCGTTGGAAAGGGAAAATGGATCTGGTGATTCTGGCGTGCGAGAATCAAGAAAAAGTCCACTATGCCATGCCGGTAAGAAATAATTAAAAGCATTTATCCCCAATTACCCGATTAATCTGGTGGATGTCGGAAGACTGGGGAGGTTGGATGGATTTCAAACAGATTTACAAGTGGTATTCGGAATGATAAAATATAAGGGAAGTAGATATAAAAAAGAAATACAAAGTTATGTAAATGAACATAGAGAATATTTTGGGTGCCTCAGCTGGGATGATTTTCTTGCCATCCGGGAAATGATGAACCTAAATAAAAAGATGGAGAAACTATTAGAAAAGGAGAATAAGGAGGTTGTAGATATGTGTGGGTCATTAGATGCGTTATGCGAAGATTATAAAGAAGAAGGAAAAGTTGAAGGCTTTCAGCTCGCTGCGAAAATCTGTAAAGAATTGATGCGGTGTGTAAATATTACAGATGAAGAGCTGGCAAAGAAATACCACTGTACGAAAGAAGAAGTGGCGAATGCCAGAAAAATGTTTACAGAGTAGCAGGAGAATTATGATTAATATGAAAGAGAAAAATGCATACGAGAAAATATATGATGTGATTCGTGGAATCCCGGAAGGAAAGGTAGCGTCTTACGGACAGGTTGCAGAGCTTGCCGGAAATCGCAGGTGGGTGCGAGTAGTGGGCTATGCCCTTCATGCACTCCCGCCCGGAAGTGATGTGCCTTGGCATCGGGTAGTAACGAAGGAAGGAAAATTATTTTCCTGCAAGGACGGAAGTGGCTGCAATATTCAAGCAACATTGTTGGAAAAAGAAGGGGTAAAACTTGCGGCTGGGAAGGTAGACATGGAGCAGTTCCAGTGGCGCAGGAGATTGCTGTAAGAAACAAATTACCCCTGTATCACAATCGTCACCGTAAAGGTATCATCGGTATAAGAGATGTCCATATCACCATTGTATTTTTCTATTCTTTAAGCGCCTGCTTCCGCCTGTGGAAATAGTAAGGGATCAAGAGAAGTGCGGTAGCACCCCATGCCAGCGGGTAGCTGTAAAGCAGAGTTGATAATTCGCCGGTCATCGGTGTGACAAATAATATCCACGTAAGTCTCACTAGGAGTACGCCGCCAAGGGTGATCGTAGAAGGAATTAAAACATCTCCGATCCCGCGCAGTGCACCGGAGAATATTTCTACGAAGATAAAGATGACATAACTCGGTGTGATCAGTCGCAGCATATATACGCCAATATCAACTACAGCTTGATCTGTGGTGAAAATATGATACAGCGGGCGGCAGAAAATCATAAGAAATACAATCAGACTGCCACATACGGTGAGCGCCATGGCAAGGCAAACGCGCACGCTTTTCTTTACCCGGTCGAATTTTCTTGCACCGAAATTCTGACCGGAAAATGTAGTAATCGCAATGCCGAATGATCCGCAGACTGTCCAGAAGATGGCGTCAAGTTTTCCGTAGGCAGCCCATGCAGCAGCCGTATCCGTTCCGAAGTTATTAATGACTGCCTGAATGATAATATTGGAAATGCTGTAGCCAAAGGACTGAATGCCGCCGGGCAGTCCGATCTTAAGTTCGGATTTTAGAAGCGCTCCATGAAAACGGATGGCTCGAAGTTCAAGCTTTAGAATTCCGTAGGACTTCATCAAAGAGCGGGTGACAAGTATGGCACTGACTCCCTGAGAGATCACCGTTGCAATGGCAGCCCCTGCAATACCCATGTGAAATACAATGACAAATAAAATATCAAGTATTATATTAATAACGCAGCAGATCACAAGATAAATAAGCGGTCGCCGGGAATCACCAATCGCGCGCATGATCGAAGAACCCATATTATACGTCAGGGTAAAGATCATACCTAAAAAGTAGATTCTAAGATACAGAATAGAATCCGGTATGACATCCGCAGGTGTCTTCAAAAGGTGCAGAAGAACAGGAGTAGAAAACCAGCCAATGACGGAGATTAAAATACTTACTGTGATAGAAAAGGCATATGCAGTGTGAAGTCCTTTGCTCAATTGTTTCAAGTTTTTCGCCCCGTAAAATTGGGAAATGATGACAGTGGCTCCCGCAGATAATCCGGTGAAAAATCCAATGACAAAGTTTGTCAGCACTGCCGCAGATCCGCCTACACTTGCAAGAGCCTGCTTCCCGACAAAGCGTCCGACGATGATCGCATCTACCGTATTGTACAATTGTTGAAATAAGGTTCCCACCATAATGGGAAAGAAGAAAATAAGTAACTGCTTCCAGATAACGCCTTCTGTGATCTGGTTCTTTTTATCCATGACAAGTCCCCCTTTCCTGTCATACAAATCAGAGACAGCAACGTCTCTCTACATAATTACACAATTCTTGTTGTCCATTTCGAACAATCCCATACTTCATTTACTACATCCTGATAAAATTCAGGCTCATGACATATAAGAAGCAGTGTTCCGCGATATTCCTGCAAAGATTTTTTGAGAGCATCCTTTGCATCGGCATCCAGATGATTGGTAGGCTCATCCAGCAAAAGAACGTTGGTCTCCCGGTTGATGATTTTGCAGAGACGCACCTTCGCCTGCTCACCTCCGCTCAGAACACGAACCTGACTTTCAATATGCTTTGTAGTAAGTCCGCATTTTGCAAGTGCAGAACGTACTTCATACTGGTTAAAGGATGGGAATTCCTGCCAGATTTCTTCGATACAGGTTGTCTTATTCTGATAATCTCCTTCCTGTTCAAAGTATCCGGGCAGAATATTTTCGCCGGTCTCGCATTTTCCGGATAAGGGCGGTACGATTCCGAGAAGACTCTTGATCAGCGTAGTCTTTCCGATTCCGTTTGCTCCGGTAAATGCAATTTTGGAACCTCGTTCAATGGCAAAATTTAACGGACTGGACAGAGGTTCCTCATATCCGATGACAAAATCCTTCACTTCAAAAATATATTTTCCCGGAGTCCGTCCCTGACGGAAATGAAATTCCGGCTTTGGACGTTCGGCGGCAAGCTCAATGACATCCATTTTGTCCAGCTTTTTCTGACGGGACATAGCCATATTTCTTGTGGATACGCGGGCTTTGTTGCGGGCAACAAAGTCTTTGAGCTGGCTGATTTCCTGCTGCTGACGTTTATAGGCAGCTTCCAGCTGCGCTTTTTTTACTTCGTAGACCTTCTGAAAATCATCATAATTTCCGACATAACGGGTGAGCTCCTGATTTTCCACATGGTAAATAATATTTACAACATCATTTAAAAATGGAATGTCGTGAGAGATTAAAACAAATGCGTTCTCATATTCTGTAAGGTAGCGTTTCAGCCAGCTGATATGTTCTTCATCCAGATAGTTTGTAGGCTCGTCCAGAAGAAGAATGTCCGGTTTCTGGAGAAGAAGCTTTCCGAGTAGGATACGGGTGCGCTGTCCGCCGCTTAAATCCGTGACATCCTTATCAAGTCCGATATCGGTAAGTCCGAAAGCACGCGCAATCTCATCGACTTTGGAATCAATGAGGTAAAAATCACGCAGAGTCAGTGTATCCTGAATGACACCTAATTCTTCCATCAGAGCATTCATAGTGTCTTCATCGGCATCACAGAGCTGTTCACATATGGTGTTCATGCGAATTTCCATTTCAAAGAGATCAGCAAATGCAGATTTTAATACATCACGGATCGACAAGCCTTTTTCCAGAACAGTGTGTTGGTCAAGGTATCCGATATTTATATTTTTTGCCCATTCAATTTTTCCTTCATCAGGACGCTGGGCTCCTGTAATAATGTTAAAAAATGTGGACTTTCCTTCGCCGTTTGCACCGACAAGACCGATGTGTTCCCCCTTCAACATGCGGAAAGATACGTCCTGAAAAATGGCACGGTCTCCAAAACCGTGGGAGAGATGTTCAACTGTTAAAATACTCATAGAAAATAAACCTTTCTCTTCTTTTTTTCTTTCTCAGCATCTGCTGAATAAATCTATAATAATCTTACAATAAATTGCTTTATAAGGCAATCTTTGCTAGAATAGAAGTATTATGTTTGAAGTAATATTTTGCATAGAATACAAAAAAGTGTCGGGAAAGGAATAAGGCATATGAAGAAGTATGAAGAAGAACATTACAGATATGAAAAAATAAAAGATTGTATTTATCCGTGGGTCAAAGAGGAACTTCGTGATTCCAAGGCGTTAAATGGTAAGAATATATCAGAAAAGGACACACCGGTCATTGCGTTTGCCGGCGATCTTAAAATTATATTTGCCATAAAAAGAAGCGAAGAAAGTTACGAGATTTTGAAGGACAATATGCTTCCGCCGGAGATCGATGCGGAAACGTTATATCATACGGCGTGCGAAAATCTGGTGCGGGATGTAGAATTTGTAATCGGAAATACATGGTATGGTGGTTTTGGCATTATTGCGGATGGAATCCATGAAGCAAGCGCGCTTTGCTTCAAGCATATCTGGCAGGTGTGTGTAGATAAGCTGAAGGACGATCTTCTCATTGCAGTTCCTTCCAAAGAGACGGTCTTATTCGTTCCGGCATCCAACGAAGAAGCTGTAAAAAAATTAAAAGAAGATGCGGTAAACGGTTACCATGCAGGAACAGATGCAATCAGTCAGTCATTATTCCTGTTTTCGAAGGACAGAAAGGAACTGGTCGTTTATGAAGCATAAGATAAAAATGATAGGGTTCGATCTGGACGGAACACTTCTGACGGATCAAAAGGAACTTGGAGAGTATACAGTACAGATATTAAAAAGGGCTGTGGAAGAAGGAATTGTAATTCTTCCGATCACCGGACGTCCCTTGTGTGGACTTCCCGAAGAGGTGACAGGGCTTACCGGACTTCGCTATGCGATCACTGCGAACGGGGCAAGAATTCTGGATCTTAAGAATGCAGCTGTTTTAAAGGAACAGCTGGTAAGCGTAGAGACGGCAGAAAAGATTTTAGACATTTTGGGAAACTATGACTCTCTTCGTGAAATTTATTATGATGGCACAGGATATGCAGAGCGAGAAAAGCTTGAGCAGATCGACCATTTCTTTGAAGAAGGACCAATGGCAGAATATGTCCGTTCGACCAGACAGCCGGTGGAGAATCTGATGGATAAATTCCGGAAGGAGAGCCGGGAAGTGGATAAAGTGCAGGGAGTATTTGCCGATCTTGGAGAGCGGGAAGCGGCGCTTGATGAAATCAGGAAGCTGGAGGGAGTTACAATTACCGGAGCGCTCCATAATAATATCGAGGTAAATGCAGCCGGAGTGGATAAAGGAAATGCATTGTTGTGGCTTGCACAATATCTCGGCATTGCGCCGGAGGAGACAATGGCGTTCGGAGATGGCAATAACGATATTACGCTGCTTGAAAAGGCGGGTACAGGTGTTGCTATGAAAAATGGAATAGAAGAAGTGAAGCATGCAGCGGACAGGATTACCGAGAAGACAAATGACGAGGAAGGCGCTGCGAAGTTTATAGAAACTTATGTGTTAAAGAAGGGAGAATAACATGTTAGATGCATTAAAAGTAATCATTCTTGGAATTGTTGAAGGAATTACCGAGTGGCTTCCGGTGAGCAGTACCGGTCATCTTATTCTGGTTGGAGATCTGTTGGCGCCGGGACTTAGCGATGAATTTATGGAAATGTTCAATGTAGTAATTCAGCTTGGAGCGATCATGGCGGTAGTTGTCTTGTATTTTCATAAGCTGAATCCGTTTTCGCCGAAGAAGACAAAGAAGCAGAAGCTTCTTACATGGCAGATGTGGATTAAAGTAGCTATCGCATCGGTTCCGGCTGCGATTGTCGGGCTGCTGTTTAATGATATTCTTGATAAAATATTTTACAAGCCATTTCCGGTGGCTGTGATGCTGATCGTCTACGGTGTTCTGTTTATCGTGATTGAGAACCGCAATGCCGGACGCAGACCATCCGTAAATAAAATTGCAGATTTGTCTATGTCTATGCTTCTGTGGATTGGATTTTTCCAGATGTTGGCATTGATTCCGGGTACATCCAGATCCGGTGCAACTATTGTGGGAGCTCTGATCATCGGCGTGTCCAGAGAAATTGCGGCAGAGTTTACATTTTTTTTGGCAATTCCGGTGATGTTTGGAGCAAGCTTATTAAAGCTGATTAAATTCGGCTTTGCATTTACGGCAGGAGAATTCGGATATCTTATGCTTGGTTGTGTGGTCTCTTTTGCAGTATCGATTTTCGCGATCAAGTTCCTCATGAGCTATATTAAGAAGAACGATTTTAAAGTATTCGGATATTATCGTATCGTATTAGGTGGATTGATTGTTGTCGTATCTCTTGTACAGATGGTTCTTGCGTAAATCTTGTATAGAAAATGTATAAAAATGTAAGAAAAAGCATGGGATTGCATAAAATTTCAAAAAATAATAATTTTTTGCATAAAAACACTTGATTTTTACAAAAAACGTGCTAGAATATGATTCATACTTGAATTTTTATACAAGAGAAAATAAAAATCGGTAAGAGATATATAGGAGGTAGAAGTTATGAAAAAATTAGTGAGCTTATTATTAGTAGGAGTATGTGCCTTATCATTAGCAGCATGTGGAGGAAAAGAAGACGATACATTGACGATGGCTACAAATGCTGAGTTTCCACCATATGAATATTATGAAAACGATGAAATCGTAGGTATCGATGTAGAGATTGCTACAGCAATCGCAGAAGAACTCGGAATGAAACTGGAAGTAGAAGATATGGCATTTGACTCTGTAATTCCGGCAGTGTCCAGTGGAAAAGCAGATATCGGTGTAGCAGGAATGACTGTTGATCCGGATCGTTTGGAAAGTGTTAACTTCTCTGATACTTATGCAGATGCAAGTCAGGTAATCATTGTGAAAGAAGACAGCGCAATTGCAGGACCTGCAGATCTGGAAGGAAAGTCTATCGGTGTTCAGCTTGGAACAACAGGTGATACATATTCAAGTGAAAATGTAAAAGATGCTAAAGTAGAGCAGTACAGCAAAGGATTCGAAGCAGTTCAGGCGCTGACACAGGGCAAGATTGATGCAGTTGTTATCGACAGCCACACAGCAAAAGAATTTGTAAAAGAAGCAGAAGGACTTAAGATTCTTGATGAGCCTCTTACAGAAGAAGAATATGCAATTGCAATTGCAAAAGACAACAAAGAGCTGATGGAAAAGATTAATGATGCGCTTGCAAAATTAGAAGAATCCGGTAAATTAAACGAGATTATGTTAAAGTATATTCCGGCAGAATAAGAGGAATTGATACAAAGGAATAAGGAATGAGATAATATGGAATGTGCTTTGGCACATTCCATGTTTGAGAATAAAAATAAAAAAGAGAAGGATGTAGATTATGTTACAGTCGCTGCAAGACAGGTTTTATCTTAATTTTATAAAAGACGACCGCTGGATGTATATCGTAGATGGATTAAAGGTGACGCTGCTTGTCACATTTTTTGCGGTACTGATCGGTATTGTGATTGGTTTTCTGGTGGCAACAGTCCGCTCGACATATGATAAGACCGGAAAACTTAAGATCTTAAATATTTTGTGTCAGATTTATCTGACGGTAATCCGTGGAACACCGGTAGTTGTACAGTTATTGATTATTTATTTCGTTATTTTCGGAAATGTAAATATTGATAAAATACCGGTTGCCATCATGGCATTTGGTTTCAACTCCGGCGCATATGTGGCGGAAATCTTCCGTTCCGGTATTATGTCCATTGACGGAGGTCAGTTTGAAGCCGGACGAAGCCTCGGATTCAATTATGTGCAGACCATGCGCTATATCATTATGCCGCAGGCATTTAAAAACGTGCTTCCGGCGCTTGGTAATGAGTTTATCGTGTTATTAAAAGAGACATCTGTTGCAGGATATATTGCACTGCAGGATCTGACAAAAGCAGGTGATATTATCAGAAGCCGTACTTATGATGCATTTATGCCGTTGATTGCCGTTGCCCTTATTTACCTGGCTATGGTATTGATATTTACAAAGCTTGTAAATATGCTGGAAAGGAGGCTGAGAAACAGTGACCACTAATCAGGGAAATACTTTGATCAGAGTAGAGGATTTACATAAGATCTTTGGAGAACTGCATGCCATTAACGGCGTGTCAGAGGAAATAAAAGAAGGCGAGGTTGTTGTTATCGTAGGCCCGTCGGGATCAGGAAAATCAACATTTCTGCGGTCTTTAAATTTATTAGAAGAGCCGGACCGGGGACATGTCTATTTTGAAGGCGTGGACATTACAGATAAAAAGGTGGATATAAATAAACACCGGCAGAAAATGGGAATGGTCTTCCAGCATTTTAATCTGTTTCCACACAAAACTATTTTAGATAACATTACAATGGCGCCAATCAAGCTTCTTGGCAAGTCAAAAGAAGAGGCAGAAAAACGCGCAATGGAATTGCTGGAACTGGTAGGACTGGAAGCAAAAGCAAAAGCATATCCGTCCCAGCTGTCAGGCGGACAGAAACAGCGTATCGCAATTGTGCGTTCTCTGGCAATGAACCCGGAAGTTATGTTGTTCGACGAGCCAACATCAGCGCTTGATCCGGAAATGGTAGGCGAAGTTCTGGAATTGATGAAACGATTAGCACAGGACGGAATGACCATGGTAGTCGTAACACACGAAATGGGATTTGCCAAAGAAGTGGCAACAAGAGTGATCTTCATGGATGAAGGACAGATCAAAGAACAAGGAGACCCGAAAGAATTCTTCGAGCATCCAAAAGATCCAAGATTACAAGAATTTTTATCGAAGATATTATAATTTAGGACGTAGCCTTTTTGCAAAAGGCTACGTCCTAAATTGCATTTTGGGGTGTCCAAAATTAAAATCCGGCGGCTTTTTTTGCCCGGAGATTTAAAATAAGTGCTGTTACGGAACCGGCAAGCATTAGGATAATGCCGAGAATAAGAAGGGTGCGTCCTGCTCCGTAAGTGACCAGTGATTCGAAGGCGCCTAATTGATCTTTGATGTCAGCCAGTTCGAGGTAGAGGAAAAACAGGCCGATACAGGAGCCGAGAATCGTTACGATGTTCAGTTTGAATAGATTAATAACAGCGACTGTCACAATGACGATGATAAAGAAAATTCCATCATCGGCGTCGATCAGTCTGACAGATTCGCTGGCAGATGCAATTCCGATATCAATGGATGCCCACAGGCAGGACAGAATTTGACATGATCCGCAATCTGAGCGCCACAATTTCTACAAAACATAGTATCTCACTCCTTTAAAAGTGGTAATTTTATTGCCCTTATTTTATCAGTTTTGACAATAAAAAACAATATTCGAATAAAGGCGTCATAGTTGAAAAGTAGGCGAATATATAGTAAAATTAGAGCGATAGTACAATTTGTATTTGTTATTTTTAATTCATATGTAAATTTTTTTATATTTTATAAAACTTTTTTATATAAAAAAACGTCTAAGGAGTAAGAGGAGGATAAAAAAATGGCATTATTTGAAAAAATGAAAGATTCGATTTCGGTCGCAGGTCAGGGAGTATCTCAGAAAGCTAAGTCAGCAACGGAGAGTGTAAAGCTCAATAACCAGATAAAATCGAATGAGCGTATGCTAGAAAAACTAACGTACCAAGTCGGAGTACAGTGTGTGAAAAACCATCTGCAGGATGCGGAAAGCGAGTATGGAGAATTGTTTAGAGAGATTTTAAGGCTTCAGAAAGAAAATCAACAGCTTCAGCAGATGGTGCAGGCGTTGACAGCGGGAAATGTCTGTCAGCAGTGTGGCTTTAGCAATCATCCAGACGCCAAGTTTTGTATCAGTTGCGGAAGTCCGCTTCAAAAAGCAGCGCCGGTATCCAACGGGCCGGTAAATGGAAAGAAATGTCCGTCTTGTGGTTTCGTTAATGCGGCAGATTCTGCATTCTGTGTAGAGTGTGGAACAAATATTGCGGCTGTGGCGGCGAATAATCCGCAGGCAGGTACTGAAGCAAAACAGGAGGAACCGATGCAGCAGCCGGTACAGGAGCCGGTTGTTCCTAAATGTAAAAATTGCGGGGCAATTTTGGAGGAAGATTCCTTATTCTGTACAGAGTGTGGAACAAAAAGAGACTAAGAGCTAAGTGTGGAGGAAAAAGAGTATGGCAAAGTTTTGTGGAAAATGTGGAGCTGGATTAGTAGAGGGGAGCAAGTTTTGTGTGAAATGCGGAGCACCTGTACCGCAGGCAGGAGCACAGAGAAGCGCAGCGCCATCAGAGACACCGGGGAATGTGCAAGGGAATGCACAGGGGAACTATCAACAGGGAACAGCGAATACACAGAATATATATTCAGGTGCTTCAGCCGCAAAAAAACCGTTTGCGTGGCCGATCATCGCAGCGCTTGCAGCGGTTGTAGTCGTATTGTCGCTTATACTATTTGGAATATTTGGAACGAAAGGTTACGAAAAACCGATTAAGTATATGGAGAAGGGAATCAATGAAGGTGACATTAAGACTTTTGCAAAAGCATTTCCGAATGGAGTCGAAGGAATCGTAAATGTTCTTCCGGATGATTTGAGTGATCTTTTCCCGGGATACGATGTAAAGCTTGAGATTGTTGACAAAGAAAAACTGAAAAAAGATGAAATGACAGTTATTTTATCTGATGAGTATGACTTAAGTGCAGCGGAATTAAAAGATGTGACAGCAGCGTATATCCTGGAAGTAGAAATGACAGCAGTGATTGATGGGGAAGAAGAATCTGCGGAAGAGGATATTCCGGTTGTGAAGATGGATGGGGAATGGGTAATTCCGATATCTATGTTTTGGTAAGGAATTATAATTAAGCATGCAGGAAGGAAGACAGGGATATGAAAACAGAAAAGAAACAGACGGAAAAAACGAATTCTTCAGTTCCGGTTATTGTATTGGCAATCGTTATTATCTTAGCACTTGCAGGAAGTGTGTTTCTTGGAATTAAAGGGCTGGGCTTTGGCGGAAAAGTAAAATCCCAGGTAAGTCAGGACGAGATCGATCAGGCAAGGGCGAAGATGCGTGCCAATGCCGAAGGAGAGAAGGATATCTATGTAACAGCATTTAAGGAAGATGTGACATGGACACCGGGCAGTGATCCTGCAACCGCTGAGAATAAGAAGGCGGAAGATGGCACAACGGCAAATGCGGCAGCCGGAGAGTATATTTTCCCGAACAGTGATAAGGAGTATTTGACGGATGCAGATGTGTCCGGTCTGTCCAAAGCTGATCTTAGGCTGGCACGAAATGAAATATTGGCGCGGCATGGTAGAATTTTCAACAGTGCTGATCTGAAAACATATTTTGAAGGTAAAAGCTGGTACTCAGGAACTGTGGCGCCGGAAGAATTTGATGCAAATATGGAGTCCCGTTTAAATGACGCGGAGCGTGCAAATATAGAAATGATTAAAAAATACGAGTAGGAGGTGAAAGAGATGTTTTGTCCGGAATGTGGAAGTAAAAATAAAGATGATGCATTATTTTGTGAAAATTGTGGTACATCACTAAAGAGTCCTCAAGGGAACGGAGCTCCTCTTTCAGCTCCGGTGAAAAAAGAAAGACAACCTTTAGATGGAAAAGAAAAATTATTGCTGATTGAAATCTGTGTGGCAGTTTTAAGTGTGATTTTGTTTTTCGTAATCTACAATGTTCAATTTGGAGCTAAAAGTGTGGCTGAAAAACATGTAGAAGCGATGATGGAGAGAAACTACGCTGATTTGTACGATACGATTTATCTCAAAGATCATGATGATTTTATGAGTAAAGAAGCATTTATAACAGCGAAGAAAATCCAGGAGCCGGAAGACATTGAAATCGCAGATGTGGATGTGACAAGTGTTCAGAAGCGGTCCGGGGGCTTCACCAGTCAGTCAATCCGGGTGCGTTATACGAAGGGGTCTGATTCGGAAAAGATCAATCTGAAGCTGAAGAGAAAAGGGTTATTCTGGAAAGTTCAGATGGATCAGGGCGATTACAAAGATTATGGTACAAAATTAGTTCAAAAATACAGCATTGCGGTTCCGAAGGGAGCAGATGTGATTGTAGATAAGATAAATGTATCTGACAGCCTGACACCGGGTAAAAAAATTGACGGTATGGACACTTATACATTGGATGCAGTATTTGGAGCAGAGCATTATGTAGAAATCAGCGGAAAAGATGTGGAAAAAACCGGACAGCTTGTGTCATGGACAGAAGGAGATCCTGCGATCGTACAGACGGACTACAATGAGAAAGTAGTGGAAGAGCTGGCAAAGCAGGGAATGGAAGACTGGAAAATTATTATGAATGCACTGGTGAATCGCAAACTGTTCAGTCAAGTAGATCTTCTGCAAAATGTAGACGGTACGAACAAAGATGCAGTTATCGATGAATTTGAGAGTGTCAGAGATTATGAATTCGGCGGAAGTTCCGGTGATTCAGAAAAGATTAATAAGTATCAGTTTACCAATGGAGAGGCGAATGTAGAAATAAACCAGGAAGACGGTACCACATTGGCTCAGGTTACGCTCAAAGGAAATTACTACTATAGTTATAATACAACATACTGGTCGGGAAATTCGTATCACAATGAGCGGGATGGACAGACAGCAAATACGTTGACATATATTATGAAAGATGGGAAATGGGTATTGTATAATATTTCATTAAGTCCATTTTACGATTAATAAAAATAAAAAAAGAAGAGGGATGTAGAATGAGCGGCAGCATGGGAAAGAAAAAAGAATTGATGGTTCAGATGCTGACGGCAACCGTCGGGAGTCTGATGTTTGCAATTGGTGTAAACCTGATTATTGTTCCGCTTGGACTTTATAATGGAGGGTTTATGGGTATTGCCCAGTTGATGAGAACGGGGATTGTGGATTTTATGCACATTCCGGTTCCGGGCAATTTTGATCTTGCCGGTATCATTTACTGGGTGCTCAATATTCCGTTGTTCTATATGGGACTTCGGATCATGGGAAAAGATTTTGCGGTGAAAACACTGCTTACAGTAACAATTCAGAGTGTATTTCTTGTCCTTGTTCCAATTCCGGAGACACCAATTATCGGAGATACCCTGACTGCATGTATTATAGGCGGTCTGATCGCCGGAACAGGAGTTGGGCTTGTGCTCCGTGGAAGAAGCTCCGGAGGCGGGCAGGATATTATCGGAGTATGCTGCTCAAAAAAATATCCCAATGTCAGTGTGGGGAAAATCAATATCCTGATGAATATATTTGTGTATTTGATCTGCCTCTTCTTATTCAATATTGAAATTGTAGCGTACTCATTCATTTACACAACTGTACTGTCAATGGCGATTGATCGAGTGCATATACAGAATATCAACACAAGTGTTATGATATTTACAAAAAAACTTGGAATCTCGAAGGCAATCATGGATCAGATGGGACGTGGAGTAACCAATTGGGATGGGGCGGGCGCCTATACGAACAAGACCGCATATATCCTGTTGGTAATGATTTCAAAATATGAAGTGACACAGATCAAACAAATTGTACACAGCATAGATCCGAATGCATTTATGATTTTCACAGAGGGATGTTCCGTAGATGGAAATTTTGAAAAGCGGTTGTAATTTAGGACGTAGCCTTTTGCAAAAAGGCTACGTCCTAAATTGGTTTTTGGGGTGTCCTTTTTTGTATTTTAAGGTGTCCCAAATTAAACAAATTTTCCCTTATTAATTTTGTAACATAATCTGTTTTTAGCGGATATATAGGTAAAGAGAGGTGAAGACATGTTTGATATGGACGCGGCATACAGAGAATATGCGGTTATGGTTTATAAGTTCCTTTTATCACTTTGTTATGAAGAAGAATTGGCAGAGGAACTGACGCAGGAGACTTTTTATCAGGCGGTGCGTTCGGTGGATCGGTATGATGGAAGCTGCAAAGTGTCTACATGGCTGTGCCAGATTGCCAAGCATCTCTGGTATCGGGAGATGGAACGCAGAAAAAGAAAAGGTACCAGTGAACTGACCGCGGATATGGAGTCTTTGGAAAAGCCCGTGGAAGAACAGTTGTTGGTGAAAGAAGAGAAAATGGAATTGTTTCGCAAAGTACATGTTTTAGACGAGATTTCTAAGGAAATCGTGTTGTTGCGAGTGACAGGTGCATTTTCATTTAAAGAAATCGCAGAGCTGTTCGGAAAAAATGAGAATTGGGCAAGAGTTACTTATTATCGTGCAAAGCAGAAATTACTGAAAGGTGGGGAAAAGAATGAAATGTGAGATTATCAGAGATTTATTTCCGAGTTATATTGATGGACTGACAAGTAAAGAAAGCAATGAAGCGGTTGAGGAACATTTGGAAAAATGCAAAGAGTGCAGGGATTATCTTGAGGCTATGAAAAAGGAGATAGTATCAGCCAAGTATGTGGAGCGAAGAAAAGAAGAAATAAAGAAGGATGTGGAACCGCTAAGAAAGCTGAAACGTGTGACGAAGCAAATGGTGGCAGGCACTGTACTATTTTGCATTGTAGCAATCGGCATTGCTCTGGGAGCATATGAGGGATATTACGGAACGGGCGTTCAGCCGAACAGTGAAGATGTGAAGATCACGTGTGAAAAAATAGATTCTGTGGTTCGAATTGGCTTTCAGCCACAAAAGGAAGGCGTTTATCTGGAGGCGATGGTGAAAGAAGAAAATGAGAAGCCTCATATTACTCTTGTTGAACGGCGACTTCGTCCATTTGAGAAGGATAAACGAATCACTAACAACGCATATTACGAATATATCTATATAGGTGCAGATCAGGGAATAAAAGAGCCAAGCGGCAAAGAAACGTTGGAAGTGGAGTTCAAAGAAACAACGAAAACAGTGAAAATTACAGATCTCTATACAGAAGAAATTCAGAATTTAAAATAATTTCAAAAAAGGACAGGTCTAAAGCTAATTTAGGACAGGTCATATGTTAAATAGGGACGTAGCATTTTTGCAAAATGCTACGTCCCTATTTAACATACATTTTACATTCTTCCGATTTCACATTTTACATTACGTCTTTATGATAGTCATTGTGAAGAAAAACAACACAAGAAAATGAAATCGTAAATTAAAGGAGATTACAACGTATGAAAATGAAAAAGTTTATTGCAGTTTTATCTATGGCAGCTATGATTGGAACACTGGCAGTCGGATGTGGGAAATCCAATGAAGAAAGTAAGGGAGAAGATGCCAAGGCGGAAGCGGGCAGCGACTGGGATTCTTCTATGGACATTACAATCGTATCAAGAGAAGATGGTTCCGGTACAAGAGGCGCGTTCATTGAGCTTTTCGGAGTAGAGGAAAAGCAGGGAGATGAGAAGGTTGATATGACAACAGAGGAAGCACAGATTACAAACAGCACTTCTGTTATGTTAACAACCGTTGCAGGCGATGAATATGCGATTGGTTATGTATCTCTCGGTTCTCTGGATGACAGTGTGAAGGCTGTGAAGATTGACGGTGCAGAAGCAACAGCAGAGAATATCAAAAATGACTCTTACAAAGTTTCAAGACCATTTAACATTGCAACGAAGAAAGGGTTAGATAATGAAGTTGCAAAAGATTTCATCAATTTTATTATGAGCAAAGAAGGACAGGAAGTTGTAGCAGAGAATGGTTACATTGGTGATGACAGTGCAGCTGCATTCTCCGGAAGCAATCCATCCGGTAAGGTGGTAGTTGGCGGTTCTTCTTCCATCTCTCCGGTTATGGAGAAATTAATTGAAGCGTACAAAGCGGTAAATGCAAATGCTGAGATTGAACTTCAGACAACAGATTCTACTACAGGTATGACCTCTGCAATTGATGGAAGCTATGATATCGGAATGGCATCCCGTGAACTGAAAGACGAGGAGGCAGCAGAGCTTGACAGTCAGGTGATCGCAACAGATGGCATTGCTGTCATTGTAAATAAGGCAAATACAACAGATGAGCTTTCCGGTGATCAGGTAAAAGCAATCTACACAGGTGAGGCTCTCACATGGGATGAGGTCGTAGAGTAATATGAAAAGTAAAGCATGGACGGAAAAATTCATGCAGGGAGTGTTCTTCATTGCCGCCTGCGCTTCGGTGCTGGCGGTAGCTCTCATTTGTATCTTTCTTTTTGCAAATGGAATCCCTGCCATGAAGGAGATTGGTTTTGGCAACTTCTTAAGTGGGAAGATGTGGAAGCCGAAAAATGAGATATTTGGAATTCTTCCTATGATTGTAGGAAGTTTATATGTAACCGCGGGAGCCATTATCTTTGGCGTCCCGATAGGAATCTTAACTGCAGTATTTATGGCATATTATTGTCCGAAGAAAATATATAAACCTCTGAAAGCAGCGACAGAATTGTTAGCCGGAATTCCATCGGTTGTGTATGGCTTCTTCGGTCTCGTGGTAATTGTACCGCTTATCCGTACGATCGGAAGAGATTTAGGATTCGGCGGAAACGGAAGCAGTATTTTGACAGCGTCTCTTCTTCTTGGAATGATGATTCTTCCAACCATTATCGGTCTTACAGAATCTTCCATCCGTGCAGTGCCTCCGCATTACTATGAAGGAGCAGTTGCGCTTGGGGCAACGCATGAAAGAGCAATCTTCCGCGTAGTAATTCCGGCAGCAAAATCCGGTGTGATCGCAGCAATAGTTCTGGGAGTTGGGCGCGCCATTGGAGAGACGATGGCAGTGATCATGGTTGCAGGAAATCAGGCGAGAATGCCTGCAGGAATCTTCCGGGGCGTCCGTACTTTAACCGCAAATGTTGTCATTGAGATGGGATACGCAACCGGACTTCACCGAGAAGCGTTGATTGCCACGGGCGTTGTATTGTTTGTGTTTATCCTTCTTATCAATTTTTGTGTAGCACTGTTAAAGAGGAGGGTCAGCCATGAGTAACAATCAAGTGACTTTGAGACAAAAACTAAAATCTTATAGGCGCACACCATTTTCTTTTTTTGTAATGCTTTTGGTGCTTTTGGCAGCAGTGATCACATTTGCGGTATTGTTCTTTCTAATCGCCTATGTGCTGCTTCATGGAGTTCCATATTTAACACCATCTTTATTTTCTCTTACTTATACTTCGGAAAATGCATCTTTGATGCCGGCGCTTATTAATACCGTGATCATGGCGCTTTTATCACTGCTGATTGCAGTTCCGTTGGGAATCTTTTCAGCTATTTTCTTAGTAGAATATGCAGGACGGGGAAATAAATTTGTAGAAGTGATACGGCTTACCACGGAGACCTTGCAGGGAATTCCTTCTATTGTATATGGATTGTTCGGAATGTTGTTCTTTGTGTCAACCTGCGGATGGGGATTTTCGATTCTGGCAGGAGCATTTACACTGTCGATCATGGTACTGCCGCTGATTATGCGCAGTACAGAAGAAGCAATAAAGGCAGTGCCGGACTCTTACAGAGAAGGAAGCTTCGGATTGGGAGCGGGGAAATTAAGAACAGTTTTTCGAATTGTTCTTCCGTCTGCCATACCGGGAATCTTAGCGGGTGTGATTCTTGCAGTGGGACGCATCGTCGGTGAGACGGCAGCGCTTATTTACACGGCGGGAACCTATGCGGATATTCCGAAAAATGTGATGAGCTCCGGAAGAACACTGGCAGTCCATATGTATAATCTGGCAAGCGAAGGTCTCTATATGGATCAGGCGTACGCCACAGCGGTTATTTTACTTGTCCTTGTAGTCGGAATCAATACTTTATCTGGTTTCCTTGCGAAGAGGTTGACCAGAGCATAGGAAATTCAGCTGCAGGAATATGACAAGTGGCAGATATACACAAGTAGCAGACAGATGGATGTACAGTACAGAGATAGATTATCGCATATAAGAGAGGATAAAAAAATGAGCAAGATCAGTATCAAAGACATGAATCTCTATTACGGAGATTTTCATGCATTGAAAAATGTAAATCTTGAGATAGAAGAAAATAAAATTACTGCATTTATCGGACCATCCGGCTGTGGAAAATCCACATTATTAAAATCTATCAATCGGATGAATGATCTGGTAGAAGGGTGCAGGATCGAAGGAAATCTTCGTTTAGATGGAAAAGATATTTTTAAGGACATGGATGTCAATCTGCTCCGCAAAAGAGTAGGAATGGTATTCCAGAAGCCGAATCCATTTCCTATGAGTATCTACGACAATATTGCATTTGGACCAAGAACTCACGGAATTCATTCCAAGTCAAAACTGGATGATATTGTGGAAAAATCGCTAAGAGATGCGGCAATATGGGAAGAATGTAAAGACCGATTGAAAAAGAGCGCGCTTGGAATGTCCGGCGGGCAGCAGCAGAGACTTTGCATTGCCAGAGCTTTGGCAGTACAGCCGGAAGTGCTTCTGATGGATGAGCCGACTTCAGCGTTGGACCCGATCTCCACCTCTAAGATTGAAGACCTTGCGATGGAACTGAAAAAAGATTATACTATCGTTATGGTGACACATAATATGCAGCAGGCAGTGAGAGTGTCCGACAATACCGCCTTTTTCCTGTTAGGAGAAGTCATTGAATATAACGATACGGAGAAATTGTTCTCGATACCGGCAGATAAACGGACAGAAGACTATATTACAGGGAGGTTTGGTTAAACTATGCGTAATAAATTTGATATGCAGTTGGATTATCTCAATGAGCAGTTGATCCACATGGGAGAATTATGTGAGATTGCCATTAATCGTGCAACCGAAGCGCTTCAACACGGAAGTATGGAAGAGGCAAAAGAAGTAATCAGCGCCGATGAAGAAATCGATCAGATGGAAAAGGATATCGAGCGTCTGTGTCTGAAGCTCCTTCTTCAGCAACAACCGGTAGCCAGAGATCTTAGGCAGATTTCGGCGGCACTTAAAATGATTACAGATATGGAACGAATCGGTGATCAAGCATCTGACATTGCGGAGATCATCATTTCCGAGAAGAAATCCGAAGGAGCAGAGATTCCGAAGATTGGGAAAATGTCAGAGGCAGTGGCAAAAATGGTGAGGGACAGTGTGACTGCTTATGTTAAGAAGGATCTGGAACTTTCCAGAAATGTAATGGAGGCGGATGATGCAGTAGATGAGCTCTTCGAGGAAAATAAAAGAGATCTTATTGCATTTATCGCACAGAATAAAGGGGATGCCGGAAGAGAGACGATTGATCTTATTATGGTTGCAAAGTATCTGGAACGAATCGGCGATCATGCAACCAATATCGCAGAATGGGTGGAGTTCTCGATTACCGGAATTCACAAAGAGAGTCAAGTATAGGCAATCACATGCCGAAAAAAATGTAAGGAGAGACTTATGATATTTTGTGTAGAAGATGACAGCAACATTCGAGAATTAGTCGTATATACGCTTGAAACAACGGGATTTAAAGCAAGAGGCTTTGAGGACGGGAGAAGTTTTTTAGAAGCACTGGCACTGGAGACACCGGAGCTTGTACTGATGGATATTATGCTGCCGGGAGAAGACGGTTTATCGCTGCTGAAAAAATTAAAAAATTCAGCAAAAACAAGAGAGATTCCTGT
The DNA here is from genome assembly GCA_000433535.1 of Dorea sp. CAG:317. Taxonomy (GTDB): domain Bacteria; phylum Bacillota; class Clostridia; order Lachnospirales; family Lachnospiraceae; genus Dorea_D. The sequence goes on from FR892670.1 coordinate 75,326, forward strand.
AATCATGGTGACAGCCAAAGGCGCGGAATACGATAAAGTGAAAGGGCTGGATCTGGGAGCGGATGATTATGTGGCGAAGCCATTTGGCATGATGGAACTGGTGTCCCGGATCAAAGCGGTGCTTCGGAGAACGTCAAAAAGCGGACAGGAGACACAGGATATCATGAAAGCCGGCGAGCTGGAGCTTGATACGAAGAAGCATGAAGTGACCGCGGCAGGAGAAGTGGTAAATCTTACGCTTAAGGAATATGAGCTGTTAAAGCGTCTGATGAAGAATCCGAATATCGTTATGACAAGAGATTGTCTGCTGGAAGATATTTGGGGATACGATTTTGACGGAGAGACAAGAACAGTAGATGTGCATGTGCGTACCCTCCGGCAGAAGCTTGGAACTTGCGGAGAGAGGATCGAGACTGTCCGGGGCGTTGGTTATCGGATGAGAGAATAGGAGCATGCTATGAAACTTAAGAAAAAAATACAAAACAGTATGATTCTTGTCGTATTGACCTCTCTGATTTTGACATATGGAACAATGATCTTCGTTGTCTATTATCAGACGATGGAGATTTTAAAGAATGAGATTCAGCAGGAGGCAGATTACATCGAAGCAGCAGTGTGTATTTCGGGGGTATCTTATCTGGAAGATATGGATGCAGTTCGCGAAAATACGAGAGTGACACTGATCGACGCGTCCGGTGAGGTGCTCTATGATTCCGGCAAACAGGAAGAGCATCTGGAAAATCATCTGGATCGGCCGGAGATACAAGAAGCGCTGAAAAGCGGAAGCGGTCAGGATGTCCGCCGGTCGGAGACACTGGATCAGGATATGTTTTATTATGCAGTAAGGCTGGATAACGGCACAGTGCTCCGTGTATCAAAAAATATGGAAACTGTGTTCAGTACAGCGATGAGCATTCTTCCGATGATGGGAGTGGTTGCATGCTGTATGGTGATATTTGCCTTGCTTCTTGCAAAATGGCAGACTGCCAAATTAATTTACCCGATCAATCATTTGAATCTTGCAGAACCGATGGAAAATGATATGTATGAGGAATTGACGCCATTATTACAGAGTATAGATAAACAGAATCGCGAAAAGGATGCTGTCGCAAATATGCGAAAGGAATTTTCGGCGAATGTCTCGCATGAATTAAAGACGCCGCTCACTTCGATTTCGGGGTATGCAGAGATTATGAAAGACGGTCTGGTGCGTCCCGAAGATATGAAGACCTTTTCTGAGCGCATTTATAATGAAGCCAGCCGCCTGATCACGCTTGTGGAAGATATTATGAAGCTTTCCAAACTGGATGAGGGTGCAGTGGAATTAGAAAAGGAAGAAGTAGATTTCTATATGCTTACGCGGGAAATCTGCAGCAGACTTGCGCCGCAGGCAGAAAAAAGGAATGTTCGCGTGGAAGTGACTGGCGAGCCTGTGCATTACCTTGGCGTCCGCCAGGTGTTGGATGAGATGTTATATAATATGATTGAAAATGCCATCAAATATAACAAAGAAGGCGGACTGGTCAGTGTCTGGGTAGGAAATACACTTCAGGGAATCAAGATCATTGTCCGAGATACCGGAATTGGGATACCGAAAGAAGAACAGGAACGGATATTTGAACGCTTTTATCGAGTAGATAAGAGCCATTCAAAAGCTACCGGAGGTACAGGACTGGGGCTGTCCATCGTAAAACACGGTGCTCTCATGCATGGAGCTAAGATTGATGTTGACAGTGAAGTAAATAAAGGAACAAAAATGGAGCTTATATTTTAAGCTCCATTTTTGCGTCTGCCCGATGGCTTTTTATAATTAAGCGTACGGTCCGATAGAGGAATGGCTTGTAATCATCAATAGGAATCGGCTCTTCATACATCATCGAGTTATAGCCGGCAGAGCCTGCTAATTCCACGATTGTAAAAAGCATTACGTCCACATCTTTGTATTCATAGTCATCTGCGGCAACCAGTTCCAGAAAGTGATTATAGATTTCCCGGTCTGAATTTTCTCCGGTCAGCAGTGCAGAACGAAGCGCGCCCATGACTAAATTTTTGGAAATGAAGGTTAAAAGCGCACGGTCATCTTTGAGATGGTTGATCAAATGGTCAATGAGAAAGATCATCTGATCTTCCAGTCCGTGAATCTGCTTCTTTTCAAGTGCGGCTCCGGCAGCGTCAAAGAGCTCCTGCGTTTTATGAACGACCAGTTTATTTTTAATATCATATTTATTTGTAAAATACAAATAGAAAGTGCCCTTCGCAACTTCGGCTTTTTCTACAATATCAGAAATCGTGGTAGATGTGATTCCTTTGGTTGTAAAAAGCTCATATGCTGTATTAAACAGAGCTTCTTTCTTTTTTCTTTTGTTTTCATCAATTTTTCCCATGATTTTCCCACACTCCTTATCTCTATTATAAGCAGAGCTTTCTTAATTTTGCAATAGAAAAAAGAAGAAAAATGACTTTTGGTCAAAAATATATTGACTAAAGGTCATTTTCTGTGTTATAGTGCATACAGTAATAAATGACTAACGGTCATAAAAGAGAAGGGGCTATGATTATGGTTAAGTTTGGAAAGCAAGTGGTAAAACACCGGGTAGCGATACTGATTGCCAGTATCCTGCTTTTGATTCCATCTGTGTTTGGGTATTTCCATACCAGAGTGAATTATGATGTTCTGACTTATCTGCCGAAGGATATAGAAACGATGCAGGGGCAGGACATTATGCTGGAAGATTTTGACATAGGTGCATTCTCCATGTTTATGGTGGATGGCATGGAGGATAAAGATGTTGCAGCATTAAAAAGTAAGATTGAGCAAGTAGATCATGTGAAAAATGTACTTTGGTATGACTCTATCGCAGATATTTCTGTACCGAAGAGTATGCTTCCAAAAGATATCTATGAAGTGTTTAATTCGGACAAAGGAACTATGATGGCGATTTTCTTTGACGATACAACTTCTGCGGATGAGACGCTGGACGCGGTCAAAGAGATTCGGCATATTTCCGGGAAGCAATGTTTCTTAAGCGGAATGTCCACAGTCGTAGAAGATACGAAGGAACTGTCTGAAAAGGAGACGCCCATCTATGTGTTGATCGCGGTACTGTTATCTACACTGGTTTTAGCAGTGACAATGGAGTCTGCATTTGTGCCGATTTTATTTTTGTTCAGTATCGGAATGGCAATCGTCTACAATTTGGGAAGCAATATCTTCCTTGGCGAGATCTCTTATGTGACGAAGGCGCTTTCAGCGGTACTTCAGCTTGGAGTGACCATGGACTACTCGATTTTCCTGATGCACAGCTATCAGGAACAGCAGGTGCGATATGACGGAGATAAGAAGCGCGCCATGGCGCATGCCATCTCTCAGACATTTTCTTCGGTTGTAGGAAGTTCCATCACAACCGTTGCCGGATTTATCGCCTTGTGCTTTATGAGCTTTACACTGGGTAAAGATATCGGTATTGTCATGGCGAAAGGAGTTATCTTCGGTGTGATCGCCTGTGTGACGATTCTGCCATCTATGATCCTGTGCTGTGATAAATGGATTGAAAAGACAAAGCACAAACCGCTGCTTCCGGATATCGGAAGAATCTCTGATAAAGTGACAAAGAAATACGGATGGTATGTTGCCATTTTCCTGATTCTTATGGTTCCGGCAATTTATGGAAACAGTCATGTGGATGTATATTACAATCTGGATGCAACACTTCCGAAGGAGCTGCCGAGTATTATTGCAAATGAAAAACTGAAAGATGATTATGATATGAACACAACACACATGCTTTTAGTAGATCGATCACTTTCGGCAAAAGATACAGGCGAGATGCTCAAGAAGATTGAAGAGGTTGACGGAGTGAAGTGGGCGCTTGGTCTTGATAAATTGGTTGGCCCGGGTGTCCCGAAAAGTATGATTCCGGATTCTGTTACGGAGATGCTTCAAAGCGACCAGTATCAAATGATCCTGATCAACTCGACTTATAAAGTAGCGTCAGATAAGGTTAACCGTCAGGTGGGTGAAATTAATAAGATTTTAGACCGGTATGATAAGGGCGCCATGTTGGTAGGCGAGGCTCCGCTTACAAAAGACCTGATCAATATTACGGATAAAGACTTTAAGACAGTCAGTGCAGTATCTATCGGAATCATTTTCCTTATTATACTGATTCTCTTTAAGTCACCGACGATACCGATCATTCTGGTAGGTGTGATTGAGTTTGCCATTTTTGTAAATATGGGAATTCCATATTATACAGGGTCAACACTTCCGTTTGTAGCATCTATCGTTATCGGAACGATTCAGCTTGGAGCGACGGTTGACTATGCGATCTTGATGACAACGAGATATAAACGGGAGAGAAATCATGGAGCCGGAAAATATGATGCAATTACGACAGCGCACAAAGCGTCGGCACAGTCAATCATTGTCAGTGCATTCAGTTTCTTCGGAGCGACTATTGGTGTCGGACTTTATTCTGACATTGATATGATCAGTTCTTTATGTATCTTGATGGCACGAGGCGCATTGATCAGTATGCTTGTAGTTGTATTTATTCTTCCATCGATGTTTATGATCTTTGATAAAGTAATTGTAAAAACAAGTAAAAATTTCCTGCCACAGAAGGCAGAAGTAAAATAGGAGGCGTCATATCATGAAGAATAGAAAAGTAAGACAAATGTTGGCAAGTTCTATGGCAGTGGTTGTAGGAGCAGGGCTTATCGGAACCTGTGCATATGAGGATTCCATCAAGGCACACGCGCAGGAAGTCAATATACAGAAGCTTGAGGAAACGGCAGAGCAGGCACTTGGTGACAGTACCGTGGAAGAAGACGGAAGCCTTTACAAAGACGAGTCGGTCTATGTGAAAGCAGATGCATCCGGAAAAGTAAATGAGACAACAGTTACAGAATGGCTGAAAAATCCAAACAACGGAAAGACCGAGGATGTGACCGAGCTTCAGAATGTGGAAAATGTGAAAGGTGACGAGACTTATACGACAGACAGTGAAGGAAGTGTAAGCTGGAAATCCGAAGGAAAAGATATCTATTATCAGGGAACAACGGATAAAGAGCTTCCGGTAGACGTAGAAATTACTTACACATTAGATGGGAAAAAAGTAGAAGCCAAAGATTTGAAGGGCAAAGACGGGAAATTGGAAATGAAGGTTCAATACACAAACCAGTCCAAGGAGACCGTTGACGTGTCAGGAGAGTCTGTAGAAATGTATACACCATTTGCAATGGTGACAGCTATGATGCTGCCAAATGATGAGTATACAAATGTGACGATCGATCATGGAAAAATCGTATCAGACGGTGACAAAAATATTGTAGTAGGGTTAGGATTCCCGGGAATGGAAGAAAATCTCAATCTGGAAGGGAAGGATATTGACATTGATATTCCGGACAGTTTTACTATTACGGCAGATGTGAAAAATGCATCCGTAGGACCGACAATGACCGTGGCATCCTCTGATGTATTAGAGCAGTTTGGTCTGGATGAGATTGATAGTTTTGACGATCTGTCTGATTCGGTGGGTGAACTGGAAAATGCAGCAGAACAGTTGACAGATGGGTCAGCAAAAGCAGCAGACGGAAGCAGTGCCCTCGCAGATGGCTCTAATACACTGGCGACCGGAGCCGGAACATTGGCAGACGGAACCAGCGCTCTTGCAACTGGTGTGAAAACACTGGCGGACGGTGTAAATACATTGAACAGTAAAAGTGGTGATTTAACGAAAGGTGTCAGTGACCTTGCAACAGGCGTGAATGATTATACCGGAGGCGTCAGTGCTCTTTCGGATGGCAGCAGTAAAGTGTCTGCCGGAGCAGAAGGTTTGAAAAAGGGTCTTGAGACCGCACAGACAGGAATAGGAGACCTTGCTACAGGTGTCGGTACTTTGAAAAGCGGATTCGAGGGTAATGGTACTGAGGAAAATCCCGGTGCAAATAATCTGGCAAATGGTACAGTGCAGGCAATTGGAGCAACCTCGACTGCTATTGATAACCTCGCAGCATTGATGAAAGATATGGCAGGAAGTCAAGGAACAGTGCAGGCACAAGCAACAATAAACGGAAAAGACCAGGCAGTGGAGACCGCAGTAAACCAGATGATCAATGCCGGAATTGTAACGGAAGAAAATAGAGAGGCTTGTGCCGCTTCTATTCGTACAGCTGTGAACGATCACATCAGCGCAGAGGCAAAAGTTACATCTGAGAAAGCCAGTGTAGATCCAACGGAGGCAATCAAAGCGGCGAAGACCGCGGTAGGTACAGCAAGTACTTATGCAGCAGGGCTTCAAAAGAATGTGGGGGCACTCTATGAAGGTACGAAAACAGTACAAGGCGGAGTCGAAGATTTGAAAAAAGGAAACAGCCAGTTGGCAGCCGGAGCGAAAGATTTGGCAGATGGTACTTCTGCATTGGCATCAGGAACTTCCACATTGAATGATAAAAGCAGTCTTTTAGTTGCAGGCACATCAAAATTGAAAGAAGGCGGAAATCAGCTGGCAGCCGGTGTTGGTCAGTTGGCAGCCGGGGCATCCTCAGCAGCAACCGGAGCAGGCGAAGTGGCAAAAGGAGCCGGAGCATTAAAGACCGGAGCAGATACACTTGCAGATGGAGCCGGAACATTGGCGGATGGAAATAAGACGTTAGCAGACGGGATGGCAGAATTTAAGACATCCGGTATTGATAAGATTGCAGATGTATTCAGTGGAGACATAGAAAATGTAACTTCCAGAATTGACGCCATGATGACACTTGGAAGAAATTACAAGTCATTTGCGGGAATTAAAGAAGATATGGCAGGAAGTACGAAGTTTATCATTGAGACAGAGGGTGTGGATTAATTTCCATATTATATTGTAGAGAATTAAAAATGAAGAGACGGGAGCATTTCTCTAATAAGGGGAGAAATGCTCCCGCCTTTTCTTGCGCTTTACAAACCATGACAGACTCTCTATAATGAAGATATTACAGTGAAAAAAAGGAGATAGAAACATGAGTGATAAAGTATTGGCAAAAGTAGCAGGAAGAGAGATTACAGAGGCAGAATTTCATGCGTATCTGCAAGGAATTCCGAGAGAGCAGCAGGCATATGCAATGAATCCTCAGTACCGTGAGCAGTATTTAGATCAGTTGATCGCGCTTCACATGTTCGCGCAGCTTGGAGAAGATGAAAAGCTTGATGAGAGTGAAGAGTATGCAAAAATATTAGAGAGCGCTAAGAGAGACATTCTTGCGCAGCTTGCTATGCGTGATACACTTAAGAAAGTGCAGGTATCAGAAGAAGAACTGAAAGATTATTATGAAGCAAATCAGAAGAAATTTGAAAAGGGCGCAACTGTATCTGCAAAGCATATCTTAGTAGAGCAGGAAGAACAGTGCAAAGATATTCTTGCGCAGATTGAAAGCGGAGCAAAAACATTTGAAGATGCTGCACAGGAATTTTCTACCTGTCCGTCTAAGGCAAAGGGTGGAGATCTTGGTGAATTCGGAAGAGGACAGATGGTAAAAGAATTTGAAGATGCTGCATTTGATGCCGAGATTGGGAAGATAGTTGGACCTGTGAAGACACAGTTCGGTCATCATCTGATCAAAGTTGAGAAGAAAAATGAATCATCTACCGCATCTTTTGATGAGGTGAGAGGTCAGATCTATCAGCAGTTAATGGCTGAAAAACAAAATGATGCATATACTGCCAAGGTAGATGAATTAAAAGAAAAATATCTGGAGAAATAAAGAAAGTAAGGGATGAAAGATCATGAGTCAGGTGATTTACAAAGACAGACTCGGCACAGACTGTAATAAGTGGGATGGATGTGAAGAAAAATTCGGAGATGAGCATCTACTTCCCCTATGGGTTGCGGATATGGATTTTGAAGCGCCGTCCTGTGTAAAACAAGCTTTAAAAGAATATGTAGATTTTGGTGTGTTTGGTTATTATCAGATACCCAATCGTTATTATGAGGCATTTATAAACTGGGAAAAGACTTATCACGATTATGATGTGAAAAAAGAGTGGATACGTTTTGCGCCGGGAGTTGTTCCGGCATTTAACTGGCTGATCCACATATTGACAAATGAGCGAGACGGTGTACTTATTACACCTCCGGTTTATTATCCATTTAAAGATGCAGTTGTCAATAATAACCGCACGCTGGTAGAGAGCCCGCTTATGCGTCTGGAAGATCATTATGAATTAGACTATGAGGATTTCGAACGGAAGATAAAAGAACAGAATGTGAAGTTATTTATTTTCTGTACTCCGCACAATCCGGTTGGGCGTGTGTGGAAGCGGGATGAAATCGTAAAGGTTCTTGATATCTGTAAGAAATACGGTGTCTATGTCATTGCAGATGAGATTCATCAAGATATTATCATGGATGGGTATCAGAAAGTGACTGCAGCAGCGACCGGCAATTATGACGAGATCATGGTGACACTTACTGCCGCTACCAAGACATTTAATCTGGCTGGATGTCAGAACTCAATCGTAGTGATTCCGAATGAAAGTTTAAGAAAGAGATATGACGATTATCTGACAAGACTTCGCATCACAGGAGGAAATGCCTTCGGGTATATAGCAGTTCAAAGTGCTTATGAAGGCGGTCGTAAATGGCTTGACGAGGTGCTGAATATTATTGAAGAGAATTATCACCTTATGAAATCCATTTTAGAAGAAAAGCTTCCAAAAGTTTGGATTCCCAAATTAGAAGGGACATATCTTATGTGGATCGATCTCGGAGCATATGTAAGTGCAGATGAGATAGAATCCGTCATCCAGAAAGATTGTGGGCTTGCAGTAGATTATGGCTCATGGTTTGGCGGAGAAGCATACGGTACCTTTATTCGGGTGAATCTAGCGACCAGAGAAGAAAATATTAGATTGGCAGCAGAGAAGATTGTGGAAGCGCTGGAAGCCAAATAAGACGGAACGAGATATAATTTGAAATTGATGAAGAAAGAAACAGGAAAAAGAGGCAAGGTAAAGCCTCTTTTTTTGTACAGTTATATAGTTATAAATTTAGAAAGAAAAACTATCCGGTAACATTGAAAGAAATGAAATCGTAAAGTATACTTAATGTATGGTTGGTATGCCGATGGGATAAAGAAAAATCGGAAAGGAGCGGCTGCACATGTTAAATCAAACATATCTGACAAATTCTGTTGTAAAGAAGCTTTCAGAAGGGGCAGAACTAGGCTGGGTGAATCCAAAGCGTCTCTTGTGGGAGGAAGCAAAGGGAGAGCTTGAAGTTTCTGTCAAGGATATTGATGAAGCAGAAGAACGGTTGAACAGGTTTGCTCCGTTTATCAGGAAATGTTTTCCAGAAACAGAGGAGCGGCAGGGAATCATTGAATCTCCCCTGACGCCGATACCGGAAATGCAGCATTTTTTGAATGATGCATACGGAGAAGGAATAGAGGGAAATCTGCTTCTTAAACAGGACAGTCATCTAGCGGTTGCAGGTTCTGTGAAAGCGAGAGGCGGAATCTATGAAGTGCTAAAGCACACGGAAGAATTGGCGTTGCGCGAAGGATTGATTACAATAGATGATGACTATGCAAAACTGGCATCGGAAGAATGCAGGGAATTTTTCAGCCAATATACTATGCAGGTTGGTTCCACGGGAAATCTAGGGCTTAGTATCGGTATCGCAAGCGCGGCAGTAGGCTATCGTGCTATTGTACATATGTCGGCGGATGCAAAGCAGTGGAAAAAAGATTTACTCCGAAGCCATGGGGTGACCGTGATAGAATATGACGGAGATTATAGTAAGGCAGTAGAAAACGGGCGAAAAGAGTCAGACGCTAACCTGAAAAGCTATTTTGTAGATGATGAAAATTCAAAAGATTTATTTATGGGTTATGCGGTCGCAGCGCGAAGACTGAAAAAACAGATCGAAGAACTGAAAATTAAAGTGGATGCAGAACATCCGTTGTTCGTTTATATTCCGTGCGGTGTGGGAGGAGCACCGGGAGGAGTAACCTTTGGCTTGAAGACCGTGTGGGGAGATCATGTCCATGTATTTTTTGTAGAACCAACGCAAGCACCGTGCATGGTACTGGGCATGGCGACAGAACTTCATAATCAGATCTGCGTACAAGACGTTGGACTTACAGGGCTTACCCATGCAGACGGACTTGCGGTAGGGAGACCTTCCGGTTTCGTAGGAAAAGTTATGGAGCCAATATTGAGCGGTGAATTTACAGTAGAAGATAAATGGCTGTATGAATATATGCGGGCGCTTCTTGATACGGAACATATTTTCATAGAGCCAAGCGCATGTGCATCATTTGCAGGTCCGGTAAACCTGTTGAACTATGAGGAAACGAGAAAATATATTGAGGAAAATCAACTGTCCCATAAGATGAAAGAAGCAGCACATATCGTGTGGGCGACCGGTGGAAGTCTTGTGCCGGAAGAAGAGCGGGAAACTTATAGAAAGACGGTTTTGGATTAAGGAGAATTTATTGCGATGAAGTGAAAAATTTGTTATCCTTATACATAAGAGGAGTTTATGTTTTTAATGAATCCAGTAAAGACATATGGACAGAAATGTAAACATTATTTGTGCGCCAGATGGGAAAAAGATAGTTCTTATCAATGATATTCGGTTTAAAGGAAAAAAGAGGGAAGAGTGGAAAGAGGTTGAGGAATATCTTAAGGAATATATCGGTGAGTTTTATGAAATAGAGGAAACTTCTGAAAAGGTGTTTATTTCCAGTAGTTTTCCGGATGAGTATGTAAGCTCTAAAAGCAGGCTTGCTTTAAAAGGTGCGGTGTCAAAAGCGAAGGCCAATGCTGTCCAGGGGATACCAGAATTAATCCGAATTGCTACTAACAAAGAATACTCTGAGAATACAAAACAAAAACATGTTAAAGATGCTCAATATGGATGGTATCGGTATGATGTGAGATTTGCGCTTCCGGTATATGACGATAAAAGTAATGAGATTTGTCGGTATAATATCTTTTTTGCAAGAATGCTAGTGCGTCATGATAAAGATGGTAAGAAATATTTATATGATTTATTGGCAGTAAAAAAAGAGACGAGCAGCCCGCCTGAGTAAAAACTGTACGGTGAAAACCCATCTCTTTATGTAAATAATTTTATAATCTATTGTAATGTTTGTCAACAGAAAAATAGTTATCAGGAGAGTTCAATATGGCAGTGAAAACAGTTACTTTATATACCCGTCAAAATGATAAAACTTTACGTCAGCTTGAGCGTGACGGTCGCATTATCAATCACCGCACTTATGTGGAGATGCATTTCGGAGACATTGCGCCGCTCTTTATGGAGAGCTACGATTGGTTTACGAAAGAGGCGGCAAAGCGTGTGCCAAAGCCTGAGGATGTCCATGCTCCGATTTGGTGCTCTATAAGCCCGGATAATTGTTTGAAGCCGATTGAAGGAACAGTAGTCTACATATTGGAAGTGCCGGAAGACAAGGTTATGTATTTTGATGATGTAAAATGGGACTACGTGCTGAACCGCATTTATCTTCCGGATGATGAAGAGGATGAGAAGGCGTATAAACAGCATTTGAAAGACATCGGAGTTTCCAATGGATTTGAGTTTTTTCAAGGACGATATAAAGGAATGTATCCGGAGGAAGAAGCGCGAATTCGAGAGAGCTGGAAACGTGCATTTCGTATTGATAAATGGACCATCTTTAATGTATGTGGAAATATCTGGGAAATCCGGCAGGAATGGGTGAAAAGAATTGTTAAACCGGGTGAAGCGGTAAAATAAAAATAATCCGTCATCAGAATCAATCTGATGGCGGATTGTTATTATATTTTCACTCCGTAAAGTACCTTTAGAAGATGATTCGAAATGACAGGCTGTCTTGCTTTTGGAACCCGTTTTTTCGGCAGAGTGACCTTCGGAAGATGAATGTTTGCCAATTGGTTGGTAAATGTAGTGAGCTGCGGAATAGAAAATGCGAAGCTTAAGACAATACAAGCTGTGAGCAATAGCAGAGATTCCGCAATTGTATTTACATTCTGAAGCCAATCGGTTGCGCTTTTTATATAAGAGTATGTAAGCCCATGACAGAGATAAATTGCCATTGTACGTTCACCCATGTAAGAAAGCCGGTTTTTCTTTTCAGGAACTAAGCAGATCAGCGCATAGGTAAGGAAGAAACCAATACCGTAGCAGAGAAGTCGGATTGTCATTCCCTCTGCAAATGTCTGTCCGAGAAAATCGTAGTTGTATCTTCCGTAAAATATTTTTACCGAATAAGAACGAATCGCCGGTGCCAGTGCCAGAAATGCTGTAAAAGCAGCAAAGGAAATGGCGGCAATGGCCTTTTTCACAGGAGTGCGAAGCTTGGAGACAAGCACCCGGTCAAAATTCATTCCCGCAAGGAAGAATGGATAAAAGACCAAAACTCTTGGAATGCTCAGGAAATTATTCGGCATATCCGAACATCCGATCAGAAGTCCGGCGATAACAGATAGCAGCATGTAATGCGGAATCCGTTTGACATAAGGGGTAATCACACGCCAGATAAAGAGTGCCATTATGTACCAGAGTGAAAATTTCGGCCGCAGCAAATATAAGCTGGTATCTTTGTGAAGAAGCTCTGTATACATAAAATAATAACACAGCTCATAAATTACATATGGAACTAAAAGCTTGCGAACCAGAATAAGGAATGGAAGCTCCCGTTTAGAAAAGTAACCGGAAATAAAAATAAATGCCGGCATGTGGAACGAGAAAATCAACCATTTGAGTGTGTAGAGTAAAGTGTTGTTATTATAAGCAGGTTCAATAAAATGTCCGATGACTACAAGAAGAATCAGGAAAGCTTTATAATTGTCGAACAGATAATCACGCTGCTTCGTCTGGTTTGACATAATCAATCCTCTTTCTTTTTAAATAAAATTCTTAATAAAATACAGAAAACAATTTTTAACGCCATATATTCTACGCTTTTCCGTATTTCTGTACAAGATTCAAAATCACCAAAAATGTAACAAATTTTTAATATTTATTTAAACATAATTAACATTTTCAAGAGAAATAGAAGAACTTCGAAATATTACTGGAAAAATAGATGTTTTTTATATATAATGAATGGACAGGTAATAGGTAATAAAAACCAATGAAAAGGAGACAGATTCAATGGAAATGTTATCAATTGAGAGAGAACTGAAAGAAAACTCATATCCGGGACGCGGAATCATTATAGGCAGGAGTGCAGACGGAAGTAAGGCTGTAACTGCTTATTTTATTATGGGCAGAAGTGAAAACAGCCGTAACCGTGTCTTTGTAGAAGAAGGAGAAGGCATTCGTACACAGGCATTTGATCCTGCGAAATTGACAGATCCAAGCCTGATCATTTACGCACCGGTGCGTGTGCTCGGCAATAAGACAATTGTGACAAACGGAGACCAGACAGATACTATCTATGAAGGTATGGACAAGCAGATGACATTTGAACAGTCATTAAGGAGCAGAAAGTTTGAGCCGGATGAGCCTAACTATACACCAAGAATCTCTGGTATCATGCACATTGAAAATGGAACTTATAATTATGCAATGTCAATTTTGAAGAGCAACAATGGCAATCCGGACAGCTGCCACAGATATACATTTGCATATGAGAATCCGGCGGCAGGCGAGGGACATTTTATCCACACATACAAATGTGATGGTAATCCGCTTCCGAGTTTCGAAGGAGAACCGAAACTAATCGCAATTCCGAACGATATGGATGAATTTGTATCTACTTTGTGGAATAGTTTGAATGAAGATAATAAGGTATCTCTTTTCGTGCGATATATTGATATTGCAAGCGGCGCTTATGAGACAAAGATCATCAACAAGAATAAATAAGAATCAGTAAGGAGAATGGATCATGAAAGAATTAGAGTTGAAGTATGGTTGTAACCCAAATCAGAAACCATCCAGAATCTATATGGAGACAGGAGAAGAACTTCCTATCAAAGTGTTAAATGGAAGACCTGGATATATTAATTTCCTTGATGCATTTAACGGCTGGCAGCTGGTTAGCGAACTTAAGAAAGCAACCGGACTTCCGGCGGCAACTTCTTTTAAGCACGTATCTCCGGCAGGAGCGGCAGTCGGACTTCCACTGGACGAAACACTGGCGAAGATTTACTGGGTGGATGATCTCGGAGAATTGTCCCCATTGGCAAGCGCTTATGCAAGAGCGAGAGGTGCAGACAGAATGTCCTCTTTTGGTGATTTCATTTCTTTATCTGATGTGTGTGATGTAGATACTGCAAGACTGATCAAAAGAGAAGTTTCTGACGGAGTTATCGCACCGGGATATGAACCGGAAGCATTGGAGATCTTGAAGGCAAAGAAAAACGGTAATTATAATGTGATCGAGATTGATCCGGACTATGTTCCAAGAAAGCTGGAGAGAAAAGAAGTATTCGGTATCACATTTGAGCAGGGCAGAAATGAATTGAAGATTGATGATGAATTCTTTGCAAATATTGTGACAGAGAACAAAGAACTGACAGAGCAGGCAAAGATCGATCTTGCAATTTCTATGATTACATTAAAATACACACAGTCCAATTCCGTGTGCTTCGTGAAAGACGGACAGGCAATCGGAATCGGTGCAGGACAGCAGTCCAGAATCCACTGTACACGTTTGGCAGGTACGAAAGCAGATAACTGGTGGCTGAGACAATCTCCACAGGTTATGAACCTTCCATTTGTAGATGGAATCCGTCGTGCAGACAGAGATAATGCAATTGATCTCTACATCGGAGAAGATTATATGGATGTGCTTGCAGACGGAGCATGGGAACATATCTTCAAAGAGAAGCCGGAGGTATTTACAAGAGAAGCAAAGAGAGAGTGGCTGGATAAATTAACAGACGTAAGTCTTGGCTCAGACGCATTCTTCCCATTTGGCGACAATATTGAGCGCGCGCACAGAAGCGGTGTAAAATATGTAGCTCAGCCGGGTGGTTCTGTAAGAGATGACAATGTGATTGAGACATGTAATAAATACAATATGGTAATGTCCTTTACGGGACTTCGTTTGTTCCATCATTAATGAAAACAAGGGCGGAGGTTTTTATGAAATCTCCGTCCTTATTCCATTTTTCTGCCAATTGATTTACCTTGTGTTTTCTATGACCGGATGGTATGCTAGACAAGGTGAGTAAAAATAAAAAGTAACTTTATAAGTATAAAAGGAGAAGTAAAGTATGAAACAGTATGATGTGATTATTATCGGTGCAGGACCGTCCGGTATTTTCTGCGCGTATGAGCTGATCAGACAGAAACCGGATATGAAAGTCCTGATGATTGAAAAAGGGCGTTCCATTGAGAAACGTCAGTGTCCGAAGAGAAAGACGAAGGTATGTGTAGGATGCCAGCCATGTTCTATTACGACAGGATTTGCAGGAGCAGGAGCATTTTCAGATGGAAAATTATCCCTGTCCCCTGACGTGGGAGGAACATTGCCGGAGATTCTCGGTTATGAGAAGGCAACGGAGCTTATCAATGAGGCAGACAATATTTATCTGAAATTCGGCGCTGATGAGAAAGTGTACGGTATTGAGGACACTGCTGCCATTGAAAATATTCGTACAAAGGCAATCCGTGCCAACCTGAAGCTTATCGAGTGTCCGATTCGCCATCTTGGAACAGAAGAAGGATATAAAATTTATACAAGACTTCAAGAGCATTTGATCGAAAATGGCGTAGAGATCAAATTTATGACAATGGTAAAAAATATCATCATTGAAGATGGTGTTGCAAAAGGAGTTGTCACAGATCAGGGAGAGGAATTCTATGCACCGGAGATTGTAGCCGGT
>FR892670.1:91261-91636 GCA_000433535.1 Dorea sp. CAG:317
GCGTGTAGAAGTTCGAGACGAGATCATGAAAGAGTTAAATGAGAAGCTGTACGAAGCGAAGCTTGTCTACTACACACCTACCTTTGATGATAAGGTGCGTGTATTCTGTACAAATCCATCCGGAGAAGTAGCTACAGAGTATTATGATGATGGTCTTGCAGTGGTAAATGGTCATGCATACAAGTCCAAAGATATGAAGACGAAAAACACGAACTTTGCGCTCTTAGTATCAAAGAACTTCACAGAGCCATTTAAGTCTCCGATCGAATATGGAAAACACATAGCACAGCTTGGAAATATGCTTTGTGACGGAAAAATATTATTGCAGCGTTACGGTGATTTCCGCAGAGGAAGACGTACGACAGAAGAGCGTCT
>FR892670.1:91687-96336 GCA_000433535.1 Dorea sp. CAG:317
TTGAAGGATGCCGTTCCGGGTGATCTGTCACTTGTGTTCCCACATCGTATCATGGTGGCAATTGATGAAATGATTCAGGCACTTGATAAGGTGACGCCGGGAATTGCTTCAGATGAGACATTGCTCTACGGTGTAGAGGTTAAATTCTATTCTAATAAAGTTGTAGTAAATAAAGAATTCGAGACAAGCATCAAAGGACTTCGCACGATGGGTGACGGAGCGTCTATCACACGTGGACTTCAGCAGGCATCTGCAAATGGTCTCTGTGTAGCAAGATGTATTTTAGACAAAGAATAGATTTCATAGATATTGTTATAGAAATATTTTTATTGACAGTATCATGGAAAATAGATACTATAAAAATGAATATTGGTTTCAGTTTGCGCTGAATGAAAAGGGAATGCGGTGAGAATCCGCAACAGCTCACTCTACTGTAATGGAGGACGAAAGCCAGAGACCACTGCCGGAAAATGATTCGGTGGGAAGGCGGCAAGTAGGTATGATTCCTAAGTCAGGAGACCTGCCAATAGGATAAGAGGTAAAATCTTTCGGTGAGGATAAGATGGTACACAAACAAGACAGGATGTTTCGATCGAAGGATGGAAACTTATTTGTGTATGAAGGACAGCCGAAGTGCTGTCCTTTTTGTACGTTATTACTCTCCAAAAGTAGAAAAGGAGACAGGAATGAAAAAGAAGAAAACAGTCAAAACAAGAATGCTAAGTCTGTTTCTCGTTCTTTTGCTTCTCACAGGAAGCGTGTCCAGCGTGCGCGCAGAAGAAGCGGCGGGGACAGAAGCAGCAGGAAGCGAGACAACGAAAGAACAGATTGTGGAGTCTGAAGAGAGTGTAGGTTCCGGTGAGCAAGGCAGTGTTCCGGGGAGCGCAGAATCAACAGAGGCTGGACAGAAAGCGGAGGGAAATACCGACGCAGAAAAATCGGATGGTACCACAGCTGCGAAGGAAGACGAAGAGGCATCTTCTGACAAAAATGCATCTGATCAGTCTGCTGTAAAAAAAGAAGAGAAGGCGAAAGCTGCAAGTGATGAGGATAAAATGGAAGCAGCGGGCGCAGGGGAAAGTGAAGAAAACAAGGCGAAGACAGGTGTTGGACTCACAGCAACACTTCGCGTAGATGGTTATGGAAAAAGTGTATTGTATCCGACAAGTGTTACGCTGCCGGATACCTATCAAACGTTAGAGTCTTATGGTCTTGGTGAGGTAAAGGACCCGGGGTATTATACACCGTTACATATGTTGGCAGAATATTGTAAGCAACATGGAATGGACCCAGCGCAGCAGATTGACGCAACGTCAGAGGGAAATGTTAATAATTTCCTTGGTGCAACTTCGGAAGGCGCCTTTATGATGTTTTCGGTTAATAATGGTTGTCCGATTGATCCAAGTACTGAATGGGGATATTTGCAGGGAACCTATCCATTGCAGTCAGGAGATCAGGTGGTTCTCTATAGCTGGCATCATTATAATTCCGTATATGCTTATTTTACAGAGGAAAATCTTAATACAAGCACCGGTCAGACATTTATAGTTACATTAAAGTCCAACGATGGAATGGGTTCTGGTGAAACGTTCTGTGAAGGAGCCGACATTTTAGTCCAAGATATAAATGGTAACACTTTAGAATCCGGTGATTATGAAGTTAAAAGTAAGACAGACAGTAAAGGTCAGGTAGCTGTTACAATCAATAAAGCAGGAACATACTTGCTGACAGCAGAAAAAAAGACGGACGGTACACAGCATGACTTAAACCGTCCGTATGCAAAAGTAATAGTGAGCGAGGTACAGGCTTTGACGGATGAAGAAGCGGTACAATCAGATAAGGATGAGCTTATTATTGTGGGTGCTGACAGTGTTAAAGAGAACTTAGTGCTTCCGACAGAGGGAAAAAGCGGAACAAGCATTACATGGGAGAGTTCAGATGAGAATTGCGTTAAGAAAGATGGAACTGTAAAGCGTCCGGTTGGAGCAGACAAAAAGGTGACTTTGATTGCTACGATCAACAGGGGAAAAGTATCAGATACGAAAGAGTTTTCAATAACAGTTGTAGGGAAAGCACTTTTTAAAGAGTTAAAAGTGGATCACGGAACATTGGTCTATGATAAGAGCATTGATTCCTACACTATTTATGTTAAAGAGGAAGTAGATAAACTTACGATTAGCGGAATTGCAGGCGAAGAAGAATCAGATGTTGCATTTCTAAACGTTATAAGACGTGAAAAATCTGGAAAAGAAGGTAATAAACTTGTTTTCCCACCTAATGATGGAAGCTTTTCGGTTGAAACGTGGTTAAAAAGTGAAAGCGGAGAGGAGTTAACGCCACAAAATGTAACACTGAATACCATGGGGAATGTACAGGGTACCGTTACACTCCATGTCAAGCGCGGCACCGCCGGCACCCCGCTTCCGGATCTTCCGGACATCACCTGGGGACAGCACCTTGGCGATAAGAATAACAATGCGGTAGTGGATTCTAAAGCGCCGACAAATAAGACAGAGCTTCTATGGGAAAGTTTTTCCAACGCACCGGATAGCTTGGGAAGTGTGTATGCAGGGACACCGATTCTTGTAAATAACCACATTTATGCAGTCCGAAACCATAAGATTGAGATGTTGGATGCAAAGACCGGAGAAGTAAAAGCGTCCACGAAGCTGCATTCTCAGATTGGTTATTACAGTAATATTATTTATGGTGGTGGAATGATTTTTGTTCCGCTTGGGAACGGAGATGTACAATGCTTCAATGCAACAACGCTCAAATCTATGTATTTAATAGAAAATCCAGCATCATTAGGAAGTTATTGGGGTGTATACGGAGCAATGCACTATGATAATGGGAAATTATATGTCGGATATTCGAATCAGGTTGATTACGGTGGATATGCGGTTTATGATACACTAGATCCCAATATAGATGATGAATACGAAGTGGTTAAGCCTCTTTGGATAACAGGAGAAAAGGATCAAAGCTATTACGGTTCCGGAGCGGTGACAATCAAAGATATGGTTGTGATTGGCGGAGATGGAGGGATTGTATCAGTAAGAAATGCAAAGACAGGAGAAGAACTTTCAAAATGCCAGTTATCAGGAAAGATAAGATGTTCCTTGGTATATGCAGATGGCTATATTTGGACAACAACTCAGAATAAGAAGATATACAAGTTGTTATTATCAGAAAGTGGAAAGATTACTGTTGCAGAAGAAGCGGATTTGCCTAATAGCAGCAATGCCTCTCCAGTAGTTACAGGAGGAAAGGTATACATTACCGGTGGCGTCTGGGGCGCAGGGTTCTTGGCGGTTTACGATATGAATCTGACGCTTCTGGCACAGGAGAAAGGAGAAAATCCATTTAATACTCCAACGGTATCAACAGCTTATGATAATGTTTGCGTCTACTTTACAGAAAATGGTCCAGAAGGAAATCTTTACATGGCGAAAGTTACTGCTAACAATAAAATTACGTTGAAAAAGATTTATACACCGAAACATATACAATATTCCATGAGTAAAGTTATTATTAGCTCGGACGGAACAATTTACTACACGAATGATGCTGGATATCTTTTTGCAATTCGAACCAAGACTTCTCAAGAACCTATTGCACCAAATGACAACACTGCAGGAACAACTCCGTCTTTGAAACCGGATAGTAAACCGACAACTACAGTGAGTGCGCAAAGTTTCGCACCTAGAAAAAGAACCGTAAAGGTGAATGCGGCAACGAAGAACAACGCATCCTCCGAGAGTCATATTGTAAATGCGATTCAGGAGAGTTATGATAAGAAAGAAACCAGTCTGACGATCAAAAATCCACCGGAAGTTGTCGGAGCGGAAGTGTTTGCTAGGCTTTCCCAATATCCAGAATTCCGTCTTGTCTTTGATTGCGGGGCTTATACATTGAGCATGAAAGGTTCCGATGTTACAAATGTAAATACGACACTTACAATGAAGCTTCTTGAGATGGAGAATACTTTGTCAGAGGAAGATGCAGCGAGATATGGTAATTATCAGCGATTGATGTTCGCGCAGGAAGGACCTCTGCCAGGTAAGATTACCGTTGTGTATAAATTGGGAGAGCAGTTCGAACAGTCAGAGGCTTTGTATCTCTATGATTTATTAGGAAATACAGAAGCGCAGGAAGTAATCCTGCAGAAACCATACGGCATGTTCGTATTGGAAAACGGAGGCGAATTTATTCTGTCTGATCAAAAAGTAGAAGAAGCACAAGAGGCTGAAGTAGTAGAAATATCAGAAGAGATAAAACCGGTGAATGAGAAAACGACAGGCATTCCGGTTTGGATATATCTATTCATCGGACTTGGAGCAGGCGCTCTGATCAGTGGACTGATCACGGTGAAGGTGATGAATGCAAGAAAGAGGAAAGATACATGGGAAAAATAAGAAATAGTATTGTTGCAATTATATGTGTTCTTGTGTTTTCGCTGACAGCTTGCGGAAGTGATGCGGCATCCTCTGCGGATAGTTCGGGGAAGGTGCAAAAAACACAAAATACAGATAATAGTGTAAACGCAGATCAGGAGAAAGAGGATAAAACTAAGAAAGCACAGGAGGGGATTCCAGATGATCTTCTCCCTGCAGGAGAGAGCGAAGAGACCGGGGCGGTCTCTTCCG
>FR892670.1:96361-108569 GCA_000433535.1 Dorea sp. CAG:317
CCGATCAGATGGAAATTGTGGAGGAAGATGGAACCGTTCACAATGCAAAGAAATCAGTCGCCGGTAAGAACAGCTCTGGTGGCAAGAATTCATCGGGAACATCAGGTTCATCAAATAGCGGCGGAAATTCGGGAGCATCAGGAAATGGTTCTTCACAATCTTCCAAGGGAACGATTGAGATTAATTTCAGTATCGATTCCTCAAAGGCGGATGGCTCAGTATCCTATTCGGCAGTTATGACGCTGGACAAGGGTGCTACCGTGTACGATGCCCTGGCAGCATCTGGGATTAGTCACAGTGGAGACAGTTATATAACTGCGATTGGCGGATTAAGTGAGAAACAGTTCGGCGGTCAGAGTGGATGGAAGTATTATATAAATGGTACAGCGCCGGGAAAAAGCTGTGTCGACTATACACTTCAGGATGGAGATCGTGTGCAATGGAGTTATGTACTGAAAGCATATTAAAAGTAATCGTACCGGTTGTTTTAATTCTGGTACAGATTCCGTTTTTTATAGCATTTGAAATGAAAAAACCAAAACCCAGAGATTTAATGCCGATTGCAGTGTTAAGTGTGATTGGCGCTCTGGGGCGTGCGGTCTTTGCGGTGATTCCAAGCTTTAATCCGAATAGTGCGGTAGTAATTATTGCCGGTATGCAGTTTGGCCCGTTGGCAGGATTTCTGACGGGCTCACTGTCTGCACTGGCAAGCAACATGCTGCTGGGGCAGGGTCCATGGACACTCTGGCAAATGACTGCATGGGGAATGATGGGATGTTTTGCAGGTGTATTTCAGCGCACTGGTATATTTAAGCATCGGGGACTCTTGTATTTGTATGGATTTCTCTCAGGAATATTATTCGGATGGTTTATGAATTTGCAGTATTTGATCGGATATGTGTATCCGCTGACGATAGGAGCAGTTATTGCGTCTTGTGTTGCAAGCGTTACCTTTGATCTGGCACATGGAATGTCAACATTAATCTTTTTATTTATATTGGAAAGACCGTGGGGGAAAAAGCTGAAGCGGTTAAAGGTAAAATATGGAATTTTAGACATAAGGAGGGAATAGAGATGTATGTTCGGCCATTTACGTTATTTTCAACAGTGCATCCGGCTCTCCTTATTTTTTATGCGCTGGGGGCTCCTATACTCGCTATGTTCGGGAGCAATCCGGTGACAATGGGCGTGATGTTTTTGTGTGCGATCACGGTGCATTGGTTTTATCTTGGCGGAGCGTCCACGAAGGATGGATTGAAAGGAATTTTATTTGTAGTGATTTTTGTTTCTGTGTTAAATATGCTGTCAAATCCGATGGGGGTTACAGAGTTATTTAAGATAGGAAGCAGATTGTTTACTCTGGAAAGCATGTGCTATGGATTGATGAACGGACTTATGCTTGGAACGGTAATTTTATGGTTTCGATGCTTTACTGCAATCGTGCCAAATGACAAATTTCTGTATTTATTTGGGCGAAGATTCCAGACAGCGGCACTGCTATTGTCTATGATCCTGAAGCTTTTCCCGGAGACTCGATATAAGATCCGCTGCATCCGTGCGGCGCAGATGGTGGAGGATGGAGAGGAGAAACCATCGTTGAAAGTGCGATTGTCAAGAAGTATGAGACAGATGTCCAGCCTTCTGGAGTGGAGTATGGAAGATGGGATAGAAACAGCGGATGCTATGAAAGCGAGAGGATATGGGGAAGGGAAAAGAAGCTCTTATCAAAAGTACCATTTTCACAGCTCCGATCTGGCTTGTCTTATTGTGATGGTGATGTTATACGCGGCAGCTGTTTTTGATGTAGTAGGAGCAGGAAAGTTATTTGCTTACTATCCGACACTACATTGGGAAATCCGAAAATGGTATGTAGAAGCTGCAGGAGCTGTCTTACTTGTTTTATTTTTACTGTTGCCGGTTGGAACAGAATTATTCCGAAAGGGAGGAAGAACGTCATGAGCGTTATGGACATAAAGGGTTTGACATTTGCATATCCAAATGGAAAAGAAATTCTGCACGGAATTGATCTGGCAATTGGGGAAGGAGAATTTGTTCTTCTATGTGGACCGTCGGGATGCGGGAAGACAACATTGCTTCGTTGTATGAAAGCAGAGATTGCTCCGATTGGTGAGCGAAAGGGCAGTGTGACCAAGCGTCCTGCGAAGGAAATCGGCTATGTATTTCAAAATCCCGACAATCAGATTGTCACGGATACGGTGCGCCATGAGCTTGCATTTGGACTTGAAAATATAGGTCTTCCGACAGAAGTGATCAGAAGACGCGTGGCGGAGACCGCATTGTTTTTTGGGATTGATGAGTGGATTGATGCATCCGTACATGAAATTAGCGGCGGACAGAAGCAGCTTCTTAATCTGGCATCTGTGATTGCAATGCGACCGAAGCTTTTGCTGCTTGATGAGCCGGTCTCTCAGTTAGACCCGTTGGCGCGGAAAAATTTCCTTGATGTGTTGGTGCGCGTGAACCGGGAGCTTGGTATAGCGGTTCTTTTAAGTGAGCATCATTTAGAAGAAATGCTTCCTCTCGCCGATCGTGTGATTTATATGAAAGATGGGAAATTAGAATATGCAGGAGAAGTGAATGGGTATGTAAATTATGTGTTAACAAAAGAGCCGGCGTATTTGAAAGCGCTGCCGGCAGCAGTGCGGATCGCATTTTCGCTGAGAGGAGTCAGCAGAGAATATCCGCTGACTGTGCGGGATGGAAGACAGTATCTTGCAGATTATCTTCACCGAATGGACAAAGATGCCGAGGCAAAGAATCGATGGGAAAAGGCAAGAAAGCTCTGCATGGGACGTACATTTGAGAAAACACGCGGGGAAGGAATGGATAGAGAAAATGCCTGCCTTCTTGTGGATCATATCTGGTTTCAGTACCAGAAACAGACTCCCTTTGTCTTAAAAGGATTAACACTACGCATTGAAAAAGGGGAATTTCACGTCATATTGGGAGGAAATGGAAGCGGGAAGACAACACTTTTGTCTATTCTTGGTAAGCGTCAATATGCATCCAGAGGGAAGATTCGTCTGGGGAAGGAGAAAAAACGTCCGACGATCTCTCTTCTTCCGCAGAATCCCAAGGCAATGTTTTCGAGGGATACGGTAGAAGAGGAATTGACAGAGGCAGGGTGTAGTGAAGCGCTGGTGCAGTCATTGAAGCTTGCAGAACTTAATAGTCAGCACCCTTATGATTTAAGCGGAGGAGAACAGCAAAGGCTGGGACTTGCAATAGTTTTGTCCGGTGAGCCGGAGCTTTTGCTTCTGGATGAGCCGACGAAAGGACTTGATGTAGAAGCGAAAGAACAGATTGGCGATTATTTGCGTGATTACGTGGAACAGGGGCATACAGTATTATGTGTAACACATGATGTGGAGTTTGCAGCTGCTTATGCGGATGTGTGCAGTCTTCTGTTTGAAGGAGAAATCTTGTCAACAGAGCCGGTGCAGACATTTTTTGAAGATAATGCGTTCTATACAACGGATTCCAGAAGACTGATCCGGGGGATGTAGGACGGGAGAGATAAGGGCTGTGAAATAACAGTCTCTACGGAAAAAGGGGCAGTGAAAGAAGTTTTAAAAAAGTGTGCAGATAGTCCTTGCGGGCATATGCTGCTGACGGGATGTCAGCTTCCGATAGGTACGAGTCAAGAAAATATAGATGCATTTATATATGCTGCAAGAACCCATGGAAGAGGTGCGCGAATGGGAAAAATGCCAAAAGGGATGGAGTAGTATCCTGCTTTCTCTTAGTTATAAATTGTTTCAATAAAGTTATTAAAAATAACAATTAGGTTTCTCTATTTTTTTGTGATAAGCTACATCTAGTAACATATATAGTGATGCGTTTGCATTTAAAAGGGAATCCGGTGCAAGTCCGGAACAGCCCACTCTACTGTAAGAAGGACGAAGGCCTAAGACAAGCCACTCATTGATGAAAATGGGGAAGGAGAAGCCGGAGGAAGAATTTAAGTCAGGAGACCTGCTATATATGAAAGAATTTTTCGGTGGGGAAAGGACAGTGTTTACGCTGTCTTTTCTGCACCTTTTTTGGGCTTATTAGTGATAAGAAGTTAGAAAAAGATTGAGGTGTGAAAGTAAAGAGGTGGAATGAGAATGGAGATTCAAGTAATATCAGGCTTTTTAGGAGCCGGAAAGACGACGTTTCTGAATCAGTATCTTCCGGTTCTTAAAGGTAAGACTGTAGTGATTGAAAATGAATTCGGTGATGTAGGTCTGGATGGAGAATTGATTCAAGAGGATGTGCCGGTGCGGGAGATTTATGCGGGGTGTATTTGCTGTAGTCTGGCATTGGATTTTCGGAAAGGGATCAAAGAACTAAAAGAACAATTTTCGCCGGATCAGCTTGTGATCGAGCCATCCGGAGTAGGACGACTTTCTGATATCGTACAGGCATGTAACAAAGCTCGGGAAAAAGAGGGCATCGACCTTACGATAACCAAGCTGATCACAATCGTTGATATAAAGAGCTTCGAAGAGTATAGAGAAGATTTTGGCGCATTTTATTTAGATCAGATTCGTCACGCCGGATTAATTCTTCTTAGCAATCTGGAGGGACTGGAGCAAGAGGAGAAGCTTCGTCTGATAAAGGAGATAAGACAAGAAAATCCGGCAGCCGTGATCTACGATGGAGATTATCGAAAATTAAGTGATTCCGAGCTTCAGGATTTGATTTCTGAGGTGCCTGATTACGAGATGTCTTCCGAGGCGCCGGAAAGACATGCTTTTCCGGCAGGCAGAGTATTCTCCAGTGTTTCTTTCAATGAGGTTTCGGAGTTTACACAAGCACAGGTTCAATTACTGGAACAACAGTTAAATGACATCGAGCACGGGAAGATTTTGCGGGCAAAGGGAATCTTAGAGGTAGAAGGGAAGAAGATACAGTTCAACTATACGCCTTTTGGTTATGAAGCAAGAGAGACCGATTCGGAAAAAGAGCAGACGGCCAAAGCGGCAATTATCGGCTGTGATCTGAATGAAGCGGAGATAAGAGATTTATTTCTTTAAAAATAAAATGGAAGGAGGAAAAAACACTGTGGGGGAAATAAAAGATTTTAAGTGTACATATGACAATTCGGCAGGAATTAACGGAGAAGTGACAGAAGGATTGGGACTTTGCTTCCCGGATGCGTATCTGCACTCCGATACAATGGCAAAGCTTTCCAAGGCATTGAAGGAACACGACAACGCTCCATTTTGTGAACTCCCTTTCTGCCATACTGTAGAGGCTGAGGCGATGGGAGGAATCATCAATTACGGAAATGAAAAGACAGGTCCTCGTGCCAAAGAATATCTCTGTACAGAAGTGGAAGAATTATTGAAACTCCCGGAGATTGATTATAGCAAGGGGAGGATTCACGAAGTGTTGACAGCCTGTCGGAAACTTCGTGAAGAAGGAGAGCATGTAGTTTTGCAGGTGTCCGGTCCATTTACGATCTTAAATGTGTTAATAGATGCGAGATATGTATTTAAGGGAATGCGCAAGAAACCGGAGATTATGAAAGAAGTATTCTGGAAGCTGGGCAGAGAAGTTTTAAGATTTATTGACGAGGCGAAAAAATATGGAGTGGATATGGTAAGTTATGCAGATTCCTCCGGCGGAGTCAATATTCTGGGACCGAAGATGGCAGAGCAGGTTGTAAATGATTTTACTTGCGAGTTTGTAAAAGAATTAGAAAAGAAGGCAGATGATAATTTACTGATCATGTTATGCCCGAAGACAACATTTGCCTTGCTGGGAACAGAGAAAGCGAGTCTTGAAGATGTGGAGTTATCTGCGCCAATGCGGTATGGAGAGGCTTGTATTGAGGTGATCGGAAAGGTGAAGCTTACCGGTCAGATGTGTATCAAAAATATTCAATATATGCTGGAAAATGGGAAAATTAAAGCAATAAAATTACAATAAATGGAGGACAGAGAGATGGAAAAGTTAAAGGAAGAATTGTTAAAGCGTTTATCTGACGGAGTCGTAGAGATGGAAGAGGATGACGTGGAGGAAGCTGCAAAGGAATACTTAGAAGCAGGATTTCCGGCATTTGACGGAATTATGGAAGGACTGGTAGACGGTATGAATCGTGCCAGTGAATTATATGAGGCGGAAGAATATTTTGTGACAGATGTACTTCTTTGCTCTGATGCAATGTATGTAGGTCTTGATATTCTGCGCCCGTATTTACCGGAAACATCCGGGGAAAATAAAGTGAAAGCAGTTATCGGAGTTGTTGAAGGCGATACCCATGATATTGGCAAGAATCTGGTGAAGATTATGATGGAGACTGCCGGATTCGAAATGATTGATCTCGGAAGAGATGTTCCGCTTCAGAAATTTGTAGATACTGCGATTGAAAATCATGCAGATCTTATCTGTATGTCAACCTTGATGACAACAACCATGGGTGGAATGGAGACTGTCATCAACCTTCTGAAAGAAGCCGGTATCCGTGATCAGGTGAAAGTTATGATCGGAGGAGGACCGATTTCGCAAAAATTTGCTGATAAGATTGGTGCAGACTCATATACAGCGAATGCTGTAGAGGCAGTAAAAGCAGCGAAAGAAATGTTGAATATTGCATAGGAGACGATGATGTTAACACCGAAAGAAAGACTGAAAAACATATTTGAAGGAGAGCCGGTGGATCGTCCGGCTTGTATTTGCCCGGGCGGGATGATGAACATGATCACAACAGATCTGATGGATGAGGTGAAAGTTTATCTTCCCGAGGCACATAATGATGCAAGACAGATGGCGGAACTTGCAAAAGCTGTGTACGAAAAGGGATGCTTCGAGAATTACGGCGTACCATTTTGTATGACAGTGGAAGCAGAGGAAATGGGCGCCGGGGTTGATATGGGAACGAAGATTTATGAGCCGCATGTTATTGAATACGTGATGGAATCCGTCAGTGATTATGAGAAGCTTGTTCCGGTGGATGTGACAAAAGGAAGAGCCAAAGTAGTGACAGATGCAATCCGCATTTTAAAGGAAGAGACATCGGAAGTTCCAATTGTAGGAAATCTGACCGGACCGATCAGTACAGCAAGCTCTCTGATGGAGCCTGTAATCTTCTATAAGGAGCTTCGTAAGAAAAATAAAGAGGCTCATGCATATATGGAGTTCGTTACAGATCAGCTGATTGCTTTTGGAAAAGCGCAGATAGAGGCAGGCGCAGATGTGATTGCAATTTCTGATCCAAGTGGAACAGGAGAGATTTTAGGACCGAAGTACTTTAAAGAGTTTGCAGTTACTTATTTAAATAAGCTTCTGGAGGGACTTCAGACAGTCGGACTTGGCACGATCGTTCACATATGCGGACACATGGGCTCTGTGTACAATGAGATCAATGAAGTGAAAAGCAGTGTATTAAGCTTTGATTCTGTTGTGCCGATGAAGGAAGCAAGAGCTCATCTTAAGGATCGTGTGTTGATGGGAAATGTCAGCACGTATACACTGGAATTCGGAGAGCCGGAACGGGTTGCGCTTCTTACGAAGAATTGTGTGAAAAATGGTTCGGATATTATTTCACCGGCGTGCGGCTTGGGAATGAAATCACCAATCAAGAATATACAGGCTATTTTGAAATGCCTAAGTGAGGAGGCATAGCAGATGGCAGAGATTGTAGTCAGACCAATGGAAGTAAAGGGACAGTCGCAGGAGCCGGTGCGAGTGTTCTGTGAAAATGGAGCAAACCTTTTACAAGCGCTATTGGATGCGGGGATTTTTGTGGACAATGCCTGCAGTGGAAAAGGAATTTGTGGAAAATGTAAAGTAAAAGTGTTAAAGGGATCTTTGTCTGAGACGTCTGAGACAGAAAAGAAGGTGTTGAAAGAGCAGGAGCTTGCAGACGGCATAAGGCTGTCTTGTTTGGCGGAAGTAACCGGAGATGTTGAAATCGCACTTTTACAGAAGGAACGGAAGCATAAAGTTCTTACCGGAGGATATATCCCGGAATTTCAGAAGGATGAACATGAAAGCGGTTATGGTGTGGCGATCGATATCGGTACAACGACCGTTGTCACTGCACTGATTGAGCTTTCAACAGGAAAAGAAATTGCTAATGCATCGATGATCAATGCGCAGAAGCATTTTGGATTGGATGTGTTGACGAGAATTACATATGAGTATGAGAATCCCAAGACAGGTGTGAGAGAACTCCAGGAGGCAATCGTGAAGTCCATCAATGCTATGTTGAGCGAAGTGTGTCAGGAGGCAGGAGTCCGTCGAAGATGCATTCGTGAAATTGATGTGGCTGCCAACTGTACGATGATGCATATGCTTCTCGGAGTAGATGCAAGATCCATCGGCAGAGCTCCATACAAGCCGGAATTTTTAAGTGCCCGGACACTTCCTGCAAGGGAAATCGGAATTGAAGCGGCAGAAGACACCGTTTTGTACTGTCTCCCACAAGTGTCTGCATATATCGGCGCAGATATTGTTGCGGGAGCGTATGTATGCGAAATGCAAAAAGCAAAGGGGAATGTGTTATTTATTGATATAGGAACAAATGGAGAGATTGTACTGGCAAGCAAGGGGAAACTCTTATGCTGCTCTTGTGCGGCAGGACCGGCGCTGGAAGGAATGAATATCAGCTCAGGGATGCGTGCGACGGAAGGCGCAGTAGAGGATGTGGAGATTTCTGAAGAGGGAATTACCTTGAAGGTAATCGGAGATCAGACACCGGTAGGAATCTGCGGAAGTGGTATCCTTGCAGTGCTTAGAGAGCTTTTAAAGAGCGGGATTGTAAAAAAGACAGGTGTATTCGTGAAAAAAGACAAATTAGCGGAAACAGATTATCGTTATCCGATGATTCGCATGAATGGGACAAAACGAGAATTTATTCTTAAGGAAAAACCGGAACTTTTGATCACACAGGGGGATGTCAGACAGGTACAGCTTGCAAAAGGGGCGATTTTATCAGGCTTTACCGCGCTTTGCAATAAGGCGGGAATTCAAATGGAAGAGCTGGATAGAGTTATGATCGCAGGTCAGTTCGGGGCACATCTTCCGGCTGATTCCTTAACGGGGACCGGTATTTTACCAAAAGCAGTCGAAGATAAACTGGTCTATGTAGGGAATTCCTCGAAAACAGGTGCTTATATGACGCTAATGTCTGACAGGATCAAAAGAGAGATGGAAGAACTGGCGGAACAGATGGAATATATGGAGCTGGCAGAAACGGAGAATTATGAACGGATTTTCACAGAATGTATGATTTTTCCATCATAGAGTAAATGAGGAGGGAGCAATATGGATTACGCGGAACTGAAACAGTTGATGAGCAAACAGAAGGATGAGATGACTGCTGCGGAACGGATGAAAGCGTATAATGCAGGGGAAGAGGTGGATTATATTCCCTATACTTTACAGGCGCCGGATCCGGCGATGGCAGATATCTTTGGGTTTACAACTACCCAGTTTGCAAAAGATTTTGAGGTGAAGAGCGAAGTCATTCGGAGAAGACGGGATGAGTTTGGCTTGGACAGCTTTAATGTAGGGCTGGGGCTTAAAACAATTGGTGGAGCGCTTGGCTCTGTCTTAAATGCACCGGAGCATGGAATTGACTATGTGGAAAAGCATGTACTCCAGGATTATGCAGATTTTGATAAATTGGAAGTTACGGATCCATATAAGAATCCGAAGCTTGCTCCGATCTTAGAAAGCGCGAAGCGGTTAAAGGATCGCTTCCCGGATGTCAGTATGACCACAAGTGTAGCAGGACCGATATCGACAGCGATTGCGGTGCGTCCGGTGGAGAAAGTGTTGAAGGATACAAGAAAAAATCCTGAGATGCTTCACAAGCTTTTGGATCTTACGGTGGAGTGTTCTTTGCGGTGGTTTGAAGCTTTTTACCATGAATTTGGTTCTGTGGGAACCAATTTTTCAGATCCGGTTACCTGTATGGATGTAATCAGTAAGGCACAGTTTGATGAATACTCACTTCCATATATCAAAAAGCTGATTGACGGTACTAAGAAAATTATGGGATCGGCGCCGGGAGCGCATATCTGTGGGAAGACGAGCCCGATCTGGAGCGACCTTGCAGATGCCGGATTGTTCTCATTCAGCATTGATAACTGCGAAGATCTGGAAGTTGCGAAAAAAGCAGTGGGAGACCGTATGAGAATTGCCGGAAATGTACCTCCGGTAGATGTGATGAAAGAAGGAACGATTGATGAAGTCATCGCGTCTTGTAAGGAATGTATCATAAAATGTGCGGACAGTCCGGCAGGCTTTATTTTGAATACCGGATGTCAATTGCCCATTGGAACTCCGAAGGCGAATGTAGAAGCATTTATCTATGCTGCAAGAAAATATGGACGAGGTGCAAAACTTGGATGTATGCCGAGGGGGATTATGGAAGAAGCGTAAATGCAATGGACAGAGTGAAAGAATTCCCGTGGAGAGTTTTTACAGATTTTTCTTGCATATCTTGTAAAAAAGCTATATAATAACAGACGTGCAAAGCTGATTGTGCAAAGAAAGTGGTAAATAAGCCAAATAAAAAAGGAGATTTCACTATGGGAAAATATTTTGGAACAGACGGATTCCGTGGAGAAGCCAATGAAGTATTAACAGTAGAACACGCATTTAAGGTGGGGCGCTTCCTCGGATGGTATTACGGACGAGATCATAAAGCCCGTGTAGTGATTGGAAAAGATACAAGAAGAAGCAGCTATATGTTTGAATATGCACTGGTTGCAGGACTTACAGCGTCAGGAGCAAATGTTTACCTTCTGCATGTTACGACAACACCGAGTGTGTCTTACGTGACAAGAACCGATAATTTTGACTGTGGAATTATGATTTCTGCAAGTCACAATCCATTTTATGACAATGGAATCAAAGTGATCAATGGAAAAGGTCATAAGCTGGAGGCTGAGGTCGAGGAGAAGATTGAAGCGTATATTGACGGCGAGATTGCAGAGCTTCCACTGGCAAAGAAAGAAGAGATCGGACGTACGATAGACTATGCAGCAGGAAGAAATCGCTATATCGGATATCTCATTTCTCTTGCAACACGTTCTTTCGAGGATATGAAGGTTGGACTGGACTGTTCAAACGGAAGTGCATTTGCTATTGCTAAGAGTGTCTATGATGCATTGGGTGCAAAGACTTATGTTATTAACTGTGAGCCGGATGGAACGAATATTAACACGAACTGCGGTTCTACACATATTGAAGTGCTTCAGAAATATGTAAAAGACAATCAATTAGATGTAGGATTTGCATATGATGGTGATGCGGACCGCTGTATTGCAGTCGACGAAAATGGTAATGTAATTGATGGAGATCTGATTCTTTATATTTGTGGAAAATACTTAAAAGAAAATGGCAGATTGAATGGAAATACAATTGTTACAACAATCATGTCTAACTTAGGCTTATACAAAGCTTGTGACAAGATTGGAATGAAGTATGAAAAGACTGCAGTCGGAGATAAATATGTTTATGAGAATATGGTGAGAAATGACTACTCACTTGGCGGAGAGCAGTCAGGACATATTATTTTCAGTAAGCATGCTACGACCGGAGATGGAATCTTAACTTCTCTTATGATTATGGAAGTGATTCTGGAGAGAAAATTAAGTCTTGGAAAATTAGCAGAGGAAGTGAAGATCTACCCACAGCTTCTGAAAAATGTGCGTGTAGCCGATAAGCAGACTGCAAGAGAGAATAAAGAAGTAGTGAAGGCAGTGGAAGAAGTGACAAAAGCGCTTGGCGATGATGGACGTATCCTTGTAAGAGAAAGCGGAACAGAGCCGGTACTTCGCGTCATGGTAGAAGCAGCAACCAATGAATTGTGTGAAAAATATGTAAATCAGGTGGTAGATGTGATCAAAGCCGAAGGGTTGATTGTTACATTATAAATAGGTGATTGGTTCGGGATAGATAAAAAATCTGTCCCGAATTTTCTTTGTTTGCGCGCCATGGGCGCGCTCTAACGGGTGTAAGTCCCGAACATGCCCAGATAGTGGGAAATGTATAGCTGAACAGCAAGGGCGTCCATCGTGAGGTGGAATCTGAAGGAAGCTGTAGGCAAACCTCTGGTCTGACGGACAGAAATCACATATAAGGCTAGGCTGCGAGAGATGAGTCGGCAAAGAGCGACGAAGTCTGATAACTATCACATTCGTAGTAGCAGAGTAAATGTGGCGGATATATGGAGGGAAAGAGC
>FR892670.1:108618-122386 GCA_000433535.1 Dorea sp. CAG:317
TCACAGAGGTTTCATTAGCCTGGTAACAATATTGGTCAATATCTTATTGCTCTTTTTGGGCATTACGGTATACGGTCAGATTAAAGGATTGCAGCGGTATATAATGCTTGCTGAACATCAGTACGGAACCGTCCCTGTCATATAAAGTTTCTGTGATTAGGATGAACTTGGATTGATTTGACAGAGTATATCTGCTGGAAGTAAAATTACCGGTATTTGTATAGGAATAAGCTGTTTCGCTGTCAGAACTTATGCTATACAGGGTTTCTTCAAGAAATATCTGCAAGGCGCCTTTTTTTGCCAGATCAACCTTATACTTAGATATCGTTTCAATCGGAAGGAAGGATAAGGAATAACCAAAAGCATCCTCTCCGTTCTTATACCATCGATCGGCAATGACGATGACGGCAGTGTCCCGTTTCACCATTCCTTTCATATAATCTGAAGGCGGCTCAATACGAAATTCACATTCAACATAGTCGTATTTGATGCTGCAGCAGGCTTTCATCGGATGCTGTATGGTTTCCGGGCTATGGCTTGGGGGGATTTGGGAATAGTCGATTACGAAGTTTCCTTTCCCCTGAATGTTTTGGATCAGACCATCTTCACGGAGAAGAGAAAGCGCTTTCCGCAGCGTCATTCGGCTGACGTCCATTTGAACAGCAAGATCCGGTTCAGAAGGAAGCTGCGAGCCTGCAGGAAATGCACCGTCTTTAATCATGGAATAGAGATGGTCATAAACTTTAACGTGTTTTAAATTTCTCTCTTTCGAAATGCTTTTCTTTACATTGTTCATAATCTTCTCCTAACGGTTTTAGACAACTCTATACTATATAATAAAATATGGCGGGGCAAAAGTCAATAAGTATACAAGTTAGACAAACGGGTAAGTTGTATAGTTCCGAAAAAAGAAAATGATAACGATTTTTACATATATCATGGCGGAATCTAGTGATAATGCACAAAAATACACGCATAAATATGTATATAATTACGGCTTGAAATTATACAACATACAATATACTATACATGTATAATAACTTGTATAAAAGGAAAAGGAGAAAAAGACATGCAAAATTATTCAGGAGAAGCAGGATTACAGTATCATTTACAAATCAGACCGGGAGACGTTGGACGTTATGTGATTCTTCCAGGAGATCCGAAGAGATGCGCAAAGATTGCGGCGCATTTTGACGATGCGAAATTAATCGCAGACAGCAGGGAATATGTAACTTATACAGGATATCTTGACGGGGTAAAGGTCAGTGTTACATCTACCGGAATCGGTGGGCCGTCGGCTTCTATTGCGATTGAAGAGCTGACGCTTTGCGGAGCGGACACATTTATTAGGGTAGGAACCTGCGGAGGCATTGATTTAGATGTCAAGGGAGGAGATGTAGTAGTTGCTACAGGAGCAATCCGTATGGAAGGAACCAGTAAAGAATATGCGCCTATTGAATATCCGGCAGTAGCGGATCTGGATATTACAAATGCGTTGGTTCAATCATGTAAAGAAATGGGGCTTACCTATCATGCAGGCGTTGTAGAATGTAAAGATGCATTTTATGGACAGCATGAAGCAGAAAGAATGCCGGTAAGTTACGAGCTTCTTAACAAATGGGAAGCATGGAAGCGTATGGGATGTAAGGCTTCTGAGATGGAGTCGGCGGCGCTTTTTATTGCGGCAAGCCATTTGAAAGTACGCTGCGGCTCTAACTTCCTTGTAGTAGGAAACCAGGAGAGGAATGCGCTTGGAATGGATAATCCAATGGTTCATGATACCGAATGTGCTATCAAAGTTGCGGTGGAAGCAATTCGCAAATTGATTAAGCAGGATGCAGAGAAATAATATTTGAACTGGTACAGGGGATTGGAGAAGGATCATGAAAATTGTATCAAATTTAATTGGCATCTTTGTGGTTTTGGGACTTGCGTTTTTGATTTCAAATAATAAAAAAAATATTCCGTGGAAACTGGTATTAAAAGTAATGGGAGTGCAGCTTTTTATTGCGGTATTTTTAGTGAAAGTACCGTTTGGCAGAAAAATCGTATCTGTGGCGTCCGACGCAGTATCGGCTGTCATTAACTGCGGTCAGGCAGGCCTGGATTTTGTATTTGGAAGCCTGGCGGACAGTTCTGTAAGCGGAAGTATTTTTATCGTACAGGTATTGGGGAATATTATATTCCTTTCTGCCTTAGTAAGCCTGCTGTATTACGTTGGAGCGCTTGGGTTTGTAGTAAAATGGATCGGAAAAGGGGTTGGCAGGCTGATGGGCACGACAGAGGTGGAAAGCTTTGTTGCAGTTGCAAATATGTTTTTGGGGCAGACGGATAGTCCCATACTGATCAGCAAGTATTTGAACAAGATGACAGACAGTGAGATTATGGTAGTGCTTGTTTCAGGTATGGGAAGTATGTCCGTATCTATTCTGGGAGGATATGCAGCCCTTGGTATTCCGATGGACTATTTGCTGATTGCAAGTTCGCTGGTACCTCTTGGAAGTATTCTGGTTGCGAAAATGGTGTTGCCGCAGACGGAAGAAGTTTTAAATATTTCAGAAGTTAAGATGGATAACAAAGGAAATAATGCAAATGTTCTTGAGGCAGTTGCCGAAGGTGCAACAACAGGCATTCAGATGGTAATTTCAATCGGCGCATCATTGGTTGCCATGGTTGGTTTGGTTTTTGCGGTTAATAAATTTATTGGTTTGTTCGGAATCAGCCTGGAACAGATTTTTTCTTACATATTTGCTCCTTTCGGATTCTTTATGGGATTAGAAGGAAGTGAAATTCTGATGGAGGGATCTCTTCTTGGAAGCAAGGTTGTATTGAATGAGTTTATCGCTTTTCAGGAATTAGGGAGTATGATAAAGTCATTAGATCCAAGGACAGGGCTGATCTGTGCCATCTCACTTTGCGGTTTTGCGAATTTTTCCAGTCTTGGCATCTGTGTTTCCGGTATAGCGGTTCTTTGCCCGGAGAAAAAAAGCACACTTGCAAGGCTCGTATTCCGGGCGATGCTGGGAGGGGTGCTGGTAAGCCTGCTGAGCGCCATGCTTGTTGGTTTTGTAACACTTTTTTAAGGAGGGATTGTTTATGGGTTATAAAAAGTACAAACGTATTTTTACCGTTGTAATTGATTCGCTTGGAGTAGGGGCGCTTCCAGATGCGGCAGACTACGGCGATGCCGGGACAGACACATTAGGCCACATTGCACGGCAGATGGATGAATTTCATATTCCAAACCTTCAGAAGCTGGGCATTGCAAACCTTCATCCTTTGAAACAGGTATCTGCGTTGCAGCGTCCCATGGGATACTACGGTTATCTAAAGGAAGCGAGTATGGGAAAAGATACCATGACCGGACATTGGGAAATGATGGGCCTCCATGTGACAAAGCCATTTCAAACCTTTACGGAGACAGGCTTTCCCCAAGAGCTTTTGGAGGAATTATCAGAAAGAACCGGACGCACGATTATCGGAAATAAGAGCGCCAGCGGAACTGAGATTTTAGACGAGCTGGCAGAAGAAGAAATTGCTACAGGCCATATGATCGTGTACACCTCTGCGGATTCTGTGCTGCAGATTTGCGGAAATGAAGAAACATTTGGGCTGGAAGAATTGTATCGCTGCTGTGAAATTGCCCGTGAAATTACAATGAAAGATGAATGGAAAGTAGGGCGTGTGATTGCCAGGCCGTATGTAGGGAGGAAAAAAGGAGAGTTCAAACGTACAAGCAACCGCCATGATTATGCGTTAAAGCCTTATGGAAAAACTGCCCTGAATGCATTGAAAGATCATGGATACAGCGTAATATCTGTAGGAAAAATCTATGACATCTTTGACGGAGAGGGACTGACGGAGTCAAATAAGTCTAAAAGCTCCGTTCATGGAATGGAGCAGACGATTGATATTGCAGGCAGAGAGTTTGAAGGGTTATGCTTTACTAATCTGGTAGATTTTGACGCTTTGTGGGGGCATAGAAGAAATGTTGCTGGCTATGCAAAGGAACTGGAAGCATTTGATGAAAAACTGGGAATGCTGATGGATATACTAAAGGAGGAGGATCTGCTTATTATTACGGCAGACCATGGGAACGATCCGACGCATACCGGTACAGACCATACAAGGGAAATGGTTCCGTTTCTGGCATATTCCCCGTCAATGAAAGAATATGGCAGGTTAGAGGACAGTGATACCTTTGCAGTTATAGGGGCGACCATTGCCGATAACTTCCGTGTAAAAATGCCGGATGGAACAATAGGAAAGTCAGTTTTGGAGAAACTGATCTAAAAAAGAAAGGAATAGAAAATTATGACGACACAGGATATTTTAAAAACAGTAGATCATACACTTTTAAGCCAGGCTGCGACTTGGGAAGAAATTAAGGCCATTTTGGACGATGCAATGGAATATGGAACGGCTTCAGCATGTATTCCTGCATCTTTCGTAAAACGTGCCACAGATTATGTGGAAGGGAAACTTCCGATCTGTACAGTGATTGGTTTCCCAAATGGATACAGTACAACTGCCGTGAAAGTGTTTGAAACAAAGGATGCGATTGCAAATGGCGCGGTGGAAATTGATATGGTCATTAACATTGGTGATTTAAAAGATCGGAGATTATCAGAAATCGAGGAAGAGATCCGTGCAATCCATGAGGCCTGCGGCGGGAAAATCTTAAAAGTCATCATTGAGACCTGCCTTCTTACGGAGGAAGAGAAAATATTGATGTGTGAAATCGTGACGAAAACAGGCGCAGAGTATATTAAAACGTCTACAGGCTTTTCTGCTGCAGGCGCAACCTTTGAGGATGTGGAGCTTATGAGAAAACACGTTGGGGCAGATGTAAAGGTAAAGGCAGCGGGAGGAATTTCTTCGCTGGATGATGCCAGAAGATTTCTGGAGCTTGGGGCAGACAGGCTCGGTACAAGCAGGATGATTAAGCTTGTTAAAAATGCAGATACAGGAACAGGGTATTAAAACAGGATAAAATTCAGGAAAAACAGTCCGTCTAAAATTTGAATGAATTTAAGGCGGATTGTTTTTTATATATCTTCCAGATGGACAACTTATACCGCAAGGTGAAATATAACATTTTGAGAAAGATTACAAAACTGTCATGTGTAATCGGTTGTACCACCGAAAAGGTCTGTATAGTCCTCGGTGGTGCAACCCTTCACAAAGATATGACAAACATGCTTGCCGTTCTCTGTGGTAATACAAATTCGCTCAACAACCGTTGCGATTAAATTAACAAGTCTCCGAGCTACCGTCCATCCTTTGCAAGCTCCATCAGGTTGTTCTGAATACGCTCGGTTAAAATATCTCTCTCAAATTCTGCAATAATCGCAAGCACCTGAATGATAATTTTAGGGGTGCTGTTTTGAGTGTTGATATTATTTGAACATACAAGCAGGGTGACATTATGCCGTTCAAGATATTCAAGCAGTCGCATAAGGTCGGCAGTTTTGCGCCCGATACGGTCTGACTTGTAGCAAGCTATGGCTTTGATTTTACCGAGTTCAATATCCCGTAGCAGTCTTTGAAAGTCAGGTCTGTTCTTCATATTGTTTTCTCCTTTTGAAATGGGACGAACCGAAGTCCGCCCCATAGTCTTACTTCTATTAAATTATACTGAATATCTTACGCAGACTCCAATGTGTCGCTATCTTTGGAGAGTTTGAGCAAGGCACGGAGCTGTTCTGCGGAATAATCATAAAGCTTACGGGTAGCATAATCCAACCGTTTTTCTTGAAAGCGGCGGATATACTGTTCGCTGTCTTTTCCGTAATGAAATACGGCAGTCATTTCAAACTCCATTCACACCACCTCATCGTTCCCGTTCTCGCTTGGGATTTATTGAATATAGTGGAATAAACAGAGGACAAGCGCCATATCGGCGCTCCGATTTACTAAAACTGCATATTTATGGATATCTTAATAAAATTCGTTCAAGTAGAGCTTTAGAAGTTGAAGCGAAACGAAACATAGAGCTTATGTGGCTCATTAATGCAATTACACCAGATCATGGAACTATTGCAGGATTCGTACAGAAAAACAAAGCTGCATTTCATAATACTTTGCGAAATTTAACGCTTATCCTAAAAGGATGGAGGGTTAATTGACGGAAAGCTCATTGCCATAGATGGAACAAAAATCAAGGCTCAAAA
This sequence comes from Dorea sp. CAG:317, assembly GCA_000433535.1. Taxonomy (GTDB): domain Bacteria; phylum Bacillota; class Clostridia; order Lachnospirales; family Lachnospiraceae; genus Dorea_D. The sequence continues at coordinate 114,792 of FR892670.1, forward strand.
CAGTAAGCATAATTGTATTACCCAAAGTGGACTGGACAAAAAAATAGAGTATGTAGAGGCACAGATTAGCGCATACTTAATGGCGATAGAAAAAGAAGAACCAACCGTATTGGCTGATACAGGTTATTACAATGGAATTGAAATAAAAAACTGTATTGACGATAAGATGAAAGTATACATAAAAAAGGCAAGAGCCAACAATTCAACCAAGGATAATGAATTCCGCAAAGAAAAATTTACCTATGATAAAGAACAAGATATATACATTTATCCAGCAGGCAACTCACTATCCTTTTTTGAAAACACATCTAAGAACGGAATAAAATATAGGCGTTATAAATGTTTAGATTGTGATTCTTGCAAGTATAAAGATGACTGTACATCCGCAAAAAAAGGGAGAACTATACAACGATGGGAACATGAGGATATCCTAGATATTGTTTGTCAAAATACTTTGGATAATAATGACATATACAAACAACGAAGATCTATTGTAGAACATCCATTTGGCACAATTAAAAGAGCATTGGGTTATAACTTCTTTTTGCGCCGTCAAATAGATAATGTTGATGCAGAAGCCGCTTCTATGTTTATCGCTTATAATTTTAAGCGATTATTAAGTATGTTTTCAACATTAGAATTAATAAAGAAATTTGAAGAAATATCCAATTACAGATAGGGGATATTAAAAAACAAATCTAATAGCAAAAAATATCAGTAGTAGAAAAAAAAGGACCGTACATCAGACTTATCATGTAGGAATCGTTAGACAGTCTGACGCACGGTGGTGTGAGAGGTCGGGGAAATTTTACATTTCCCCTCCTACTCTTTTGCATGAGTTTTTCGAAATTGACACATACTATAGAATCATGTGAAAAAGGAAGGAGAACTTATGTATAAATATTTGCCGATTACAGATATTTACGCAAGAGAAATCTTAGATTCCCGCGGGAATCCGACGATAGAAGTTGAAGTGCTGGCAGGAGATGAATTCTGTGGAAGAGCTGCTGTTCCATCGGGGGCATCGACGGGGCAGTTTGAGGCGTTGGAGCTTCGTGATATTGAAGAACGATACGGCGGTCTGGGCGTAGAAATGGCAGTCGATCATGTCAATGCCAAGATCGCGCCGGCGATCATTGGGATGAATATATTTGATCAGGCAGAGATTGATGAGGTGCTGATTCAATTAGACGGAACGAAGGATAAGTCCAACTTGGGAGCAAATGCAATCTTAGGCGTATCTATGGCAGTGGCACGTTCCGCTGCGGCGTCTCTTAGTCTGCCTTTATATGCGTATCTTGGAGGCGTCAATGCTAAGAAGCTTCCGGTGCCGATGATGAATATTGTAAATGGCGGGAAACATGCAGATAACAGTATTGATATTCAGGAATTTATGATTTTGCCGGTTGGGGCAGGCAGCTTTAAAGAAGGGCTTCGCATGTGTGCGGAAGTTTATCACACATTAAAAAAACTGTTGAAAGATGCAGGATTTTCTACCGCAGTCGGAGATGAAGGAGGATTTGCGCCGGATTTTCCAGATGCGAAGACTGCGCTACGGTGGATTAAAAATGCAGTGGAAAAAGCGGGATATCAGGCAGGGAAAGATATCTGTTTTGCGCTGGATGTGGCGGCGACAGAGTTATACGATCAGAAATTTAAAAAGTATGTATTCGAAGGAGAGAAGACAGCGCAGGGCGAAGCTGTTGTGCGTTCTGCGGAGGAACTCATAGACTATTATGAAGAATTAATGGAAGAATTTCCCATTGTATCACTGGAAGACCCTCTCGATGAAGAAGACTGGGATGGTTGGGAACTTCTTACAACGAGACTGGGCCTTAATGTTCAACTGGTAGGCGACGATCTGTTTGTGACAAATACAAAGCGTTTGCGAAAAGGAATTCAAAGAAAAGCAGCAAACGCGATTTTGATAAAAGTCAATCAGATCGGTACGTTGACAGAAGCAATTGACGCCATTGAGATGGCAAAGACAGCCGGGTATCGGACAATCATTTCCCACAGGTCAGGGGAGACCGTAGACAGCTTCATTTCCGATCTTGCCGTGGCGTTCAACGCAGGGCAGATCAAGACCGGGGCACCGTGCAGGTCAGAACGAGTGGAAAAATATAACCAATTATTAAGAATTGAAGAGCGGCTGGCGGATGTGGCAGAATATAAAAATCCATTTTGGGACAGGTCATCGGACGATTTGGAACAGGTCAAAATGTAATTTGGGACGTAGCCTTTTGCAAAAAGGCTACGTCCCAAATTAACACTTGCCATCCTCACTTCTATGTGGTACACTAAGTATGGTTTATCCGCAGGAGGTGTAAAAAGGTGGAAATTTTAAAAACAGTTTTAATGATTATATTTGCAATAGATTGTATCGCGTTATCTGCGATCGTATTATTACAGGAAGGTAAATCAGCAGGGCTTGGAACGATCAGTGGTATGGCAGATTCTTACTGGGGACAGAACAAGGGACGTTCTATGGAAGGTGCGCTTGTAAAGTCTACAAAGTTTCTGGCGGTTCTGTTTATTGTACTGGCAGCAGTGTTGAATTTAAAAGTATTTGCGTAAGCAGAAGGATTTTAGAGAGCAGTTGGGCACTCCTGTAAAAAGGGGTGTCTTTTCTTTATCAAAATTTGAGCTTCGATGAAGGATATAGATAATGTGGAAAATGGAGGACTTGTAAGCAGTGGACAAGGCATTTGAGAAAAGAAAAAAAGTAGTATATGACCTAATGTGTGACAGCCTGTACACACCAATGAAATTCAAAGAACTTGCAATGCTTTTGCAGGTTCCAAAGGAAAAGAGAGATGAGCTTCGGCAGATTTTAGAAGCGTTGGAGGCGGAAGGCAAGATCTATCTGTCTAAGCGTGGAAGATACTGTAAGGGTGAGGCGAAGAAGCTGACCGGTGTTTACCGCGGGAATTTAAAAGGCTTCGGTTTTATTCTTATGGAGGATGAAAGCCCGGATGTCTTTGTGGCTGAAGAAAATATAAATGGCGCATTTGACGGAGATACCGTGGAATTTACGATTGTCCGGGAACCGGAAGGGAAAAGCCGGGAAGGAAAAATTACTCGGATTGTAGAAAGAGGCTTACAAAAAGTAGTTGGTCTTTATCAGATGAAACCGGGGAAAAGCTATGGGTTTGTCATCCCGGATGATCAGAAAATATTAAAAGACATCTTTATTCCGATTGAAAAATCAAAGGGTGCAGTCAATGGGCATAAAGTTCTGGTGGAGCTTACAAGCTACGGTGATGACCGTCACAAGCCGGAAGGAGTTGTGGAGGAAATCATCGGGCATGTGAATGACCCGGGAGTTGATATTCTGTCGATTGTAAAGGCGTATGATCTTCCTGTTGAATTCCCACAGAAGGTGCTCAATCAAGCGGAGCGTGTGGCAAAACCGGTGAGCGAAGCGGATAAGGCAGGAAGAAAAGATTTAAGAGACTGGCAGATGGTGACCATTGACGGTGAAGATGCCAAGGATCTGGATGATGCAGTATCAGTGGTAAAAGAAGGAGAGCATTACGTTCTTGGAGTTCATATCGCAGATGTTACCAATTATGTGCAGGAAAACAGCGCTCTTGACCGTGAGGCTTATGAGCGGGGAACGAGTGTATATCTGGTGGATCGCGTGATTCCTATGCTTCCCCATACACTGTCGAATGGAATGTGTTCCTTAAATGCGGGAGAAGACAGACTGGCGCTTAGCTGCATTATGACGGTGGATGAAGAAGGCGTTGTGGTTGACCATGAGATCGCGGAAACCGTGATTCATGTCAATGAGAGAATGACGTATACAAGTGTCAGGAAAATTTTAGCGGATCATGACGAAGAAGAGTGCAAGAAATATAAAGATTTTGTGCCGATGTTCGAGCAAATGGCAGAATTGTCTGCTATACTAAGGAAGCGGCGAAAGAAAAGAGGTTCCATTGACTTTGATTTCCCGGAAGCTAAGATTATCTTAGATGAACAAGGACGACCGACAGAGATTCGTCCGTATGAGCGAAATGTGGCAACCAAGCTTATCGAAGATTTTATGCTCCTTGCAAATGAGACAGTTGCAGAGGATTATTTCTGGCAGGAGCTTCCATTTGTCTATCGGACACATGAGACTCCGGATGATGAGAAAATCCATACACTTGCCACATTTATCAACAATTTCGGGTACACGATGCACATTGGCGCAAATGAGATCCGCCCCAAGGAAGTGCAGAAGCTTCTTGGAAAAGTAGAGGGGACGCCGGAGGAAGCGTTAATCAGCAGACTTGCTCTTCGTTCAATGAAGCAGGCGAAGTATACGCCGGAAAATATCGGACATTTTGGTCTTGCGGCAAATTATTATACACATTTTACGTCTCCAATCCGAAGATATCCTGATCTTCAGATTCATCGGATCATCAAAGATAATTTAAGGGGACGGATGAATGAGGCGAAGCGGGAGCATTACGAGACAATTCTTCCGGAAGTGACCAAGCAGGCAAGTGAGCGTGAGCGAAGAGCCGAAGAGGCAGAGCGAGAGACCGTGAAGCTTAAAAAGGTGGAATACATGGCATCGCATATCGGGGAAGTGAAAAGCGGAATCATTTCCAGTATTACCGGCTGGGGCATGTATGTGGAACTTGATAATACCGTGGAAGGGCTTGTTCATGTGGTAAATATGACAGATGACCACTATGATTACGTGAAAGAGCGTCATGAAATGGTGGGACTTCGCACGGGTAAAACATATAAGTTAGGGCAGAGAATTTTTGTGCGCGTGATTGGAGCAGACAGAGTGCTCCGTACGATTGATTTTGAGATTGCAGATGAAGGAGATACAGAAAATGGCAAAGACGAATGGGAAACTGATCGCCAACAATAAAAAAGCATATCATGACTATTTTATCTTGGATACTTACGAGGCAGGCATTGCCCTTCACGGGACAGAGGTGAAATCTCTTCGGATGGGGAAATGCAGTATCAAAGAGTCATTTATCCGTGTGGAAAACGGTGAAATGTTTATCTATGGAATGCACATCAGCCCGTACGAAAAAGGAAATATTTTCAATAAAGATCCGCTTCGTGTGAGAAAACTGTTGCTTCACAAGGCGGAGATCAATAAAATGCTGGGTAAGACAAAGGAAAAAGGAATGTCGATTGTACCTTTGAAGGTGTATTTTAAGGGAAGCCTTGTAAAAGTAGAGATTGGTCTAGCCAAAGGTAAGAAGCTCTATGACAAGCGTCAGGATATTGCCAAGAAAGATCAGAAGCGAGAAGCAGAGAGAGATTTCAAGGTGAGAAGTCTGCGTGTATAATACCGATAAGATGAATAAGACAAGAATAGTTTCAGATGTGACGAAGGAGAAATACAATGGTACCGGTTAAGAAAGAAGATTTAAGAAAATTAGTGACGGAGACAACCGTGGAGATCTATGAGGAACTGACTCCGCAGTTGATCCGGCTGATTGATGAAACCAAGCACAATGAACAGCTGACAGAGGCTCAGAAGCAGGATGAGATATCCCTGCATATGATGGGGTATGTAAAGTCCTGCACAAACGAGATTATGATTGAAGTGCTAAGTGAGATATTGGGGCTGAATGAAGAATAAAATGTAAAAAAACGTAAGAGCTTTGCAGGACGGGGCAGTGTGACAGCCCCGTCTTTTTTTGCACATAGTTACCGCAGTTTTCACATGTAAAAAGAAGAAGGGAAAGAAATGACAAATAAAGTTGTCAAAACGTATTGACAAGGAAAGTTGTCATATGGTATATTGATGATGACAAGAATAGTTGTCATTTTGAAATATATAGTTGTCAAAGAAGAATGAATCGGGAGGAGAGTTGAATTATGACAAATACTAATTTTACAAAAACCGCAGAAGGAATTGTTCAAGAGAGAAATGACAGATATGCGAAGGTATTTCAGCCACTTACACTGATTACGCTTGTATTTTTCTGGGCGGGATATTTTTATTCCCTATATAACGGAAATAGCAACAATATTTCAAGCTATCCTTTTTTGATTATTGCATTCAGCATATTGAATGCTCAAGTTTTATTTACGAAGGAGAAGGCGGTAAATGGAGGTTTAGACATTCTGGCAAAGTGTGAGGGGATTCTGTTTTGTGTGTGGGCGTTTGCAACTGTGCTTTATTTGCTCGTTTTTTAACATTACAATCAGCAGAAACAAGACACTCTGAATAAAGGTTGTGATTTTATCAGGGGAACAATTTTGATAAGAAAGGAGAGGTGATTATGGGACTCGAGAACAGGCTTAAGGAATATCGGGCGAGATTAAACTTAAATCAATCAGAACTTGGGAAGCTGGCACATGTGTCAAGGCAGACCATCAGCCTGATTGAGAGAGGCGATTATTCTCCGTCGGTGACATTGGCGCTTAAGCTGGCACAGATTTTTGAAGTATCCGTAGAGGACATTTTTATTTATCAGGAGGATGAGGACAATGACGAAAAATAAAGTAAAGACAAAAAAGAAAGTGAATTCCTATATCAAAATTTTATTATGGATGTGCCTTGGAGGTGCAATCGGTGCGGTTGTCGGTTTGGGGACGTTTGCAGCAGAAGGAAATTTACAGACAGCATTTGCAGATATACGAATGTGGATCGGAACACATACCGTGCTGCTTCTTGCAGTTCTCTTCGTATTGTCAGTGGTAATCAGCATTGTATGTTATCGCAAGGGAGAGGGAATCGTCGGACAGTATCTGAACAGCAATGATGATGAACAACAGGAGGAACTGGATAGGCAATATGACTTCTGGGGAAATATAGGAATGACGGGAAGTACGGTTTTACTGTATCTTTCTATTGCGATTTTCGCCTTTGGACTGTGGGGAAAAGGAAAAGAAGGCGCAGTACAGATTTTAATCGGGGCAGTATTCTTCCTGCTGGCAGGTGCAGTGTGCGCCATATATCAGGTTGCAACTGTGAAGCAGATTCAGAAGAAAGATCCGATGAAGCATGGGGATGCTGCGGATCTTCGTTTTCAAAAGGACTGGATCAGAAGCTGTGACGAGGTGGAAAAGAGAGTGATCTATGAAGCATCGTACAAAGCATATACAGTTGGAAGAACACTTCTTTTAGTTGCAGTATGCATCTGCATTCTCGGAGAAATGTATTTCGGCGGATGCCTGACAGCGATTGTCATGCTGACGATCTGCAATATTGTTATGACGCTTGTGTATTCGTATCATGTGAATAGGCTTGGAAAACTGGGCTTGAATAGTTAGAAATCAATGAAACTTCTTCACAGAACGGACATATTTATCTGCTAATATGAGAATAACTTTAAGACAGCGCAGATGGCGCAAGTGAGACAGGAGTAAAAAGTTATGAGTGATAAGATTAAAATATTAGTTGTAGATGATGAGAGCAGAATGAGAAAGTTGGTCAGAGATTTCCTTGAAAGAGAAGGCTATCAGGTGCTGGAGGCAGGAAACGGTCTGGAGGCAATGGAGCTCTTCTATGAAGAGAAAGACATTGCGCTTCTTATCTTAGATGTCATGATGCCGAAGATGGATGGCTGGCAGGTGTGCAGGGAAATCAGACAGTCTTCCAAGGTGCCGATCATCATGCTGACTGC
>FR892670.1:122435-146679 GCA_000433535.1 Dorea sp. CAG:317
GGGATGAACTGCAAGGCTTTCAGCTTGGAGTGGATGAATATATTTCCAAACCATTCAGCCCGAAGATTCTGGTGGCGCGGGTAGGAGCAATACTTAGAAGAAGCAGAGCTCTTTCCGAGGAAGAGGTTACAGATGCAGGCGGAATTTTTATCGACAAAGCTGCTCATATGGTGAAAATTGACGGTAAGGAGATTGATCTGAGTTTTAAAGAGTTTGAGCTCTTGGCATATTTTGTGGAAAATCAGGGCATTGCGTTGTCCAGAGAGAAGATTTTAAATAATGTATGGAACTATGATTATTTTGGAGACGCAAGAACCATCGATACGCATGTGAAGAAGCTGAGAAGTAAACTGGGAGAGAAAGGAAACTATATTAAGACCATCTGGGGGATGGGGTATAAGTTTGAGGTAGAGCAGCTATGAAACGTTCCATTAAACGCCAGATGATCGTATTATTTACCGGATTGATCGTATGTGTATTTGTGGTGCTGTTTGTAGTCAATCTGAAGTTCTTAGGACCATACTATATCCAGAACAAAGAGACTGAGTTTGTGGAAATGTATGAAAAGCTGGATGATGCGCTTTTAAACGGAACCATCAAGCAGACGGATACGATGACAGGGTTGCAGAATCTGGCAGAAAAACATAATATTTCCTTTTTGATTCTGGAAGGAATCAGCGGTGAAGACATTGATGTGATCACCAATGTGCGCGACATGAATCTATTGAAAAATCAGCTGATGGGATATCTTCTGAATCAGACGCAGAAGACGGGAAAGGTTCTGGAAAGCACAGAGAACTATCAGATCTATCAGGCCAAAGATCCATGGATGCAGACCGATTATATTGAAATGTGGGGAGTATTTGGAGACGGAAGCCATTTCTTAATACGAAGTCCGCTGGAAAGTATTCAGGAGAGTGCGTCTATTTCGAATCGATTCCTGCTGGGCATGGGTTGTGTTGCCATTCTCGTGTGCGGAATCTTTGTCTGGTATTTTTCCAAGAGACTTACCAATCCGATCCGCGAACTTGCAGATCTGTCTAATCGCATGGCAGATCTTGATTTTGACGCGAAATATACGAGTGGAGGCGTCAATGAGATCGGGGAGTTGGGAGCGAACTTCAATCGTATGTCCGAGAAATTAAAGAGTACCATTTCTGAATTAAAGAGCGCCAATAATCAGCTGCAGGAAGATATTGAGAGAAAAGAGAAGCTGGAGCAGATGAGAAATGATTTTATGGGAAATGTGTCTCACGAGCTAAAGACGCCTATCGCATTGATCCAAGGATATGCGGAAGGATTGAAAGAAGGCGTTACCTGTGATAAAGAGAGCATGGAATTTTACTGCGATGTGATCATGGATGAGGCGGATAAAATGAACCGTATGGTGAAGAATCTTCTGACCTTGAACCAATTGGAATTCGGAGCGGATGAGATTGAGTTTGAGCGGTTTGACTTGACGGAAGTCATCCGGGGAGTTCTTCAAAGCATGGATATATTGGCGCAGCAGCAGGAGGCGAAGGTAATCTTCCATCAGACGGAGAAAGTCTATGTGTGGGCAGATGAGTTCAAGGTTGAACAGGTCATTCGCAATTATGTGAGCAACGCCTTTCATCATTTGGATGGAGAGTGTGTTGTAGAAGTGAAAATGACGCTGGAAGAAGACAAGGTAAAAGTAACAGTATTTAATACAGGAACTCCGATTCCTGAGGAGGATCTTCCTCATATATGGGATAAATTCTACAAGGTGGACAAAGCGCATACAAGAGAATACGGGGGAAATGGAATCGGTCTGTCAATTGTAAAGGCAATCATGAAATCACTTCACCAACAATACGGAGTGAACAATTATGATAATGGTGTTGAATTTTGGTTTACTCTTGATGTAAAATAAAAAACATATTAGAGAGAAAGGCAGGATACAGCATGATAGCGATCATAGATTATGATGCCGGAAATATAAAAAGTGTAGAGAAAGCGCTGAAGCGTCTTGGACAGGACGTTAAGGTTACGAGGGACAGAGAGGAGATCTTACATGCGGATAAGGTGATTCTTCCGGGCGTCGGTTCCTTTGGTGACGCAATGGAGAAGCTTGTAAATTATGGATTAAAAGATGTGATCTATGAAGTAGTAGACAAGAACATTCCGTTCCTTGGAATCTGTCTTGGAATGCAGCTTTTATTTGAGAGAAGTGATGAGACTCCGGGAGTGGAAGGACTTGGAATCCTGAAGGGTGAGATTCTTCGTATCCCTGAGACTTTCGGGCTTAAGATTCCGCATATGGGATGGAATTCACTGAATTTTCATGGAAATGGGAAGTTATTTAAAGGACTTCCGAGTGAGCCGTATGTATATTTTGTCCATTCTTACTATCTGAAAGCAGAAGAGGAAGAGATTGTGACGGCAACTGCGGAATATGGCACTTGTATTCATGCATCTGTAGAGAAGGGACAGGTCTTCGGATGTCAGTTCCATCCTGAGAAGAGCAGTGATATTGGAATTCAGATACTTCAGAATTTTGTGGAATTATAGGCGGAGGAAGAGCAATGCATACGAAGAGAATTATTCCTTGTCTGGATGTACATAACGGGCGTGTAGTCAAGGGCGTTAATTTTGTGGATTTACAGGATGCCGGTGATCCGGTAGAGATCGGAATGGCATATGATAAAGAAGGAGCGGACGAACTTGTATTTCTTGATATCACGGCGTCTTCGGATGGCAGAGAGACCGTGGTTGATATGGTGCGAAAAGTAGCGGAGAATGTATTTATTCCATTTACCGTGGGAGGAGGAATCCGTACAGTAGATGATTTTAAAGCGCTTCTCAGAGAAGGAGCAGATAAAATCTCCATCAACTCATCTGCGATCAATACACCGAGACTGATTTCAGATGCTGCGGATAAATTCGGAAGCCAGTGCGTGGTAGTTGCCATTGATGCCAAGAAGAGAGCGGATGGCAGCGGCTGGAATATTTATAAAAATGGCGGACGCATCGATGTAGGGATTGATGCGGTAGAATGGGCGCAAAAAGTGGAACGTCTGGGAGCCGGAGAGATTCTTCTTACAAGTATGGACGGAGATGGTACCAAGGCAGGATACGAGCTGGAGCTTACGAGAGCTATTGCAGAAGCAGTGTCTATTCCGGTGATCGCTTCCGGAGGCGCGGGCACGTTAGAGCATTTTTATGAAGCGTTGACAGAAGGAAAAGCAGATGCAGCGCTTGCAGCATCCCTCTTTCATTATAAAGAACTTACGATTCGGGAAGTGAAGGAATACTTGCGGAACAAGGGCGTATCTGTAAGATTGTAGGAGGAGTTATGGCAGCAATCAATAATGACTGGCTGGATGCTCTGAAAGATGAGTTTAAAAAGCCTTATTATAAAAAATTATTTGAAACGGTGAATCAGGAGTACCGGACACATCTTATATTTCCGCCTGCGGATGACATTTTTAATGCATTTCATTTGACACCGTTAAGCAAAGTGAAAGTAGTGATTCTCGGACAGGACCCATACCATAATCACGGGCAGGCACACGGGTTGTGTTTCTCAGTAAAAAAAGGTGTGGATATTCCGCCCTCTCTTGTTAACATTTATAAAGAGCTTCACGACGATCTGGGGTGCGCGATTCCGAATCATGGGTATCTCACAAAATGGGCAGAGCAGGGTGTGCTTATGCTAAATACGGTTCTTACTGTGCGTGCGCATGAAGCGAACTCGCATCGGGGAATCGGATGGGAAGAATTTACCGATGCAGCGATTATGGCATTGAACCGGCAGGATCGTCCCATTGTCTTTATCCTGTGGGGGGCTCCGGCGCAGCGCAAAGCGGCAATGCTGAATAATCCGAATCATTTGATTTTGAAGGCGCCTCATCCAAGTCCGCTTTCCGCATATCGCGGATTCTTCGGGAGCAAGCCGTTCAGTCAGACAAATGAATTTCTGAAAGCAAACGGTGTGGAGCCGATTGACTGGCAGATAGAATCGTAGAAAATAATGAAATAAAAATCTTCCATAGAAATCAGTAGTTTTATATTTGATATTCTTTGGGAGATTTTTTGTTGTAAAAAAGTGTGAAAAAATGTAATATAAAAATATAAACTGAAAATAAAATAAAAAACAAATATAAATCAATCAATAGAATAAAAAATAAAATATAAACCGACTATTTAATGCCTGATAGACGATAAGATTTTGTGGAAAGAAGAAAAACTCAGACTTATATCAAGGAGCGCATATGAATACGTGGAAAAGAGCAGTCACTTATTTAGTGAAAAATAAAGTTAGATGTGTGTTGTTACTTTTGGTGTTGGCAGTTATCTCAACCATAATGATGTTCTCGTTGTGTCTTAAGAATGGCGTGCAGGAAAGTGTAGAGAATCTTCGAGAAACATATGGGAGTAATTTTGTTGTAAAAGAAGATGTGAAAAACGAAGGAGAACGTCCTCGATTTGATGAAAAAACAATCCAAAACATCTGCGATAACATACAAAAAACGGAAAAGATTCAAGATACTTGTATTGAAGTGAGACGACTATCTTTTTATTATGATAAATTGGAATTTCTACAAGGACTATCAGCTGAAGTAATGAAAATTGATGAAGATCCAGAAATGTTAGAAGAAGACTATTATTACACGAAAGTAATGATGCCATATGGTTATAACAAAAGTGAATTGAGCCATTATTTTCAGACCAATACGCTTGAGTTGATAGAAGGAAGGCATATCTGTGAAACAGACCGGAATGTGGTGATTATCTCGGATAAGGTGGCAGAGAAGAATCATTTGAAAATTGGAGATCATATTACCGGCGAAGTGAGTGAACTGATTGCAAATGGCGGAGATATGAACATTATCTTGGGCAAGGTGGAGTTAGAAATCATAGGAATCTTTCATGCGAATATTACACAGGTGACAAATGAATATACTATAGAATGGGAAATTATAGAAAATCTTCAATTTGTAGATGCTGTAACGATGGTGGAAATGACCAGAGTGTGCGATGAATATAATGACGAGGTTTGGTCACCGCTACCTGCAACACTATATTTTTATGTGGACAATCCGGATGAATTAGAGGCAATCATAAAGCGAGTGAAAGAGCGGGAGGATATCGACTGGGAGGGCTTGATGGTAGAGGTGAATGATTCTACTTACCAGTCAGCGCTTTCGCCACTACAGACCATTAATGGGTTAGCTGTTTTTCTGTTTGTTTTTATATTGATAGTTTGTGTTGTATTGTTGACACTGATTCTGCGAATGTGGATGAAAACCCGAAAAAAAGAAATGGGAATCTTATTGTCAATAGGAGTAGGGCAGAAAAAAATCATATGTCAGTTCTTATTAGAAGGTTTCATCATTCTTTTTATAGCAGTCCTCTTATCTGTTGGAGTAACAGCCACAGTAAGTGACAAGGTAGGAAATCGGATTTTAGAGCAAATGAATGGAGCGGAAAAGAGCAGAAGGGAGCAACAGGAAGAAATCAAGGAACGGATAGAGAAAGGGGAAGTGGCATCAGAGGAAGAGTATATGACATTGGTGGATCAGCTGACAGTTGTGACAGAAGTAGAAGCACCGGAGGAACTAGCATGTAATCTTACTTACTCGAATGTTGTAACAACAGTGGTTATATTAATGATCGTGTTGATAATCGTTACGATAGTATCATCCAGAGAAATCTTGAAAATGCGCCCGAAGGATATATTGTCCTCGGTATAGGGAAGGAATGATTCGATGAAACCATACAAAAGAGCTTTTTTGTATATTACAAGAAAAAAGAATAGAAGTATTATTTTATTTTTTATTATGTGGGTGTGCGTGTTAAGCATACTAGTTGCAGGAACGGTTTGGAATCAGACCAGCTTTGCGGTGGGACAGTTGAAAGAAAAGTTAAGTGGATATTTTACTATAATGCCGAATCGGGAAGTGGAAAATTCTTCAGAGCAATTGACAGATGAGTTTTGCCGGGACGTTATGAAAGAAGAAAATATATTAGCCTATAATGGAAATGATGTATATTACATGAATGTTCCGGATTTGGTTCTGACATCAGGGATGTTTTCAGGACAAGGTGCGGAGGATGAAGCGCAAGTGACTCGTTTTATAAGTTGTACCAATTCTTTTTACAGTGAACAATTTTATACAGGAGAGATTGAATTGATAGAAGGAGAACATCTTCAAGGAGAAGATGAAGGAAAAGCATTAGTATCGGAAACGCTTGCAAAAGAGAATCATTTACAGATCGGTGACACATTTACAAGTCGGGTAACAGAAGGAAATCAGGGATTGAACGATGCTGCGTTGGGAGAAATCTTTGAACATCAGATCAAAGGCATTTATCGTACCAATATCTCTAATGATACCTCGGGAAATGACGGGAATGCAGAACGTAATATTCCGGATAATTTTATATTTGTAGATGCCAAAACGGATTATAAAGTAATGACAAAATTGCGAGGAGAAGAAGTAGACTGGTATCGGTATGGGGTTAATTTTTTTGTTCGGGATTCTGCGAATTTTGAGCAAACATTGAAAAAGATATTAGAAGATATTACGTTGCCGTCGGAATCTTACAGAATCGAGCAGAATAATGGCAAATATGAACAATCGGCAGAACCTATTGAAAAATTGACCCAAATAATGTCTGCATTTATTATTTCTGTATTGGTATTGAGTTCTTTGATTTTGTATTTGATTTTAGCAATGTGGATGAAAGATCGAAGACGGGAAATAGGTATTTATCTTGAAGTGGGAATAGAAAAAAAGAGCATTTTTATACAATTATTAATAGAAAGTGTGTGGATCTATTTGGTTGCATTTGGTTTGGCAATACCGTGTGCAGTTGTGGTGATAAAGAATATAAATCACAGGCTTTGGGGAAATGAGATATTAGGAGTGGCCGGAATGAAAGCAACCCTTATTTTTTCAGTATTTGTAATAGAAGCACTGCTTATAGGATTATCTGTAATATTATCTTACATAAATGTGGTGAAAATGAATCCAAAAGACATACTTTCATCAAATGAATGATTTCATAGAGGAGATAGATTAGAAATGAAAGGAGGAGTTAATTGTGGTTGTATTAGAAGCGAAGCAGGTGGGATATTATTATGATAAAAGGAAAAAGGTGCTTGAAGGAATTTCGCTGAAACTGGAACGTGGTAAATTTTATGCTATATCAGGACAATCCGGCTGTGGGAAAACGACACTATTGTCTTTATTAGGAGGACTTGATGAACCAAAAGAAGGTGTGATCTTGTGCGAGGGAGAGAACATTTCAGAGAAGGGGCTTTCTTATCATCGAAAAAATCATGTTGCATTTGTATTTCAAAACTATAACCTGATTGAATATATGACGCCCAAGGAAAATGTGCTTTTGACTGCCAAAGAAGACCCTATGCCAATCTTAAGAAAATTAGGTATTAGTGATGAGGAAGCCAAAAGGAATGTGCTGAAACTATCAGGAGGGCAACAACAGCGAGTGGCGATTGCCAGAGCCTTAGCTAGTCAGGCTCCGATTATTTTGGCAGATGAGCCGACCGGAAATCTGGATGAAGATACTGCGGCGGAAATCACAGAAATTTTGAAAAAGAATGCACATGAATTGAATCGATGTGTAGTAGTAGTGACACATTCAGAAGCGGTGGCGAAAGAGGCAGATATTGTATTTCACCTACAACACGGAAGGTTGGAATAGAGTTAGGGCATTGCAGTGAGAGATATGTGTTTGTTTGGTAGAAAAAGTTGGAATATTAAAAACTTCGAATAGGTTATTGACATTATCCCTGCATGAGATTATGATATAAATGAACATATGAATAACTGTTCATATGTATAACGTTTATCATTATCCTATCTTTTATGTCATGGAAATCATAGAAGAATATAGAATGAATATCGTAAGATTATTACAGACGGAGGCAGGGGTATGCAGGAAGAAAAGAAAGTGAATCAAGAACATCATCATGAACACCACGATCACGAGGGCTGCGGCTGTGGACATGACCATGAACACCACCATCAGGAAAGCTGTGGCTGTGGACATGACCATGAGCATGAACATATATCTCAGGAAGAGAAACATCAGGAAGCTATTCCTGTAAAAGGGAAGAAAACAGTATATATTCTGGAAAACTTAGGATGTGCCAATTGTGCGGCAAAGATGGAGCGAAAAATCAACGAACTCCCGAATGTTGAGAGGGCGGTCATTACCTATGCGACCAGGCAGTTAACGGTAGCCGGAGACCAGACAGAAAATCTTCTGCCTGAAATACAAAAGATCTGTTCCGGTATAGAAGAAGACGTTGTTGTAGTCCCAAAAGAAGCAGGGACTTCTAAAAAGAGAGAAAGAAGATCTGCTTTTGCAGAGCATAAAAGAAGCTTTCTTCAGATTGGTTTTGGCGCGGTATTATTTCTTGGGGGAATTTTATTGGAAGGCATAGCGGCAGAAGCGGTGATTCCGTGGTTCTTTGTTGCGGCATATGTAATTTTAGGAATGAAAATTGTGGTGAGTGCAGGGAAGAACTTATTAAAAGGTCATGTGTTTGATGAAAATTTCCTTATGAGCGTTGCTACCATTGCTGCTTTTGTCATTGGCGATTTTGCCGAAGCGGCAGGTGTGATGCTTTTCTATCGGATCGGAGAATTATTTGAAGATATTGCAGTGAGCAGAAGCCGTTCTCAGATTATGGATGCAGTGGACTTAAGACCGGAAGTAGTGGGGCGTTTGCATGGTGAAGAAGTTACGATGATTCCGGCAGAGGAGGCAAACATCGGCGATATACTTCTGGTGCGTCCCGGTGACCGGATTCCGCTGGATGGAAAGATCATTGATGGAACGAGCCAGCTGGATACCTCGGCGGTGACAGGAGAACCGGTGCCGGTTCGGGTCTATCCGGGAGTGGAAGTCTACTCCGGTTGTGTCAATACCGGGGGTGTTCTTAAAATTGAAGTACAGAAACCTCTCAGTGAATCGATGGTAAGCCGTATTCTTGATTCTGTGGAAAATGCAGCTGCAAGTAAACCGAAGATTGACCGCTTTATTACAAAATTTGCCAGAGTGTACACTCCGGTTGTCGTTGCTCTGGCGGTGGCAACAGCGATTATTCCGTCTATCTTCACAGGTGATTGGAATCACTGGGTATATACTGCGATTACGTTTCTTGTCATCAGCTGTCCGTGCGCCCTTGTGTTAAGCGTGCCGCTGGCATTTTTCTCAGGTATCGGCAGTGGTTCTAAAAAAGGAATTCTGTTCAAGGGTGGTGTCGCGATCGAAGCATTGAAGAATATAAAAGCGGTTGTCATGGATAAGACCGGCACCATTACAAAAGGTACGTTCGATGTGCAAAGGGTAGTCAGTCTTCATCGGTTGACAGAGAAGCAGATCCTTACAATGGCGGCGGACTGTGAGATTGCCTCTACGCATCCGGTAGCTGTAAGCATTGTGGCAGAGGCGAAGAACAGAGGGCTGAAACTGGTAAGACCGGGTGAGGTGGAAGAAATTCCGGGAAAAGGAATTCGTGCAGTTTTCCCGGAAGGCACGGTATTGTGTGGTAACAAGAATTTGATGGAGCTTTATCACGTAGATGTGAACAGTTATGAGAACGAAGACTATGGAACGGAAGTTTTATTGGCTGTCGATGGAAGACTGGAAGGGTATCTGGTTGTAGCGGATGTAATGAAGCCGGAGGCGTCAGGAGCAGTAGAACAATTGAGAACGCTTGGACTTGTGACTGCAATGCTGACCGGGGATGAGAGAAATAGCGCCGGAGCAATTGCGAAGCTGGCGAAGATTGATGAAGTGCACGCAGAACTGCTTCCGCAGGATAAGTTGACACACCTTCAGGATATCCGCAGGCAGCATGGCGCGGTATTATTTGTGGGAGACGGAATTAACGATGCGCCGGTTCTGGCAGGAGCAGACGTGGGAGCGGCAATGGGAAGCGGAGCAGATGCAGCTATTGAGGCGGCAGATGTCGTGTTCATGACTTCCTCTGTGGAAGCGATTCCGCAATCGATACAAATTGCCAGAAATGTCGGCAGGATTGCAATGCAGAATGTAGTGTTTGCATTGGCTGTAAAATTTCTCGTTATGATTCTCGGTCTGGCAGGATATGCCAATATGTGGATGGCTGTTTTTGCAGACACCGGGGTGGCAATGCTTTGTGTGCTGAATTCTATTCGGATTTTGTATCGAAAATAAGACGATATGATGAAAAATCTGAAGAAAAAATTACGAAAATATTAATTTTGGTTGCGTTTGTGCCAAATGGTTGAAATGATTTCAGCCATTTGGCATAATTAACAGATAGACGAATGCTCATAGAATCGAAAGGGAGGAGTCTATGAAAAGAGAAGAAGTAGAATGTTGTGAAGAACTGTTTGTTCATGATCAGAAGGTTCGGGAAGTGCTGAAAGAGATGCCGGCCGAAGAGACGCTGAAAGAACTTGCAGATTTTTATAAAGTATTTGGAGATGCTACGAGAGTAAAGATTTTATTTGTGCTTTTACAGGCGGAGATGTGTGTCTGTGATCTTGCAGAGACATTAGGCATGACGCAGTCCGCCATTTCCCATCAGCTTCGGGTGCTGAAGCAGATGAAGCTGGTAAAAAACCGCAGAGATGGCAAGACGGTATACTATTCGCTGGCAGACGGTCATATACAGAATATCATCAGTCAGGGAATGGAACATATTTTAGAGTGATTTACATATAGTTATAAAAAGGAAATAAAGTATGACGACTGAGTTGAAAAAGAGAAGTATTATTTATGGCGCCGGAGTATTTATCTACGTGTGTGCAATCGCAACGACTACGCATAATATGATGGGCGACTGGGCAAAGTTCATATGGTTTTTAATCGCATATCTGATTATCGGATACGATGTGTTTCGTGTGCTGTGCGAGAAATTTTTTCAGAAAAAGTTTTTGACAGAATATACCTTGATCACACTGGCAACAGTTGGAGCTTTTGGAATCGGGAGATATACAGAAGGTGTATTGGTCATGCTTCTCTTTGAGCTGGGTGTGATATTTGAAGCTTATTCTACAGATAGTGCAAAGCGTTCCATCGAAGAAATGATTGATATCCGTCCGCCGTATGCGACGAAGAAGTCAGAAGCCGGGGAAGTGAAGGTACAGCCTTCAGAATTGGAAGTGGGCGATCTGATCGTCATAAAACCGGGAGAACGTATTCCGGTGGATGCGATTGTGAAGACAGGCTCTTCTATGGTTGATACGAAGGCAGTGACCGGAGAGTCAATGCCGCGCAAAGCAAGAGAGTCCAGCTTTATTTACAGTGGATGTATTAATCTTAGCGGTGTGCTGGAAGCAAAGGTTGTAAAAGTATACAATGATTCTACGGTTTCTAAGATTATGGACATGGTAGAAGACGCACAGAAGAAACAATCTGAGAGCGAGACATTTATTTCGAAGTTTTCAAGAGTCTATACACCGGTGATGTTTTGCTTTGCGCTGTTTGTTATGATCTATCCGCCGCTTACTTTTTCCTACGGGAACTGGTCGACATGGGTATATCGCGGTCTGATCTTTTTGATTGCTGCCTGTCCAAGCGGACTTGTCATGTCTGTGCCAATTGCATTTCTTGGCGGGCTTGCCTCTGCGGCAAGACAGGGAATCGTGATTAAGGGTGCAAATTATCTGGAAGATCTGGCGCAGGCGGACACGTTTGTGTTTGATAAGACCGGAACCTTGACAGAAGGCGTATTTACAGTTCGGGAGATTCATCCGGTACAGACCGGGGAAGAGGAATTGCTGGAGATTGCCGCACATGCAGAGAGTTATTCAAATCATCCGATTGCGCGTGCGCTTCTGGATGCTTACGGAGAAGCGGTAGAAAAAGATCAGGTCAGTCATGTAAAAGAGCTTCCGGGTTACGGAGTGACTGCGGTTTATGACGGGCAGAAAATTCTTGTTGGGAATTATCATCTGTTAGAGAAATATGAGATTCCGATGGACGAGGTTGAATCCACCGGAACCGTAATCTATATAGCGGTGGATAAGAAATATGCAGGTTATATTATTATTTCGGATGCGCTTAAGAAGGATGCCAGATGGACGCTGAGATATCTGAAGGAGAAATGTCAGGGTGTTCTTGTCATGCTGACCGGTGATACAGAAAGTTCTGCTATGGAAACTGCGCAGGAACTGGATATGGACTATGCGTATACGGATCTGTTGCCGGGAGATAAGCTGGAACAGCTGGAAGATTTCCTTATGGTGCAGGATGCGAGAGAACGTCTTGTATGTGTGGGAGACGGTATCAATGATGCTCCGGTTCTTGCCAGAGCAGATGTGGGGATTGCGATGGGAGCGCTTGGCTCGGCGGCTGCGATAGAGGCGGCGGATATTGTGCTGATGGAAGATGAATTGTCTAAAATTGTGGATGCGATCCGCATTTCCAAAGAAACTCTTCGTGTAGTGAATCACAATATTACATTTGCATTAGCAATCAAGTTTATGATATTATTTTTTGCAGTTGTTGGATATTTCGGAATGTGGGAGGCGATCATTGCAGAAGTTGCAGTTGTGTTTATCGCGATTCTGAATGCGGCAGGAGTAGTAAGATATGTAGCATAGGAGGACGTATGAGAAAAGTATGGCGTGTATTTCCAGCAGTGTTGTTGCTGATGATCCTTTTGACTGGTTGTGGGAAGAATCCATATAAAGAAGGAATGGAACAGCTGGAAGCCGGGCAATATAAAGAAGCAGAAGTGAATTTTAAGAAGGCAGTTGAGAAAGAAAAGAATCTGGCAGATTCCTGCCGCGGACTTGGGATAGCCTGTTTTGAACAGAAGGATTACGAAGGAGCGCGAAAGGCACTGAAGCAGGCGTTAAAGGAAGGAACAGAAAAGACGGGAACAATCTACAATCTTCTCGGAGCCTGTGAACTGGAGCTTGGAAATTATGAAGAGGCGTTATCCTGTTATGAGAAGGGGCTGGAAGCTGAGGGAAACAGTAAGGCGCTGAAGCAGGAAATGGAGTACAATGCGATTGTCGCATGTGAAGGAATGGAAGACTGGGAACAGGCGAAAGAAAGGCTTGCAAAATATACGGACAAATATCCGAAGGATGAAGAAGCGAAAAAGGAAGCAGAATTTTTAGAGACAAGATAGCAGAGGATATGTATGATCGAATTAAAGAAGGAATCAGAGAGAGTACTCCTCGTAGGTGTCGGTCTTCCGGGGCAGGATGATGTGGAAGATTCTTTGAAGGAATTATCGGAGCTTGCAGCGACAGCAGGAGCTCAGACAGTGGGACAGGTCATTCAGAGCCGGGAGCAGATTCATCCCGGAACCTACGTTGGAAAAGGAAAAATAGACGAAATCAAAGACCTGTTGTGGGAGCTGGACGCAACAGGTATTATTTGTGATGATGAGCTTTCTCCGGTGCAGATGAAGAATCTTCAAGATGAACTGGATGTCAAAGTAATGGACCGTACCTTGGTGATCCTCGATATTTTTGCGGGGAGAGCCTCTACCAGTGAAGGAAAGATTCAGGTAGAACTTGCGCAGTTAAAATACAGGCAGACAAGACTTACCGGATTTGGTACGGCGCTTTCCAGACTGGGCGGAGGAATCGGAACGAGAGGACCGGGAGAGAAGAAGCTTGAGATGGACAGGCGTTTGATCAAGAATCGAATCGCGCAGTTGAATCGGGAATTAAAAGAAGTAAAGCGGCACCGAGAGGTGACCCGGGAGAGAAGAAGCAAGAATCATGTACCGGTGGCGGCTATCGTAGGATACACAAATGCAGGAAAGTCCACACTCTTAAATGCGTTGACAGGAGCGGATATTCTGGCAGAAGATCAGCTTTTTGCAACGCTTGATCCTACAACGCGAAGTTTGAAACTGCCAAAAGGACAGGAAATATTACTGACAGATACAGTAGGTTTTATTAAGAAACTCCCGCATCATTTGATCGAAGCTTTTAAAAGTACGCTGGAAGAAGCGAAGTATGCAGATATAATCCTGCATGTGGTGGACACATCCAGCCCTCAGATGGACAGTCAGATGTACACAGTTTATGAAACGCTTCAGAATCTGGGAGTGAAAGATAAACCGATCATTACGGTTTTTAATAAGCAGGACAGACTGGAAGAGGACAGTGTAATCCGTGATTTCAAGGCGGACTATACAGTGAAAACATCGGCAAAGACGGGAGCCGGACTTATCGAACTTCAAGAGACGATCGAGGCAGTACTTCGGGAGCAGAAGGTATTTTTAGAGAGGGTATATCCGTACAGTGATGCGGCAAAGCTTCAGCTGATCCGCAAGTACGGAGAACTGGAAACGGAAGAATACCGGGAAGACGGGATCTTTGTAAGAGCGTATGTACCGGTGCAGGTGTACGCAAAAGTATCGGAACCGATGTGATTTTTTCTTGAAATGACGAATCATGCCTGTTATGATAGTACTAGATGTATATGAATGAACGGGAGAAATTCCCGAAACCGGAGGTAGAATATGAAAGTTGTATTGGAACGTTATCATGGACTCGGAAATGATTATGTAGTATTCGATCCAAATAAAAATGAATTTGAACTTACACCGGAGAATGTGAAGATGATCTGCGACCGTAATGCAGGTCTTGGTTCTGATGGTGTGTTGGAAGGACCGATTCAGAAAGAAGAAGGCATGTATGTAAAAGTATGGAATCCGGATGGAAGTGAATCGGAGACAAGTGGCAATGGAGTTCGTATTTTCGCCAAGTATTTGAAGGACGCAGGCTATGTTCAGAAGAAAAACTTTGTTCTGCACACAGGAAATGGTCCGGTAGAAGTTACGTTCTTAAATGAGGACGGCAGCAGACTTCGCGTATCTATGGGTAAATTATCTTTCTGGAGTGATGATATTCCGGTGACCGGGGAACGTCGTGAAGTGATCAATGAGGATATGGTATTTGGAAGAACTTTATATCCGGTGACTTGTGTCAGCATCGGTAATCCACATTGTGTAATTCCAATGAGAGAGATTTCCAAACCGCTGGTTACTAAGATCGGAGATTATGCGGAGATTGCAAGATATTTCCCAAATCGTATCAATACACAGATCATGAAAGTAATCGACAAAGAGAATCTCGCCATTGAGATCTATGAAAGAGGTGCGGGTTATACACTGGCATCAGGAACCGGAGCGTGTGCGGCAGCAGGTGTTGCTTACAAGCTTGGTATGACGAACAACAAAGTTGTGGTACATATGCCGGGCGGAGAGCTTCAGGTAGAAGTGGAAGACGACTGGACGGTATATATGACCGGTGATGTGTTCTATGTTGCGAAGCTGACATTGAGCAATGAGTTCATAGAAAAATTAAGAAGCGTATAAGATAGAGATATGATATACTAAGGCATAGGAGGGAAATCCTATGCCTTTAAAATTTGTGTTTGGACCATCAGGGTCAGGAAAATCAAGTTATTTATATCAACATGTCATTCAGGAATCTATGAAATATCCTGAGAGAAATTATATTGTATTGGTGCCGGAGCAATTTACCATGCAGACACAGAAGGATCTGGTGATGATGCATGAGCGCAAAGGAATCATGAATATAGACGTGCTTAGCTTTGCACGTCTTGCTTATCGTGTGTTTGAAGAGACAGGGGGCGGAGGACTTCCTGTTCTGGATGATGAGGGAAAGAATCTGATTCTTCGAAAGATTGCCGGCGATTATGAGAGCGAACTGAAAATGCTTGGCGGACATATGAAGAAGCAGGGATATATCAGTGAAGTAAAGTCAGTGATCTCCGAATTTACTCAATATGATATTGGGGAAGATGAGATTGAGCGCGTGATGGAGTCGGCAGGAGAATCGTCAAGACTTTATTATAAGCTGGCAGATATTCGCCTGCTGTATCGTGGATTTACGGACTATCTTCGGGAGAAATATATTACGAAAGAAGAACTTCTGGATGTGTTAAGTTGTGAAGTCGAGAAATCAGAGCGGTTAAAAAACAGTACGGTTGTGTTGGATGGATTTACCGGTTTCACACCGGTTCAGGACCGCCTTCTCGGGGAGCTGATGAGACATTGCCGAGAAGTGATCGTAACAGTCACCATGGATCGGCGGGGAAATCCGTATGTCTATGAACACCCGTATCAGCTCTTTGCGTTGAGTAAGCAGATGGTAACCTCGCTGCTTCAGATTGCAAAGCAAAATAAAATCCCGGTGGAAGAGCCGGTGGAATTGTATGACCATGTGCCATGGCGTTTTAAGGAGCAGGAAGCCTTGGCATTTCTGGAGAAGCATCTGTTCCGGTACGGAGCGGGAGCATATGAGAAAGAACAGGAACAGGTAAAGCTTCATTTGGCGAAGAATCCAAGGGAAGAAGCGTATGCAGTGGCGGAACAGGTGCGCCGTATGATGCGGGAGGACAGATACCGGCTTCGGGATATCGGTGTGATCGTCAGTGATATGGATGTGTATGCCGATCATTTGAAACAGGCGTTTATCAAATACGACATTCCGTTTTTTATGGATCATAAGAGAAGTATTCTGCTGAACTCTTTTGTAGAATATATAAGAAGTGTGCTCCATATGGCAGAGCAGAGCTTCAGCTATGAGAGCGTATTCCGTTTTCTGCGCACGAATCTTGCCGGTTTTACTTATGAAGAAATTGATGAGTTGGAAAATTATGTGATCGGTCTGGGAATCAAAGGGTATAAGCATTGGCAGGAGAAGTGGACCCGGAAATTAAGGGGCATGGCTCAGGAAGATCTGGATAAAATGAATCATTATCGGAGACAACTGGTGGAAAAAGTCGATGGTCTGATCTATGTGCTGCGACAGAGACGAAAGACAGTTGCGGATATTACAAGGGCAATTTATGAATTTATGGTGCAGGAAAATCTTCAGGTACGTCTGGCAGAGCAGGAAGAGCTCTTCAAGGCAAAGGGGGAATTAGCGCTTGCGCGAGAATATGCACAGATTTACCGCATTGTGATCGAACTGTTTGATAAATTTGTAGAACTTCTGGGCGATGAGCAGGTGAGCCTAAGTGAATACTGTAAGCTTCTGGACGCCGGACTGGAGGAAGCAAGGGTGGGCGTCATCCCGCCGGAGGTAGATCAGGTTGTGATCGGTGACATGCAGAGGACAAGATTAAAAGACATCAAAGCATTATTATTTGCAGGAGCGAATGACGTGTACCTTCCGGGTGCACTGCTTCGCACCGGTCTTTTGTCGGAGCTTGACAGGGAGAAATTCGCAAGAGAGAAATTAACGCTGTCAGCCGGCGGAAAAGAAAAAGCATATGTACAAAAATTTTATCTGTATCTTAATTTGACAAAGCCGTCCGAGAAGCTTGATATCTATTATAGTAAAGTTTCGGCAGACGGAAAAAGTGTGCGTCCGTCCTATCTGATTCAGGAGCTTCAAAAATTATTCCCGAAGCTTAAGGTCAGAGACGAGGAACGATATTTGAAAGAACAGGAATTGACAGAGAATATCGGATTTGACCGGATGATCCGTGAGTTTGTGCAAAAAAGACATGAGACAGATGGCGCATGGTGTGAACTTTATAACTGGTATAAGAAAAATCCAAAGTGGCAGGAAAAGGTGGAGCGTTTTTTAGAGGCGGGATATTATCGCAAGCCTTTGGACGCACTGACAGAAGAGGCGGCGAAACGTCTCTACGGGGAAGAATTTGAAACGAGTATTACACGTATGGAGCGGTTCGCAGTATGTGCATTTTCACATTTTCTTACGTATGGGCTCGGACTTCGGGAGCGGGAAGAGTATGATTTTCAGGCGGCGGATCTTGGGAATGTGTGCCACCGTGCACTGGAGCGGTTTTCTTACAAAGTGGAGCGAGAAGCAGGAGACTGGCTGAAGCTTACCGAGGAGAAGCGAAAACAGTATGTCGAGGAAAGTGTGGAAGAAGCAATTGCAGATTATGGGAATTCTATTCTTTATAGCTCGTCGAGAAATGCGTATCTGATCGTCCGAATGAAACGAATGTTAGAAAAAACAGTGTGGGCACTTACGAAACAGCTTGCTGCGGGAGATTTTAAACCGGCAGCGTATGAGCTGCGTTTTGCTAACGGTAAGATTGACCGGGTAGATACTTGTGAAGACGGAGACTGTGTCTATGTGAAAGTGATAGATTATAAGACCGGAAGCAAGAGCTTTGACGTGACCGCTCTTTACCATGGGTTTCAGCTTCAGCTGATGGTCTATATGGATGCGGCGCTTCAGATGGAGCAGAAAAAACATCCGGAGAAGGAGATTCTTCCGGCAGGCGTATTTTATTATCGGATTCAAGACCCGTTGATCGACCGCCCAAAAGAAGGAGAAGAGCAGGAATCTATTTTGAAGGAATTAAAGCCGGATGGAATGATTTCTCTTGAAAAAGAAGTGCTGGGGCATCTGGATCACTGCATGGTCGGCGAATCTTCAGTGATTCCGGTAAAATACAATAAAAACGGAAGTCTCTCGAAGAGCTCAAAAGCGGCGTCTGCACAGGACTTTTATCTTATGATGAAGTATGCGGTCAATAAGGTGGAAGAGATCAGGCAGAAAATTCTGTCCGGTGATGTGAAGGTGAATCCATATCGAAGAGGGACGGAGACAAGCTGTGACTATTGCAGTTATCGTCAGATCTGCGGATTTGATACAAAGATGGAAGGATACCGTTATCGAGAGATTGAGGCGATGAGCGTGGACAAAGTCATTCAGGCAATGAAGGGGGAGGGGCAGTCATGAGTGTAACGTGGACTAAGAGCCAGAAGAAAGTAATCGATCTTCGGAAACGGAATATTCTTGTATCCGCAGCGGCAGGTTCCGGTAAGACTGCAGTTCTCGTAGAGCGAATCATCACTATGCTTACCGATGACAAGGAGCCGGTGGATGTAGACCGACTTCTGATCGTTACATTTACAGAAGCCGCGGCAGCAGAGATGAAAGAGAGAATTCGGGGAGCCATTGAGAAGAAGCTTGAAGAAGAGCCGGATAATGAACATCTCAAACAGCAGGCAACACTGATCCATAATGCGCGGATTACAACGATCCACAGCTTCTGTCTGTCTGTAATACGCGATCATTTTCCGATGATCGGATTAGATCCGGCATTTCGCATAGGAGAAGAGGGAGAGCTGAAATTGCTCCGCCATGATGTGCTGGACGAACTGCTGGAAGAAGAATATACCGAAGGACGTTCGCAGTTCCTTGACTTTGTCAGTGCTTATGGAACCGGGAAGAATGATAAAAAAATTGAAGAACTGATTTTGAAGGTCTATGAATATTCCAGAAGTTATCCGGACGCTCAAGAATGGCTTCACGAGTGTGTGAAAGGCTATGAGCTGGAGAATTTGGATGAACTGGAGGAAAGCCCTTATGTAGATTTGCTGAAAATGTATGTGGAATTGTATCTGGAGGATGCAAGAGCGAGACTTTATCAGGGAATCGAGATCTGTAGGGAGGATTCCGGTCCATATATGTATGAAGATGCGCTGGAAGATGATCTGAGAATGGTGGAGCGCGTTCTGGGAGCAGAGACTTATCAGGGACTGTCAGAATATATGGGAGATATTTCGTGGATGAAGCTTCCGCCGAACCGGGATAAGACGGTGTCCTCCGATAAAGCAGATCAGGTAAAACTGATTCGGGATGAAGTGAAGGAGCTGATGAAGGAATTAAATCAGCAGTATTTTTATGCAGAGCCGGAGATTATCCTTAAGGATATCAAAGGGTGTCAGCCAATGGTCAGAGAGCTGACATCACTGGTGGAAAAATTCGCGGAGCGGTTTGAGGAAAAGAAGAGAACGAAGAACATGATCGACTTCTCCGACATGGAGCAGTATGCTATGAAGATACTGACAGAAAAGACAGAGGGAGGCTTCTGTCCGACTGCGGCAGCAGAAGAATATCAGGAGCAGTTTCTGGAGATTATGATCGATGAATATCAGGACAGTAACCTGATTCAGGAAACCATTCTTACCAGTGTGTCCAGATATTCCAGAGGTGAATACAACATTTTCATGGTAGGAGATGTGAAGCAGAGTATTTATCGTTTCCGTCTGTCGAGACCGGAGCTTTTCATGGAGAAATATGACACATACAGTACCGAAGATTCTGACACCCAGAGGATTGATCTTCATAAGAACTTCCGAAGCAGAGCGGAGGTGTTGGAGAGTGTCAATTATATTTTCCGGCAGATTATGACAAGACCTCTTGGCGGGATCGCTTATGATGAAGATGCAGCGCTCTATGTGGGAGCGGATTATCCGGAGGGAACGGATCATGAGACGGAAGTTTATCTTATTGATGCGGTGAAAAGCTCATGGGAAGATCGGAAGCGGGAAGCGCGTGTGACAGCGTGGAGAATTCATCAACTGATGGAGAATTTTCAAGTGACGGATAAGGCGACAGGAGAACTTCGACCGGTAAAATATTCGGATATTGTGATTCTTACGAGAAGTGTGCGAGGCTTTGCAGATGTATTTACGGAAGTGTTAAATGAAGAAGGAATACCGGCTTATGCAGGTACGAGAGAAGGATATTTTTCTGCGTTGGAGGTTGGGACCATGCTGGATTATCTGCGGGTGCTGGATAACCGGAGACAGGACCTTCCGTTGACGGCAGTCCTTCGTTCGCCCATAGGGAGGTGTACGGATGAAGAGCTTGCAAAGGTCAAAAGCGAATTCCCGGATGTCAGATTCTTTGAGGCAGTTGAGAAGTATCGGACAGAAGGGGAAGATGAGAACCTTCGCAGGAAGATGGAACAGTGTATGGGCGTGATGGACAGGCTTCGTGAAATTGTTCCGTATACCCCGATGCATGAATTGTTGTTCCGTATTTTGTCAGATACCGGGTATGGAGACTATGTAGCTGCAATGCCGGGCGGCGCGCAGAGGGAAGCGAATATCGAGATGCTCTGTGAAAAGGCGCGGGCTTTTGAAGCTACCAGTTATAAGGGATTGTTTCATTTTGTGCGCTATATTGAAGAATTGAAAAAGTACCATGTGGATTACGGGGAAGCAAATGTAGAAGATGAGCAGTCCGATACGGTAAGGGTCATGACGATCCACAAGAGTAAAGGGCTGGAATTTCCGGTTGTGTTCGTGGCGGGAATGGGGAAAGGTTTTAATATGCAGGACGTCAGGAGTAATGTCGTCCTTCATGCCCGGCTTGGAATCGGAATGAACCATGTAGAACTTGAGCAGAGTACGAAAAGCCCGAGCCTGATCAAGAAGGTGATTCAGAAGGAAGAGACGCTGGAGAGTCTGGGAGAAGAATTGCGTGTCCTATATGTAGCGCTCACTCGTGCAAAGGAAAAGCTGATCATTACCGGAACTGTGGAGAATCTGGAAAAGAAGCTGTCGGCATTAGAGCGTGTGAAACGTCAGCGGGGCGAAGAGCTGGATTTCTTACAACTTAGTAAGGCAACCAATTATTGGAGCTTTCTCCTTCCGGCGCTTATGAGACTGACCTGTGAGGTGCCGATCAAAGTTCAGGAAATAAGACCGGATGATTTGCTTGAAATAGAGTTGCAGAAGGTGACAAAAGAACGCATAGAACGGGCGGTTCTGGAACAGTGGGATACAGACAGGGTATACGATCCTGAAATGAAAGAAAGATTAAAAGAGCAGTTTGACTATCGCTATCCATATGAGGAAGAGCGAGGGAGAAAGATGAAATTCACTGTTTCAGAATTGAAAAAAAGTATCTATATGAAAGAAACCATGCAGGAAGAAAATATTCCGGATGGAGAGTTCCTGTATGAAGAACCGGAGGTAGTACCTCTTCTTCCGCGCTTTTTGCAGGAAGAGGAAGAAAAGGGAGGCGCGGCGCGCGGTACTGCATACCACAGAGTGCTTGAACTTCTTGATTTTACTGAGGAATACGATGCGAAGAGCCTGAAAGAAGCGATAGAAAGCTTCCGGGAACAGGGAAAGATTACGGAAGAGACCGGAAAAATGATACGCGTGAAAGATTTTATTAGTTTCTTCGATACATCTGCAAGAAAGCGAATGGCAGAAAGTGCCAGACGCGGGAAGTTATATAAAGAGCAGCCATTTGTTCTGGGAGTTCCGGCGTCAGAACTGTATGAACAGAAGACCGAAGAATGGATTTTGGTGCAGGGAATTATTGACGTATATTTTGAAGAAGAAGACGGACTTGTTGTGCTGGACTATAAGACCGACAGAGTCTCCGACGAAAAAGAGCTGGTAGATAAGTATCACGCACAGCTTGATTATTATGCGAAAGCGTTAGAGCAGCTCACAGAGAAGAAGGTGAAGGAAAAGCTGATCTACTCCTTTGCGCTGGGAAAGGAAATCAGGCTATGACCGAAGTTCAAGCCGGATATTTCCTGATAGTCAATGCAGTCACATTTCTGGTCTTCGGAATCGATAAGAAACGAGCGAAAAAAGAACAGTGGAGAGTGCCTGAACGAACGCTTCTTCTGCTTGCTCTGGCAGGAGGGAGTGTCGGAGCGCTGGCAGGAATGTACACATTCCGGCACAAAACAAGAAAAATTAAATTCTCGGTTGGGATACCGGTGATTTTCATATTGCAGATTTTCATATACAAATTCGTGGTGTTGGCTTAAGCCATCCACGG
This sequence comes from Dorea sp. CAG:317, assembly GCA_000433535.1. GTDB lineage: Bacteria > Bacillota > Clostridia > Lachnospirales > Lachnospiraceae > Dorea_D. The sequence continues at coordinate 145,010 of FR892670.1, forward strand.
ATCTGTATATTCCCCGATAAAATTGTCAACACTTTCTAAAAAGAAAGGGGATCATTGCTGTGGGATCAAATAAACAAAATAAAACAATTAAGTTGGAAGAGTTGACGAAGGAAGAGAAGTTAAAATACGAGATTGCTGAAGAGTTAGGGCTCTTAGATCAAGTGTTAAATGACGGGTGGAAGTCGCTGTCATCTAAGGAAACCGGTCGAATCGGGGGGCTTCTTGCAAGGAAGAAACGGGAAGCATCTAAAAGTAACAAAAATATTACGAATATTAATTAGTATGAACATTTGCTGACAGAGGTTGAAGGTATGGGAACCTTTTGCTATAATCAAAAAACTGAAAAGATGTGTTAGCAGGTGAACATATGAATGGTAAGATAAATGTTTTAGGAATAGAGATTGACAATTACACCGCCAAGGAAACGATGAAGAAATCGATTGAGTATCTGACGACAGAACCGGTCAATATGATAGAGGTTGCTACGGTGGATGTATTGATGGACACGAATACAGAGCTTATGCTGAAGGAACAGATGAAGGATTTTGACCTTGTACTGGCAGGCGACAGAACCGTTCTGGAGGCAGCAGAAGTAAGCGAGAGAAAGCGGCTTCAGGAAACAGATGACAGACTCTATCTGCAAATGTTCTTCCGCTATCTTCACAAGAACCACAAACGGATCTATCTCCTTGTGGAGTCGGAGGAAGAAGGACGGCGGGTCTATGAATATCTGGAACACCGATATGGTAGTATTCAGGTGTGCGGAATGGCGAAGGTTTCCGCGCAGGATCGCGCAGACGATATGCTGGTCAATGCGATCAATGGTGCAGAAGTTGATTGTGTACTCTCATTGCTATCTTCTCCGTTAAGGGAAGATTTCGCGGTAAAGAATAAGAATCTTTTTAATGTCCGGTTGTTCCTGTGCCTTGGAAAAACTATGATTCCGGAGGAAAAGAGAAGATTTGGAAGTCGGAAGATCAGTCAGTTTTTGACGAAAGCATTGTTCAAAAAAGAGATAGAAAAGCAAAAGATAAGAAAATCATAAGAAATATCTTTTGGTTACTATGTACAGATTCGAAAAATGCGTTTTATAGTCAAAAAAGCGAGGAAATCAACAAAAAATTGTGATTTCCTCTTTATTTTTTTGTCAAAATATATTAGTATAGGTTCTATAAGTATGCAGTTTTCTAAAAAGTGCTATAATTTTGTTGTGGAAAATGTATATTGCAATGAGTGGAGGAGATGGAATATGATATCTAATCAAATACTTCAAAATACAATTGAAGGATTGAAAGGAATAACTAAGATTGACTTTTGTGTTATGGACACAGAAGGAAAGGTACTTGCAGGCACATTTGCAGAGCAGGTAAATCAGGGGGAAGAGGTTCGTTCGTTTGTAGAATCACCGGCGGACAGTCAGGTTATAAAGGGATATCAGTTTTTTAAGATTTATGATGAGCATCAGTTGGAATATATCCTTTTGGCTGATGGGGACAGAGAAGATGTTTATATGTTGGGAAAGATTGCGGTCTTCCAGATACAGAACCTGCTGGTGGCATATAAAGAACGCTTTGATAAAGATAATTTTATTAAAAATCTTCTGCTCGACAACTTGTTGTTAGTAGATATTTATAATCGTGCCAAAAAATTACATATTGACACAGAAGTCA
>FR892670.1:146747-171012 GCA_000433535.1 Dorea sp. CAG:317
CAGCAGTGCCCTTGACAATGTCCGGTCACTTCTCGGTGGGAGATCCAGAGATTTTGTGACAGCAGTAGATGAAAAGAATATTATAGTAGTGAAAGAGTTGGAAGTGTCTGACGGACACGCCGAGCTTGAGAAGATTGCAGATAACATTTACGAGATTCTCAAGAATGACGGAGAGGAAGACATTTTGATTGCTTACGGAACAGTGGTAAATGATATCAAAGAGGTGTCGAAATCATACAAAGAGGCAAAACTTGCGCTTGATGTCGGCAAGATCTTCTTTAGTGAGAAGAGTATCATTGCGTACAGCACATTGGGGATAGGTCGTTTGATCTATCAGCTTCCGATTCCACTCTGTAAAATGTTTATCCGTGAGATTTTTGAGGGGAAATCACCGGATGATTTTGACGAAGAGACGTTAACAACGATTAACAAATTCTTCGAGAACAACCTGAATGTTTCGGAGACTTCCAGACAGCTCTATATCCACCGCAACACGCTGGTGTACCGTCTGGATAAACTTCAGAAAAGTACAGGGCTTGACCTTCGTGTGTTCGAGGATGCTATTACATTTAAGATTGCACTTATGGTCGTGAAGTACATGAAGTATATGGAGTCGCTGGAATATTAGTAACGTAGGAGGAGCGTATGATTGAATTAAAAGAAGTAACGAAAGAGTACTCAAAAGGGGTTGCAGCTCTGAATGGAATCAATCTCAAGATTGAGCAGGGCGAATTTGTATTTATTGTAGGTGACAGTGGTTCAGGAAAATCAACACTGATCCGTCTGATCATGAAAGAATTAGATCCGACATCAGGAACAATCATTGTAAATGGCAATAATCTGAATCGTATGAAGCATAAAAAGATTGCCATGTACCGTAGAAATTTGGGTGTTGTATTTCAAGATTTCCGCCTGTTAAAGGACAGAAATATTTATGAAAATATTGCATTCGCACAGCGGGTAACAGAGACGCCTACGAGAGTGATCAAGAAAAAAGTGCCGGCGGCATTGTCGCTTGTTGGTCTGGCACAGAAATATAAAGCATATCCGAAGGAATTGTCCGGTGGTGAGCAGCAGAGAGTTGCGATTGCAAGAGCCATTGTAAATGAACCGGCGATTCTTTTGGCGGATGAGCCTACCGGTAACCTCGACCCGACAAACTCATGGGAGATTATGAAGCTTTTGGAAGAAGCTAATGACAGAGGTACAACCGTATTAGTTGTTACACATAACCAGGAGATTGTAAACGAGATGAAAAAGCGCGTTGTGACAATGAAAAAGGGAGTCATTGTCAGCGATGAGAAAAAAGGTGGGTATAATAATGAGAATTAGTACATTTGGATATTCGATGAAACAAGGGGTAAAGAATATCAGAAGAAATAAAATGTTTTCTATTGCGTCTGTGGCGACAATGGCGGCATGTATTTTCCTTTTTGGACTCTTTTACTCTATTATTGTGAACTTTAACTATATTGTAGAAAAAGCCGAGGAAGGTGTTGCTATCACCGTATTATTCGATGAGGACACTACCAAGGAGGAGAAAGAAGCCATCGGAGAGAAGCTTGAAAAAGCGGATGGAGTTTTGAAGATTAACTACGTAAGTGCAGAAGAAGCATGGGAGAGCTTCCAGGAAGAATATTTTAAAGGTTCAGAAGAAGCGGCAGAGGGATTCAAAAATGATAATCCACTTGCAAATTCTGACAACTACGAAGTGTATATGTCTGACGTATCCAAGCAGAAAGATGTTGTAAGCTATGCGGAAAGTCTGGACGGCGTGCGTAAGGTGAACAAGTCGGATGTTGTAGCCAAGACACTTACCAGTGTGAATAAGCTGGTTGGTTATGTATCTGTGGCAATCATTATCATTTTGCTTGCTGTATCAATCTTCCTGATCAGTAATACAGTTACTATGGGTATTACGGTAAGACGTGAAGAGATTGCGATCATGAAGTACATCGGTGCGAAGGATGGGTTCGTACGGGCGCCATTCGTATTCGAGGGTCTTCTCATAGGACTTGTGGGAGCGATCATTCCACTTGTAATGTTGTACTTTATGTATGACAAAGCAGTGGCTTATATTATGACAAGATTCAGCCTTCTGAATAATATTATTGATTTCCTTCCGGTTGTGCAGGTATATAGGACATTGCTTCCGGTTGGAATCGCACTTGGTGTCGGAATTGGTTTTGTAGGAAGTTTCTTTACAATCCGCAAGCACTTGAGAGTGTAAACGTATAAGAGGGAAAACGTATTAGGGAAGTATAAATGATATTTTCAGGGGGGATGAAGCATGCGAAAGAAAAGAGCAGTCAGCTTATTGCTTGTTATGGTGCTGTGCTTGGGAATGACTTTTCAGGCGCAAGCCGCGAATTTAAGTGATGCAAAGAAAAAAGCAGAAGAGCTGGAATCGAAAAAAGAGGCTGCCCAATCCGAAAAAGATTCACTTTCTGCACAGCTTGAAGGGATTTTAACGGAGACAGCAGAGTTAGAGAAGAAGATTGCGGATAAAGAAGAAGAACTGGCTCAAAAAGAAGATGAATTGATCGAGGCTCAGATTGATGAGAATAATCAATATGAGGATATGAAGAAGCGGATTAAGTACATGTACGAGAATGGAAACGCTGAATTTCTGGAAATTTTATTCCAGTCGAAAACATTGAGTGACTTCTTAAATAACGCAGAGTATATTTCAACAATTTCTGAATATGATAGAGATATGTTGGTGGAGTTTCGGGAAATCGTTAAATCAGTAGAGGAGCAGGAACAGGTGCTTCAAGACGAGTATGATGAGATGGAAACGATGCAGAATGAACTCATGGAAAAGCAGAACACTGTACAGGAACTGATTGATACGAAGAGTGATGAGATTAGTGACTTGGATAGTGAGATTGCGGCAAACAAAGATGAGATTGCCAAGCTGGAAGCGGCAGCGGCAGATGCGGCGAGAAAACAGCAGGAGAAAAATTCGAGTATTTCTCCGAATGCGGGTGCTTCTGTGGTGTCAGGAAACGGAACGTTTACTCATCCGTGTCCGGGCTACAGCAGAATTTCCAGTTATTTTGGATATCGTGAGCAGCCACTTGCAGGGGCAAGCACGAACCACAAAGGAATTGACTTTGCGGCGCCACAGGGAACGCCGATCTATGCGGCTGCAGCCGGAACAGTTACTTCTTCGGGCTATAGCGGCAAGGCAGGAAAGAGAATCGTGATCAACCACGGGAACGGCCTTGTGACCATCTATATGCACTGCCACACATTATATGTGAGTGCAGGAACAAAGGTAAGCAAGGGACAGAACATTGCGGCAGTTGGAACGACCGGTAACTCTACAGGAAATCACCTGCATTTCCAGGTGAACTCAAATGGAACACCGGTAAATCCATTAAAGTATTTGTAGAATAGGACTTAAAATCGTGAAAAATAAAAAAGGGTTTTTACAAGGGGCGCTGACAGGCGCCCTTGTAACATTATTGGGAATCAGCCTTGTGTCCTGCGGGGTACTTGGGTATAAAAATGTTGTATCGAGAGAAGAAGAGCGGAAACTGTCGGAACTTGACAGTCTTATAGAGAGTGATTATCTTGGCGATGTGGATGAGGATGCGCTTACAGAAGGATTATATAAAGGCTATCTGGAAGCACTTGGAGATCCATATTCGGAATATTATGATGCCGAGGAGACTGCGAAGTTTAATGAAAATATGAGTGGTGAGTTCAGCGGAATCGGCGTAGTCATGAGTCAGGATCAGAAGAGCGGTCTTGTGACTATGGTGCAGATTTATAAAGAATCACCGGCAGCGAAAGCAGGTTTGAAGAAAGGCGATATTCTCTTTCAAGTTGACGGAAAAGATGTATCCGGCAAGAAGCTGGATGAGATTGTGACAGAGATCAAGGGCGAAAAGGGTACAGAAGTAAAGCTTACGGTACTGCGTGGAGAAGAACGAGAAAAAGTTACCACTTCCGTCATTCGTGACACGATTGAAGTCCAGACGGTTGAATATGAGATGATGGAAGATCAGATCGGATATCTGGCTGTATCAGAATTTGACTCCGTCACATATGAGCAGTATCAGACAGCGCTTAAAGATCTGGAAGCACAGGGGATGAAGGGGCTTGTGATAGATCTTCGCAATAATCCGGGCGGCAATCTTGATATTGTGTGCGAGATGCTGGATCTGATTCTTCCGAAAGGACTTATCGTCTATACCGAAGATAAAGACGGAGAGAAACAGGAGTATACGTCTGATGCAGACTATGATTATGATGTGCCTATGACTGTTCTGATCAATGGAAATAGTGCAAGTGCTTCGGAAATTTTTGCCGGTGCTGTGCAAGATTATGGGAAGGCAGATATCGTGGGAACGACAAGCTATGGAAAAGGTGTTGTACAATCTGTTTATGCCTTGAAAGATGGAACTTGTGTGAAGCTTACGGTGGCAGAATATTTCACACCGAAGGGAAGAAGCATCAACGGCAAAGGAATCACGCCGGATGTTGAAGTAGAGTACGAATACAACGAGGAAGAGCCGGAAGCAGATAATCAACTGGAACGTGCGGTTGAAGTGTTGAAACAGAAAATGTAAGAAACAGTTTTGTCTGTAAAAATTGAAAATAATTTAAAAAGGAATGTCGGTTTGACATTCCTTTTTGTATTGCCTTGTGATAAAATAAACGTAGTATGGAATTTTGTGCCGAATATTTTATGAGGCGGAAAGGATTAAAATATGACGATATTGATCAAACACGGACATGTAGTTGATCCGCATACGAAGCGGGACGGTTGTTTTGACGTTCTCGTTGAAAATGAGAAAATTAAAGAAGTTGCAGAGCATATTGAAAAGCCTGCGGATACAGTGATTGATGCAAAGAGCTGTTATGTAATGCCGGGATTTATCGATCTTCACGTACATTTAAGAGATCCGGGACTGGAATATAAAGAGACACTTGAAACCGGGGGAAAGGCAGCAGTAAGAGGCGGCGTGACAACCGTATGTGCAATGCCGAATACAAAGCCGGTGATCGATCAGGGACAGAAGGTTGCGGATGTTCATAAGAGAGCAGCTAAGGAATCATTGACACATGTCATCCAGCTTGGTGCAGTGACGATCGGACAGCGAGGGGAAGAGCTTGCAGACATTAAGGGAATGGCAGAAGCCGGATGTCATGCAATCAGTGAAGATGGAAAATCAGTGATGAACGCATCTCTTTACCGAAAGGGAATGAAGCTTGCCAAAGAAGCAGGAATCAGCGTGTTTGCACACTGTGAAGACATTTCCATGGTAGAAGGCGGCGTTATGAATGCGGATGAAAATGCCAAGAGACTGGGCTTGAAGGGAATCACAAATTCTGTGGAAGATGTGATTGTTGCAAGAGACATTTTGCTTGCCAAAGAAACAGGTGTAAAGCTGCATTTATGTCATTGTTCTACAGCGGACAGTGTGAAAATGATCGCGCTTGCCAAAGAGGCAGGGCTTCCGGTGACCGGAGAAGTGTGTCCGCATCATTTTATTTTGACATCAGATGATATCAAGGAAGATGACGGTAATTATAAAATGAATCCGCCCCTTCGGAGCAAAGCAGATGTGGAAGCTTTGAAGGAAGGGTTAAAAAACGGAACCATGGATGTGATTTCTACAGACCACGCCCCACATGCGAAAGAAGAGAAAAATCGTTCTATTTCACAGGCGGCATTCGGAATTGTAGGTTTGGAGACTTCTGCGGCATTGACTTACACGGAGCTTGTGAAGACGGGATATTTAAGTGTAATGGATATGGCAGAGAAGATGAGTTATAATCCGGCGAAAGTATTGGGACTGGAAGATAAGGGATCGGTGTCAGAAGGTATGACTGCAGACCTTGTGATCTTTGACCCGGACAAACAATATAAGATTGATAAGAACACGTTTGCATCCAAAGGAAAGAATACACCATTTGACGGATACGAGGTGTGCGGAGAAGTTGCGTATACACTGGTAGACGGAAGAGTCGTATATGATCGTGAAAAGTAAAAAGAAGAGTGAGAAAGGTTAGGGAGGAAGAATACAATGATCAACAAATTAGTAGAAAATATTAAGAGAACAGGTGCTCCTATCGTCGTAGGATTAGACCCGATGCTGAATTTTATTCCAGAGCAGGTGCAGAAGAAAGCATTTTCAGAGTACGGAGAGACACTGGAAGGCGCTGCAGAGGCAATCTGGCAGTTCAATAAAGAAATCGTGGACAAGACTTATGATCTTATTCCGGCAGTAAAGCCACAGATTGCGATGTACGAACAGTTTGGACTTCCTGGATTAGAAGCATTTAAGAAGACAGTGGATTACTGTAAAGAAAAGGGGCTCGTTGTGATCGGAGATATCAAGCGAGGAGATATCGGTTCTACATCTGCCGCATATGCAGTCGGACACCTTGGTAAAGTTCAGGTGGGAAGCAAGACTTATGTGCCATTCGATGAAGATTTCGTGACAGTGAATCCATATCTTGGTTCCGATGGAGTGAATCCTTTCCTTGATGTATGTAAAGAAGAGAAAAAAGGAATCTTCGTACTTGTAAAAACATCCAATCCATCCAGCGGAGAGTTTCAGGATCAGCTCATTGACGGAAGACCACTGTATGAGCTGGTGGGAGAGAAAGTAGCAGCATGGGGCGAACAGCACATGGGAACCGATTACAGCTATGTGGGAGCAGTTGTAGGAGCAACTTACCCGGAAATGGGAAAAGTGCTTCGTAAAGTCATGCCAAAAGCCTATATCCTCGTACCGGGATACGGCGCGCAGGGCGGAAAAGGAAAAGACCTTGTGCACTTCTTCAACGAAGACGGATTAGGAGCGATCGTAAACTCATCAAGAGGAATCATCGCGGCATACAAACAAGAAAAATATGCAGCAATGGGGGCAGAAAACTTCGGAGACGCATCAAGAGCAGCCGTAGAAGACATGATCGCAGACATCCGCGGCGCGTTGGAAAACAATAAATAGAATGTTAAAAAATTAACTGGGGACGTAGCAAAGTTTAAAAATGCTACGTCCCAAAAGGAGATTATCATGGCAGAAAAGAAGAAAGAGCAGGCGCTTGTTGTCTCTCAGAAGATGCTTGCAGCGGGTATTTTCAGTATGTGGCTGAAAACAGAGGCGGCAGAGACTGCGAAGCCGGGGCAGTTTATTTCGATGTATACAAATGACGGGTGCAAGCTGCTTCCGCGCCCGATTAGTATCTGTGAGATTGACAGAGAAGAGGGAATGTTAAGAGTAGTGTACCGTGTGACGGGTGAAAATACAGGAACGGAGCAGTTTTCCAAGATGGAGGCAGGAGATACGGTTCCGGTGATCGGTCCTCTTGGAAATGGTTTTCCTGTAGAAAAAGCGAAAGGAAAGAAAGTTTTCCTCATGGGTGGTGGTATCGGTGTTCCACCGATTCTGGAGCTTGCAAAGGCAATGGAATGTGAGAAAAAGCAGATCGTGGTTGGCTATCGGGATGCTCAGACATTTCTGAAGGAAGAGTTTGAAGAAAACGGAGAACTGTATATTTCCACAGAAGACGGAAGTGTTGGTACAAAAGGAAATGTCATGGATGCTATCAAAGAGCAAGGCTTAGAAGCGGATATGATCTATGCCTGTGGTCCGACTCCTATGCTTCGCGCTATCAAAGCTTACGCCGAGGAAAATGAGATTGAGTGTTACATTTCATTGGAAGAGAGAATGGCATGTGGAATCGGAGCATGTCTTGCCTGTGTATGTAAGAGCAAAGAAAAAGATGGTCACAGCAATGTACACAACAAACGGGTCTGTAAGGATGGACCGGTATTCTTATCAACGGAGGTGGAAATCTAATGAATACAGAGAAACATAGTTCCGTAGATATGAGTGTAAACATCGCAGGAGTTGAGTGGAAGAATCCGGTGACAGTTGCTTCGGGAACCTTTGGCTCCGGTGAAGAATTTTCCGAATTTGTAGATTTAAATAAATTGGGAGCGGTGACGACAAAAGGCGTGGCAAATGTCCCATGGGCAGGAAATCCGACACCGAGAGTCGCAGAGGTATACGGTGGAATGATGAACGCCATCGGTTTGCAGAATCCGGGAATTGATCTCTTTTGTGAAAGAGATATTCCTTTCCTGAAGAAGTATGATACGAAGATTATTGTAAATGTGTGCGGTCATGCGCCGGAAGAATATCTGGCAGTGGTAGAAAGACTTGCAGATGAGCCGATTGATATGATGGAAATCAATATTTCCTGTCCAAATGTCAATGCAGGTTTTCTTGCGTTCGGTCAGAATGCCCGCCACGTGGAAGAGCTGACAGGGCAGATTAAAAAACTTGCAAAACAGCCTGTGATTATGAAACTGACGCCTAATGTGACAGATGTGACGGAAATTGCAAGGGCTGCAGAGGCAGGCGGAGCAGATGCGGTGTCTTTGATCAATACGTTAACCGGAATGAAGATTGATATTAACCGTAAGACATTTGCGCTGGCAAATAAGACCGGAGGCGTATCAGGACCGATCGTGAAGCCAATTGCTGTTCGCATGGTATATCAGGTAGCGCAGGCAGTCAACATTCCAATCATCGGAATGGGCGGCATCTCCTGTGCCGAAGATGCGATTGAATTCCTGTTGGCAGGGGCAAGTGCGGTGTCTGTGGGAACTGCGAATTTCCATGACCCGGCAACAACGCTGAAAGTCATTGACGGTATCGAGGCGTATATGAAGAAAAATGGTTTCGCACATGTTTCGGACATGGTGGGAATTGTGAAATAAAGTTGTTATAACAAAATAAAAAACGGTGATCATGGTAACGTGATCGCCGTTTTTTAAGTGATTTTTCACATGGTCTTGATAAAACCGATTCTATTTTATGAATGTGGTTTGTAATTGCTTCTTGCTACGCGCTTTGTTGAAGTGACATTACCGTTTTCATCATAATATTTGCGGTAAGTTTCTGCGCCCATTTCACCGGTCTTTTTAATCTCTACTTCGATTTTTTTCTTATCGGAAGCAGCACCCAGGATTTTGAAAGTAATGGTTCCGCCACTGTAGGAGGCAGAAATCTTAATTGGATAAGCAAAGTTATTTTTAAACTTAAATTCCGGACCGCCCCATGATACAGTTGCATCCATTCCCATCGGAAGATAAGAGACAGGCATGGAGTGGTTAGCGCGGGTGATGATTTCAAGGTCTGTGTGAAGGACTGCTGCGAATAAAGTAGAAGAGACCTGACAAATACCGCCGCCTAATTGCTCTACCACTTCTCCGTCGGAGTAAGCGCCGGCTGGCTGATAACCTTTATCTGCGGTACGTTCACCCAGTACGTCATTGTAGGAGAAGGTTTCTCCGGGCAACAGGATCACTCCGTTACAAGACTGAACGGCAAGGGAGATATTTGTTCTTCGTCCTTCACTTCCGCCTCCGGTTGTAGAATAACTTGCAAGCTCTGTAGTAAACAGATTACTTTCCAACTTTGCTGTAGTAACTTCCGGCTCTTCGATAGAAAGCGGAATTTCAATCTCTCCACCTAAATCACAAGCATCATATTGACTTTGTGCTTCTTTGACATCAAAAGAAATGGTGTTTTGCGAAGGGACAACCGCATAATTATTTGCCTTATCCAAAGTAGCGTTTTTCTTTTCTTTGTGAATCTCGTCATAGACCTTCTGGAAATCCACATCCTGTGGACCTTTTTCTGTCATTGGACAGGTGATGGTGCTGGAATAATCGTGTTTATCGACTGCTTTTATAATCTGTTTCTCCAAGGACTCCCAGTCGGCACCCTCTTTGTTGATACCCTTATGAATTACAAGTGCAGTATCGGTTACTTCCCATGTGGTCTCCGAAGCCGGATCTCTCTGTGGAAGCCCGGATTCGGCGATGGAATCGTTCAGCGTTTTGGCTGACTTTGCAACAGGATATACCGTGATTTCTTTTTCCTTGCCATAAAGCGTCTTAGACAACATCCAGTCCACTCCCCGGAGCAGAAAACCGCGATGTCCAAGCTTGTAGACCTTATCCACATCTTTTGAAACGTTATAGTCAAGAACCGGGGTGATATTGACTTTGTAAGTTTCATTATTATATTGAACGGTTAAAGTTGTGTCCTTATATTTCTTTTCCAAGTTTTCGGCAAGAGCATCCCCGGCTTCTTTTTTCGTCATTCCTTTTAAGGAAATACCGTTAGCGGACACATTTTTCCAGATTACTTTATTGTCAAGCTGAAAGCATGCAAGACAGTAGAGCGCGATCAGTATAGCGAAAATACTGCAGATTATTATTGTCCGTTCCACCTTTTTCTTGTGCCGTAGTTTGATCTTTGGTGTTAAATTCCTTTTTTTCATATGTACACATATCCCCTATTAATAAAACCCTTATGTATCTTCTAAACTCTGCTATTATACTCCAAAAATGAGGAAGGGGAAAGCAAATTAACAAAAAATATATAATACTTAAACATTTTTTAAAAATTATGTGATTAGTATACGAATACAGGTTGACATATGCTTCGGAATTCAGCAGAATAAATAACAGGCGAAGAAGGGCCGGGAAGTATTGGAGGAAATAAAGGATTATGGCTGTAGAGAAAGTAAGAGAATATTTGAAGGAATACCACATGGAAGACAGGATTTTGGAATTTGACGTATCAAGTGCTACCGTAGAGCTTGCTGCTCAGGCAGTTGGATGTGAACCAGAGCGGATCGCAAAAACCATGTCCTTTCTGGTAAATGAAGAAGTGATCTTGATTGTGACAGCAGGGGACGTGAAAATAGACAATAAAAAATACAAACAACATTTTCATGCAAAAGCAAAAATGATTCCATTTGAAGAGGTGGAAGAATATACCGGACATGCTCCGGGCGGTGTCTGTCCGTTTGCGGTAAGAGAAGGTGTCCGTGCTTACCTTGACGAGTCGCTGAAAAGATTCGAAACAGTGTATCCGGCGGCAGGAAGTGCCAATAGTGCGGTACGATTAACACCACAGGAACTGGAGCATTGTATTGAAAATGTGACGTGGATCGATGTGTGCAAATAATCTTGATATTTGTGAGAATCCCGCGTTCAGAAAAGATGTTGACAAATATCCGGTGTATGTTAGAATGGTTTCAATAATAGAAAGGGCACATTCGTGTAAGGTGAAGAAATGTTTCATAGATAATTTTTTAAGTAACACACAAAAGTAAGAGGTAAATGCTGTAGGGAACAGCTTTGTTTGTGTACGCTTAATCAATTATCTTTCATCATTCTTTTATACGGTTTGACGGGTGTTCTGTGTCAATTGTATAGTTAAGTATCGTGATGTAAGGCTTTTTTGCGTATGCAAAAGAGCTTTTTTCTTTGCGGTAAACAGGTTTAAATAAAGGGGGAATTTTGAAATGTCAATGATTCGGGTTGAAAATCTTACGTTTTATTATCCATCAAGCTTTGATCCGGTTTTTGAAAATGCAAACTTTCAAATTGATACAGAATGGAATCTCGGTCTCATCGGAAGAAATGGGCGGGGTAAAACGACTTTATTGAAAATACTACTTGGAGAATATGAATATAGCGGAAGAATAGTAAGTTCAGTTTTGTTTGATTATTTTCCGTTTCCTGTCTCAGATAAGACGCAAATGACGGATGATATTTTAACCGAAATCTGTCCCAATGGTCCGAGATGGGAATTGATGCGGGAATTATCTTATCTTAAGGTTGAGGAAGATGCGCTATGGCGTCCGTTTGAAACATTATCAAATGGAGAACAGACAAAGGTGCTGCTGGCAGCTCTTTTCCTGAAAGAAGGAAATTTCCTTCTCATTGATGAACCGACAAATCATCTGGATATTCGTGCACGAAGGCAGCTTGCTGATTATTTGAAAAGGAAAAAAGGATATCTTCTTGTGTCCCACGATCGTTATCTTTTGGATGAATGTACCGATCATATATTGTCACTAAACCGGACAGATATAGAAGTACAAAGCGGGAATTTCTCGTCATGGATGGAAAATTTTGAGAGACAACAGAAGTTTGAGCGGAATCAAAATGAACGGCTGAGAAAGGATATCCGGCGTTTAAAGGAATCGGCAAGGCAGTCAGAGGGATGGTCCAATCAAGTAGAGGCGTCAAAAATAGGGGCGGCGGACAAAGGATATGTGGGGCATAAAGCGGCAAAAATGATGAAGCGTTCCAAAGCAGCCCAAGCAAGGCAGGAAAAAGCGCTTATAGAGAAATCAAAATTGCTTAAAAATGAAGAGCCTGTGGACTTATTAAAAATGAACCCACTTAGTTATCATAGCAATACGCTTGTCTCTTTTTCAGACACAGCGATTATTTATGACCAGAAGCAGATCTGTGATCCGGTGACTTTTAAAGTGGAACAAGGAGAAAGGGTAATCATCGATGGAAAGAACGGGAGCGGAAAAAGCAGTCTGTTAAAAGTATTGTTGAATTATCCCATCGAGCATACAGGGAAGGTGGAAACTGGTTCGGGAGTGATTATTTCTTATGTGCCGCAGGATACTTCTGATCTGGAAGGTACTTTGACAGAGTTTGCCAACCAACATAAGTTGGAGGAAAGTCTGTTCAAGGCGGTGCTTAGGAAAATGGATTTTGAGCGGATACAGTTTGAAAAGAACATAAGAGAATTTTCGGAGGGGCAGAAGAAAAAGGTGCTGCTCGCCAAAAGCTTATGTGAACCTGCGCATTTATATGTGTGGGATGAGCCTCTCAATTATATTGATGTGTATTCGAGAATGCAGATTGAAGAGTTGATCAAAGAATTTGCCCCTACGATGCTTCTGGTTGAGCACGACGTGACGTTCAGAGAACAGATTGCGACGAAGGTTGTAGAAGTGTAAAGAAAATGTCTGTAAATATGTCTGCAATAAAATACAAAATACAAGTATGAACTGCTGTTTTGGAAAAGAGCAAAAAAGTATCTTGCCAGATAAGAGAAATTTACAGATGGTATTCGGAATGTTAAAATATAGGAAAGATCTGAAAGGATTGAAAACTTATGTGGAGAAAAATCGAGCGTATTTTTCAGATATAGATGAAGAGAGTTATCGCGCGGCGAAAATGATGCTTGGCGCGGAGTCTTATTGGAAAGATATCAAAAGCGAGAAGGAGAACGGAGGAATGTCTTATGAAGATACTGTGAGGAAATTGCAGGAGAAATTTGGTCTGACAGAAGAGGATGCAGAACAGAAAATGAAAGCATGTTGGAAGGTAGGATAAATTATATAAGAAGGGATGAATAATATGTGGATGTATTTATTTTCTGTCATCATAGGTGTTGCTGCAGCCTTATTTTCAGAAGAGATAGATAAAGCGCTGAATGGAAATAAGGAAGTCCCTCGATTGAAATAACAGGAAATATATGATAAAATTGAGGAGATTTAATAGTTCTTTTCCCGATTTTGCTGGGAAAAATAGAAAATAAGGGCGAGAAAAGCCCATAAATACGGAGGTTTTAGAAGATATGGAAGCATACAAACAGGAATTTATTGAATTTATGGTACAGAGTGATGTACTTAAATTTGGCGAATTTACATTAAAGAGCGGAAGAAAATCCCCATTTTTTATGAATGCAGGCGCTTATGTGACCGGTTCACAGCTTAAGAGACTGGGAGAGTATTATGCAAAAGCGATTCATAATACATACGGAGACGATTTTGACGTGCTTTTCGGACCTGCATATAAGGGAATTCCGCTGGCAGTTGTAACAGCGATTGCATACAATGAGTTATACGGGAAAGAAGTAAGATACTGTTGTGACCGTAAGGAAGAGAAGGACCACGGTGCAGATAAGGGAAGTTTCCTTGGAAGTTCCCTGAAGGACGGAGACAGAGTCATTATGATTGAAGATGTTACCACTTCCGGTAAATC
Source organism: Dorea sp. CAG:317 (assembly GCA_000433535.1). Classification (GTDB taxonomy): domain Bacteria; phylum Bacillota; class Clostridia; order Lachnospirales; family Lachnospiraceae; genus Dorea_D. The sequence goes on from FR892670.1 coordinate 160,591, forward strand.
TATGGAAGAGACCGTTCCGAAAGTAAAAGGTGCTGCGGATGTTAAGATTGTAGGTCTTATGGTATCTCTGAATCGTATGGAAGTCGGAAAAGGCGGAGAGAAATGTGCGCTTGATGAAGTAAAGGAACTCTATGGTTTTGACACAGCGGCAATCGTAGATATGGCTGAAGTGGTAGAACATTTGTACAACAGAGAGTGTCAGGGAAAAGTTGTGATCAATGATACATTAAAAGCAGCGATTGACGCATATTATAAACAGTACGGTGCGAAATAGATCGGGAGGAAAAATTATGAACGAGAAAGCTTATAAAGCTATGAATTTTGCAGGAGTTTCCAACATTGTGATCGGAGTTGTGGTTGCGGTAGTGGGAGTTGCAGCCGGGGTGCTCGCTATTGTAAGCGGCGCACGCCTTTTGAAAGATAAAAAAGGACTTACATTTTAGTTTGGTGAGACAATAAAGGAGTGCTAATTTTTTGAATTCTAAAAGAAGAAAAAGAGTTCGTATTCTTGGAAAGATATTGTTTGTATTATATATCGGGTTTATTATCTATTTTTTATTGTTTTCTGATTTGTATGGCCGTACCGGACAACTGGACACCTACCATTATAATCTGGAGCTTTTTAAAGAAATCAAGAGATTTTGGAACTACAGAGATCGGGTGGGATTTTTTGCTATGTTTACAAATCTATTCGGAAATGTGGTGATTTTTGTTCCGTTCGGTTTCTTTATGCCTATGGCCAGCAAATACAGAAGCTTCTTTTCTACGTTATTTTACAGCTTCGGGCTGAGCCTGTGTGTAGAGACGTTCCAATTGCTTACGAAGGTGGGAAGCTTTGATGTGGATGATCTTTTGTTAAATACGATTGGCGGAGTGATCGGCTATATGATATTTGTAATAGGTGCGAGAATAAGGAGACAACATGATCATAAAAAGAAGACGAAGAACTACAGAAGAAGATAGAGCAAAAGAACTGGCAAAAGCCAGAGAGAAGCGACAGAAGAAAATGATACGTACAAAGTACGGACAGGCGCCAAAACGTCATGCAAGACAGGGAATTAAATCCTGTATGTATTTCGTGTTGGCGGCGTTTGTACTGCTTCTCATGGTATCCGTTTCTTTTGTGTTAAAGGGAAAGGTCAGCATACTGGTTGGATTTGCGGGCCTTTTTGTGCTTGTTATGGCAAGCCTTGGATTAGTGTCCGGGATACGCGGATTTAAGGAAAGGGATAAGAATTACATAACGTGTAAGATCGGCGCCATTTGCTGTGGTCTGCTCGTTCTTGGCATGTGTGCAATATTTATCAGGGGGCTTTTTTAAAAATGAAAGAGTTAAGATATGAATTGGCAGTTTCCCGAATTCGGGAAATGATGGATGAAGAAACGGTAGAAGAAAAGTTTCGGGATTATTTTAGAACGGTCGGAGCTTTTGTACTGCTCATTGATGAAACTAATCAGAAATTGAGAAGTGGAAGCTTTGAAAAATATTCCATGGAAGAACTTGCAGCGTGGAATGCGAAGCTATATGAAGATATTCTTCCGGATGTGTACGACAGAAGCTATGGAAATCCGGCTTACGCGACAGAAAAACTGGGGGCGGAATATGGACCGGTGTTGAGTGCTTTGTACGCAGAGATCCGGGGGGCAATTGCTTATGTGTATGAGCAGAAGATAGAGTATCTGGATATTTTATTTGAGCTGTTTGTTGAAATTTACAATCAGTTTGAAGAAGGTCCGGTTGTAAAAAATGTGCAGGATACAATTTATTGGTATGCAAGCGATTACTGCGACGTATTTGTGGCAGACAGAATCTTAGAGCAGGTGGATGCAAGCAGATCTTTTGCAACGGACATTATCAGGAAAAGTGATCTTACCGATCTTCGCTATCTCTATTCTTTTGGAGAATATATCAGTGCCAGTGAGATCCGCACAGCCAGACATTTACTGGAACTGGACGAGTCTGTGATTGCGAAGATGGCAGATGTCTATACAGAAGGTTATCGAATTGGCTTCGTAAATACAGGGAAAGATCTTACGAAAAAGAAAAGCGTAAATATCCGTTATGTACTCGGTTTTGAGCGTGTGGTGAAAAAAGCCATCGAAAATTTTGAAAAGATGGGATTGTCTCCGGTTATTTATCGTTCCGGTGTCAGTATGCTTACTAAGAGACAGCACTTGAAGATCGGATATTACGGGGCGATTGCCAATAAGCAGTACGAATACGATCATCGAGACGATCAGGCTTTGTTTTTAGATAAGAAATTTGTTGAAAGAAAGCTGGAAGTGATGCAGACAACTTATGAGCATTGCAAAGATCTGGCAAGAGTATTTGCAGGTCCGGCATGCATAGAGATGTTCGGGGAAGAACCGTTTGTGCCGGAAGTGAAAGAGGAAGTGCTTACGCTGAATGAGAAACAGCAGGAATTGTCGGTGTCATTTGACAGTAGACAGAGTCAGCTGGTTAATACTTATATTCCGGGAGATGAGAGAAGTTTTACCATCATTGCTTATCCGGTGCCGGAGATTGGAGATAAGTACGAAGAAATCTTTGATGAGATCATTCGAATCAATACACTGGATGCAAAAGTATATGAAAAAGTGCAGCAGACATTGATCGATGCGCTGGATCAGGGTACTTGCGTACGGATTCTTGGGGGAAACGGTAATTGTACAGATTTGACAGTTCAGCTTCATTCGTTAAAGGATCGGGAGAAAGAGACCATTTTCGAAAATTGTGTGGCGGATGTAAATATTCCGGTGGGAGAAGTATTTACATCACCGGTTCTTGAAGGGACGAACGGACTGCTGCATGTGAGCAAGGTCTATTTAAATGAACTTCAATATCAGGATCTTAAGATTACTTTTGCCAATGGAATGATCGCAGATTACAGCTGCAAGAATTTTGAGAGAGAGTTGGAAAATAAAGAATATATAAAGGAACATGTACTTCACAGACAAGCAACGCTTCCGCTTGGAGAGTTTGCCATCGGAACAAATACGACCGCGTATGTGGCAGCGAAAAAATACGATATTGAGGACAAGATGCCGATTCTCATCGCTGAGAAGATGGGACCTCATTTTGCAGTAGGAGATACATGTTACAGTTGGAGCGAGGACATCAAAGTCTATAATCCGAATGGAAAAGAAATTATAGCAAGAGATAATTCGATTTCTATTCTTCGGAAAGAGGATGTGTCCAAAGCGTATTACCATTGCCATACGGATATTACGATCCCTTACGAAGAATTAAAGCGTATTTATGTAATTACAGCAGATGGAAAAGAGATTTCTCTTATAGAAAATGGAGAATTTGTACTTCCGGACACAGAAATTTTAAATGAACCATTGAAAAATACTTATAAATAAGGTAACATTTATATGAATAGCTTATGAATAAAGAAAGGATGAAGATTATGCCAAGAGTAGGAATTGTTATGGGCAGTGACTCAGATCTGAAAGTGATGAGCAAAGCAGCAGCAATGCTGGAAGAATTAGGAGTAGACTATGAAATGACGATCATTTCTGCGCATCGTGAACCGGACGAATTGATTGAGTGGACACGCAGTGCAGAGGGACGTGGAATGAAAGTTATGATCGCAGGGGCAGGAATGGCAGCAGCGCTTCCGGGTATGTGTGCAGCATTATTTACTCTTCCGGTGATCGGAGTTCCTCTTTCCGGTAAGAACTTAGACGGTATGGATGCAGTATTTTCCATTATGCAGATGCCGCCGGGGGTTCCGGTTGCGACAGTGGCAATTGATGGCGCTAAAAATGCGGCAATCCTTGCAGCAAAGATTCTTGCAGCTTCTGATGAAGCGTTGCTTGACAGATTGAAAGCTTATACATCAGAAATGAAAGAACAGGTAAAAGCAAAAGCAGCAAAGCTTGACGAGATTGGTTACGAGGCATATCTGAACAACAAATAGAAAAAGCATATAAAGGAGACGGGTTATGGATTATAAAAAAGCGGGCGTTGATATTGAAGCGGGTTATAGATCCGTAGAGCTTATGAAAGAGCATGTGAAGAAAACAATGCGTCCAGAGGTTCTTGGCGGACTTGGCGGATTTTCAGGAGCATTTTCACTTGCTAAGATTAAAGAGATGGAAGAGCCGGTACTTTTATCGGGGACAGACGGATGTGGAACAAAGGTAAAATTAGCAATGATCATGGACAAGCATGATACAATCGGTATTGATGCGGTAGCTATGTGCGTGAATGACATTGCCTGTGCCGGCGGTGAACCGTTATTCTTCCTTGACTATATTGCGTGTGGTAAGAATTATCCGGAAAAGATTGCGTCAATCGTAAGCGGTGTGGCAGAAGGCTGCCTTCAGTCCGAAGCAGCTCTGATCGGAGGAGAGACCGCAGAGCATCCGGGGCTCATGCCTGAGGAAGACTATGATCTGGCCGGATTTGCAGTAGGCGTATGTGATAAGAAAGATATGATCACAGGTGAGAACCTGAAAGCCGGTGACGTGTTGATCGGAATGGCATCTTCCGGTGTACATAGTAATGGATTTTCTCTTGTGAGAAAAGTATTCGAAATGACGAAAGAATCACTGGATACTTATTATGATGAACTTGGCATGACGCTTGGAGAGGCACTTCTTGCACCGACAAGAATCTATGTAAAGGCGTTGAAGAGCATTAAGGAATCCGGTGTGGTTGTAAAAGCGTGCAGCCATATTACGGGTGGCGGTTTTTATGAAAATATTCCGAGAATGCTTGTTGACGGAACACACGCGGTAGTCGAAAAAGACAGCTATCCGGTGCCTCCGATCTTCAAACTCCTTGCAGAAACAGGAGATATTACGGAACAGATGATGTACAATACATATAATATGGGACTTGGTATGATCGTGGCAGTCGATCCGGCAGATGTAGAGAAGACAATGAAAGCCATTGAAGAAGCCGGAGATAAACCATATGTTGTAGGCCGTATTGAGGCAGGAGAAAAAGGAGTTACCTTATGTTAAATGTGGTTGTGCTCGTATCCGGTGGCGGGACGAATCTACAGGCGATTATTGACGCGGTGGAGTCCGGTCAGATTACCAATACGAAAATTGCAGGTGTAATCAGTAACAATCAAAATGCTTATGCGCTGGAGCGTGCAAAGAAGCATGGGATACCAAGCCTTTGTATTTCTCCAAAACAATTTTCCTCCAGAGAGGAATTTAATGAACAGTTTCTGGAAAAAGTAAATGAACTTCATCCGGATCTGATTGTGCTGGCTGGATTTCTTGTTGTGATTCCGCCGGCTATGATCGAAACGTACAGAAACCGAATCATTAATATCCATCCGTCTCTCATTCCGTCTTTTTGCGGAACGGGATTCTATGGATTGAAAGTACATGAGGCAGCCCTTGCCCGTGGAGTGAAAGTTGTAGGCGCTACGGTGCATTTTGTAGATGAGGGTACAGACACAGGTCCGATCATTTTGCAGAAAGCCGTGGAAGTAGAGGCAGGAGACACTCCGGAGGTGCTTCAAAGACGAGTGATGGAACAGGCGGAGTGGAAGATTCTGCCGAAGGCGATTGACCTGATCGCTAATGGAAAAGTGTCTGTGTTAGATGGACTTACTGTTGTTAAGGAATAGAGAAAAGCATAAGGGTATGCAAAAAGCATGCTCTTATGCTTGTGTTGTTTTCAGATAGGAGGAAATGGAATGAACGTATTAATTGTAGGAAGCGGTGGAAGAGAGCATGCAATTGCATATTGTGTAGCCAAAAGTGAGAAAGCAGATAAGATTTATTGTACTCCGGGAAATGCAGGAATTGCCCAGATAGCGGAATGTGCACCAATCGGAGCTATGGAGTTTGATAAAATCGTAGCATTTGCAAAAGAAAAAGAAGTTGATCTTGTAATTGTCGGCATGGACGATCCACTTGTCGGAGGACTTGTGGATGAATTGGAGGCAGCTGGTATCCGTGCATTCGGACCGAAGAAAAACGCTGCGATTTTAGAGGGATCGAAAGCGTTCTCAAAAGATCTTATGAAGAAATACCACATTCCGACAGCTGCATATGAGAATTTTACTGATCCTGATAAGGCACTTGCTTATCTGGAAACGGCAAAATTTCCGATCGTGTTAAAGGCAGATGGATTGGCGCTTGGAAAAGGTGTGCTGATCTGCCAGAATCTGGAAGAGGCAAAAGAAGGCGTGAAAGAAATCATGCTGGATAAGAAGTTTGGTACTGCGGGCAATGAAATGGTCATTGAAGAGTTCATGACAGGCCGTGAGGTGTCTGTGCTTTCTTTTGTTGATGGAAACACAATTAAAACGATGACGTCTGCACAGGATCATAAGCGCGCAGGAGATGGAGATACTGGTTTGAATACAGGAGGAATGGGTACATTCTCTCCGAGCCCATTCTATACAAAAGAAGTAGAAGATTTTTGTAATCAATATATTTATCAGGCCACTGTAGATGCAATGAAAGCTGAGGGAAGACCATTTAAGGGAGTTATTTTCTTCGGACTTATGCTGACAGAAGACGGACCGAAAGTATTAGAGTATAATGCGAGATTTGGCGATCCGGAGGCACAGGTTGTTCTTCCGAGAATGAAAAATGATATTATTGAAGTAGTGGAGGCTTGTATTGACGGAACACTGGATCAGATCGATTTACAATTCGAGGACAATGCGGCAGTCTGCGTCGTGCTTGCCAGTGAAGGATATCCGGTAAAATACGAAAAAGGATTAGAAATTACCGGATTGGAAGAGTTTGAAAAACACGACGGATATTATTGCTTCCATGCGGGAACCCGTGAAGAGAATGGAAAGCTTTTGACAAACGGTGGTCGTGTTCTTGGAATCACAGCAAAAGGAAAAGATTTAAAAGAAGCCCGTGCAAATGCTTATGCCGCAACGGAGTGGGTACAGTTTGACAATAAGTATATGCGCCATGATATCGGAAAAGCGATTGACGAAGCATAAGTTGCTAGAGAAAGATATATAAATAGTAGATCATGCTGAAAACATCCGGCGGAGACCACATAGTAACTATTGAAGTTACAGGGTGGTCACCGCCGGATGCTTGCTTGTGCTAGTTGCTTGCGTGAGCAATTAATAATTTCCAAGTATTCCGAGATAACGGTCTAATTTCTTTAATTTCTTCTCCAATCCCTTTACTTTATGGCTGATTGTTTCGAGCAATGCTTCTGCCACAAACTGCGGAGCAATTATGGAATTGAAAAATGCGTTGCTGTCTACCGGCACAGTAAAAAGTACCGTGGCATAAGGCGCCAGCAGTGCGCTTGGTTTATCAGTGATCAAGATGATAGATGCGCCGCTTTCTTTTGCAAGTTCCGCAGTTACTTTATCGAGAGATGAGTATCTGGGGAAACTGAAAATGATCAGACAATCATCTTTTGTAATAGTATACATATGATCGATTGGCGTGATAGCGCTTGAATTAGTAGTTTCTACATTGGCCAACATATGTTTTAAATATAGAAGGAAAAAATCTGATAGACAGCTGTTTCCCCTTGAACCCGCGACATATTTGCGCTTGCTGGAAATAATAAGATCCGCGGCTTCTTCAAATAGTGCGGGAGTGTTGCTGGCAAAGACGGATTCCAGATTTTTAGCTGCATTTTTTAAATGGCGTTTGATGTAATCGGAATTGTTGTCAAATTTGGCGCGTTTTACAACTCGCTGAGCAGGAACAGTAATCGTGCTGGATATACTTAACACTTTATCCTGGTAATCTTTTCTCAGAGATTTTTGAAAATCCATGAAACCACTAAAGCCAAGAGACCGGCTGAAACGGATAACGGAAGATTCACTGACACCGAGTTTGGCAGCGATTTCAGTAGATGTCATAAAACAAGCATCGGCAGAATTGTCCAGTATATATTCTGCAATCATTTGTTGTGTCTTTGTCAGGGTGGCATTGTGGATTATTTCTCGTAGTTCTTTCATAACAAATACCTCAATATTATACGATAGAAAATGATATCGTGTGATACTAATTAAATTTAAGCATGAAAATGTAAAATTTGCAAGTGGAATTGTAGACACAAATGATATAAATTTAACAAAAATAAAAGTTTTCGTGAAAAAAATAACTTTTATTGAATATTATAAGATGGTGTGTTACTATAATTTTAGAGACAAATGAACAATATTTTTCAGATAATAAAAAATGTGAAGAATATTATTCAAAAGAGTATCGGCTGTGAGCGTTGCAGCGGACGTAAAAATTTTTATTCAAAATCGGGAGGTAATACAAGTGAAAGTAGGATGTGTAAAAGAGATTAAGAACAATGAGTTTCGTGTAGGTATGACACCTGACAACGTAAAGGCATATGTTGGTGCTGGACACGAAGTTTACATCGAGAAAGGTGCTGGAGTAGGTTCAGGATTCATGGATGCAGAGTACGAAGAAGCAGGAGCTAAAATGATTGATTCTGCTAAAGAAGTATGGGATACAGTTGAAATGATGATTAAGGTTAAAGAGCCATTGCCGGAAGAATATCCATTATTCCATGAAGGACTGATTCTTTATACATATCTTCACCTTGCAGCTGACAAGCCACAGACAGATGCTCTGTTAGCAGCTAAAGTTAAAGGTGTTGCTTATGAGACATTATTTGACCCAAGACAGGGTGGACTTCCATTACTTGCTCCAATGAGCCAGATCGCTGGACGTCTTTCTATTCAGGAAGGTGCTAAATACCTTGAGAAAACATTTGGTGGAGAAGGTGTTCTCCTTGCAGGTGTACCAGGAACTCCAAAGGCTAACATCGTAATCCTCGGTGGTGGTAACGTTGGAACAAACGCATGTAAGATCGCTGTAGGTATGGGTGCTAACGTAACAATCTTAGACATTAGCCTGCCAAGACTTGCATACTTAGATGACCTGTTTGGAGCACGTATTCAGACATTAGTTTCTACAGATGCTAACATTGAAAAAGCTGTTAAAGAGGCTGACCTTGTAATCGGTTCTGTACTGATTCCAGGAAAAGCTGCTCCGAAGCTGTTCAAGAAAAAATATCTTAAAGAGATGAAACCGGGCGCTGTATTCGTAGACGTTGCAGTTGACCAGGGTGGATGTGGTGAGACAACAAAGGTTACATACCATGATGATCCGATCTTCGAAGTAGACGGTGTTGTACACTACTGTGTAGGAAATATGCCAGGAGCAGTTCCGAGAACATCTACAATCGCTCTTACAAACGCTACATTAAGCTATGGCTTACAGATCGCTAACAAAGGATTAGAGCAGGCTTGTAAAGATAACGAAGTTATCTATTCTGCAGTAAATACATACGATGGAAAACTTACATGCAAGAACGTTGCAGACAGCTTTGACTGCTACGAGTATGTAGACATCAGAACACTCGCATAATTTATTAAGAAAAACTTCTAAACTTAATTCCTTCAAAGTTGTGAAAGAGGCTTACACATTTTGGTTGTAAGCCTCTTTTAATTATGTTATATTGTATGTATAACAAAATGCGGAAGAAAAAGGTGATAGAATTGTTGATAGAAGTTGATTTTAACAGTGATGAAGCGCTTTATGTACAGTTGCAAAATCAGATTATCGTAGGAATTGCCATGAATGCGATTCAAGAGGGAGATACATTGCCGTCGGTGAGAAGACTTGCAGAAACGATAGGTATTAATATGCATACAGTGAATAAAGCATATTCGATTTTAAAGCAGGAGGGCTTTATTCAGTTAGATAAGAGAAGAGGCGCGGTGATTGCGCTGGATGCGGATAAGGCGAGAGCGCTCCTTGAAATGGAGGCACAGCTTAAAATATTACTTGCGAAGGGGTGCTGCAAGAATATTTCCAGAGAAGAGGTGCATGCTTTAGTAGACGAGATATTTGATGAATACAGAAAGGGTTAGGCGTAAATGAATTATACAGAACAGGCGAAAGAAGCATTGAAAATTGCCGGAAATATTGCAAAAGAATTAAAACATCCATATGTTGGGACAGAACATCTTCTGCTGGGACTGCGAAAAGTATATAGTGGTGTGGCGGGACAGGTGCTTGCGAACAATGGAGTGCAGGAAGAAAACATAGAGAAAGTAATAGAGGAATTGATTTCTCCAAATGGTGTACTTGGGCTGTCCGGCCATCCTGAATACAGTCCGAGGTTAGAGTATATTCTCGGGGAGGGAAAGACAGAGGCATTACGATTTCGAGAGGAAGAGATTGGAACGGAGCACTTATTGCTTGCGCTTCTTGGGGATGTAGATTGTGTTGCTATGCGTATTTTGCTTACGCTAAATATGAATCCTCAGAAGATTCTAAGAGACATTTTATCTGTGTTAGGGGTGGACCCAAAGGAGTATCAGGAAGAAGTATCGGCGGTTTCTAATAAGAAGAAAGCGGATATTCTTGAACAGTATGGGGTGGATCTTACACAGAAAGCCGCAGAAGGGAAATTGGATCCTGTGATCGGAA
>FR892670.1:171048-175531 GCA_000433535.1 Dorea sp. CAG:317
GGAAGAAAATCGGAGATCAGTCGATTGATGCAGATTTTGAGCAGGCGTACGAAGAATAATCCGTGTCTCGTAGGGGAGCCGGGAGTTGGAAAAACAGCCGTCATAGAAGGACTGGCGCAGCAGATCGCGGCAGGTGTTGTTCCGGATAGTATGAAAGAAAAACGGATATTGACCATGGATCTGTCGGGGATGGTTGCCGGTTCCAAGTATCGCGGAGAGTTTGAAGAGCGGATGAAGCGGCTGATCCAGGAAGTAAAAAGCGCGGGCAATATTATTTTATTTTTGGATGAAGTTCATACGATTATCGGAGCCGGAGGTGCAGAAGGAGCGATTGATGCGTCCAATATTTTAAAACCATCTCTTGCCAGAGGAGAAGTGCAGCTTATCGGCGCTACAACAATTGCCGAATACCGGAAGTATATTGAGAAGGATGCGGCATTAGAACGGAGATTTCAGCCTGTGACGGTGGAAGAACCAAACGAGGAACAGTGTCTGGAAATTCTGGAAGGATTAAAAACAAAATACGAGGAGCATCACCATGTAGAAATTGAAGAAGAGGCTCTGCGTGCGGCGGTTCGCCTGTCGAGTCGTTATATCAGTGACCGTTTTCTCCCGGATAAAGCGATCGATGTTGTAGATGAAGCGTGCTCCAAAGTAAGTCTTAGAGGATTTAAAGCGCCGGAAAGCATTTACCAGCTGGAGGAATTAATAGAAAAACTACGTGTTGACATGGAGGATGCCATTCGAGCCGGAGATATAAATGAAGCTTCTGTTTTAAATAAAGAAAGAGAAGAAGCAAGGAAGAAGCTTACGCAGACAAAGAACAGATTTCAAAAGAGAATGTCTGAAAAAGAGGTCACAGTGACAGAGGATGATGTGGCTGGTGTTGTTGCGGAGTGGACGAAAGTTCCGGTTCAACGGCTTAAGGAATCTGAAAGTGTAAGGCTTCAGAAGCTGGAGCAGACTCTTCATAAACGGGTCATAGGTCAGGATGAAGCGGTAAGCGCAGTGGCAAAGGCTGTTCGACGTGGGCGAGTGGGATTGAAAGATCCAAAGCGTCCGATCGGGTCTTTTTTGTTTCTTGGACCGACAGGTGTTGGAAAGACGGAGTTATCAAAGGCATTGGCAGAAGCCCTTTTTGGAAATGAAGAAGCGATGATTCGTGTAGATATGTCTGAATATATGGAGAAACATAGCGTGGCGAAGATGATCGGTTCTCCTCCGGGATATGTAGGGCATGACGATGGGGGACAGTTAAGCGAGCAAGTGCGTCGCCGCCCTTATTCTGTCGTACTTTTTGATGAGATTGAAAAAGCCCATCCAGATGTATTTAATATCTTACTGCAAGTATTGGATGATGGACATATTACGGATTCTCAAGGGCGGAAAGTAGATTTTCGGAATACCGTCATTATTATGACCTCTAACGCAGGGGCGAAGGCAATCATTGACCCGAAAAAACTCGGATTTAATGCAAGAGAGGATCTTGCTGACGATTATAAACAAATGAAGAGCAATGTGATGAAGGAAATAAAACTTTTGTTCCGTCCGGAATTTCTGAATCGAATTGATGAGATTCTTGTTTTCCATCCGCTTGGAAAAGAAGAAATGAAGAAGATTGTAAGCTTGATGTGTAATGAATTGATCAAAAGAGCAAAAGAACAGCTTAATATTAAGCTTACGATTCGGGATTCTGTGAAAAAACATATTGTCGAAACAGGGACAGATCATAAGTACGGAGCACGCCCACTCCGAAGAGCACTCCAAAACCAGCTGGAAGACCGACTGGCAGAGGCGCTGCTTAACGGTGACGTGAAAAGAGACTCGGAAGTTGTTGCAGGCATGTCTAAAAAAGATATAAAATTTATGCCAAAGGCTACAAAATAAGATGGAATTGATATATAATAGAAAGCAAAAGAAGAACACTTAGGAGGACATAGCAATGGCAGCTGTAAAAGAACTGTTGAGAGCGGAAGCGGATGGAACACTCAGCTTCGGAGACTATACTTTGGGTAGTAAAACAAAGTTGGATGGATTTGAATTTCAGGGAGATTTATATAAAGTCAAGACATTTTCAGAGATTACTAAGCTTGAAAAAAATGGAATGTTTGTGTATGAATCTGTGCCGGGAACTGCGGTAGAAAATTTCAAAGCATCAGAAGCAGAAGTGGCGTTCTGTGTATCCGGAACAACAGATGCACAATTTACATTGGAATTAGAAGCAGACAATGAATATGTTGTGTATATGGATGATGTAAACGTAGGAGAGATGAAGACAAACTTGAGTGGTAAGTTAAGTGTCAGCGCAGAACTTGACGAAGAGCATCCGGTCGCAGTAAGAGTCGTGAGAAAATAGAAAAATGTGAAGCGAAAGGGCTGCTGATTGGCGGCCCTTTTTGCTGCTGTATATGCAGCAGAATGGTTTGGAAAAGTGTTTTTGATGAAATAAAAGGAGAGCGTACATGGCGAAAGCAAAGAAAAGTGTATTTTTTTGTCAAAATTGCGGGCACGAAGAGAGCAAATGGTTGGGTCAGTGTCCTGCGTGTAAAGAATGGAATACGTTTGTAGAAGAGAAGATTACTGTATCGGCGGGCGGAAAAAGTGGTGCTGCCCGGTCGGGAAAAGAAACAGATATTAATATTGTACCATTGATGAATGTATCTACAGATGAAGATGAAAGGATTCAGACGCAGATACAAGAGCTGGACAGGGTTCTTGGCGGAGGAATCGTTGAAGGCTCTTTGGTCTTAGTTGGCGGTGATCCGGGGATTGGAAAATCTACGCTTTTGCTGCAGGTGTGTCAGAAATTATCTTCTATAAATAAGAAAGTCTTATATATATCCGGAGAAGAATCTTTGAAGCAGATCAAGCTGCGTGCCAACAGAATGGGCGAATTTTCCGGTAATTTATTCCTTCTGTGTGAAACAAATCTGGAAATGATACGAACAGCAATCGAGAAGCAGAAGCCGGATATGGTTGTGATAGATTCAATTCAGACAATGTATAGTGAAGAAGTTACTTCTGCGCCGGGAAGTGTATCTCAAGTACGCGAATCCACAAATGTATTTATGCAGTTGGCGAAAGGGATGAATATTGCTGTATTTATTGTAGGACATGTAACGAAAGAAGGAACGGTAGCGGGACCAAGAGTGTTAGAACACATGGTGGATACTGTATTATATTTTGAAGGGGACAGGCATGCGTCTTATCGTATATTGCGAAGCGTGAAAAATCGATTTGGTTCTACAAATGAAATTGGTGTTTTTGAAATGAGAAAAGAGGGGTTGATAGAAGTAGAAAATCCTTCTGAATTTATGCTCAGTGGAAAACCGGAAAATGCATCCGGTTCGGTGGTGGCGTGTGCAATGGAAGGAACGAGACCGATGTTGATGGAGATTCAGGCACTTGTGTGTCGCAGTAACTTCGGAATGCCTAGAAGAACGGCAGCGGGAATCGATTATAATCGAGTGAATCTTCTGATGGCAGTACTGGAAAAAAGAGTAGGTCTTCCACTTTCTAATTATGATGCATATGTAAATATTGCCGGAGGAATACGTATGAATGAGCCTGCCATTGATCTGGGAGTTATAATGGCTGTTGCATCCAGTTATAAAAACAAACCGGTAGCGGAAGATATGATTGTGTTCGGCGAAGTAGGACTCAGCGGAGAAGTACGAGCGGTGACTATGCCGGAACAACGGGTAGCGGAAGCGCGAAAGCTTGGATTTAAGACATGCGTACTTCCTGAAGTCTGTGTAAAAAATATTGGACATACGGAAGGGATAGAACTGGTTGGTGTAAAAAGCGTTGCACAGGCAATGGATTTAATTTAAAATAATCTGATAATAGTTCTGTTTGAAATAAATAAACTCTTAACGAGAAAAAAACATAAAAGTTATTGACAAATAACGGCTTTGGTGGTATTATAATATCAACAAATAACAAGAGAGAATCGTAAGACAAACGCGAGTTGTAAACGTTCACAGTTATTTGAAGAATCATACATCACATGTTAGATGTTATGAAAAACTTCCGGAAGAAATGTACGATTTGTATTATACCGGACGGTTAAAAGTTTATGAAAGGAAGGTATAGACCACCAAAAGATTAAGCTTTACATCAATAATTTAAGAAAAAGAGGTAAAAAGATGACAGAACCAGGAAAGTAGGGGCGGATATCAATAAAATAGTTGATATCCGCTTTTACTATGGAAAATTATATGTGGGTGGGCAATATAGTTAAAAAACAATGCTTTATAGCGTGAAAATTGAACAAATTGTTTAAAATGAAGAAAAAACAAAAACAATGTTGACAATTCACGACATTATGTGCTATCCTAACTAAGCTGTCGCGTGAGGGGAACCGATAACGACGAGAGCAAAGCGAGAGAATATAGTTGTGAGCGAACAACTTGAAAATAAAATTTAAAAAAGTTGTTGACAAGCTAACGAAGATGTGATATTCTAATATGGCTGTCGCATG
>FR892671.1:0-20251 GCA_000433535.1 Dorea sp. CAG:317
GAACCCTCCTTTCACAATGTAATTATCTAACTTTTGATTTCTTTTCGTCTTTTCCGTGTCCTCTATATGTTCTTGTAGCAACGAACTCACCGAGTTTGTGTCCTACCATATCCTCTGTTACATATACAGGTACGTGTTTTCTTCCGTCATGTACGGCGATTGTATGTCCAACCATGCTTGGGAAGATTGTAGAACGACGGGACCAAGTCTTGATTACAGACTTTTCTCCAGCTGCGTTCATAGCATCGATCTTCTTAAGCAGGCTTGCGTCTGCGAATGGTCCTTTTTTAATTGAACGTGCCATAGGTTCTAACCTCCTTAATTATTTGATTGCTTTACCATCTCTTCTTCTTACGATCAGTTTGTTAGAAGATTTATTTTTCTTTCTTGTCTTAAGACCAAGTGCTGGTTTACCCCAAGGTGTTGACGGACCCGGACGACCGATTCCTGTCTTACCTTCACCACCACCATGCGGATGGTCATTCGGGTTCATAACAGAACCACGAACTGTTGGTCTGAATCCCATGTGACGCTTACGTCCAGCTTTACCTACGTTGATCAGGCTGTGATCACCGTTTCCAACTACTCCAACAGAAGCTCTGCAAATGATCGGAACCATTCTCATCTCTCCTGATGGAAGACGAAGTGTTGCATATTTTCCTTCTTTAGCCATTAACTGAGCACTGTTTCCTGCTGAACGAACAAGCTGTCCGCCTTTTCCAGGATAAAGCTCGATATTGTGAATCTGAGTACCAACCGGGATTTCAGACAGTGGCAGGCAGTTTCCTACTCTTACTTCTGCTTCCGGTCCGTTCATAACCTTCATTCCATCCTTTAATCCTTCCGGTGCAAGGATGTAAGCTTTCTCACCGTCTTCGTAACAGATCAATGCGATGTTTGCTGTTCTGTTCGGATCATATTCGATACCAACAACTGTAGCAGCGATTCCATCTTTATTTCTCTTGAAGTCGATAATTCTATATTTCTTCTTAGCTCCGCCTCCGCGGTGTCTAACTGTGATTTTTCCCTGATTGTTACGTCCTGCCTGTCTGCTCTTTGGAGCTAACAGAGACTTCTCTGGTGTTGTCTTAGTGATTTCTGCGAAATCAGAACCAGTCATCTGTCTTCTGGAAGGCGTATATGGGCGGTATGTTTTAATTCCCATGATTGTTCTCCTTTCAAATGTTTATTATCACGGTTTCTGTCCGTATGATTTGCGCTTATCTTATAATCCCTCGAAGATCTCGATATCAGCGCTGTCTGCTGTAAGTTTTACTACAGCTTTCTTAGTACCAGCAGTTTTGCCAAACTTGAATGTTCCACGAACTCTTTTTTTCTTTCCTTCGCAGTTCATTGTGTTTACGCTTGCAACTTTTGTTCCTTCGAACATTTTCTCAACTGCTTCTTTTACCTGAGTCTTTGTAGCTTCCGGATGTACTAAAAATGTGTATTTTTTCTCTCCCATCAGCTCCATGCTCTTCTCTGTTACAACAGGTTTAAGGATTACATCATAATACTGAATGTTTGCCATTATGCGTACACCTCCTCGATATTGCGAACAGCGTCTTTTGTTGCGATCACTGTGTTGTATTTCAGAATGTCATACACATTGATTGTGTTAACTTTTGCTGTCTTAACATCTGCGATGTTTTTAGCAGAGATTGTTGCATTCTCATCCTCTAACACTACTAATGCTTTTTTAACATCTAAATTCTTTAACATGTTAGCAAAGTTCTTTGTTTTGATCTCATCGAATTTGATCTCATCAACAACGATGAACTTCTTCTCTTCTACCTTTGCTGTAAGAACTGATTTAAGAGCAGCTCTTTTCTCTTTCTTATTCATCTTGAATGAATAATCTCTCGGTACTGGTGCGAATACTACTCCGCCGCCTGTCCACTGTGGAGCTCTTGTAGAACCCTGTCTTGCATGACCAGTTCCTTTCTGTCTCCATGGTTTTCTTCCGCCACCGGAAACTTCAGAACGTGTTTTTGCCTTCTGTGTTCCCTGACGATTATTTGCAAGCTGGTTTACAACTGCCATGTGTACAAGGTGCTCATTTACTTCAACACCGAATACAGCATCATTTAAGTCGATTGTTCCAACTTCGTTACCTTCGATATTGTAAACAGATACGTTTGCCATCTTTAATGTCCTCCTTCCTTCACCAAATCCTAGTTAGCTTTAACAGCTTCTTTAATTGTCACTAAAGATTTCTTTGGTCCCGGTACAGAACCTTTAACCAGAAGAAGATTGTTTTCTGCATCTACGCGTACAACTTCAAGATTCTGGATTGTAATCTTCTTGCTTCCCATGTGACCTGGCATCTTCTTTCCTTTGAATACTTTACTCGGATCAGATGCAGCTCCATTGGAACCTGCGTGACGGTGGAATTTGGAACCGTGTGTCATAGGTCCTCTGTGCTGATTATGTCTCTTAATCGCGCCCTGGAAACCTTTACCTTTGGAAATTGCAGTAGCGTCAATTTTGTCGCCTGCTTCAAAGATATCAACTTTGATCTCCTGTGCAAGTTCATACTCGCCTGCGTTCTCAAGTTTAAATTCTCTTACAAATCTCTTTCCGGAAACTCCAGCTTTTGCAAAGTGTCCCTGCTCAGCCTTTGTCACACCGTGACGGTGAACAATTTCTTTCTTTCCGGATTTGTCTTTGTTGACAATCTTGTCTTTCTTATCCATGAAGCCAACCTGAACTGCTTCGTAACCATCGTTCTCAACTGTTTTGATCTGTGTTACTACACAAGGACCAGCCTGAAGAACCGTTACCGGTGTCAGTGTTCCGTCTTCATTGAAGATCTGTGTCATTCCGACTTTTGTAGCTAAAATAGCTTTCTTCATTATAATTACCTCCTGTGATTTACAGCGGAACGCCGCTTAGACGTTCATCCTAAATTATAGGATCTGCTTATTTGTTTTTCATTTTGATATCAATGTACACACCAGCCGGCATCTCTAATCTAGATAATGCATCAACAGTTTTCTGTGTTGGTGTAATGATATCGATGAGTCTCTTATGAGTTCTCTGCTCGAACTGTTCTCTGGAATCTTTATATTTGTGAACAGCTCTAAGAATTGTAACAACTTCCTTCTTTGTTGGAAGTGGTACAGGACCGCTCACCTGTGATCCGTTCTTTTTAACAGTTTCGATGATTTTCTTTGCGGACGCATCTACTAACTGATGATCGTACGCTTTCAGTGTGATTCTCATTACTTGACTTGCCATAAAAAAAGTCGCCTCCTTTTCGTACTTTTAACTTCAGTACGACAAGCGGTGACTGTACACTCTCCCGTGTGTGTCGTGAGGTACTCACGGGTTCGTTATGAGTTTTATTACTCTACGATGTTGGTGATACAGTGACTTGTCGCCAGTTTCCTAACTTGACATTCGCTCCACGGAAAACCTACTATATATAAGTAGCAACCTCGCGCTTCATCGCTATCATGTCACAGCTTTTTTAGTATAAAGGAAGAAAGGGCTTTTTGCAAGCCCTTTCTCAAGAATATTGTATTTTTTTTAATACAATCCATTCCATTATTTATTGGAGGAATTTCCTTTTTCCTTTTTAAATACTTTTACCATAAAGTAGGTAAATCCACCAACATATCCCACGAGGGTGATTACCATCATAATAATTGCATCCGTCGTCATAATACATTACCTTCTTTCTATTCTCATTGACAGTTCTCGTCCTTTGTGATCGGTCCCTTTCCTGTCTTTCTATTAAAGAATTTCGTAAGACCAAGACCGACAGCGATAACAACCACAAACTGTAAGATAATCGTTCCTGTATTGTCCTGTATGATAAATGGATTGAGCCATGTATCAGGGAACCACTCCTTTGTCTGGATGAGCCAGTAGATAACCATAACAGCAACGATTACCGGCATGATATACATACATACATTAAAGTAAGCTTTCGGGAAATGCATGCCTGCACCTTCCGCATTAACTTCTTCATTTCTGAGTTTCTCAACACCGTACTTGATTGCAACAAGAGCGATCAAAGCTCCGCTGACGAGAAGTCCTACGCCCCATACCCAGTCCTGATTGTCGATATTGTTCAATGACCAGGCCGAGAAGCATCCTACCAAGAATCCGGCAAGACAAACATATACAACCGCTTTCTTGCGGACAATTCCCAAGTCAACAAGTACTTTTACACCAACCTCTATCATAGAGAACAAAGATGTGATAGCGGCGATTGCAAGTACAGCAAAGAAGATAAACGAAATCATTCTTCCACCCGGAATCGTTGAGAATAGCTGGTAAATATAAATAAACGTAATTCCGAAGTTACCCTGTCCAAGCGCCTCATTTGCAGCTTCCGGTGTAGCAGACAGAGCACAGATTGCCGGAATAACAACGAGCGCAGATAAAATCGCTCCAAGGTTGTCTCCAAGACCCATGATCATACAGCTTGTCGGAATATCTTCGTCTTTCTTCACGTAGTTCGCATATGTAATAATGAAGCCCCAGCCTGCACCTGTTGACCATGCAGCCTGAATGAATGCCTGAATCCATGTATTCGGACTAAAAAGGTATTCGCTCTTAATTGTAAAGAGATATTGAAGTCCCTGATTTGCTCCCGGTAATGTAACCGCATAAATTGCCAATGCCAAAAGGATAAGGAACAATAACGGAATAGCAACCTTACAGAATTTCTCGATACCGTCCGCAACTCCTTTATATACAATGAAACAAGCTGCCGCAAAACCAATCGCATGGAAAATAATAACCTGTGCCGGA
Source organism: Dorea sp. CAG:317 (assembly GCA_000433535.1). Taxonomy (GTDB): domain Bacteria; phylum Bacillota; class Clostridia; order Lachnospirales; family Lachnospiraceae; genus Dorea_D. The sequence continues at coordinate 4,765 of FR892671.1, forward strand.
GAGTCTGTAAATGCTGTCCACATAGCCGATGTTGTCTCTGTCGACATATTCGATTGGAAAGAAGTTAATGAATTGACCGCATACTTCATACAATATCCCTGCAGTACGCAATAATAACTCATAAGAAAGAAACACACTGCTGCAACGAAAAATCCCATCCATGTATATTTCTTTCCGCCCATATCCCGGAACGCTCCCACTGTTCCGAGTCTTGTTTTCTTACCAATTGCCATCTCCGCCGAAAGAAGCGGAACTGCGAAAATCAACATCGCAATTGTCCACGCTAAAATAAATGCTCCTCCACCATTTGCCGCACAAATTCGCGGGAAACGCCAGACATTACCGGTACCGATGCACATGCCCAGCGCAGCCGCAATATAACCTATTGTGCTAAAACTTTGTTGCTTCTGCTCCATAAAATAGCCCCCATTCTTGATAAATATAAAACGGATAAAACAAATCAATTTTTATTTCCATTTTCTTCATTATACCCCTTGCACTCTATAAGGTCAATGAAAACATCATTTTTTCTTATACCGGTATTACATTTTTTAATTTTCTGTCGATTTAATGTAGATGAAATCATTTGTACAAAAAAAGATTTTCACAAGAAACATTTCTCGCAAAAATCTCTTTCACTGTCATTTCATCTTTTTAATCTTCTCTATAAATGGAGCAAAAATTTTCATGCTCAGTTTTTCCAACGGTCCCAACATCAGCATCCCGATGATCGTTCCTTCTCTCACTTTAATCGACACCCCGCCGGATACAGACAGTATGAGAGATACGATAATACACAGCGCATCTAAGGATATCCTTACTTTTGCATAATCAATCTCATATTTTCCGCTGATGACAATGCACATCGCCTCGCTTGGGATGGTCACCAGATTCAGCAGAAGAAGCGGTCCTAAGAACAATCCCAGCCCTATATAAGCCAGAATGACAAATAAAAGCTTCATCCCGTAACTGTGAAGTTCAAATGTAAGCATATCATAATAGAAGAAATTCAAAAACATTCCGAACACAACCACATATGGTATCTGAAATATCTTCCTCACCTGAAATTCCCTGCGCTGTATGGCAAGCTGAACAAGAACACACAAAATATGTAAGATCATACTAAGCGTTCCAACCTTCAGCCCACAGATTTCATACACATTAAGCCCCACAGCGTCCCAGCAGGCACACACTCCAATATTCGCTTTTAATGCCAACGTCTGAGAAAACGCTGTACCACAGGTCAAAAACAGCAGCAGCAAGATCTGGAAAGCTGCATTCTTCTTCGTCATCAGGCTTATCCCCCTCTTTCCTTATCACTATAATGATTATACACATTTTCGACAGGCGGGGAAAGTTTTTCTTCATTTTTCCTTATTTTTCTCTTGTGCTCGAAGAAATTTTGTTTTAGTATTAGGATTACAAATACCAAGTATTACAATTACATATACATGTATGCATGTATTCAAAGAAGTTGAAGGAGTTGATCATATGGACATCAAAAGATGGCGGGTCATGCTTGCAGTGGACGACTACGGAAGCTTTACAAGAGCAGGCGAAGAACTCGGCTACACCCAGTCTGGAATTACGCAGATGATGAAGGCATTAGAAAAAGACGTAGGGTTTTCCTTATTTATAAAGGACAATCACGGAATGTCCCTGACAGCAGATGCCAAAGCGTTAATTCCTGCAATTCGTTCCTTATTAAATGCGGACGAGGTGATCCGTCAGGAAATCGCCTCTTTAAAAGGCGCTCAGGTGGGCACTATTAAGATAGGAACATACTTAAGCTGTTCTATTCATTGGATTCCGAAGATTATCCGTGAATTTAAAGAAAAGCACCCCGACATACACTTTAAAATCGTAGAAGGCGTAGAAGGCGAACTGGCAGACTGGATTCAGGAACGTCGGGTAGACATCGGATTCATCAGTTACCAAAAGGGACATAACTATCAGTTCCTTCCGGTCATGGATGACGAGTTATTCGCAGTTCTTCCGACAGACCACCCGCTTACCGCCTATGACGAAATACCAATGGAGGCATTCGAGGGCGTCCCTTTCATCATCACGGAATATTCTCCGGGAAGCGATGTACATCGGGCATTGAAACAATACAAGATCAATCCCGACATACGTTATGTCACTGTCAACGAGTTCTCCTCCCTCTCTATGGTAGAGCACAAGCTTGGAACCACCATACTTCCGGGGCTGCTGCTTCGCGGGCAGGTCGGTGATTTCGTTGTACGCCCGTTAAAGCCGAGAGCATACCGGAACTTAGGCCTTGCATATTCTTCCAAAGACGAATTATCTCCGGCTTCGAAGATATTTCTTGAATATGCGAAAGATTTTCTGTTAGATGACGAGATATAATAATTATTATATTTTAGTATAAGTTTTTGTAATGGATATCATTAGAAAACGTGATATTTGTCTTGACATTCTTTTCACAAGGATTTATAATGTAAGAAGAGGTTTAAAAAAGATGCCCTCACCATACACGAGAGCATCTTTTTTCTTTTTCCCAAAGATATCTCAGGGACGGAAAGCATCCCCTTGATATATATTCAAAGACAGAAAGAGAGGTAATCTTATGAGCGCTGCAACAATTTTACTTATTATTATGTGGATCTTTGCCGGAGTATTTCTTATCATACTCTTCAAAGATGTAATTGCACACAAAAACGAACTCGACAAAACAAAGACCGTGTACAATGCATTTGTCAGCATGGTAGCCAACTTCTTTGACACTCTGGGAATTGGAAGTTATGCCATTGCAACATCTGCCTGGAAATTCAACAAGGCTATGCCGGATGATCTGATCCCCGGCACATTGAATGTGGCATTTGGTGTACCGATTTGTGTGGAGGCAACAATTACCATGACAAAGATTGATGTAGAACCTTTGACACTGGTACTCATGATCGGTTCTGCAATCATCGGTTCCGTAATCGGCGCCAAGATTATTTCCAAAATGGATATTATGAAGATCCGGGTTGTTATGGGTGTTGCTCTTATCATCGTAGCCGCTATTACACTATGTAAGATCAATGCAGTTGGACCATTCGGAATCATCGGAACTGCCAGAGGTTTAAGCGGTGCAATGCTCGTAGCCGGTGTGATCGGCAACTTCATTCTCGGTGTTCTTATGACCGCCGGAATCGGTCTTTATGCCCCTTGTATGGCATTAGTTCTTCTTCTTGGAATGAGTGCCGACGTTGCGTTCCCTATCATGATGGGTTCCTGCGCATTCCTTTGTCCTGCATGCGGCATCACTTTTATTAAGGAAGGAAAATATCAAAGAGGCGTTACTATTCCAATGGTAATCACTGGTGTGATCGGCGTATTGATCGCAGGCTTTATCGTAACGTCCCTGCCGCTTACTCTGCTCACTTATCTCGTATGTGTTGTTATGGTAATTTGCGCACTTCTGTTCTTCCACGATGCAAGATCACGGAGAAAATAGTACTTTTTGAATGTAATTAGTGAATTTTATGAAAAAAGCATGTTTTTACATGCTTTTTTCATTTATTTTCATTGACTTTTAACAAGATTACTGGTAAAATTTCCGTAAAGAAGCATTCATATTTTATATAATCTGCGATAAAATCGGGGTATCAATGATTATTTTTTGTACAATATGCATATGCTTGTTCCATTTACAATTTAATATTTTATGATCTGGAGGGATGTTTTATGGCAATGTACATTATGAAGGGATTATGCGTGATCGGTATTATCCTCAACGTCGTTCTTATGTATCGGAAGAACAAAGAGCTCCGTGCAAAAACGGAAAAAGACCCTGTAATCGGTCTTAACGGAGAAGAACAGTGGGAGTTTGGTAAGAAACATGCTATTGCAACAGCAATCATCGGTTTTGGAGCTAACTTCCTTGACACACTCGGTATCGGTTCTTTCGCACCATCATCAGCAGCTTTCAAAATGACCAAATCTGTTGACGACGTATTAGTACCAGGTACTTTGAACGTTGGCGATACGGTTCCGGTATGTGTAGAAGCATTCTTATTCTTTGGTTTTGTAGAGATGGATGTTCTCACACTGGTTCTGATGCTTGTTTCATCTGTATTAGGATCCGCATTAATGGCAAACATTGTATCAAAATTCGACAGAAAGAAAGTACGTTACGCACTGTTCGTTGGATTGTTCTTACTTGCTACATCTGTTCTTATGAAAGTTATGAGCTGGGGACCATTTGGTACCGTAGGTACTGCAATGAGTTTGCGCGGAGTAAAACTTGTAATTGCAGTTGTTGGTAACTTTATCTTTGGTGCTCTTATGAGTATCGGTGTAGGACTTTATGCACCTTGTATGGCTATGGTTCTTGCACTTGGAATGGATGCAGGATGCGCATTCCCAGCAATGATGGGTTCTTGTGCATACCTGATGGCATTTGGTAATGGTCCTAAGTTTATCGCTGAGGGAAGATATGATATGTTCGCATCCTGGATGCAGGCAATTTTCGGGGCTTGTGGTGTATTTGTAGCATACTTATTTGTTAAGAGCTTACCACTCGATACACTTACAAAAGTTATCGTAGTTATTGTATATTTCACAGCTTTCTTATATCTGCACGATGCTATCAAGAAAGGTTCATCCGTTTAACACTGATCTACGGTTAACGTAACGACAATTGAATACAGAAAAAAAAGGACGTTGTTTTCAGCGTCCTTTTTCTTGCTTTATTTACTTTTCTCTCTTACGCTTCTCCTCCTTAGGAGACTTTTCATCATCTTGAGGTGTTCTTCCGACCTCAGACATTTTCTGTCTGATCTGCATTGCCGTATTCTTCCATATATTCAGAAGCTCTGCCGGTTTCCACGTATATTTTGCTCCACTCTTATCCAGAAGGAATTTACGAAAACTCTCAGCATCCCCTTCTTCGAAATTCGCTTTCGGCAAAATCAACAAGTCATCATTATCAAGTCCTACATAATAATTTCCTTCATCTTCCCAGAGATGGTAAACCGTCTTATAATATCCGAGATCTTCAATTCCGCCGATCTTTCGAGCCCGGATTCCACTATTTCCGAATAGATAAGTAATCTCCTCATTTTCTTTCACTTCAGGATTATTCTTCATCATACCGACCGATATATGAACCCTAAATAAAGCAATGCAAAGAAGTAGGGTTCCTACACATACACCAATGACTTTTCCGGCTGTTCCCATATCCTTCACAATCACAGGCATTAACAGAAGAAGTATCCCGACCAATCCCGTATTCACACCCATTCTTGGATGCCTCACTCGATTGTCGAATCTGATAAATGTCTTCATTAACTCCGTATCTCTCTTCGTGTAAACCACATACCGATTTTTATGCGGATCTTGAATTTCCGATCTCTCTAATTCTTTTTTTTCATTTTCCACCCCGTCAATATCCTCCGTTCTTTTCTACGCCGCAATCACATCGGCGAATCTAAGAGTAGTATACCATATCTCCATTTATTTTCCCACTATAACACGGATAATATTTTGTCGTAAATTTATTTGCCGCACGCTTTCTTATAGTGCAGTATCGCATTTGTACATTGTTAAACTCGCACAAAGTATTTTTACATTTTTACTTCTCAATTGTATAAATATACAAATCTATATTTTTTTATTCTTTTGGCGTTGACACTAAAAAAAAGAAGTGCTATATTGATACCAACCTAAATAAAGGTTGTTATTGCAGTTACGCTGTTGCCGACAATTTTCCCCAAGAATCGTCCTGCAGCAGTGAACTCCAATTATTATATATACTTTTCCTCTTCAATCAGAGGAGCATTCCCCAGCTTTGTATATACAAACAAAACTGCAATGCAACGAGGAAAACCTCTCAATGACATACCAAAAAGAAAGGACACGATGTTTCGAAGCATCGTGTCTTTTCTTTTTCGTACATATTATCTAATTTTTGGAGATCAGATCTTCCAGAAGTTCTTTCATTGTTTTCCCATAAACAGGGTGGCGTTTATATGGAGCAATTTCAACCATTGGTTCCAGAACAAACTGGCGATTCTGCATATCTACATGTGGAATGCACAGTTCGTTCTCACCAATCACTTCATCGTCATAGAGAAGAATATCAAGGTCCAGCGTTCTGGGTCCCCAATGAATCAAGCGCTCTCTTCCTGCTTCTTGTTCAATCTCGTGAATCCGCTCAAGAAGTTTTTCAGGACTGAAAGTCGTCCAAAGCTTCAACGCACCATTTAAGAATTGATCCTGCTCAACCTCTCCGTATGGTTCCGTTTCTAAAAGCTCCGACACACATTCCACCCGGCAGTTTTTCGTATCTTCTATTTTTTCTACGGCCTGCTCAATGTAACCTCTCTTATCGCCCATATTGGAGCCCAACGCTACATAGACCTCATGCCATTTACGACGAATCTTCACCGACACCGTATCAAGCGGAAGTCCGATTGGCGCCCACGGTTTTTTAACTTCTACTTCCACCTCACGAATGCACGTATCAAACGTCAAAATCACATCCGCCAAATGTTCAGCCACAGCCTCAATCAACATAAAGGTATGCTCTTCCATCTCCTTCTTTATAAGATGGCAAACCGTACCATAATTCACTGATTTGTTCAGATCATCCGTCTTTCCGGCTTCTCTCGTATCAAGAGATAAGACACAGCTTATCTGAAATTTCTGCCCTAATTTTGTCTCTTCCGGAAATACCCCATGATTGGCAAATATCTCCAGGTTCTCTATTTTTATACAGTCCATTATGCTCTCCTTAAAATTGCTTCCGTCATCTGAATCGCTCTGCGGTTTTTCTCTACATCATGCACACGCACAAACCCATATCGCTGTTGCACCGCCATCACCGTTGTTACAAGTGTTCCCTCTTCTCTTTCCGTTACCGGAAGATCAAGCGTCAGTCCAATCATAGATTTCCTTGATGTGCCAAGCAGCATTGGATACCCAAGTTTTGAAAATAAATCAAGATGCTTCATAACGTCAAGATTCATCTCATAAGTCTTGCCAAACCCAACCCCGGGGTCAAGCATAATCTTATCCTCTTCAATTCCAGCCTTTTTAGCTGCCTCCACACACTTTTCAAGATCCGCGCACATATCTTCTAAAAAGTTCTCATATACCGCTTCCGAACGATTATGCATCAGACAGCACGATGCTCCATGCTTTTTCACAACCGATGCCATCTTTGGATCATAGAGAAATCCCCAGATGTCATTTACCAGGTCCGCTCCGGCTAAAAGCGCCGCTTCCGCAACGTTGCTCTTATATGTGTCGATAGATACCGGAAGATCAAAATTTTTCTTTACTGATTCAATGAGAGGAGTAACCCTTGCTATTTCCTCCTCTTCACTGATCTGATGATGTCCGGGTCTTGTCGACTCTCCGCCAATATCCAAAATATCGCAACCGCTTTTCTGCATTTCTTCCACATGGCTCATCGCTCTGTCATAGTCGTTCCATTTTCCACCATCCGAAAAAGAATCAGGAGTCACATTTAAAATTCCCATAATATAAGTATGATTTTTCGTATCAAATTCTCTGTTTCCTATCTTCATGCCTTATCCTTCCCGTCTCATTGTCTACCAGACAATGTTATGATTTTTCTTTTCTTCGCTCCAATCACATAATTCCCGCGCTTCGCACGCATAACAGGCTCGCGACAGTTTATCTGCATCGTACAAAAGCTCCGCAAGAGGATTTTCCTCTTTCTGTTTTCCCTTTTTTCTGTGCTTTAAGATAGCGTCCAGCACCTGCGCCTGATCTTCTTCTGAAAAACCGGACGCTGCAAGAATTTGCTCCGCAAGATCTGCCGACGCCTTCTCATGCGGTGTGCCGTCTTCATACTGCTTCCATTTTCCAATATCATGAAGAAGCGCCGCCGCATAGATTATTTCTTTCGAAACAGCATAAGCTCTGTCTACAGATAATATGTACGCGATCCTCGCCACATCCATAAAATGCTCCATTCCGTGCTTACAAAATATACGCGTCTCTTCTGCTTTTTTATTTTTCTCCAGACATTCCCGATAGAGCGGATGCCTGTATAGTTTCTGTACTTTCTCCATCATCGCTTACCTGCCCAGCATCTGGAAGAACAGATTTCTAAGTTGTTCGTCTTCTTTAAACGCGCCTCTTGCCACAACGCTCACCGTCGTTGTTCCCGGCTTTTTCACACCGCGCATAGTCATACACAGATGTTCTGCTTCTACCATAACTATCACACCTTTCGGACACAAGTGCTCCATCAGCGCATCCGCGATCTGCGCTGTCATCTGCTCCTGAAGCTGCAGCCGCTTCGCATACACTTCTACCGTTCTTGCCAGCTTACTCAATCCAGCCACTTTTCCATCCGGGATATATGCCACATGAACCTTGCCGTAAAATGGAAGCATATGGTGTTCACACATAGAATAAAATGTAATATCTTTTTCTAATACCATCTCATTATTGTCAACCGTAAATGTTTTCTGCAAATGCTCTTTTGCATCTTCCTCCATTCCGCCGCAGATTTCCTCATACATTCTGGCAATTCTCGCAGGAGTTTCGACAAGACCTTCCCTTGTCACATCTTCACCGATTCCTTCCAACAGCAGCCGTACTGCACGTTCTACTTTCTCTCTGTCTACCATTTTCTACTTCCTTTCCGCATTTTCTTCCAAACGGATCACTTCTCCAAGATAGGATAAGGAACCAAATGCAAGTACCACGCCATCTTTTCCTGCTCGTTTTTTTGCCTGCACCAATGCCTGCTCTATGTGAACTGCCGGTTCTGCACCGATTCCATATTTCGCCAGAACCTCACAGAGCTCTTCTTTCGCCAAAGTTCTGTCCCGATTAGGAAGGTCTATGGCATAAACATAATCAAGATAAGGCGTCATTATCCCAATCATTTTCTCATATTCCTTATCTTTGAATACGCCAAGAACAGCAGTTACTTTCTTTCCCTTCAAATAAATATCCAAATTTTCTGCAAGGCGCCGCACAGCGTCTTCATTATGCGCTCCGTCCGCGATCACTAACGGGTGTTTTTCAAGCACCATCATCCGTCCAGGCCACCTTGTCTTTCGAAGCCCCGCTCTCACAGCAGTATCTGAAATATCCACACCCTGCCGTCTGAGCGCCCTGACCGCTTCCAAAACAGTAACCGCATTTTCAATCTGATGCTGTCCCGCCAAACGAATCTCCATTTCTTCAAATTCGCCATACGTGAATACTTGCATTTCAAGAGCCTGCCTGACCACCTCAAGCTTCTCAAGATCCGCCTCCGTTATCCGGCATCCCTTTACACAGGAAGTCTCTTCCAGCACGCTCTTCACACACGCAGCCTGTCTTCCGGTAACCACCTCGGCACCCTTCTTGATGATTCCCGCTTTGTCCCTTGCAATTTCTTCCAATGTATTTCCAAGAACTCCGATATGATCCATACTCACAGACGCAAACACACACAGCTTCGGATTCCCAATCACATTGGTCGCATCCATCAGTCCGCCCAAACCGGACTCCAATACAACAAAATCACACCCGCTTTCCTTGAAATACAAAAAGGCGATCGCCGTCTCTATCTCAAATACCGTCGGGGATGGTTTACCCTTCTCCACAAGCCTTTCCGCCGCCGCTTTCACATGGCAGGTGAGCCTTGCAAGCTCTTCTTCCTCCATAAATGCTCCGTCAATCTGAAATCTTTCCAAATATCCGATTACGGTAGGAGAGATATATCTCCCGGTCCGATATCCCGCTTCCGTCAAGATTGTAGACAGATATGCGAGAATAGACCCCTTTCCATTGGTACCTGCGATATGTATAAAAGTCAGCTCTTTTTGTGGATTTCCCAACTCTTCTAACAAATTTTTTATACTGTCAAGACCAAGTACACTTCCGTATTTTGATACACTATCCAAATATACCCTTGCTTCTTCGTATAACATAGTTTTCCTTTCTCATTCAGTAATAGTTTTAGCTCCACTGCAAAGGGGGAACCTGTTTCGCAATGGAGCTATACAGCAATTATTTTATTCATTTTCCGCCTGTCTCATTGCAGCACATACCACATGCTTTGCAAGCACCGACGTTGTAATACTTCCGACTCCTCTTGGCACCGGGCTGATATAAGATGTCTTCGGCTCTACTGCATCAAAATCTACATCTCCGCAGAGATTTCCGGATTCATCCACATTAATTCCCACGTCTGCCACAACAGCGTCATCTCCTACCATATCTGATGTTATCATCTTCGCTTTACCTGCTGCTGCCACCAAAATTTCAGCTTCTCGACAAGTCTTTGCAAGTTCCACTGTTCTTGTATGACAGACCGTAATGGTTGCATGCTTTTTCAAAAGCATCATGGCAAGCGGTTTTCCCACTACCATACTTCTTCCCACTACCGTTACGCGTTTCCCTGTCACATCAATCCCATAATGATCAAGCATTTCTACTACCGCCTCTGCGGTACATGGCGCATAACCTGTTTCATCTCCGGCAAATACTTTCGCTATATTGACCGGGCTCATACAATCCATATCCTTTTCCGGGCGAATCATGGCTTTTATTGCTTCTTCATCAAGATGTCCGGGAAGCGGACGAAACAGAAGAATTCCGTGAACCGAAGGGTCATCATTCACTTTTTCAAATGCTCTCTCAAATTCTTTCTGTTCAATGTCCTCTGCAAGTTCCACAATCCGACATTCAATCCCGATCATTTCCATCCGTTTTTTTGCACCGCGTTCGTAAGAGAGGTCATCCGGTCGGCTTCCTACCCTCACAATGGCAAGGCACGGAGTAACTCCCTGTTCTTTCAGATGGTTCGTTTTCTCTATGAGCTCTTCTTTCATGGCATTTGCCACGTCAGCCCCTTTCATTAATACACTCATTGCTTCCTCCTATCGAATCTTAGCAAGCACGCCCGTATATATTTTCTCCTGTAACCTGCCGGCCTCTGCGATCAGCTCATCCGATTCTTGGTTTAACTGTTCTGCCTGTTCCCGATTCTTCATTAACCGGGTATTAATATAGATGTTAAGAGAAGCTCCTTCCAGCGCCGCACGCGCAAATAAGACTGCGACACCTACATCACTGACCGCAAGGCGGCTTCCTTTCTCTCCAAGGACTTCCAGATCTTCCATCACCCGGAACACGGTCTTCATAATCTGAAGCGGCACAACGCTTGCTTCGTAGAGCGCTTTTTCCATCACTCTTTCTTTCTCGATCCTCTGTTCCTCGGTTTCTTTCGGAAGTCCATAAGCTCTCGACAAAGGCTCAAAGGCTTCCGCATCCCGGTCCGTAAGTCCGACAAGCTCTTGTTGAAGCGCCTCTAAGCGACTTCTTATGTCCTCCATCTCCGCTTCCACGTCGATATATTTCTTCTTACCGATCGTAAGATTCGTCACCATCATTCCAAGCGCAGAAGCAAATGCTCCCACTGCTGCAGACGCTCCGCCGCCGCCGGGAACCGGCGCTGACGAAGACAAAACATCTAAGAATTCTGTTGTTTTTTGTTCTAGCATCATCATCTGTTCTTCTCCTTAAAACAATCCAGAAATCACACCATTTGCATCTACATCGATTTTCTCCGCTGACGGAACTTTTGGAAGTCCCGGCATCTTCATAATATCTCCTGTCAATGCCACCAAAAATCCTGCTCCTGCGGATGCAGTAATATCACGGATCGTAATTCTGAATCCACTCGGTCTTCCAAGTTTCTTCGCATCGTCCGTTAAGGAATATTGGTTCTTTGCCATGCAGACCGGAAGGTTTCCAAGTCCGATCGCTTCCAGATTTTTAATCTCTTTATTCGCCTTCGGTGTATAATCAACACCGTCCGCTCCGTATACTTTTGTCGCAATCGCTTCGATCTTCTCTTTCACGGAAGCTTCCACATCATAGACAAACTTCATGGTACTGTCCCCTTCGCAGAGGCGAAGTACTTCTTTTGCAAGCTCTTCTCCTCCTTCGCCGCCTTTTGCCCACACTTCAGACAACGCAACATTTACACCGAGCTCTTTACATTTTTCACGCACAAGCTCAAGCTCTTCCTTCGTATCCGTCGGAAATGCATTAATCGCAACAACGACCGGGAGGTGATAAACGTTTGTAATATTCTCTATATGTTTCAAGAGATTCGGGATTCCTTTCTCAAGTGCATCCAGATTCTCCTGCTGCAGATCCGCTTTTGCCACACCGCCATTATACTTCAACGCCTTGATGGTTGCAACTAAAACAACTGCATTCGGACGAAGTCCTGACATTCTGCACTTAATATCAATGAATTTTTCAGCGCCCAGATCCGCGCCGAATCCTGCTTCTGTTATCATATAATCCGATAATTTCATTCCCATTCTTGTTGCAATCACACTGTTGCATCCATGCGCAATATTAGCAAACGGTCCGCCATGAATAAATGCCGGCGTCCCCTCCAGTGTCTGTACAAGATTTGGTTTCAACGCATCTTTAAGAAGCGCAGCAACAGCCCCTTCTGCATGGAGATCGCCTGCCGTGACCGGTTTCCCCTCTCTGGAATACGCCACGATAATTTTAGATACACGTTCCTTCAGGTCTAAGACGTCTTTTGCCAGACAGAAAACAGCCATGATCTCAGATGCAACCGTAATGTCAAATCCGTCCTGTCTGGTCACACCATCCGCTTTTGCGCCCAGTCCGTCTACAATACTTCTCAGCTGACGGTCGTTCATGTCCACACATCTTCTCCACGTCACTTTATTTGTGTCGATATCCAGTGCATTTCCCTGATGAATATGATTATCCAGCATTGCCGCGATCAGGTTATTTGCCGCACCAATTGCATGAAGGTCTCCTGTAAAATGAAGATTAATGTCCTCCATCGGAACAACCTGTGCATATCCGCCTCCTGCTGCTCCTCCCTTCACACCGAACACCGGGCCAAGAGACGGCTCTCTTAAAGCAACCATTGTTTTTTTGCCCAGCCGATTCATTGCATCCGCAAGGCCAATCGTCGTCGTTGTCTTTCCCTCTCCTGCAGGTGTGGGATTGATCGCCGTCACAAGGACTAACTTCGCATCTTTTCGTTCTTCTAATTCATCCGTATAATAGCGATAATCAATTTTCGCTTTATATTTACCATAATTCTCTACATATTTATCCGGTATTCCGATCGAATCTGCAACCTCATTAATTACTTTCATTTCCGCTTCCTGTGCAATCTCGATATCACTTTTAAATCCCATCTCACATACCTTCCTTTCCGATTCTTTCCTCTAAAAATCACGCAATCTTTTTCCTCTTATTTCGCCGGCTTCTTCTTCGGCATTACATGCACCGCACCTCCGAGGATCTCCTCCAGCGCCTCCTGCACTCCCTCGTTATAAGTAGGATGCGCTCTCATTCCCCGCAAAAGCTGCTGCACCGTCATACGGTTTGTCATCGCAGTAACAAGTTCTCCGATCATATCCGTTGCCCTTGCACACAGCATCTGTGCACCGAGAATCACATCTGTCTCTTTCTCTGCGACTATCTTAATAAAACCTCTTTCTTCTTTCGTGATCAGGCTCTTGCCATTTGCGCTCATAATGAACTTTCCTGTTTTTATTTCCAGCCCTTTTTCTTTTGCCTCATCCTCCGTTATGCCTGCCGAAGCAATTTCCGGATCTGTATATACACACCCCGGAACAATGGCAAGATCTACGGATGGTGATTCTTTTGCAAGTATTTCCGCAACATGCATCCCCTGCGCGCTGGCAAGATGGGCAAGCTGCATCCCCTTGACAAGATCTCCGATTGCATAAACATTCGGAAGACTGCTTTGGAAATTTTCATCCACAACAATTCGCCCCCGTTCCATTTCCGGTGACACGCCTTCGCCGAACAATCCTTCTGTATTCGGACACCTTCCTATCGCACACAACACATACTTTGCTGATACACGAACTTCTTGTTCCTTCTCCGTAAATACACAGGTGTACAGTTCCCCTTCTTGTTCCACTCTCTGTACGGAGGCAGAAGTATGAATATCCACTCCGCGTTTCTTTAAGATCATTTTCAAATTCTGCGAGATCTCTTTGTCCATATTCGGAATCAGCCTTGGCATCGCTTCTACTATGGTCACTTTGCATCCCAGATTTGCATACACACTTGCAAATTCCACGCTGATCACACCGCCCCCGATAATTACAAGGCTCTCCGGCATTTCCTTTAACCGGAACAATTCATCACTCGTAAGCACCCCCGGAAGTTCCAGCCCCGATATCGGCAGTATCACAGGTTTTGAACCCGCCGCTAAAATCACATGCTCCGCATCATAATATTCTTCCGACTCTTCCCCGGTCACCTTCACCTTATGCTCCTGTTCCAGGCTTCCTTTTCCGCATAAAATAGTTACGCCATTTCCTTTCAACAGCTGCTCGATTCCCTGGCAAAGCTTTTCCGTTGTTTCTTCTTTGTATGAGACAATCTTCTCATAGTCAAAGGCAATCCCTTCTGCACTGACTCCGAATTTTTCCGCTCCCTGCATCTCCCGATACAAAGAGGACGCATGAATCATTGCTTTTGCCGGAATACAGCCTCTGTTAAGACAGGTTCCTCCAACTCTTCTATTTTCTACAATTGCCGTCCGAAGCCCTGCTTTGGCACATTTGATTGCCGCCACATATCCTCCTGGTCCGGCACCGATCACAATTACATCAAATCTCTCTCCCATAAAGCACTCCTTTATAAATCCACGGTTCTGATCCATGCAATGATTTCCTTCATCATCTGCTCTTCTTCCCGGTCTTCTGACCAGTAAAGCCCAAGTTCTGCGCAGATTGCATTCCTTTCATATCGGATATTACGAAGATACTTCTTCACCGCAAGAATCAAATCCGGTTTCATAGCATCTGAATACACATTCGCTTCTTCAATTCTTCCGTCTTTTACTTTCATCTGCAGCACCACTTCTCCCCAACTGAAACGGTGCGATAATTCATATTGAAAGTCCAGTTTCTTACCAAAGATCCAATCCCACGAAGCAAAATGCATGGTCCGCTCTTTGATTTCCTTTTCATTCAGATCTTCTGTCTCACATGTGTTCACCGGTAATCCATAGACCTCTCCAAATGCTTCCCGAAGCTTCTCTTTTAACAGATCAATGGAAAGCTCCGGAACATATTCTGACAGATTTACCACTCTTGAGCGCACAGAATCCACCCCCTTGGATTCCAGTTTCTCTTTTGACACCGTCAGATATTTTGATAAGTCTTCCATATTTACGTTTACCATCAACGTCCCGTGGTGGTAACAGTGGTCGCCTTTTTCATAAAATGCATTCCCTGAAAACTTACGTCCATCTGCAAGAATATCATTTCTACCGGATTTTTCTGCCGCAATTCCCAGTTTCTGAACTGCTTTTAAGATGACATCCAATTGTTTTGACACATCATAATTTTCTTTTCGTACAAGAAATGTAAAATTGAGATTTCCCAGATCATGATAGACTGCTCCGCCTCCTGAAAGTCTGCGGACAATGTGCCCATTATCTTCCTCCAGACGACTT
>FR892671.1:20310-29464 GCA_000433535.1 Dorea sp. CAG:317
CCCGCCACTACCGTGTTCTGATTCTGCCAGAGGTATAAGATGCACTCGTTTTCCCGGCAGTGAAGAAGCAGATACTCCTCCACCGCCAGATTTTTATATGGATGTGTATTGTCAGTTTCTATATAAGTCAATTGCTCGATCATTTTCTTACACTCCATCTTATTATTTATGAAAATTCATATCTTAAAACCGGATGTCTTGCAGCTCCCACTTCATCCAGCCTTGTCACCGGAGTTGTCACCGGCGCACTGTGAAGGCTCTCCGCCTCCTTCTCTGCCATTTCGTACAAATTCCGAAATACTGCAACCGCCTCGTCCAGTGTCTCTTTTGATTCCGTCTCTGTCGGCTCAACCATAAGCGCCTCGTCTACGATCAGAGGGAAGTACATTGTCGGTGGATGGATTCCGTTGTCCAGAAGTCCTTTGGCTATATCCATCGCAGACACACCGGTTTTTTTCTTCAGATCTGCAAGGCTCATAACAAACTCATGCATACACACTTCATCATAAGCCATCGTATAGAGATCTTTCAGCTTGTTCATCATATAATTTGCATTCAGCACTGCATTCTGACTTGCTTCCGGTATTCCTTCTTTTCCAAGCGTCATTAAATAGGTCAGCGCTCTCACAGCAACTAAGAAATTCCCATAGAAGCTCTTTACCTCGCCTATACTGTGGCGGGCTTTTACAAAGGAAAGCCGGTCTTCTCCTTCTACACTTACTGATGGGAGAAATTCTGCCAGAAGCAACTTGCATCCGACAGGACCGCTTCCCGGGCCGCCTCCTCCGTGCGGAGTAGAGAAGGTTTTATGAAGATTCAAATGAATGACATCAAATCCCATATCGCCCGGTCTAACTGTTCCCATAACCGCATTCAGGTTCGCCCCGTCATAATAACACAACCCTCCGCACTCATGGATAATTTTCGTAATCTCCAAAATGTTTTTATCAAATAGTCCTACTGTATTCGGATTGGTAAGCATAAGTCCTGCTGTATCTTCGCCCACTGCCTCACGCAGTTTCTCGAGATCCACACATCCATCCGCACCGGAAGGAATACTGACTACCGAGTAGCCTGCCATCACCGCACTTGCCGGATTCGTTCCGTGCGCGGAATCCGGAACAATGATCTTGGTACGCTTCTTGTCGCCTCTGCTTTCATGATAAGCCTTGATAAGCAGAAGACCGGTAAACTCTCCGTGTGCCCCTGCTGCCGGCTGGAAGGTCACGTGATCCATTCCCGTAATTTCGCTCAAATAACATTCCGCCATCTTAAGCACTTCCAGACACCCCTGCACTGTATGTTCCGGCTGAAGTGGATGAATCTGCGTAAAGCCATCCAGCGCTGCCATATCTTCATTGATCTTCGGATTATACTTCATCGTACAGGAACCAAGTGGATAGAACCCGTCATTGACTCCATGACACTTCTTCGCCAATTCTGTGTAATGTCTGCTAAGTTCATTTTCCGATAATTGAGGAAGGTGAAGTTTTTCTTCTCTTCTGTCTTTTTCTTCCGGGAGCACAACTTCTACATCACACTCCGGGAGGAGGCTTAATCCTCTTCCTTCTTTTCCTTTTTCAAATATTAACATCCATTACACCCCCTTTACGATTGCTGCCGTCCGGTCGATTTCTTCTTTACTGTTCATCTCCGTACAGCACCACAAAATTCTATGTTCATCCAGTGGATATCCTCCCAGAATTCCCTCTTCTTCCAACGCTTCCAGTATCTTTTCTGCCGGAGTCTCTGATACGGTTACGAACTCATGGAAAAATTCTCTTTCATTTTCCAGTCTGCATCCCGCGTCCTGAAGACGTGCCGCCATATAATGTGCTTTTGAAGTACACTGAACTGCTGCTTTTCTAAGTCCTTCATTTCCCATTGCTGCCAGATACACTCCGACTGCCAGCGCGCATAATGCCTGATTCGAACAGATGTTGCTGGATGCTTTCTCTCTGCGGATATGTTGTTCTCTTGCCTGCAGCGTAAGAACATATCCCGTCTTTCCATTGTGATCTGTCGTCTGTCCTACAATTCGTCCCGGAAGTTTTCTCGTCATTGCTGCTACACACGCCATAAATCCAAGATATGGACCTCCGAATGCAAGTGGAAGTCCAAGCGGCTGTCCTTCGCCGACTGCCACATCTGCTCCGTATTCCTTCGGTGTTTTTAATACACCAAGCGAGATCGGATTCACTCCCATAATATATTTCGCGCCTGATTCGTGTGCAATCTCACCAATCAGCTCAGCCTCTTCCAGATATCCGCAGTAATTCGGATGCTGAATATATACACATGCAGTCTCTTTATCGACCAGCTCTTTTAACGCCTCTGTATCTGTCACTCCATCCTTGGAAGGAACAAATACAAGCTCCATTCCATTTCCGAAACAATATGTTTTGATTACATCCAGAACTTTGGGGTCCACTGTTTCGGAAACCAGTGCTTTACTTCTCTTTCTGTCTCTGCACATTGCAATTCCTTCTGCGGCTGCAGTCGCCCCATCATATACGGAAGCGTTGGATGCATCCATTCCGGTCAGATCACTGATCATCGTCTGATATTCAAATATGGACTGCAAGATTCCCTGACTTACTTCTGCCTGATACGGGGTATAGGCTGTCATCAAATTTTCTTTGCTGATCACGCTTTTTACAACCGAGGGGATAAAATGTCTATAGGCTCCTGCACCTCTGAAGACAACCGGGAATACTTTATTTTTTTGTGCGATTTTCTGCATCGTTTTTCTTACTTCAAACTCTGACATACCTTCCGGAATTTGAAGTCCATCCTTTACTTTTACTTCTTCCGGAATATGTGCAAACAACTGCTCTATAGATTCAAATCCAATTTCCCGAAGCATCTCTGTCCGTTCCTGTTCTGTACCCGGAACATAAC
The DNA here is from genome assembly GCA_000433535.1 of Dorea sp. CAG:317. Classification (GTDB taxonomy): domain Bacteria; phylum Bacillota; class Clostridia; order Lachnospirales; family Lachnospiraceae; genus Dorea_D. Next base: position 23,212 of record FR892671.1, read on the forward strand.
TTCCCATATCGCTCACCACCTTTTTATTTCTCTCGTTGCTCTTACTGTTCACTCTCTACAAATGTTTGATATTCTTCTGCCGATAACAGCGCTTCTTTTTCTGTCACATCTTTTACTCTTACAAGCCATGCCTCATAAGGGGCTTCGTTAATCTTTTCCGGTGCATCCAGAAGCTCTTCGTTGATTTCACTTACTGTTCCCGCTACCGGCGCGTAGACATCTGAAACCGCTTTAACAGATTCCACATCGGCAAATGCCTCTCCAACGGTCAATTCATCGCCTTCTTCCGGAAGGTTCACAAATACCAGATCCCCAAGCTCTGACTGTGCATAATCTGTTAAACCGATGACCATTTCTTCTCCCTCTTCTTTTACCCACTCGTGTGATTTTGAATACAATAATTCTTCTCTTAATTCCATGTTAAATTCTCCTTTTCTTTGATTATTATTGATTTTATTTGATTGGTGTTCTTATTTGCTTCTCTTGTAAAACGGTAATGCAGTAACTTCCGCTTCTACCTTCCGTCCTCTTACCTCTACTTCCACTTTGGAGCCAAGCTCTGTGCTTCCTTCAGAAACCAGCGCCATTGCGATCGGGTATCCCAAATACGGACAGTGTGTTCCTGATGTCGTAACACCGATTTTCTCTCCGCCCAGCAAAACATCCTGATGCTCTCTTATAATTCCCCGTCCGGTTACCTTCAGTCCGATTCTTTGTCTCTTCTGTCCTTCGTTAGCTTCTAACGCGGCTTTGCCGATAAAGTTTTCTTTTGCCATTTTCACTGCAAAGCCAAGCCCCGTCTCCAGAGGTGATACCTCGTCGTCCATCTCATGTCCATAGAGCGGCATTGCTGCTTCCATTCGAAGTGTGTCTCTCGCTCCAAGCCCGCAAGGGATCAAACCTTCTTCTTTTCCATTTTCCAAAAGAATATCCCACATCTTCTCTGCGTTGTTGCTGTCCAGATATAGCTCTACACCGTCCTCTCCGGTATATCCGGTCTTAGATACAATACACGGAATTCCTGCCACCTCTGCTCCAAACACTGCATGGTAATATTTTTTAGGAATACACGCTTCTTCTGTAAGCTTCCTCAGGATTTCCATTGCTTTCGGTCCCTGCAGTGCAAGCTGCGCCCAGCGATCTGATACATCCGTAAATGTCACATCTCCGAATTGGTGATCCAGCATCCACTGAAAATCTTTATCTTTGTTGGCAGCATTCACAACAATGAAATAATGTTCTTCTGATTTCTTGTATACGATCAGATCGTCAACCGTTCCGCCATTTTCATTACACATCGGACTGTATCTTGCCTGACCATCTACCATGTTGTCAAAATTATTCGTAAGAAGCATCTGGAGATTCGCTAATGCGTCTTTTCCTTCGCACAATACTTCTCCCATGTGTGATACGTCAAATAAGCCTGCCTGTGTCCGAACTGCCATATGCTCTTTGATTACACCTGTTTCATATTGAACCGGCAGCAAATAGCCTCCAAAAGGTACGATCTTCCCTCCTGCTTTTACATGGGCATCATAAAGTGGGGTTTTTAGTTCCATGTTCTCTTCCTCCTTCATTAAGCTTTCCCTCTGTCAACAAAGACTATGGCATGATATGTGTTCCATTCCATACTACAAAAACAGGGAAACCCAAGACCTTTCCAGATCTTAAATTTCCCTGTCGTTTTTCTTCAGAGTTATGTCCAAACCCGATTCCTGTGCCTGAGAGTTTCAGATGATTCCTTGCCCCTTCGGCGCTTCCGTTCTACCGGAAGAGCTCTCTCGGATTTTTCAACCAATGTCTGCTCTTTATTTTTCTTAATTATAAACACCTTAATTTTGTTTTGTCAACTCCATTTTTTGTGTATTTAGCACAATTTAAGCGTTATGTTTTTCACATATTTGTTGCTATTTTCACACATCTGCAATTTCCCCAGTAATTACAGGGGTTCTCATGATTCTCATTTTTTTAACAATATCGAAACTGTCTATAAATATATTATTTTTTTCATTATACTTTTTTGACCAGCGGCAGCAAAATTCCGCCGACACTGTTTCCCAATGTCATGAGCAAAAGATATATGACAGCCCGCAATGACCATGCTCCTGCCAATGAAAAGTAAAACATATTCGCGATACAATGTTCAAAACCACACAATATGAAAACAGTAACGCAAAAAAATAAGATCAATGGATTGCCTTTTTCACGAAATCCATCTACAGCAACATACATCAGTATTCCGCAAAATACTGCCAGAATCAAAATGCTATGCGGTGTATCCGCAAGTTTTGTCTTACAGATTACTTCTGCCGTTCTTCTAAGATTTCTGATTCTCGTTGCTGAAATGGCAGCTGCTGCAAGCGCTGTTCCTGCAAAATTCCCCAGCCATGTGAAAATAAGCTGTAAAATATATGCTTTTTTATCTTTGGCACTTATAAGATATCCGACTTTTCCCGTGTATAGAAAAAGTCCATTCAGCACAATCGTATAGAGACCCACACCAAAAAGCACCGCTCCGATCACTCTATTTTCCAGCGTCAAATAGACCGCTCCCCCAATGCCGATCGTTATGCCGGCAGCAGCAGCCTTTAGAAATATCCTCCCATTCTCTTTCACCTCATTGTCCCTCCCTTCCACACATTAGATTCACATTCCCCGAATTCCTATATCGTCGTTATATCACAGGGGCAATATTTCTGTCAATTAATTTATTTTTTCACAAAATAACTGATAATATTTCTTTTTTCTATAATATAGCCAAAAAAACGCCACATCCCTATAAATATAGGGATATGACGTTTTAAATCAATTTATCGATTTTCCTGATCTTTCTTTCTCATTTTCAGTTTTAATAAAGCTTTTGCTTTCAGACAGTCTACACGATCCATGTTGTTTTCACCTACAACGTCTGTCTCTTCACCGCTTTCACTCTTATTTATATCGACAATGGCATCCAGATAATCATTTACAACGACAAACTGGGCAACCGTACCGTTAAATGTAATACCTGTTACCGGAATTCCGCGCATACCAATCTGTTCAATGGTATTCGTATAATCTACGTGGCTGTTTCCCCATCCATCACAGGAAAGGATGACTCCGTCTGCACGCATACATTCTGCCCATACAGCGGCTCTTGTACCAACAAGCATTTTGTCCTCATTGCCGTCCGGAGAACCTACGAGCATGACTCCCATCAGATCGAGGTCTGTATCTTCTGCAACAACTTCTAACAACGGATCTCTGAAATGATGCAATGAAGTTTCCTTTGTTGAAGGACCAATTCCCATGTCTTACACCTCCTATTGCATAGAACGGATAATTCCGTCACGATACTCATTCGGAGTTACGATAACCGGCATATTACCCATATCAATAATCGATTTTCCGCCCTCTACACCAGATGGCTCTTTTGCAAACAGGTGTGTGTCATACATTGCGCCCTGCCCTGCAACCTGCTTGATGATCAGTACTTTTTTCTTGCCAGGTCTCACAATATCGTGATACTCATGACGTTCTGTACATTTATCACCTTTGAATTTTTTTAATTTGTCACGGTAGCTCTGAATAAATTTATCGCATGCTCTGTGAGCTGCTGTAGGCCCCGGTCTTTCCTGTCCCATTCCTGCTGCAAGAGTTACGTCAAACGAGATAATGTAATCGTTGTCTCCCGGTGTTCCTGCACGATTCAGAACTAACTGTTCTTTTAAGTTTCCTTCCGAAGAACCAAACTCATGACATTGCTTTCCATTAACATCCACGCCTGTAAGAATCACATAGACACCTGTAATGGTATGTGTAATTCCTTCTCCAAGCTTACCAAGCACTTTGGTTGAGATCGGGATGATATCCATCATTGTGTTTGTCCAGCGGTCATGATCGCCTGGTTTGATGATCTGAATATCGATCTTCTCCAGACAATCCTCTTCTGCAACCAGCTTATCGAGCATCTCTTTACTGACAGTCATATGACCATCTGTCGTAATATCGTTGTGCTCGCCCCACTCTACGTCTGTCATATGGAATGCTTTGATGACCAGACGTCTTAAATCTTTTACTTCATCAGCCAACTGCTTCACCTCCGTTTTTAGAGAATGTGCCCTCTTTTTTTCAAAAAAGGGCAGATGTATAAATACATCTACCCTTCCAGCTTCATAAAATTAGATCTTAGCTACGTACTCGAATGGCAGTGGTACGATCTTTCCAGGTGTCTGGATTTCAACTAACTGCTCAAGAGTTGCTTTTACGATCTGTGTCTGCTGTTCAACATTGTGCGGTCCACCAGCGTTAGCACCCATAGGTACCAATGGAGCAACTGCACGAGGAGTACCGGTCTGACGAACAACCGGTGGAAGAGCTGCAATAATAATTGTTGGAATTCCAGCTTCTTCAATCGCTCTCTGCACCAATACTGCAGAGCGGTGACAGGTTCCTCATCCAGCAGTGAGAACTACTGCGTCAACGTCCTCTTCTTTAAACATCTGTGCGATAGCCGGACCAGTTTCACCTTTGAATTTCTCCTGGTTTCCGCCACCACCCATGAATCCTGCGTGTACAGGAGCACAAGCTCTGATAAATCCTTCAGCAGCTAACTCATGGATTCTGTCAATTGGGAACATACAGTTAATGTCTTTGTTAACATCACTGTTATCATATCCACCATGGGATACCATCAGTTCGCTTGATGGTGTAGTATTTTCGATCTTTCTCCATGTGAAGTCACCAGCAAGATTGAATCTTTCCTGGTCTTTCTTATGAACACCAGCAGCTGTAGCAAGAGCGATAGACATATCTTTCAGCTCTTTTGTTACAGGAGTCCATACTGACGGTGGAGTAATCGGAACGAAGATTTCAGATTGTAAACCTTTAACAACCGTTAAACTCATTTTTAAACCTCCTTATTATCATCCAAACGCTTACTCATTTCTTGTTGTTTGCGTCTTTCTTTTTCTATGTTGCTGACGTAGTGCTCATTTATCTCAGGGCCAAGCTGTTCCGGAAAACTCATGTTCCATCCGAATTCCTGTCCCACTTTTGGTTCAGTATCGCAGATAAACATTCTTCTCGGCGCTTTAAAGAACCCCAGACGTCCTTTCAAGTCAACGCTGATACTACAATCATCAACATCCACTACAACGCCTTCCATATAAATGATTCTATCGCCATAATTCAAACGTTCGTTATTCATTTAAGAACACCTTCAGCCTAGCTGTATTTTAATCTACGCTTTTCGCTCATCGGAAGTTCCTGCTCGTTTCCTACGAGATCAATCTTTGTTCCGTATGCGCTCTCGATCAACTCTACGTTTGTAGACTTAACGTTTGGATTCCACTTCTTCTCAGCAGCCTTAACGTCTTCACCAGCCATAGCTGTTTTCAGCATAGCGAGTGCACGTACAGCATCCTCTGGACAAAGTGTGTTGTTACCAAGAATCTCATTCTCGATACCAGCTTCAGATTTGTTGTTATCAACCATGTACTGCATGTACTTGTTACCAACAACGAGTGCTCCCTGTACTGCACAGTAAGACATACCTACTACCGGGATTCCTCTCATACCAATCTGTTCGATGTGGCTTGCAAAGTCGATATGGTTGTTACCAAATCCTTCTGTTGTAACAAATGCTCCATCAGCATCCATCATTTCTACTGTGTGACCAAGACGGCGGGATACGTAGAATTTCTCAGCATTGATCTGAGGAGATCCAACGAATACAACACCACAAAGGTCAACTTCCGGATCATGTAATGCTTCGAGTACAAGTGGCTCTCTCCAGTAATGTCTGGACATCTCTTTAGATGCTGGTCCGATACATGTTAATGCATGGATACATCCGTCAAGAACTTCCAATGGAGATACGCAGATCGGAACGTTTCCTAAGTCTACGTTAGCTCTTGCGCCAAGAACACCAACAGGCTCTACAGGAAGGATGAAGTTATCATGCATAGCTCCCTGTCCCATGATTTCTTTAACGATAACAACTTTCTTCTTACCTGGACGACGAACCTGCTTTAATTCCTGAGTATCAACTACAAGGCTCTCGTCAAGTTTCTTCATAACGTCACGGATTTCCTGTGTGATAATATCAAATGCTGTATGAGCAGCCATAGGACCACGACGCTCCATGTTTGTCTTCTCCTGGATAACAATGTTACCTTTGATGAAGATTTCTCCTTTATCTGGACAGCTTGGACGATTCCACATAATGTTCTCATCTAAGTATCCTTCAGAAGATCCGAACTCACCAATCTGA
>FR892671.1:29494-68923 GCA_000433535.1 Dorea sp. CAG:317
CTCCGCCTTCATCAACACCTGTCAGCATCATAACAACGCCGTCAAGTACTCTTGTAACACCTGTTCCGAGCTCAGAATCGCCTTCTTTTGTAGCGATTGGCTGAACGTCCATAACTGTCTCAGAATATGTGTGATATAAATCAGGAGTAATGATCTCTAAGTGGAAATCTTTTACTAATTCCTGATCAGCGATAACGTCTGCTTCGATTCCTTCACGAATGTAAAGAGTTGTTCCTTCGATCTTTGTCTCTGGTCCTCTCTTAACTTCTGTGATGTTGAAGTGTTTTCTTGTAAGAGATCTTACAACTTTCTCTTCTTCAACTTCTGCTGCCGGTGCTGCCACGCCTGCTGCTACTGCTCCTGCAGGAACTTCTGCAACCGCTGCTCCACCTGTTCCAAGTGCTCCAACCGGAATTTCAAGATCAATGTCTTTTCCTTCTCCGATGTGGATCTTTAATGTTCCACCTGCTGCTACTGGCGCTGCTGCTACCGGTGCTGCTGGTGCTTCTACTTCCTCTACTACCTCTTCCTCTGCTGCTGGAGCGCTTACTGCGTTCACCCCGTCAAGTACATCTGCTGTCAACGGTGCAAGAGAATCACAAGTTTTTGTAAGTTTTGCTCCCAAAACTTCTTCGATGGTTAAGCAACCATCCAGGTTCAATAATCCTGAATCTACCAAATCATCAAAGATCGCTGGATCTTCCAGATTTGCTGGTTCAATTGTAATACCAGCTTCGGCTCTACAACATAATACCGCAGGATCATGAGCATGTTCTTTAGCTGTTTCAGCTGTGATTGACATATTGTTTTCCCTCCTTATTGTGGTAAAAATGTACCGACACGTTATTGTACGGTAAATTTGTATATATACAGTCATATCAGGTGAAAGAATACCTCTCGCTTTACTTATAAGAAAGGCGGCGGGATCGGGGACCAGCCGCCCTTACCCTCTATGACAGTAATACCATAACTATCAGGTTCTATTAAAAATCAATATCCTGACTTACCTGTTTGGACACTCTTAAAGTTCTGTAAAGAGCGTGACCCACGCTTCTCATAGCATGGTCAGTCTGATGGAATACTTTCAGTCCCATCTTCGGGCCGGATGCCATAACTGTGTTAGAACAATCTGAGCAGTTACCGATAATGATATACTCACATCCATCTTTCTTGAACTGCATGTTGTTCTTAACCTGTCCCGGACAGTTACCAGGTCTTAAGCACTTAAGCGGTGCCCCTGGCTTTGTTTCAATCGCCTGTTTACATCTTGCAACAGATACGACTTCTGCATTCATCTTCTTAGCGATCTCGCGCATACGATCTTCGGAACCACCGCAGGCACATACAAGAATACCCATTTTTGCTCCGTGAAGATCCGGGAACTCTACAGTAACGATAATACCACCTGTTGTCTTTGTGATCGGTGCATCAAGCTCTGTAGATTTACCTGTAAAGGCTCCACCCATGATGATTTCGCCATATTCTCCGTCGATTCCGCCTGCTCTTTCGATCATTTCACCAACGCTTACGCCAACCGGAACGTCCATGAATACATGCGCTGCGTTTCCGCCATTTATTTTACCACGAACTGTTAAGTTCTTTGTGATACATGGTCTCTTCTCATCAATTGCCTCTGCGATTCTTGCAACAGTTTCAAGGTTAAGTACCACGCTTCTTGCTGCAGAAGGAAGCTGAACCGGTGTAAGATTTACACCAAGACACTCTCTTACTACCGCACGCTCTTCTCCCATTGGATAAATATCCGGAAGAAGGTGCATTGTAATATCCGGCTCATTTGCAAGAGCTGCCTGCAAAGTCTTGATTGCTTTCTGATTTTTCTTCTTGATAGCGATAATACACTTATCAGCTTTCGCGATCTCCATGCTGTATTTAATACCTGTGATCACTTTGTCACACTGCTCTTCGATCTGTCTGATATTGTGCTCTAATCCCGGCTCACACTCAGCTGCATTAATCAAAATATATCCGTGTTCAATTTTAAAGTCCGCTGGAAGTTCCGGATTGATCTCAGCATCCATCTCTCCCATCTCTGTTGCAGACAAGTCAATTCCCAGTTTTATTCCTGTCGGGAATCCAGCGCCTCCCATACCAACAATTCCAGCCGCTTTTACCATGTCAAGCTTAGAAGCATCTTCCGGTACATCAATCGGAACAAACTCATCCGGCTGCTCATCTGCCGGCTCAATGATGATTCTGTCCTCTGTAATCTCTGCCACTTTACCATAAACACTTGAAAAAATATTTGCTCCAAGTCCTGTTGGTGTAGCAATGAGTGTACCTTTTTTTACATCTGCCCCAACTTCAACACACGGTGCACAAGGTGCGCCTACGTGCTGACGTAATAAAATCTGTACATTTCCCATGACACATTTCTCCTTTTCTTTTTTATATAAGTAAAAAACGAAACTTGACTCCGTTCGTTCACTTATTCTTATATTAATCCGGATAATCTATTCTTATCTTCTGAAATTCATTTATTAATTTTATCTATAAATGGCTTTGCCATTTTTTTAACGTGAAACATTTCTTTTTTTGGCGAGGGCATGTGGGAATCGAACCCACCCAGGACGCTCTTAACGCCCAACACTAGTTTTGAAGACTAGGAGGCACACCAGTCACCCATCTACCCCCATATACTCTTTTTCGCTCTAAATACCATAACATATCTTTATTGAGATTTCAAGCGTTTTTAGGCGTTTTTATTTATTTTTATAATACCAAAAAAACATTGACTTTTCAAGGCTTTTCATACATAATAAGAGTAGTGAATTAAACGCAATACTAGAACGTGGTCTAATTGTTAATTTTGTATCGTTATTAAACCACAATACCTTGTGTTATAGAAAAAGGCACAAAGAAAACATGGGGGTTTTCAATGTGTTTTTATAAAAACTTATAGATTTTATCTATGGTTAAATTTTTATCTTAAAAGGAGGTAATTATTATGGAGTTAAAAGCTAACGTTAACTTCGATCGGTTTGAAGCAGCTCTTCAGGTTGTAGATGCTCATACCGTTGGAGAATTCTGTCGTATCGTTATCGGGGGATTCCCAGAACCAGAAGGCACCACAATGATCGAGAAGAAAAAATGGATGGAAGAGAATTACGATAAGGTTCGTACAGCTCTCATGTTTGAGCCAAGAGGACACCACGACATGTTCGGTGCTTTCTTATGTGAGCCGGTTAATCCAGAAGCTGACTTCGGTGTAATGTTCATGGATACAGGCGGATACCTGAACATGTGCGGACACTGTACAATCGGTGCTGTTACTGTTATTCTTGAGTCCGGATTAAAAGAAATGCACGAGGGTGAGAACGAAGTCGTTCTTGATGCTCCTGCAGGCCTGATTCGTACAACAGCTCTTGTAAAAGACGGAAAAGTAGAACATGTTACATTAACAAACGTTCCTGCATTCGTTTACAAAGAGAATCAGAAAGTTACTGTTGATGGAAAAGAGATCGAATTTACAATTTCCTTCGGCGGAAGCTTCTTCGCATTAGTTGATACAACAAAGCTGGATCTTGGTGAGATCAATGCAAAATCTGTTCCTGCATATACAGATCTTGGTATGAAGATGTTAGATGAGATTAATAAGACAATCCCTGTAAAACATCCTCTGCTTGACATTGACACTGTTGACCTTGTAGAATTCTACGGACCAACACCAAACCCAGACAAAGCTAATATGAGAAACGTAGTTATCTTTGGCGATTACATGGCTGACCGTTCACCTTGCGGAACAGGTACAAGTGCTAAGCTTGCTACTCTTCATCACTGGGGAGAGATCAAAGTCGGCGAAGAATTCGTTTATGAAAGCTTTATCGGCAGTCTCTTCAAGGGTGTAATCAAAGAGACAACCAAAGTTGCTGACTTTGATGCTGTTATCCCAATGATCACAGGAAGCTGCTATCTGACAGGTGTTGCTACATACCTGATCGATCCTACAGATCCATTGAAATATGGTTTCCAGGTAGGTTAGTCTGAATATTTGTTGATTCAGTAAAACTATAATGTCATAGAAGCGGGTTATTTCATAATCCGCTTCTATTATTATCATCCATATATCTTATTACTTATATATTATTTACAGCTTGGAAAGGAATGATGACAATGCCACGAAAACGGCAATCCACCAAAAGCCGCATCGTGAAGGCTGCGTGGAACCTGTTTCACAAAAAAGGATATGACCAGACAACCGTAGAGGATATTATTTCCGCCTCAAAGACATCAAAAGGTACTTTTTATCACTATTTCAAAGGTAAAGAGGCTCTTCTGAACTCCCTGTCTTATCTCTTTGATGAAAAATACGAAGAGCTTGCAGGGACTATCGATCCCAACCTTTCCGCCAGTGATAAGCTCTTTTTTTTAAACCGTGAATTATTTCAGATGATCGAGGAAACAATAGACCGACACCTCATCGCCTATCTGTATTCGTCACAGCTTATTACAAAAGACAAAAAATCTCTAGCTGACAAGAAACGGTTTTATTTCAAATGGCTGACAGAAATTATCGATGACGGCATTAAAAGCGGTGAATTCAAAGACACTTCCACCGCCGAAGAATTGATGAAAATATATGCTCTGTATGAACGGGCTATCATCTATGACTGGGCACTATTCAAAGGCAAATATTCATTGGCAGAATACAGCAGCAAGCTATTACCACATGTTTTACGAACATTTGTTGAAGGAGTTTAATATGCGCATAATGCCTGAACCTAAAAAGACGGACACTTCGTTTTGATTCAAAGTGTCCGTCTTTTTCTTTTTTCTTATACCATGCATTCGTGCATGTCTTCTTCTTCAATACCTGCCTTCTTCATCATGGCTGCAATTTCTTCTCTCTCTTCGAGAGCTGCGCACCACGCCAGTCCGCATCCTGCGGAAATAGTTCTTGGCACCGGTATGATACGGCCCGGAACATTCTGCTCTTTACAAGCCTTCTCCATAGCCATAGCATCTGCTGTCGTATGAAATGTTACGACTAATTTCAATTCTTTTTTTCTCATGTCTCTACTCGATCACAACTTCGAAGTATCCGTCCTTCTCCGTAGATGTTGGTGTTTTGCCATGATCTTTAGCAAATTTCTCAACGTTCATTTTCTGATGTGGTTCTGTAACCAGTACCTTCACAGCCTCTGTAGCTCCTTTGAGCGCATTTGCTGTCAGCATTAACGGTTCCGGACAAGAAAGACCTCTTGCGTCTACTTCCTTCATATTTATTTACCTTCTTTCCTAGGATACTATGATAAACCAGTTTTTTCAATCCTTATTTTCCAAATGATGTTGTCTTTATTTTGCTTCTTCTCTCTTACATGTAAATGCAATGATAAAGCATACTACAATACAGATAATACAAGCCACTTTTCCATTTAACGGAACTGCTCCTGCTACAAGTTCTTTTGTCTCAGGATTGAGAGCTGTGCCGCTTGCTGCAAGACCAAGGTTATGGCAGAGTGCGCCACCTACAAACATTCCGACTACAGTTACTGCTGCATCAGAAGATCCCTGTCCTGCAAGGATTAACTGACGAAGAGGACAACCGCCTGCCAGAACTGCCGCGAATCCGACTGTATACATACCCAAGATATTCCACAGATGCTCAGAGTGAGCAATAATGCCCGGTGTATTGAACCCAAAGACAAAACGTCCTGTTGCCAGATTAAACACAAGCATTACTACAAATAAACCTGCAATTACTGAGAACAGATCAAAGTTCTTCATCAAAATAATGTCACGCATACTTCCTGCAAAACACATTCTTGATTTCTGAGCAAAAGCTCCAAAAACCAGACCGCCGATCAATGATGCGATAACTGGAGCGTGCATACTTCCAGGACCTGCCTGGCTCACTTTCAGGAGGGAGGTACAAAGTGCCACCACAAGGATACCTGTTACGATCACCGGAAGAACTGCTCCATTTGCTTTGTTAGTTACGTGCGCTCTTCCAAGGCTGAAGCCTTTCTTAAGGGCAAACACGCCTGTAGCGATACCGAGAATAAATCCAACAAGTGCCACCCACGCATTCATGTCGCCTGCTGACATACGAATAATCATACGCAGCGGACATCCAAGGAATACAAGTGCCCCGATCATAATGATCACGCCTAATACAAAACGGATCATCGGTGACGAACCTGCTGTAGAACGATATTCCTTTGTTGCTACAGAAATTAAAAATGCTCCAAGCACGAGACCGATGATTTCCGGTCTTGCATACTGCACGACTTCTGCCTGATGCATTCCAAACGCTCCTGCTGTATCACGAATAAAACATGCAATACAAAATGCCATATTGGCCGGGTTACCTAAAAGCGCGAGAATTGCCGCTACGATTCCACACACTGCGCCGGCTAACGCCAGCTTCTTTTTTGAATCTGATAAGTTCATGTTCTTTCCTCCTACTGTCTTCTCTCATTGTACTAAAGATAACTATTCCTCATCCTTAGCGAGTTCACGGACCGCCTCAATCGCCGTGTCCACTTCTTCTTCCGTGTTATAATGCGAGAAACTAAATCTCACTGCCCCCTGTTCTACAGTTCCGAGCGCTTCGTGCATTAGCGGCGCACAATGTCCTCCCGGTCTCGTAGAAATACTATATTCTGTAAGAAGCGCATCACTCACTTCTGAAGAATCATACTCACCAATATTCAGCGTCACAATGGCACATCGCTCTTTTGTGCTGAAATCTCCATATATGGTAATCTCCGGTATATCCTTCACCCCTTCATAGAACCTCCACATCAGTTCCTGTTCCCGGGCGCGGATATGATCCACGCCCGTTTCTTCCAGGTATGACATGGCCGCATGAAGGCCTGCGATTCCATGTCCATTCAGGGTCCCTGCCTCTAAGGCAGTAGGCATTTCTGCCGGATGTGTCTTGCTATATGTCTGAACACCGCTTCCACCTGTTTTCAGCGGTCTGATCTTAATTCCCTCTTTTACGTACATTCCCCCGGTACCCTGCGGTCCCAGAAGCCCTTTATGTCCTGTAAAACACAGCACATCTATCATCATGTCCTGCACATCTATCGGAAATACACCTGCCGTCTGAGAAGCGTCAACTACAAATAAGAGCCCGTGCTTCTTAGCAAGCTCTCCAACCGGCTTTAACGGAACATAATTTCCCGTAAGGTTGGAACCGTTGGTGCAGACGATCATTCTTGTATTCTGCCTGATCGCTGATTCCATATCTTCCAGACAGAACCTTCCTTTTTTATCACTCTCTATGATTGTAAGTTCTACACCCTTTTCCTTCATTTCATATAAAGGACGAAGCACCGAATTGTGCTCCAGCATCGTAGTGATCACGTGATCTCCCGGATTTAACAAGCCTTTGATCGCAATATTAAGACTCTCCGTCGAATTATTAGTAAACACAATCTGTCTCGGATTTTCCCCATGGAAAAACCGGCAAAGCTTCTCTCTTGTATCATAAATGATTCTTGATGCACTCAAAGACGCTTCATTTGCCCCGCGTCCTGCATTGCCCATGGAACTCATAGCGCAGACAACTGCATCGATGACTTCTTTCGGTTTATGCATCGTTGTAGCAGCATTATCCAGATAAATCATATTTTTCCCTCTCAAATCTGTGAATCTTTTATCTATCCACTGTTATTAGTATAGTCGTTATTCGCTTTTTCGTCTAATTGAAATAGCAAATAAAAAACGCCACTTATAGATATTTCCTATATATGGCGTTTCTTTTTCTCCAGTTACCCTTCTCTTATCTGGGTATATTGTAAACTTCTTTTACCACCTTAATAAATCGTTCCGCACTCCTTGTCATCTGGTAGTTTTTGTTATAAACAAGGTTGATGTCACGCCCCTCATCACTATTTGGAATCGGGAACGCAAGAATCTCGCCATTTGCCACTTCATCAGCCGTTGCAAGCTTAGACAGCACCGAAATCCCCATCCCCTGCCGGACAGATTTTTTGATCGTCTCCTGATTCTCAATGCTTGCAATGATATCAAGGCCTGCAAATTTCACACCGGCTCCTTTTAGCTGAAGCTCCGCCTCTTTTCTTGTACCGGAACCTTCTTCTCTCATGATTACATGTTCTTTCTTAATCCATGAAATATCTTCTTTATTTCCTTGCGCCAATTCCTGATACTTCGGCGTATTCGGCGTGATGATCACAAGCTCATCCTTATAAAACGGAATATATTTACAATGCTTCTTTTCCAGTACCGTTCCGGTAAACCCGATATCTACCCGATGATCCACAATCTGCATGACTACTTTACTACTGTCCGTCTCTTGAATCCGAATCTGCTCCTGCGGATATCTTTCGCTAAATCTTGTTAACACCTCCGGAAGAAGATACTGTGCCGGAATCGTGGAAGCCGCTATGGTCACCGCATGTGACTCCCCTTCCTCATCCATTCCGAAAGTAACTTCAATTTCCCGCTGAAGATCCAGCATCTGCTTCGCGTATTTGTATAATTTAATTCCATCTTCCGACAGACTTACCTCTTTGGTATTTCTCACAAACAGCCTTGCATTCAGTTCTCTCTCCAGTGAAGAAATATGAGAACTGATCGTGGGCTGTGTCAAAAACAATTCTTTTGCTGCCTTTGAAAAGCTGCCTCCCTCCGCAACCTGTACAAAAGCCTCCAACTGCTTCAAATTCATTAGTATGCCACCCTCTCACTCTCTGCTCCGGTTTTCTTTGTCACTTTAATACTGTCCATATATTCCAGTATCGGTTTTGCGCTCTTCCTGCTCGTCCCGAAGATATCTCTCACCTGAGCAATCGTAATAAGTCCCTCTTCCTTTAATTTGGTCTGAATGACTGTCTTTGCCTCTTCCATATAGGCGGTCAGTGTATACATGTCATCCGTAACCTTTACAACCTCTTTTTCCTCTAATAAAATATTCAATATATCGTCTGACACCGCTCCGTCTTTCCCCTGAAATTCAATCTCAGAGTAGCGGACAAAGTCATATTTTGCGTTCTTCAATGTGGCAAGAATCTTGCGCGATACACGTTCATACACTGCATCTTTACAGATCTCAAACTCCGGTGTACCAAGGAACTCCTCCGTTCGCTTAATCTCGCCTTCCTCTTCCAGAAGTTCCACAATTTTGTCAAATACATTCGGTTTCACTTTCTTAAAATACGTCATCTGAACTTCCGCTTTTTTCATTCCATACCGGTACGGATACTTTTCTTCAAATGTCCTCAGCGCATTTTTCAGCGTATGAACTGCTGCCCGTTTAGAATCCGCATGCCACACATACGTATCTTTTCTCATGGCAAATGTATCTACCAGCTTTTGCTCTCGCAGTTCTTCTACATCCTTTTGCACTTCCTCCATAGAAAGCGCGGTCAGTTTGGCAAGCTCTGAAAGTGTGATCAGTGTATCCGCATGTTCCCGCACGTGAAGCTCGATAACATCTGCGGAAGAACCAGATTCTTTTCGCTTCAGTTCCTCAATAACCTGTGGCTGGAACCGCTTCTTAATTCCCGGATTCGGTTCCAGTACAACACCTCCGCCGATCGTTTCCATCGGTGAATAGAAACGAACTACAAATTTATCCCCACGTCTTACCGCAATTTCCTCTTCCAGGCGAAGCTGCACATAACCGCTCTCGCCCGGTCCGATCTCCTCTTTGTCAAGAAGCACCGCACGACACAAGATTTCACTTGTCCCGGTAAAGAAATGAAGTCTGGAATGATTGGTCAGCACTCGCATAGAGGAATCAAGCACCGACAATTTTACATCCAGAAGATCCGTATTTCTCATACTGTTTGGAGGCGCAAGCACACACCCTCTCTTAATCTCATGTTTCTTCACATTCGAAAGGTTGATCGCCACACGCTGTCCCGCATAACACTCTTTCTTATCCTCTCCGTGTACTTGAATACTTCGTATCTTACACTCTTTCCCGATCGGATACATTTCCAGTGCATCCTCTTTGGAAATGGTCCCTGACACAAGTGTTCCCGTTATCACCGTCCCAAATCCAGACAGACTGAAGGCACGGTCAATAGGCAGCCTTGGGATGGTGCTTGTATCTTTGGCTGTCACATCATCAGAAGTAAGCTGCACAATCTCATCTACAAGTTCCGCAATCCCTTCCCCTGTAGCCGCTGATACTTTCACAACCGGCGCATGCTCAAGAAAAGTACCCGCCAGTTCTTCTCTGACTTCTTCTTCTACAAGTTCCAGCCACTCTTCATCAACTAAGTCACATTTATTTAATACAATAATACTTTTCTCAATCCCAAGAAGACTTAAAATATCCATATGTTCTCTTGTCTGCGGCATAATCCCCTCATCTGCTGCAATGACCAAAAGAACCAGATCCATACCTACCACACCGGCAACCATGTTATTGATAAATTTCTCATGCCCCGGCACATCTATAATTCCAGCCCGGTCTCCCGTAGGCAGGTCAAAATAGGTAAACCCAAGATCAATCGTAATTCCTCTTCTCTGCTCTTCTTCCCACCGATCTGTATTTCTTCCGGTCAACGCCCGGATAAGTGTTGTCTTCCCGTGATCGATATGTCCGGCAGTACCGATAATAATGTTTTTCATCTTTCTTTGCTCCTAACGTCCTTCTACCTTGCTGTCTTCTTCCATGACCGCATACTCTACAAACTGGTCAGTAATCTTTCGAAACTGACTCTTATCCACGGTCCGCACATCGATCAAAACGGTGTCATTGGCTGTTCTTGGAATGACCGGAATCGGAAGATGACGCATACGCATCTCCAATTCTGCGACACTTATTTTCTCCGGTCTCATCGCAACCGCCATGCTCGGAATCCGCTCCAGCGGAAGTGAACCGCCGCCAATCTGTGACTCACACGGCTCCGTCTTAATACTTGCCGGAAGTTTTGCCCTGTTCAGCATTCGGCTTAAGCTTCTGGCATCCGCAGTTACCTCTTCCAACGATTTTGTGATCATACGAAGAACCGGTATATTCTGAATCGCCTTTTCTTCGGATAAATATTCCTGAAGGACCAGTTCCAGTGTAGCAGCTGTGAATTTATCAATTCGAAGCGCACGTGTCAGCTGATTTTTTTTCATCTTGTCAATGTATTTCTTTTTCCCGATAATGATTCCGGCCTGTGGACCTCCAAGCAGCTTATCGCCGCTAAAGCATACCACATCCGCACCTTTGGCAATGGATTCCTGTACAGTAGGTTCATGGGTCAGACCGTATTTTGCAAGGTCTACAAGCACACCGCTCCCCAGATCCTCAATCACCGGAAGATCGTATTCCTTCGCCAGCGGAATCAATGCATCAATATCCACCGTATCCGTAAAGCCAACGATTCTGTAGTTACTCGTATGCACTTTTAAAAGAGCTTTCGTCTCTTCTGTGATCGCTTCTTCGTAATCACTATAGTGCGTTTTATTCGTAGTTCCCACTTCCACAAGTGTGGCTCCGCTTTGTTCCATTACATCCGGGATTCGGAATTTTCCACCGATTTCTACCAGCTCTCCACGGGAAACTACAACCTCTCCGCCCTTTGCAAGCGAGCTTAAAATAAGCATCACAGAAGCCGCATTATTATTTACCGCCATTGCAGCCTCAGCACCGGTGATTTTACAGAGAAGCTTCTCAAAATGGGAATAACGTTCTCCACGTTTACCTGCCTCAAGATTATATTCCAGATTCGAATAACCGGTCGCGATCTCGGCCACCCGCTTCATATGTTCTACCCCAATGGGAGCGCGCCCCAGGTTCGTGTGGAGGATTGTTCCCGTACCGTTGATCACCATACGCATATTTGGCGTATGCATAGCCTCTACCGACTGTCTGATATGACTTGTCAGCAGCTCGATCTGACGCCTTCCTTCTTCTTCCTCTTCACACCGGCCAATATATGCTCTCAGCTTATCCATCTCTGTATGCACAGCTTCCATAACCGTCTCTCTGCTGTAACGTAAGATCAGCTCCTTTATTTCTTCCTCTTCCAACAGTATGTCAACCTTCGGTATACTGCGGTACAACATATTTTTATTCATCTTTCTTTTCCTTTCTAGAACAGTCGGATTAATTTATCGCTCTTTGGTGCAACCTTACCGATAATTGATACGGTTGTATCCATATTCGCCGCTTTAAAGTCCTCCAACATCGGTTTTACATCCTTTTCTGCCACACTAATGAGCAGCCCGCCGGATGTCTGCGGGTCATAGAGAAGGTCCAGATAGTGTTCTGCCACAGAACCGGACTCTACTTTACCGATCGAATAGCCGCGGTTTTTATACGCTCCTGCCGGAATCAGCCCCATTTTGGCATAATCAATGGCATCTGTCAGATACGCAATATCTGTCACGTTGATTTCAAAGGTTACATCACTTGCTGATGCCATCTCCACGCAATGCCCCAAAAGTCCAAAGCCTGTAATATCCGTACATGCACTGACATCGTATTTTTCCACTGCCTGTTTTCCTTTTTTATTCAGAGACGCCATTACCTTCTGTGCCTCTCTGATTGCCTCAGGAGAAGCCATATCGGCTTTGATCGCTGTATTTACGATACCGCTTCCGATCTGCTTCGTCAGCACAAGCACATCCCCCGGACGACAGCCATAATTTTTGAAAATCTTATCCGGATGCACGAAGCCTGACACACACAGACCGTACTTCGGCTCATCATCCTGCACAGAATGTCCACCGACAAGAACAGCTCCCGCCTCTTTTACCTTATCGGCTCCTCCGGCAAGAATATCACCTAAGATCGCCGGGTCCAGACAATTCGGAAATCCTACGATATTTAATGCCACCGCAGGTTCTCCTCCCATAGCCCAGACATCACTCAAAGAGTTGGCAGCTGCAATTTGTCCGAACATGTAAGGTTCGTCCACGATCGGTGTAAAGAAATCCACCGTCTGGATCATCGCAATATCGTCCGTTACTTTATAAATCGCAGCATCATCAGATGTCTCAATTCCGACGATCAGATTTTTATCCTCAAATTTCGGAAGCTTACCCAGAACCTGGGCAAGGGTCTCAGGACCTATCTTCGCTGCTCAGCCTGCAGTCTTACTTAAACTGGTCAATTTTACATCTTTTTTCATACTTTTCCCATTCTCCTTTGATTTTCATCCCATATGCAAATGAAGGCCGAACTCCCTGTTTCTACACATAGGTCCGGCCCTTTCTTTCCATTGTTATAGTCTTTTCCTTCACTCTTCTATGGACGGATGATCTTGCCAGCATTCGCCATCGTCTCCACGATGCTGTACATATTAGTCACTGTTCCCACTGCCAGCTTCTCTTTTAATCCATAGTAATCAAGACATGTTCCGCATGTCATGATCTCTACTCCCTGAGCCTCCAGTGACTTTAAGTCCTCCAGAGAATCAGAGCCTTCTGCTGTTAATGTAGCACCACCATTATAGAATAACATAGTCTTTGGCAGTTTATCAAGCTGTGTAACCGCAAAAATGAATCCTTTGATCAACACCTTGCCAAGTGCATCATTTCCCTCTCCCATGCGGTCTGATGCAATAACTACAACTGTATTATCTCTGGCATCCGGCTGGCATACTGCTTCCTCAGCTCCTGCTTCCACTGCGCCCTTTGCCTGAATCACCACTTTAAATTCTTTCTCAGCAATCTTCTCAGAAGAAACCTCTGCGCCTGTGCTTGCAGCCATCTTCGTTACATTCTGTACGGCAATTTCATTATCCACTAAAACTTCAATCGTCTCCGGTCCCTGAAGTTCCTGCATTGCCTTCTTCGTCTTAATCACCGGAATCGGACAATTGTCTCCTATAGCGTTTACTGTAATCATGATATTTTCCTCCTTCTGTAACCTTCCCCAAACACTTATAGATATATTCTATCACTGTTGTCTGGAAAGGTAAATATATTTTTTATGATTTACCATATGGTATTCACCATCTTTATAATACACCGGGCACATTCTTCCCTCTTTGAAAGCTTCGAGAAATTCCTCCATATTGTGAACCTCTCTTGGGAAATAAGTTGCGCACACGCCAACCTTCTCAGGCACATGGCAGTCACTGGCTCCCAGTGTGAAAAGTCCCAATTCTTCCGCATACTCTGCCGCCTTATAGCACGCCTCTACAGAAGTGCTTCCATTTAACACTTCCAGACCGTCCAGACCTTTCACTTCCCGTAAGTGTTCTTCCAGCCCGCGTCTGTTATTGCGAAACGGATGCGCCGCAAAGCACACACCACCCTGTTTCTTCACAAGATCAATAAAATCCTGTGCCGGAATCCGCTCGTTCGGATACTCGTCAATTCCAAACGCTACGATGTCCCCCTGAAGAGAAAAATACTCAATTCCGACAAAAACAGGAAATCCCGTTGTCTTTGTATATTCTGCCGCATAATCTTTCAACCCCATACTGTCATGGTCTGTAATACAGATGGCGTCAAGACCTTTTTCTTTCGCGATCCGAACCATTTCATCTAATTTTAAAAAGCTGTCTTTTGAAAATGTCATTTCGTGCATATGCATATCAATCAACATAATGCTCTCTCCTCTTTCATAAGTTGTTCTTATGTTCCATTTCTATTATATAAAGGGAAAGCACAAGCTTCAAATAGAGTTTTATAATAAATCACTCGTTTTATAGGTGTTATCTATAAACACTTTCCTTTTCCGGCTCTTCATGCTATAATCCTAGAAGAATCATGATAAAAAACAGAGAGGTTAACTACCATGTGGATTGCAGATAATTGGAAAGATTATGAAGTGATAGATTGCAGCAAAGGAGAAAAACTGGAGCGATGGGGAGAATATCTTCTTGTTCGTCCGGACCCGCAGGTCATCTGGGATACTGAGAAGACACTGCGCGGCTGGAAGCGGATGAACGGCCACTACCACCGCAGCAAAAAGGGCGGCGGTGAATGGGAATTTTTCGATCTGCCAAAACAGTGGCAGATTCATTACCGGGATCTTACTTTTAATTTAAAACCATTCAGCTTCAAGCACACCGGATTATTCCCGGAACAGGCTGTAAACTGGGACTGGTTTTCTGAAAAGATCAAATCTGCCGGCCGCCCTGTCAAAGTATTAAATCTCTTCGCATATACAGGAGGTGCCACATTAGCAGCGGCTGCTGCCGGCGCCAATGTTACACACGTAGACGCTTCCAAAGGAATGGTCAACTGGGCAAAAGAAAATGCTGCTTCCTCCAGATTGTCAGACAAGCCGATCCGTTGGCTCGTAGATGACTGCGTAAAATTTGTAGAGCGGGAAATCCGCCGCGGTAATCACTACGACGCTATTATTATGGACCCGCCTTCCTACGGAAGAGGACCAAAGGGAGAAATCTGGAAAATTGAAGATGCCATTCATCCACTGATCAAATTATGTACAAAGATTTTATCCGATGAGCCTTTATTTTTCCTCGTAAACTCCTACACGACCGGACTTGCACCGGCTGTCCTTACCTATATGCTTGCCACAGAGCTGAAGCCATGGAAAGGCCGCGTAGATTCTCAGGAAATCGGACTTCCGGTCACACATTCCGGTCTTGTACTCCCTTGCGGAGCTTCCGGACGGTGGGAAGCACTTTAAGAGGCTGTCTCCTTTTTGTGACTCAGTCACAGAAACTCAAAAATAATTGTTGTATTCTTTTCAAAGAAATAGTAATATTAAACAATAACAAATGAAATATATGGAGGTATTGACTTATGCAGAAATATGTATGTGAACCATGCGGATACGAATATGACCCGGCAGTAGGTGATCCGGACAACGGAATCGCTCCAGGAACTGCTTTTGAAGATATTCCGGAAGATTGGGTATGCCCACTGTGCGGAATGGGAAAAGAAGTATTTGTTCCTGCAGAATAGGATAGGAATCTGAAAGAATCTGAAAAGATAAGGCGGAAGATCTTACGGTCTTCCGCCTTTTATTATCTGCTATATTAAAATTCTATTCCTCTTCCCAACGCATCCTTTAAATAATCGGATACATCTTCTAACTTCTTTACAATCTCCATCTTCTCTTCCAATTCATCCCCGGACATCTCCCGGTTGATCAGGCAATGTTGAATGTGCTTAATATCTTTGATCAATTGTTCTGTCATAATACATTCCTCCTTTAAGCCGCTCATCCGCCTACAAGTATATAGTTATTATAACATACTCCTCTCCTGTAAATATTAAATAAATATTTCAATTTTCTAACATTTTTATGAATTATCTGACGATTGCTGCATCTCTCACTCAGCATCTACGATTCTCTTTGAACTGCCACTGTAATCATTGTAATATAGTCGCCACCGCTCTGAAGCGACATCTCATTCAAGCCTTCTTCATACGCATAATCACATAAGACTAATCCATGTTCTTTTGCATACGCCATAAGCATTTGGTACACATCTTTCAGCTTATCCCATCCGCCAATGCAAAATGTACGCAAATACTCTCCCTCCGAGCGAATCTCGTCATATTCCTCCACATCATTCCGGCCATAGGCAAAAAAAGAATCGTATCTCTGAAACTCTCCCTTCCGGATATTTTCTGACGCAATCCGACTTCCGAAATTATCATATAAACCAAACAGTTTTTTCAGCCGAAAGGAAAACTCTGTAAGAACTGCAAAATCCTCCTCATTATATGCACCGGTAATGGGCGCCGAAAGAAGAATTTTCCTATCCGGCAAATGAAGTTTCTCAATCTTCCCATGTTCTGCAATCAGACCGAGATCCAGCTTATCTAATTTCTGCTGCAAAAAATCTTTCGCTTTAATTTTGCAAATTTTCCTGTAGAAAATAAATATTTTCGATTTTTCATCTCGCACCTCTTGACCGTACAGTTACTGTACATAATATAATACAACGCAGAACTTAAAAACTCAAGATTGTATATATTTCGTATATATGCCATCTTTATTATTCATTCTTTACAATTCGGGAGGAAAACTATGAATATCACATCCATACTGGACCATCAATGGGGCGATGTAAGATCTATTTATCTGGAAGCATTTCCGAAAGCGGAACGAAAGCCTTTTTTCACGGTTCGACGTTCTGTTAAAAAGGGAAAAGCAAAAATATACACCGCGTCAGAAAACAATACTTTACTCGGTTTTGTCATGGTCATCCCTTACAAAAATTTGGTCATGGTAGATTACCTTGCCGTCTCGGGGAACGTCCGCAGCAAAGGAACCGGAAGTCTTTTAATACAGGAAATGTGCCGTCGTTTCAAAGACCGGAAAATCATTCTTCTGATCGAACAGTTGGATGAAACTGCTGCAAACAGCGCACAGCGTATTGCCCGCAAAAACTTCTATCTAAAAAATGGTTTTAGCTCTTCAGACATTTTCATCAAAGGAACCCGCGGAAAGATGGAAATTATGAACCGGGGAAAACAGATTACCCCTCAAGAATATCTGGAGCTTCAAAAATACGCACTCGGAAAATTATTCTTCCGTTTGTCAAAAATAAAGATAGCGGAGTAACCCCGCTATCTTTTAAATACTTTCTACGAATTCAATCTGGTTCCGCATTTCTCACAAAAAGTATCCATTTTTACATTTCCATAATAAATTTTCCCATCCGTCCCTTGGTAATATCCATTTCCAGCTGAATCCGTACAAGTTAGTCTTACTTTCATTTCCTCTTCCTCCTTTATCTAAATAATTTAAGGTTTTAGGTTCAACCCCTTTGTTACACTACTTAGACAGGTGAAGGTTGGAAAAAGTTTTATAAAAAATATATTTTTTTGATTTTCTTATTGGTAATAGCACACTTTATCTGAATTATCATTTCCGGACGGGACTAACTTTGAGCATCAACCTCCAGTGTGCGTTCTACACGACAGATTGCGCCCCATATTCTAACACCAAGCAAGATAATATTTACTTTAATACTTACTCTCATATAAAAATCCGATAAAAAAAGGCTTATACCATTCTCTAAACTATGATGTAAACCTTATCTTATATCTCTATGTAAGTAAGCGCCCCAAAATATCGTAGTGCTTCTTTTATATATTCCTTTTTCTGTGATGGATAGTGTTCTATATCAAGATTTTCTTTCTTTGATTTCCGATAATTTACACCATTTTATCCTTCACATACTTTTTAATACTAGGATACGAAGCCTTTTCTTTTTGTATATAATTTTTGAGAGATAATTGAACAACCATCTCGACATGAGTACCGTTGTCCAAACTTGTATTTTTACCAGCTTCTAAAAATTTCTTTTATGAAAATTAATTCTTACTGTTTTTCTTTACTGTACTGTGAATATTTTTAATGCTTTCCAAGTATTCTTCTTCAACCGGCGATAAATTCTGCACCTGATATTTACGATATTCTTCTGTTGCTTTTTCAATTGCCTGCGCATGGCTAATCGTTCCAGCTCCTTGCAACACTTTTTCACCTGTTGTTTTTAAAACATTATCAAGGTGCTCCACATAATCTGACATATACATGGGATTATGGCGCATAGCTTGAATCTCTGCGAAATCAAAATATCCCGATACAATATTATTTAGTATCTTTAACTCTTCATCGTTGAGATAATTTTTTGCAATACTGATATCTTTCAATGCAGGAAAATCACCAGAAAAACTTTTTAGTCCCATAAAAGGCTGACTGGCGTCTGCACGCTCGTATATAACTTCTGCTGCTGTATGTCCATGTGCTGCATAGTGCAATTTATTTTGTACCATTTTGAAAAATGCAATAGATTCACTACTCTTGGGATCATAATCAACACTTGTTGCATAAAGGTCAAGCACTTGTCGGTACATCACTTTTTCAGATGAGCGGATATCCCGAATACGGTCTAATAACTCTTTCCAGTAATTACCACCACCCAGATTTTTCAATCGTTCATCATCCATGGTAAAACCTTTTATCATGTACTCTTTTAATCGTTCAGTAGCCCATCGACGGAAATTAGTTGCAATTTTGGATTTTACACGATAGCCCAGAGAAATAATCATGTCAAGATTATAATGGATTATATTATAGTTTTTTCCATCAGCTGCAGTTGTTCGGAATTTCCGAACAACTGAATTTTCTTCCAATTCGCCCTCTTCAAAAATGTGTTTGATATGCTCACTGATATTGGATTTACTGGTTTGGTATAGTTCACATAATTGTGCCTGCGTAAGCCAAACGGTCTCGTCTTCTAATTTAACATCTATTTTCGTCTGTCCGTCTTCCGTTTGATAAATGAGAATTTCATTCTCCACTATATGTAATCTATCTTCTGATTTCTTCATTTTTTCACCGTCCTGACATTCCAAGCAACCAATTAATATTTTCTCAAAATTTTATTTCATATTACGATTTAACAAATTTACTTTCTCTTTTACGACTTCATGTACTGTCACAATATCTATAGCTTCCATTTGATTCATCCACAATAATTCTTTGATTCCTAAATAATATTACTTAACATACAATCCCTTTTCTAAACATAATACCTTAATTATTTATACCATGCCCCCAAATTTCAACACAGCTCGTACAGCGGCTTCTTTCTCTGGCGAATACTTCGGCTATCTGGAATTTCCCGATTTTGGGGAGGTTATGATTTGCCCCCTCAATAATGCCGTATTTCTGCTTTACCTGTGCAATATATGGGTTGCAGACTTTCAATCCTCTTTACTTCAAAACATCATTCTTGATTTCCTCATAGATTTCTTTACTCCCCGCCGCGTCAGATCAAGTTCATTTATCTCTAATGCCACATTGATATTCTTCAACTAATTGGATTTAAATTTGGAAAGCAACACGATGCTTTCTGTATGCACCGTATGCGGAAATTGGTCTACTGCCCTGACTCTCTGAAGCTCATACCCATTCCCTCGCAGGAACTTCACATCTCTTGCCAGCGTTGCAGAGTCACAGCTTACATACACGATCCGTTCCGGTTTCATATCCACCATCGTCTGAAGAAGGGATTCTTCACATCCTTTTCTCGGCGGGTCTACCACGATCACATCTGCATGAGCTGTCTCGCCGCCATGCTCTTTCGCATAATTTTCGTAATACTGAGGCAGCACCTCTTCTGCCTTTCCAACGAAAAATTCCGCATTTTCAATTTCATTTATCTTCGCATTATTTCTGGCATCATCAATTGCCTGCGGCACAATTTCCACACCATATACTTTTCCTGCTTTCTGCGCAAGGAAAAGGGAAATTGTTCCGATTCCACAATACAGATCCCACACAACCTTATCTCTTGGATTGCCACAGGAAACATCATTTAGCCCTGAATATTCCAACGCCAGTTTATATAATTTTTCTGTCTGTACCGGATTTACTTGAAAGAACGAAAGCGGAGAAATCTGATATTTGACATCTCCGATATAGTCTGTAATGTACATCTGTCCCCATAGAGGTTTTATCACATTTCCCATAATCACATTTGTTTTTTCTCTATTGACACTTAATGTAACGCTGGTCATTCCTTCAATCTCAGCCAATCGCTTCGCCAGCACTTCTCCATGGGGCACTCGCTCCCCATTTATCACAAGACATACCATGATTTGTTTTGTTGTAAATCCATAGCGAATCAATACATGACGCACAAGCCCCTGATGTTTCTCTTCATCATACGCGCTAATACGATATTCCTTCATAAATTCCAGAATCAATTTTAAAATCTGTTCATTAATTTCCACGCCCAGCGCACAATTCGTATTAGAAATAATCGAATGAGTTCTGCCCGCATAAAAGCCGGTTACGACATTGCCTTCTTTGTCTGTCCCGATTGGAAACTGCGCCTTGTTACGATAATGATAAGGACCTCCAAGGCCTTCTGTCTCATCCATTCCGACAATCGGCTCCATAATCTGATCAAGAAGCTGCTCTGGAACCTCGCCAATTCGCATAAGATTTCCACGTACCTTCTGATTCTTAAATTCTAATTGCCGGTCATACTTCATCTCCTGAATCTGACAGCCGCCGCACTTTCTTGCCACTTGACAGACCGGGTTTCCCACACGATATTCTGATGGCGTAAGAATATTCATAAGCCTTGCATAGCCATAATTCTTTTTCGCCTTCATAATCTTTGCTTCCACCACATCACCGATAATCGCATCCTTAATAAAAAGCGTATATCCATCAACCTTTCCGATGCCCTCGCCACCGACTCCGACATCCTCGATCCTAACTTTTACAATATCATTTTTCTGCATATATATACTCCATTTCTCAATTTGGGACAGGTCATATTGTAATTTGGGACGTAGCCTTTTGCAAAAAGGCTACGTCCCAAATTACATTTTCGTTTTTCGTAAGTTTGATTCAAACATGCGGTTATATCCTAACCACTCTGTCGTGTGCTTGTCTTTAAAGATTTCTGTCAATGTCTGCATTTTTGCGTCTGTGCTGTCTGCGAAATTCAACGCCAACGCTTCTGCCAATGCCGGTTTTTTCGGAGAACCGTACTCTAATTCGCCGTGATGTGCGATAATGCAGTGTTTTAATTCGCTCACCAAACCTGCCGGACAGCCCGGAACGTTTCTTGCCGCCTCGCTGACCATTTCCACACCGATCACAATGTGCCCGAGAAGCTGTCCGTCGTCTGTGTAATCATTTTCCGGAAATGGTGATAATTCTTTTGTCTTTCCAATGTCATGGCAGATTGCAGCAGCATACAACAGATCTTTATTTAAGATTGGATATGCCCCCGCCATATATTCACAGAACTTCACTACGCTTAACGTATGTTCCAACAATCCTCCTGCGAAGCCATGATGAACGGTCTTTGCTGCGGAATGTCCTTTGAATATTCTGATAAATTCTTCATCATTTACGAAATAATATTCCACGATCTGACGCAGATATGTATTTCCGATCTGATGGATAAACCCTAACAATTCTCCATACATACTGTCTGTACTTTTCTCACTGGTCGGCATATAGTCTGCTGCAATATATTCATCCTCATACGCCTTTCTGATCTGTTTGATATTCAGCTGCAGATTATTGTTGTAGCTGACCACATCTCCGTATACTTCAATAAAATCCATCTCATCATAATCTGCGATGCCACTGGAATTCGGGTCCCACACCTTACCGTCTAATGTTCCTGTTTTATCCTGCAGGATCAGATTGTCATACGGTTTCCCGTTTCTTGTCTCTGCGCTTCTCTTCCCTTTACACAAATATATATTTCGTATTGTCTCGCCTTCTACTAATGTATTAATATATCTCATATTCCCTGCTGCCTCTTTCTATTGTTTTTGTCTGTTTATTTTTTGGTTCCGACGGTCACCGTAAAACTGATATCTACATATTCACCGCCTGCTCCTTTGCGGAATCCCTGCAGCCGCAAAGTGTCTCCTTCTTTCTGATCCATCAGCTGATTATTATAGAACTGCATCCTGCTGACAGACTCCCCATTGATCGAAGTAATCACATCACCGCACTGAACCCCTGCCTCCATTGCAGGAGAATCTGCTTCGATTTCATCTACATACACGCCGGACGGAATTCCCCGTTGCTCCGACATCTCTTCTGTCACATCTGTACCGAGAATTCCTACATACGGAATCAAACTTCCATTAGAAAGAAGTTCTAAGATGCCTTTGATATCTGAAATCCCATATCCGTAAATGCGTCCATCATTCGCACCGGTTCCATCTGAGAAGATGCTGTGCGAAATCACTCCGATAATCTGCCCTTCCAGATTCGCGATCACTCCGCTTCCCCCACTAAAACCGGCCGCTTCTACGCCGATAAAACCGTATTCTCCATCTGCTTTTTTTGCCTTCTCCTCATAGGAAATGATTTTTCCATAGCTTACTGCATCTTCCGTTCCAAATGGTTTTCCGAGCAGAATGCCTATATTTCCTGTCTGTACGGCATAAGAGCTTCCAAGCGCCGCCACGCTGATCTTCTCCCATGTTTTCTCTGAAATATCTGCGCGGTTAATACTATATACACACAGATCCAGATTCACATCCTCCATTTTCAGAGCTGCCGGATGTAGTGTTTCATCAGCAAGAACAATCTCAATCTTCTCCCCGCTCTTTCCGCCGGGTGCCTGCCCGAGAATTAAAAGTTCCTGCCCGTTATCAGCCATGATCACACCGGATAACTTCTCCACGCTGTCTACAGTCTTCTCGCTATTTCCTTCCGGAGAAATAACCCGGATCTCTGCCACACTCTTTCGAACTTTTCTTGCGGCTTCATCCAGCTGATCCATCATCACGGCGAACTCTTCTTCCGGTTTTTCTTTCTCTGCTTCTGTCACTTCGCCTTCCGGCTCTTCCTCCGTATCTTTCGGAATTGTAACTTCCTCTGGATTTCCTGATAAATGCTCGGAAATCACCGGATAAAGCAGACAAAAACTAAAGCAGGCGACTATTCCGAATATAAATCCCAAACCGATCATACGCAGAATCTTAGCTTTTAACCTCTTCGGGCCGCCTGCCTCATCTTTAATCACTTCCTGTAAAAAAGAATACTCTTCCGGCGCTTCATTAAGTTCCGGCTGTTCTTGATTCTTTTGCTCATCCATAAGTGGTCCGCTCTCCTTTACAATCCTTTCTACAGTATAGCGTATCCATGGGAAATGTTCAATATTTATCCTTTTCTTTATCGTCCAAATAGGTTAGAATAGGTCTAGGTGAGATTATGAATAAAAAAACATTAGCAAAATTAGAATACAACAAAATTATAGAATTATTAGCAGACCATGCATCTTCATTCAGTGGTAAGGAGTTATGCCGCCGTTTAAAGCCTATGACTTCACTTTCTGACATTCAGATTGCCCAGGAGGAGACCGGCGCCGCCTTCACAAGGATCGTCAAAAAAGGACGGCCTTCTTTTGGTGGCTGTAATCCGGTAAATGATTCTTTGCGCCGTCTGGAGATCGGCGGTTCTCTCGGAAGCGGAGAGCTTCTGCGTATCTGCAAGCTGTTAGAAACTGCCGGACGTGCGAAAACATACGGACGTCACGATAACGCCGATGATACCGAAGACTGTCTGGACAGCTATTTTGCCCAGTTAAATCCGGTATCTATTCTGACAACTGAGATTCGAAGATGTATTATCGAAGAAGATGAAATCAGTGATGAGGCAAGTCCTGCACTGAAACATATCCGAAGACAGATGGCACAGATCAATGACAAAGTGCACGCTACCTTGTCCGGTATGGTAAATGGCTCTCTTCGCACCTACCTTCAGGATCCGATCATTACCATGCGCGGAGACCGTTACTGTATCCCGGTCAAGGCTGAATACCGAAGTCAGGTTCCCGGTATGATCCACGATCAGTCCTCCACCGGTTCTACGCTTTTTATAGAGCCAATGGCTGTCGTAAAATTAAATAATGATTTAAAAGAACTCTATGGAAAAGAACAGGAAGAGATTCAGGTAATCCTTGCGCGCTTAAGTGCGGATGCTGCAGAATACATTTCCGACATCCAGACCGACTACACGGTACTTCGAACACTGGATTTTATTTTTGCAAAGGGATCACTTGCCATTGATATGAATGCATCCCTTCCTCTGTTCAATACCGAAGGTCGCATCCACATACGTGAAGGACGGCACCCTCTTCTGGATAAGAGAAGTGTTGTTCCGATCACACTGACTCTTGGGGATACGTTTGACCTTCTGATCGTTACCGGTCCGAATACCGGAGGTAAAACCGTCTCATTAAAAACCGTCGGACTCTTTACATTAATGGGTCAGGCAGGTCTTCACATTCCAGCTCTTGACCGCTCCGAGCTTGCTGTTTTCACGGAAGTTTACGCAGACATCGGAGATGAACAAAGTATCGAACAGAGCCTGAGTACCTTTTCCTCTCATATGACAAATATCGTCTCTTTCTTAAAGAAAGTAGATGATCAGTCGCTGGTATTATTTGACGAGCTGGGCGCAGGAACAGACCCGACCGAAGGTGCCGCTCTCGCGATTTCTATTTTAAATCACCTTCACATGCGCGGTATCCGTACAATGGCTACCACTCATTACAGTGAATTAAAGGTATATGCACTTTCCACACCGGGAGTTGAGAACGCTTCCTGTGAATTTGATGTAGAAACGCTTCGCCCTACTTACCATCTTTTAATCGGAATCCCCGGAAAAAGTAACGCTTTCGCTATTGCGGGAAAACTGGGACTTCCAAATTTTATTATCGAGGATGCTAAGACAAGACTTACCGAACAGGACGAATCTTTTGAAGATATCTTAACCGATCTGGAGACCAGCCGCCGAACAATCGAGAAAGAGCAGGAAACTATCGCCTCTTACAAACGTGAGATTGAACGTCTCAAACAAGAGACGCAGAAAAAGCAGGAAAAACTGGAAGAACAGCGCGACCGTATTCTCAGAGAAGCAAATGAAAAAGCGCATGCTATCCTTGCAGAAGCAAAGGAAACTGCTGACGAAACTATGCGTAACTTCCACAAATTCGGCAAGGCAAATATTTCCGCTGCCGAAATGGAGCGGGAGCGGGAACGAATCCGCAAGAAAATGGAATCAACCAGAAGCGGTATGATGAAGGAACCGGCAAAACCGAAGAAAGAATATAAAACATCCGATTTCAAATTGGGAGAATCTGTCAAAGTTCTAAGCATGAACATTAACGGTACCGTTGCTTCCCTTCCCGACAACAAGGGAAATCTTACCGTACAGATGGGTATTCTCCGCTCACAGGTAAATATTTCTGATCTAGAGATCATTGATGAGACACCTGCTTATCTTAAGAAAACGACCCGTGCCGGTGGAAAAGGCAAGATTAAAATGAGTAAATCTCTCTCCGTCAGCACAGAGATCAATCTGCTTGGAAAAACCGTAGACGAAGCAGTCGCAGAGCTCGACAAATATCTGGACGACGCCAGTCTCGCACATCTAAGTTCTGTACGAATCGTACACGGAAAAGGAACCGGAGCGCTTCGCAAAGGAATCCATCAATATCTGCGAAGACAAAAACATGTCCGCTCCTTCCGCTTAGGTGAATTCGGCGAGGGAGATGCCGGCGTAACCATTGCAGAATTAAAATAGATAAAGGGGAGTAATATGGTAAATAAGCAAAAAATCTTAATTGTAGACGATGACGAAAATATTGCAGAGTTGATTTCTCTGTATTTAACAAAAGAATGTTTCGAAACGACAATGGTACACAATGGCGAGGATGCACTCACTGCATTCGACACCTACCATCCGGATCTCATTCTGCTGGACTTAATGCTTCCGGGCATTGACGGCTATCAAGTATGCCGTGAGATCCGTTCCAGATCTAACACACCGATCATTATGCTGTCCGCCAAAGGCGAAGTATTCGACAAGGTACTCGGTCTGGAATTAGGCGCCGACGATTATATTATTAAACCGTTCGATTCCAAAGAAATGGTTGCCCGTGTGAAAGCTGTCCTTCGACGTTACCACGAGATTCCCAAAAAAGAAAATTCTTCCGAGGATCGCGGAAAATGCGTGGAATATGCAGGTATCACGATTAATCTGACGAATTATTCTGTCATAGTAGACGGGAAAAATGTAGAAATGCCGCCAAAAGAACTGGAACTTCTCTATTTCCTTGCCGCATCTCCGAATCAAGTATTTACAAGAGAACAGCTCCTGGATCAGATCTGGGGATACGAATACATTGGAGACACCCGTACTGTAGATGTACATATTAAGCGGCTCCGAGAGAAGATCAAAGATCACGACACATGGAAACTAAGCACCGTATGGGGAATCGGATATAAATTCGAAACAAAATAACTATGAAAAGCACACTGTATTTGAAATTTATTATTATTTATATTATATTTGGCTTTTTAAGCCTTTTCACCGTGGCAACCCTTACTTCCGGCCTGGTAAATGCTCCTTTGACCAAAGGGATTTCTTCCGCCGTCTACAAGGATGCCAACATGGTTGCAACTAATTATCTGCCCGTATATTTCTCCGGTCAGGTTTCTCTGAGCAATGTCAACATGCAGCTTACCGGCATGGAACAGCATTTGAATGCCTCCATCTGGTTTGTAGACAGTGACGGAACTATGATCGCATCTGCGCAGGCAGATGATTTTCCGGCAGCCCCTTACAGTGTCGCTGATTTTAACCCTGCGGAAAGCGGAAGTGATCAGTATCAGATTGGAGATTATCACGGATATTTTAACGAAGATGTAATTACCGTCATTGCTCCCGTCATTTATGACTACGCTCCAAAAGGGTATCTTCTGATTCACAAAAGCATGGATGATATTACGGAGCTTCACGATATTCTGATGCACTCTGCCTATATTACATTGGCAGTCATCTTCGTTTTATCCTTTGTGATCCTGCTTGCCTTCCAGTTCTTTGTATACCGGCCGCTGAGCAAGATCACGGAAGCCGCGAAACAGTATGCTTCCGGCAATCTGGAATACGAGATTCCCGTCAACACCGAGGATGAGATGGGATATCTCTCTGCTTCTCTGAATTACATGTCGTCTCAGCTTCGGGATATGGAAGACTATCAGAAAAAATTCGTGGCAAATGTCTCCCACGATTTCCGCTCACCGTTAACTTCCATCAAGGGTTATGTAGAGGCTATGGCGGACGGAACAATCCCGCCGGAAATGCAGGAAAAATATTTGAAAATCATTCTGTTTGAAACCGAGCGTCTTACCGATCTTACCCAAGATCTCCTGACACTCAACGAATTTGACACGAAGAATCTTCTTCTTAATAAAGTACCTTTTGATATCCACGAAGTAATAAAAAATGTTGCCGCTTCCTTCGAAGGCGTCTGCACTCAGAAAAAGATTTCTATCGAGCTTGTATTTGCCACAAAACATCTGGAAGTTGTCGCTGACAGGCGAAAGATACAGCAGGTACTGTATAATCTACTCGACAATGCGATCAAATTCAGTGATTTGGATTCTGTCATTACGATCGAGACAACCGAGCGCGGAGACAAGGTCTACACATCCGTAAAAGACTACGGCATCGGAATCCCGCGAAAATCTTTGAACAAAATATGGGAACGTTTTTACAAAACCGATTTATCAAGAGGAAAAGACAAGAAAGGCACCGGACTTGGTCTTGCCATTGTAAAGGAAATCATCCAGTCTCACGATGAAAATATCAACGTGGTGAGCACCGAAGGCGTGGGGACGGAATTTATCTTCTCACTGCCGAAGAAGTAAGAATGTCTCTGGATTCCTCAGTTCACATTAACAAGCAAAAAACTGCGAAAGATGTAGCGACGTTATACGCTTATACCCTTCGCAGTTTTCTTTTTTTAACATGCTTATTTTACTCTTTGGAATCTATATCATCCAAAAATTGAAAAACTCCCCTCTTTTCTTCAGTGGCATTTTGATTTATTTTTCTAACATCTTTTATCTGCTCAATCGCAGCTACAATTATTTTTCTCTTCGCGTTCTCTGTCAATCTCTTCTTCTACTGCTTTTTCTTCCTTAACCACAAACAGAACCAGTGGTAAAAATTGTAAAAGAACAGCGAAAATCCTCCCCAAAATATAAATACCTATTTTAAATCATTCTCCCCTCGTAATCTTGAAGATCGTGAAATATCTTATCTATGAATACTAACTCTCCTTCTATTCGGTATAACATAAAATATCTATGTCTCAAAAAATTGATACGATGATACCCCAATTCTTTGAGTCTCTGATTATCACACAACTTCAAGCCACCCGCAACATTTTTTAAACACTCTTTTGTATCCTCAAAATCATCAAGCACACTTTGAGCTGCTTGCTTATTTTTCTTTTCAAACAACAAATATCTAATAAAACTATCTAAATCTTCTTCCGCATCCTTGGTGACAACAACCTTATAAACCATATTTTTCCCTCATATTTGAAACAACCTCTTCTGCGGATCTATATTTGCCCTGTGCAGCCGATTCTCTGGATCTCTCAAGTTTTTCCAAAAGTTCTTCTTCAGACATGGCAGTATATGGATTACGAGTTATTCTTTTAATTTCAAACGGGAACCCATCATTTGCCACAGCCTGAGTCAAAAACATTCTAATCGCAGTAGTTGTATCTGTTCCAAGTTCTTTAAAAAGTTTATCCGATTTTATTTTTAATTCATCATCAACACGAATTTGAATTGTACTTGACATTTTAAACCTCCATTTTACTGTTTTTATTAGATTATAATATACATTTATTACTTTTTCAATACATTTGCATGAATTTAATCATGTTTTAGCACATCAATGATGTGCTAAAAGGTAAATAGTAAACCGAGAATGATGTGCTAAAAATAAACAACTTAACCAAAAAAAGACCGTTACCCTAATGATCTCTCATTAAGGCAACGGCCTTCATTATATCTGCAATCTGATTAAGCTAATTTTAATGGGTTGATCTTAACACCAGGTCCCATTGTAGAAGTAAGTGTCACGCTCTTTAAGAACTGACCCTTAACTGCTGCTGGTCTTGCTTTGTTGATCGCATCAATCAGCGTCTGGAAGTTGTCCGCAAGTTGTTCTTCAGTAAAGGAAGCTTTACCTACTGGCACATGGATAATGTTTGTCTTATCAAGTCTGTACTCAATCTTACCGGCTTTGATTTCCTGAATCGCTTTTGTAACGTCCATTGTTACTGTACCAGCTTTTGGGTTTGGCATAAGACCTTTTGGTCCAAGTACACGTCCAAGACGTCCAACAACACCCATCATATCTGGTGTAGCAACAACTACATCAAACTCAAACCAGTTCTCGTTCTGGATCTTTGGAATCAGCTCTTCGCCGCCAACAAAATCTGCTCCAGCTGCTTTTGCTTCTTCTGCTTTTGCGTCTTTTGCAAATACTAAGATACGAACTTTTTTACCAGTTCCATGTGGCAGTACAACTGCACCACGGATCTGCTGGTCTGCGTGACGTCCGTCACATCCGGTTCTGATATGAGCCTCGATTGTCTCATCAAATTTTGCTACTGCTGTTTTCTTAACTAATGCTACTGCGTCAGCTACATCATAGAGTGTTCCTCTGTCGATTGCTTTTGCAGCTTCCACATATTTCTTTCCTCTTTTCATTCTAAATAAACCTCCTTGTGGTCATATCGGGATACCCCTCCCACTTATTCTTCAACTGTTACACCCATGGAACGACATGTTCCTGCTACCATGCTCATAGCAGCCTCAACAGATGCTGCGTTTAAGTCTGGCATCTTCAGTTCAGCGATTTCCTGTAACTGAGCTTTTGTGATTGTAGCAACTTTTTTCTTATTCGGCACGCCTGAACCAGATTTCAGTTTACATGCTTTCTTAATAAGAACTGCTGCCGGTGGTGTCTTTGTGATGAAGCTGAAGCTTCTGTCATTGTAAACAGTAATAACTACAGGGATGATAAGATCTCCCTGGTCTGCTGTTCTGGCGTTGAACTGTTTTGTAAATTCAACGATATTTACTCCGTGCTGACCAAGTGCTGGTCCAACCGGTGGTGCTGGTGTAGCTTTTCCAGCAGGAATCTGTAATTTAATATAACCTGATACTTTTTTTGCCATTTCAATTACCTCCTTGTGGTGATGTCGGAACTCTCTGGCTCCTCCCACGATTTTTTACTTTTAGCAATTACATCTTTTTCACTTCTGCGAAACTAATTTCAACCGGTGTTTCGCGACCGAACAGCTCAACATTGATCGTAAGACTCTGCTTCTGAACATTGATCGTCTGAATAACTCCGACTGTATCTGCCCATGCACCTGCGATTACCTGAATTGTATCGCCCACTTCAAAGTCCACAACAATATCGTCTCTTTGAATTCCAAGCGGAGCCATCTCTGCATCTGTAAGCGGAACCGGCTTGGATCCCGGACCTACAAATCCAGTCACTCCTCTTGTATTCCGCACAACATACCATGTGTCATCATTCATAATCATATGAATGAGCACATATCCCGGAAACATTTTTTTCTGAGTTGCTTTCTGCACTCCATTTTTAAGTTCCACAACATCCTGCATAGGAACACGAACTTCCAGGATCTGATCTTCCAGATGTCTGTTTTCAATTGTCTTATCAATATTGGCTTTTACTTTGTTCTCATACCCTGAATAAGTATGAACTACATACCATTTTGCCTCTGACATAAACTCACCTTTCTTGTTCGTCAGTCAATTAACCCAGATTTGTCAGGAAATTAACACCATACTGGGCAAGGAAATCAATCAGTGCAATGATTGCTCCCAACACTACGGACACAGAAACAACTGCCGCTGTATGTTTCGCAAGAGTCATCTTATCCGGCCAAATGATCTTGTTAAATTCAGCTTTCAGACCTTTGAACCAGCTCTTTTTCTGAGTTTTTTCACTCATGACCTTCACTCCTTTACGGCGATTATTTTGTTTCCTTGTGCAGTGTGTGTGACTTACAGAATTTGCAGTACTTCTTTGTTTCCATGCGCTCCGGATGAGTCTTCTTATCCTTTGTCATGTTGTAGTTACGCTGCTTACATTCTGTACATTCCAATGTGATTCTTGTACGCACAACTTCCACCTCGCTTTATATTTCTTAAGTTAACGTGTTACTTGGCAGTTTGCGAGACCGCCGCATTTTTAGGCATAAAAAAAAAGCCTACTTCCATTCGCCAGAATATTGTATCACACAAGCTTTGTGAAATCAAGGTTTTTTTACTCTTCCGACTACTTTCCTCCTTATTTTCTTCTGCTTTCATTTTGGGTTTTATTTCCTTCCTATTTTCTTGTATATTTTCACCTTAATTATTTGCATTATTGTCCGATAAATTGTATAATATTGCTTAAGAAAGGATGAAAGAGAGGGCTCACTATGAAGCAAAACAATATGTTAGCAATGATTTTAGCTGGTGGTAGAGGATCTCGTCTGCATGAGTTAACCAACAAAGTAGCAAAGCCTGCCGTTTCCTATGGCGGTAAGTATCGTATTGTTGATTTCCCACTCAGTAACTGTGCCAACAGCGGTATTGATGTTGTAGGTGTTCTGACGCAGTATGAATCTATTTTGCTGAACAGCTACGTGGCTGCCGGACGTCGTTGGGGTCTGGATGCCAAAGACAGCGGAGTCTATGTACTTCCGCCGCGTGAGACAGCAGATTCAAATCTGGATGTATACAGAGGAACTGCTGACGCAATTTCTCAGAATATCGATTTTATAGACACATACTCTCCGGAGTATATCCTGATTCTCTCAGGCGACCATATCTATAAGATGGATTATGACAAAATGTTAGATGCCCACAAGGCAAACAACGCGGATGCAACTATCGCAGTTCTTCCCGTTCCTATGAAAGAAGCAAGTCGTTTTGGAATTATGAACACAGATGAAAATGGCAAGATCGTTGAATTTGAAGAAAAACCAGAAAAGCCTAAGAGCAACCTGGCTTCTATGGGTATCTATATTTTTAACTGGAAACAACTCCGCAAAGCACTGACTGCAGATATGAAAAACCCTGATTCCAGTCATGATTTCGGAAAGGATATCATCCCTAACTTCTTAAATGAAGGCAAAGCTCTGTATGCTTACAAATTCGAAGGCTACTGGAAAGATGTGGGAACGATCGATTCTCTCTGGGAGGCTAACATGGATCTTCTTGATCCTAATAACCCACTGGATCTCAACGATCCTACGTGGAAGATCTATACCGAAGATGTTACTACTCTTCCGCACTACATCGGACCTAATGCAGATATCAAACGCGCATTTATTACACAGGGCTGCGTGATTGACGGTTCTGTAAAAAATTCTGTTTTATTTACCGGTGCCAAAGTCGGCGAAGGTGCTAAGATCATTGACAGTGTTCTTATGCCGGGCGTAACCGTAGAAAGCGGCGCTGTTGTAACTCGTGCTCTAGTTGCCGATGGAGTAAAGATCGGCAAGGGCGCCAAGGTCGGCGACAGCAAGAGCGAGCACATTGAACTGGTTGCCAAAAATGTAAAGGGGGTAGAATAATATGGCTAAAGCATTTGGAATTGTAAGTTTTGCGGGAAATCATGTCCGCGTTGACGGCTTACGTGCTTATCGCCCAGCGGGCGCATTCTCCTTCCTGGGAAGATACCGTATTATCGACTTCCCGATTTCAAATATGAGTAACAGCGGCATTGACCAGGTACAGGTATATATTAGAAGACAGCCTCGCTCCCTTGCAGAACATCTGGGAAGCGGACGTCACTACAACATCAACTCCAAACGCGGCAAACTGCAATTACTCTTTACCGAAAATAGTTTGGGACAAGATTTTTACAATACCGATATTGCAGCTTATGCGCAAAATCTGGAGAGTATTGAAGCTGCTCATCAACCTTATGTCATTATCGCACCAAGCTATATGATCTACACGCAGGATTACAATGCGCTTCTCAATGCGCATATCGAATCCGGTGCAGATATCACACTTTTATATCACACAGTAGATAATGCAAAAGACTATTTCTTGAAATGTAATTGTGTAAATCTAAACAAACAAAAAGGGGTTTTAGGACTTGAGGTCAATCAGGGAAATGCTAAAAACAAACACATTTCCATGGATACATATATTATGAAGACTGAACTCTTCATGGAAATCGTAAAACATTCTGTTGAAGTTTCTTCTATGTATACATTGGCAGATATGATCAACCTGTCCTGCGACGCACTCGATGTACGCGGAATTTCCCACAAGGGCTTCTTCGCAGCCGCCAATGACTTCAAGAGTTATTACGATGCAAATATCTCTTTGATCGACCTCAAAACAGCTTCCGGGCTGTTCCATGAAGACTGGCCGATCTACACAAGAACCAACGACTCCTGTCCAACACAGTATTTTGATTCAGCAAGCGTAAAAAGTTCTGTTGTCTCTAACGGATGCCTGATCAAAGGTCAGCTGGAGAATTCTGTTCTCGGTCGTGGCTGCGAAATCAAAGAAGGTGCCGTAGTCAAAAATTGTGTTATTCTGGCTGACGTTGTAATCGGAAAAGATGTACATGTTGAAAACATGGTAATTGATAAAGGTGCTAAAATCACTCGAATGAAAGAGATTATCGCTGATCCGGCAACTCCCGGATATATTAAACGCAGAGATCTCATTTAATATCATTGCCATCTAACCGCATGGGTCTCTCCTGTGAGCGCTTCATAGGAGGGACCCATGTTTTCACGCATACAAAAGGAGGAAATCAAACATTGAAAGAAATCTTGGAACATGCCATGGAACTGGCAAGACAGGAAATTCCCTTTGGCGAAACTGCCTCTTACATCCCTGAGCTTGGGCGGGTAAACAAAAATCAACTGGGCGTTTCTATTTTTACCTGTGACGGTGTGCGGGAATCTGTCGGCGATACACAAGTCCGATTTACAATCCAGAGTATTTCCAAAGTAATTACTCTTGCAGTTGCATTAGAAAAATGTGGATTTTATAAAGTTTTTGAAAAGGTTGGAATGGAGCCTTCCGGCGATGCCTTTAACTCTCTGGTGAAACTGGATGTCTCCAGTGATCACCCGTTTAATCCTATGATCAATTCCGGCGCCATCGCAATCACGAGTTATCTGCTTCCCCTTGTAAGCTTTGATGATATGTTGGAAATCACAAGACAGCTCTGTATGGACCCGGATATCGTAATGGACGGCAACGTCTATCAGTCTGAAATGAATCATTTATCCCGAAACCGTGCAATTGCTTATCTGTTGGAGAGCAAAGGAATCATCGCCATGGACTCTGTCCAGGATACTCTGGATCTCTATGTGAGAATGTGTTCTCTTAGCGTAACGGCAGAAAGTCTTGCCGGCTTCGGACTCGTTCTTGCTGCCAACGGAATCCATCCGGTTACCGGTAAGCGTCTGTTGAACGAAAATGTTGTCAAAGTCGTAAAGACGATCATGCTTACCTGCGGAATGTATGACGGTTCCGGCGAATTTGCCGTCCACGTAGGGATTCCGTCTAAAAGCGGCGTCGGAGGCGGTATTCTCTCTGTCGTAGATCACCGCATGGGAATCGGAATCTTCGGCCCTTCTCTCGACAGCAAAGGGAACAGCATCGCGGGAAGACACATCCTGCGCCATCTGTCTAAGGAACTGAACCTTCATCTATTTGGATAGATAAACCATGTAAGTAAAACACCCCCGGGGACTTTTGCAAAAGTCCCCGGGGGATATCTCATTATTTTAATTCTTCACCTGTCAGCATCTTATATGCCTGCAAGTATTTTGCAATCGTCTTATCTGTAATTTCCTGTGGAAGTGTCCAGTCATGGTTGTCATTTTCTTTTAACCAGTCGCGGGCAAACTGTTTATCAAAGGATGGCTGTCCGTGTCCCGGCTCATATCCTTCTACCGGCCAGAAACGGGAGCTGTCTGGTGTAAGCATCTCATCTCCTACCACAATGTTGCCTTCCTCATCGAGACCGAATTCAAACTTTGTGTCCGCAATGATAATTCCCTTGCTCAATGCATATTCTGCGCATTTTTTATATAATGCAATGGTGTAATCTCTCAGTTTTTCTGCATATTCCTGACCTTTGCCCGGGAACTGTTTCTCTAAGTGTTCAATACTCTGCTCGTAAGAAATATTCTCGTCATGATCTCCGATTTCAGCCTTTGTAGATGGTGTATAGATAGGTTCTGGCAGTTTGTCGGACTCCTTTAACCCTTCCGGAAGTTCGATTCCACACACTTTACCTGTCTTCTGATAGCTTGCCCATCCACTTCCGGTAATGTAGCCACGCACAATACACTCGATCGGAAGCATCTCAAGTTTGCGGCACATCATGCTGTTCCCATCAAACTTCTCCTGCTGAAAATACTCCGGCATATCCTTTACGTCAACAGAAAGCATATGGTTTGGCAGAATATCTTCTGTCAGATCAAACCAGAATTTAGACATCTGTGTAAGGACAGTACCTTTCTTTGTAATCTCATTTTTCAAAATCACATCAAAGCAACTGATACGGTCAGTTGCAACCATGATCAGGCTGTCGCCATTATCATAAATCTCACGTACTTTACCTTCTTTGATCGGTTTCATTTCCTGCATTTTTTACACCTCGTATTATTTTCTCCATAATTACTGTTAAATAAGTGTGTCTTATTGAACTTTATCTTTCAATAAGTATTATTAATATAACATTTTTTGATAGAGAATGCAATACCTTTCACATCCTTTATCCTCGAAGCCGCAAAAGCTTTTCCTTCGGAATTTCCAACACTACCTTCTGACCCTCTTCAAATTTCTCCCCCGCGCTCGGGAGTTTGACACATCATTTTTATAACTTTCCTTAGAAACCCCTTTATTCAAGCCATTTAAGGCTTATTTTTTTGTTAATTTTTATGATTTTGCACGTGCTATTTTGTACTATCTGCGGTATAATAAAGAAAAAGGGCTGGAGGAATTATCAGATGTACGTTTCTATTACCGGAAATAAAGGAAATCAAGATGTTTATATCAAACAATCTTATCGAAAAGATAACGGAAAAACATCTTCTCGTATTTATAAAAAACTCGGAAAATATAATACTCTCTTAGAACAGTTTTCAGGCAATGAAAAAGAGCTGATGGACTGGGCAAAGAAAGAAGCAGAAAAGGAAACTCTTGCTTACAATCATCAAAAAGAAAAAGTCTCCCTTTCTTTGTCTCCTCTTGCTCGCATTCCACTTGACGAAGAACGTGTATTTAATATCGGATATTTATTTTTACAGAAGATATGTAGTGAGTTAAGAATCGATAACATTTGCAGAAATATTCGTAATCATCATAGGTTTTCTTATGATTTCCACGCAATCCTCACAGATTTGATTTATGCCAGAATTCTGGCGCCTTCTAGTAAACTCAGTAGTTATAAGTACTGTCATTCCTTATTAGAACCGCCAAAGTATTCACTCCAGGATCTTTATCGCGCTCTGTCTGTTCTCGCCGAAGAGTCGGACTTTATTCAGGAAGAATTATACAAGAATTCCAACTTTATTCATTCACGGAATTCCAAGATTTTATATTACGATTGTACAAACTATTATTTCGAGACCGAAGCTGAAGATGGCATAAAAAAGTATGGAAAAAGTAAGGAACATCGTCCAAATCCAATCATAACCATGGGGCTTTTTATGGATGCAGATGGAATTCCTTTGGCATTTGATATATTTCTAGGAAACCAAAACGAACAACTTACATTAAAACCGCTCGAAAAGAAAGTCATTAAAGATTTTAATTGCAGTGAATTTGTTTTTTGCTCAGATGCTGGTTTAGGTGGAAAAAGCAATCGTTTTCTGAACAGCTTTGGTAATCGCTCCTATATAATTACTTATTCTTTGAAAAAAATGAAAAAGGAAGAACGTGAGTTAGCACTCTTGCCAACTCAGTTTAAGGTTCCTGGTTCCAACAAACTGATTGACTTGCGGACACTTGATGAATCCGATCCAAAGGTGTACAACACTATTTATTATAAAGAATACCCGCTTGTAACAGGAGATATGGATGAAACGGTCATTATCACCTATTCACCAAAATATAAAGCGTATCAAAGTAAGATTCGTAATACTCAGATTGACCGAGCGAAAAAAATGATACAATCTTCAGATAAAACCAGAAAAGGAAAAGGTTCAAATGATCCAGCCCGTTTCATTCAAAGAACAGCTGTCACAGAAGATGGTGAAATAGCTCAAAAAAATATTTATGAATTAGATAAAGCTAAAATCCTAGAAGAGTCTATGTATGATGGATTTTATGCAGTGATTACAAATCTTGAGGGAGATATCAGAGAGATTATCAATATCAACAAACAACGCTGGGAAATCGAAGAAAACTTCAGAATCATGAAGTCAGAATTCGAGGCGAGACCTGTATTTGTTAGACGCGAAGATCGCATCAAAGCTCATTTCCTAACCTGCTTCATTAGCCTATTAGCTTATCGATTATTAGAAAAGAAACTTGGAGAAGAGTTTACCTGCAGTCAGATTTTAGAAACATTAAGAAATATGAATGTTACACTTTTATCCAAAGACAGTGGCTACATTCCTTCTTACAAACGCACAAAGATAACAGACAAACTACATAGTTCCTTTGGGTTTCGTACGGATTATGAATTCACACGCAAATCTACTATGAGGACGATCATAAAAGAAACAAAACAGAAAAAAATAGCACAAATAGAAAAATAGCACATATCGTTGCAAATAAGAAAACGGCTACAGTTCCCATGTTTATTGGGATTGTAGCCGCATTTTCATTTTCCAACTGTCAAAGATGGGATTATAACAAAAAGACTGTGCCAGAATCGGTAGCTTTTCTTACTACTGCTCTGTCACAGTCCTTTATTATCTAATATTCTTTTACGGGAAATTTTTTACAGATAACTTTCCAGCACTTTCCGCACAGCTCCCGGTCCTTTTAATTCTTCTCTTAAAATATCCTCGATCTGTTCGCCAATACCGGCCTCATATAGATCTACTCCGAAAATATTTACGTTAGAAAGAATTTTTCTTGCCCGGTCTCCAAGACTGGATGGATCTCCAATCACAACTCCGGCTAACTGCTCCTGTAACTCGTCATTCATCGGATCCGGAGACAGTTCGAAAGTATTTCCTTCATCATCAACTGCCAACAGATAACGGAGCCATCCGGCAATCGCAAGCGGAATTGCTTTTAATTTCTT
This sequence comes from Dorea sp. CAG:317, assembly GCA_000433535.1. GTDB lineage: Bacteria > Bacillota > Clostridia > Lachnospirales > Lachnospiraceae > Dorea_D. The sequence continues at coordinate 68,004 of FR892671.1, forward strand.
TGCATCGCCATCGCGCTCAACATATGCTTTCACCGTTTCACCAAAACGTACTCCTACACCCTGTGAAATATCTGTCACCAGTCTCTGCACTGTATCGCCAAGGTATGGATTTGGGAATCTCTCATAGAGACACTCATCTAAAAATTCTTTTGGAGAAAGAATCTTTGGATCCGGTACTACTTCCATTCCTTCTGCTCCGACTGCTTCTGCAAATTTCAAAGAAGCCGGGTCTTTCATCTGGTCTGAGAACAGTGTATATCCCAGAACACATCCATATGGTCCTAATGCTGAGTGCACCGGATTCAGACACACCGTCACTTTCATTCTTTCTGATTTATTTACCGTATCTCTGTCCGTCATATAGACACCCGCATTTGACTTCTCAAGCGGAGGACGTCCATTCGGAAAGCTGTCCTCAATGACAAGATATTGCGGACCTTCTGCGTTGATAAACGGAGCAATATATGTACGTTTGGAAGTGATAACCGGCTGCATATCTTCTACACCGGAAGCCTCCAGCGAATCTGCAATCTCTGTACTCGGACGAGGTGTAATCTTATCGATCATTGTCCATGGAAATGCCACTTTGCTCTCGTCACTGACATAAGCGATAAAGTCATCTTCCACAAATCCTTTTTCCTTCCATGCTTCCGCCATTTCTACAACAGATGCACGAAGTCTGGCACCGTTCTGAGAGCAGTTATCCATAGACACTAATGAAATTGGAAATGCTCCTGCACGGAATCTCTCTAACAGCATTGCTGTTACGATCGCCATTGCGCATGTTCCCTTCTCAGGTCCATTTTCAATATCATTCTTCACAAACGGGAAATATTCTCCGTCCGCATTCCGAAGCGCATAACCTTTCTCTGTGATGGTGAAAGAAACCATCTGAAGCCCTGGTGCAGTGAAAATTTCTT
>FR892671.1:68967-115286 GCA_000433535.1 Dorea sp. CAG:317
TGCCCACTGAGCTTCTTCTGACGGAATCGCCTTCACCGCCTCACTCATAGAGCCAAGAACTCTTTTTTCAACCGTTCCGTCATTATGAAGGATCACGCTGATTCCGAGATTATCATACGGATCATAGATCTTATCTACTAAATCAAAGTCAAAGCTTTCCACACATGTAATGCCTTTATCCATATATCCTTCATTTAATAAACGATCTGCAATTCCTCCGAGAAAGATACGGAAAATGTTACCGATTCCAAAATGAACCCACACCGGATCTTTTTTTGCTCTTTCTACCACCTCTGCCACATCGTAAGATGGCAGTGCAATGTTGGCAGCCTCCCATGCTGCCTTATCTTTTAAACTCTCTATTGTAAGCTTCATATACAATCTCCTCTCCGACCAATTCTGCCGGCATTCATACGATTTTAATCTTCTGTGATCTTAATTACTGCTTTTACAATATCTGCCTTGTTATTCATGCTGTAGTCCATAGCTTTCTGTGCTTCATCCAATGAGAATATATCTGTAACGATTCCCTTTAAGTTCACTTTTCCTGACGCAACTGCATCGATTGCAAGAGGATAAATATGACGATAACGGAACACTGTCTTAAAGGTCAGCTCCTTATCTAATACGAGACTCATTGGAAGTGTCATCTCACCGCTCTTACTATATCCTACTAATACAATATTAGATCCTTTCTTCGCCATATGAATTGCCTGAACTGTTGTGATCTGAGTTCCTGCTGTCTCAACAACCAGATCAGCGCCCATGCCGCCGGTCAATTCTTTTACTTTTGCCACAACATCTTCTTTCGCACCGTTGATCACACCTGTTGCGCCAAGTTCCATTGCCTTATCCAGACGTTTTTCCATAATATCAACAACGTATACCTCGGATACACCTCTTGCCTTTAATGCCATCATAGACACAAGACCGATACATCCGGCACCCATAACAACTGCTTTCTGTCCCAAATGTGCATCTCCCTGGATCGCTGCATGAAAACCTACTGCCAAAGGCTCGATCAACGCACCCTCTAAGGTACTTACATTATCCGGAAGCTTGAAACAAAGGTCTGCTTCATGTGCCACATATTCCTGGAACACTCCGTCAACCGGTGGAGTTGCAAAGAAAATAACATCTGGACATAAGTTGTATTTTCCCTGTTTACAGAATTCGCAATGGCCGCATGTTTTTCCCGGCTCCAGAGCCACTCTGTCTCCAACCTGTAAATGTTTTACATTTTCTCCAACCTCTACTACAACGCCTCCCGGCTCATGACCAAGTACAAATGGCGGTTCTACTACATAATCTCCGATTGCTCCGGTTTCATAATAATGCATATCAGAGCCACAGATACCTACATACTCCAGTTTTACTAATACTTCATCTGCTGCCGGCTTCGGGATCTCTCTCTCTACGAAACCCATTTCGCCAATTCCATTCATAACAGCTACTTTCATTTTCCCTTCCATGTTTTGTACCTCCATCTTTTCAAAACTTTCATTAAACACTTTATTAAAGTACTTATATTATCGTCCGTTTTGTATAAAATGTCAACCAAAAACCCAAAAAAAGTAGTAATACCAACCAATTTTCTACGCTCTTTTATTCATAGGATATCAATTTCTGAACTTCTGAAAGCGTCTGATACTTTCCACATGCCAGCAGCACAAACAGACTGGCTCCATAAGCCGCCTCTTCTGAATACTTCGGAATCTTCAGCTCCATTCCAAATCGATCACAGCAGATTTTTTGAAGCAGCGGATTCATGCGCACTCCGTTTCCGCTTCCCACGAAAAATGCTGCCCCTTTTGACTCTTCCGGAAGTGTACAATAATGCTGGTATAATTCTTCACAGATTCCTTTCAGAACACCCAATGCAAGATGCCCCGGGCGAAAATTATCCACTGTGATTCCGGCAACACTGCCCGTAATAGACGGATTCTGTCTTGTCCCGTTAAATCTGGTATCTACAGTAAGTTGTTTTTCCTCTTCATAAGCCGCTGCTGCCGCCTGGTTCAGAATCTCATAAGCCGGTCTCTTCGCTTCTGCCTCTGCCAGTTCCAGTGTTTCTTCAAAAAAACGCTTCATCAATGAATATGCATATCCGCCGCATAATGCCGACCCTGCCAGCAGCCAGGAATCTCCCACATATGGTCTGCACTCAAGATTTTCTCCTTCTGCAATTTTTTCACTGTAAGCTGACAATTGTGCCCCTGTTCCTACATTCAATAATACTTTGCACTCTTCATTTACCGAGCCTAAAAAGCTGGCCTGATTATCCCCCAGAGAGACTGCTACCGGAATACCTTCCGCTGTCTTTCCGCACAAAGCATTCTCTTTTGTCACCTGCGGGAGCATTCGGATATCCATACCTGCTCTTTCAATTGCTTCTGTATCAAAACATCCCTTCTGTATATCATAGACTCCAAGACTTGCTGCCATACTCTGATGGAGTAACGGCGCTTTCTCCCGTGCAATTGAAAAAGCTACATAGTCCGGAATTGTGCAAAATGATACTGCTTCTTCTGGAATTAATCCATGCTTCGTATTGTAATAATGTGTTGTAAGGCCAAAGCCGGTAGCCATAGCATATCCCGTGATTTCAGATAATTCTTTTGCATAACTCATTCCACTCTCCGGATTCACCTGATCTCCACGCTGATCCTGCCATGTATACAGAGGACTTACCGCCTTCCCTTCTTTGTCAGTGTAAAGGATTCCATGCATTGCACCGGTCACCCCTATACTTTCCACATCTTCATAACAATCCAAATAATCTGCGAGAAGCTGACGACACAATTCTAAAATCCGTGTTGGGTTCTGAATCCGTTCCCAGCTCCTTTCTGATTTTAGATGCGCATCATTCGTCAGTGTTTTTGCATCCAGAAGCTCTCCCGTCTCTGCATCTGTCAGCACAGCACATACGGTAGTTGTCCCAATGTCCATTCCAATTGTTTTCATTCCTCATCCTCCCTCTTTCTATAGACTGGTTGACTCCAGATCCAGTCTGGTTATAATATCTTCCTGAATCGCCGGAGACAAATCCAGGAAATTAACAAACGTTCCATGAATTCTCATAATGTACACACCGCTTGGAGCATATTTTTTCGGATCAGCCAGTACTTTTCTTAACATATCCGGCGTTGTTACATTTACATATAGATAAAATGGCTGAATTTCTTTATTTGCCGGGTTATAGAATAGCGGTGCAACAATCTTCTCTTTAAACTCCATTCCCTTTCCTTCAAAAGAGTCGGCACGGAAATAATTTGGATTAATACCAAAATGAGAAGCGTAACCTCCATTCATTTTCTCATATGGAAGCTTCATTCCCGACAGCACCCGGAAGCCCAATCCCGAATGTGCCTCCCCGTATAACGGATCCACTCCGTATCCAAGCATATCTCTTGATTTTCTTCCGTCCGGTGTTGCTCCCACCCAGTAACCATACAACAAATGTGTTGACGGTGTCGCAAAATCACTTCGGAACGGATTCCCCAGATAATTCTTTCTGGAAGAAACAATATCGCTGACTTTCTCTGCGATACATCTGGCCTCTTCATCAACCACCGTTTCGTTATTTCCAAATTTTTTACAGCTCAAAAGATACTGATGCATCTCCGGATCATGTTCGAAATTTGTCCGCAATGCTTCTACCAGTCGGTCTGCATCTTCCGGACGTTCTCTTAACAACGTATCAATCGCAACAAATGAATCTGCCACCACAGATAATCCATGGATCAGGCAGCCACTTCCATTGTATTTTGTTCCTTGTTTTTTCGTATCTCTTGTGTCAATTCCGGTTTCCACTCCTCCCATCATCGCAGATAAAAATGGAACCTTTAGAAGTCCGATTGCCTCTGACGCAGCATTGGCCGCTGCTGTCATCTGGTCCACATACTCCTCCACATTCCGGTAGAAAATCTCACGGATATTTTGAAGCACCTCCAACTTACTGCCACATCCGTTTTCTGCATCTGTTTTTCCGAGTTTTTTCCCTGTAATCGTAGATACGCCGCCATTAATACACAGTTCTAATATTTTCCCGAGATTCAGCCAGCTGTTTGTCGTATTTCCGTTATCTTTTCCCATGATAAGCGGCTCCTGGCATCCGGCTACCGAATAATCCGGCAGATCTTCTTTTTTCACTCCGTGCGCCTCCAAGATCGGGAAAAGACTGTCATCGTTGAAAAGCGACGGTGTTAAACATCCCGGAGTGAAGAAAAATCGTCCGAGGCTTTCATACAATTCCTGCGGCGTATTCTTATGCAACTTCACAGACAGGATCGGCTGCGGAAGATTCATATCATAATAAGCATCCAGCAGCGCATATGTAGTGAGATTTGTCAGATCTTTTCCGTCTACATCTTTTCCGCCTATCAGTAAATTCTGCGAAATTGCCCAGCTTCGATCTGCCACGTTAAAAAACACGAGAAGATGCTTTAACAGTGCTGCCGCCACCTCGCGGCTCATATTTGTCTTTGCGCGGTACGGTTCAAAAATTCTGTCTGCATTTCCTACAGAAAATGCAAATGGATTCGGTGTCTGCTCCAGACACATCGTCTGCCAGATTAAAATAAAGGACTGAATTGCTTCATATAAATTGTCAGCTCCGTTCCTCGGCACTTTATGAAGCGTCTCCTTCATCAGACGATATCTTCCTTTATCTTCCGGCAAAACCACAAGATTTTCTCTCTCTTCCGCCAGCGCCGCATAACGATCTGCCAAAATTTCCAGAGCTTCCATCGAAATTTTCATTGCTTCGAAATAGCTCTTCCTTTCATCTTGACACATCTCTTGATTTTTCAAAATTGCTTCCTTCACCCCTGTGGTTCCATGAGCAAGAAGAGGACGTACATCCGGAATCAAATGCCCCGTCACCTGTTCAATGAAGAAAATCGCCTCGCTGGTACTATCCCCTGCAATGTCATACGCTTTTCGAAGTGCATCTGCAAATTCTGTCCGATTATTATATTCTCTCAGATCTTTGATTCTCTCCTCTGTAATATCGCCAATTGGATCAATGTCTCCGAACACTGCCACCGGATCACAATATCCACAGAAAGAATCCACCGTAAATGCCGGATTGATCAACGCATATGAACGCGCAAACGAATCATCCTGTGTGCCCGCAAATACATGATATTCTCCTAATGTGAGAGGAATGCGTTTCATCACTTCCACCTGTGTCCTGGCTATACGGATACAGTCTTCTTCGTTTTTATATGTTTCATCACATTCCCGCTGAATCTCTTTTGCCAGAAACCATCCTTCCAAATGATTCAGCTCTCTCTCTTCCTGAAATCTTTTTTTCGCAAGATCCGTAATCCGATCTGCCTGAAATACTGCCTTTACTTCCATTGCTGTCTCCCTTCTTTCCATTAGCTCTTTTTTAATTGTATTCCGTTCTTTTTTAGCTTCTCCTGAAAATATTGAATCTGTTCTATTGTTACATGTGCTTTTTCTGTCATTTGATAATTCATACCGCATGCTTCCCATTTATTTTTTCCAAATTCATGGTATTTCAAAATTTCAACCGTTACATTTTCACCCGCAAGCTCTTTTAAATATCGGGTAAACATCTCCATGTCCTCTTCACTGTCATTTACCCCGCCAATGAACGGAATCCTGATATCCAGATGTTTATGCACTTCTGCCGCATGCTTCAAATTTCGATCAACCATGTCAAAAGGAACCCCTGTGTATGCCATATGCTTTTTTGCATCCAGGTGTTTGCAGTCCATGATCAGCTGATCAATATACGGAAATAATTCCGGCAGCCTCGGATTCGCTCCGTTCGTTTCAATTACCGTATGAACTCCCGCTTTTGTAAGCCGAATCAAAAGTTCTTTCAATGCATCAAACTGCATGGTTGCCTCTCCTCCGGTAAATGTTACTCCTCCACCGTCATAGAACATCGGACTGCTCCTTAGAATCTCATCGAAGATTTCATCTGTTGTATATTCTTCAAATGATAACCGAAGTCCTTTATTTTTATATTTTACAGTCTGACATTCCCTGCCGCTACATTTCGCGCATATGGAACGATCCAACACTTTTTCTTTTACAGCGCCTTTCGGACAAAGCTCATCTTGAATCCAATCTTTATCCAGATAAAGAGCCCCTTCCATTCTCATTCCTTCCGGATTCGCACACCACGGACATTTCATATTACATCCTTGAAGGTGATAAACAAGACGGTTCCCCTGTCCATCCTGCGAATAGTTGAAGCCCTTCTGGAAGATTCTTATTTTTTTCATCTCTTTCTTCCTCCGACTTTTATTGTTGTTTTAGTTCATTCCATTCGTCTTCTCCGTCCCAGATGTCCCGCCAATCTTTCGCTTCTTCCCAAAGAAATACTTTTCCCTTTATTAACCGCTGATTCCGATCTGCTTTTTTCAATCGCTCCATCTCATCCTTGGTCAGAAAATCTTCGGTCGTACACCTCAAATTTCCCACATACTCATTTTCATAGATAGAAAACGGAATCGGAACCTGTCCTCTTTGAACCGCCCATTTTACACAGATTGTTGCAGGATGACATCCGTGTGCCTTTGCAATCTCTTTCAATTCGGGAAGTTCAAATGTTACCACATCGTCCGGTTCCGTATCCCGTTCCGGGCGGCATGGAGATCCTAATGGGCTAAATGCAATCGGCAAGATTCCTTGCTCTTTACAATAATCAAATAATTTCGGCTGCTGGAACGTCGGATTAATTTCTATCTCCAGTACTGTCGGACGAATCCTGCAAAGCGGAAGTACCTGTTTTAATTTTGTAATTGTCATATTCGACATACCGATACTTTTTACCAATCCAAGATCCACCAAGCGTTCCATCTGCCGCCAGACACCCATGTATTCCTCTACAGAAAATGGAACTGCGTCTGGATTTCTTCCTTCCAAATGCGCCCCCGGTGCATGATAATTCGGATACGGCCAGTGAACCATATAAATGTCCAAATAGGAAAGCCCAAGATCTCGAAGACTCTGTGCACAGGCAACCAACACATCTCCCTTCCCATGCATATCGTTCCAGACTTTCGTCATAATTGTAAGATCCTGTCTCTGTACAAGACCTTCTGAAAATGCTTTTGAGAACACGGTGCCGATATCTTTTTCATTTCCATATGCCGCTGCGCAGTCAAACAGACGATATCCCGCTTGAATCGCTCCATACACTGCATTTGAAACTTCCTCTGAAGTATACTTATCATTTCCAAAGGTTCCCATACCGATTCCCGGAATCACCATTTTGTTACTCAATGTTCTCTGAGGTACTAATTCTGGGTTTACTCTTTCCATCTCTATTTTCCGCCTTTCTATTGGTATTGTTATATATAACCATTCTGGGTATAAAAATTCTACTCCCCACTGGATATCTTTTCAAAATGTCCTTTTACCGGACATATTCTCGCTTTCCATTTCGCGCCTTCTTCTATCTGACATTTCAAGCATTCGAAAATCTTTTCTGCACTTGCCTGCAAGTCTTGATTGTAAAGAAGAAACGAATATTTCTTCGCACCCTCAAATTCATCAATGACCGCCAATGTTACCTTCGGCCGTTTCTCGGAAGGTTCAAATTCGTTTTGCTCTGTCAGAAATTCTAACACTTGCATTCCAATCTCTCCTGCCCCGCACAGGATAAGACCGTTTTCCATCTTTTCTGTCAATTCTTTTATTCGTTCCAGAGATTCCCTCTCAATCCTTCGATCTCGCTTCCACGGAACATTTTCGACTTTCCCATCGGGATGAATTTTTCGATATGCCTCTTCACGTTTTCGGATATTGCTGACATACAGATTGTCCCATCCAACATACATGAATTCTTCAAATGCATCACCTGCTCGCAGAAGTGTTTCCACCGCATCCTTGTTATCCAAAAAAACACTGTCCGCAAAAGGATGTGCGGCATCCGTATCAAAAAACACCAGATTCATACCGATACTGCGAAGCCTAAGAAGCTTTTCCTCATCCACTCTCTGGTCATCCGGCCACACAACCGCATTCCGAATATCTTTACAATACAAGCGGTAGAGACAGTCCTCCAATGATGTGTATTCCGGAACTTCCACATACAAAAGCAGCGTATCCTGTTCCCACGCACATTTTTGAAACTCCGCGATAAACCGTACAAAGAACGGATTTTTAGAAGGCGCCACTAATGCGATTACATCCATGAGATTCCGATTCCCATAATTTTTAAGCGTCACTTTCGTTCCATTTCCGACTTCTCTGACGATCAGATCATCCTCTTCCAAAAGCTCCAATGCTCTTCTTACCGTAATACGGCTCATTCCATATTCTTCTGCCAGCTGCCGTTCTGATGGAATACGTTCTCCGCTTTGATAGACACCCTCGTATATTTTTTTGCACAACTCATTTTTCAGTTCCAAATATCTAAGTTCTGCCGCTTCTTTTCCCATTCTTTATTCCTCTATATCTCATCTTATCTATAAATATAAACTCATCTTCTTAATGGTATTGTATAACAATACCATTAAGCGTGCAATATGAATTTTTAACAAAAAAAGCATGCCGTTTCTAGTAAATATGCTATGCTGTTTTGCAAAACGCAAAATGAGGACAGGTGTTCAAAACCCATCCTCATTAACAATTACATTTTTTCAATTTTAATCTGCGGATACAGTCTCTCCATATCTTCCATCACAAAATATCCGGTCTCTTCTCTTAACGCTGCCGCCGCAGAGATTGCGCTGGCCTTCCGGAGTGTTTCTTCTATACTCAGCCCTTCTGCAAATCCGAGTGCGAATCCGGCAATCATAGAATCTCCGCATCCCACTGTATTTACCGCGTCAATTCTCGGAACAATCGCACGAAATACTCCTTCGTCACTGACTGCTAAGGAACCATCTGCTCCCAGAGAAACTGCTACAACTTCTACGCCTCTTGCGTGAATCTCTTTTGCCGCTTCAATGATCTCATCAATCTCATTACAGTCTTTACCTGTCAACATTCGAATTTCATCAATATTCGGCTTGATCATCGTCGGACACGCTTCGATTCCCATCTCAAGCAGCTTTCCGCTAGTATCCAGAATCACCTTTTTACCGGCATCTTTCACAACTTTTACAAGTTTCTGATATGCTGTTCCATCCAATCCTTTCGGAACGCTTCCGGACATTGCTACAACATCCGCTTTTTTCACCAATTCTTTGAATTTTTCCAAAAATCCCAAAAACTCTTCTTCCGAAACAGTAAATCCAGGCTCTAAAAATTCTGTCTGGACACAGTTCTTTTCATCCCAGATATTAATGCAGGAACGGCTCTCTGACTCCAAATGATAAAAAGCACTGTTCACATGATAGTCTTTGAGAGAAGCCTCGATATAGTTACCTGCATGTCCTCCCACAAATCCTGTTGCCACAACCTCTGCGCCTGCAACAGCTACCGGCTTGGACACGTTGAGCCCTTTTCCTCCGGGCACATATGCACATTCTTTTACCCGATTTACTTCTCCTACCTTAAATTCTTCCACTACATATCTTTTATCAATCGCTGCATTCAGCGTAACTGTCAATATCATGACTTCCTCCTACTCTTCATTCATTAACAGTACTTTTCCCTTTACAAGCCCCGGTGTCTTAAACATCTGAAAAGCTTCCTGCGCCTGGCTCATTGGCATCTTCTTGTAAATAAATCCAGGATCAAACTTCAGCTGTCCCGTTGCAAAATAATGCGCTGTCAACTGCCATTCTTTTCCAGGAAACGGTGAGCTATAAGACATCCATGATCCGGTAAGTTTAAACTCTTTCCGGTTCATATTCTCCCACATTTTCGGTGTAAATGTAAGATCTACATGTGGTGTTCCAATGAAGCATACGTGTGCTTTATTGGCAGCCAACTCGAATGCCATATGCATAGTCGGAACCTGACCGGCTGTTTCAAACACATAGCCATAACCTTTTCCCCCTGTGATTTCCATAGCTTTTTCCATATAGCCATCTTCCATTGTATTTACAACTTCGTCTGCGCCAAGCTTCTTCGCAAGCTCAAGTCTCTCATCACTGATATCAAAGACAACTACCTTCTTCGAACCAAAGATCTTTGCCCACTGCATAGTGAACATTCCAATAGTTCCGCCGCCGAGAACTGCCACACATTCTCCGCCCTTGTAATCATTCTGAAGGACTCCGTGGAGCGCTACTGTTGAAGGCTCAAACATTGCGCCCTGCTCATAAGAAATACTTGGATCAAATACAACTGCATTCTGTTCCGGTATTACCACATAATCGGCATTACTTCCCTGTTGTCTTGAACCGATGAAGCTATAATGTTTACACAATGAGAAGTTTCCGTTCTGGCAGTCGTCACATTTCATACATGGAAGAAGCGGTGCTCCTGACACACGATCTCCTACTTTTACAGTTGTCACTCCTTCGCCAACTTCCACAACATCTCCTGAAAACTCATGTCCCAGAACGATCGGATAAAAATGTACTCCGTTATGCAACACTCTCGGAATATCAGATCCACAGATTCCGGAAGCTTTCACTTTCACCTTCACGGTTCCCGGCTCTACTTTTGGCTCCTCATAATCCAAATATTGCACATCTTCATTTGCACATACAACTGCTGCTTTCATTTTTCCTTACTCCTTTCTTCCCATCACACTCTTCAGCTGTTCATACAGTTGAAGATAGGTCTCATAATTTTTATCATACACCGGTTTCATTTCCGGATTTGGCTCATGTGTTCTTTTAATCTCCACGGTACGCTCTACCGCTTCTTCGAAACTATTGTACATACCGATTCCAACTCCTGCCAGAATCACTGCACCAAGTGTTGTCGCAGTATCAGAAGACGGTACAATGATCTTTTTGCCTGTCACGTCAGCCTTGATCTGTGTCCAAAGGAGAGAATTTGCAGAACCTCCCATTGCACGCAGTTCACTTGCCGTTGCTCCTGCCTGCTCTGCAACATCAAGATTATGCCGAAGTGATAATGCAACACCTTCCATAGCGGCTCTGACAAAATGTCCTTTTGTCTTACTGAAATCCAATCCATAAAATACGCCTTTTGCATATGGATCCCAGATTGGTGATCTCTCACCGGACATATATGGCAGGAATACGACGCCGTCACTTCCCGGAGACACTTTCGCCGCAATCTCGTTAAATAATTCCAGCGAACTCTTTCCCAGTTCTGCTCCTTTTATTCGCTCGTAATCAGCAAACTCCTTCTCCATCCAGCGCATCACGCCTCCGCCACCGACAGTTCCTCCCTGAAGAATCCACTGTCCCGGAACCGCATGGTAACTCAAGATCAGCCTTTTATCTGCTTTGTATGTATCCATACAAATACTCATTCCGCCGGCCTGACCACCCTGCTCCTGCGTTTCTCCGGGATGAACAACTCCGGCTCCCAGGGTACCACAAGCCGCATCCAAGGCTCCTGCTGTTACCGGTGTTCCTTCCATCAATCCACATTCAGCCGCTGCTTTCGCCGTTACTTTCCCCACTACCTGATGACAAGGGAAAATGTCCGGAAGCATCCCCGGCTCAATTCCTAATTCCCGGCACATATCCATATCCCATGTGCCACGACGCATATCAAAACAGTGCAGCCCATAGCCTTGTGACAATTCCTGTGTATATTCTCCTGTCAGTTTATACGCAATAAAACTGTTGGATTGAAGTACTTTATAAGTCTTCTTATACACATCAGGTAAATATTTTTTATACCACAATATCTTCGGGGTTGTATAAGATGGTTTGAACGGATTTCCACATACGTCAAAAATCCTGTCTTCCCCTACTTCACGCCCCACTTCTTCACAGATATCCGCTGCTCGTGTATCCATCCAGATCGGCGTATTTGTTAACACCTCTCCGTTCTTATCCATCGGGATTGCTGACCAGCTCTGTCCGTCAATTCCGATTCCTGCTATTTCCCCTGGATTTACCTTTCCTTTTTCCAGTGTTTCACGCACTGCCCGGCAAACAGCAGACCACCACTCTTCCGGATTCTGCTCTGCCCATCCTGCCTGCGGATAATACACCGGATAATCTCCGTTTCCGCTGGCAATCACTCGTCCGTCTCCGTCAAATATTGCAATCTTGCAGGCGCTTGTTCCAATATCAATTCCCAGTAAATATTGCTTCATAGCGACCTCCTATGTATGAATTATTCTGCTTTTCCTTCACATCCGCACATTTTCATGCGTCCTTTTACTGTTTCTTTTACAGCTTCCATAGCTACAACACCAAGCTTCTTCGGATCAAATGTCTCCGGCTTTTCTGCAAGCAATTTCTTACATGCATCTGTATATGCTACTCGAAGTTCTGTTGCAAAGTTCACCTTACACATTCCTCTTGCCACACATTCTTTTACATCTTCTTCGCTAAGGCCGGATGCTCCGTGAAGAACCAATGGCACAGAGACAAGGTTTTTCACATCAGACACACGCTCTTTATCTAAAACCGGTGTTCCTGCATAGAAGCCATGTGCTGTTCCGATTGCGATCGCAAGAGAAGTAACCCCTGTTCTCTCTACAAACTCTTTCGCTTCCTGTGGATCTGTATTTGTATCTGCTTCTGCTTCCAGATCATCTTCTTTTCCACCCACTTTTCCAAGTTCAGCTTCTACCGGCACACCAAATGCCTTTGCCACATCTGCAACTTTCTTTGTAATTGCAATATTGCCTTCTAAATCCTCATGGGAACCGTCGATCATAACAGAAGTATATCCTGCTTTCATTGCTTGAACAGCCAGTTCAAAACTATTTCCATGATCCAGATGCAAACATACCGGAACAGATACTTTCTTTGCTTCCGCCGCAACGATAGCCGCAAAAGTTTCCATTGTTCCATATTTTACAGTTGATGGGGTTGTCTGCAGCATAACCGGTGCGTGTAATTCTTCTGCTGCTGCAAGAACCGCTTTTACCATCTCCATGTTTTCCACGTTAAAAGCGCCTACTGCATAATTACCTTTCTGTGCGTCTGCCAACATTTTTTCTGAAGTTACTAATGCCATATTTTTTTCCTCCTATTTATCTTATATTTAATATGTTACATTTTTTCCGGATAAACACAATCAATCCGCAAACGTTCAAATTCCTTCAGCCAATCTCTGGACGGCTCCTTGTCTGTCACTGCCTTTGTCAGTTCCGTCCACTCTGCTACTTTTGCAAATGCCATTTTGTCAAATTTGGAATGGTCTGCTACCAATATACGCTCCTTTGCCGCATTCAACATTAACCGTTTACTGCATGCATCCTGTTCATCTGAATCCATCATTCCGATACCCAGATTCATTGCTTTGCAGGAAATGATCGCTTTGTCCACATGGTAAGAGCTAATCATCCGATTCGTATTCGGCCCCACAAGCGCAAATGATTTTTCTCTCGACACCCCACCGGTCGAAATTACATTCCACTCCGGCACATCAAATAGCTCAAGAATTATTTCCACTGAATTCGTAATGATCGTAAGCCCTTCTTTTTTCCCTTTTAGCTCTCTTGCCACATACGCAGCTGTAGAACTCGCATCCAGCATAATTGCTTCTCCATCTCGGACCATATCTGCAATCATAGACGCGATCCTCTGTTTTTCCACAATCATCTGATTCTTACGAATGTTAAACGGAAGATCAAAAATACTATGTTCGTTTAAAACTGCTCCCCCATAGCTTTTGATCACCAATCCATCATTCTCCAGTTTCTCCAAATCCCGACGAATGGTTTCTTCCGACACCTGATATAAACGGCTCAACTCGCTGACCACTACCCGCTTATCCTTTTGAAGCTTCTCCAATATGCGATTTCGCCTCTCAATCGCAAGCATTCAGGCACCTCCTTTTCCTGACTGTCCACATAGGTTTCAACAATATTCCACACAAAGAATGTTGTTTCTATTGAAATACTACCACTTATTCAACGATAAATCAACATTTAATTGTTGTTTTTGTGTGGTTTTTTGATTTTTATAAAAAAAATGGACGGAGCTTTTTTAAACTCCGTCCCAAATTTTGCATTTTATTCGTACATCCTTATACCAAAAGATTTCCGTATACAGGCTCTTGCTGTATCCAGGTCTTCAAACATACCGTCCCGAAGCATCTGAACTGCAATATTTCCGATAGAAGTAGCTTCGCCCGGTCCTGCGGATACTTTTCTTCCTGTAAATTTTGCGGTTAATTTATTCAGGTAATCCGCATTCGATCCGCCGCCCACTACATAGACCGTATCATAATATTTTCCGGTCAGTTCTTCTAAATGCGTCAGTGTGTCTGCGTAACATCTGGCAAGGCTATTATAGATAACAGCTGCAATCTCACCAACACTTTCAGGCACCTGCTGATTCGTCCGTTTACAGAAATCCTGCACGGCATGTATCATACTTTTCGGCGCCATAAATGATGCATCATTACAATCTACTATAGAAGCGATCTGTTCTTGTTCTGCCCGTTCACAGATTTGCGCAAAGCTCAACTCTTCTTTGAACTCTTTTTTCACCGACTGTATCATCCATAAGCCCATGATATTTCTCAGGTAACGGTATCTGTGCTCATATCCGCCTTCATTTGTAAAGTCTGCTCTCATACTTTCCAGTGAACAATCCGGCTCTTTTCGTTCAACGCCCATTAAAGACCATGTGCCGGAACTTATATAAACCACATCGTCTCCTTCAGCCGGAACTGCAAGCACTGCTGATCCTGTATCGTGAGATGCCGGAAGTACAACCGCACAATCATATCCGACCTCTTCCTGTACTTCCTTTCTCAAATGCCCTTCTAATGTTCCCGGCATCTCTACAGACCGGAAGATCTTCTTTGGAAATCCTAATTTTTCGATCAACTCCCAGTCCCAGTCTCCTGTTTTGGCATCAAGCATCTGACTTGTAGACGCAATCGTATATTCCATTTTTTTCTCACCGCTCAGTAAAAAGTGGAAGTAATCCGGCAGCATAAGCATGTTTTCTGCTTTTTCCAACTGTTCCGGATGCTTTTCTTTGATCGCCTGCAGCTGGTAGATTGTATTATAGGACTGTTTCTGGATTCCTGTACGACGATATAGTTCTTCCTGCGTAATCACAGCTTCTACTTTGTGCTCCATCCCTTCCGTCCGCCGATCCCGATATCCCACAGTATCTCCGATCACCTGATCTTTTTCATCCAATAATACAAAATCAACTCCCCACGTATCTACAGATACGGACACCGGAATCTTTCCAATCTCTCTGCACTTTTTCATTCCTGCCTTAATCTCAGAAAACAAATGCTCTATATCCCAACAAAGAGCTCCGTTTTTCTCTTCCATTCCATTTTGAAATCGGTGAACCTCCTGCAAAATCATCTGTCCGTCCCGGAGTTCTGCCAGAATATGGCGCCCACTGGACGCTCCTATATCCACAGCAAGATAATATTTCCCCATGTTTGTTCCTCCTTTTTCCCGACTCACCTGTAGATCAAATGCTATTTCACAGCCGGGTGTCTTCCTGGAAGATTCATACTTCTGCGAATTTCATTCAGTTCTTCCACTTTATTTGGCGGAATGATCTTCGGACCTCCGAGCATTCTTGCCTGATACATTAAACGTGCATAAAACTCGACAGATTCCATGCGATGATATGCATTCAGTAAGGTATCGGAATATGTAAGAGCACCATGATTTTCTAAAAGCACTGCATCGTAATCCTGTAAAAATTCCTGAATAGAATCCGGGATTTCCATCGTAGATGGTGTCCCGTATTTTGCAAGCGGCACGCCTCCAAGGAAGATTACTGCTTCCGGCATGATCGGGTCCATCAATGCTTCTCCTGCAATTGCGAAAGTAGTTGCATACATCGGATGCGCATGTACAACAGCATTTACATCCGGACGCTCCTGATAAATCCGCATATGCATCTTCACCTCAGAGGATGGGCGAAATCCCTCGTTAGCTTCAAGAACTTCTCCTTTCGCGTTCACTTTACAGATGTATTCCGGCGTCATAAATCCTTTGCTTACTCCGGTAGGAGTACACAAATACTCATCCTCACTCAATTTCACCGAAAAATTCCCATCATTTGCTGCGACCATGCCTCTGTTATAGACACGTCTTCCGATCTCACACATCTCCTGTTTGATTTCCAACTCGCTCTTCATAATGATCCTCCTTTGATTTTTGTTTTGTTGCTTTTTGGGTTTTGTTGATTTTTAGCTCTTTTTAATATTGTTTTTTGTTTGTTTTCTTCATTTTATCACATAACCCAACATAATTCAAATTATTTATATCTTGTTTTTCGTTGTTTTTACTCCTAAAATCTGATATGATAACATTAATAGAGTTATCTCAAGATTTTCTTTATTTCACCACGGAGGTATTATAATGCGAAGCAGAGCAATTCATAGATGGAATAGCAAAACCGCTTTCACTCTTGCGAGTTTTTTTTGTCTCTTTTTATTTGGACTCTTTGACAGTCTGAAGGGTTCCACCCTTTCTACGCTGTTAAAAGATCTCAATCTCAATTATTCTCTTGGAGGAACTATCATTTTAGGCCAATACAGCGGATATTTTCTGTCTACTTTTATTACTGGAATCTTCATTGACCAGCTTGGACACCGCGCGACACTGATCCTTGCCGCTGCAAGCATGATCATCGGAACAGCCGGCTATGCTTCCGTCTCTACTTTGCCCTTTTTATTTTTGTTTATCCTCTTTATCGGTTTCGGACTGGGAACTCTGGAATTGTGCGGAAGCAATATTATCACCACATATTATCCGGAAAAAAAGGGGCGTTATTTAAATATGCTGTCTGCCATGTCCGGAATCGGTGCCATTCTCTCTCCATTCCTCGCAGGCCGCCTGCTCCATGCAGGGCACTCCTGGAGATTTGTATATTATACAGGGCTGATATTGCTGATACCGATCGCACTTTACTTTATATCCTTACGGGTTCCCGGACGTCAGAATACCGACGAGGGTAACTCTCATTCAGGCCCCCCTGTCTCAGATTATCCGAAGGGTTCTATCCAATTCTTTCGAAAAGACTTTGTACTTATGTACCTCATTAATTTTATGTACATGGCAGCCGAAATGGGACTTACCACATGGCTGGTTGAGTTTTATATCACCGAACACAATTATGCTTCCATAAAAAGCGCACAATTACTGTCCTTTTTCTATATTACGATGACATTCGGACGATTTGTCGGCAGCTTGTTTATTGACCGTATCGGCCGTTTCACCAGCACAGTATTTGCGTCTTTGGGTGTTTCCATTTGTATTTTTGCCGGTCTCATAAGTCCGGGGCCACTGTCTATGATCCTTGCCTGCTCCGGACTGTTTTATTCGATCGTATTCCCTACCGTCACTGCAATGCTCTCCTCTCTCCCGTGCGGAAATGCCGGAAGAGTGCAGGGACTTTACTTTGCCTTTGGTGGTCTTGGGGGAATGTTCGGACCCTGGTTCATGGGAATCATAAATACATATTTCGGACTGAAATTCGGCATTCTTCTTCCGGGATTATTATTTCTTTTCATTTTCATGTTCCTTCTTTTACTGAAAAGCCAAATAATTCCACGCAAGAATCAATAATACTCATTCCAAAGCAGATATCTTTATTCAAAAAACAGGGACAGATACAACTCATACGAGTGCTCCCTGTCCCTGTTTCAAGCTGTCGATCACTCGACAGCTCTTTTCATTTCCATCTATGACTAACGAATTTTCGTCAGCTGTTTCATATCATCTTTTAAGTGCTGATAAATGCTCTTGTAGAGCTTGAAGTATTCATTATACTTCTCATGTGCTTCTTTGTTCGGCATAATCTTGTCATCCAGAACCTGCCATTTCTTTACTTCCTCATAAGTAAGAAGACCTGTACCGATTCCTGCCAGCATAACATCTCCCATGTTAGCTTCCACATCATAAATCGGGCATACAACCGGGTAACCCGTTACATCTGCGAAAATCTGACGCCATACTTTTGACTTGGTAACGCCTCCTGCAATCAAAATGTGATCTCCGAGATCGCTTCCCGTTGCCTCCATCGCATCACGCAGGCAGTAGGCAACTGCTTCTAAAAATGCACGATAAATATGACCTTTTGTATGCGCTAATGATAATCCTACAATCGTTCCTTTTGCATCAGAATCCCAAATCGGACTTCTCTCTCCCATAAAGTAAGGAAGTACTACCAGTCCTTCACTTCCTGCCGGAATCTGTTCTGCCTGTCCATTCAAAACATCATAGAGATTCGGTCCGCCATTCTTCTGGTTTTCAATTTCCCACTGACACAATGTATTTCTGAACCATTTTACAATCGCACCGGCAGTATTGCCTCCGGCGAAATAGTATGAAAGATTTTTTGCATCATATAAATATGGCCATACAATCAGACCTTTTCCTTCTACCGGCTTGTCAGAGATCAACGCACCACACATAGATGTTCCGATAGCAGCTGCATATACACCCGATTCAAATACACCAAGACCGATATTCGCTGCGCCACAGTCGATACCACTTGCAATAACCGGAAGTCCTTCCCACAGGCCAAGATCTTCTGCTGCTTCTTTCGTCATGCCGCCAACAATATCTGTAGACTCTACAATTCTCTGAGGCATCATAGACATTGGGATTCCCATCGCATCCATCAATTCTTCTGACCATGTCCGCTGATTCATATCGAAAATTCCGCCAATATTTCCGGCTGAAGAATAATCAATTGCAATTTCTCCTGTCAAATGATAAATCACATAGTCATTTGGAGGAAGAAACAGTTTTGTTTTTGCCCAATTCTCAGGTTCATGGTTCTTCATCCACAAAATCTTCGTGTATCCGTAGTATGGATCTGCACCATTATGTGTAATCTCTAACAGCTTTTCTTCTCCAATATGATCCAGTACCCACTTCGTCTCTTCATCCGCTCTTCTGTCCATCCAGATCATACAAGGACGAATTGGTTTCATATTTTCATCTAACGGAATTCCTGAACCTCCATACAATCCACTGATTGCAATTCCTTTAATCTCATCCGCTTTTACTCCAGCCTCTGCTGCTTTCGCAACTGTATTACGGATAGAATCTTTGGTTGCCTCATACCACACATCCGGCCACTGCTCTGCCCACAACGGCTTTGGAGTCAAAACGTCATACTCCTGCAGATCTTGTGCGATTAATTTTCCTGTCGTATCCATCAGAATGGTCTTTGTTCCTGATGTTCCGATATCCGTACCCAATAAATAGTTCATTTTATTCCTCCTTTTCTCTTATATAAAGCTGTTTTATAAAAGTTATTTATATAATAAACCGTAGATAATCTTTTGTCAATTTGCATATTCAAAGAATTATCTGCGATCTTTTTAGTTATATTGCACAATGTCTCTTCCGCAAAATAATCATATTAAACATTCTCCAAGAAGTGATCCACAAAAAAGATGGCTGCTCCCGCCGCTGTTGCCTCCACTTTATAGCGACATGCACGAAGATAGTTTTCTGCTTTATCTCCAAATGGATTCCTATCGTCCACCCTTCGGTTCAACTCTTCCATGTAATCACCGATATATGCTCCTACATATCCGCCTAAGATCACGGTTCCATCAAATAGAATTCGGATATTATGTATCGACAAAGACAGATCATCCAGATATTTCTCCCAAAGCTCTGCTGCCCCTTTATCTCCGTTTTCAAGAAGCCGGAAAAATTCTTCCAAATTTCCATTTGTATAACAGTCCAGATTACTTGCACGGCACAACGTGTCAAAGCATCCTCTTTTCCCACAATAACACAATTCTCCGCCCTCCGGCACAACCGTCATATGTCCGATCTCACCGCCCTTGAGACTGTCTCCCTCATAAATGGCATTGTCAATGATCATCGCGCCGCCAATACTATTGCTCAAGCTAATATAAAATGCATTCTTCACCTGACCGTCTATCCATGTTTCCATATAGCCCGCAGCATAGGAATCATGTACGATTCTGGTTGGATATGGAATATATTTTGCAATCTGCGACCTTGTTTTTCCTGTAAAACCAAGCGTCAGCCCATAAGTTACCGATTCACCGTCATTGGAAATCAAGCCCGGAACCGCTATTCCTACACCCAGAAGCTGATCGTCAGAAATTGCCGCCTTCTGTTTAATCTCCTCTACCGATCTTCCTATCTTTTGCAAATAAGCATCGTCATCTAAATCAAATGCCACGCTTTCTCTCAAATGACAAACTACTTCTCCAGACAGATTTAACGCCACTACACCCATATGATTTGCAGACAAATACACACCGATCGCCATCCTCGCATCGGCAACATACGTATATGCCATCGCATTACGCCCACCTGTATTCCGAATTTTCTTTGATGTATCAATCAAGCCAAGATTTCTTAAATACTCCAAATTCTGGGTAACTGTCGGGAGACTAAGCTGTAATCCCACTACCACATCCTGTTTGGACACTTGATAGTTCTCACGGATAAATTGATAAATCCGCTGTCTGTTTTGAATTTTAATTTCATTGGCACTTAATTTTTCTCTTTCCATACGCTCTCTTTTCCTCCGGAGAGTTTCTTACCTCTCTATTTCAAACTGCTCCGCATCACTTAGTTGTACCACTGTACAATCATTGGCGTACGTACACTCCGGAAGAATGATTATGGCATGAAGTATTTCCTCATTTACCGGAAGTGGCGCCAAATGCCAGATTGCTGTATTAATCTTCACTAATGTACCTTGCGGAACAACAAATGCTTTCGTAAATTCTGTTACCGTCTGCCCGCCCGATGCAGGTCCTACATGTATTATCATATCATCATTCAGCGGCAGTATCAACTCAGATGTTGTCGTGTGATATTCCACTGCCTTTATAATCATACGATCTTCTTTCCTGACTTCAATCGGGGAATATCCTACTCGAGTAACCGATGATTCACTGAGCCGGTCCGGATAAAATTTATGAATTTCCCCTTCTAATGCGTATCCATCTGGATGAAGCATATCATAATATTCTCCAAATGGCGCGAATGCTTCTCTACTCAGCGGTAATGCCTGGATTTTCTTCATTGCACTTTCCTCCTTGACACACACAATTTCTCTTTAGTATGTACAAAATCCCAGCAAATAGGAATATCTGCTGGGATTTGTTATCATAATTCTTATACTTAAATTCTTAAGCTTTATCTCTTTTTCTCTTCTGGAAGCAATCGAAGCCAACAGCCAGAGCCAGTACGATACCCATAACGATCTTCTGTGCATAGGAGTTAACATCCATAAGCACCATACCATTTTTCAGAGCACCGATAATAAATGTACCTGCTACAACACCTGACATCTTACCATAACCACCTGTGATAGATACTCCACCGAGAACTACACAAGTAATAACTTCAAACTCAAATCCATCAGCACCTGCAGATGTATTACCAGAGTTTGTACGGGACAGCATTACGATACCAGCAAGTCCTGCAAAGAATCCGGATATTGCAAATACCAGGTACTTGATTTTGTTAACAAGGATACCGGAAAGTCTTGCAGCTTCCACGTTACCACCTACAGCATAGAAATAACGTCCGAAATAAGTTTTGTTAAGAATGAATGATCCAATTGCAAAACATACAGCCATAATGATTACAGGGATCGGAATAACACCGACATAACCCTGACCAATCATAGCAAAGCCTTTAGAGAATCCACTGATCGGCATACCACCACACATAATAAGCGCAATTCCCATAAATGCAGTCTGTGTCGCATATGTTGCGATGATTGCCGGGATACCTACAGTAGCTACCATGAAACCATTTAACACACCGATCAAAGTAGAAGCAACCAGTGAGATAAGAACAGCGATTACAGGGTTCATACCCATATTAACCATCATGTGTGCACATAAAATATTTACAAAAGAAATTACAGTACCAGTAGACAGGTCAATGTCACCAAGTAAGATAACAAATGTCATACCGATAGATGCGATACCATACATAGAAACCTGACGTAACAATGTAAGGATATTGTTTGGATTGATAAATCTCTCGTTTGCGATCGTAAATGCAATTACCAGTATTACAAGTACAAGCCAGATCGCTTTGTCTTTTAATTGATTTGTAATTTTGTTCTCTTTCATTATTAGCCCTCCTCAACACTGGCCGCGGATGCATGCGCCATAATCGTTTCCTGACTAAACTCATCCTTGTTGAGTTCGCCGGTCATATTTCCTTCAGACAGTACAATAATTCTATCAGACATACCCATCAATTCTTCCATTTCAGAAGAAATCATCAGGATTGCCTTGCCCTGGTTCTCAACCAGGTCATTCATTAATTTATAGATCTCATATTTGGCGCCCACATCAATACCACGTGTAGGTTCGTCAAAGATAATCACTTCCGAATCCGCTGCAAGCCATCTTCCAAGGATTACTTTCTGCTGGTTACCACCACTTAGATTCTTAACAAGCTGGTTCAGTGATGGAGTTTTAATTGCCATATTCTTTTCGTATTTCTCAGCAATACTCCACTCTTTCTTCTTATTGATCACACTGAGTGTTGAATTCTTTTTATAAATCGGCATATTGATATTATTTTTAATAGATATGCCAAGCATTGCTCCATGACGTTTCCGGTCTTCCGGAACAAGCGCAATTCCAAGATCAATTGCTTCTCTAGGACTCTTCGGATTTACTTCTTTTCCTTTAAAGAACATCTGTCCGGATTCCTTATGTACTGCTCCAAAGATCATCTCTGCAAGCTCTGTACGTCCTGCTCCTACCAGTCCGCCAAGACCAAGGATCTCTCCTCTGTGAAGCTTTAAACTAATATTCTTATCGCCATTGCCTGTCAGATTTTTCAGTTCCAGGACAACGTCGTTTTTGTCAATACAGTCTTTTCTCGGTGGATAACTTTCTGTCAATTCACGTCCAACCATCAGCTGAATCAACTCCTGCACATGGCTGTCCTTTGTAATCAACGTCTTGACATATTCACCATCTCGCAGAACAAGAATTCGATCTGACAAACGATAGATCTCTTCCAGTCTGTGAGAGATATATATAATAGATACTCCCTGTTTTCTAAGGAGTTCTACCACTTCAAACATACTTTCTACTTCTGCGCTTGTTAAAGGTGCAGAAGGTTCGTCCATGATCAGGATTTTTGCATCCTGCTGGATCGCTTTTGCAATCTCAACCATCTGTTGGTATCCAACAGTCAGGTCTTTCATAAGAGATTTTGGATTGATTTTAATATGTAAACGTTCGAAGGCTTTTGCCGCCTCTTCTTCCATTGCTTTCTTATCTACAACAATTCCTTTTCTAATTGGTCTACCCAAAAACAAGTTCTCTGCAGCAGATAATTCCTTTACATTGTTGAATTCCTGATAAATAATTGCGATTCCATTCTCCGCCGCAAGCTGAGGCGTCATACTCTTAAATGTTTTCCCATTGACTATGATGTCGCCAGAAGTAGGTATAACTGCTCCTGAACAGCATTTGATCAATGTTGATTTTCCGGCACCATTCTCTCCGATAAGAGCGAGAATCTCACCTTTTTTCAATTCCAGAGTAACATCTGACAGCGCAACAACACCCGGGTATTCTTTTCTTATATGCTGTAATTGTAATACATATTCTTCGCTCATATTCGTCCCCCGTGATTATATTATTTGGAGGCGGTTCATGCCGCCTCCATCTCATCTGTGCTATTTCCTAGTTTAAAACTGAATTACATTCCCTTCTGAATCTCAGCGATATTGTCAGCGTTGATTTCCATTGTAGGTCTGTATACGTTCTTATCTGCAGAGAAGTCTTCTCCGTCTAAAATTCTCTTGAACATTTCGAAACAAGCCTGTGCTGTATCTGTGTTAGATCCTTCGAATCCAACGATAGCTCTTACTGCTTCATCGCCAGCTTCCAGAGAGTCTAACTGCTCAGAAGTAACGTCTGTTGTGATAACTCCACAATCCTCAGGAATCTTGCCAGCTCCGCCGTATTTAGCAAGAAGAGCTGTGTTAGAACCGATCATAGCTCCTGCACCAACACCTACCCATACTTTACAATCTGGGTTAGCCTGAAGTACAGATTCAGCTTTAGACTGAACTTCGTTATTAACAACACCGTCAATTGTAGCTACGATTTCGTAGTTGTCTTTACAGTTCTCTTTAAGACCAGCTTCGATACCATTCTGTCTCTCTAACAGAACCTGTGTATCTGGTTTACCCATTACACATACCTGAGCTTTGTTGTCAGCTGTGTAGTGTTCGTTAATGAAAGCTGCTGCTGTTTTACCGATTTCTTTTCCAAGTTCTGTATTGTCAAGAACCCAGTTAGCTGTTGTGTTTTCCATCGGGTTATCCCAGCACATTACTTTGATACCTTCATCTAATGCACGTCCGCAAACCTCTTCTACTGCGTCAGCATCATTAGGATGAACCATGATAAGATCACATCCGGATGTGATAAAGTTCTCAATCTGCTCGATCTGTTTTGCAGAGTTCTCTTCACAACCAACGATTGTTGCGTCATATCCTTCGTCTTTCAGAATCTGTTCCAGCTTACTCATAACACCAGCCCAGTAAGCGTTCTCATAGTTCTGAATTGTGATACCAATCTTTTTACCACCTTTTCCATCATCTTTCTTGTCATCTCCACCAGATGTAGGTGATTTTGTGGTACATCCGATCATCATGGATGCTACCATAGCCACGCACAGAATGGCTGCTAAAACTTTTTTCTTCATAATCTTTCCTCCTTATGAATTTGATTATTTTATAGCTTTCGCTTTAGCTATCTTCATTACATGGTTTCTTAGAAACAAGTAAATGCTCCATCCACCACGATATCAGAACCTGTTGTAAATGTACTTGCATCTCCTGCCAGGTATACTAAAACTGCCTGAAGCTCTTCCGGTTTTCCAAGTCTTCCCATTGGAGCCATAGCATTCCACTGCTCAATCAGCGGTTTCAAATGCTCAGCGTTCATGATCAAGTCTGTTCCGATATATCCTGGGCTGATGCAGTTTACACGTACACCTTTTTTCGCCCACTCAATTGCCAGTGATTTTGTCAGCATGATAACTCCTGCTTTAGAAGCATTGTATGCACACTGTGGCTGAGGAACATTTACAATGTGTCCTGACATAGATGCTGTATTGATAATAGAACCATAACCCTGTTTCAGCATCTGTCTTCCTGCTGCTGTCGCACAGAGGAATACACCGTTTAAGTTAATATCAATAACTTTGCTCCACTGCTCATATGTCATATTCTCAGCTTCAACATTCAATGCAATTCCTGCGTTATTGTAACATGCATCTAACTTTCCATATGTATCAACAACCTTCGCAACCATTGCTTCTACCTGATCCTGCTTCGTTACATCACACTGGATTGCAATCGTTTTAGATCCTGTAGCTTCTGCGATTTCTTTTGCAACCTTTTCAGCGCCTTCTATGTTGATATCAACAATCGCTACATCTGCTCCTGCCTCTGCGAATGCTGTAGCTGCTGCTTTTCCGATTCCGCTTGCAGCTCCTGTTACATAGATTGCCTTTCCGTCCAGTCTCATTTTTTCAATAATTCCCATCTTCGTCTTCCTCCTTCTGAATATGGTTGCTAGCATTACCCGTTAGCAATCGTCCCTGCCTTAGTTTTGTAAAGGTGTTTTATAAATGTTGTTGTAATTATATTCCTTGTACCATTTTTATGCAAGATGTAATAACAAACAAAATATTAAATTGTTTTTTATACATTTTGCACAAGTTTTTTTCAAAACCTACAGAGAACATTTATATTGATTCAATGTACTTCTCCATTTGATAAATTGCACTTCCAAATGCGGAAGCTTCACTGCGGCATCCACACGCTCTCACATAATTACCGCGTCTTTCGAAAATATCCAATTCTGAAAGCCTCTTTTGCAGTTCCGGAATATAGGGCTCCATATAGCATCCTACATAACCGCCCAGCACTACATCCATATCGAAGATCATTCGAAGGTTATCTACGGTAAGAGCCAGATTCTCCATATACTCTTCCCATACTTTTTTATGTTCTTCGCTTCCTTCCTTCAAATGAACAAAGAATTTTTCCAGTATACCATCTTCCATATCTGCTAACCGAAGTGCTGAACAGTAGGCATCCACACATCCTTTTTTTCCACAATAGCATTTGCGGCCCTCCGGATGGATCACCATATGACCAAACTCTCCGCTTCTCCAATTATTGCCCAGATGCATGCTGCTGACATCCTTCAGATATCCGTCCCGGCTATATACATTTCCACGATCCGACTGATACACAACCGCACCGCCCACGGTATTGCTCAAAGACAGATATACCATACTTTCACATGTCTCTTTTCCAATCCACTCTGTCAATACTGCTGCATTAGCATCATTTAACAGCGCACTTGGATAAGGCATATAAGTTGTCCAGTTTTCACAAGGTACATTATGAATGCCAAGCGCGTGGGAATTGGAAATCATTTCACGATCCCGGTCGATAATTACCGGTGCCGAAATCCCCAGCCCAACAATACGTTCATCTGGAATTTTATTCTGGCGAACAAATTCTCGAATCTCTTCTGACACTGCACGAAAATATTCCGCTGTATTTTCAAACGGTTTATACATACGTTCATAGTTCAAAACCTGCTGTGTCAGGTCCGTATATGCGATAACAATATGATTTTTAGTGATATCCAGTCCAAGCGCATAACGGATTCCTTTTACCGAGGCAATTGCTTTCGCTTTTCTTCCTCCGGTAGATTTATACTCTCCGACCTCTTCGATCATCCCTGAATCTCTCAACTCATTCACCAGAGAAAGTACTGTCGGTCCACTCATATCCAATGCCGCTGCAATCTCTGTCATACAGGTCTCTTTCTGTTCATTAATATATCGAAAGACCCTGTTTCTATTTATTTTTTTTACTTCTGAATTATTTGTACTTCTTCTCATATTGTCACGTTCCGACTTAAGTAATGTCTTTAATTAAGTATTTTATTAACTACGCTCATTATAGCACTGTTCATTTTTGAATGCAACATTTTTTATGGATTTTCCACAATTTATCATAGAAAATTATACATTTAAATGTCTATTTTTTATCAATGCGTGGTTTTTAGTTGATTATGACTATTTAATCCTATGCTTTTTTGGTTTTTCTTTGTTTCAAAAAAATAAATTCGGGATGTAGTAAAAGCCACATCCCGAATTTATTTTATTACCTTCTCAAAATATCAGCCACACTAATTTCCCCGTAAGGAGTCCGAACGATCGTACACGGCCAATCTTTTGTCCGTGTAAAGATTTCTACTTTTTCGTCCGTTAAATAAGTTGTTTCTTCACATTTTGTTCCCTGAATTGTTGGATTCCATGCATATGCCTGTCCCGTATGTATTTTTTTATCAAGCCCGGGAATAACAACAAATTCTCTGCAGCCATATCCTGTCGGACCGCCCTGGTGATGCATTTTCCATTCTCCCTCATATCCTGCATCATCGTAGAGCTTCTGAACATTCGCAAAATACTCTGAATATTCCATACCTTCATGCATCATCTGCTGCATACAGGCAAAGACATACTGCGTTTTTTGATACCGTTCGTATATTTCTTCCGGAATCTCATCAAAATACACGATTCGCGTCATACTGATATACAAGCCATATTTCTCTCCACCCAACACGACCATCAGACTTTTTTTAATTTCTTTGTTCGTCGGCATCGGATGACGAAAATCTAAAATACGTTCATCTGCACCTACCAGCACACAATCCGGGCTGATCCCCTGCTCTATGCAGCTGCATTTCACACGATCCGCAATTTCTTCTTCTGTTTGTCCCGGTCTTGCCTCCTTACAGATCTTCTCAACGATCTGAGCACACGCTGCACCGACTTCCCGATATCTATCTACCTCTTCTTCCGACAACTGCATCCTGAGATCTACAAGCTCCTCCTGCACATTTACAGTCCCTGCGATCCCCGTATCCGATACATATTTTTTCCCCTGAGCCGTCTCTTTAAGCCTCTCTTCCATAGACATATACCACGGAACCAGAACCGGCTCTGCGCCGAGCGGATTCTGCTCCTTTGACATTCTGGGAAGATCGCTGCTGTCGGCAAACAACCATATGTGATCCGGTTCAATGACATAATACGCAACCCCAGTTTCTGTATTTGATGTCACATGATTCTTCGCTCCGTCACTGATCCACGTATAGTTATCTCTCCTGCCGAGAATAATTCCGTCATAGTCGTTTACAGCCATCCATTTCCTGAGCTTTTCTACTTTTTTCATCCTGGAACCTTCCTTCTTTCTTATTCCATTTCGTGACAAACGCATACCTTTCCGGTCTTTCCTGTCGCAAAGATCTCAAATGCTTTGTCTGTCTCGCGCAGTGGAAAACGATGTGTAATAATCTGGCTTGGATGAATTTTCTTGCGGTCTAAGAGCTCCACAAGTTTTTCCATATTACTAACCGAAGTAACCCATGAGCCATGCAGAGTAATATTTTTGTGAAGAAGAAGCGGACTTGGTTCAAACGTAACCGTTCCCTGCTCACCTAAATATACAACATTCGCCCACATTCTTGCAGCTTCCAGACATCTGACACGTCCAATACTGCTTCCGGAGCAATCTACGGCAACCTCTACACCTTTGCCATTTGTCAGACCCATAATCTTCTCTACAACGTCATCATCACCTTTTAGTACTTCATCGGCGCCAACTTTTCTTGCCATTTCCATACGTTCTTCTGCAATATCCACCCCAATGGTCTTTGCTCCAAGCGCTTTTGCCAGAATAATTGCAGCCTGACCGACCGGTCCAAGTCCCATAACAAGTACGGTATCATTTCCGGAAACATGCGCTCTTAAAAGTCCCTGATATGCAGTTCCGAATCCGCACGCGATCATTGCCCCGTCTTCATAAGTAAGAAAATCCGGAAGATGAATACATGTACTTTCATCCGCTACCATGTACTCTCCCAATGCGCCATCTCTCTGCCAGCCATACGCACGTCGTTCCGGATTCTGACAGTTGATAAAAAATCCTTTCCGGCACTCATCACAGTAGCCACAGCCCTGAATATGATATACAACCACTCTGTCTCCGACTTTAAAGTCACTGACATCTTCACCTACAGCGACAACCTGTCCGCTTGGCTCATGACCTGCGATCACATCATCATATCTGGCGCCGCCTGTCTTATCCGTATGTTCATAATAAATATACTTCAGATCACTTCCGCATAAGCTGGCGGCTTTCATCTTCAAAAGCACCTGCCCCGGTCCCGGCTTCGGAACGTCCACTTCTACAGCCTCAACCTTTGCACCTCCCGGAAGCTTCATTCCGAGCATTTTTTCTGGTAATTTTACTTCTGACATTACAAAATCCCCCTTTATATTATCTAATATTTATCTTTTCGTTTCCTGTATTCTATGTTCAAAGTATAACACTTCTCTTGCATCTATGAAATTCCATATGTTATCCTTTGATGGACAATATTACTGTCATTCTGTCTATGACTATCCACTATAAAAATAGTCTCCATTCTTATAGTCTTTCGGAGACACCCCTACTACTTTTTTAAAGATTCGAGAAAAATAATACTGATCCGCATACCCAAGTTCAGAGCTCACCTCATAAATATAGTAATCTGTAGACTTTAAAAGCTTACATGCCTCCTGCATTTTCAAATGGATAAAAAACTCTACCGGAGATTTTCCGGTCTGAGCTTTAAAGACTGCATTCAGATAGCTTTTTGACAATTGCACTTCTTCCGAGATCTCTTCCAGTGTAAGCTTTTCATGTAAATGCTGATACATATAACGGATCACCATTGTAACGTGACGATCCTGAACACTGCTTTCATCCACCTTTTCACGAAAATAGATTTCCGAAAGAATTAAGGACAATACTTGAGATATATAAATAAAATTTCCGATCGTATAATTTCGTTCCAACACTCTGAACAATAAATTAAACAGAACCATCATCCGATTATCACTGTGTCTGGAATTAATATGGACGATTTTTCGTTCTTCCAGCGGAAAATAATTCGTATTTTCTCCCTTAAAGTGAACCCACAAAATACTCCATGGATCTTTCTCGTCAGCATAATATTTATGCCGTACATTTCTCGGAATGCAGAACGCATCTGATTTCCCTAATGTGTATATTTGATCTTCTACTTCTATGATTCCTTTTCCCTCTGTACAGTAAATCAAAATATACTGATCCGCCCCTTCTTCTCTCTCTCGATAATGTTCCCTGGCTTTTGGGAAAAAGCCGACATCTGTAAGGTATGCTGCCCGAATCAGAGGGTGCTCCATATATTCCTCAAAAGACTCCGTTGGAATGATCATATATTTTTCATCTCGAAATCCATCTGATTTCCCAGTCATATCTGTCATATCTTCATTCCCTCCTTTTGAAACAATATATCACTACAGAAGAATATTGTCCATCTTTATATGTTATATGCCATTTTATCCCCTTCATTCTTATGCTATTCTTACTACAGATAACAAAGTAAGAACAAAGTAATTGTCCATGAAGTATTCTCAGACAATTACATAAAATAAGAAAGGAGTTTTTTATTATGGGAAACAACAAAGTACACGTCTGGGAAGAACAGATTGTTCTTCCTACATACAAGCCTGCTGCACCTGAGAAAAGTCCTCTTTTCCTTGAAAACCGTGCTTATCAGGGAAGCACCGGAAAAGTTTATCCAATGCCGGTAACCGAAAAAATCTTTGACGAAAAAGATGATGTCGAATATCACGCAATTTATATGGAGAACGATTATCTCCTTGTTATGATCCTCCCTGAATTAGGCGGACGTATTCAGAGAGCCTTGGACAAAACAAATAACTATGACTTCGTCTACTACAATCATGTGATCAAACCTGCACTTGTAGGTCTGACCGGTCCGTGGATCTCCGGCGGAATTGAATTCAACTGGCCGCAGCATCATCGTCCATCCACCTATTCTCCGGTTGACTTTTATTTTGAGGAGCATGAAGATGGTTCATCCACCGTATATGTAAGTGAGATCGACAAAATGTACGGAACGAAAGGCATGGCATCCTTTACACTTTATCCGGATAAATCTTACATCGAGATCAAAGGACAGCTTTACAATCGCACGGATACTCCTCAGACATTTCTCTGGTGGGCAAATCCTGCTGTTCCGGTTAACGAAAATACCTATTCCGTATTTCCACCGGATGTACACGCAGTCATGGATCACGGAAAACGAGCAGTCTCTACTTTCCCGATCGCAACCGGCGAGTATTACAAATACGATTATTCCGCAGGTGTCGACATTTCCTGCTATCGAAATATCAAAGTACCTACCTCTTACATGGCTGCTCACTCCGATTATGATTTCATCGGTAACTATGATGAAAAGCTTGATGCAGGTCTTCTTCATGTGGCAGACCACCACATCTCACCCGGCAAAAAGCAGTGGACGTGGGGAAACAGCGATTTCGGTCAGGCATGGGATCGCAATCTTACGGATGAAGATGGTCCATATATCGAATTAATGACCGGTGTATACGCAGATAATCAACCGGACTTCACTTGGCTGAAGCCTTATGAAGAAAAAACATTTACACAATATTTCATGCCTTACAAGCATGTAGGACGAGTAAAAAATGCAACAAAAGACGCTTCTGTCAACTTAGAGCTTGAAGGTCACAACTGCATTATCAAAGCATATGCTTCCGGCGTATTTCCACAGTGTCAGATC
Organism: Dorea sp. CAG:317; assembly: GCA_000433535.1. GTDB lineage: Bacteria > Bacillota > Clostridia > Lachnospirales > Lachnospiraceae > Dorea_D. The sequence continues at coordinate 100,663 of FR892671.1, forward strand.
AAGGTATGTGAAAACGGCGAAACCATATTTGCAGACCAGGTAGATCTCTCTCCTACTGAAATCTATGACGCAGCTTTCACAACAGAGCTCGACAGCCTGACCGGTTGTACATTAACAATTACCGATGTTCACGGAAACACACTCGTATCTTACACCGCGGTTGAGCAGGAATTAGAAGCGACACCCGATCCGGCAGATCCTCTGCTTCCGCCATCCGAATTAAAATCAACCGAGGAATTATATCTTGGTGCATTACACTTAGAACAGTACCGACATGCAACATTCTCTCCTGACGATTATTATTTAGAAGGACTTAGAAGAGATCCTTCTGATATCCGTCTGAACAACGGCTACGGATTATTACAATATCGTCGTGGTAATTTTGAAGAAGCTGTCAAATTATTCAAGAAAGCGATCGAAAAGCAAACCTGGAAAAACCCAAATCCATATCATGGAGAATGTTATTTCAACCTTGGTCTTGCACTTGTAATGGCAGGAAAGCTTGACGAAGCGTACGACGCTTTCTATAAAGCGACATGGAGCTATGAGACTCAGAGCAGTGGTTTCTATTGGTTATCCGCACTCTCCTGCAGACGCGGCAATTACAAAGATGCGTTAAAATTTATTGATGAATCTATGATCCGCAACTGGCACAATATGAAGGCAAGAACCTTAAAAGCTGCCATTCTCCGTACACTGGGACAAGATTGTAGTGATTTCCTTGATGAGAGCGGGCATATTGATCCTCTGGATATGGGTATCCGTTATGAAAAGGCAGTATCTTGTTCTGAGTTCGATAACTGGAAACGATCCATGAGAGAACCTGCTCACAATTATTTAGAACTGGCTCTCGACTACGCAAAAGCCGGCTTCTACAAGGATGCTTTGTATATTCTCAGCTCCTGCAATACATCATCTCCTATGATTGGCTATTACAAGGGTTATATTTATGAATTAATGGGTGAGCTTGAAAATGCAAAAGAAGCGCACAAGCTTGGCGAAGCTTCCGATTATTCCTGCTGCTTCCCGAATCGAACAGAAGAAGTACTGATTCTGGAAAGCGCAATCCGCGTATTAGAAAAAGCGCCACGTGCTCACTACTACCTGGGATGTCTCCTCTATGATAAAAAGCAAAACGAAAAGGCAATCCAGCACTGGCTTACCTCCACGGAGGAAGAACCATCTTTCGCAATGAGCTACCGTAACCTTGCGATTGCTTACTACAATAAAGAGCATGACATTAGTAAAGCACTTCCTGCCATGAAACGTGCTGTTGAGCTTGACCCTGACTATTCTCGTTTTCTTCTGGAATACGACCAGCTTTGTGCAAAGGCAGGTTATTCCAATGAAGACCGCTTGAAGCTTTTAGAAGCACACATTGATCTGGTTACTTACCGGGATGCATTGTATCTTGAGTATATTACTCTTCTTAACAACACCGGTCAGTATGACAAAGCACTGGACTGCCTGACTACCCACCAGTTCCATCCTTGGGAAGGCGGAGAAGGAAAAGTCAGCGCACAATACCGATATGCACTGACTCAGAAAGCAGTTCTTCTACTGAACAGAAAGCATTACGAGGAAGCAATCAGCCTATTAGAAAAGACAAAAACATATCCGCAAAATCTTGGCGAAGGAAAATTGCCAAATGTTCAGGACAACATTGCTGATTACTATCTGGGAATTGCCTACGAAGAAACCGGCAACAAAGAAGCTGCTACCGCTCATTATCTTGCAGCATCTGTCGGATTGGATGAGCCAGGAAGCGTCTTATATTACAATGATCAGCCATCTGACACTATTTTGTATCAGGGCTTTGCGAATGAAAAACTGGGCAATACAAATGCAGCAAGAAAATGCTATCACCAGCTTCTTTCCTTCGGACAAAAGCACCTGTTTGATAAAGTCGGATATGATTACTTCGCTGTATCACTTCCGGAAATCGAGGTCTTCCCAAGTAATATTCAGGATCGAAACGACACGTACTGTCATTACTTAATGGGATTGGCTTATATCGGATTAAAAGAATATGAAAAAGCAGAGAATGAATTACACGAAATCTTAAAAAAACAGCCTGGATACCAGGGAGCAATCCAGCACTTGATGATGATTTAATGAATAAGGGAGAGGGTTAATAAAGCCCTCTCCCTTATTCATTTATATATCCCTGATAATACAGGAAATGCGGGCTTAAAATCACACCCTACACACATTCATAGTAGAACCATCTAAAAAGAGACTTCTGTAAACAGAAGCCTCTTTAAAATATACATTATGATATTCGAATTACTCGATGATGTCTTTAACAACACCAGATCCTACTGTACGTCCACCTTCACGGATAGCGAAACGAAGTCCCTCTTCCATAGCTACTGGGTGAATCAGTTCAGCTGTCATCTCGATGTGGTCACCAGGCATACACATCTCTACACCTTCTGGAAGGTTACATACACCTGTTACGTCTGTTGTTCTGAAGTAGAACTGTGGACGGTAGTTGTTGAAGAATGGAGTATGACGTCCACCTTCGTCTTTTGTTAATACGTAAACCTGTGCTGTAAATTTCTTGTGGCAGTTTACAGAACCCGGTTTAACAAGAACCTGTCCTCTTTCGATCTCTGTTCTCTGAACACCACGAAGAAGTGCACCGATGTTATCTCCAGCCTGAGCCTCGTCAAGAAGCTTACGGAACATCTCAACACCTGTTACAACAGTTTTTCTTGTTTCCTCGTGAATACCAACGATTTCTACTTCATCATTTACGTGAAGAACACCACGCTCTACTCTACCAGTAGCAACTGTTCCACGTCCTGTGATAGAGAATACGTCCTCTACAGGCATAAGGAATGGCTTATCTGTAGCACGCTCTGGATCTGGAATGTAGCTGTCAACAGCATCCATAAGTTCCATGATCTTGTCTCCCCATGGTCCGTTTGGATCCTCAAGAGCTTTCAGAGCAGAACCCTGAATGATCGGTGTGTCATCTCCCGGGAACTCGTACTCGTCAAGAAGCTCACGAATCTCCATCTCTACTAACTCAAGAAGTTCTTCGTCGTCTACCATATCACATTTGTTCATGAATACTACGATGTAAGGAACACCTACCTGACGAGAAAGCAGGATGTGCTCTCTTGTCTGAGCCATAACACCATCAGTAGCAGCAACTACGAGGATAGCGCCATCCATCTGAGCAGCACCAGTGATCATGTTCTTAACGTAGTCAGCATGTCCTGGGCAGTCTACGTGAGCATAGTGACGGTTCTCTGTCTCGTACTCAACGTGAGCTGTAGAAATTGTAATTCCACGCTCTCTCTCTTCTGGAGCTTTGTCGATGTTCTCGAAGTCTACTTTAACGTTTCCTGCAACTCTTTCAGCTAATACTTTTGTGATAGCAGCTGTTAAAGTTGTTTTACCGTGGTCAACGTGACCGATTGTACCAATATTACAATGTGGTTTTGTTCTTTCAAATTTAGCCTTTGCCATTTTGAATATCCTCCTTATTATAGCGCCCTTTGGGCATTTTTTAATAATTTACGATTTACTCGGCTATCTCTGATTATATTTCAAATCATGCAGTTTTTCAAGCCTTTTTCGTATTTAATTAATCATTTTTACCGGATAATACTTTTTCCTGTACAGATTTCGGAACCGGCTCATATTTCTCGAAGAACATTGAGTAGTTACCACGTCCCTGTGTTCTGGAACGAAGATCTGTAGAGTATCCGAACATTTCTGACAACGGAACATATCCACGTACGATCTTACCGCCGCCAAGATCATCCATACCTTCAATACGTCCACGACGAGAGTTGATATCACCGATAACGTCTCCCATGTACTCTTCCGGCATAGTTACTTCAACCTTCATGATTGGCTCACAAAGAACCGGAGCAGCTTTCTTCATCGCATCCTTGAATGCCAGAGATCCGGCAATGTGGAATGCCATTTCTGAAGAGTCGACCTCATGGTAAGATCCATCATATACGTTAGCCTTAACACCAACTACCGGGAATCCCCCAAGGATACCGGACTTCATAGCTTCTTCGATACCTTCTCCAACCTTCGGGATGTATTCCTTCGGAATTGCTCCTCCGACTACAGTAGACTCGAACTTGAATGTCTCTTCACCGTTGATGTCCATTGGCTCAAATTTAACTTTACAGTGTCCGTACTGTCCACGTCCACCAGACTGTTTTGCGTATTTACTGTCAACGTCAACCGCTTTTGTAAATGCTTCTTTGTATGCAACCTGTGGAGCACCTACGTTAGCCTCTACCTTAAACTCACGAAGAAGTCTGTCTACGATGATCTCAAGATGAAGCTCACCCATTCCTGCGATGATTGTCTGACCTGTTTCCTGATCAGTATGTGCACGGAAGGTCGGGTCTTCTTCTGCCAGTTTTGCAAGAGATTCACCAAGTTTACCCTGGGAAGCTTTTGTCTTAGGCTCGATTGCAAGCTCGATAACCGGCTCTGGGAATTCCATAGATTCAAGAATTACAGGATGCTGCTCGTCACAGAGTGTATCACCTGTAGATGTGAACTTGAATCCGATCGCTGCTGCGATATCTCCAGAATATACTTTATCAAGCTCTTCTCTTTTATTTGCGTGCATCTGAAGGATACGTCCTACACGCTCTTTTTTGCCCTTTGTAGCATTCAGTACATAGGAACCAGCGTTCATTGTACCAGAATATACTCTGAAATATGCCAGCTTACCAACGAATGGGTCTGTCATAATCTTGAACGCAAGTGCTGAGAACGGTTCTTCATCTGAAGAATGTCTCACAACATCATTTCCATCCTCGTCAACACCCTGAATCGGTGGGATGTCAAGCGGAGATGGCATAAATTCTACGATTGCATCCAGAAGCTTCTGAACACCTTTGTTTCTGTAAGCACTTCCGCAGCATACCGGAACTGCCTGACACTCGCAGGTAGCTTTTCTGAGAACTGCTTTCATAGCTTCTACAGACGGCTCTTCACCTTCCAGATATTCCATCATCAGATCATCGTCCAACTCGCAGATTTTCTCAACGAGCTCTGTACGGTAAAGCTCTGCATCATCTGCCATATCCTCCGGAATATCAACAATGGAAATGTCCTCGCCCTTTTCATCGTTGTAGATGTAGGCTTTCATTTCAAACAGGTCAACGATTCCTTTGAATTCGTCTTCTTTACCGATTGGAAGCTGGAGACAGATTGCATTTTTTCCTAATCTTGTCTTGATCTGCTCTACTGCACCATAGAAGTTGGCACCTAAGATATCCATCTTATTGATAAATGCCATTCTTGGTACGTTGTATGTGTCTGCCTGACGCCATACGTTCTCTGACTGAGGTTCTACTCCACCCTTAGCACAAAATACACCTACTGCGCCGTCGAGTACACGAAGTGAACGCTCTACCTCTACTGTAAAGTCAACGTGTCCAGGGGTATCAATAATATTGATACGGTGTTCCAGAGCGCCTGCTTTTGGCTTGCAGTTCTCCTGTAATGTCCAGTGACATGTTGTAGCAGCGGAAGTAATCGTGATACCTCTTTCCTGCTCCTGAGCCATCCAGTCCATCGTAGCAGTACCTTCATGAGTATCACCAATTTTGTGATTAACACCGGTATAGTAAAGAATACGCTCTGTAGCCGTAGTCTTACCAGCATCGATATGAGCCATAATACCGATATTTCTTGTTCTCTCTAATGGGTATTCTCTTCCAGCCATTATTGCCTCCTAATAATTTAGAAACGGTAGTGAGCAAATGCTTTGTTTGCTTCTGCCATTTTGTGCATGTCTTCTTTCTTCTTCACAGATGCGCCTGTGTTGTTTGCAGCATCCATAAGCTCGTTAGCCAGTCTTTCTTCCATTGTCTTCTCTCCTCTTTTACGAGAATACAATGTTAACCAGCGAAGTGCCAGAGCCTGTCTTCTGTCAGCTCTAACCTCGATCGGTACCTGGTATGTTGCACCACCGATACGTCTTGCCTTTACCTCAAGTACTGGCATAATGTTATTCATAGCCTCTTCGAATACTTCGATTGCCGGCTTGTCGGATTTTTCAGCAATTCTTTCAAATGCTCCATATACAATCTTCTGAGCTACACCTTTCTTACCATCAAGCATAATGTTGTTGATAAGCTTTGTAACCACTTTGTTGTTGTATAATGGATCCGCTAATACGTCTCTTTTCTGAGTATGTCCTTTACGTGGCACGGTTCTTCCCTCCTTAAATATCTTAATTTAATTCATCGGTACTCACATGTGTCTTTCTAATGATACAGTGTAGTGCAGCGGGCATACATATTTTATATACCTTGCAGCTTACTTCATCATAGTTCTGTTTGTGAATATTCCTATTCTGTAGTTCTCCTTATAGAAGAACTGTTGCTCTTATAAGCTTTTTACTTCTTAGCGTCTTTTGGTCTCTTAGCACCGTATTTAGAACGAGCCTGTCTTCTCTTTGCAACACCTGCTGTGTCAAGTGTTCCACGAACGATGTGGTAACGTGTACCTGGAAGGTCTTTTACTCTTCCTCCACGGATCAGAACAACACTATGCTCCTGAAGGTTGTGTCCTTCACCTGGGATATAGCTTGTTACTTCGATTCCGTTAGACAGACGTACTCTGGCGATTTTTCTAAGAGCTGAGTTAGGCTTCTTTGGTGTAGCTGTCTTAACAGCAGTACATACACCTCTCTTCTGTGGAGAAGAAGTATTTGTGCTTTTCTTTCTCAAAGAATTGTAACTTTTCTGAAGTGCCGGAGCTGTAGACTTCTTTACAGATGTCTGACGTCCTTTTTTCACTAACTGGTTGAATGTTGGCATTCTTTTCACCTCCTACGATTTTAATAAGCTGCATTTCATTGCATAGATATTGGCGCACGAAAATACAATGCATTTCCATGCACACTCACTTAGTTTATTACGAATTTTCGGCGTTGTCAAGGGATTTTATTGGAATTTTGGCGGAACACCGGAAGAAAATACGGTCACAATAAAAAACAGCCATTCTCTGGCTGTTTTCTTTCTCTATTTCGCCCACAGTTTCTCCGGATACACGCCTTCTTCTATTAATCTTGCGAATTCCTTCTGTACCGCTTCTTTATCTTCCTGATATGTAATTCCAAACCAGTGGTCGTGTGTCTCCAACACTTTTACGCTTGCAGTCTTATTTTGAATCATCTGATCCACAATGGTCGGAAGCAGATATTCTCTTTCCCCCGCTTCTCCATTAAGGCTTTCCAGAAATTCTGCAAACCCCGCTTCCAGTTTATCAATGAACGCTGCCGGAGCCGCCCACATATTCATCGACACTCTTTCACCGTGATGAATCCATTTTGCAACCTCCGGGTCGTCGCAGACGATCACCCCGTCCTCTTCTTTAATACCGTAAGTTTCCACAACACGGGTAAGCTGTTCTCCCTCGGTTATGCAGACACCTCTTGTCACTGTTCCATTGGCGCTCAGCGTATGATCAAGAAGGAACCCTGCCATTGCCATCGACAATTCTTCCTCCGTCTTTTCTTCATATACAAGGAAATCATGCAGCTTCACAAACGCTTCTTTTCCATAATAATCATCCGCATTGATCACAACGAACGGTTCTTTCACCACATCTTTACAGCACAGTACCGCCTGGCCGGTTCCCCACGGCTTCTGCCTCTGTTCTGCAAGCTTCTGATACTTACATGGAACATCGGAAATCTCCTGATATACATAGACAACTTCCATTTCTTTGGCAATGCGGTCACCGATCACCGCCTTGAATTCTTCTTCAATATCCCTACGGATAATGAAGACAACTTTGTCAAAACCGGCTTCTTTCGCATCATAGATAGAATAATCCATAATGATCTCTCCATTGGGTCCCATCTTTGCAAGCTGTTTGAGCCCCGCTCCGTATCTGGAGCCGATCCCGGCCGCCAGAATCACCAATGTGGTTTTCATTTGTTCTTCCTCCTTCTTTTACAATCCCAGTGTATCTGCGATTGCTCCCATCTCTTCCAGTGCAACATCAATAAGATCATCCAGGCTTAATCCTGTAAATTCAATTGCCTCCATATAATCTCTGTTCGCTCCCGCAGCAAAACGCATCTCATTAAAACGCTTCATCACTGATTTATGTTTCACACTCGCAATTTTCTTATCCGGGTAAATCTGAGCAACTGCTTTCACAAAACCACTCATAGGATCTGCTGCCAGAAGCGCATATTCAATCTTCGTCTTCGCTTTCTTTCCGCATTTTGGATTGTGTGCCTTGATTGCTTCAAAAAGCACCGGATCATCAATGCCTTCTTTTTTCAGAATTTCTACTGAGGCAGGTCCATGTACGCTCATATCATTCTGCCAGTCGCACTGTTCTTCATCCAAATCATGAAGAAGTCCTGCGATTCCCCAATATTCTTCTTCCCCCGGGGCCAGTCTCTTAGCGAGACCTTTCATAATCACCTCTACAGCATAAGAATGGAGAATATAATTTTCTCCCTTCATATATTTCATCAAAATCTCATGTGCCTGCTCTCTATTCATCTTCCTTTTCCTCCTATTTCCTTTTCCAAATTTTATTGTAACACAGGAACAGTCCCTAAAACAACTTGCTTTCCTATTTCCTTACCGCTATAATCTAACTTGTCTTGTTTACCGTTAAGAACCGGACTAATTTCATTATCGAAAGGACTTTATATATATGGAACTAACACCAATGACTTTTCTCATTATCTGTCCCCTTTTGTTTCTCGCAGGAATGGTAGACGCCATCGGCGGTGGCGGAGGGCTGATCTCGCTCCCCGCTTACCTCATTGCGGGTGTTCCCGCTCACGCAGCGATTGCCACAAATAAATTATCTTCGTGCTGCGGAACTTCTCTGGCAACCTGGCGTTTCATCCGTGCAGGATTAGTCAATTTCAGGCTCGCAGTCCCGGCGGTGATAGCCGCGATCATCGGCTCTTCCATCGGCGCCAATCTTTCTCTTATGGTTCCTGAGAAAATAATGATCTATATCTTGACCGGAATTCTCCCGATCGCAGTTTTCCTTGTTTTAAACAAGAAATTGTTCAATGACTCCGGCACTGACAAGATCACGCTGGATAAACGTACTTACCTGACCGCATCCATTTCCGCTTTCATCATCGGGATGTATGATGGTTTTTACGGACCGGGAACCGGAACCTTCCTTATTATTGCTTTCACAGTGTTTGCAAAGCTCAGCATTAAGACTGCCAACGCACAGGCTAAAGTCATTAATCTGACCACAAATATCACGTCTCTTTGTATCTTTCTCTTCAACGGACAAGTGCTTTTTCTGTTAGGAATTATCGCCGCTATATGCAATATGGCCGGCGGATATATCGGCGCCGGCCTTATCATGACAAATGGTGCTAAAATTGTAAAACCAAGTATTTTATTTGTGCTCGTGCTTCTGGCAATTAAATTATTCAGCTAACATCTGCTTGACCTCTTCCTTTTTCATATTGTCTTTTGTGACCCACACATAGCCCGTGTTCACATAAGCTTCATTCCCCGCTCCGATGGCAGCCCTTGCGGCTGCGATCACAGAGGCATATCCCATACCAAATGGATTCTGCACAACAAGTCCGTCTACCGTTCCGTCTTTCAACATCTGAAGCTGTTCTTCATCCGCATCATAGCCCACGACCTTCAGGCCTTCCCGCTCTCCGCGCTCTATGCCTTCCACCAATGCTTTGACTGCAACTTGATTTGTGCCATATACACCCTTCAGATTCGGATGTTTTTTCAACACGTAATCAAGCACCTGTTCTTCGGTAATACTTTTCGGATCAACCTGTGTTTCTTCCGAGAGCGCTGTGCCTGTCGGTTCTCCGCTTAAAGCGTAGGTTCCGGCATTAATTTCAGCAGCAATCTTCTCCTGCCAGCTGTCCAACGCATCCAAATATACTGTATCTACGATGGAAATCTCCGGATAGCTTTCCTGAAGTTTCGCCGCAAATGCATTCACTCTTTCTTTATTATTCTTTGATTTTGAATCGTTGGCAACAACCACAATCTCTCCGGTACCCTCAAGTTCCTTCCCAAGATTGTCGGCCACTACCTGCGCACTCTCCGAATTATTTGTAGACACGGTAGCCATTAGCCCCTGATAATCACTGCCGGAATCAAATGCCACGATCGGGATCTCACTGTCCGCCGCCAGATCAAACTGGACATCGCAGGCATTCTCATCTACAATAGCAATCCCAAGTGCCACCGGATAGCGGGATAATTCTTCATCCAGAAGATTCACCTGTTCGTCTACATTGTCTGTCTCTGCCGGAGCGCTGTACACAACCTTGATCTTATCCTTACCTTCATAGCCCAACTGTACATTCAGATCTTTGGCAGCCCGATCAACGCCTTTTTTCACCTGTTTCCAATATTGTCCTTCTTCTCCTTTTCCGATAATGGAAATATACGAACCCTTTTCAAGCTTTAAGCCTTCCGCATTCCCATAAGCTGCCGGTTCGATGACATCAAGCTTCGCCTGATACGCCGGCTTCTTGGGAGCCTCTTGTTCTTCCGTCTGTTCGGAAGGTTTTTCCTCTTTATCTTCATTTCCTCCTGCTGCACATCCGCCAAATACAAGGGACAAACAGAGTGCGGCAGCAATCCATTGTTTCTTTTTCAACATTTTCATCACTCCAATTTCTGCTTTTCACTGTTAACATCAAACATCATACACCATATTGGTGAAAAAATGTTGAAATTTTTCTTAATTTTTTGTATTATGATAGATAAAGGCAGAAGTCTTATAATCACAAAAAGGAGGTACATACCAATGGCACACGTAATTAGTGATGAATGTGTTAGCTGTGGCGCTTGCGAAGCTGAATGTCCAGTAGGAGCTATTTCTCAGGGAGCAGATCATTATGAGATCGATGCTGATGCTTGTGTTGACTGTGGTGCATGTGCAGCTCAGTGTCCAACAGGAGCTATCTCTCAGGGCTAATATATCAAACGAAAAAGAAGAGCATTGCTTTCCTCTCCGGAAGGCAATGCTTTTTTTCGTATGTGCGACGCCTTTTGACTTATTTCGCCTGCCTCCTATGTTATTCTGGACATGCCAAGAACAACGATCCGGCCGGATTCACCCGAACACAGCCAAATCGTTACAAATAATAAGGGGGTTTTATTATGGGCAGTGCACTGGAACAATTAAAAAGGGAGACAAGAGATGACATGAAGCTATATGGCTGCATTAAGGAATTATATGAGCAGGGAGTACCTTTTGCCGAATTAAAGGCGCTGATCCCCGATATTAAAAGGACGCGGGAACAGCTGCATATGAAGCGGATGCTGGAAAATAATAACGAAGTGCTGTTATCTATGTTCAGCAAAGAAATGTCCTTCCTGCTGGATGCGAAAGAGCGTCAAGAAGAGGAAGAATTTAAAAAACTGGACCAGCTGATCAGACAGCAGCAATCTTATCGAAAGTCTGCCTCTGAATGCGGTCCAGTTCAAAGATTTAAAAAATTATTCCTGCCGGCTTAAGTTCGCAAATTTTGTGTACTCACCAAGCCAAGCCAGATGAACGGTCCCTACAGGACCGTTTCTTTGTTTTGCAATAATGATCTCTGCCTGTTTCTTATATTCTGAATCTTTATTATAATATTCGTCACGGTAAATAAACATTACCACGTCGGCATCCTGCTCGATGGCTCCCGATTCACGCAGGTCTGACAACATCGGACGTTTGTCCGGTCTTGACTCCACCGCTCGGCTTAACTGTGACAGTGCAATTACCGGAACGTTCAACTCTCTGGCAAGCCCTTTCAGCGAACGGGAGATTTCGGAAATCTCCTGTTGTCTGGACTCCGAACGTTTCCCCACACTTCCGGTCATCAACTGCAAATAGTCGATGATAATAAGATCGAGTCCGTGCTCCAATTTATATTTTCTGCACTTGGAGCGAAGCTCTGACACAGAGATTCCGGGTGTATCATCTATGATCAACTTGGATTTTCCTATAATTCCTGCGCCCTCAATCAACTTCTCCCAGTCAGAATCTTTCATGTTACCTGTACGAAGCGCCTGCGCATCGACTTGTGACTCCAGCGAGAACAATCGATTCACCAGCTGCTCCTTCGACATCTCCAGACTGAAGATGGCCGTCGCCCTGTCCTTTTTAAAAGCCACATACTGCGCAATGTTTAATACAAAAGCAGTTTTACCCATAGATGGTCTTGCCGCCACAAGAATAAGATCTGAGGGCTGAAGCCCCGACAACTTGTAATCCAGATCAATGAATCCGGTCGGAATACCGGTAACAGTTCCCTTGCTCTTGGATGCTTTCTCGATTCTGTCCAGTGCATTTAACACGACCTGACGAATCGGTACATATTCACCGGTATTTCTCTGCTGCAACAGCTGAAACATTGATTTTTCTGTGGTTTCTAAAATAGCTTCCAGAGATTCTTTTCCCGCATAGCAGGTATTCGATATCTCGTCATTTAATTTAATCAGTTTCCGAAGCATCGACTTGTCCGCCACAATCTGCGCGTAGTATTTCACATTTGCCGAAGTAGGTACCGCAGACACCAGATCTCTTACGAATTCAAGGCTGGCAATCTCCGGCGGAACATCTTTCTCTTTGAGACGTTCCTGCAATGTGACCAGATCGACCGGTTTCCCTTCATTGAAAAGTTCTACCATAGAATCAAAGATCACACCATAAGCAGTCTGATAAAAATCCTGCCCACTGACAATCTCTGCCGCCGTAAGGATCGCGTCCTTATCCATCAGCATAGCGCCGACTACGGACTGTTCTGCTTCTATACTATGGGGCATAACTCGTTTAATGAGTGCCTCTTCCATTGATTTTTCCTCCTAAGCCTCTTCTGTTACAACAACCTTCAGTTTGGCTGTCACCTTCGGATGAAGCTTCACCGGAACTTCATAGGTTCCGAGTGCTTTGATCGCATCCTTCAACTGTACTTTCTTCTTGTCGATTTCAAGATTCATCTGCGCTTTTACTTCCTGCGCAATTTCTTTAGAGGACACACTTCCGAATGCTTTGCCGCCTTCTCCCGTCTTAATAGAAACTTCTATCTTTCCGGCCTCAATCTTTTTGCCGAGCTCTACTGCTGCCTCGTAATGCTCCTGCGCAATTTTATCATCGTTTGCTTTCTTAAGCTTCAGATCATTGAGGTTTTTCGCATTTGCTTCAATACCTTTATTTGTTTTCAAAATGAAATTTCTTGCATATCCGTCATTTACATTTACAATGTCACCTTTTTTCCCGAGAGATTTTACATCTTCTGTCAATATTACCTTCATTAGATATCTCCTCCTTCTACCATCTCATCTATTACTTTCTTAAGGTCCTCTACCGCTCGTTCCATGTCCGTATGTTCAAACTGTGCGCCGGAAGCGTTCATATGTCCGCCGCCTCCAAGACGTTCCATGATAATCTGCACGTTCACTTCATCGATAGATCTGGCACTGATATAGATTCTGCCATTATAATTCGTAAGAACAAAGGATGCCTTCACCGCATTGATGTCCAACAGATCATTTGCAGCCTGCGCCCCCACGATCGTCGGGCTCTCAATATCCAGATTTTCTCCTCTGGCAATGGCAAACTTCTCCTGATATACTTCCACACTGCTGATAATCTCTGCCTTTGCCTGATAGGAAGCCATATCATCTCTGAACATTTTGCGAACCTGCGTAATATTTGCACCACATCTTCTTAAAAATGCAGCCGCTTCAAAGGTACGCACACCGGTCTTATTAACGAAATTATTTGTATCAATCATAATACCGGCATAGAGGCTGCTTGCCTCCAGATCCGGGATCTTAATATCATCCACAATATATTGCAGGATTTCCGCAACCATTTCACAGGAAGAAGATGCATACGGCTCAATGTAAGACAGCAGTGCATTTTCGATATTATCACTGCTCTGTCTGTGATGATCCAGCACTACAATTGTTCTTGCAATTGATAACAATTCTTCACATTCCGTCATCTTCGGGCGGTTTGTATCCACCACAACAACCATCGAGTTCTCATCCGCAATTTTCAGTACTTCCTGCGGCTTCAGGAACATTTTCTCACCATATTCCGGATTCTCCGCGTAGGAAAGATACAGCGGTTTTAAAGATGCTGAGATTTCATCAATTACAATATACGCTTTCTTCTCAAGTGCCTCTGCCGCACGGCAAATACCTACCGCCGCTCCGAAAGAATCTGCATCCGCAAATTTATGTCCCATTACAAAGATCTTGTCTTTGATCGTGATAAATTCTCTGAGTGCCTCTGCCTTTACACGGGCTTTCACACGTGTATTCTTGGAGGTCTGCTCTCTCTTTCCTCCGTAATAAGTGATTCCCTGACTGTCCTTAATAACCGCCTGGTCACCGCCTCGTGCCAGTGATAAATCAATTGCTACACGCGCATAGTTGTAGCTCTGTGCGTAAGATTCTTCACTGAGACCGAAGCCCATACTGATTGTTGCCGGTATCTTATTTCCGATATTTACTGTTTTCACTCCTTCAAGAAGAGAAAACTTATCTTCCTCCAACTGTTTGAAATGCTGTTTCTGAACGGCAATAAAATATTTGTCCGTTTCCATCTTTTTGACAATACCATTTGCTTTCGCAATGTATTGATTGATC
>FR892671.1:115308-139132 GCA_000433535.1 Dorea sp. CAG:317
ATTGATCTTCCGATCTACAAGCGCTACAAGAAGTGATTGGCGAACTTCCTCTACACTGTCAATAATCTCATCATAGTTATCAATATAAATAAGTCCCGCTACAAGCCGCTGTTCTTCGTTTGCCTTGATATACTGATTTAATTCTGTAACATCCTGAAGATAAACGGCAATAAAATATTCTTTTTCCTCTGGCATTTCCATCAAGCGCTCTGTCTCTGAAAAGCCTTCTACAGACACCTTCCTAAGTTCTGCCTGATACTGTCTCTCATTATAGTATACGTCCATATGGACAATATCATTTTCTTCTTGCGGAAAAATGGATCGGTTCAACTCCGGCAGATATTTGCTCAAATACGCATCGCCTTTGACTTTTCCACCCAGAATCTTGAGAAACTGGTTATTCATCCATATTACTTTTCCGTCATCCAGAAGTATCGCATAAGGAACTGCCAGCTCCTTCAAAAGTGTATTCTGTACAATCCCATACTGCGTGGCAAATTCCACCAGTTCTTTCATCAACATGGTCCTTGTATACACATACAAAATCACCACCATGATAATATACAGAAGTACGAATGCAGACATTACAAGCCCGGCCTTGCGGTCCATCCTGTAGATCCAGACATTCATGCCCATCAGCAATATCCCAAGAATAGCCGGCCACTGCATATATGTACGAAGCTGTCCTTTTACTCGAATTTTCTGTTTCTCTTTCATAACTTCTCTACCTCTTCAAAACGGTTACAGTTTTAAGATATACGAGGTTATTATAACACCTTTCCAGTGAAAATAAAAGGGCAGAAATTAAGGACGCCCCTCTCCTTCCGCTGGTACAAGTTGGGGACACCCCCTCTCTGAGCATAGTACACGAATTAGGGACGCCCCTCTCCTTCCGCTGGTACAAAGCAAAGCTATGTACCATGCTCAGGAGAAAAACGTCCCTTTGCGCTTTTTCTTTATTCAGATTTTTTATTCGTTGTATCCCTGCGGGTTCTGTGACTGCCATCTCCATGTGTCTTCGCACATTTCGTCTAAGCCATGCTCTGCCTTCCAGCCGAGTACCTTTAATGCTTTGGCCGGATCTGCATAGCACATTGCGATATCGCCTTCACGTCTTGGTTTGATCTCATATGGAATCTCTTTTCCGCAGGCTTTGCTAAATGCTTTCACCATATCAAGCACGGAATATCCTACGCCTGTTCCAAGGTTGATCACATCTAATCCCGGATTTGTGAAGATGTAATCGATCGCTTTTACATGACCAATCGCAAGGTCTACGACATGGATATAATCACGCACGCCTGTTCCGTCCGGTGTATCATAATCATCACCAAACACGCCAAGCTTCTCAAGCTTTCCTACTGCAACCTGTGAAATATAAGGCATCAGGTTGTTTGGAATTCCCTTCGGATCCTCTCCGATACGTCCGCTCTTATGCGCTCCCACCGGATTGAAGTAACGTAACAGGATTACATTCCAGTCCGGTTTTGCCTTCTGCACATCTGTCATGATCTGCTCCATCATGGATTTTGTCCATCCGTATGGATTAGTACATGCTCCCTTCGGACAATTTTCTGTAATCGGCATTTCCTCCGGGCTTCCGTATACAGTAGCAGAAGAACTGAAGACAATATTCTTCACGCCAACTTCATCCATAACTCCCATAAGAGAAAGTGTTCCTGTAATATTATTATGATAGTATTCCAATGGTTTCTGCACAGACTCTCCAACTGCTTTCAAAGCTGCACAGTGAATGACTGCATCTACATTTTCTGCTTTGAACATTGCAGTAAGCGCTTCTTTATCCAGAATATCTCCTTCATAAAATGCAACCTTCTTACCGGTAAGTTCTTCTACACGTCTTAAGGACTCCTGAGAAGAGTTACTGAGATTATCATAAACGACAACCTCATACCCTTTATTCAAAAGCTCCAGTGCTGTGTGGCTTCCGATATAGCCGGCGCCGCCTGTGATCAATATTTTTGCCATCTTTCTACCTCCATTAATTATCGCTGTATTTTTTGACAATTTCCTGCATAGTATACCACTTCTGCTCCATATCCTCAACCAGTTTAAACTGAGTTCTGCATCTGTCCAGATTGTGTCCTTCTCTGTGAACTTTAAAATAAGTATCTCCCTGAAGGTAATCTGTGAGGAAACGCATACCACACTCAAAGGTCATTGTCTTTGCCCCCATCGGCATAAGCTCTATCTCTTTTCTGGTAAGTCTTCCGGCACATCCCTCAATATACCCTTTTGCGTAGAGATCAAAGAGCTCCATGCTGCAGGATACCTTTGACAGATCCTTCTCATCCTCTGCAGCTGTACTTGCTCCGAAGCGGATGGAATCACCGAAATCATTCATGGCAAGTCCCGGCATAACCGTATCAAGATCAATCACACAGATTCCTTTTCTCGTCCGATTATCAATCATAATATTATTTAATTTGGTATCGTTATGTGTTACGCGAAGCGGCAATTCCCCTTTTGCCAAAAGATCACAGAAATAATCCGCAATCTCTTCGCGGTCCAGTACAAACTGGATTTCCTTCTCCACGTCTTTCGCTCTTCCCATCACATCGGCTGCCACAACTTCTTTAAACACTTGAAAACGTGCCTTTGTGTCATGGAACCCTTTGATAGTCTCGTGGAGCGTCTCCGCCGGATAATCAGCCAGCAGACGCTGGAAATTACCGAAAGAGACTGCACTCTGATAGAAATCATCAGGATTTTCTACCTTGTCATATCCAAGAGCATCTGTAATGAACTTATACGCTCTCCAGTAATCACCCTTGGAATCTTTATAAAACATAGCTCCGTCCGGTGTCGGGATCACGTTCAGTGTCTCCCGCTCCGGATCTCCGCCATTTTCAATAATCCGTTCTCTCAAATAAGACGTAACCCCAACAACATTTTCCATAAGCTCTTCCGGCTTCGTGAAAATATCTTTATTCATTCTCTGAAGGATCACCTTCATACGTCCCATTCTCTCAATGTCATATACCAGAAGAAATGTGTCATTGATATGACCGCTTCCGTATGGCTCCTGCGAAAGCAATTCACCTGTAAATTGATAATGATTGATTACTTCCATTTTTTGTTCCGGTGTCACCTGAATCATTATTTTCCCTCCCACAGATGTTTTGGATAAATTCCATCCTCTTTCATCTTCTTCACTGCAGCCATTACTACCGGCTTATCCTCTTTGTATGTCACACCATGCCATTTGTCCGCAGACTCCAGTACTGCAACCGTTGCCTTATCTTCACCCAAAAGATCACTGACAACAGCCGGAAGGAAATACTCGCATTTCATCGGATTTTCTTTCAGACCTTTGTCGAGAAATGCCGGGAATCCATCTCTGATCTCCGTAAGGATGCTCTTTGTAAATCCCCACATATTCATGGACACAACTGCTTTTTCAGAAACATTTGTCCATGTTTCGCCGCCATCTTCCGTAAACGCGATTCCCCCATCACGTTTCTCGATCTGCGTTCTCTCTTCAATCTTCACAAGCTTTCCGTTTTCGTCCATTGTGCAGATTCCACGCGCAACATGACCATTATCTGTCACTGTATTACCGAGGTAGTAGCCCACCATCGTGTAGCGGTATTTGTCATCATCCGGATGAGACTGCAGATAGTCATAGATTAATTTGAATGCTTCAACACCATAATAATCGTCTGCATTGATCACTGCAAAAGGTCCATCAATCTGATCGATACAGCTCAAAACCGCATGTGCAGTTCCCCACGGTTTCACGCGTCCTTCCGGAACTTCATAGCCATCCGGAATGTTAGACAGCTCCTGGAATGCATAAGATACATCCATGTACTCTGCCATACGATCGCCTACTGCCGCCTTAAAATCTGCCTCATTTTCTCTCTTGATAATAAAGATTACTTTCTCAAATCCGGCTCTCTTTGCATCAAACATGGAGAAATCCATAATAATATGTCCTTCTTCATCGATGGGATCAATCTGTTTTAAACCGCCATAACGGCTTCCCATACCAGCCGCCATAATCACCAATACTGGTTTATTCATTGCTCTACCTCCTAAATATATACCTCAAAGTTAAATGTCTGAAATTCAAGTCTTACTATCCCTTGATACCGCCTGTTACACCACCGATAATCTTCTCTGACAGGAAGAGGTACAGGATAAATGTCGGCAGGAATACAATTACTACTGCTGCGAACAGACCAGACCAGTTTCCTGTGTACTGCATGGACTGAATCATTCCGTACAGACCTACTGCTACAGGACGAAGCTGATCGCTGTTTGCAAAGATCAATGACAGGAAATATTCATTCCAAATATTAATAAAGTTAAAGATTGTTACTGTAACAAGTCCTGACTGAGCCATCGGGAACATAATCTTCCAGAATGTCTTCGTCGGAGGACATCCGTCGATCGCTGCCGCTTCTTCATATGTACGAGACAGGTTTGCGAAGAAGGTCAGAAGGAAAATCGTTGTATATGGAATATTGATACCGATATACAGGAAGATCAGTGTTGCCTTACTTGCAAATATATTATTCAAAATACCCATATTTGCTACCAGACAGAACAGCGGAAGCACGATCATTGTGATCGGAACACCCATGGCTGATACAAAACTTGTCTGGATGATTTTATTTCCAAGGAATGTATATCTTGCAAGTACATATGCTGCAGGCGCACAGATCAAAATCAGCGCCACACAGGAAATCACGGAGTATACCAAAGAGTTCATGAAGAACGTAGCTACACCGCCGGAGCCCCATGCCGCAATATAGTTTTCAGGATGTAAGCCGGAACCGAATTTCAATACTTCACCGGCAAAAATCTCTTTCGTTGTAGACAAGCTGGCTGCAACGATCCATCCAAGAAGCGCAAGCGTAAAAATCACCCACAACAAAATGATGATATATCCAGGAGCGAGTTTTGCTTCTTTTTTCCAGTTAATTTTTTCTTTTACTTTCTTTTCTTTTTCTTTAGCCACAACTACTCCTCCTTCCTAAAATTCCAAATCATCATCTTTGAGTAACGCATTACATACAGTAAATACAAGAACTACACAGAGACAAAGGATAATACCGATTGCCGCTGCATATCCCGCGTTACGGTCTGTCACCGCATTGCCGGCACCAAAAATCTGAAGATACATATACTGTACCGGTACGATAGTCGCCTTGTTCGCTGTTACAGATGAGAACAACTGTGACCATACGAAGAATGCAGATGTTGTTACTGTCCACATGGTAATATTTGTCTTAAATACACCTTTCAAAAGAGGAAGTGTCATATAACGGAACTGCTGAATCTTGTTTGCTCCGTCAATAGTCGCCGCCTCATAGAAGTCCGGACTGATTCTCTCAATACCGCTCATCCAGATCAGCATGTGATAACCCACCATACCGAAACAGTATGCGATCAATAATGCTTTAAATGCATTTTCCGGTGCAAGCCACTGCATCTGGGCAAGCTTATCTGCACCGATCATCTGGAAGAACTTTGCGAAAAGTCCATACTCCGGTGCAAATACATACTGTCTCCACATGGTTGCAAGAGCTACCGCACTAACAATGTTCGGAAGATAGATGATTGCACGGAAAAATTTCTTGCCGCGGATACCGCTTGTTAAGATGACTCCGAACAAAAGAGATAACAGCATAACGATAATTCC
Source organism: Dorea sp. CAG:317 (assembly GCA_000433535.1). Taxonomy (GTDB): domain Bacteria; phylum Bacillota; class Clostridia; order Lachnospirales; family Lachnospiraceae; genus Dorea_D. The sequence continues at coordinate 120,980 of FR892671.1, forward strand.
ACCGATAAGCCAGATCTTAAAAATATTTTTCATTGCCAATACAAAAATCGGAGTTTTGAACAATTTCGTATAATTTTCAATTCCTACAAATGTCCACATATCAAAGGAATCTGTAACGCTTTCAATATCGAAAAAGCTCATGAGCACAGTTCTGATAATCGGATACAGGAACACGATCAGGAAGATGATCACTGCCGGAGCCAGAAACCCGACTATCATTCCTTTGTTTTTCTTCATTGGTCTTCCCCCTTTAAATCTTACATTTACTTAAAAAATATGGTGGCAGCGCTTTACGCTTATGCCACCATATTTTAGAATTTCACTTTTCACTTAAATCAAGTGTTCATTACTTTCAGCTTATTCGCCACAGATACCTGCACACTCTTTTACAAGCTCTTCAGCTGTCATATCGCCAACCATCAGTTTTACAAAACCTTCCTGCATAGCAGATGTTAAATCAGCGTTGTTCTCAGCTCCTACTGCCCAGTCATAATATGTAGTAGTAGAATCGAATCCTGGTTTTACTTCTGCAAGCTCTGCCGGCCATGCTTCTGCATTTGCTTTGTCAGTTGGGATACAGAGAGCTTCCTCTGTCATCTTCTTATCAAACTCACCTGTTGTGATGTATGTGATAAGTTCCATAGCTTCTTTAGATTTCTTAGAATCTTTGTTGATTGCGAATACCTGGTTTGCAATGTTGTTAGCTTCTGTTCCATCTGTTCCGCCTTCTACTGCTGGGTAGTTGAAGTATCCCCACTCAAGATCATCAGCGATCATGCCTTTGATCTCGTTTGGAAGCCAAGAACCACAGATGATGATTGCTGCATCGCCAGGTGCGAACTCTTTGTTCTGTCCGTCTGGATATACATTAGAAGCCATCTTGTCAGAGAAATATCCCTTAGCTGCGAAGTCTTCGTAATCTTTTAATGCTTTGAGAACTCTTTCATCATCCCAGTTAACTGCATCTGGATCTTCACATGCAGGATCATTTACAAGAGCTTTCACTCCGTCCTGTCCAAGGTAACGTCCTAAGTGATATCCAAGTGTAGATGTCTGATATGTTGTATCTCCTGTGATTGGTGTGATGCCTGCGTCAACTAATTTCTTACATACTGCATCAAACTCTGCCCATGTTGTTGGAACTGCTTCAATACCAGCTTTTGCAAACAATGTCTTGTTATAGAAGAATCCGAAAATAGATGGCTGATAAGGAATAGATTTCAATGTTCCGCCGCCTGCTGTACGAGCGATCTTAAACAATGTCTCATTTCCATGCTCTGCCTCATAATCTTTTGCAAGATCTTCTAAGTCCATAAGATATGATCCCCAAGATCCGTTTACACGGTTTACATCTTCATCAAATAAGTCGATGTTCTGTTTTGCCTGTAATGCTGGCTCAAGACCTTCACGCTGTCCGTTACGTCCCTTGAACTGAACGTCAACTTCAACGCCTGTGTCCTCTGTGTACTTTTCAACAGCTTCTTTGATAACTTTAGCCTGTGGCTCTTCTTCTGACCACATAGACCAGTATACAAGTTTGTCGCCGCCCTTGTCGCCGCCTTCTTCTTTCTTACCGCCACAGCCTACTGCAAGACCAGCTACCATTGCTGCACAAAGAAGAATACTTACAAGTTTCTTTTTCATAATGCTTTACCTCCTATTTCTTTCATGACATTATGTTTTCTACATACTTGCATTATAGTACAATGTTGCACAAAAAGCTTTGTCTTATAAATTCATTAATTTGCACTATCTACATTTTTGTTTTGCTTTTCTTTCCAAAATGAGTTATACTATTGGTAAAGTTAGACAAAAAACGACATCAATTTTCTACAACTATCACAAAGGAGTCTTATGGGATACAGAGGCATTGAACCAAATAACATCATTTCAATTGAGCGAATCTACAGCATTCATTACTTTGAATATATGAGCGATTTCTCTTTCGAGGGAGAGGCTCACGATTTCTGGGAATTTATCTATGTGGATAAGGGAGAAGTCGGTGTGACTGCCGGCAAAACTTTCACTGTATTAAAGAAGGGGGAAATCCTGTTCCATCAGCCAAATGAATTTCACAACGTGAAGGCAGTAGGCGGTATTGCCCCGAATCTCATCGTTGCTTCTTTTAGTTCAAAAAGTCCAGCTATGGAATTTTTCAAAAGAAAGACATTAAATATTGATGAAAATATCCACTATCTTCTTGCTGACATTATAATAGAAGCAAGGAAATTATTTGACTGCCGGTTAGACGACCCTTATCTGCAGAACATGCCTCTGAGCGACTCGGCTCCGGCAGGTTCAGAACAACTGATCCGTCTCTACCTGGAGAACATGTTGATTCATTTGACCCGCAAATATCAGAACCCTCTTGTTCTTGGCAAAGCATCACTGAAAACTGAACCATTCAAAGCTTCTAAAAATAAAGGAGATATTGAAATTTTTAATCGGGTAAGCGCTTATCTGGGAAATCATATAAACGAACATATCAGCATCGAACAAATCTGCCGGGATAATCTGGTTGGTCGTTCTCAGCTTCAGAAGATTTTCAAAGAGCAGTGCGACCTTGGCATTATTGAGTATTTCTCTACACTCAAGATCAACGCTTCCAAAGAGCTGATCCGCACAAGACACATGAATTTCACCCAGATTGCAGAGCAGCTTGGTTATACGTCCATCCATTATTTTTCAAGACAGTTTAAAAAAATCACCGGAATGACACCATCAGAATATGCCTCTTCCGTAAAGGCTGTGGCAGATGGAAGTTTTGAAGAGAATTAAAATATACCAAAAACAAACGAGCCGCATATTAATATGCGGCTCGAATTAATATCGCTCTATATTATCTTGGAACCTTTGATAATGCAGCTTCGTCTGCCACAAGAATCACATCTTTGTGGAACTGTAAGATAGAAGCCGGAACTTCCGGTGTTACCGGTCCGAAGAATGCTTTCGCAACTGTATCTGCCTTATCTTCTCCGCTTACTACTACTAAGATCTTCTTTGCCTGCATGATTGTTCCGATTCCCATTGTATAAGCCTGTTTCGGCACATCATCCGCAGAAGCGAAAAATCTCTTATTTGCCTCGATGGTACTTTCCTGAAGATCTACACAGTGTGTGGTCTTCTCAAAGACTGTATCCGGCTCATTAAATCCGATATGTCCATTGTGTCCAAGACCAAGAAGCTGAAGATCCTGACCGCCAAGAGAACGAATCAACTCTTCGTATCTTGCACATTCCTCATTGGCATCCTCTTTTGTTCCATCCGGAAGATGTGTATTTTCCGGTTTTACATTGACATGGTCAAAAAGATTGTCGTGCATAAAATAGTAATAGCTCTGATCATTCTCTCTTGGAAGTCCTTTATATTCATCAAGATTCACTGTTGTCACCTGAGAGAAATCAAGGTCTCCCTGCTCGTATTTTTCAACCAGATTCTTATATGCTCCGATCGGCGTAGAACCAGTTGCCAGTCCAAGCACACAGTCCGGTTTTAAAACTACCTGTGACGCAATGATATTTGCCGCCTTTTTACTCATGTCTTCATAATCTTTTGCTCTGTAAATTTGCATTTGATATCCTCCTTAAGATATAAAAATATAATTTATGCTTCTACAATGTCGGCAGTTGCAAAGAACTCCGGCAGATGAAAGCTCGGAATCTCGGTCCGAATCGGCGCATAGGACGCATAATGTTCAATCTCTGCCGCTTCGGATATTTTGTAGAAATTACACCAGAAGCTGCTGCCTACATCCAAATGAAGCGGTCCGTAGATCTTCTCCAGAATCGCAATCGGCAAATGTAGTTTCATACTCCACGACTCTTCGTCGATTGTAGTTTTGCAGTCGAATTTTTCCATCTCCTCCGGCGTAAAATACGTCCGATAGATACGCTCTTCTCCATATTCCGCACGAAGCGCACCATTCGCATTCACTTCTAAATTCAAATACAACGCATTCGTATTTCGCTCTCTCTCAGAATCAAACTGAAAAAAAGCCTCCATCGCACTGTCTCGATATACAGGATCTTGATTCTTCTCATAAACACGAAGCGGATTTTTCTCCTTGCATACCATCTTTAAATAGAAACCATCCGACGGCACAAATCCAAGATATCCATATGTCTCCGGTATTTGCGTTGTTCCCCACAGAAGATGTTCCACTCGAAATGGTTCCACGTTTTCTAATTCTTCAGCGCTGCTGATCGCCGGCACTTCTATTCTCATACCCCACACCCCCTCTTTCTTACAAATATACCAAAAAGTGAAGAAAAAGACAAGGTTTACAATTATGCAACATTTACAATCGTGCAAAAAAAGTAACCAATCGTGCTATTGAATTATCCGGCACAATTCCATATACTCAACTTATAACTATTTTTATAAATAATATTTTATGGATAGTACCAAAAAGGTCCGAAAACTCTCTTTCGCTTACGCAAAAAAGCGGGTAACGGCCTTGAGGAAAGGAGATTAATATGTCAAAAACAAAAGGAAGAGTTACTTTACCAAGTGAATCTAATTTTTTAAACGAGACAAAAGAAATGCTGGACCGCTGGGGCGCGGACGCTCTTCGTGACAGTGATGGAACAAAGCTTGACGCCGCTACGAAAGCATTGGACGCCAAGATCTATACAACTTATTTTGTCGCAAGGGGACACAACGAATTTGCACAGGAGCATATGGATGAATGCCAGCAGATGCTCTTAATGTCTAAACATAATGTAGCAACCGAAAATACAGTGACCATTGATTTTCTCGACGGATATTACAGAGAACAGGTTGTCGCCGACTATGTACACGACCCGAAGAAATGGTGGGAAGTCATCGACCGTACAACAGGGGAAGTTGTGCCGGTTTCCTGCTGGGAAGTGGATCAGGACAAGGATCTTGTAACAATCAAAGATGCTGTGCCTTTCCACGAGTACACTGTTTCTTTCTTCGTATACGCAATCTGGGATCCGACTCAAATGTACAACCACATCACTAATAACTGGGGTGACAAGCCGCACGATATTCCATTCGATGTTCGCCAAGCAAATTCCGGTGCATTTGCAAAGGATTACTTAAAACAGTGGCTCATCGACAATCCGGATACTGATGTCGTAAGATTTACCACATTTTTCTATCATTTTACACTGGTATTCAACGATCAGGCAAAAGAGAAATTTGTAGACTGGTTTGGATATGGTGCAACGGTTTCCATCAAAGCATTAGAGGAATTTGAGCAGGAATACGGATACGCTCTTCGCCCGGAAGATATCGTAGATAACGGTTACTACAACTCTACCTTCCGCGTACCTACCCGTGCATACCGTGACTACATGGACTTCATCCAGCGTTTCGTTGCGAAAAAGGCAAAAGAGCTTGTAGAGATCACACACGAAGCCGGACGTGAAGCGATGATGTTCTTAGGCGATAACTGGATCGGAACCGAGCCTTACGGACCGTATTTTGAAGATATCGGACTGGACGCAGTTGTAGGTAGTGTCGGCGGCGGCGCTACTCTTCGTCTGATCTCTGACATTCCGGGTGTAAAATATACCGAAGGCCGTTTCCTTCCATATTTCTTCCCGGATACATTCTACGAAGGAAACGATCCTTGTATCGAAGCCATTGACAACTGGCTCAGCGCAAGACGTGCTCTGATGAGAAATCCTGTGGACAGAATCGGATACGGCGGATATTTAAGCCTTGCTTATAAATTCCCGAAATTCGTGGACTATATTGAGAAAGTAACCGACGAGTTCCGTCTCATTTACGACAATGTAAAAGGTAAAAAAGCATACTGCGGACTGAAAGTCGGTATTCTGAACTCCTGGGGAAAAATCCGTTCCTGGCAGCCTTATATGGTGGCGCACGCATTATGGTATAAGCAGACTTACTCTTACTTCGGCATTCTGGAATCTTTAAGTGGTGCTGCGGTAGACGTACAATTCTTAAGCTTTGATGAAATCCGTGAACATGGCGTTCCGGCTGACATTGATGTCATCATCAATGCAGGGGATGCAGGAACTGCTTTCTCCGGCGGCGAAGAATGGCTGGATGAAAAGCTTGTGACAACCATTCGCCAGTGGGTATATAATGGCGGCGGTTTCGTAGGTGTCGGTGATCCGACCGCAATACATCACGGCGGAAGATTCTTCCAGCTTGCTGATATCCTCGGTGTAGATAAAGAACTTGGTTTCACGTTATCTACCGACAAATATTTCAAGACTGCCTTAGACAAGCACTTCATCACAGAAGACAGAAGCGCAGACTTTGATTTCGGAGAGAGCAAGCATGATATCTATGCTCTGAGCCCTGCAACAGAGATCATCGAATACTCTAACAACGAAGTACATATGGCAGCAAATACTTACGGAAAAGGACGCGGCGTCTACATCTCCGGTCTGCCATACAGCTATGAGAATACAAGACTTCTCATGCGCGCAATGTTCTATGCAGCAAGCAAAGAAGACCGTTACCACATCTGGTACGCCGACAACTTAAACTGCGAAGTCAACGCATATCCGGAAAGCGGAAAATACGCGATCTTAAACAACTCAAACGAGACACAGACAACCAAGTTCTATGATGGCGAAGGAAACTGTGAGACTATCACATTAGAACCTTGTGAGATCCTGTGGAGATAAAAACTTTCCTTAACAAGAATCAGGGACGGGTTAAAAACCCGTCCCTGATTGTATTTATGAACACTCTACTCTTCTCATCTTATTTACCCGGCTGTCCATAATATGCATTGGCGCCGTGTTTTCTATAATAGTGCTTGTCCTGCAATTCCTGTGGCGCAGGCTGATTCTTTGGATTGATCATCTCACAACGGGCAGCCATTTTTGCCACCTCTTCCAATACAACCGCATTATGTACCGCCTCATTCGCATCCTTGCCCCATGTAAACGGACCGTGATTCTTACAAAGTACCGCCGGCATTGCCTCACTGTCAATTCCACATGCTTCAAAATGGTCTACAATCAATACGCCTGTATTTTTTTCATATGCTTCGTCAATCTCTTCTTTTGTTAGATTTCTCACACATGGAACTTCTCCGTACAGATAATCTGCATGAGTCGTTCCATAACAAGGAATTCCTCTTCCTGCCTGCGCCCAGCTTGTAGCCCATGGGGAATGTGTATGCACAACTCCGCCAATCTGAGGGAACCGATTATAGAGTTCCACATGGGTTGCTGTATCAGAAGATGGATTATATTTTCCTTCTACTTTGTTTCCATCAAGGTCAACCACTACCATATCTTCCGGTGTCAGCTTATCATACTCAACACCGCTTGGTTTGATAACAAACAATCCTTTTTCCCTGTCAATCCCACTGACATTTCCCCATGTAAATGTCACAAGATCATACTTCGGCAAAAGCATATTTGCCTCATATACTTCTTTCTTTAACTGTTCCAGCATAATCTTCTCCTCTTATTCCCTATCCCCATGGATTTTCCGTTGGATATCTCACACCCGCCGGCTGATTGTAACCAATCTCTTCTACCGGTACTCCGATATATTTAAATACTTCATACAGTGCTTTCCCGTAATTTCCGAATGCAACTGCTCCGTGATGCGGATAACCACCTTCAATCAGAACATGGCGATAGAATCTTCCCATCTCCGGAATTGCAAATACACCGATGGATCCAAAGGATCTTGTTGCCACCGGAAGAATCTCTCCCTGAGCAATATAACCGCGAAGAATATTGTCCGCTGTGCTCTGAAGACGGAAGAATGTAATATCTCCCGGTACCAGATCGCCTTCTAATGTTCCCTGTGTTACCTCCTCCGGCAATGTTCTTGCCATGATCATCTGATACTTCATCACACCGCAAGACAACTTGCTGGAAGCAGTATTTCCACAGTGGAATGCCATAAATGTATCTTTCTGTGTATAATCAAATTTACCTTTAATCTCGGCCTCGTACATATCTGCCGGAACAGAATTGTTAATATCCAGAAGTGTTACCGCATCCTGACTGATTACCGTTCCGATAAATTCACTAAGCGCACCGTAAATATCTACTTCACAGGACACCGGAATTCCCTGTGCAGCAAGACGGCTGTTTACATAACAGGGAACGAATCCGAACTGTGTCTGGAATGCAGGCCAGCATTTTCCGGCAATGGTCACATATTTGCGATACCCTTTATGCTCTTCTACCCAGTCTTTCAAAGTCAACTCATACTGCGCAAGCTTTGACAGAATCTCCGGTTTTTTATTTCCTTCCCCAAGCTCCTCTTCCATCTCTTTTACAACTGCTGGAATACGTTCATCTCCGGCATGCTTGTTAAATGCTTCAAAAAGGTCAAGCTCAGAGTTTTCTTCAATTTCTACACCAAGATTGTAAAGCTGCTTGATCGGTGCATTACATGCAAGGAAATTAAGCGGTCTTGGACCAAAGCTGATAATTTTCAAATTCTGGAGTCCTTCTACTGCACGGGCAATTGGAAGGAAATCACGGATCATGTCTGCACATTCTTCCGCTGTTCCAACCGGATACTCTGGAATATACGCTCTTACATTGCGAAGCTTTAAGTTGTAACTTGCATTCAGCATACCACAATATGCGTCTCCACGTCCTTGAACAAGATTATCTCCAGTTTCTTCTGCTGCTGCAACGAACATCTTCGGTCCATCAAAATGCTTTGCGAGCAATGTCTCAGAAATCTCCGGTCCAAAGTTTCCAAGATATACACAAAGAGCATTACAGCCTGCTTTCTTGATATCTTCTAATGCCTGTACCATGTGGATCTCACTCTCAACGATACAGATTGGGCACTCGTAAATGTCTGCCTCATCATATTTTGCCTGATATGCCTCTACCAATGCCTTTCTTCTGTTTACAGACAGACTCTCCGGGAAACAATCCCGGCTTACTGCCACAATACCTACTTTGATTTTTGGAATGTTAATCATGTTATTTTCTCTCCTTTACACTAAATAATCTACCGCTGCCTGCTCAATGGCAATTCCCTTTTTATATCTCTCAATAAATACTTCGAATCCTTCCACATCCTTCGGGTCCGGCTCCATGCTGACGCCTTCTGCTCCTGCGAACACTTTCTTGGTTAAGTAATCACCAAGGGCTTCTCCCTCTTCTTTGTGAATCATGTAGGAAGCAAGAAGCGCCATCCCCCACGGTCCGCCTTCTCCGGCGGTCTCCATAACAGATACCGGTGTGTTGATAGCTGCCGCAAGGATGCCCTGTCCTACTCCTTTCGTCTTAAAGAGACCTCCATGTCCTAAAATAGAGTCAATCTCTACGCCTTCTTCTTTCAAAAGGATATCCATACCTACTTTCAGCGCTCCCAGCGCTGTGAAGAGATGGGATTTCATAAAGTTTGCAAGATTAAACTTACTTTCCGGCGAACGAACGAACATTGGTCTTCCTTCTGTAACGCCTGTGATGTTTTCTCCCGACAGATAACCGTAAGATAATAATCCGCCACAGTCTGCGTCACCTTCCAGCGCTTTGTTATAAAGAGTTCCGAATAATCGGTTCATATCTACTTCGATTCCGAAATTCTCTGCAAATTCACGGAACAGCCCAACCCACGCATTCAGATCCGATGTACAGTTATTTGCGTGAACCATTCCCACCAGACTTCCGTCCGGTGTTGTCACAAGGTCAATCTCCGGATAAACCTTCTTAAGCTCTCTCTCTAATACAACCATTGCAAAGACAGATGTTCCTGCCGATACATTTCCGGTACGTTTTGCCACGCTGTTTGTCGCTGCCATTCCTGTTCCGGCATCACCCTCCGGTGGACAAAGCGGAATTCCCGCTTTTAAATTACCGTTTACATCGAGAAGTTTCGCTCCCTCTTCTGTAAGATTTCCTGCCTTCTCTCCGGCAACCAGTACCTTCGGGAGAATCTCACGTAACTTCCATCCATATCCTTTTTCAGCAATCAATTCATCAAACTGATCAATTTTTTTCTGATCATAATCCTTCGTCTCCGGATCGATCGGGAACATACCGGAAGCATCTCCAACACCTAACACTTTCTCTCCGGTCAACTGCCAGTGAATATAACCTGCAAGTGTTGTAATATAGGCAATATCCTTCACATGCTCTTCTTCATTTAAAATCGCCTGATACAGATGCGCGATGCTCCATCTCTCCGGAATATTATATTGGAAAAATTCTGTCAGCGCCTTTGCAGACTGTCCAGTTGTACTGTTTCTCCATGTACGGAACGGGACAAGCAATTCCCCGTCCCTGTCAAACGCCATATATCCATGCATCATAGCGCTAAATCCGATAGCGCCGATATCAGTAAGCACCACATCATATTTTTCCTTCACATCTTTTGCCATCTTCTCATAGCTGTCGCGAAGCCCTGTCCAGATATCAGCTAACGTATAGGTCCAGATTCCGTTATCCAGTCGATTTTCCCATTCGTGATCACCGGAAGCAATAGGATGATGCTCTTCGTCAATCAGAACCGCTTTAATTCTTGTAGAGCCAAATTCAAGCCCAAGAACTGCTTTCCCGCTCTCGATTGCCCCTTTGATCTGCTCTTTGTTCTCCATAATGTTCTCCTTTTTATCTGCGATATGCAACACTGTTCCACATTAATTCATTTTTAAACTGACGGATCGTTGTGTCTTTATCAATATAAACTGCCTCGATTCCCATTGCTTCTGCCCAGTCACCCATCTGCTCCGCAGTAAGATCATAAGAAAATGCGGTGTGGTGCGCACCTCCTGCAAGGATCCATGCCTCTGCGCCTGTCCGAAGATCCGGCTGTGGTGTCCAGAATGCAGTAGCCACCGGAAGCTTCGGCATCGGCTTCTCTACTTTCTTACATTCCACATCATTGATAATCAGACGGAAGCGGTCACCTAAGTCAATGAGAGAAGTTGCAACTGCCGGACCGGTCTTAGAGGTAAATACTAGTCTTGCAGGATCTTCTCTGTCGCCCATAGACAATGGCTGACATTTGATACTGATTGGACCATCTGAAATGGTCGGACATACTTCTAACATATGTGCCTGAAGGATACCTTCTTTTCCGGGAACAAGATTGTAAGTGTAATCTTCCATAAAAGATGTTCCCTTGGCATCTTTCATTCCCTGTGTCATAACCTTCATTACACGAACCATCGCAGCTGTTTTCCAGTCGCCTTCGGCTCCGAATCCATACCCTTTTTCCATCAGTCTCTGGATGGCAAGCCCCGGAAGCTGCTTCAGTCCTCCGAGATCACCGAAATGCGTAACGATTGCCTGATAATTTTTCTCTTCTAAAAATCTCTCAAAACCAATCTCGATTCCTGCCTGAACCGCTACATGGCGACGAAATTCTTTTTCATCTCTTCCTTCCAGAAGAATATCGTATTTATCATAATACTCTTCCACTAATGTATCGATATCTGACTGAGATACTGCATTTACGGATTCCACAATCTCATTGACCGGATAGGCGTCTACTTCCCATCCAAACTTGATCTGCGCTTCCACCTTATCTCCTTCTGTAACTGCAACATTTCTCATATTGTCGGCTACGCGCATAACACGCACATGTCTGCTCTCGGTAATGCCGACCGCCGTGCGCATCCAGTCACCCAGACATTTTTGCACATCCGCATCTTCCCAATAACCCATTATTACTTTTCTTGCTTTGCCAAGGCGGGTGAAAATATGTCCGAATTCACGGTCTCCATGTGCCGCCTGATTCTCATTCATAAAGTCCATATCGATGGTATCGTATGGAATCTCGCGATTATACTGCGTATGAAAATGAAGCAGCGGTTTTCTGAATTCCTGAAGCCCCATGATCCATGATTTTGATGGTGAAAATGTATGGCACCAAGTAATAACACCTGCACAATTTTCGTCAAGATTCGCTTCATTAAATGTTTTACGGATCATTTCATTTGTAAGAAGTGTTGGTTTCCAGACCAGTTCATACGGAAGATTGTCGGATGCATTCAGACGTTCTACCATGATCTTAGAGTGTTCCGCTACATGTCTCAGGCACTCATCTCCATACAGATCCTGAGAACCGGTACAGAACCAAAACTGATATTTTTTTATTTTCATCATAGTTTTCCCTTTCTAACAGATTCTTTTAAAATAAATATTTCAAAACATATAAAACGATGTACAGATCTTTTTCTTCTGACCTGCACATCGTTTTTTACTTAATTAGATCTGCTCTTGCGCGCCATTATCACACTCTGGATAACGAGGAAGAGACACAACATAGCTGCAACTGTAATTCCTGTCCACCATGCCTGATCCAGTCCGGCAGAAGATACAATATTCTGAATTGTACTCAGTGACATCACACCGAAGAATGTTCCGATGATATTACCTACACCACCAGTCAAAAGTGTACCGCCGATGATGGAAGATGCAATCGCGTTCATTTCCATACCTGTTGCATGAGACGCTGCTCCTGAACCTACGTGAAGGAAATATACATATCCTCCGATACCTGCTAAGAGACCGCAGATAAGATGTGCCAGAAAACGAGTTCTCTTTACATTGATACCGAGCATCAAAGCGCTCTGTCTATTTCCTCCCACTGCATAGAAGCTTCTTCCAAGCTTCGTATAGCGCAGTACAAAGAACAGGAGAATAACCAGAAGCACTGCCACAACTACACCGATTTCTACATAGGCATCCACATATTTCCCGATTCGGTTTACTGTTCCCATTCCCGGAACAACCACACGAGTATCTTTCAACGCTACAAATGCTTTATTTTCTACGTTAAATGGATTCGTATGTACGATCGTTGTCATACCACGGGCGAAGAACATACCTGCCAGCGATACGATAAATGGCTGAATATCAAGGTAAGCTACCAGATAGCCCTGTACAATACCAAATGCAAGACCAATTCCGATCGCAATCAGAAGTGAAACGACTACGTTTCCTCCCATGTGATCCAGATATACCGCACAGCACATACTGACAAGCGCTGCCACACCACCGACGGAAATGTCGATACTTCCTGTGATCATAACGATACTAAGTCCGCAGGATGCGATCAAAAGAGCCGCATTTGCATTTAAAATATTAAAGAATGTCTGTGGTTTTAAGAAACCACCGCCCTGAAACACAATTGCTCCGATATACATTAAGAAAAATACAATCACGGTAATCAACAGGAGCAGATTTGTATCAGACATATTTTTCAATTTATTTTTACCGGTTGCTGTCTTTTTCATTTTTGCCATCTTAAACAGCCTCCTTTGCCTGTGGTTTCATCTTTTTTGTCAAATCAGCAAATTTTTTTCTCACTGCCGGAGCACTAAATACAACAAGTGCAATTACAACAACTGCCTTATATGCAGAAAGTGCAGCGGACTCTACATTGAATTTGTAAAGTGTTGTTGTCAGGAACTGGATAACATATGCCCCCAAGATAGAAGATGTCATGTTAAATTTACCTCCGCTTAAGGAGTTTCCGCCAAGAGCAACCGCAAGGATTGCATCCATCTCAATGTCTTTCGCAATTACAGAATAGTTAATCGAAGACAGACGGCTTACTTTGATCAGTCCCACAACCGCAACACACAGTCCGAGGATTACAAAAGAAATAAATTTGATAAATGCAGGGTTCAGACCATTCAGTCTGGAAGAACTTGCATTGATACCAACTGCCTGTGTATATAATCCAAGGTTTGTATATTTCAGCGCTAATGCTGTAAGCAGTACGCAGATCAGCATAATGAATACCGGTGTCGGAATCGGGATTCCCGGAATAAATCCACCATATATACCGAAGGATTCTTCACTGATAACAGGAAGTTCATTGTTGTTGATCCATGCGGCAATGGAACGTCCTGCTGTGAATAAGATCAGTGTTGCGATCATCGGCTGGATATTAAATTTGGAAACTAAGATTCCGTTAAATGCGCCGCATAACATTGCAGCCACACAAGCTACTAAAAACGCAACGATCACCGGTGCCTGAAGTTCTTCCGGGCGAGAGTTTGTTCCGCAAAGTACACGAAGGATTACAGATCCCGCAATCGCAACTGTTGCACCCACGCTGATGTCCTGTCCGCCGGATGCCGCTGTCACAAGCGTCATACCAATGGCAAGAATTGCAAGCTCTGAGCCATAATCCAGAATTGTAATCAAATAACCGGATAATACCGGATCTCCCGCACTGTTAACATCCATTGTAATTTTATAGAAAGACGGATCTACGATCAGGTTGAATACTCCAAGAAGAACCAATGCCACGATCGGGATAAAGATCTGCTTTCCTTTCATTTTATTTGTAATGTTCTTCATAATTAATTGTCACCTCCGGCAATTGTCGCCATAATACTGCTCTGTGTCAGTTCATGACCAGACAGTTCGCCCACAACCTTTCGGTCACGCATAACAACCAGTCGTGAACAAGTACGAAGCATCTCGTCTGTCTCAGATGAAATAAATGTTACGCTCATACCTTCAGAAGCAAGCTTCAATACTAATTTCTGAATCTCCACCTTTGTACCTACATCAATACCTCTTGTAGGCTCATCCAAAATCAGATATTCCGGATGTGTCAGAAGCCAGCGGGCAAGAATTACCTTCTGCTGGTTACCACCAGACAATGCCTTGATCGGTGTATCCGCAGATGCCGTCTTAATTTCAAGAAGTTTGATATATTCTTCTGCAAATTTGTTCTTCTCTGCTTTTGAGAATGGTCGGAAGAATCCGCGAAGCACCTGAGCTGCAAGAATGATATTATCTCTTACTGACAGGTCTCCCACGATACCGTCAATCTTCCGGTCTTCCGGCAGATATGCGATTCCCTGCTTCATAGCGTCTAAAGGCTTGGAGATCTTCACTTCTTTGCCATTCTTCTTAAGCTTTCCGTGAATCACTCTGTCTGCTCCGAAGATTGCACGGACACATTCACTACGCCCGGAACCAAGAAGTCCGGTAAATCCATTCACTTCACCTTTCTTGATATAGAAGTTAAATGGTTTGATACCTGCATTACTCTGCAGTCCTTCTGCAACGAAGAGCGGTTCCTCTCCGTCGGAACCTTCATAAGCTTTCTGTTCGCCCTTAATATCGGACATATCGTCTAATTCCTTACCGAGCATGGTTGCAACAAGCTTTACTCTCGGCAGATCCTTGATTTCATATTCACCGACAAGCTTACCATCTCTTAACACGGTAATCTTGTCACACACTTCATATACCTGATCCAGGAAATGTGTTACGAAAATAATTCCAACACCTTTTGCTTTCAGGTCACGCATCAATCCGAAGAGCTTTTCAACTTCCTGCTCATCCAGAGAAGAAGTAGGCTCGTCAAGGATCAATACTTTACAATCCATATCAACAGCACGGGCAATTGCTACCATCTGCTGAATGGCAATTGAACAGCTTGATAACTGCTGTGTTGCTTTTGCCGGAATATCCAGCGCTTTGAGGATCTTATCCGCATCCTCATTCATTTTCTTCCAGTTTGTACATACATTTTTACCACGTCCGATATACATATTTTCTGCTACAGACAGATTCGGACATAATGTGATTTCCTGATACACAGTACTAATACCCAGGTTCTGTGCGTCCTGTGGAGAACGAATCACTGCGGCTTTATCAAGCCCTTTCAGATAGATCTCTCCTTCATCTTTCTCATACACTCCGGTTAACACCTTAATCAGAGTCGATTTTCCAGCTCCATTTTCGCCCATCAGCGCGTGGATCTCACCCTCGCATAATGTAAAATCTACTGCCTGCAGCGCACGGACACCGGGAAAGCTCTTATGTATATTTCTCATTTCTAATACAGATTTCTCTTTCACCAGCGTATTCACCTCTTCACCTTTATTTGCTGTGTTACTTTTTAAAGTAACACAGGCGCGGTAAACCCGCGCCTGTTAAGTCAGTCACTTAGATACCTTTTACTCACAATCCCAGATTAGATTCCGTATGTATCAACATCTTCCTGTGTGATTGTTGCTGCGTCGAATCCTTTTTCTTCCATAACAATGGTCTTCTCTTCGATCTTCTCACCATTTTCAATCTTCTGGATTACTTCATCAATGTAAGAAGCCTGATATGGGTTACACTGGCCATCATAGTTCCAGTTTCCAGCAAGCAGTTCTTCTAATGCCCATTTGTTTGTGTCAAATCCCATAACTACAACATCTTTGTCAACACCGTGAGAGATGTTCGCTTTATCAAGAGCTGCTACAGCACCTTTGGCCATATCATCGTTCTCAGCGTAGATTACGTTGAATTTCTCACCGGAGTCGATAACAGACTGAACAATCTGCTGCGCTTTCTCTGCGTTCCATTCTGCTGTCTGCTGTGTTACAATGTTCCATCCTTCTTCTTTCGCCATAGCATCAAGTGCTCCAGAACGTCCTTTCTGTGCTGCTGATCCCATAACACCCTGAATGTGGATGATGTTGTATTCGCCAAGATTCTGGTCTTTTAACCATGTAGAAGCTGTCTCGCCTTCTGCTTCCATATCAGATACGATAGATGCTTCATAAAGGCTCTCATCTGCATCGATGGTACGGTCAAATAAGATAACTCTTGTTCCTGCATCCTGTGCATCTTTTAACACAGAATCCCAGCCAGATGTATCTGCTGCAGATAACAGAAGGTAGTCAACGCCGTCCTGAATGAATTTCTGTGCTGATGTAATCTGCTCATCATTCTTAAGGCTGTATGCGAAGGAAGCTTCGTATCCGTTCTCTTCTGTGAACATTTCCTTCATATCTTTGTCATTTGCTGTACGATATCCGGACTCGTTAGGATCGTTATTGATAATGCCTACTTTGATAAGTCCTCCGTCTTTTGATGCATCTGCCTCATCAGAAGCTGCTTCTTTTTTCCCGCATCCGATTGCCATTGTCGCAACCATCGCTGCACATAATAAGATGCTTACGATTTTTTTCTTCATGCTAAAAATCCTCCCTTTGTATAATTTCCGGTTTGCTTTTTTCGTTCCGGTTGTTGAGTTAACTATAAGGATTTTTTCGCACTTTTAAAACCAGCTATCTTCTGTAAAAAGTATATAATTTTTTTATTTTTTTGTGTTTTTGTGTTTTTTTATGATAAAGGTGTGATTTTTTTTGCCGGCAGGCGAATCGTTGCCTCGGTTCCTATATTTTCCTCACTCTCAATCTCCAGACCATACTCCTCTCCGTAATAATATTTGATTCTTTGATTGACATTCGCCAGTCCGAAGCTGTCATTTTCTTTCTGCGCCACGCCTTTTTCAATATTTTCTCGAAGTGCCGATAATACTTCTTTGCACATTCCTTTTCCATTATCGCTTACTTTGAAGACAAGATTTACTCCTTCACGATATCCCCAGACAAAAATCCTACTCTTTCCTCTCTTCTTCTTCACACCGTGGTAGAGCGCATTCTCCACCAACGGCTGCAAGAGCAGTTTGGGGATCATATAGTCCGAAATATTATCTTCCATATCGACCTCGTATTCCATAATGTCCTGATAACGGAAACCCTGAATCTTCAAATAACTTTCAATATGAGAACTCTCTTCATGCACAGACACAAAATCTTTCCCCTGTGCCAATGTTGTTCGGAAGAAATTCGATAAATATGTCACCATAGCGATTACATCTTCTTTCTGATTATCTTCCGCCAGCCATACGATCGCATCTAACGTATTATACAGAAAATGAGGATTGATCTGTTCCTGAAGAAGTCTCGTTTCCATAAGGTGGAGATTCTTTTCCTTTTCTTTGATATTATCTACCAGCGTCCCTATCTCTCCGGTCATATTGTTAAAACTGTCTGTCAAAACTTGAATCTCCCGAATATCTGTCCCTTCCGATCTCGCTTTAAAGTCTCCTTCCGCTACCTTTTCCGTCAGACCACATAATCTTCGAACCGGTTCCGTAATGCTTCGAAAGGCCCGGAACGTAAGAATTGCTGCCGCATAGATCGCAAGTGCTGTAATTAAAATACAGAGTAATCTAATCCTTGCATTGTGCTTCTCCTGCAATTCACAAACGGTCTGAAGCTCCGCCGTCTCTGTATGAATATAATCCTGAATCCCCTCTTCTACAATGGTTGTCAGCATATAAATATTTTCATCCAGAAATTCCATATTATCTTCATATTTCCCGCTGTTTTGAATCATATCCTCCAGCGTTCTCATATTGATCATCAATGCATTCAGCGTATTGGACAGACGTGTG
>FR892671.1:139204-254040 GCA_000433535.1 Dorea sp. CAG:317
GATAATTTCTTACATTTATCTTTCATTTCCTCAATGGCTTCGTATGGGTTCACCGTCACAATTCCATTTACCGTAACTTCTCCCACTCCTAATTCTTGAAAATCTTCTTTTCTCACAACCGCCAGATACGCACTGTAATCCATGGTTTCTTTAAAATCCAGACTGTCATTGGCATAAATAATACTTTGCGTAATCTCCGTATATGTTTTGGTAGCCTCCGTCATTGCATGCATCCCATAGATCAGCGCGAAAATCATGGGCACAAATACCGCAGCAGCAATCATGGCAAGTCTCTTGTTCAACGACACGTTTCTTCTATCTTTTTCCATGCCTTATCGCCCTATCCCTTTCTGCGCGCCCGGTATTCCTTCGGAGAACACCCCTGTGTCTTTTTAAATATATAGCTGAAATAATGCGGATCTTTATATCCGACTTCATAACCAATTTCAGAAGTCTTCATAGACGAACACATCAAATATTCTCGCGCCTTCTCCATTCTCACTTCCGTCAGATATTCTACAAACGTTTTCCCGGCTTCTTTACTGAAAATTGAACTGAAATAGCTGGGACTCATCCCAACATGCATTGCTACTGTGTTAAGAGAGATTTCCTCTGTCATGTAATGTTTCTCTATTTCCTCTTTGGCAGCCATAATAATATCTGAATACCGTCTTCCGCTTGCCATGTCACGAACTTCAATTACTTTTACCAATAACTTCTTCAGGTTTTCTTTTATTTCACGAACATTTCCGTTCCTTTGAATGGCTGTCTGAAGTTCCTGAACTTCCTTTTGCAATTCCTCGCCATCGGACAGTTTTTCACAAAACGATAAAATCACAATACAGATATCCATAACCACGTATTGCCGTACCATCGCAGAGCGCATGTGATCCTTTTCCAGCTGCATTGCATATGCTTCACAAAAATCGTTCACTTCTTCTTTCGTTCCATTATTCAGGAATTTCTCAAGAACCGTTCTCGTCTTTCCCACCTGCACAAATCCTTTTACCGGCACTTCTCCCTCTTCCTTTTGCACTTGGAGATCTGCAATCGATAAAATCTGTTTTGGCTTCTCTGTAAAGCGGGAGGCAAATACTTTGTCTGCTTCTCGAAAAGAATCTTTCAAATTGCGAATGCGGTCTACGCTTTTCCCAACTGCTCCGAAATACTCGAGTTCTTTCCACTGATCCATTACGCAGTGAAGACAATTGCTGAAATCACGAATTTTTTCCCGCATTTTCTCTTCATTTTCTTCCATCACCAGAAATGCAAGACCGGAAATGCCTCGTTGGAACATGCAGACGCCTTCTATTTGTTTCACTTCTCCTTCCAGCTCTTCACTGGCTTGAACGGTCTGCTCAAGTAAATTCTTTTCATCTGAATTCATCAGGATTTTGAACAAACATACGGCATAGCAGGACGCGCTCAAATTCAATCCGAATTTTTTTCCTTCTTCCACAGCCTCTCCCATGGACATCTCGCCAATCATAAGCCTGTCAAAAAGTTTTGATTTCTCATTCTCTGTATTTTCCTGCATATCTCTGGAATAGCGCAGAAGCAGTTCCTTTTCTTCTCTCTCCTGTAGAATATTTTCTTTCACCTGCCCCAACGCCTCCAAAAGCTTTGCCGAAGAGATCGGTTTTAACAAATAATCTGTAACGCCGATTTTAATTGCTTCTTTTGCATATTGAAATTCATCATAGCCGCTTAAGATCAAAATCTTAATATTGGGAAGTTCCGTCTTCACCAGCCGGCTTAATTCCAGTCCGTCCATGAATGGCATCCGAATATCTGTAATCATAATATCCGGCTTCTCTTTCAGGATCAGCGGATATGCAAGCTCTCCGTCACTTGCCTCTCCCACGAACTCATAACCCTCTTTTTCCCAGTCAATACTTCGTTTTACACCGTTTCGGATAATCATTTCATCCTCTACGAGAAATACTTTTATACCGCTCATCTTTTGTCCTCTTTCATCTAATACTCTCTCTGCTTCACAATATCTTCCGTAATCGCCTGTATGGTATACCTTTTTCCACCCAGCATAATCTCATAATTCTCCGGTATGTTTGCAAATACTTCTTCCGGAACATTCCATTCTTTTTGAAGGAGTTCTTTATCTTCAATCTGTTCCATCACTTTTTCCACATAATATCCATGTTCAGGATTGCACTCGGCATCTATCAAAATCTCTCCATTTCGCATTCTGCGAAGTCCCTCCTGTGTAGCATCAAAAGAAATAATCTGAATATCTCCTCCCGGTCCTACCGTCTTACCGGCATCTCGAATGGCATCAATTGCACCGAATGCTTCATTGTCATTTTCACAGTAAACAAAATTAATATCTTCATACTCTTTCAGCATTTTCGTCATGACTTCATAAGCTTTCGCCTCCGTATATTCTCCCGATTCCTGCGCCAGAAGATTCCACCCGTACTTGTCCGCAGCGTCTTCTAATGCATTGGTTCTTCCAATCTGAGAAGTCGCTCCCAGTGTTCCTTGGATATTTACGATGTTAACTTCCGGTATCTGGTTTTCCTCTACATAATGATTGAGCACCTTACACGCCTTCTGCCCTTCCAGATAAAAATTCGAACCGATCCACGCAGTGTAGAGACCGGTATCTCTTACCGATACTTTTCGGTCTATCACGATCACCGGGATTCCGGCGCGTTTTGCCTCTTCCAATACAGTATCCCATCCGCTTTCTACCACCGGAGAAAACACGATATAATCGACTTCCTGCTGGATAAATCTGCGAATTGCCATAATCTGATTGGACTGCTTCTGTTTTGCATCCTCAAAGAGAAGATCATATCCCCGTTCCGGTGTAAATGTTTGTTTAATGGAAATCGAGTTAGCTGTCCGCCAGTCAGATTCCGCACCGACCTGCGAAAATCCAATCGTGACAAGTTTCTCCTGACTTTCACTTCCGTCATTTTCTATTCTCTTATCCCCCTCTGCCGTCACAGCTATCACAATAATAGAAATGAGCAACACGATTCCGACAAGTCCTGTCATTATTCTCTTCATAACATATTTATCCTCCCTGTCACTTTAGACAATATATCTCTTATTTTATCCTCTATTATAGAAGAACTTTTTTGATTGTAACATACTTTTTCTTTTGAAAATAAAATTTTTGCTCCTGATATAAAAAAGGCACTTCACAGAGAAGCACCTTTTCATATATCTTTGTTCTATCTTCTTTTATAATTTTTTCATCCGCTCTATAATCCGATTCGCCCGATCATAAATCTCATCCGGATCAACGCCCACGTGAAATTCTCCCGCTTCGTATAAAATATTTCCATTTACCATAGTAAGCATCACATTCTGTTTGCTTCCGCTGTACACCAGATTTTTCGAAATATTGTTAAGCGGCTGCATATTCGGCTGGTGAAGATCGATCATAATAAGATCCGCAAGCTTCCCGGCTTTCAGCGTATCGCTTTCCTTAAGCCCCATCGCTTTCGCTCCGCCAACGGTTGCCATGCGAAGTACCTCGTCTGCGTCCACTGCTGCTGCATCCTTCTCTCTAAGCTTCGCAAGCCCCGTCACGAGAAACATTTCCCGGAACATATCCAGACAGTTATTGCTTGCCGGTCCGTCTGTTCCGATCGCAAGGTTGATTCCCCTCTCCATAAGTCTTGCAATGGGCGCAATTCCACTTGCAAGCTTCATATTAGACGCAGGATTCGTCACCACAGACAGATCATGCTTCTTAAAAATATCCATATCTTCTTCTGTCAAATATACCCCGTGATATCCTCCGCCTCCATATTCGAACATCCCAAGGCTGTCAAGGTACGCGGTCGGCGTCATACCGGTGCGCGCTTTACATTCCGCCACTTCTCTTATGGTCTCAGAATTATGTGTATAGACCGGAGCGTGATAATTCTGTGCCAGCGAAGCCACTTCTTTTAACAGTTTTCCCGAAGTTGTATACTCCGCATGGAAACCAAGGTGAAAGGATATCAGTTCATGGTCGTGATTATACTTTTCATACCAATCAGAAAGCTGCTTCGGAGATTGTGTAAAATCATTTAACGCTCCTGCAATCACCGTACGAAAACCACAATCCTTAGACGCTTCCGCAATGGCATCCGGGGTCAGATACATATCGAAATTCGCAGTAATCCCACTGGTGAGATATTCCATAATGGCAAGCTTCGACAAATGATAAATATCTTCTTCTGTAAGCTTTGCTTCCATCGGAAATACTTGTTCATTCAGCCATTCGTTAAGCGGAAGGTCGTCCGCATACGACCGCAGAAATGTCATTCCTGAGTGTGTATGTGCATTTTTGAACCCCGGCATCACCAGATTCCCCTTGGCATCAATCTCTCGGTCCCACTCCTTCTGCAATGCCTCGGCATCAAAGCTTCCGCTCGTTCCCACATATGCAACGCGATTCCCTTCTATCTGAATCTCTCCCTCAATAATACCTTCTCCCTCTGCCATCGTGAGAATCTTCGCATTATATATTCTTATCTTCATTCTGCTCCCCCGCCTTTCTCATGCGACTTACAGACTTTCTGCTATATTTACGATTGAAGCAGTAATCAGCTTCTTAAATAAAGGAGCTACCCGGTCCGCAGTTGCCTGCACTTCTTCATGACTTAGCGGCTCTTCTGTCATTCCACATGCAAGATTGGATATACAGGAAATACCGCAGATTTTCATCCCCATGTGATTCGCTGCAATTCCTTCACAGGCGGTACTCATACCCACAGCATCTGCCCCCAGTATGCGGCACATACGGACTTCTGCCGGCGTCTCAAAGTTAGGTCCGGTAAGCTGGATATAAACCCCTTCTTTCAGCGGAATACCCAGTTCTTTTGCAGTATCTTTGATAATCTCTCGAAGCTTCTTATCATAAACCTCAGACATATCACAAAATCTCGGACCCAGTTCTTCAATATTTGCCCCGATAAGAGGTGATGGAACAAAATCCGCAATCTGATCTTGAATCAGCATGAAATCTCCCGCGGAAAATTCATGATTTACTCCGCCGGATGCATTCGTAAGAAACAGCACCTCTGCTCCCATCAGCTTCATAAGGCGCACCGGAAGCACAACATCTGTCATGGAATACCCTTCATAATAATGCACTCTTCCCTGCATGATCACCACCGGAACATTTTCCACATAGCCAAAGAGGAATCTCCCCTTATGTCCCGGAACGGTAGACACCGGAAATCCTTCGATATCATGATAGGAAATTGTTTTCTCAATACGAATCTCCTCACCGTAATCCCCAAGACCGGAACCTAAGATCAACGCGATCTTCGGGCGAAATGGAATCTCTTCCTTCATAGACTCATAGCATTTTAATAACTTTTCATATACCGGATTCATAGCCACGCCTCCTTCATTTATGAATCAAATAAATGCTCCACTACTTTTCCATTTTCTAATTTTAGCACCCGCTGGTTGCTGCTGCCTCTGAATTTGAGCGTAATATCCTTCTTCTCCTGAACAAATTCTCCATCAACCAGCACATCAATATAAGACAGCATCTCTTCTGTTACATCCGTATGCACTTTGCCACCTTCCGGCAGATCAACATCATAGAGATACCCCGTGTAACACCAGATATTCTTCGCCGGATAAGTCTCTTTGATCCTCCGAAGAAGTTTCACCAATTCCACCTGATTTTCCGGCTCAAACGGTTCTCCTCCCAAAAGAGAAAAGCCCTGTACATACATAGGTTTCATCAGCTCTATGATTCTGTCTTCCACTTCTTTCGTATAGGGCTGGCCAAAATTAAAATCCCATGTTTCTGCATTAAAACAACCCTTACAATGGTGTCGGCAGCCGGATACAAAGAGGCTGATTCTCACACCTTCTCCATTGGCAATATCATATTCTTTTATATTTCCATAATTCATAATTTTATCATCCTTTTTCTCATTTTCTGATACTTTTTCGTATTCTTTTGCTTTTTGTAAATCAAATTCAGTATATCATTTTTAAAGATTCATATCAAGAATTCCTACTTGTCCACAGTCACCCTAAGTTATCAATTTTTTCATTGCAATAACATCGCAGAAATGATACATTAAACCTATCCTTGCATGGGCAGTCTGCCCAATTCACGCAAGAATATTTCACATTTATCTACACCCAATTTCAAGGTGTATCCACTTATTTCAAACAACTCTGATCGAGGCGGTGATTCCAATGATTTTTTAATCCCATTCTTAATTCTTAAAAATATACAGACAACAGTTGCACACAGAAAAACAATCGTATTATACTGTAAGGAGAACACATGAAAAATGAAAAGCTACAATGGCATCAGGCTTTTTCAGCAGCACTTCGCATCATCTTGGGTGACGAAATGCAGTATCTTGGAGACTTCATACCCATGCAGTTTTTATATCTGCCGAAACTGGATAAAGAAGAAAACTACTGGCTCCAATCATTGAGGAACAACTTAAAAGCCGGAGAAGAAATACGTACACTTATGTCTAATTACGAAAAGAACAGGACGTCAAAAGATTATTCCGCTGTGATGAATTTGATCACACGCGCGAACTGGGAACAGATGGAGGTGGAAAAGAAAATGTGTGACGCATTAAATGAATTATTTGCCGAGGAGTTAAGAGAAGCGGATTTAAGAGGCAGAACCGAAGGATTGAAGCTTGGGAAATCCGAGGGGCTGAATCTCGGGAAATCAGAAGGGCTTCATCAAGCCGCGGTGGAAACCTATCAAGAAATGGGACTTAATTATCAAGACACCCGCTCCAGAATAAAGGAAAAATACCAACTCACCGAAGACGAAGCCCGAAAAATTATGGAGAAACACTGGAAATTCACATAGGAAGATCACATAGTAATTCTTTATAAACGAAAAAAGGAAACCAGATTGCTGCACCAAGTCAACCATCTGGTTTCTCTCATATTTATTGCTACTATTTTCTTTTACAAATGCAGCACTCTATCCTTGATTTCCTGTGTTCTTCCCTGATTCCAGAACTGAGTTCCGATATATCCACAAGTTCTTCTTGCCACAGACATTTTATCCTGATTCTGATTTCCACAGTTTGGACATTCCCAGATTAATTTTCCTGATTCGTCCTCCTTAATCAAAATCTCACCGCTGTATCCGCAGCACTCACAATAATCGCTCTTTGTATTCAGTTCTGCATACATAATGTTGTTGTAAATGAACTGCATAACAGAAAGCACCGCCGGAATATTGTCCTGCATATTCGGAACTTCCACATAGCTGATCGCTCCGCCCGGAGACAGCTTCTGGAAATCAGACTCGAATTTCAGCTTATCGAATGCGTTGATTTCTTCTGTTACATGTACGTGATAGCTGTTTGTAATATAGTTTTTATCTGTAACTCCCTCGATAATACCAAATCTCTTTTTCAGACATTTTGCAAACTTATACGTGGTAGACTCCATCGGTGTGCCATACACGGAATAGCTGATATTT
Organism: Dorea sp. CAG:317; assembly: GCA_000433535.1. Classification (GTDB taxonomy): domain Bacteria; phylum Bacillota; class Clostridia; order Lachnospirales; family Lachnospiraceae; genus Dorea_D. The sequence goes on from FR892671.1 coordinate 146,658, forward strand.
TCTGCCGCTTTCCACTCTGCACACTTGTCGTTCAATCTCTGCATAACCTGCATTGCGAATCCACTTGCTTCCGGATCTGTGTGTGATTTGCCAAGCATTCTCATACACATCTCATACAGACCTGCATAGCCAAGAGAAATGGTAGAATAACCACCGTATAACAATTTGTCAATCTTCTCGCCCTTTTTAAGACGTGCTAACGCACCATACTGCCAAAGAATCGGCGCCACATCAGAAATTGTTCCGAGAAGTCTCTCATGTCTGCATCTTAACGCACGGTGGCAAAGTTCCAAACGCTCATCTAAGATTTCCCAGAATTTATCCATATCCCCCTTGGAAGAACATGCTACATCTACCAGATTGATTGTCACAACTCCCTGGTTAAATCTTCCATAGAACTTATGACTTCCGTCTGGATTTCTCTGTGAATCTTCTACCGTAAGGAAAGATCTGCATCCCATACAGGTATAAACTTCGCCCTGTTTTAATTCCTTCATAATCTTAGCAGAAATGTAATCCGGCACCATTCTCTTCGCGGTACACCTTGCCGCCAAATGTGTCAGATACCAGTAAGGCGCATCCTCTGTAATATTATCTTCATCCAATACATAGATCAATTTCGGGAACGCAGGTGTAATCCATACACCCTTTTCATTTTTTACACCCTGCATTCTCTGAATCAACACTTCTTCAATGATAATTGCAAGGTCTTCTCTTGTCTGTCCCTCCGGAACCTCATCCAGATACATAAACATTGTAACGAAAGGCGCCTGCCCATTACATGTCATCAACGTAATAAGCTGATACTGGATTGTCTGAATACCGCTCTTGATTTCTTCACGAAGTCTGCGCTCTGTAATTGTATTAATAATATCCTCATCCATACTCTCGTGGCATTCTTGACGTTCAGCGATAACAGCTTTTCTGATCTTCTTACGGCTGATATCTACAAATGGAGCCAAGTGTGCCAATGTAAATGACTGTCCGCCATACTGATTACTTGCTACCTGCGCTACAATCTGTGTAGTAACATTACATGCTGTAAAGAAACTGTGCGGCTTCTCGATCATTGTCTCACTGATCACGGTACCATTCTGAAGCATGTCTTCCAGATTGATAAGATCACAGTTATGTTCTTTTTGTGCAAAATAGTCAGAATCATGGAAGTGAATAATACCCGCTTCATGTGCCTCCACGATTTCCTCCGGTAGAAGAATACGCTTAGACAAATCTTTACTTACTTCGCCTGCCATATAATCTCTCTGCGTAGAATTGATCACCGGATTCTTATTGGAATTCTCCTGATTTACTTCTTCATTCAAATGTTCGATCAGCGCCAAAATTCCATCGTCTGTTGTATTGGACTTACGGCTCATCTCTCTTTTATAGCGGTAACGCACATATTTCTGCGCCACTTCATAACCACGCATCTCCATGATGCCGGTCTCAACCATATCCTGAATGTCCTCCACGTTCACGGTATGTGTTGACTCCTGTACTTTCTGTGTAATATTATCTGCAATCGCCATGATCTGGTAATCATTCATCTGGTGAATATTTTCCGTCTCTGCATTCGCAGCTTTAATGGCATTTACAATCTTCTCTTTCTGAAAATCTACCTCTTCGCCATTTCTCTTAATAATCTTTGTCTTTACCTGCATACTGTGCTCTCCCTCTCTATAACGTTCATTGTATACCAAATATAGTTTTTATGTAATCATTTACACAATATCTAGTGCGCTTTCTATCATACATCAAAACGTTAGAAAAGGGAAGAGCAAAATCTCTCTTTTTTCAATTTTAGGAATATTTACTAATTTTCAATATATTAAATCCATACGCTTTTAATTGTCTTTATATTCCTCACATAACGAATCATATCATGCTAACAGAGTTTTTAAATTCCATTTTCCATTTGGGACAGCAAAAAGGAGCGCTGCACCACAGATATTTACACCTATTTTACACCACTCCTGTCTGTTCATACTAGTAAGCTACGGTCTATGCGTTATACATTATACATTTTTTTGGCATTATCATAAAAAATCTTTTTTGCCAGTCTTTTACCATCTTCTAATGTCATAAAGTCATCAGTAATCAAATCTGATAATGCTTTTGTGACCACATATTTCCCTGCAAGGCAAGCTGCATAACTCTCAATTATTGTCCAAGAATCACATCCCCATGTTATTCTATCTGCCTTTCCGGTTTCCAATAACTGCTTAAGAAACAAAATAGCAGTGGTCGTAGAAAGACTTGGCAACCAACAAATATCCGCATAAACATTTCCAAAATTATGAATCAAGGCAAGTGCATCATCTGTCCACGGAAAACTTCCATGAAACAAAACAAATTTTGTTTTTGGATTTTTCTGAATTACTTCACGAAGTAACATTGCATTACTGCCTTGCAAATTCCCAAGACCTGTGTGATTTTGAAATGGAATATCATATTTTGCAGCAATTTTACAAATATGAAAATAAATATAATCTTGAAATGCTGTGATATCCTCATTTGTACATTCTAGATTATGGTAACCACGCTTTGCTTCTTCGTATGTACGTTCAATAAACTTTATAGACCTATCATACGGAAGAGATGATTTTAACGCAACGCATCCTTTCTCAACTTTTTCTTTGATCTTTTCCTCTACTTTCTTTAGATATGTATCAAAATCTATATCTTTTTGCCATCCATACACTTGAAACGGATTATTTCCATTGTCATCCACTACGTCTGTTCGATACCCAAACAAAAAAAGATTAATTCGAAATGTTGGAGTATACAAATTGGGATTCCCCAGATTCGTCCCTGGTTCCCAGTATCCATCTAAAATAATTTTTTCATAATGACATTCTCTTTTCAAAAATTCATCATCAGATATAAGACTCTTGGAAAATATCTTTATCTGTTCATCAAACCATATAAATGTTTCATCATTTAATCTTTTTTCGGTCCCAAATAACCTTTGTAAACTTTTTTCCATCCAATAGAAGTAAGAATTATGTCTAAGTCCCTCAACAAATTGTTTAGTCCCTTTTCTGGTTTCATCCCACTTGTAATGACACCACTCCAAATAAGAATGCTGTATGAGTTCTTTTATTCCTCCTGGAAATCCTTTTTGACTTGGCAACTTATGACAATGAGTATTAATAATTGTTAACATATCAACATACTGTTTTAATTCTAAAAAAACCGACAATCCAATCACTCCTATTTTTTCACAAACTCAACCGCATAATTCATAGCCTCAAAACTTTTCCCATAGGTCCAATTCAAAAAACCGTGAACCATACCTTTCAGAATGTGATATTCTACTTCAACCCCGGCATCTTCTAAGCGCGCCGCATACATTAACCCTTGATCCAACAACGGATCACACTCCGCTGATATAACACACGTTTTCGGCAGCCTTGAAAAATCCTTTGCCAAAAGCGGGGATGCAAGTGGATTCTCCTTTTCTTCTTCCGTATTGAAATAACACTGCATTGGATCCTTTTGACAATTATATTCCAAAAAGTACCCCGTCTCATATCGTTTTTCCGATTCAGTAATTTCTCTTTCTGAATTAGTAGTTAATGGATAAAATAATATCTGTTTATTTATTTTAGATACATTATTATCTCTTGCCATCATAGATACAACTGCTGCGAAATTCCCCCCAGAGCTATCTCCACAAACATTGATATCCTCTATATCCCCGCCATAATCAGAAATATTCTCTATAACCCAAAGCATAGTATCGTAAGCTTCATTTAAACCCTGTGGAAACTTATACTCTGGTGCAAGATGATAATCGGGGGACACCACTACCAGTTCTCCATACCAGGCCATATACCTGCAAACATATTCATAGACATCAATACTATTCATCGAAAAAGCCCCACCGTGATAAAAAATCATAACCGGACACTTTTCTGCTTTTTCTGGCATATAAACCCGAACATTAATTTTTTCTTCGGCCGCTTGAATTTTAATATCTGTAGTCTGTATCTTCATAATTTTTTCATAACAATTACACTTTTGATATGCCAAAGTCATTGCCGATACAGATTCATAATTGCTTTTAGCTCGCCATACCTTTGTATTGTCCATATCCATGTTCTGTGGTGTCATAATTTCGACTTCTGGTGCTACCTCACCATAATCTGGTTCAAAAAACTTTCGATAATCTCCCATATTAAGCCACCTTCTTCACTTTTCTTCCTGCAAGTTTCTTCTGAATACCATCCAAACATACTGCCCCCAAGAAAATACATCCTCGAATAACCAGCTGATAATATTCACTAATATTTAATATGGTCATACCATTTGAAAGCACTCCAATAATTAACACTCCACAAACTGCTGTTGAAATTCGTCCTTCTCCACCAGTCAAACTAACACCACCGATTACTGCAGCAGTCAAACAATCCATTTCCATATTCTTTCCCGCTGTTGGCTGCCCGGAACTAATTCTCGCCAACATAATAAGACCTGCCAACCCCGATAAAAATCCACCAATCGCATACGTTGCAACCTTTAATTTTGCCGTATTAATCCCAGAAAGTCTCGCAGCTTCCTCATTACTTCCAATTGCATAAAAATGTCTTCCTATGTATGTTCGATTTAAAACAATAGTTGCGACAATCATTACTAATACAAAAATAATCACAGGGAACGGAATTGGACCAACATAGCCTTGTCCGATTATTTTTGCTGTTGCCGGGAGATTAGATACAGGCATTCCTCCACATATCAAATATGCTACTCCCTGTAAAATAATCTGCAATGCCAAGGTTCCAATCATTGGAAAAATCCCTGTTTTCACAATTACCATTCCCGTCAACAAACCAACTATTGTGGTTGTGATAAGTCCCAACATATATGCTGGAACCAATCCCCATCCAAGCTTTGTCAACAAAACAGCTGCTAATACAGATTCCAGGGAAATTACAGAACTTAACGATAAATCAATCCCCCCTGCTATCATCACAAATAACAGTCCCACTGTGGCAATTCCCATAATTGATGATTGCCGAACAATTGTAAACATATTAGACATTGTTAAAAAGGAATCCGGACTCATCATTCCAAATAATACAATCAAAAATAACAAAATCACCAACACAAAATATTGTTTAAGAAAATTTTTTATTCTATCCATAACTCTTCCTCCTACGATGTAATATTAGATGCATATTTTAGAATTTGATCTTGTGAAAAATCTTCTTTCTGTAATTCACCAACAACTTTTCCTTCTGACATAACAAGCATTCGATCCGACATCCCCATTATTTCTTCCATTTCCGACGATATCATAAGAATCCCCAGACCTTCTTGGGTTAAATTATTAATTAGTTCATAAATTTCCTGTTTTGCCCCAACATCAATCCCTCTTGTTGGCTCATCTAATATTAATATCTTAGACTCACTTGCTAACCATTTTGCAACTGCAACTTTTTGCTGATTCCCTCCAGATAAATTTCCTACCAACTGATTAATTGATGGAGTTTTAATCCTCAATGCATCTTTATATTTGTTAACACAATTAATCTCTTTTTTTCGATCAACAAAAAGACCTCTTGAAAGTTTTTTAAGAATCGGAAAAGTAATATTCCATCTTATAGGCATTTTCAAAAGAACGCCTTCGTTTTTTCTGTCTTCCGAGACATATGCAATTCCATTTTCAATTGCATCCTTCGGAGAATTTATCTCTGTCTTTTTCCCATTCACATATATTTCACCTGAAAACTTTCGATCTGCTCCAATTATCAGCCTTGCAATTTCGGTTCTTCCAGCACCTACCAAACCGGCCAATCCTACAATTTCTCCTGCTCTCACACTAAATGATGTCTCATCATTTGAGGGACCAGCTAAATCTTTTACTTCAAGAATCTTCTCCCCATACTTCACGTTTCGTATTGGATATGTTTCCTTCAATTCACGACCTACCATATCAAATATCAACTGATTCTTTGTTATGTTTTCCGTCTCTACCGTTTTAACAACCTGACCATCTCTCATTACAGTAATTCGATCAGACAACTCAAATATCTCATCCATTCTATGGGATATATAAATAACTGTTACTCCTTTTCTCTTTAAGTTTCTTACTAATTGAAACAAAATTTCCACTTCATTATCTGTTAACGGCGCTGTGGGTTCATCCATAATTAATAGTTTTACATTTCTCGCTAATGCTTTTGATATCTCTACTAATTGCATATAAGCAACCGTTAAATCTTTTATTTTCGTAGTTGGATTAATATTCGCATCTAAAGATTTTAAAATCTCCATCGTATTAGATGTTAATTTTTTTCTATCTATAAAAACTCCTGAGTTCACCTTAGATCCCATATAAATATTCTCTTCTACACTTAGTTCTGGAGCCAAATTAAATTCTTGGTAAATTGCCTCTATCCCTATCTCACTTGACAACATAGGATTCAATGCTTTATAGTGATTCCCCTTATACACTACCTCCCCTTCATCCGGAGTAATAGCACCCGTAATGACCTTTATCAACGTTGATTTACCCGCACCATTTTCACCGACCAATGCATGTACAGTACCTTCTTCAATTGCAAAACTAACATTATCTAAGGCTACTACTCCCGGATAATATTTTGTTATATTTTTTACTTCTAATATATTTTCCATATACCCTTCACCACCCTTGCCTTTTGCTTTAAAAATTAATGGTATAGATTTGCATCTATACCATTAATTTTCCTTATATAAATGCTTATTCGGCCTACTCAGCCATGAACTCATCAACAGTATCAACTGTGACGGTTTTCATCGGGAAGTATAATTCTCTTTCTGCTACTTTTCCATTCTCTGCAAGTTCAACAGCCATATCAATAAACTGATGCGCGTTTGGAAGCATCTCAGTACTAACTGTTCCTCTAAATGTGCCTCCTGCTTTAAGTGCTGTCAATGCATCATCTACAGCATCTCCACCAAACATTCCTAATTTATCCCCATCTATGCCTGCTGCATTAAAAGTTTCATAAACACCAAGAACACCCGCATCGTTGATTCCTACTACTACATTCAAATCCGGATTTGACTGAACCCATGCATCTCCCACGTCAACACCTTCTGGAGTATATCCAGCCTTCGCAGATACAACCACTTTAGCATTCGGCGCCAGTTCTTCTAACGCTTTAAGTATTCCTTCCTCTCTAGTCACTAAGAACGGATAGTCAGGATAGTTACAAACACCTACTTTTACTTCTTCCGATTCTTCGAAATTTTCTTTGATCCAATCCGCTGCATTTTTTCCAATCTCATAACCATATTTCATGTTATCTACACCAATAAAACCAGATGTTCCTTCAATATCTGAATCATAAGAAATAAAATGAACCCCTGCATCTTCTGCACCTAACGCTGCATCTTTTAATGCATCAGAATCTGTTACATGGCAAATAATAGTATCACATTTTGCTTCTACAAAGTTTTCAATACCTGTAATTTTATCACTTATTTCTGGAGCTTCTGTAACAGTGAATGTTACTCCTATTTCATCTGAATAATCCTGTAACTCTTGCACTAAATGAGCGAAAAACGCATCTGACATGTCACTTACAACAAATCCAATCTTTATGTCAGACTCCTTCTCTTCTTTTGATTCTCCTCCACCGGAACCACATGCAGCTAAAGCTAAAACCATCCCTCCCGTTAGAATAGCTGCCAACATCTTTTTCATCTTCTTCATCTTGTTTCCTCCTTTTCCTTGTATTGGCACATCTCTTTCGTTAAATAAATTATATCAATACATAAATTTACCAACAATGTACCTTTCTTTGGAAAATGTGCACTTTTATTGGAATGTTTCCGAAAAATGATCTCGTTCTATTTCTTGCTGTATTTGATTATCTTCAACAATCAACACTCGATCACATATTGTTAAAATATCCTCTATATTGGCACTATTAATCACTATACTCATACCTGACAAACTATACTCTAACAATATACTCTCTACTTGTGCTCGTGTAATAGCATCTAAACGAAGAAAGGGTTGAAAGCAAAAAAGCACTTCTGGATTAACTAAGGCCCATCTTTGATACACAATCTGCATTGCATCACTCCGACTCACACCTTTTACATCTTTCATTATTACATTATTTTCACTTATTTCACTTCCTTTTCGCTCGAGATATTTCCTTACTCGAGAATTTATGAACCATCCGTATTTTGCTGTTTTCTGATAAGCTGCAATACCTATATTTTCTGATAACGACAATTCTGGAAATAGCAGAGACTGATAAGTATCACCATCAATTATACCCATTTTATTTCTTGCCAAATGATATGCTTCACTAATTTTTACTTTCCGATTGCCAACATAGATTTCTCCTTCATATCCTCTCTTCCCCAACAAAAGTCTATACCATTCCCGGCTAAATTTATTTCTCAAATCATAAATCCCCAATATTTCACCTTTCTTACAATCGAATGACATCTTTTGAAAATAACGATTCGTTATATTCACTGCACGAAACGCAACTTGGGATTCCGCTATGTTCAGCCTTTCAACATTTTTCAAATTACTTTTTCCTGTCAAGCATTCTAATAGCTTATGTCGTTTTATTTCATTTTTATAAAACATTCTTCTCGTTCGTCCATTACAGATCACCACTGTCTTATCTGCATTCTCTGTAATCACATCCGGATAACTATTCATCCATAATATAGACATTCCTTCTTTCTTAAACAAATTCATTATTTCTATCAATTGGCTACTTTTATCATAAGAACGATCATCAAATATATCATCAATAACTATCAGCTTAGCTCTCTTCACATACGCGCGCATAAAACGCAAAAGACAACATTCATACCTTGTCAAATTTCTTGCAAGTTTTCCAGGATCAAGCTCAACACCAAACCGCGCAAACATTTTCTTAGCCTGCAATTCCATTTTTTTCTTCGAAACGCAAAATTGAAGATAATTAATCTTTTCAATAATATAAATATTTTCAGCAATCGTCATATCAGGTATAATCAAATCATAGTTCCCAATAAAAAACATTCCGTTCACCTGTTCAACCGGCAAGTCTTCATATTGATGATATAAGCGATTATCAAACCAGATTTCACCTTCATCAATTTTTTCTTTTCCTGATAAAATCGAATATATTTCTTTTCGACCGCTTCCATCCAAACCTATAAGATTAATAATTTCACCACTAACAATATTTATATAGAATTTGTCTAGTACTCTGTTACCAAATTTTTCCTTTGTTATATTTTTAAGTGTTAAAATGTTTTTTCTCATGTTACTTCATATATTCCTCTTTTTGATATAACAATGGCATACACATATGAATTTGGGTTCCTATCCCTACTTCACTTGTCGCAATAATATATGCTCTTTTCCCCCAATAAAGCTTCAATCTCTTGCGAATATTTTTCAATGCCACTCCATTATGCCGACTCGAGTTTTCTTCCTCTTCCATATCATAATCATTATTTAACTCATCTAATTTTTCTTTCTCCATTCCCAAACCATCGTCCGAAACCATAATTAAAAGACTATCTTCTGTTACTGAAATATGTATTTTTATCATTCCCAAACCTAGTTTCAATTCCAACCCATGATAAATAGCATTTTCAATTACTGGTTGCAAAATTAATTTGGGTATATAACATTTTTCAACAAGTTCTTTCTCTACATCATGATAAAGGATTTCACATGATATTTTATCTCCAAAACGATTCTTTTGAATATTAAAATAATTCATGCTATTCTTTAGTTCGTCTTTCAAATAAACAAAGGTTTCTTTTCTACTAATATTGTAACGAAAATAATTTGCCAGTGAAGCTGTCATTTCTGCAATTTTCCTATCCCCATTAACTAGTGCCTCTCCTCTTATCACCTCTAACGTATTATACAAAAAATGGGGATTTATCTGATCTTGCAGATTATTGATTTCTGCATTTTTCATTAATATTTCTGCATTTTTCTGTTGTATTGTGTTCCCCTCTAACATAGACAACATTTCTTTAACCTCTTGCAACAAATCTTCCTTCCCTAATCGTCTAACTTCTTCTATATCATTCATCCGACGATATTCATCTAACATAGACTGCAATTTTAGCCCTGGAAGATAACTATATGTGTATATTTTGTACATATAAAATAACTCTACAAATATCAAGAGTATAAATAAAGGGAAATAATATTTTTGTTGATTATGCGCATAAAAAACGAACGCGCATATAGCCCCCACAATAGTGGTCCCAACACATTGGATAATATATCTTTTTAATTTTTTCATGATCTCTACCTACTTATGAGTACAACTTTCTATATTCAGATGGCTTTAATCCAATTTGTTTCAAAAATTGTTTGCTAAAATAACGTGCATCTTGATAACCTGACTGCCTTGCGACCTCTGAAATACTTAAATTTGTTTCCACTAACAACTTACTTGCCTGCTGTAATCGACAATGTATCAAATACTCCGAATATGCCATTCCTGTCTCCTTTTTGAAGATAGAACTCAAATATGATGAATTCATACTTACCATATCGGCTAATTGTGACAGATTAATTTCCTGCATGAAATTCTCCTCAATAAATGCTTTCACTATTCTAACTGGTTTCGTATCTCTATTCCTTTTTTCCCCCTCTATATTTTTCATTATTTCTCTTAAAAACACCTTCGTATCTTCTACCAATAATTTTTCACTACACTGGTTGTCCACTGACAAATTCCACTGTTTTAACTTCTCAATACAATATTCATTATAAAAATCTTTAGTTTTACAATACTCAATCAACATTTCTACATACTTTAGCAATATATCGTAAATCAATACTGGCGAATAGTTATCTTTTCCATATTTTACTTTTCTGAAAGATATTGCTACACATTCTTCCATTCCCTCAATATCACCAGTTTCTACTTTCGAAATGAACGATTGTTTTTCTGCCGCTGTAATAATCTCATTCAAATTATAGATATCAAATTTATATTTTTCAAAATATATTATTTTCTTATCTTTAATCTTAACTCTGTATTTTATTGCATCCGTTGCCGTTTTCAAACAATGTTGTGCTTTAAAAAAGTTATTACTCTTTTCTCCTACCCCAATTACAAGAGAAAATTCTTTAAATTGATCAACATATTTTTTCAAGCTTTCATATAATTCCTCTATTTTTTGACAGATTAACCCTTCTTTTTTTATCTCATAATTAAGCAATACTATGATTCCCGAATGCATATTTGTCAAAATATATTCTTCACATACCTCTTCAAATATTTTTGTTTGTTTTTCCATTTCAGCAATTACTGAATTGTCACTAACCTCCATTTCTTTATCTGTATCCAGTTTAATGAAAATCGCTTGAAAAACACCTTCTTTAAATGCAGTATTATATTCCTCATTAACGGATAACTGGTCTGTTGCTTTTTCACCGCCTTCCTCATTCGACAATATTGATGTCAAAAACCTTTTTTTCATTTTATCTCTTGTCTCACGGAGCTCTTCCTCTATACGCATTTCATGATTCTTTCTTGCTCTCCGTCTGGCAATGTTTTCCGCTATTTCTTTAATAATTTCAGTCAGTTTATCTTCTTCTATTGGCTTTAGCAAATAGTATTTCACACCATATTTCATTGCATTTTGTGCATATTCAAACTGTTTAAACCCACTGATCATGACAAATTCCGACTCTATGCCCTCTTCTTTTGTTCGTTTAATCAACTCTAAGCCATCATATCCGGGCATCCGAATATCTGAAATTATAATATCTGGTCTTTGTTCTTGAATCATTTCAAATGCTTCTGTTCCTGTATAGGCCATTCCAACAATTTTTGCCCCCAATTCTTTCCAATCCAACAATTGCGCTATCAAGGAACATATCATTTTTTCATCATCCACAATTACAACCTTTAGCATTTCTATCACCTTTTTCTTTTCTGAATTTTATATATTATTGTCCTAATTTTTTATCAAATAAGCAAAAAAGTCAAGCTTTTCCTCTTTTCACCTTTAATCAAAGAGGTAAAATAGGTGCTCTCCAATAACAAAAAATTTATATTTTCCTTACACACAAAAAAATCACCGTCCCCGCGGCTCTCAAGTCCGCAAAAACAGCGATTTCCTACTGCGCGATCAGGGGTTCGAACCCTGGACACCCTGATTAAGAGTCAGGTGCTCTACCAACTGAGCTAATCGCGCATGCGTTATTTAGTTTTGTTACTTCTTTATGACGCAAAAATTATTATATAGTATACCTTGTAAAAAAGCAAGTGTTTTTTATATTTTTTTACTGTTTTTGTCAACTTTTTTCTGATTTCCCGTTAAAACCTTTCGGATCTACGCATATTCTTTTTACTCCTCTCATACAATTTACTAACGGGAGGTTGGCATTATGTATTTCTCTTCAAAAAAGTTATTTCAAAAAGATATTTTCCAACAGGACAAGCTATCTATATTAACAGTAATCATACTGGGAAGTCTGTCACATTTTCTATATGAATTTTCCGGGAAACGCGTTATCTTTGCATTGTTTTGTCCGGTCAATGAATCCGTCTGGGAACATTTGAAATTATTATTTTTCCCTTTTCTTCTTATTACGATTTTAAACTGGTATCAAAAGCGCCCTCCGGTACTAGCCTTTTTCTATCACCGTTTCCTCGGCATCATCTGTGCGATGTTTGCCACACTGATTCTTTTCTATACCTACACGGGTATCATCGGAAGACATTTTTTAATTGCTGATCTTACTATTTTTGTTTTCAGCGTTATTTTTGCGTTTTATATAAGCCAATACTTTCAGAGAAAACGACTTCTCCCTCCTACACAAGAAGTCGTTTTCTCTCTATGGATTTTATTATCCATATGCTTTTTTGTCTTTACCTGTTATCCACCGGATATCGCTCTGTTTTTCCCTCCGCAGTAAGGAATTTTAATTCTTTCAATTTCTTTGATTTCTATACTTTTTTCAGAATTTATAGTATACTTTCCTTAAATTATAATTCATGTTATCGAAAGGAAGTGTTACTATGCAGAATACCGTTTCCTGCAAAATCGAACATCATGCCATTCTTTTCGCTCTCCTCGCTAAAGAAGCTATTTTGGAGTGCGGAGACGCCGGAAAAGAAGCAATTCTCGAAGGCATGACTACATACGGTAATGAAAGAGGGGCACGCATGGCTGCCAACGCTCTGGCTCACGGTGACGAGCTGAACACTATGACAAATCAAGCCTACGGAGAATGGAAACCCGACTATGACGGTCAGATGGAGTTCGGACAGTTGAGAACTCAGCCCACATTACAGACCTACATTTCAAAATGTGCTTGGTGTGATGCTTGGAAAAAGCATAACCTTACAGAATACGGTAAATATTATTGTGTCAATGTTGACAACGCCGTTTACCAAGGTTTTCGATCTGATTTTGTCTGCACGCCTACAACCACTTCTTTGAGTTGGGGCGGCGAACGCTGTGAATTTGACTGGGGCTATCCTTTAACCGATGAGGAGAATGAACTTCTCGCCGCAAAGAAAAAAAGAGCTGGGCACTTCCTGTATGAAAGATTTTAATTACCATACTGCCCATCTGAAATATACGATTTCAAAAACACTGATTGACAAACTCGGTGAAGTCGGACAAAAGATCATTGACCGGGCTTTAAAAGACTATGTAGATACATTTGGACAGGAATATCTGAATGTTCTTGATGGTGTCTATCCCGAGAACTAACGCGGAGGATCAATATGAAACAGCAATCTAGCATTTCCTCATGGCTGGCAGATCATGAATTGGAACTGATACAAGCCGCCGATTATATCTTCCAACACCCGGAACTCGCCTACAAAGAGGAATTATCCTCAAAATATTTAAGCAATTATCTGGAGCAGCAAGGGTTCCACATTTCCAAAGAAACCGCAGGCGTCTCCACTGCATTTACTGCAGAATGGGGACACGGAAAGCCTGTTCTCGGTTTTCTGGCAGAATATGACGCCCTTGCAGAACTCGGACATGCCTGCGGACATAATCTTCTCGGCACCGGTGTTGCGGCCGCCGCATGCGCTCTAAAAGCAGACATGGAAGCAACTGGCGCATCCGGCACCATCCGCGTCTATGGATGTCCGGCAGAAGAGATTATGTCCGGCAAGATCGTAATGATGAAGCAAGGCGTATTTCAAGATCTGGATGTGGCAGTCACATGGCATCCCTTTGACCGAAACCGAATCAGCAATGATATCTGGCAGTCGCAGGATATTAAAAATTATACATTCCACGGTGTCAGCGCTCACGCCTCCCGTAATCCGGAAAATGGACGCAGCGCCCTTGATGCCGCGGAACTTATGAACATCGGCGTCAATTATCTTCGGGAACACGTTCCCACGGACGTCCGCATGCATTACGCGTACATAGATAATGGACAACCCGCCAATGTAGTACCTGACCTTGCCAAAACCAATTATTTCATCCGCTCCAACAAACGTTCACGGACAGAAGACGTAAGCCAGCGGGTAGATAGCTGTGCAAAAGGTGCAGCTCTTATGACCGGAACCACCGTAGACATTGAACTTCTTGGAAGCTGCAAAGAGATGAAGGTAAATCGTGTTCTGGCAGAACTTTATTATCAGGCAATGAAAGAGATTCCAACGCCGAAATATACGAACGAAGAATTGAGTTTCGCTGCAAACATAAGCAAAGAAGCCAATCTTCCTAATAACGGAATCTATTTTACCGGACTGGAACCTCTGGAACCGGCTCCCGTACCCATCTCCATCGGAACAGACGCCGCAGAAGTAAGCCACGCTGTTCCTCTTATCACCATCAGTGCAGCCACTATGTGCAAGGGAACACCCCTTCACCACTGGGCTGCTGCAAAACAGGCAGGAATGAGTATCGGTCAGAAAGGCATGCTCTATGCTGCCAGATGTATGGCAGAAGGAACGAAATTATTGCTTGAGCAACCGGAAAAATTAAAAGAAGCTTGGGAATTTCACAAGACAACAGGCTAAGGAGGTATTTAATTATGATAAATAAAAAAATTGGATTCATTGGATGTGGAAATATGGGCGGCGCCATCCTTTACGGCGCTCTGGAAAGTGGAGTTCTCGACAAAGGAAACGCATATGTTTACGATATCAATCCTGCCATGATGAAAAAGGCAGAGGAATGGGGTGTTCATCTGGCAGCTGACGATGAAGATCTGTGCGCAAAAAGTGACATTATATTGTTAGCAGTAAAACCGCAAAACGCTGCCGAAGCGCTCGCCATGTGCAAGAAAGCGTTGGATGGAAAATCCATGATGTCCATCGTTGCAGGTGTCACCGTAGAACGTCTGCGTGCAATGATCGACGGAACTCCTCGCATTCTCCGCCTTCTTCCGAACACTCCGGCAATGGTATTTGAAGGCGCTTTTGCTATCTGTTCCGACAATGATTTTCTTCCGGAAGATCTGGAAATTGCCAAATCCATCTACAGTGCCATCGGAATTATCGAAATGGTGCCGGAGCACTTGATTGATGCTGCCTGTGCTTTAAACGGAGGCGGTCCTGCTTTTGTAGCTATGTTTATTGAAGCTATGGCTGACGGTGGTGTAAAACAGGGGCTTCCAAGAGCAACCTCTTACCGCCTTGCTGCACAGACCTGCCTTGGAACTGCAAAAATGATTTTGGAAAAGGGAATCCATCCCGGAGAATTAAAAGATATGGTAACTTCTCCCGGCGGCACAACTATTGAGGGCTGCGAAGCATTGGAACGCGGTGGCATGAGAGGCGCCGTTATCGACTGCATCAACAAAGCCGCCGAGAAATCAAAGAAATTGTAATATAAACCCCAAAAAAGGAACTCAACATCATGCTGAGTTCCTTCTCTTTTATCCCTTCATTTTCTTGATGACTTTCAGTCTGGTAAATTCTTCTCTTTCTTTCTCTTCCAACGCATTGTTAATCGTGTATACAAGATTCGTATACATTGGAATCGTAATGTTTTTAAGGGCATTGGCACGCTTTTGTGTCTTCTTAATATTGGTAGCAAGACGGTATGCCGCATTTTCCACTTCTGACAATTTCAATGTCAGTTCTTTCACTTCACGAAATGCTTCTCGCGCAATATCAATAGATTCGTGAGTTGTTCCAAAGGAATATGTCAGCACATTTTTCTTGTCATCATGTTTTACATGTGGAATCTCCGTTCCCATAATACTTCTTGTCTGAATGCGAACCGAATCTTCAATCGGAACTGTAAATGCAAGTTCTTCAACTTTACTGATTCCATGTTCGATATTCGCCCTCTGAAGACATGCGTATGCTTTCGTAAATGTCGTGTCGATCTTCTCCTGTATATCCTTGGCTTCATCGATCAACGTCATCAGCTCTTTCAGAAGAATATTCCTTTTTTTATCCATCAAATCATAGCCCTGATGCGCCAATGCAAGTGAATTCTTCGCCAGCATCAGGTTACCTTTTGTAGGAAATTCCCGCGGGTCCATACACTGCCTCCTTTCGCAGCCGCTAGTTTGCTTCGCCTTGATAGTATTTATCGATCAGTTTTGTATCAATTCTGTCTAACTCTTCCTTCGGCAGAAGTCCCAGAAGCTCCCATCCAAGATTCAATGTATCCAGAATCGTTCTATTCTCAGTTGGTCCCTGACCAATATATCTTTTCTCAAATTCTTCACCGAATTTCAGATATTTCTTATCGATCGGAGACAGTTCATCCTCACCGATAACAGAAGCAAGATTTCTTGCCTCTCCTACTTTTGCGTAAGAAGAGAACAACTGGTTTGCCAGATCCTGATGATCTTCTCTTGTGTATCCCGCTCCGATACCGTCTTTCATAAGACGTGACAGAGATGGTAAGATACTGATCGGCGGATACACTGCCTGCCCGTGGAGATTACGGTCCAATACAATCTGCCCCTCTGTAATATATCCGGTAAGGTCCGGGATCGGATGTGTAATATCATCGTTTGGCATCGTCAGAATCGGAAGCTGTGTCACAGATCCGGTTGAATCTTCTACAATACCCGCACGCTCATAAATCGTTGCAAGCTCACTGTACAAGTAGCCCGGATATCCTTTTCTTGACGGAATCTCTCCTCTGGAAGACGAAACTTCACGCATCGCCTCCGCAAAAGAAGTCATATCTGTCAAAATAACCAAAATGTGCATATTGCATTCAAACGCAAGATATTCCGCAACTGTCAATGCAACCTTTGGTGTGATCAGACGCTCTACCACCGGATCATTTGCCAGATTTAAGAACATACACACGTGATCGGATACTCCGCTTTCCTCAAATGTTTTCTGGAAGAACTCTGCCACGTCATGCTTTACACCCATTGCACCGAACACAACTGCGAATTCTCCTTCCGCGTCATCCCCCAGCGAAGCCTGCTTAACAATCTGGGCAGCCAGCTGATCATGCGGAAGTCCATTTCCGGAAAAGATCGGAAGCTTCTGACCACGAATCAAAGTGGTCAAACCATCAATCGCAGAAATACCTGTGCGAATGTAGTTTCTTGGATATTCACGTTTTACAGGATTCAAAGGGAGTCCATTAACATCACGCTTATCCGCTGCATTTAGCGGGCCGAGATGGTCGATCGGACGGCCGATTCCATCAAATGTACGTCCCAGCATATCCGGTGACACGGACACTTCCATCGGATGTCCGGTAAGCTTCGTATGTGTGTTGACAAGAGACATGTTGTCTGTTCCTTCAAACACCTGAATGATTGCTTTATCTTCATTCAACTCTACGATACGCCCCATCTTGCGGATATTTCCATCTACAACAAATTCTACAATTTCATCAAAAAACGCATCCTGTACGCCTTCCAGCGCAACCAGAGGACCGTTAATATTACTTAAGCCAAGATATTCAATTGCCATAATCAGTCCCTCCTTTACGCGTTTTTCTCGATGACTCTGTTATAGAATTCATCGATTTGCAATTTATACATATCCAACATCTGCAGATTATCATTTGGCACATCATATTTAATCGCGATCACTTTATCGAAGATTCCCTCTGCCTTCAGTACAGACATCGGCATTCCCATAGCAACCAGCTTTCTGCTGGTTTTATACAGATACAGGATCACATCCATCATTTTAAACTGCTTCTCCATTGATACACAAGTATCATCCTTATGGAATGCGTTCTGCTGCAAAAATCCAAGACGAATGACTCTGGCAATCTCAAGGATCAGCTTCTGATCATCAGGGAGTACGTCTCCGCCGATCAGTTTTACAATTTCCATAAGACTGCTCTCCTGATTGAGAAGTGACATCAGACGGTTTCTGTAATCGACGAATTTCGGCGATACATTTTCAAAATACCATCCGCTCAGGTCGTTTAAATATTCGCTGTAACTGGACAGCCAATGAATTGCCGGGAAATGTCTTGCATAGGCAAGGGATTTATCAAGTCCCCAGAAACATCGCACAAAACGTTTCGTATTCTGTGTGACCGGCTCCGAGAAGTCACCGCCCTGAGGAGATACTGCTCCGATAATGGACACCGAACCGGTTGCCCCGTTCAGCGTCTGCATCATTCCCGCGCGCTCATAGAACGCAGACAGTCTGGATGCCAGATACGCCGGGAATCCTTCTTCTGCCGGCATCTCTTCCAGACGTCCTGACAGCTCACGCAGAGCCTCTGCCCAACGGGAAGTAGAGTCTGCCATAATCGCCACATCATAGCCCATGTCCCGGTAATACTCCGCCAATGTAAGCCCTGTATAAATAGAAGCTTCACGGGCTGCCACCGGCATATTGGATGTATTGGCGATCAATGTCGTACGGTCCATCAGAGGATTGCCGCTCTTTGGGTCGATCAACTCTGAAAATTCTTCCAGAACCTGTGTCATCTCATTTCCACGCTCTCCGCAGCCGATATAAATGATAATATCCGCATCGGACCATTTTGCGATCTGATGCTGCGTCATCGTCTTACCTGTTCCGAAACCACCCGGAATTGCTGCTGTTCCTCCCTTTGCGATTGGGAACATTGTATCCAGAATACGCTGACCTGTAATCAAAGGCACACTTGCCGGATATCTCTTATGCACCGGTCTTGGCACACGGATCGGCCATTTCTGCGTCATCGTCAGCTCTTTCTTTCCACCATCTGTCAATTCGATTGTCACAAGCACGTCATCAATTGTATATTGTCCATCTTCCACAACGGATACGACTACACCATCTACGTTCGGAGGCACCATACATTTGTGTACGATCGCGCGAGTCTCCGGTACTTCTGCAATGATCGTTCCTCCGTGAACTGTATCACCGACTGCAACGGTGATATGAGTATCCCACAATCTGGTGCGGTCCAGAAAATCTACGTTAGCGCCACGGGTGATAAAAGAACCGCCGGTATCTGCGATCCGCTCCAGCGGTCTTTCAATACCGTCAAAAATGTTGTCAAGAATTCCGGGAGCCAGCGTGACTGACACTGCATCACCGGAAGATACCACTTCCTCGCCCGGACGAAGTCCTGATGTCTCTTCATACACCTGAATCGTTGTCAGATCTTTATCGAGAGAAATAACTTCTCCAACCAGACGTTCCTTCCCGACATATACCATTTCTGACATTTTAAACTCATATTTTCCTTTTAAATAGATAACGGGACCATTGATGCCGTAGATCTTTCCTGTCTTTACACTATCCAATTCCCGCACCTCCCTTGAACAAGAAATTATGGTACTCATTTTCCAGCGCACCCTTATAGGCGTGATCGATCAGTATATTCTTCTCATGGATCACTGCCCGGATACCACCGACAAAATCTTCTGTGCTGATTGTAAGCTTCATACCTGTATCCTTTTCCAGATACTCTTTTTTATCTGCGTCCGTCTGATTAATATAAATCGTCATCTCTTCCCCGTCCGCAAATCTTGCAGCCTTCTCAATATATTTTTCAAGAAGTTCAAGATATTCTTCTGTTTTCATAAAATTCTGAAGCTCTTCTTCCACTTCTGCAAACAGAGCTTTTTTCAAAAGCTTATGCTTCTTCCCTGCTTCCCGCTTCATTTCAAGCTGCGCTTTGGACACTGCCATATTCAGCTGCTGGCGGGTACTTACAGTCTCAGACTTGATACGAAGCTCAGACTGATGCTTTCTTTCTAATTTATGCTGTTCAAACACTCCGCGCAGTGCATCCTCATGGCGTTTCATAATGGCATTTTCCTCTGCCCTTGCTTCTTCCATAGCTGCTACGCGCAAATGTAAGATTTTCTCTTCTAAGGTCAAAAATGTCACCTCTTCTCTACAGTTTCAAACCAATTGCCTCATTTACATAAGATGTGATAAAGTCTTTTCTACGTCCGGTTCCGTGTCTGTCAGGAATCTCAATCAATAGCGGCATGGTACGTTCCATACGAATCTCATTGATCAGATCCGGGAACTCCCGCCCGAACTTCTCTGTGAGCAGGATCACCCCTACCTCTTTATCGTCCATGGCAGTTTCGATGGCAGTACGAAGTGCTCCTCTTTCATGCACTACAATACCGTCCACACCTGCCAGCCGCATTCCTGTCAGCGTATCCACATTATCACTGATCAGATACATCTTCATCTTACAATTTACCTAAGATCATGAAGGAGATGATCAGTCCGTACAGACATACACCTTCTGCAAGACCTACGAAGATCAGTGATTTACCAAGCGCACTGGAATCCTCACTGATTGCACCAAGCGCTGCTGATGCGGCACTTGCTACGGCAATACCACCGCCCACACAAGATAAACCGGTTGAAAGTGCTGCGGCAAGGTAACCAAATCCGGTTGCGTTAGATGCTGCTGTTCCTGCTGCCTCTGCTGCATGAACCGGATCTCCACTAAACATCATAATACCGGCAATCACAAATGCACTGAAATAAAAGAACGCATTTGCTCCGATCGCTCTTTTGTAACGCTTCTTTGTTTTCTCTCCAAGAAGAAAATAACCGAATGGAATCACAATGCCAAGTACAAGGGCTCCGATAAGTAATAATTTTACTGCTAATGTCATGATTTTATATCCTCCTTAATCTATGCAATATTATTGTATTTTTCTATGTTCGTTAAATGGTTTGAATTCTCTTCCGCTTCCCTTATAGAATCGGCTGAACATCTCATAATATTCAAGTCTCAATACCTGAATTCCGACAACCAGTCCTTCCAGCAGACATACGAAAATATTTCCTCCGATAACGCCTAACCAGTTCGGGCTTCCGGTTTCCGCTCCCGATAACATAAGCACCACTTCCATCATGGCAGCATGGCTCACTGCAAATGCACCGATACGTACATAGGACAGTGTGTTTGAGAAATAACTGAGCAGCGTCTCGAACAGTTCAAAGAATCCCTGCACAAAGAACATTCCTTTTCCGCCTTCAATCTTTTTATGATTGTGCTTTACAAGATTGCCAAGAGGCTCTTTAAACACAAACATCAGGATTGGAATTCCAAGGAACAGCGCCATCATAATATTGCCCGGCACTTTATGCCCTGTCATATACAGTACAATTGTTACCACTAAGAATCCATAAAACACAAGTCCGGCAACTCCGTTGTGCGAGAACCATAATTCTTCTTTGTCCCCGGACTTTATGGAATTGATGATCTGGAAGATCATCACAAGAATATTCAGTCCCATACCAAAAGCAACCGCCACAATGAATACTGTGTTAAGCTGACCGATAAACGGAAGATTTGTCATAGCTTCCGCAGGCCGCAGCCAGATAGGCTCTATGATATCTTCAAATCCGAATATACTTCCGAACATAAATCCGAAAAACATAGAAAAAAGTCCAGCCACAGATATGATTCCTGCAAGGTTCATTTTCTTCGTCAGATACAAAATTCCGCCGATCACAAACAGACAGAATCCCTGCCCTACATCGCCAAACATGGCGCCGAAGATAAAGGTATAAGTAAGCGCCACAAAAATGGTCGGGTCCATCTCATTCGCCGAAGGAAGTCCATACATTCTGATAAACATTTCAAATGGTTTGAAAAACTTCGGATTTTTGAGCTTGGTCGGGGGATCACCGAAATATTTCTCCCTGTCTTCCTCAACGACAATAAAGATGCGGTCATCGTTCTTCGTCTCTTCGAGGAACTTCTTCACATCATCTTCACCCATCCATCCGCACAAAATATAGTAGTCTTCTCTGGTATCAGCTTCCTCAATTCTTGCCGCCATCTTTCTTACGTCAAAAATATTAGAAAGCTCTTCCAGCCGCTTCTGTGCGCCTAAGATTTTCGCTGCGTAGCGATTCATAAGCTGGTCCACTTCTTGTTCCAGACCTTCAATCTCTTTGTGTGTACTTTCCATCTGATTTTTCAGATCCTCACAAGCCTGTGCCGGAGTTCCGACCGCCTCCGTCGGGAGATTGATTCTCTCAAAATGAAGCGAGTTAAATACAGAATCTACTTTACTTGCTTCCGCATTAGAAACAAAATAGCTTCCATATACATAATTTTCATTTCTTATACCTTCAATAAAGACCGCATTCAAGTCTTCAAACAGGTATTTTTCTAATCGGCGGTAATAATCTACTGCAACCCGCCCAAAACGTACTTTCATGTAACGATAATGTGTTACTTTGTTCAAATCTACCTCTAACGGACAAAATGGTTCCAACACATTGAGTCGATTCTTTAAGTCTTCTTCTTTTTTCTTAAGAAGCTCCTTCTTGTCCTGCAGGTTCAAATATTCATGATTGATCTCTCGAATCATGTCCATCATCTCAGTTTCCGTCATTACGGAATCCGCATGAACCTTCTCATTCTTAATAAGAGCTGCGAACTGCTCTGCCTTGGCGAGAGGCTCCCGATACGGATTCACCTCCACGAAAGGCTGTAAGTTATCTGTCGTCTTTAACTCTGCCACCGCATTTTCAAGCTGCATCTCATATTTTGACAGATACTTATCGCAGACACGGTCGATATCAACCTTCGGTCCGCTGATGCTCAAAAATTTCATCTTTACAATCATTACCCTATACCTCCCAAGTATCCTAGCGTTTCTCTTGAAGTCAGACCATAGCGGATACACTCAAGAGCTGTTGTCAGCTTATAGATCTCTTCTTCTTTTAAAAACAGATAAGTGCTGATCGTTGCTATGGAATACGGATTCCGGCGCCTGTCTCTAAGATACAGATCTCTGAGACAATCTTTGTAAAATTGCTCCAGTGTCTTGGCACCGGTATAACGATATCTCTTTTCGTAATAAGATTCCCGAAGCTTCGCTTCAAATTGTTCCACACTGGGCGCTTCCACAAGCGCTTTGAACTCTTCAATATTCAGTCGATAATGAACCGGTATCGTCAGAGAATAGATATCCGGCGGAAGAAGATGATAATACTTCTTCGCCCGGTAAATCCACTGAATATTCAGAAGATCAATCTTCGTTCCATAATCACGTTTAAAGATCTCCAGCTCCTGCTTCTTCAGATTTCTCCTCTGTTTGCTCCACAGCGCCTGAAAATAATACAGATCCAACGCCAGATCATAATCAAACAGGGATGCATTCCCCGATTCCTTCAACTTATTAAGCGGTTCATAATACTCTGTATCCTTCAAATTATCCACCAGCTCCTCCACCGTTGTGGATGTGATCAGCTTATCAATGGACAACTGCGAATACCTGTCAAAAAATTCCTTTTTATAATCAAGGTCAAATGGCCTGTCATAGTGATTAAACACGATTCTCAGGCAGTAATTAATGAGATCCACCTCATAGCGTTTCCAATAGATTTTCAGGAATTTCTTCTGTTCCATGCCCGCAAACCGGAACATTTTTGCCCAATCATCGTATAGTGATTGATACAGTACTTTCTCCACATGGCTTCGGTGATAAAGAGACGGATCCAGCCGGTTCATATATTCTGCATAGGCCGGTTTCCCTTTTAAATATTCAATAGCCTGAGGCACATTGGGAAGAGCTGCGATATTTTTATAATCCTGATCTGTCAAAAGCTTCGCCTGCATCGCGCGAACCTTTGTGACGATCCCACTGTAAGTCATAACATTTCCCATGTCTTTACACCTCTACAATACGTCTTACGATCTCCTTCGCATATAGCTCGTGATTTCCATCATATTCTTTTTGCAGATGTTCCAGCATAAAACTGTTCTTTTCTCTTTGTTCTGCCATTACCTGTTCCATTCTCTCATCTGCTTCTTTTTTAATGGCTGCAAGCTTCTTCTGAGTCTCAGCCTCCAGTTCTTCATCAAACTGATCTCTCTCTGCCTGTATACGCTTCTCAATTTTGTGCTTTTCTTCTTCAGCATGATCAACAATTGCTTCTGCTGTAGTTTCGATTTCTGCCAGTTGTTCAATTACAGAATCCATATCTTCTACCACCTCCGCTTGTCGTTTTTTTAACAAAAAAATCCATTTTTTATATCATACACCTATTCCCGAAAAATTCCATGGTAAAACTGTATAAATTTATATCATTTCTTTATAATTTTTATACATTTTTTACACATACCGGACACTATTTTTAAATTTGACTTTTTATTATCCGGAAGTTAAACTAGAAAAGGCACAAAACTTATAGCCTTAACCCGTGCAAAGACACGAAAAACAAGCGAAAGAAAGGTATCAATTATGAGATTAAGAAATATCCCCCGTGCAGACAGTGTTCTTGCCGGATCTGACATGGTCATTAAGACCGAAACAGACTATAAAGGAAACTGGAAAGAGGCAATTTTTCATAACAGCAATCCTATCCACATAGAAGTAGGTATGGGAAAAGGACAGTTCATCCTTGCACTTGCCAGACTCAATCCCGACATTAACTATATCGGCATTGAGCGCTATTCCAGCGTCCTTCTGCGCGCCGTAGAAAAACTGGAAGAAGAAGTGCCGAATTTACGGTTTATCTGTATGGACGCTGCCACCTTGCCGGAAGTATTTGACAAAAATGAAATTTCCAGAATCTACCTGAACTTTTCCGATCCGTGGCCAAAGGCAAGACACGCCAGAAGAAGACTTACTTCTGCTGAATACTTCAAACGCTACGATCAAATTCTGATTCCGGACGGACAGGTTGAATTCAAAACCGATAACCGGGCACTTTTTGATTTCTCCGTAGAAGAACTGGAGGCTTCTGACATCTGGAATATGACCGCCTGTACATATGATCTTCACAACGATGCTACCATGAACAGCGGTAATATCATGACCGAATATGAGGAAAAATTTTCTTCTATGAATCATCCGATCTGTAAACTGATTGCCGGAAGGAAATAGCCGCCCCTCTCCTGCATATAATATAGGGAAACTTTTGTTCCGGAGACTGCATATGCGAAATCAGAAAAAGAAGTATCCAAAAAAACAGCTCTATCTACTATTTTATCGCAACAGACGATTGTTCCGCTTTCTTTCATGCACCTGCAAATCCATGAGAGAAGTCTGCTCAATTCTGAATGCTGATGCAAACTGCCGGACAAAGCAAAGGAGGCACTAACTTATGCTGCATCTGACTGAAAGGAATTTTAAAACAGAAGTCCTGGAAGCATCTCAGCCTACAGCCGTCATGTTTTATGCTCGCTGGTGCAGTAAATGTGCGATGATGCGCCCTTGTGCAGAAGAACTTGCCACACGTTTTCAGGCACAGTATAAATTTTGTAAGGTTGAAATTGATGAATCAGAAATACTTGCGCAATCTTACGGAATCGACATCGTACCGGCTTTTCTGTTTTTCCATAACGGACAGCTTCTTGCCGGCTTCTCCGGTCTGATCGACACAGATGTATTGGAGACGCGTCTCCATAAAATCTTTAGGAATTGTTAAGGTATATTTCATTTGCAAATAAGCCGGTATATGGTATATTAGGATAGTATACAAGATAAAGGAGGAATGGTGAAAACACCGATTGATTATGAAAAAATTTAAAAAAATCATCCCATTTGTTGTAACTCTCTCTCTGTTCGCTTCCTGTCTGCCGATGGTTGCAAAAGCAGACAGCTCCAAAGTCGTAACTCTGGGAGCCAACCTTTCCGATGAACAGAAAAACGAAATGTATGATTACTTCGGAACAAGCGCTGACAAGGTAGAGACCATTGAAGTCACTAACGCTGATGAACGTAAATATATGGAAGGGATTGCTTCTGAATCCCAGATCGGAACAAGAACTTACAGTTGTTCCTACGTAGAGCCTACAGAAAGCGGTGGTATTCAGGTAAAAACCGCAAACCTTACTTTTGTGACCAGCTCTATGATCGCAAGTACACTGACAACATCCGGCGTAGAGAACTGTAACGTTGTTGCCGCTTCTCCAATCGAAGTGTCCGGAACCGGAGCGCTTACCGGCATTATGATGGCTTACGAGACAGCCAGCGGCGAGACCCTTGATGAAGGACAAAAAGAAGCTGCCACCGAGGAGCTTGTAACTACCGGAGAACTGGCAGATGCTATTGGTCAGGAAGAAGCTACTGATTTAATGAACAATATCAAGCAGGAAGTGATCGAAGACGGAATCACTGACGAAGGCGAGATTCAGGACGTCGTAGAAGACAACGCCGACAAGCTTAACATCACACTGACACAGGAACAGCTTGACAAAATCGTAGCGCTTATGGAGAAAATTTCCCAGTATGATTATGATGTCAAAGCTCTGAAAGACACTTTAGAGAATCTGGAAGGAAAATCCGAAGGCTTTTTCGCTAAAATCTGGAGCTCTATCAAAGGCTTTTTCGGAGGCGACAAAGGTGATGGCGGTATCATCAACGATACAAAAGATGATATTCTCGGAAGTGACATTGTAACAGACAGCACACTGGACGATATTAAAGACAAAGTGGAAAATGCCGATACAGAAGGCTTGTGGGATAAAATCGTCAACTTCTTTAAGGGACTGTTCGGCGGTGATGATGCAGACTCCAAGGACAGCACCGAAGCATCTGGTACCGATGCTTCCGACACAGAAGATATTACCATTCAGGATAACACTTCTGATAACGATACTTCTGATAATGGTTCTGACGATACATCTTCAGATAGCACATCTGGCGATAGTTCAGACAATGAGCCTGACGATAGCGCCACAGAAGAAAACGAATAATCAAATATTGATATTCCAAAAATGCCACTGGGGAAATTCCCCAATGGCATTTTTTCTCTAATATCTTAATAATATCTCACTATCTTTTTGTAATCTTCCCCCGGAAGAACTGGATGAGCGGACCATTACAAAATGCGTTTACAATCGTTCCAAGTCCAAGGATCTCTCCCACCGGATTATGGGCTGCCAGACAGAAAATCACTCCAATACATACAACCGTCACATCCGACATTACTCTTGCTAAGCGAAAAGAAATCCTTTCTTTCGTCACTTTAGTAACAACAAATGCCACACTGTCATAAGGCGCAATTCCAAGATGAGCTTCCATATATAACGCACATCCAAAAGAAGCAAACAACGTTCCGATGAGCATAAATACAATTCTCAGGAAAAGTCCTGCCTTAAGTCCCAGCACTTCAAGTACGATCCAGCAGAGCAGATCTGCAATATACCCCACACAAACCATATTTACAATTGTGCCGAGTCCGATATTTTCCCGCACTGTAAAAAATACAACGATCAGAACTGCGGCATTCATGATCAATTGCCATGTTCCAAAGCTGATCCCCAGAAATCCGCTGATTCCCAAATTCATACAACTGAATGCATCCACACCAAACAGACTGATCCGATATGCTGCTACACACATTCCGATCAACAGGATCCCAAGCAGCATCTTTCCGATGCAATCTGCACGAACCCAATCTGACATTTTTCGTTTTCCTTTCACTATTGCCTCCATGATCAAATCGCTTCCTCTTCCTCTACCGCTTCCAGTACATAGATCCGTGATTCAAAATCTGTACATGGTTTCATACCGCTTTCTGTCTCTCCCGCCGTTGCATCTGATGTGATTAATCCCAGATTCATCAATTCATCTCCATAATGCACTTTTCCTGTCAGAGAATTACAATACTGCACATCTGGATCTAAGCCTTCCAGACATACCCGCGTATATGCATCATTTACAACATTCAAAATACGGTACCACCCTACAATCGCTGTCTTTTTGTCTTCGCTTACCACCATCCATACGACTTCATTTCCCTCAAACGGACTTTTCAGCCGATAGAACATTCCATACTGCAGGATATGACGATATTTCTTCATAAACTGTATCTGCTCTTTCACCTGTACAAGCTCTTCTTCCGACAGTTTATTCAGATCCAGTTCATAACCAAACGCGCCGAAATATGCTACATTCGCTCTCGTGTGCAGCGGAGTGTTACGAAATACCTGATGATTGGGTATCACAGACACATGTGCGCCAATACTGCTGATCGGATAGCACATTGACGTTCCATACTGAATCTTCAGACGCTCAACAGCATCGGAATCATCACTTGCCCAGCCCTGCGGCGCATAGTAAAGCATTCCCGGATCGAAACGCCCACCGCCGCTTGCACAAGACTCAAATAAGATCTTCGGAAAACGGCGGATCAATCTCTCATAAAGATTGTATACACCAAGGATATATCTATGAAATACCTCTCCCTGGCGGTCTGCCGGAAGCGCCGCTGAATAACATTCTGTAATGCTGCGGTTCATGTCCCACTTAATATAGGATACTTTCGCTTCCTCCAAAATCCTGGCGATCATCTGGTAAATGTAATCTACCACTTCTTTTCTGGAGAAGTCAAGCACATATTGATATCTTCCGTGGGAGGGATTACGTCCCGGCGCGGCAATGATCCAATCAGGATGCTCCCGGTAAAGGTTCGAATCCTTATTTACCATTTCCAGTTCCACCCAAAGCCCAAACTTCATCCCAAGCTGTTCGATTCTGTCTGCAAGTCCGGTAATTCCATTTGGCAGCCGCTCTGGATTTGCGATCCAATCTCCAAGACCCGCCCGGTCATTGCTGCGTTCTCCGAACCATCCGTCATCCAGTACGAACAGCTCTACGCCGCACTCCTTCGCTTTCTTCGCAATATTTACAAGCTTATCCTCTGTAAAATCGAAATACGTTGCTTCCCAGTTGTTATTCAGGATCGGCCTCTCCCTGTCTCTCCAGTATCCTCTTGCTAGCCGCTTCTGATACAATTTATGGAAAGTCTGGCTCATTGCGTTCAATCCCCGGTCAGAATATACCAGCACCGCTTCCGGTGTCTGAAAACGTTCTCCCGGCTCCAGTTTCCAATCAAATCCAGACGGATTGATTCCTGCCAGCAAGCGCAGCGTATTATGAG
Source organism: Dorea sp. CAG:317 (assembly GCA_000433535.1). GTDB lineage: Bacteria > Bacillota > Clostridia > Lachnospirales > Lachnospiraceae > Dorea_D. Next base: position 175,889 of record FR892671.1, read on the forward strand.
CGTCCACCTCTGCCTGCATGAGAAAATTACCACTATATACAAGTGAAATTCCAAACGCCTCTCCCTGACGTTCATCCGCAGACGGACGTTTCAGAACAATAAATGGATTCTGCTCATGGGAAGAATTACCGCGCATACTGTCAATGGCTGTGATCCCCTGCGTAAGGGCGCGTTTCTTCACATGACGCTCTCTTGCCCAACTGCCGGACAACTGCAGCCATTCATAATCAGGATCCGGAAGATCCAGACAAAGACTCATTGCCTGCGTCAGATGAACACTTTCCTCTCCTTCATTCAGGAAACGTACATTCCTTGCCAGGATACCGCCCTCCCTGAAGATAGTATAAGACAGCTCTGCTTTCACCCCGGTCAATGCATCCTTTACGTCAACCACCAGCGTCTCAGCTTCTGAAGCTTCCTCTGTATAAGTTGCCGGAAGCCCCTCTAATTCCGGTTTCCCTGCAAACACATGATAACCCTGATAGTGAAATTCTGAAATTCTGCTTCCATTATTCTGCCGGACTTCCACTGCCGGGTGGCGATAGTCTGTTGTTCCATATACCGGAAATTCCTGACGAATATGCTCCAACGAAAATAATCTTTCATTTTCATATACATAGGAAGACATCGGACGGGGCGCTTTTTCCAAAAGATAAGAAAAATCTTCCCGGTCATGAATCCTCTTTCCACAATATAACTGCCCCAGATGTCCGTTCTCCATTACCATCATAATATAGCTGATGGCATCATTATATAAATGAAAAACTTTACTTTTTTCATGAAAAACAATGCTCATAGTTGTCCCCTCCTGCATCCTACTCTACTGCGTGAAGCTCATTTAATTTCTTTACGATTTCCTGCATTGCATCTTCTTTCAACTTATAATGTTTCTTATAGATCGCAAGACTGACAAAAGCAAGAATGATCGGAATTACCAGCATCAACACACGGATTCCTAAAATTGTACCTGCTGACTGTACTTCTAATTTCGCCTGATATCCTACAAGCTGAAGCCCAATACCTGTAAGTCCTCCTGCCGCTGCCATTGCCGCTTTCATTAAAAATGTCTGTGCAGAGCAAGTCACACTTTCATTTCTCACGCCGAATTTTACCTCACCGTAATCAATAACATCTGCGATACAGCAGGTTGTAACTCCCAGAGAAAGTCCTGATCCAAAAAAAATGAATGCACAGCTGACAACAACACCCACTGCATTCTGCGGTGCTATATAACCCAGAATACCAAGCAGCACGAATCCAATAACCGGAAGCAGACATGCCACTGTATATACTTTTTCTCTGCTGATCTTTTTCGCAATTTTCGGGAAACAGACCAACCCAATCATCTCTGCAATAATTGCCATTCCGAAGATAGAATACAAAAACTCGTTTCCGCATACGCTCTTGAAATAGTAAACTGCAAATCCTTTCGCAATCTGTGTACATAAATTAAAAGCAAGAAGCAGACCAATGAACGCCAGAAGCTGGTCATTTTGGATAATCACCTGAAAGGCTTCTTTCAAGCTTGTCTTCCGACCTTTCGCTCCAACCGTAGATTCCTCTTTTACATTAAAAACAGTGATTCCAATAGTGATCAGGAACACCACCGCAATGATAACTGCAAATAAAGTATATCCTGTCTCTGCATACTGTTCTTTGCCACTCATTTTATTCAATCCTGTGATCACATAAAGACCAAATGTCGCAACACAGAATCCTGCAAGACTCGCAAAAAATCGTGGAATTACAGACACCTTTTCGCGCTCATGAGGGTCATTTGTCAGATTCGGAAGCCATGACCAATAAGGAACATCCATGATCGTATAAGTCATTCCATACAGAATGTACATCACAGAAACATAGGTATAAAGCGCCGTTCCATGCAGATGAAAGCTGCAGAATAACAAAACAAATACAACTGCATTTACAACTGTTCCAATGACCAGCCAGATACGGAACTTTCCATATTTTGTATGGGTATTATCCACGATCATTCCCATCATCGGATCATTTACAGCATCCCAGATACGCGCCACAAAAAACAGTACACCTACAAATGCAGGTGCAAGATACAACGTATCTGTAAAATATACCATCAAAAATACACCAACCATGTTGCATATTGCATCTTTTCCAATTGCTCCGATTCCAAAGCAATATTTTTCACGGGCAGACACTTTCTTATACTGCATTACATCGCCTTTTTCAAACATCGTACTCATAAATTTTCATCCTCCTAGATCTTGAAGAGGTCTGTGCACATTTCTTCTTTCTACAGTTTATTATAAGCATTGTCCGCCTGTCCCGTTAGTTTCTTTTGTTTCCGCAATGTGTCTAAATGTTTCCTTTTTACATATATTCCACACTTATTTCTGCTTTAAGTGCAGCAAATTTTCGTCTTTCATTAATTCATCCAGATTTTGTTCCGCCGCATACAGACGTTTCCGTACTTCTTCCCGATGTTCTGTCCTGTACTTGGACGGAGACATGCCGATCAATTTCTTAAACACTTTGGAAAACGCGCGAAAATCCTTATATCCGCAGGCAGCCGCAATTTCTTCAACCGAACGTTCTGTAATTGTCAGCAGTTCCTTTCCTCTGGAAATCCGAAAACGTATCAGAAAATCTCTTGGTGACATCTGTAAAGTTTTCTCGAATAATTTATACAGATAACTTCTGTCTATACAAACGTAATTCGCAATATCCACAACCTTCAGATCATCTGCATAATGATTTCTGATATATTGTATTGCATGGCTGATATAAATACTTTCTTTTGATTCCTCTTCACTTCCGTCCACAACCGCATCCTGTGTAAGCACTGCAAAAAAATCATACAGCAGGCTTTGCAGACGATACTGATTACTTATGTTCATTTCCTTTAATTTCATCATATTCAATATGATTTTTTTCAGCTCTTTTCCGTTTTCTGACTGAAAGATCAGGTGATTGTTGTTCAATCCAATATCTCTGACATATTCCTCTGCCCGCGTTCCGCCAAAGCCAATCCAGCAATATGTCCATGGATCATCCTTATCCGCCTGATAAAATGTCAGCACCTCCGGTTCAATCAAAAACCCCTGACCAGCCTGCAGTTCATAGCGTTTCTCTCCGACCTGATATACGCCTTTTCCGGACAAAATGTAGTGAATCAAATAGTTCGGTCTCGCCGCCGGTCCGAAATAATGCCTTGAACTGCACTGTGCATAACCACAAAAGCACAACATCAAATCTTTAAATTTTGAATCTGACAATTGAAGTACATATGAATTTTCCATTGGACCCTCCCATACAAAAACCTTCTGTTTGTTTTCACGGAATCGTTCTATCCCTTTCCAAACAAACAGAAGGCACACTTCATTAACACAAAAATTATTTAAAATTCAAATATAGCTACTCCATATGGTTTCAGACTGTAAGCAAAAGAATATGGCCTTCCGTCGCACTCCTTCTTCTCCGCCTTATATACAAGCGGTCTTTCTTCTCCTGTTCCGCCGTATTTTTCTTCATCACTATTTAGAACAAGCTTGTACTGTTTTCTTTTCGGAACTCCAACCCGATAATCTTCTCTCTCCATCGGAGTGAAATTGCATACGAACAACAGATTCTTCTTATTATCCTTCGAATGTCTCACGAAGCTGAAAATACTTCTGTAAGCGTCATCTGCATTGATCCATTCAAAGCCTTCCCACGAATGATCCAGTTCGTACATTGCCTTATTCTTCTTATACAGATGCAATAAATCTCTCACCCAGTTTTGAATTGCCTGATGCTCTCTCTCTGCCAGCAGATACCAGTCAAGTTCCCGTTCCTCACTCCACTCGCGAAGCTGCGCAAATTCCTGTCCCATAAAGAGCAGTTTCTTACCGGCATGTCCCATCATAAATGCATATCCGACTTTCAAGTTCGCATACTTATCAAAGCCAAGTCCCGGCATCTTATTGAGCATCGAACATTTCAAGTGTACAACCTCATCATGAGAAAGAACTAAAATATAATTCTCGCTGTAAGCATAACTCATTGCAAATGTCATCAGATTATGGTTATCTTTCCTGAAATAAGGATCTAACTTCATATACTCTGTAAAATCATGCATCCATCCCATGTTCCACTTCAAACTGAAGCCCAGTCCATCATCCTCTACCGGACCGGTCACCATTGGCCACGCAGTAGATTCTTCTGCAATCATAAGCGCTCCCGGATTTCTGCCGAGAACAACAGAATTCAGATGCTTGAAGAAGTCAATCGCTTCCAGATTCTTATTTTCACCATATTTATTAGCAATCCACTGTCCATCCTGCTTTCCGTAGTCAAGATAGAGCATCGATGCCACAGCATCCACACGCAGACCGTCAATATGAAAGTATTCTACCCAGAATAATGCATTGGAAATGAGGAAATTGCGAACCTCATTCTTTCCATAGTCAAAAATCTTTGTTCCCCAGTCCGGATGCTCACCCTTCTTTGGATCTGCATATTCGAATGTCGGCGTTCCGTCAAAGTCAGCAAGTCCATGTGCATCTCTTGGGAAATGAGCCGGTACCCAGTCAAGGATTACACCGATCTTATTCTGGTGAAGATAATTGATCATCCACGCAAAGTCCTCCGGCGTTCCGTATCTGGATGTCGGAGCATAATATCCGGTCACCTGATATCCCCATGAACCGTCAAACGGATGCTCTGCTACACCGATCAACTCAATATGTGTATAGCCCATATCCTTGACATATGCCGCAATCTCCTTACCGAATTCACGATAACTATAGAAGCCTTCATCCTCTCGTCCCGGATGGCGCTTCCATGAGCCGATATGTACCTCATAGATTGACATAGGTTCTTCTTCATTCTTCCATGTCTTTCTTGCTTCCATCCACTTATCATCCGTCCACTTCAAATGACTGATATCCACAACCTTGGATGCAGTTCCCGGACGAAGCTCTGCATAATTCGCAAAAGGATCTGCCTTAAAAATATATTCATGCTGATATGTTTCAATACAATATTTGTACAGCGTCCCCTCTTTTACCTTCGGCACAAAGCACGTATAAATTCCCAAAGGCTCCTCTCTCACCATAGGATTTGCCTCTACATCCCAGTCATTAAACTCTCCAACTACGGAAACAGATTCTGCATGCGGCGCCCATACTGCAAAGTATACCCCTTCCTGTTTCCCATTCTTCACACGGTGAGAACCTAATTTTTTATATATTTCATAATGGTTTCCCTGCCCAAATAAATACTGATCAAGTTCTCCAATCTCATATGGTTTCTTTTTCTTAGCTGCCATAGATTCATCCCTCACATTCCGAAGCAATTATAGTAATATTATACTTTAGGACAAACTAAAATTCAAGCATACCTGTACAATCTGACCAATCCTTTCACTGAAATTAATGAAAAAAGTGTCGGTTTTCTACGATAACCGACACTTTTTATAAGAATGTCCATTTGAAATTAAATCTTAAAATCTTCTTCTTTCAGAATTACTCTGTCAGAATCATCTGTACTCTTTCCGAATACTCTTCTCGCAAGATGTTTTACATTTGCCTTCTGTGAATGAGCAATCGCCTCATCCATGATTTCCTTTACTTCTGCAACAGTCACTGCGTGATCTTCTCTCTGCATTACATCAATTCTGCTGTACAATGCAAGAATACCCATCTCATCCAGCTTATATCCATTCTCTTTTGCATAGGTCTGACCAAATGTCACCAGTTCATCATTGATAAATACCGGAAGCTCAAGCTTGGATGTGAATTTTCTCTTGAAGTCAGGATTTGCGGTCAATATTCTCTCAAGCGGCTTTCTCTGATCTTCCAGAACAAAGAGCATCTCTCCGGTCTTCTTTTCCATCAGATAGCTTAACTCTTTTACCGTTCTCGCATTCAGCTTTCCTGCTTTCTCGATAATGATCGCTCCGCCGCGCAGCTTTTGAATGATATTAGAGAGTTCTTTCTTATTCAAAGATTCTCCGGTTACAATCGCAACCTTACCTTGCTTTAAGTTTCTCTGCTTCTGAATCGCTTTTACAATATCTACTGCAAGAACCGTCTTACCGGAACCTTTTCTTCCGATTACGAGCAGGTTTCCTGTCTTTGATGTGCCTTCTCTCTGAGCTCTTCGATCATTATCAAGAACTTCTACGATCTGCTCACTCATTCCACGAACCGGTACAAAGTATGAGAATAACTTTTTCTGTTCCTCTGTAAGTCCTGCCTTTAATCCAATTTCACTGGTAGCACTTAAATCATAGCGTCCGGTAACAACGAATCCGGTATCAAACGGAACACCGCTTCCCTTGGACTTCTTAATACGCTTCTGAATCTCTGCTTCTGACGGTTCCTCAATTTCAAAGTCCGCTGCTTTCACCGGTTCTTCCTCGGCAAAAAAGCTGTCAAGATCGAAATCTTCTTCATCCTCCTCAAAATCGTCTTCCTCAAAGTCCTCTTCCTCAAAATCCGCTTCAAAATCATCTTCATCCTCAGCTTCATCGAATTCATCAAAATCGTCTTCTGAGAAGTCGTCGTCGAAATCGTCCTCATATTCTTCTTCGGCAAAATCCTCTTCGTACGCATCCTCGAGGTCGTCCTCGGCCTCATACTCTTCGAAATCCTCGCCGTCTTCTACTTCTTCATACTCTTCGAAATCCTCGCCGGCTTCTACTTCTTCATATTCTTCCTCGTCAAAGTCGTCTTCCTCGTCGTACTCTTCGAAATCTTCCTCGGCTTCTATTTCTTCGTATTCTTCCTCGTCAAAGTCGTCTTCCTCTGCATATTCCATATCATCATATGCAGCTTCATTCTCAAACTCTGCCTGTAAATATTCTTCATCAATCTCTGGAAGTTCTGTCTCTTCTCCACCGATAAAATCGTCTTCTGCACCTCCGAAGATCTCTTCTTCCATCTCATCTTCTTCCGTCAGTTCTGCTTCCATCTCTTTCGCAGCCTCTGCGCCTGCAACTCTGCTTTCGAGCTGCTCTACAAGTTCGAGAATATCATCCGGAAGTCTCTGTGTCTTACCTTCAAGACCCGGATCTCTGTCTTTTTCTGCCATCTGAACGATTGCTTCCAGTTCTGCTTTTCGCTCCGCTTCTTCTGCTGCCTTTCTTGCAGCCTCCTCTTCCGCTGCTTTTCTTGCAGCTTCTTCCTCTGCCGCCTTTCTCGCAGCCTCTTCTTCCGCCGCCTTTCTTGCAGCCTCTTCCTCTGCTGCTTTTCTTGCAGCCTCTGCTTCTGCTGCCTTGCGTTCTATCTCAAGACGTTCTGCCTCTCTTCTTTTCTCGGCAGCTTCACGCTCTTTACGGATTCGCTCTTCGTCTTTCTTTTTCTGTTCCTCAATGGCATCCGCATGAACTTTCTGTTTTTCTTCCCATTCCTGCAGAATCTCATCAATCTTCATCTGGCCTCCGAGAAGAAGTTCTTCTTCTTTCTGTGCCATTGCCTCTTCTTCAATCTTGATACCACTGGCAAGATTCGTCAACGCTTCTTCTAACGTTGCGCCCGCAACAACTCTTGTAATCGCAGAACTCTTCTCACTCTCTGCCGGTTTTTCTCTTTCTTCCGCCTCTTCAGACACTGCTTCTTCCCTTGTATCTGCCTGCAGTGCTTCTTCTGGCTTCTCTTCTGCCTGCTCTTCACGAACCGCTTCCGCTTCCTGTGGTTCCTCTTTTCCTGTATTCTCTTCTTTTACTTGTTCTGCGGCTTTTGTCTGTGCAGCTTTTGCTTTCACTGCTGCCAATGTATTTACTTTCGGTCTCGCACCCGGTCTGCTGTCATATTTTTCCTGCTGAAGCGGTGTCAAAGGTTTATACTTCATCTTCAGCTCCATCGCCTGATATACGTATTTTCCTTCGCTGAACCAAAGGATCAGATCATCACATTCCTCAAGACATTTTGCAGTCATTCCTGCCTGATGATACAGACTTGCCAGCTCATACGCCCACTTTTCCACATACTCTGCTTTCTTAAAGTCCTCCAACGCACTGATCTGCTCTGTAAACGGTGCATTCTGTGCCTTGAGTATCTTATATTTCAAAATATACTGATTCGGATCTTTTGGCGCAACCTTAACAAACTCTTCATAGCAATCAGATGCCTCATCTGTATCATTGATCTTCAAAGCTAACAATCCGAGGCGATATATGACCTTACGGCTCTCCGGAGCGCGATCATATGCCACAAATAAAATATCACGGCTCTTCTGGAACTCCCCATTGTATTCATAGATCTCACTGACGGTATTCAACATAGAAGGGTTCTTTACCCTGCGCCAGTCGATCGTGTCCGCAATTTCCATAGCCTTTTTATACTGCTTTTCTTCTGCGTATTCGAGCATCTGCTCTGTCTTTACCCGATATTCATATTTATCCAATTCTCTCACCTCAAAATATATTAAATTATAGTTTTAGTTACAATTTCACTGATATCAGTTTATCATAAAGACCTGCTGATTGTCAAAATATACGCCTAAATTGTTAAAAAAATATTACAAATTTGCTACAAAAATAGCCATCACAATCATGCTTGATCGTAATGGCTATTTCCTATTGAATTTTATCATACACTTTTATATTAATCGGAGGAATCTTATCGATTACCTGTTCCCTTCTTAACCGTTTTCTTTTTATAAACGATTTATGACTCCAAGTCTCAGATTTTACTTATAATCTTCGATACCTTATTTATATCCCTCTAAAAGTTTATATAAAATAATTATTTTGATTATTATATCTATAACCGTTCCCTTTATAGCCAGTGCCCTTATTATTTGTCTATAAAAGTATTAAGTTATTCTCTCTATAATCTTTATTTTATATTCTTTGTTATATACATCTGCCTATCAGAACTGTTGCCCAATAAACAATATGCATATTAATTATATAAATCGATAGATTAGGTAATGTTTCTTCACACATTGTCTAATCTCTTTGAAGTTCTGTGGTATTATCCTCAATATGTCTGCAGATGTTAATCTTTATCATCCGGTTTTCTCTGCTCCGATTTCACTTTTCATTCTCACTTACCGGTTATCTTCTATGGTAAAGGCTTAATTGACGGGAACTTTTCTCTGCCATACCACTAACATATTGACTTGTTGATTCTTTTACATTGTCCAATGGATTAAGCCTCCTTTTCTAAATTTCCAAACTCTCCATCTCACCAACATATGAAACAGAATGTTCACAAATAACACTTTGCCGGAAAATCCTTTTTTCCTTTGCCAGAACCCTTTCTCGTCAGATTCCTTTTTGTTATTGTTTAATCTCTTTTGGATTGACTTTATAATAGCACCGGAGTTTTGATTTGTCAACACTATTTTTGTGTTTTTATTTATTTATTTTATTATTTTTATTCACCGTTATTATTTTCAGACTTTTTGTGTTTTTATATTTAATTCGCACTTTTCTTTCACTTCTACACAATTCATTTGTTAACCATCTATTCGATTTTGGTTGACATACTAAAATACGGAGAATATAATTCAAATCAATGATTATTTTTTACAAAGGAGATTACCAAAATGACAACAACGAACTCTATATCTTCCACGAAACGAATGGTCTGGGTTGCTTTATTTACCGCTATCACTTGTATTTTAGCCCCTTTGTCCATCCCGATTCCCATCAGTCCTGTGCCAATCACTTTAACGAATCTGGTTCTGTTTATCAGCCTCTATATACTGTCGTGGAAAGAAGCTCTTATAAGCTATATCCTCTATCTTCTCTTAGGAATCTGCGGGCTTCCGGTATTCTCCGGCTTCTCTGGCGGAATCGGAAAACTTGCAGGTCCTACCGGAGGATATCTGGCAGGATTTATATTTTTGATTTTAATTGCCGGATTTTTTATGAAAATCTTTCCAAAGAAAAAGACTCTGACGATTCTTGGCATGGTGCTCGGAATGGCTGCCACCTATATCTTTGGAACACTGTGGCTCGCTGCTCAGATGGAGCTTTCCTTTACCGCCGCCTTATCCGTCGGAGTCTTTCCTTATTTGCTTGGAGACGCCGTCAAAATTGCCGCCGCCTCCATAGTTGGTCCGATATTACAGAACCGTCTCTTTTTTATCCGCGATAATAATTGATCAGACATCCTTTCAGAATAATTTCTCTCTCGGCGTCTGTCATATCACCAAGTTTAAAATGAACCTCTTTTAATTCATTTCCCACAACGTATGCCTTGATATCTGCCGCTTTCTCTTCGATTGCCCGGCGGATATCCGGCACAAATATATAATCACCGTTCTGGAAGCTCAACTTCTCATGGTCTTCTTCGGTAATAAATGGAAGCATCCCCCAGTTGATCAGGTTCGAGCGATATCTCTTTGTCGCATACTCACATGCAATATTCGCCCATCCTCCAAGAACCTTCTGACAGGATGCGGCTTGTTCTCTCGCTGAACCGTCTCCTGGTTTTACTGCAAAAATCGTACTTCCGATTCCAAGATTTCCTTCACCTGCTTCCGGGTAGGTTTCTCTTACTTTACCCATTACTTCTTTTAACTCTTCCAGCACTTCAAGAGGACACGTTCCTGCTTCGATTGCTTTCTGCGCCTTCTGAACTTCCTTTGCTCTTCCCACATAAGCCGGGTCTTTTCTGGACAATGCAAATTCTGCAAGTCCCAGTGGGTTCGAACGATAGGAGGATGTTTCTCCTGACGGGATCAGTTCGTCTGTAGTTGTTACCGGATCATGAATCTCAGACACTACTTTCAGAAGCAGATTCTCCGGAAGCGCCGGCATCTTCGGCCAGTCTTTAATGTTCGGACCAAACTTGATCTCCACAGAATCATCTGCCACGCCTTTACTGTCAAATACTCTGTTTGCATAGATCTTCTCATCAAAATGATAGGTCTGTCCGGTGTATTCTACATCCATAGCTGTTGCCGGTGTAAGGAATCCTTTATTTGCTGCTGTTGCCGCAATTGAACGAGCATCCATAAGAGCCACAGATGCAATCTGTCCGCTCTGAAGCTTAGAACCTTCTCGGTTCGGGAAGTTACGTGTAGAGTGACGAATAGAAAAAGCTCCATTTGCCGGTGTATCCCCTGCGCCAAAACATGGTCCGCAGAATGCTGTCTTCACGATTGTTCCTGCCTGCATAAGATCAGCCACCACTCCGTTTTTCACAAGTTCCATATAGATTGGCGTACTTGCCGGATATACACTGAATGTAAATGCATCCGAACCGATATAATGACCTTTGATAATATCTGCTGCCGCACAAATATTTTCAAAGCCACCGCCGGCACATCCTGCAATAATTCCCTGATCCACGTATAATTTTCCATTTACAATCTTGTCCTGAAGCGAATAATCCACAGCGCCGTCAAGACTTATCAGCGCTTTCTTCTCTACGTCATGAAGCACGTCCTTTAAATTTGCATTGACTTCATCAATCGTGTATACATTAGACGGATGGAACGGCATAGCGATCATCGGTTTGATCTCACTTAAATTTACATACACAAAGCCATCGTAGTAAGCAACTGCTCCCGGATTCAATTCTTTGTATTCTTCTACTCTTCCATGAGTCTCATAAAATTCTTTGATTGTTTCATCCGTTTTCCATATAGAAGAAAGACAGGTCGTCTCTGTTGTCATAACATCAATACCGATACGATAATCTGCACTCAGCTTATCCACACCAGGTCCGACAAATTCCATCACTTTATTATTTACATAGCCATTTCCGAATGTCGCGCCTATAATTGCAAGAGCGATATCCTGAGGTCCTACTCCCTTCATCGGCTCACCGTCCAGATAGATTCCTACTACCTGCGGCATCTTAATATCATAAGTTTTATTTAAAAGCTGTTTTACAAGCTCCGGTCCTCCTTCGCCCATTGCCATCGTTCCCAGCGCACCATAGCGCGTATGGCTGTCCGATCCAAGGATCATCTTGCCGCCGCCTGCAAGCATCTCACGGGCATACTGATGGATAACAGCCTGATGAGGCGGCACATAGACACCTCCGTATTTCTTTGCACAGGTCAGTCCAAACATATGGTCATCCTCATTGATAGTTCCGCCTACCGCGCACAACGAATTGTGACAGTTGGTAAGAACATACGGAATCGGAAATTTCTCAAGTCCTGACGCTCTCGCTGTCTGAATGATACCTACGAATGTAATATCATGAGATGTCAACTTATCAAATTTAATCTGCAGTCTGTCCATATTACCGGATGTATTATGTTCAGATAAAATATTATAAGCCATTGTTTCTTTGGCTGCTTCTTCTCTGGAAACTTTTCTTCCGGTCTTTGCCGCCACTTCTTCACAGCTTTCCACAATCTCTGTTCCATTTAACAGATACACACCTTTGTCATATAATTTCACCATGCCTTCTAGTCCTCCTATGCTTTCATATTTTTCATGTGTTCGGCTACCATCATTGCTATCTTAAATGTCATTGCTTCATCAAATACTCTGACATCAAGCCCCGTTTTCTTCTGAATCTTTTCCAGACGATACACCAGTGTATTGCGGTGGATATACAGTTGTCTGGACGTCTCAGATATATTTAGATTGTTATCAAAAAATGTATATACGGTTGTCAGTTCTTCCTCTTCGAAAATATCTGCTGCCCCGCCATGAAAAACTTCTTTCAAGAACATTTCACACAGCGATCTTGGCAGCTGATGAATCAGTCGCCCGATTCCAAGCTCATCATACGCAAGAATTCCGCGTTCTGCATAAAAGACGCGTCCGACCTCCAGCGCCACTTGCGCCTCCTGATAGGATCGAGGCACTTCTTTTAACTCCTGCACGATTGTACCATACGCTACGCGCACACTTGCCATCGCCTCCATGTTCAGCGTGTCTGTGATCACCCGGGCAATCTGCTGTGCATCCTCATACCCCTCTGATTGTTCCAGCGCTTTCACAAGTATGACATGATGATTATCCACTGCCGTAACAAAATTCTTTCTTCCGGACGCATACAGTCCTCGCAGCGTCTCAATAATCAGATCTTCTCCTTCATTTTTCTTCTCGATCACATATACAAGCCTTTTTTGATCTGTTGCAATTCCCATTTTATCTGCCTGATTATAAATATCCACAAGCAACAGATTGTCAAGAAGCAGATTCTGAATAAAGCGATTCTTATCCAGCTTGTCCTTGTAGGCAGTCAAAAGGCTGGTCAACTGGCTGACTCCCATTCTTCCTGCCATTTCCATATTTGCAGATTCGCCCTCAAGCGCTAACAGATAGATTGGATTTTCTTCATCAAACACAAAAAAGAACCCCTGTTTTTCCCGCAAAATCTCCAGATTCTCATCAGCATCCTGCCAGAGTTCCTGCACCTGTTTTTCACACTTCTGCATTTTCTCATGGGTCATTACAAGACAGGTTCCCTTCCTGTCCCATACAGCACAATCAAATCCGGCAATATTCTTAATGTCCTGCACCGTTTTATGCAATACTTTATTTGATAACATACATATGCCTCCCAAATATTCACATACACGCTTATTCTAGCACATGAAAATAAAGCTGTCTAACATTTTAACGTGCGAAAGCAAACAATTATTCGATATCATATTCTTGATAAAGTTTCTCACACAATTCAAAATCCTGCACCGCTTTTATATCCGCGAAAAAGGAGTCTTCTTATGAGAATAAGTATAAAGAATCCATCCCCGATTATCAAGGTTTTTCGCATATATGAAATAGAGACTCATTACCTGATGATTATTTCCTCTGATTGGACATTTTTGACACAACAAAAGCGGGTATACCCACCAAGATATACCCGCTTCTTTCTATCGTTCTTTTATTTATTTTCTTTATTTTTTGCAGCCAGTTTCTTCCAGTTGTAATATCCGTATATAGAGTTAAACAGATAAGCAACCCACATCACTACCATGGTGATCGCAGAAGAATCTTTACCAATCAACAGTACCCACATCACCACAGATACAATGTTGACGATAATCCACAAAAGCCACTGTTCTGCGTAACGTGCAACCTGCATGATTAACGCAATAACAGAGAATACCGTTGACATTGCATCAATAAGCGCAAGCTGCCCACCTAGATGCGTCAAAATCTGCCAATAGATCACGACAATTACTGCTGTTGCAACAAGAAGCAGGACAATCTGCTTTGGTGTCAGCGCTTTTCCCTCTACTTCACCACTCTCTTCGTCTTTATGTCTGGACCAGAGGTAGAAACCAACGAAATTCATCGGAATATAATAAAATGCATTTAACATAAATTCACCGTATAAATGGTTATTAAATGTAAGATATGCGTAGATTGCTACATTGATGGTCGCAAACACATACGTACTTACTTTTCCTTTTGCCGCCAATACAACACCTAATATTCCTGTGATTCCACTGATTAAAGCCAGTGTATTGTCTCCCCAGATAATGCTCAGCACGATCATAATCACGGTAGATAATACAAGCCAACACTTTTCAAACATACTCCAGCCTTTAAAAAATTCTTTTACTTTACTCATTGTTCCTTCTTCCTTCCTCAAATTCCTCTGTTGTCAATACAGGTCCTTTTACACTTACTACTTTTGCAGAAATACAGTTTGCCATCTGAATAGACTCCGCAAAACGATATCCCGCCGTCCGCATTGCAATCACCGCTCCGATATGGGAATCTCCTGCTCCGATGGTATCTACCACTTCTGCCTTTTTCGACGGAATCACATGGTGCTTTCCTTCTTCCAGAAGGTGTACCCCCTCTTTTCCCAAAGTAATCAATACGGTATTTCCTGTCCATCCATGAAGCTTTTCCGAAGCCTTCACAATCTCTTCTTCACCGGTGGATGTCACTGCCTCTAACTCATTCAAATGAATGACCGGCTTAAGCGCATACATGCGTTTTGCTTTTTCCTCAGAAATATAAGTAATCCGCGGTCCCGGAGCATAGTATACCGTCATCTCCCGGTGTTCCTCCAGGAAGTCAAGAATGGCATCTCCGCCATCTCCTTCCAGCTCATATCCACTTACGTACACGGAATCATAGTTCTCCACATTCAGAGTCTTAAACCATTCACGTTTAAAATGGCATTCTATTCCGGGTACAGTTAAAAACGTGCGTTCTCCATCTGCTTCTACCATACACAGGCAGTAGCCATTATCCGAATCCGCCGAACAAATCGGACTATTATGCCCTGCTCTTTGTAATTCTTTTCGGATAAAATCTGCATACATTCCGGTTCCCACCGGTGCAAATAACGTATAGTTTGTCCCGAAATGCTTTAGTATATCTGCAACATTATATGCACATCCTCCGACCATCATGGTCTGTCCCTTCGCATATACATCTGTACCGGACTTTGGAATCTGATCAATCTCCATCACAATATCCAGCATTGCCGCACCAACGACTATACATCCTTTTCCCATGTCACTCTCCCTCTCTTCTCTATGATTGCATCCGCATAATGTTCAAAATCTACTTGGTTTGCCTTCTGGATCAAAGCAACATATTCCTGTGGAATTTTCTCCATCCCCTGCGCCGCACCACAAATGGCAGTCGCCATAGCGCCGATGGTATCTGTATCTCCGCCCAGATTTGCACAGAGAAGTGCACATTTTTTCACATCAAATCCATAATACGCAATCGCAAGTGCTGCCGGAACTGATTCCGAAGTATTCACTCCAGCCCCTACCAGATTATAGAGATTTTCCAAAAATGCAGTTTCATCATCCTTGTACTTTTCTGCCAGCTTCACTCCAAGCATCGTTCTTGCACTTAACGACGGGCTTGGGGTGGAGGCTCCTAATTCCATGGCATATTCTGTGACAGAAAGAGCGTCTTCTATCATTTTCTCACGATTTTGATACTCCATTGCCGAAGCCACTGCCATGGCAATCATAGACGCTCCGGCAATTGTAATATCACTGGTATGCGTCACGCAGGAAACTGCCGCCACATATCGGCATAATTCTTCTTTTTGCGCAGTTGTAAATAAAGTGCCGATAGGCGCGATTCTCATTGCCGCACCATTGGACACCGCCTCATCTGAAAATTCTTTTGCACTTTTCCCTTCTTGAAAAAGCTTTAAAGCAACTTTAGAAGTCGGACCAAGAATATTATTTTCAAAGGCATTCTCCTTTTCTGCCCACTTTAAGATGTATGTTGCAATACTCTGACTGTCCGGCACAAAATCTGTCTCTATCAGACTATCTAAAATTGTCAGCGCCTGACTTGTATCATCTGTAAATTGCCCTGCCTTATATTGATAAGAAATAATATTTTCCGGACACCCATCTAAAAAATCCGTAATCACACCATAATGTTCGAGACACCGCTTTCGGCTCCACAGTTCCGGCGGCATACCCATGGCATCTCCAATCGCCATCCCGTATAGTGCTCCCATTACTTTATCTCTCATATTACTACATCTCCTCTCTACTTATTATAATAAGTTATTTTTATTCACTCGTCTATCCACAAAATAAACAAAATATCAGTATATTTTTTTGTTAACTTATTATAATAAGTTGGAGAATCCATTTGAATTTTATTACTCACTCAAGTATAATAGAATTATATGATTTAAGGGATTATCATTCCCGTGAAATGGGGACATTACTATGAGACAAACACCTAAATATGCGATGATTGAAAATGATTTTATTGAAAAAATACAATCCGGGGAACTAAAGGCCGGCGCAGAGCTTCCCAGCGAATCGGATCTCATCCAATTATACCAGGTCAGCAGAGTCACTGTTCGGCGTGCCATTGATGAATTATATCATCAGGGATATATTGAAAAAATGCAGGGAAAGCGCACTTGCGTCAAAGGAAAAGTTAAATTACAGGAACTGACTTCTATTTCCAGCTATACCGAAGAGATCATCCGCCAGGGCATGACTCCTTCCCGCCAACTTCTTGCTGCTGAACTCAGAGTTTGTACCAGCGAAGAAGCAAGTCTGCTGCATCTTCAAAAGGCTGATCCTGTATTTCATATGACAAGAATTTACTTTGCGGATGGGACTCCACTCTGCCTTACAAGCACTGTTCTGCCTTACCATTTGTTCCGCGATATTGAAACCTATGATTTTGAACAACATTCTCTTTATAAAATCATAGAAGAGAACTATCATACACAAATTACGACTTCATCGCTCAAACTCAAAGCAGTCTCTGCTTATGGAGATATTTCCGAGCATCTCAATGTCAGTGATGATACGCCACTTCTATACTCTACAGGATTGACCTATGGGATTAAAAATGATGAAGAAATTCCGATCGAGCTTTTCTATAACTATTATTTGACGACGCGATTTGAATATTCATTGATACAACGAAGATAAGGGGGAGGTGCTTTCGCACCTCCCCCTTGTATCATTTCTTACTTTAACAATACACCTAGTTTGTGATTGTCTCCTCAGTTTCTTTGTCAAATACGTGAATCTTCTCTGCGTCTAAAGCAAATTTCACAACATCACCTGTTCTTGCAGCTGTCTTAGGCTCAACTCTTGCTGTCATGTTTGCTCCTTCATAATCAAAGTATAAGAATACTTCTGCACCAAGCATCTCGTATACACGAATCTTTGCTTCGATCACTGTATCTGGAGATTTTGCGATGAAATCAGCTTCATCATGTACATCTTCCGGACGGATACCAAGAACAACTGTCTTTCCATCATAACCGCCTTCGATCAGCTTTTTCGCTTTCTCTTCCGGAAGTTTGATTGCAGACGGACCAGCCTGAAGATAAACATCTTTACCGTCTACTTTACATGTAGCGTCAACGAAGTTCATCTGTGGTGAACCGATGAATCCTGCTACGAATAAGTTACATGGACGATCATAAAGTGTCTGTGGTGTATCTACCTGCTGTACAACACCTGCGTTCATTACTACGATTCTTGTTCCAAGTGTCATAGCTTCTGTCTGGTCATGTGTTACATAAATAATCGTTGTACCGAGTCTCTGATGTAATCTGGAAATCTCAACACGCATCTGTCCACGGAGTTTTGCATCCAAGTTAGAAAGAGGCTCATCCATGAGGAATACTTTCGGGTTACGAACGATTGCACGTCCCATAGCTACACGCTGTCTCTGTCCACCGGATAACGCTTTCGGCTTACGATCAAGAAGAGCTTCCAGATCAAGGATTCTTGCAGCTTCTTTTACCATTTTATCAATCTCGTCTTTTGGTACTTTTCTAAGTTTCAGACCAAAAGCCATGTTATCATATACTGTCATATGTGGGTACAGAGCGTAGTTCTGGAATACCATTGCGATATCTCTGTCCTTTGGCTCTACATCATTTACCACTTTGTCACCGATCATAAGCTCACCGGAAGAGATGTCTTCCAGACCTGCGATCATACGAAGTGTTGTAGATTTACCACATCCTGATGGTCCTACGAAAATGATGAATTCTTTATCCGCAATCTCAAGATTGAAGTCTTTTACAGCTTCAAATCCGTTTGGATATACTTTGTTAATATGTTTTAATGATAAACTTGCCATGTTATACTTCCTCCTAAAATAGTTATTCGTCTTCTCTCTGTTAAAAAGTATAATAAAAAAACAGGCTTACGGGTATGCCCAAGTTGAACAATCTTTTTGTGCTTTTCTGTACAACTTGACGAACATGCCCGATGACCTGTTCTGATTTATTTCATCTCCCAATTTAAAGAAGCGCCTGATAAATATCTCTTTTACTCACACCACGATCTTTTGCCACCTGCTTCATGGCTTCTTTTTTTTCCATACCGCCGGAAAGATAGTGTTCCATATGTTCTTCCACAGTAAGTTGTTCCCACTGGGCTTTTTCTTCTTCTCGAATTTCCAGTCTGCTCTTTCCCTCTATAACGATCACGCACTCCCCCTTCGGAGCGTTCTTCTCATAGTACGCAAGCGCCTCCGGAAGTGTTGTGGCAAACACCGTCTCATGCTTCTTCGTAAGCTCTCGGCAGACACTGACCTTGCGACCTCCCAAAACATCCCTCAGAAGCTTAAGCGTCTTTACCAGTCGATGGGGAGCTTCGTATAAAACAATCGTCCTTGTCTCCTCTTTTAATTCATCCAGCACTGCCTGCCGCTCTTTCTTATCTGTTGGAAGAAATGCCTCAAACGCAAATCTTCTTGTCGGCAGACCGGATATGGTAAGTGCGGTGATACAAGCTGCCGCTCCCGGCACTGCTGTCACTGTAATTCCGGATTCCTGACACATTTTCACCAATTCTTCCCCCGGGTCAGAAATTCCGGGTGTCCCCGCATCCGTGATCAATGCGATAGTTTCGCCATTTTGCAGGCGCTCCACCAGCTTATGCCCTTTTTCTATTTTATTGTATTCATGGTAACTGGTCATCGGCGTCTTAATCTCAAAATGATTGAGAAGCTTTACGCTGTTCCTTGTATCTTCCGCCGCAATAAGATCCGCCTCTTTCAGCACCCGGATTGCACGAAACGTCATATCTTCCAGATTGCCGATGGGGGTGGCACACAAATATAATGTTCCTTGCATTTCTGTCTACCCTCCTCTACTACAATATCAGTTTTACCATGCATTGTTTTATTATGCAAGCAAAATCTCTACTGCCTCTCGTAATGTTGTTACTTCTCCAACATTTCCCGGGAAAATTATATATGGGGTCATTGGGAACTTACTTTCCTTTCCAGTTTGCCATACCGGAATTCCAGGACATATTTGGCCCATGACATTTGCTTTTTTCACACGAAGTGCTTTCGTTCCTATATCACTTGATGTAATTCCGCCTTTTGCAACCACAAAAGCCGGTGTTACCTTCAACTTTCCGACTAACGACTGAACCGCATCAGATATTTTTACTGATCTCAAAAGAGCCTCCTCCTTTGTATCATTTTCAACTGATAATAGTTTTCGCCTTGTATAAACCACTACTGTTTTTCCGTTTTCGATCAATTCTTCTTCTTTTTTGACAGTTTCAATAATTTCTTTTTCAAACGCTTTTTCATCCAATACCAAATCCGAATTAAATTCCAAGAAAACCAATCCTTCTATTTTTCTTAATTCTTCCATCTGACTGGTAGTCTTTTTTGTGTGTGAGCCAACCACAACAATTCCACCATTCTTGGATTCCTTCACCACCATTTCCTTTCGCGTAAGCAATGGTTTGTCCGAAACTCCTCCCATTACTTTCACCAATGCAGCAGCGGTACGAAACATAAAATTCTTTCCCCTTGACATAGCCCGATATAACGCTATAGTAAATACTTTCAAATCGTAATAATCTACCGCATTTACCACAACTTTTCCAAATCCCTGTACTTTCATCAGTTTTTCCATAATTCTATCAATCTGTTGTTCTCGCAGTTCTTTCAAAGTGATATATGTGACACTCTTCGCCGGATACTGTCCTTTTGTTTTTTCTTCAATATACTCACACAAATCAGAGGACTGATATCCAAATGTTTTATCTTTTGCAAATTCTGTCTGCCCTGCTGGAATAAGCTGATTTCCAGTTTTCACATAGTGAATATTTTCTATCGTATAACGACCGCCTTCCTTAAAAAACGGACATATTATCTCTCCATCCACTCTTTTCGTTCCATCTGCCTCAAATCCTTCACGAAGCAACTCTGTTTCCAATGGATAGTGTCCTCTCAATGTAGAGTCGCCTCGGCTAATAATTAGATATTCTTTCCCGGTTTTTTTCGAGATTTTATCTATACGCTCAATAATTTCTTTGTGGCATAAAGTAGTCTGTTCTATCGTAAAACCTCTGGAATTCGTCAAAATATAAAACATTCGCGTCTTTTCTTCAAAACCACTTCTTATACTTTCTTCAGACCAGTCTGTATAAACAGAAACATCATGAACCGTTTGTACTCCTGTTGGATCATCATCTAATACAATTATTTTTTTATGATTCTTTTCTATTTCGTCTTTTAATTCTTTTTCTATTTCTTTTTCATTCTGCACAGTGAACTGATTTAAAATCTGTATATCCAAATTCTTTAACTCACTCATAGCTTCCTCCTATATATTAAGCATTTTTCTTGCTTCTTGCGGTGTCATTGGTTCCTTATCCATTGCCTTTAACAATCGCACCGTCTTCTCAACCAATGCCACATTATTATCTACTTGCGTCATCGGATCCAAATAATTACTATCCTCAAATCCAATACGCACCGTTTTCGCACCAAGCCCCAGAGCTCCTGCAATAATACCAAAATCTCGCCTATTAGCATGTGTAATTCCCCATATTGTATCTTTTGGAATGAAATTCACCATAGCTGCTAATGCTTCCGGAGTAGCCGGGGCTTCCCCTTTATGTCCCAAAACCACACTAAATAAAATAGGATTCTTCATAGGAAATTCTTTTCTCAATTCCTGTACTATATAAGTATGACCTATTTCAAAAACCTCTATTTCTGGCGTTTTCCCTGTCTTTATAATTTCATTTACGCAATATTTTACTTCTGGAATAGGGTTACAATATACAGAATCTCCAAGATTTGTAGAGCCAACATTCAATGAACATGCTTCAATTTTATCATAGTAGAGCGGCGCACATCTTTCTTCTATCGTCAAATTAGATACGCCTCCCGTAGATGCCTGAATTACAATATCTGATTGCTCTCTGATTCTTTCCACAGTCTCCTTCAGAACACTCAAATCCGAAGTCAGATTTCCTTTTTTATCTCTTACATGTAAATGTACCATAGCTGCACCTGCTTCAGCACATGCTATTACATCTTGTGCAATTTTTTTTGGATTAATATCATGATTTGTTGCACTGACTGGTGCTACAGAAATTAAAATTTTCTCTGCCATTTCTTTTTCCTTCTTTCTACTATTTTATTCGTATAAAACTTGCGCAATCAAAATTAAAGGTTCTTCCCCTTCACAAGCAATTCCATGTGTATCTCCAGGCATCGCTGCAATAATATCTCCTGATTCAAGATGTTGTTCCTCTCCGTTTATAATATGTATTGCCTTTCCTGATACTAATACCATTGACTCCATTTCTCCTTGATGTGTATGCATACCAATTGATACACCAGGTTCCAACACATGCCTTACATATGCTCTCCCTTTTCCCAACATTTCTGCAGGGGCATCCAAAAGCTTCTGCATCCTTACAGTTCCTTCTCCACCCATACAGTTCTCAATAGGGACAATCTCTATCTCTTTCGCTTTTCTATAAACCATCTTTCTTATTCCTCTTTCTTTTTATCTCTATCCTTTTTAAGTTTTAAAAATAAAAGCGGATTCCAGCATTTCGGAATCCGCTCTCCGACCGCATTTAATTAATCGCGGCTTACTTTTCCCAATATTGATAATGTCTTTCTACAATCTCTGGAATCTGATCTTCTCTTTTATTCCTAAGCATATCCAACATATCTCGATGAAGAGTAACAAATTCTTCTCGATGCCCTCTCTCCAACATATAGTCAATCGTAAGAACTCTTGTCTGTCGGGTAATTTTATCTACATAATAAGCAATGCTATCCAGCAAATCATTTTTCATAACATCTACAAGCACCGAATGAAATCTGACATCAGCTTCAAATATTTTTACAGAAGATGGCTCTTTCTTCTTAATTTCTTCTTCCATATTTCTTATCTCTATTCCAAGCTCTTCAAATTCCTGGTCACCCATTTGCTTCATCGCTTCTTGTAATATTCCCAGATCAATAACTTTTCGCAATTCTATAAGCTGCTGCTTAGAATCTTTCTGCAAAATAATCCCATATAAAATCGGATACAACATCTTATAATTATATTCCTGCCTAATATAAGTTCCATCTGCCCTTCGAATCTCAACGACACCATATGCTTCTAAAATCTTGATTGCTTCTCTAACAGAATTCCTTCCAACATTAAATGTCTCGCACAACTCTGGCTCTGTCGGAATCTTATCCCCAGGCTTTAATTCTCCATTAATTATAGCGTTTGTAATCTGATCTACGATTCGTTCTACTACTGACTTGTTCGCCAACGAAACTTTCATAAATTTGTTTTCACTCATTGTATCACCCTAACAACATTCTTCGTCCTATGTTATAAGTATACAACAAGTCTTTTTTCTACGCAATTATTTGATTAAACACGTTGTAAGCCACGGAACAAACGTAATAATCAAAAGCGCTGCCATCGACATTAGAAGAAGCGGCACCATCTTTCTGCATATTTCCTCAAATTTAACTTTTCCAATATCCGCCGCAACATACAGATTTGGTCCTACTGGAGGAGTAACCTGACCAATTGATAGATTCAACACTAACACAACTCCCAAATGTATCATGTCAATACCAAGTGCTTTAGCAATCGGCATAATAATTGGTACCAGAATATATAATGCACTTGTATTATCCATTACACATCCAGCCAGTAAGAATACGAAATTAATGATAAGAAGCATAAGGTATTTATTATCTGTCAAACCGATAGCAATCTCTGTCAGTCTTGATGCAATTCCCTGTTGAGTAAGAACCCATGAGAAAATCCCTGCATTCATAATAATCAATAAAATAATACCAGTAGTTTTTGCAGTACTGAACAAAGTTTCTTTAAATGAGGCAAAATCTAATTCTTTATAAATAAATTTTCCAACAATAAAGCTATAAACAACCGCAACAGCAGCTGCCTCTGTTGGCGTAAAGATACCTGAGTAGATACCACCAAGTACAATAACTGGACTTAAAAAGCCCGGCAAAGCTCCACCAAATGCTTTTAATATTTCTTTCTTACTAGCCCTTGGTTTATCTCCTTTCCATCCATTTTTCTTCGAATAGTAGAATACTGTCAGACATAATATTAATGCAAACGTAATGCCCGGTATGATTCCTGCAAGAAATAAATCGCTTATTGATTCTCCTGTAATCATCCCATAGATAATAAAAGTAATACTTGGCGGGATTACCGTTCCAAGCGAACCAGAAATTGCGGACAACGCACTAGAAAATCCGGCATCATATCCTTGTTTAATCATAGCTGGAATCAAGATAGATCCCATTGCTGCAACGGTTGCTGTTCCAGAACCGGAAATCGCAGCAAAAAACAAAGCACAAATAACAGCCACATATCCAAGGCCTCCGTGAATCGGTCCCATCATACTATCAGCAAGATTAATCAAACGTTTTGAAATACCACCTTTATCCATTAGAACTCCGGCCAATACAAACAACGGGATTGTAAGTAAAGAAAATTTTTGTACTGTTGCCTGCATCATAGAAGGTATAACACCAAGTGGACTTCCTGTTACAATTAATGTCAAAGCACTGGATAATCCCAAAGAAATAGAAATCGGGATATTCAGAAAAATAAATATTGCAAGTGAAATAAACAAAACTGCTGCTGCCATCTTCTATTCCCCCTTTCTCTTTTTAATCTCTTCTGGAGCTTTGGATACTTGCATTTCTCTTTGTATCATTCGTACAATAGAAAATACAGCCGACAACGGAATTGCCAATCCAATTAACCAACTTGGCATTTCCAGCACTCCTGTCAACAAACCATATTTATATTGTCTATATACCATAATCGTTCCCCAGATAATCCAGATAATATAATTTATACAACAAACTATAATTCTAAATATGGAATGAACCGTACGCGCTTTTCCCTTAAACTTATCTGTTAAATATGCAAATCCCATATGTGAATCTGTTTTAAATGCACTTGCAGCAGCAAGGCAACACACCCACACAAACATCGTAGTTACTAATTCTTGGCTAAATGACATATTGAACCATGTGATTTTTCTGGAAAAAACATTCATAAATGTAACAAGTGCCATAATAACCAATGCAATTGCACAAATATATTCTTCAAAATTATCCCACAATTCTCTTAGGATACTTTTTGATTTACTCATCTCCATTTCCTCCTTTGTTATTTCCCTTGAAACAAATCAATAACATCCTGCCCTACTATATCTGCATATTCATCATACATTCCAGCACAGGCTTCTTTGAACTCTACTCTTTCTTCATCCGTCAATTCTGTAAACTGAACACCTTCCGTCTCAAGTTTTTCTATAATACTCGCTTCATTCTCAGCAAGATAAGCATTTCCCCATTCAAGTGCTTTATCCGCACATCTCTGAATGAGTTCTGCATCCTCGTCTGATAACTTTGCAAGTGTTTTATTACTAATAACCCAGATATTTGTATCTCTTACACCATCCCATAGCAATACATTCTTCTGTACCTCAGAAAATTTTGAAGAATCAAATACAGCGATAGGATTTTCCTGTCCATCAATCGCTCCCTGCTGAAGGGATGTATAAACTTCCGAAAAATCCATTGCCGTAGGATTTGCATGAAAATAATTCTTGTATAAATCAATAAAAATATTAGCTCCTGGTACTCGTATATTCATTCCTTTTAAATCTTCCGGTGAATGAATCTCCTTATTACTTGAAATCTGTCTAGATCCCGCATTGTTAATTCCCAGCATGCTCATTTCCAGATCATTACACCAGCTATTTACCTCTTTTTTTACTTCCTTATCATTAACAAACTCAATCAAATCATCTGTTGTGTCAAAAAGAAACGGTAACCAAAATGCATAAAATCTAGAATCATAATTGGCAATATTAGCTGGAGCACAAGCATGAATATCAATGTTTCCAGCTTGGACCAATTCAATTGCCTTGGTTAAATCACTTCCAGATAGTCCGCAGTTCTGATAAATCTCAACTTGAATCCGCCCATTACTTTCCTCATCTACATACTTTGTAAATTCTTTTGCTGTTAAATCACTTATAGACTCTGGTTGCTGAGTATGCGACATTCTAATAATAATTTTATCATCTGATGTACTTCCGCATCCCGCTAGTATGCCTACCACCATCACGCAAACTAAAAGCGATGCCAAAATACGTTTTATTCTTATCATTTGAAATCCCTCCTATTCGCACCTATCACATGAGACCTTTTGCAACAAGTGCATCCTTTAATGCCAATGCTCCAAATCTTGGACTGGAAACAACTAATTTTTCATATTTACCATGAATAATTTCTTCACAATATGCCATAGATCCTTGAGCAAATAAAATAACATCTGCTTTTTCGGCAACTTTTCCTGCATATTCTGTCATTAAATTTTTAAACTGCTCCTGATCCAGACCAAAAGCTCCATCAACCAAACAATCAATTAATTCTACATGCTTATTCATCTCACGGGCAACCCTCAGAATTGTATTTTTTGTTGGTTCCAGAGTAGTCGGAAGTGTTGCCATAACTGCAATCTTATTTCCTTTACGAACTGCTTCTCTACACATTTCTTCATCTACTCTTACAATTGGGACTCCAATATACTTTGCAATTCCTTGCGCTGCATCTGCGACCTCACCGACAGAAGAACATAAATTTAAAATTGCATCTGCACCATCATTAACTGCTTTCATATACATTCCTACCAGTCTTGCAGCCGGATAAGCTGTAACATACCCCGCATCTCTAACTTCAGCCAAAATAGATGGGTCTTGATAACTCATAATTTCCGTGTTCTGCGGTAATAATTTACCTACTTCCCGTTCCACCAGTTCAATCAATTCCGGTGTTGTACTCGTATAAACTAATGCTACTTTCATATGTATACCTCCACTCTCTTTCATCCTTCGTATAACGTAGGATGTTTAAACTGATTATAGTATTTCACAATAAAGAAAATTTGTAAATAGTCACTATTTCACAATAATTTACGCAAGTTTTTGTGCAAATTATTGTGAAATAAAACCGATATTAATATTTCTCACTAGCTGAAATAATAAACTTCTTCTTAAATCTGATATATTTTCATTAATTCTTCCGTATATTCTCCATCTTTCTGATACACGATAAGTGGCGGCTCCACCTGCATTCGTGGTCTTCCACCCCGAAGTCCTTCCAGAAGCACCATGTTTGGCTCTTTATCAATATAGGGATATACCAGCCGCATCCGCTTGGGCTCAATCCCATATGCTGACATCTTGGCAAGTATCTCCGGTAGCCGAAATGGCCGGTGCACCATGTAAAACCGCCCTTTCGGCTTTAACAATCTTGCGCTTTCTCTCAAAATATCATCCAGCGTGCATAATGCCTCATGTCTCGCAATATACAGCGCTTCTTTTTCATTTTTCAGACCGTGCTCCCCAATCATATAAGGAGGGTTAGTCGTAATGACATGAAAGGAAGCTGCCCCAAAGATTCCGGACGCTTCCTTAATATCTCCCGTTACAATATCAATCTTATCTTCCAACCCATTATGACTCACACTCCGGCGCGCCATGTCGGCACTTTCTTCTTGAATCTCTAGTCCCGTATAATGTTCTCCCTCATTCTTGGCTTCCAGAAGAATCGGCAGAATTCCTGTGCCAGTTCCCAGGTCAAGTGCAAGTTCTCTATTCCTAATCTTTGCATAAGACGACAGAAGCACCGCGTCCATCCCGAAGCAAAAACGCCCCGGGCTTTGGATAATTTCGTATCCCTTGATCTGAAGATCATCCAGACGTTCTCCCGCTTTCAAACCGGAATCTTCTCTATTCATCATCTAATTTTGACGCTCCGTTTCTCTCTTCCAATGCCCGCAGTTCTGCCATCTCTTCCTTGGAAATGCGAACATCCTTTTTCTTGCGTCTCGGTTTAAACTTTAATTCAGACGCCTTGTATTCGCGAATTTCTTTCTCGTCATTATCTAAAGTCACAATAACTTTTACAAGCTGTCTCAATACATTGACAGATTGTACATCTCCCTTTAATCCTTCCGGTGTTGTGACAAAATCTCCGGTGTTCGGAAGATGACTGTTTAATTCCTCATAAGTCTCCTCCTCATTTGTGAGACAGCACATCAGTCTTCCGCATACGCCTGAGATCTTGGTCGGATTCAACGAAAGGTTCTGTTCCTTCGCCATCTTGATTGATACCGGCGCAAACTCTGATAAATAGGTGTGACAGCACAACGGTCTTCCGCAGATTCCGATACCGCCTCGGATCTTTGTCTCATCTCTGACTCCGATCTGGCGCAATTCGATACGAGTGCGGAATACACTTGCCAGATCTTTGACCAGTTCACGGAAATCAATTCTTCCATCCGCAGTAAAATAAAACAACACCTTATTATTATCAAATGTATACTCCGCATCAATAAGCTTCATTTCCAAACCATGTTTGCGAATCTTTTCCAGACAGATCTCAAACGCTTCTTTTTCTTTCACGCGGTTCTTTTCTTCTTTTTTCTTGTCTTCCTCTGTCGCAATTCGAATCACCGGCTTCAGCGGAAGCGTGATCTTATCATCCTCTACTTCTTTTTCTCCCACAACAACAGAGCCATATTCTACGCCGCGGGCTGTTTCCACGATAACTTTATCTCCTGTTTTTATATTCAATTTCCCCGGAGCAAAGAAATAAATCTTCCCCGCCGGTCTGAATCGTACACCTATTACTTTTGTCATGAATTAATTCTCCTTTATTGTCAGGAACAAAAGCTCCATTACAAGTTCAAAATTAACATTTGCTTTCAATCTTGCTTTTGCCTTTTCTAAGCTCTCAAGAATCAGTTCAATCCCTTCATAAGAACTTCTTCTCGCCTGTTCCTTAATATACTGGATCTGATCTTTAAATACAACTTTATCCAGTTCCTTTGTCGCTTTATACATCAATACATCTCTATACCAGATCATAATGAGATCCAAGTAATCACTGATCTCCAATTTATACACCGTAATATGATTTACCGCATTTACAATCTCAGAAAGCTCCATCTCATGAATATATTTCAACAGTTGAACGGCTTCCTCCCGAACCTCGTTGAAATGTTCAGAATTGGCAAGCATGATCGCGCGCCCCATATTTCCCTGTGCAAACGCAGTACATACATCCGCTTTATAATCCGGGATCTGCATCTTCTCCATCAAATACTTCTTGATCAATGTGTCTTTGATATTCCGCAATTTCAGCATGACACATCTGGAGTTGATCGTCGGAAGTAAAAGCTCCGCATTCTCTGTAAGCAGAAAGATCACCGCATATTTAGGCGGCTCTTCAATTGTTTTCAGAAGTGCGTTCTGCGCCTGCGCTGTCATTCTGTCTGCCTCCGGGATAATGTAGATTTTATACGGTCCCTGATACGGTTTGATATCAATGGTGTTATTCACCTGTTCACGAATATCATCTACGCTGATCGTATTTGGCTTCTCATGTGTGACTCTGATAATATCCGGATGATTTCCGCTCTCTGCCTGTATACAGGAATGACATTCGTTACACGGGTCCGATCTGTGCTTCTCGCACAACAGTGTCATGGCAAATAAGCTTGCCAGCATCTTTTTCCCCGATCCCCGCTCGCCATTCAATATATACGCATGTGATACGCGGTCTTCCATCACAGCATTCCCGATATATTTGATAATGTCCTTGTGTCCAACTACGTCTTTAAAACTTCCCATTCTGTATTTCCCCTATAATCTCTTCTAAACATTGTGTTTTATTCTGGTTTCTGTATCTTCTGTTTATTCCGGCTTCTCTCAAATTCTCTTCTGAAAAATCATTTTGATCTGCCAGAAATCTTCTGCACAATTCATCATACTTTGGCTGTTCCTGCTGCCTCTCTCTTTGAAGTGCACGTGACAATCGTTCACCATCTTCTACTTCAATGTAGATCGGCACAAGATACTCTTCCCCGTAATATGACTTCATCTTACTGTAGGATTCAAGAGTTCCGATGATCAGATAATCCGAATCGTCAAGATTCATCTGCCCATCATCTATTGTAGCATATTTCCACTGTCCATACACAGTGTCATATGTTCTTTTCTCAATTATTTTTCCGTCTTCCTCATAATGCTTCAAAGTTTCTTCTGAAACAAAATGATACTCCACGCCGTCTCTTTCACCATCTCGGATCGGTCTTGTCGTATAGAGTGTCACCGTCTTAATCTCCGGCATCCGACTCAATATCTCTTTATACAACGTATCTTTCCCCGAAGAGCTCTTCCCCATCAAATAATATATTTTACCCATTGTTCCACACCTCAATGCATCCCTCTGTATGAAGACCTTCGATGGAAAATCCAAGTCTTTCATACTGACGAAGCGCATCTGTGATTTCTTTTGTAATCCGCTCTCCCGGCACAATCATAGGCGTCCCCGGCGGATACAGATACGCATACTCCATAGAAATAAAACCGATACTCTCTTTCCACGGAAGTACGGATACCGCTTCTCCTTTTTGCATTTTTTTCATCCTGTTCATCTGAGTCGTCGTATAAACGAGCTCCGACTTCGGAGGTTTTATATTCATTTCTTCCGAAACTTTTTTCTCAAGACTTTCATCCAACTCAAAAAGAGCCTTCTCAAGCCTTGCAAATCCTTCCTCTGTATCTCCTACCGACGTCATGGCAAGAACATAATTTCCCGCTGCCATCTCCATTTGTAAATGGTAATCCGAAAGAAGCAGGTTCTGAAGCTCTTTTCCCGAAACTCCGCTTCCCCCCGCAGATATCACGATCTTGGACCGGTCATAATCTTCGGTTTCCACAAGCTGTAAACTTTGAAGCTTCTTAAGAGATTTTCTTAATTTCTCTAAGCGAACTACATACGGATCAAACAAATTTGCTCCCTCTTGTTTCAACAGGTTCACGCAGGAATCGATACTCGCCATCAAAAGATAGGACGGACTGCTTGACTGCAGCATATGAAGATATTCCCTCACTGCTTCCCTGTTCACAAAGGTTCCGTTCATATGAAGAAGTGCAGTCTGTGTCAAAGACGGCAATGTCTTATGAAGACTGTGGATGACAATATCCGCTCCCTGTAAATTAGAATTTTTCGGAAAATACGGATGAAAGCCAAAATGGGCTCCGTGTGCCTCATCAACAATCAGCGGGATTCCCTTTTTATGCACTACTTCTGAAATTGCTTTCACATCTGACACTACACCGTCATAAGTAGGGGATACCATTACCACTGCCCGGATCTTTGGATGTTCTCTAAGTGCCAGTTCTACATCTTCAGCAGATACTGCCATATTAAGCCCTACATTCGAATCAAACTCCGGATATAAATATACCGGATGAAGCTCCTTCATATCGATTGCATGATAGACAGACTTGTGGCAATTTCTTGCCACAAGTATCGTATCTTCTCTCTCTGTCACCCCAAGAACCGCACTCAGAAGTCCCACCGTACTTCCATTTACTAAAAAATGCGTCTCATCTGCATGATAGACCTGTGCCGCCTGCTCCTGTGCCTCTTTCAAAATTCCTTCTGCGTGATGCAGGTCATCAAAACCTTCAATCTCTGTAATATCCCATGCACAGGGGAGTCCTGCATTTACATATTTTTTATTTCTTTTGTGTCCCGGCATATGAAATCCATAATAATCAGATTCACTGTATGCTTTCAGTCTATCGTATAATGTATCCATCGCAATCTCTTCAATTATTCTCTTCTTTGTTTTCTAAAATGCTTACGTTTTATTTTAACAAAACAGGCTCTTTTAATCAAGCCATAAACTCCTCCAGTATCTGCCTGATCAACACCTCTTTCGCAGGTGTCTCTTTTTTCTCTTCCACCTGCTTTTCCTGTTTCTCCTGTTCACTTACCGTCACTTCCTGCCGGCGCAGATCTGATACCGGAAGAACCCTTGGTATCGGTTCCGGCTGCAGTGGCGCTGTTAACTCCGGCTGTGGCTGTGGATTAGGCTGTGACTTTGGCTGCGGAAGTGCTGTTGATTCCATCTCCGACTGTATATGCATCTGCGGCTCCGGCTGCCTGTTCACCTGTAACTCCGACTGCGGTTCCTGAGGCGCTTTTCCCTTCGACTCATTCTCTTTCTGGTATGCTTTCTCATAACGGTGCAGACACACATTTTCCAGATAATCAACCATATAGTTTCTCACAACACTTACACTGTACTTCTCATCCGTAGTCAAATGAAGCAGATACAGAAGAATTCCGGCTCCAATCCCAAAAGCTCCCGTTGTAAGCACCTCATCATTCATTCCATTTCCCGTATACTCGAGGAACCCGCCCAGAATCCCTGCTGCCATACAGATGCCGACCGCCGTCACTTCCATTCTCTGAATACTGTGAAGCTTAAGTCCCGCCACACGATACTCATACAGATACTTGTCCACAAATGCCTCTACATTTTCCACCTTCTCGCTGACCATGCAGGCATGTTCGAACTTTGCACGCACCAGACGCATAAACGGATGCGTACTTTTCCCCATATTCCCCGCTCCTCTCACCAGTCGTTTCAAAGACACGTTCACAATACACTTGCTAACCACGCCTGCCGCTGCTCCCAAGCCGATGATCACCCAAATCACATGCTTGTCTAAAATCATTTCTAACATAAAAAAGCCCTCCTTTTGTCTAGAATTATACTAGATATTCAAAAAGAGCGCCGAAAAAGCGTTCCCCAGATTCCGACTCTTAACTGTCACAATCTGGGGAATTTCCTCATCTTAACATTTGATATTCTATTATATTTCTGCTACAAGTTCTGTCACAAGCCTTACATTCTGCCTGATCGCACGCTTTTCGAACTCAGGATAATCCATAACCGCACTGTTGTCAGCTTTATCCGAAATCGCACGAATAATGACACACGAAACTTTGTTCAGATATGCCGCTTGAGCAATTGCAGCCCCTTCCATCTCCGCACAAAACGCATGGAAATTCGTGACAATCTTCTCTTTCGCCTCTTTGGAAGCGATAAACTGATCACCACTTGCCACGATTCCTGTAAATGTATGAATGTCCGGATTCACTTTTTCATTTACTTCTTTTGCCTTTTGTACCAGACACTCATCTGCCGGGAACAGGAAGGTATCCATCTGAGGAACCTGTCCCAGCGGATCTCCAAATACGGTTGCATCCATATCGTGCTGCACTGCCGCTGTAGAAATCACAATATCTCCGATATCGATCGCAGCATCCAGAGAACCTGCAACACCGGTGTTGATCAACACCCCTGCCTGAAACTTATCTACGAGCACCTGCGCACAAACAGCCGCATTCACTTTGCCGATTCCGCTTCTTACAACAACAGCCTCTCTGCCATTTAACTTCCCACGGCAAAAATTCATGCCCGCATACTCGACAACCTCTTCGATCTCCATTGTATCTTTTAAAATGGCAACTTCTGCTTCCATTGCCCCGATAATCCCTATCATCAATCTATGTCTCCTTTGTTTCAATCGGAAATGTTTCTTCGATTTCCTCTTCTTTTAACGTCACAGCGATCAACACCGAATGAGCTCCCATATTCACCACAAGCTCTCCGTCACAGATCAGATACTCCTCGTATTCCGTTGTATATCCCTTTTCACCGGAATAGATCAGGCGCTTCATCCTTCCCTTCACCGGAACCTCTGCTTTCCACACCGGCACAGTCACTTCTGTAAGTTCATCTTTATTGTTCAACACAACAACCAGCTGTTCTTCTCCCAGAAATCTTCCGTATGCGAGAAGGTGTTCTTCCCACAGAAGCATTTGCAACGCCCCTGTTCGAAATGCCTGATAAGTTTTGTGGATCTTGATCAGTTCCCTGTGGAATGCGATCATCTCCTTATCTTCTCTTCCCCACGGATATGTCCTCCGGTTATCCGGATCGGTAAAGCCACATACTCCGGCTTCATCCCCGTAATAGATCGTCGGGGAACCTATCCATGTCATCTGAAATGCCGCTGCCTCTCTCATCACCGCCGGTTCAACAAATTCATTCGCCGCTTCCGGTCCGAGATGTTCCACACGCCCAACCACATGATTGGTTCTTGTAAGGAACCGGGAGTGGTCATGATTGGAAAGCTGGTTCATAGACGTCAAAAGGGACGGCACGAGCATATTTGCCATATGGTGTGACATAGCCCCCATAAAATGATCTGCATTTCCCCGAAGCTCTTCCCTCATTTCATCACTGTGCTTTTCCATACCTGTCAAAAACCATGTGATCGGCTCCATAAATGCATCATAATTCATAACCGTATCCCACTCGTCGCCCTGAAGCCATTCGCTTGGATCTCCATAATGTTCTGCCAGAATAATCGCGTTCGGATTCGCTTTTTTTACTACTTGTCGGAATTTCTTCCAGAAACGATGATTATATTCATTGCTCTGTCCAAGATCCGCAGCTACATCAAGACGCCATCCATCCACATTGTAGGGCGGAGACACCCATTTCTTTCCAATACCCAGAATATAATTTTCTAATTTTACAGAATCTTCGTAATTTAATTTCGGAAGGGTATCGTGTCCCCACCACCCTTCATAATTCACATTATATGGCCAATTTTCCGGCGCATCTTTAAAAAACCGGAAATATTCCCGGTATGGACTTTTCTCTGAGATAAATGCACCCGTCTCATAACCGAGCTGATTTTCGTAGATTCGTTCCCGGTCCATCCATTTATTGAAGGAACCACAGTGATTAAATACCCCGTCAAGAATAATCTTCATACCACGTTTGTGAAGTTCTTCTACCAGCCGGATAAACAAAGCATTGCTGGCTTCCAGATTTTTATAAGATGTTGTACGAATCTGATATTTTGTCGCCTCTGCATTATCTCCCACACCATCTTGCAGGAGCTCTCCGCCGTCTTCCTCCAACACACCTAAGTGCGGATCAATATAATCGTAGTCCTGTATATCGTATTTATGATTCGAAGGTGAGACGAACAGCGGATTGAAGTAGACAACTTCCACGCCCAATTCCTGAAGATAATCCAGCTTGTCAATCACTCCTTTGATATCGCCGCCGTAAAATTCCCGCACCCCCATTGATGCCGGATATTTCTCCCAGTCTGTCACACGGCTGCTATAATCACCAATGTAGAAATATTCATTTGTTTCCACATCGTTGGACGAATCACCATTACAGAAACGATCAATATAGATCTGGTACATCACCGCGCCCTTTGCCCAGTCCGGTGTAGAAAATCCGGGCACGATCCGAAACTCATAAAAAGGAACAATCTCCCCGGCTATTCCACATCGGTTATAATAACAGACTTCATCGCCCTCTTGGATCTCAAAGCAGTAACTAAAAGGCTCTTCATTCAATCTCCAGTCAATTTTATAATAGTCAAAAGCTCCCCTGGAACACTCTTTTTCCATATCATATCCGCCGACTTTTGTCATAAGACGCACACGGACGGAGTCATCCTTGGCTGTACGGAAACGCAGTGTCACCGTGGAATTGCATTCCGGCTCGATTGGAATCACATACTCGGTCGTTCCGTCACAAAACAAAGCCTCTTTGTTCATGTATTCTATACATCCTCTCTCTTTTCAAATAACGCTTCAAATTCTTCGCGGGTAATCTTCTCTTTTTCTAACAGGAGGTTCGCGCAGGCATGAAGAACATCTTCATGCTCTTTGATAATCGATCTTGCACGGCTGTAGCACTCATCAATGATCCGCTTTACTTCGCTGTCAATGACGGTTGCCATACTTTCTCCATATCCCCTTGAAGTGTGCGCAAGGTCCCGTCCGATAAACACTTCATCACTATCGTTATCGTAATTTACAAGACCTACTGCTTCTGACATACCGAATTTGGTCACCATGGACTTCGCAAGTCCGGTAGCCTGTTTAATATCCTGAGAAGCGCCTGTTGTAATATCATCAAACACTTCCTCTTCTGCCACACGTCCGCCAAGTGCTACCGTAATATTCTGCAGCATCTTGCCTTTTGTATTAAACATCTCATCCTTCTCCGGCAGCGGCATGGTATATCCGCCGGCACCGCCTGTCGGAATGATCGATACACTGTAAACCGGTCCCACATCAGGCAGTACATGGAATAAAATCGCATGACCGGCCTCGTGGAAGGCAGTAATTCGTTTCTCTTTTTCAGAAATAACGTGACTCTTTTTCTCCGCCCCGATACCCACTTTCACGAATGCTTTCTGCACATCTGCCTGTTTCAGATAAACTCGTTCATCCTTCGCCGCCAGAATCGCCGCCTCATTCAACAGGTTCTCCAGATCTGCTCCGGTAAATCCTGCCGTTGTCCGGGCAATCTGTCCAAGATCAATATCTTCACTGAGCGGTTTCCCTTTTGCATGTACCTTAAGAATTTCTTCACGTCCCTGCACATCCGGTCTTCCAACCATTACCTTACGGTCAAATCTGCCCGGACGAAGAATGGCGCGATCCAGAATATCCACACGGTTCGTTGCCGCCATCACAATGATTCCTTCATTCACACCAAACCCATCCATCTCCACAAGGAGCTGGTTCAATGTCTGTTCTCTCTCATCATGACCGCCGCCCA
Organism: Dorea sp. CAG:317; assembly: GCA_000433535.1. Classification (GTDB taxonomy): domain Bacteria; phylum Bacillota; class Clostridia; order Lachnospirales; family Lachnospiraceae; genus Dorea_D. The sequence continues at coordinate 212,068 of FR892671.1, forward strand.
TGCCGGTTCCTCTGCTTCTGGCAACCGCATCGATCTCATCAATAAAAATGATACAAGGCGCGTTTCTCTTCGCCTCTTCAAACAGGTCTCTTACGCGGGATGCTCCCACTCCGACAAACATTTCTACAAAATCAGAACCTGAAATCGTAAAGAACGGTACTCCCGCCTCTCCTGCAACTGCTTTCGCAAGCAATGTCTTACCGGTTCCCGGAGGTCCTACAAGAAGGATTCCTTTAGGAATTCTTGCGCCAACCTGAATATATTTTTTCGGAGACTTTAAAAAATCTACCACTTCTTCCAGTTCTTCTTTTTCTTCCTTAAGCCCTGCCACTTGTGCAAAGGTGATTTTTTTATCTTTCTCTGTGCTAAGCTTCGCACGGCTCTTTCCAAAGCTCATGGCCTTGGCATTCGCTCCGCCGCCCTGACGGTTCATCATGGAAAACAGGAAGAAAACGCCCGCCATCATAAGGAGCACAGGAAGGATTGTTGTGGTAAACCAATTATCCTGCGGCGCATTCGGCAATTCATAATCTACGTCCCACTCCGCCAGATCTTCCTGAATCTGGTTTACGTCAGACACATAGTAATTCTTCACCTCACCGCGCTCTCCTTCTTCCGCCTTCAGTTCAATCTCCACCCGTCCGGTAGGAACATTCTTATTCTGAATCACGGTGACATTTTGAACCTGATCACTGGCGATCAGCTCTTCAAATTCTTTTCTCGAGAGCATATCTGCCCTCTCTCCAAGTGTATTGGTAAGCCAGAACATCGCAAACAACAAAATCACAAATGTTAAAAGTGTGAATCCGCCTACCCCTCTGTTTCTTCTATCCTCCAAAGTTGTCCCCTTTCTACTCCACACCTTCTACAATGCCGATGTATGGAAGGTTTCTATATTTTTGCGCATAGTCAAGCCCGTATCCCACAACGAATTCATCCGGGATCTCAAAGCCTACGTAATCTACGTTTACATCTCTTACGCGTCGGTCCGGTTTATCTAACAGTGTACAAAGATGCATGCTGTTTGGATTTCTCTTCTTCAGGATCTCTAACAGATAATAAAGTGTACGTCCGGAGTCGATGATATCCTCTACAACAAGGACATCCTTTCCTTCTAATGTCTCATCCAGATCTTTTGCAATCTTTACTACCCCGCTTGATGAAGTTCCGTCACCGTAGCTGCTGACACTCATAAAGTCCATAGATACCGGAACGGAAATTCTCTTTGCCAATTCGCACATAAAAAATACGCCGCCCTTTAATACACAGATCAAATGAATCTGCTTTCCTGCGTAATCTTTGCTGATCTGCTCACCAAGCTGCTTAATTCTTTCTTCTACCTGTTCTTCAGGAATCATTACTTTCACTGTCTCTGCCATTTTTCTTTCCTCCATAAAATGTAATTTCCAAAACGTGTTTTGTTCTGTCTGTTATCTGATATGTTTGATTCTGTCTGTATCCCACCACCCATAAAATATGGTGTCCGTCTGCCACAAGCCATATGTGGTCTCTTACTTCCTGCGGAATCTTCTCATTGACAAAATACTGCTTCAGCTTTTGCGTTCCCCCGGCTTCATTAATTGTAATATAATCTCCCGGCTGCCTGTGTCTGATTTCTACAGTATTGTTTATTATATCATAATCAAACCACTTCGTGTATACTTTTTCCGGAAATGTTTCCTCTTCCGGACGGTACTCAAACACTCGCATATGATATAGCTTCCCCGGCTCCTCTTCTTCTGCACAATGATTTTCTTCTTCCACAGAACCATTGCTGCTCGTCAACACGATCCCTTCATAGCATCGCCGGGCGGTCATTCCATATGGAAGGTGAAGCATTCTTCCCGTCTGCCGGTCAAACAATTCTGCCAGCGCCTCTATATGCACAGCCTGAAGATCTTTCTTCCTTCCCGCTATCCGGCATAATACAAGCTGAAGTACATAATTTCTCAACTCCTCCGGCACTTGCCTGTAAGCCTCTTCTTTCAGCATCACACCGCCTGAGACTTCCGATACACATTCCCCTGCATATCGTTCCACTTCCCTTTCCACATATGCTTTCACCCCGGTCATTTCTTCCATTGTGCGTGCCATATGCTGTACACTCTCGCGGTTAATATATTGTTCCAGATAAGGCAGAATCTTCTGCCGGATTCGATTTCTCGTATAGCGGATGTCCAGATTGGTCTCATCTGTACAATAAGATATTCCCCGTTTTTCCAAGTATGATTCAATCTCTTTTCGATCCACACACAAAAGCGGATGAATCCACGGTCCATCTGCCGGAGCAATACCTGCAAGTCCTGCAAGCCCCGTCCCTCGGCACAGATGAAAGATCAGCGTCTCGACATTGTCGTTTCTATGATGCGCAAGCGCAATCTTCGTGCCTCCCCACAGTTCCATCTGTCGAAGAAAGGCGAATCTTCTTACTTCTCTTCCTGCTTCTTCCTCTGTCAATTTATGTTTTTCGGCATACTTCGGCACATCTTCCTTATATACAACAAGATCTACGCCCTGCTCTTTACATACCGTTTCTACATACTCTTGATCCGAATCTGCATCCGCCCCTCGAATCTGGTGGTTTACATGTACTGCCCGAAGCTCAAACCCCAGTTCTTTTTGAAGTTCTAAGAGCACAAAAAGCAGGCATATGGAATCCGCTCCTCCCGATACACCTGCTAATACCCTGTCTGTTTTCTCAATCATGTGCTGATCCTGCACATATTTTCTCACTTTTTGATCCATATATATCCCTTAAAATTCTACATTTCTGTCATGCAAGGCGCAAACTACCCGTCAAACGGTTTCGCGCTTCCGCCTTCCAGCGCATCTTAATCTGATTCTAAGACACTCTAAATATATATAATCTGGCTCAAAAAAGCAAGGACTCTTACAATTTCCAAATTCCCGCGGTCACGATCGTCATATCATCGGCGGGATTTTCTCCGCTTTGCTCCAACACCTTTCCGAGAAGATAATGCGCCAGTTCTTTCGGGTTCACAATATCGGTTCCTTCGATGAATGCACACATCAGAGTATCCTGTTCTCCGGCAGGAAGTGCATCCATCACTCCATCGGTCACCATGATCACATAGTCCCCGGAAGAAAGCACGCGCGTATCCGTCTGGATCTCAATATCCTGCAGCACTCCGATGGGAAGTGTTGTGGAACTTATCTTTTCCACCTTTCCATTTTGCTTCACGAACGTGGCAGACGCTCCGGCTTTTACAAATTCGCACTCTCCAGTATACAGATCAAAGATCGCCGCATCTATCGTAGAAAACCGGACATCTTCCCTTCCAATGACTAATGCCGTATTCATCATCTGAATCGCCATTTTCACCGGAAATCCTGCCTCCAGAAGCTCCTCCAGCATTTCCACTACCATTGTGCTTTCCTTGAATGCTTCCTCTCCGGAGCCCATACCATCGGACAGTGCCACCCCTTTTTTCCCTCCCGGGAGATCCGTCATAAGAAACGTATCTCCTGAGATCTTATCACAATCTTTCCCAATTCTTGCCACTCCCTGAAGCGTATGATATCTTGCGCCCTCCACGCATGCCACGGTACTGTAATCTTCCCCCAGAATCGGGCGCTCTCCCTGCTGTGGCATCATCACCCTTCCGACGCATTTGCCCACCTCTGCCGCCAGTTCTTTCGTCACAATGCAATGCCCCTTCATTGCCTTCACAGTCAAATGGATCTCATACTTTCCCTGCGGTGTAAGGTAAAATACGGAAGACATCATTTTAACGCCGTGCTTTTTCAAATGATTTTTCAGCTTCTTTTCCAAATGACTGTCCTCAAAAATACCCGCATCCAGTTCTCTTGTCGTATACTGGATCATTTTTGCAAAGCTTTTCATCTGACCTGCATAGCCTTCCCTGTTCTTCACTATTTTGTTATTCCAGAGCATCACTTGCTTAGCGCTTTCATAGCGCTCCAAAGTCTCCCGCAAGAACCTCGGCGCTCTCAGACACTGCTTCTGCATTTTCCGTTTTAACTCTACATTAATCTCCGCCCCATACTCTTCTACTGTGCACAACACGTCGCACATCATCTGGTACGCTGCAAGCCGCTCTGCCGCCAGACAGATTCCTTTTTTTTCACAGCCCTCGCACACACTTCCGGTCACATCCCGAAACATATTTTCAAGCTCTTCTTCTGACAAAGCGCCTTTATATCCTTCCAGTGTAAAAAATGTTTTTGACAGATGGATCAGCGAATCCGCAAACTTGTCCATCTGCATCACATACGGATTCAAAAAAACCCCTTTTTCTTTTACTTTGTCCATGACGGTCTCCCCTTTATTCTGTTTTTCTACCATGTCAGATAGAAACCAAATGTCCGATAATAATAAAAAGCTTTAGGATCTTCATCCTAAAGCTTGTCATCTGTACATTTTAATATTCAATTATTTCCCTTTGAATATGATTTCATTTTCATGCACCAGTCCTAATTTTTCTCTGGCAACTTCCTCCACATATTCGTCTGTATTTACATAACTCTCCAGATTGTCAATCTCTGCAGCGCGTTCTTCTTCCTCTTTCAGCTGCTCTTCAAGCTCTGTTTCCTGCGCCCGGTAAGCTTTTTCTTTCGCACGCAAGGTCATTGCATTGACAGAAACTACGGCAATCAGCAGTACAATAACGGCACTGATCGCAAGCACGCTTCTCTTATGTGTCTGTAAATAACTCTTATTACGCCTTACACGGCTTCTCTTTTTCGTCTTACTCATAATTATATACTCACCCTTACATCCGTCCCCAACGGATTTTAATCTTACTAATTATGATATCTTTTTTTATTTTTTTTCGCAAGAAAACGAAAAGATTTTTTTTGATTTCGGGTGTAGATTTTTTTGTACACTTTTTCAGCTTTCCACAGAGCAAACGAAGAAATAACCGCCCCAAACACAACACCTAGTACGAAATGCCACCTGATACTTCCAGAAGTTGTATGGTAAATTTGCACAAACAAAAACAGCGCCGAGAAGATCCAGAACAAAAAATCCTCTATTTCTATTGCCAGAAGGTTATGGCGCACAATCTGCCTGACACAGTGCAGAAATCGATAAGACAGCCTGACAATCCCTCCGGAAACCACTGCCAGTAAAAAGATAATGAGTTCTTCTTTTACTTCCATCATCATGTTTAACGAAACAGTTTAGAGAATAGATTTTCTCCCTGCTTTGCCCCCGTATGTACTTCCGAATAAGAAACACTGTCAATATTTCCGGACAGATCAACCTCTCCCTTTTCAAGGCTCAAACGGTTTACGTGAAGATCCGTCCCTTTTACCCTCATCATCCCCTGCTGCGTTTCCAGCAAAATCTCATTAAGATCAAAGGAAAGCACGTCTATGACCCCGGTCACCAGACTCGTTTTTCGGTTATTTACGACCAGTTTATGATTTTTCTGTGTCGTTCTCTCTTCCATGCAATCACAACCTTTCTTAATAATTATATGAATGGTTGTGTGATTCTATTACAAATATCTGAACAAGTCTTTTGCTTCTTCTTTTTTCGTTGTATCCTGAAGATCAAGCACTTCCACTTTCACAGTCTTTGTGCCGAATTGAATTTCGATCACATCGCCGACCTTTACTTTTACAGATGCTTTTGCCACATTTCCATTGACAAGAACACGCCCTGCATCACACGCTTCATTTGCCACTGTCCGCCTCTTGATCAGGCGGGATACTTTTAAAAATTTATCCAGTCTCATTAAAATTTCTCCTTAATACAAAAGTAGAGAACCTGCAAGAAAGGCTCTCTACTATCATCTTCTTATTCGTTCAACTTATGCGTTTACAGCATCTTTTAATGCTTTACCAGCTTTAAATCTTGGAGCTTTGCAAGCCTCGATCTTCATTGTCTTACCTGTCTGAGGATTTCTTCCCTCTCTTGCAGCTCTCTTACTTACTTCAAAAGTTCCGAAACCAACTAACTGGATCTTCTCTTCTTTCTTAAGCTCTGCTGTTACTACATCAACAAAAGCTTTTAATGCCTTTTCAGAGTCTTTCTTAGATAATTCTGCTTTCTCAGCAATAGCTGCAACTAATTCTGTTTTGTTCATGGATAATTTCCTCCTCTTGTTTGACTATAGAACTTTATATTATATCCATCGGATATCGGACATGTTCTCTTTCTTCCGCCCTTAGTTACTGTTATACCTTTTTTCCCTATATTTGTCAAGGTACTTTTCTTACAAACGCCCTGTTTTCAAGGCTTTTCACAGATTTTTTACCTTTCGGATTCTGTATTCTGACATTTTACAGGCGGAAATCAAACACGGTCTCCAAAAATCTTTTCTTCTCTCCCGTCTGTCTGATCGAAAGCTTTAATTTCTCAATACTTTTCGAAGAAATCCACGCCTTATTTGAATGGTAATAGGCACTTGCCGTTTTCCAGAATTTTTCCGGATAGGCAAGCCGAAGCTTCATATATTCTATCTCCGCTCCGGTCAGCGGTCGGATTGCCGAATAAGCATTAAGCATATTATCTCCGAGACGTTCCTTCCACCCGTGCTTTTCCATTACCTTCCTGAGAAAATAATACAGGTCTTCTACTTGAATATCCCTCTTGAACTTATCAAAATTCGTAGTCGCCTCTATATGCGAATGTGTCCCTTCCGTCTGCATCAGTACGTTATGATAATTATATTCCCCGTGAGTCACACAATATTCTTCCATACTTTTCTCGTAGAGCGCTTCATACCCGGATGTCCCCAGCATCGATTCTGCCGCATCCGCCCATTGATACATCTGATCAAAGCATTTCAGAAAAGCATATTCAAACTCCCCTTTCGGCGTTTGATTTCGTATGAACTTGCGCACCTTTTTCAGTTCACGGTCATGTCGCAGATACAATTGCTGCAGGGGCTCCGCTGTCGCCACATCACCGGACAGCTCCCGTCTCATAACGCCGTGGAGTTTCGCCAGATTCCCCGCAGCCTCCAATATATCTGCCGTTCTTCTGACGTCACACTCCCGTCCCGAAAACCACCGTTTTACAATATATCGGCTTCCGTCCTCGGTACGGGAGATATACTCGTCTTCTTTATTTAAAATAATAGAATCCACATGATCATATCCCTGTTCCTTAAGATGCTCATACAATTCACACAATGCCGGAAGCCGGCTCTCGGACATCTGCACCTCTTTTAAAAGGAATACCCCCTGCTTCGTATCACATAATATAGCTCCCCTTGTTTTCCGGGTACTGTTTACTTCTAAATTATATTGTTCTAATATACTTTGTTCATAATCCTGCATACTTTCAATCCCCTGTACTTACATATTCTCTCTAACAATATGTATGCACAGGGGATTTTATGCCTTTATGCCTCCGGCAGACTTACAACCTGCCAAGCAATTCTTCTTTTGTATTTAGCTCCGGTTCTTCCAACACCAGTTCCAGAAACTCATTCAGCTTCTTTCCTATTTCTTTGCCCGGTTTCATGCCGGCAGCAATCAGATCACTTCCGTTTACCGCAAGCATTCCAAGAGACACACATTGCCCTGCCTCTGTGATTTCCTCATACAGACGAGTGATCTCTTGAATATTTTCCAGCTTCTCCTCTCTCTGATACGTACTCTGTGCCAGCGTATCTGCCTGACGAACCTCCAGATAAGAGGAAAATAATTCCGTTCCGATCTTCGCCATTGCCCGGCGGACATTCTTCTCCTTTGCCGGCATACGGTAATCATGAAAGTATACAAGATGGGATACCTTTCGAAGCGTATCATTGTCAAACTTCAGTCTCTTAAGCACCGTTTTTGTAATCTCCTGACTTTTGAAGGCATGATTTTTAAAATGCGCCACGCCTTCGGCATCTACTGTTTTAAGCGCCGGTTTCCCCATATCATGGAACAACATCGTAAGCCGGAGCACTTTATCACTGCGTATATTCTGCATGGCATGCAATGTATGCTCTCCTACGTTATACATATGATGCGGCGTCTCCTGCTCCGTCTTCATAAGTTCATCAAATTCCGGCAGGAACTGCGCAGTAATCCCAAGCTCATATGCGGTCCGAAGAAGCTCCGGGCGGTCAGACACCAACATCTTAACAAGCTCCACCTGAATCCGCTCGGCACTGATATTCTGAAGCGTAGGCGCAAGCGTCTTCATACCTTCCTTCGTCTCCTCATCAATAGCGAACCCAAGCTGTGCCGCGAACCTGACACCTCTTAAAATCCGAAGAGCATCCTCAGAAAATCGTTCTTTTGCGTTTCCCACACATCGGATAACCTTCTTTTGCAGATCCTCCAGACCTCCAAAGATATCTACCAGGCCGTCTTTTTCATTATATGCCATCGCATTGATCGTAAAATCTCTGCGCAGAAGATCGTCTTTTAAATTTCTTGTAAATGTCACCTCGGAGGGATGTCTGCTGTCTTCGTATTTTCCGTCAATGCGGTAAGTCGTAACTTCAAATCCTTCCTGCTCCAAGAGCACCGTCACCGTTCCATGCTCAATGCCTGTATCGAAAGTCTTTCGAAACAGCGCCTTCGTCTCTTCCGGCATAGCAGACGTGGTAATATCCCAGTCCTCCGGGGCTCTTCCCAGAATCGAATCTCTCACGCAGCCTCCCACGGCATAGGCTTCGAATCCATGTTCCTGTAACGTTTTTATAATTGTATGAACCTTCGGGGGTAATAAAATCTTAATCATGCTCGCAGAAGTTCCTCCATCAGTTTCTTCTGATATTCCGGCTCCGTTGCCGCTTTGATAATATCCGCTGTGCGATTCTGCTCAGCCAGAATCTTATTCAGAGCGTTAATGCGCTGAGCTGCTTCTTCCGCTGCTTTTTCTACATCTTCCGCAAACAACTCATGTAATGCCTCACACATATATCTTTCCTCCTCAATCTTCTCCTTATTTGCACGAACGATCAGATCCATAACTGCCTGATAATAATGGGATGATTTTCTTTCTTCATACCGTCTTACCAGTTCATTGATTTCTTCACTTCCCTCCAGATTTGTCCGAAGGTTTTCTTCACTCTCCAGCTGCCTTCTTTTTTCACAATCAGTATGTCCAGCTGCATCAAACGCCGGATGCCACTGGAGTTTTCCTGTATTTTGTACCATAGATTTCTCCTTTCAGTATAATACAACTACATATTTTCATGCAACTAAAATTGGATTTACCGAAAGCTGATAAAAACCAGTTCGGAAGCCGTTTGGCTTATCTTGAATCATTTACAGAAGCAGGAATTGCTTCTGAGAATTTTGTGTATGACCACTATAATAAATCAGTCTGTAAAAGTCAAGTCACTTTTAAGAAAGAAAAAACGAAGTGACCGCACTCGGTCACTTCGCCATATACTAAAATAAACCCTATGATGCTGAAAACAGCTCTTAGTAAGATTTTCCCCAGTATGCCATGTGTTTTGCAGGTTTTCCACAGTAAATACATTTATCGGAAATCATTTCTTCATCCTCGATCAGGCATCGTGTTGCCGCTCCGCCTGTTGCGTATTTTACTTCACCTTCACATTCCGGATCTCCACACCAGCATGCTTTTACAAAACCACGATTTGCTTTGAATTTCTCTACCATTTCATCCATAGTTACCGCTGTATCGATGTGGTTGTCAAGGAATTCCTTAGCTCTGTCATACATATCCTGCTGTTCCTGCTCTAAGATTTCACGCAGTTTTACTGCAATGTCATCCAGAGATACGACAATCTTCTCACGTGTATCACGACGAACAACAACAACCTGATTTTTCTCGATATCTTTTGGTCCGATCTCGATACGGGTTGGAATACCAAGGATCTCCTGCTCTGAGAACTTCCATCCAGGGCTCTTCTCAGAATCATCGATCTTCACGCGGTATCCTGCTTTCTTAAGCTCGTCAAGTAATGCGTATGCACGGTCAAGCACACCTTCTTTGTGCTGCGCGATCGGAATCACTCTACACTCAACCGGCGCAACGTGTGGTGGAAGAACAAGTCCGTCATCATCACCGTGAACCATGATAAGCGCTCCGATACTTCTTGTGGACCATCCCCATGATGTCTCGTATACACTGTGAGGTTCATTGTTTTTATCAATATATTTGATACCAAATGCATCCGGGAATCCACTTCCGAAGAAATGGCTTGTTGCAGACTGCAATGCCTTACCGTCATGCATCAATGCTTCTACTGTATAAGTGTCCTGAGCTCCGGCAAATTTCTCGTGTTCTGCTTTTCTTCCTGATACATAAGGAATCGCCATTGTCTCTCTGTAGCAGTCTTCATAGACATGGAACATCTGAATTGTACGTTCTTCCGCTTCTTCATATGTTGCGTGAATAGTATGTCCTTCCTGCCACAGGAATTCTCTGGAACGAAGGAAAGGTCTTGTTGTCTTCTCCCAACGAAGTACGCTGTTCCACTGGTTCCATACTTTCGGAAGATCGCGATAAGATTTTACTGTTCTTGCCCACAGGTCACAGAATAAAGTCTCAGAGGTAGGACGGATACAAAGTCTTTCCTGTAATCTCTCCATACCACCGTGTGTTACCCATGCAACTTCCGGTGCAAATCCGTCAATGTGATCTGCTTCTTTCTCTAAAAGACTCTCTGGAATTAAAAGTGGTAAAGATACATTTTCTACCCCAGTCTCTTTAAAACGTCTGTCCAAGTCTGCCTGGATCAGTTCCCAGATTGCATAACCATTCGGCAGATAGTTGAGACATCCTTTTACACTTGAATAATCACAAAGTTCTGCTTCGCGCACAACATCTGTATACCACTGCGCGAAATTTTCATCACGAGGTGTGATGTTTTTGACCAATTTTTCTTTTGCCATGTTTCTCTTCTCCTTTTCATACATTTTCGCGAAGCCCTTGCCCCGCCTTATATTTTATGAAGAGCGCATCCTGTTGGAAATAAAAAACGCCAAACCTTTGCGCTCCCTGCGAAAGGGACCGAAAAGCTCGGCGGTACCACCCTAGTTAACTGTAACCCACTTACAGTTCTCTCATTTATCGTTATCGCTGATAAGCGCTGTATTTTCATACAGAGGCTCCAAGGCCGGTTCCATATAAGTGTTAGGCAGAAATCTCGCACCATCTGATTTCCTCTCTGAGCCGGCTTACATGTACTAATCCTCTTCACAGCCAAAAATCTTGAGTTAAACGTAATTTTAATCTATCCCCCTTCGTTTGTCAAGGGCTGAAATCCCTTCGTATTTCTGACATTTTCCTATTCAATCTTTTTTTCTTTATACTCCAATGCTATAATAAAGCACATGAAGCATATAAGAAAATGTATCCTGCTGCTGATCTGTCTGCTGACTGCATCCGCAGGCCTGTCGGCGTGCAGTTCCAAAGAAGAACAAAAGCAGGACGTAACCCAAACAGAAAAACAAATGAATACAGACAAAAATTTTTCTGCAGCCGCTAAGAAACTGCAGCCTGTAAAAGTGACTGACACCGCATTTACAAGACTGTCCCGGACAGAGCTTCAGATTTCATGGTCGGATTCTCTCAATCCTTATGTCACGGAATACGCTGTGCTTCGCAAAGAAGCCGCTCAATCTGACTGGAATACGGTAATAACGCTCCACTCAGACGGCGAATCACTGGGGCGAACTCTTGCCGTCACAGATACGCTGCCTGACGACTCTATGCATCAATACTTTTATCGAGTGGATGTAACGGCAGCTTCTCCCGACAAATATACGGGGGAAGCCGGTGAAGAAATTCCGGCAACTAATCTGATCATCTGCATTGACCCGGGGCATTTCGAAGGAAAAAATGCTATAACCTCTGATAATCTTGCTTATGCAGAGGGCGATTTTAATCTGTCACTTGCCTCTGAATTGGAACAAACACTAAAAAACAATTACGGAATCAGCTCCAAGCTCACGCGCAGTACAGGCTCGATTACGATCGGCGGATACAAAGACCAGCAGCTGGATTCTTCACATATCAGTCTGAGGGGAGAGTTTTCAGAAAACTGCGACTTATTTGTATCTCTGCACACCAATGCCAATTTAGAAAATGCCGGCGGCTCCCCAACCGAGCAGCAGCCCATTTCCATAAATAAACCGATTATTTTCGTTAATTCCGCTGCACTTGACGATCCGACGGCGCTTCGCATTGCAAATGAAATAGGCAGCCGCCTCGCTGAAGCTTCTTTTGACAAAGGTCTCTCTACAACCCGCACCTTTCGAACAGCAGGAGCCGAGGACGTTCTTGAATGGACGGACGCCTATAATGACAGCCGCAACAAAGAAGGCACCGTGTGTAAGCGCACCGGAACAAACGGCGATTACTACGGTGTTCTGCGCGGAGCTTCTAACGTACAGGTTCCCGGTCTCATCATCGAGCATGGATTTCACACTGTACCGGAAGTTCGACAGGCGGCGGTCAACGAAGATCTGAAAAACGTCTGGAGCAAAGCTGATGCAGAGGGTATTGCGGCCGGTTTTGGTCTTTTAGAAAATGAATAATTACATAAGGAAAACTTTTATTTATAATAACTTGAGAGTAAAGGAGGAACTATTATGTTTTGTAAAAATTGTGGAAGTCCACTGGATGATAATGCTTCATTCTGTGGCAATTGCGGCGCAAAACTAAGCCCGAAAAGTAAGAAGAAGCATTCACCCGTGAAATATGTGCTTCTGATTCTCGCTTTGCTTCTGGTCTGCGGTGGTCTCTATGCTACTGTCGGATTAAATCTGCGCAAAAATAATCTCATGTCAAAAATCGAAGAATCAAAAATTGACGAATATGTAACCGCAGGCAAACGACTGAACAGCCAGTGGGACAAACTCGGCATTACTGATTTTTCCGACAAAAATGATCTTTTAAAAGATTTCAAAGCAGTCAACAAAAATGTTTCCGATTTTCAGTCCTGCAGCAAAGAGGTCAAAACCATGCAGGAAGAAAAAGCAAACTATGATCTTGCGCACGAAAATTACGAAGAATATGAAAAGCTTCTTTCTGACTGCGCAGATGCCATCAAAGAGAAGGATGCCTCCGGCGCCTTAGAGCTCTTCCAGGAAGTCAAACAATCTTTCTCTGATTTAAAAGCAGCCAATGATGATTACATCGATGACCGCATTGACACTTACGAAAATCTTGACCTGAAGGATGCCAAAGACAAAGTCAAAACCTCTTACGACAAAAATCTCTCCAAGATCCATGAACTTGCCAAGAGCGAGGATCGTGATTATCAGGCACTTCAAAAGGCATTTAATAGTATGGATCAGGCAATTTTCATGTATATCGAACCAAAAAATCCTTTGGAGGTCACCGTTCAGCAGGTAGACGCCTCTGAATTTCCAAAGGTGAAATTATATGTGAACCTGAAAGATCCTGCCACTCAAAAGGTTCCCGACAATCTGGATAAGACGCTTTTCTACATCAACAAAGAGGATGCAAATCAGAAATACATCAAGCAGGTTGTCACCTCTGTAAATCAGCTCAATGAGAAAGAATCGCTGAAGATCAACATGGTTGCTGATGTCAGCGGAAGTATGGACGGCGCACCGCTTGCAGAAGCCAAAAATATTATGACTAATTTTATTAACAGCGTTCAGTTTGATGCAGGCGACCTTGTAGAACTTACATCCTTTTCCACAGGTGTGCGCCTGGAGCAGGAATTCTGTAACGACCCGAATGTTCTGACAAATGATATAAGCGCACTCTATACAAGCGATATGACAAGCCTCTATGACGCTCTCTATACAGCCGTTGAGCGTGTAGCAACCCAGACGGGCGCAAGATGCGTCATCGCATTTACAGATGGAAATGATAACTACAGCAGCTGTACCGTGCAAGACGTTATCAATGTAGCCAAGCGCTACCATGTCCCGGTCTTTATCATCGGGATTGGTTCGATCAACTCTAATGATATAAGCCAGATTACAGCTCAGACGGGAGGCGCTTACTACAACATCAACACCGTTGACTCCATGCAGAATATTTACGATCAAATCTATCAGATGGAAAAAGAACTGTATCTTGTGGAATTTGAAGATAGTACCGGGGCGACTGTAAAAGACACTGCCCAGATTGAAGCCGGGTACCACAGTCTGGAATACGGCGGAAAATGCAGCTATTCTTACACACCGAATGTACTGCTTAATCCGAACAGCACTTCCATTTATCAGGATGGACCGGAAGCCGTTGTAGAAAAATACTTGAAGAACTTCCCTCAGGCAGTCACAAATTCTGACTTTTCTCTGATTGCAGATTGTATGAAACAAGGAAGCGCGATCTACACCGAACAGGAAAAATACGTAAAACGCAGTATTGACGAAACACTGGACTCTTATGAGATCGTGGACACCCAATATAATGGAGACAGCAGCTGCGTCATTTCTACCCGGGAAACGTACTACGTTCAAGTACAGGGCAAAGCTCTTCAGCTCATGACACAGGAGTGTAAATACTCCTTAGAAAAAGCCGGAAATGACTGGAAGATGACTTCTTTTGTCGATCTTAAAGTCACCTCAAGAATCAAACAATAACAGACAGGAAAATAAAACAATGAATCATCCTTTGAACATTTTATATGAAGATAACCAGATTCTTGTCTGCGAAAAGCCTTCCGGTATCGCCGTACAAAGCCGGCGTATCGGAACTGCTGACATGGAATCACTTTTAAAAAATCATATTTTTCGGGAAGGTAACGGACAGCGCCCTCCCTATCTGGCAGTCATCCACCGATTGGATCAGCCTGTGCGCGGTATCCTTGTATTTGCGAAAACACCTTTCAGCGCAAAAGAACTAAACCGTCAACTGACAGATGGTTCCTTCGGAAAATACTACCGCGCTCTGGTGGACGGCGTTCCACCAAAACCGGAAGACACCTTGACGGATTACATGATAAAAAACGGGCGCACCAACTTATCGTCTATTTGCGCCAAAGACCAGCCCGGCGCTAAACAGGCGCGCCTTACTTACCGTACGGTTGCACCGGAAGAGCTTTTCTTTCCTGCACCGGATGTCTCCTCTCATCAGACAGAATTGGAAGTGCAGCTGGACACCGGACGCCACCATCAGATTCGCTGTCAGCTGGCTCACCTTGGCTGTCCGCTTGTGGGAGACGCAAAATACAATCCAAATGCACAGCCCGGCACAACCATCTGCCTGTGTGCTTATAAGCTGGAGTTCCGGCATCCAAAGACGAAGAAAAAACTGACATTTAAACTCTCAACATAAAAACATGCCTGTGGAAACCAAAATACTGCTTCCCACAGGCATGTTTTATATTGTAATTATTTTTTCAATTATACTTCCTCAGGTTCCTCTGCCAGAGCCTCTTCATATTTCTCAAGAATAATCTTTTGAATCCGCTCTCTTGTCTCTGAGTTAATTGGATGAGCAATATCTCTATACTCTCCATCTAATGCCTTCTTACTTGGCATTGCGATGAAAACACCCTTTTCACCTTCAATGACTTTAATGTCATGCACTACAAACTCATCATCCATAGTAATTGACACAACCGCCTTTAATTTTCCCTCTTTTGCGACTTTTCGTACGCGTACATCTGTAATCTGCATTCTCTTCTGCCCCTTTCTCACAAGCCGCTGCACTATAGTGCATACCTCTCGTTCTTTTCAATCACTATTTTCACACCATCTTCGCCAATGTATCTTGTGTTTGCTCTGATGGTATTTCTACTCTCGACAATACAGTTTTCAATATAGGTATTGTCCCCGAGATACACATCATTTAAAATAATAGAATTTTTAATGACACAATTATTACCGACAAATGTCTTTTTAAATAATATAGAATTTTCCACCGTACCATTAATAATACTTCCACTTGCCACGAGACTGTTTTTCACGACTGCTCCCGGATTATACTTTGCCGGCGGCAGATCGCTTACCTTTGAATAAATCTCTGGCTCTTGCCGGAAGAAATAATTTCTGACTTCCGGTTTCAGGAAATCCATATTTGTCCGATAATAAGCATCGACTGTTGATATGCTGCTCCAGTAATTTTTTATCTTATAACCATATATTTTCTTCAGATTTCTGTATCTGATAAGAATATCGGTTACAAAATCATGTCTGTCCTCTTCTGCGCAATGTTCAATCATCTCGATCAACAGGCGTCTTCTGATTACATAGATTCCCGTTGAGATAATACTTCCATTTGCCACCATAGGTTTTTCTTCAAATTCCTCAATGCGCATCGAGTCATTCATTTTTAATACACCAAAACGGCTTGCGTCTTCGCCCCGCTCCAGTTCTCTGCAGACAACGGTGATATCCGCCATCTTAGCGATATGATATTCAAGGACTTTATTATAGTCCATCTTGTAAACGGCATCTCCCGATGTGATGATCACATACGGCTCATGGCAACGTTTCAAAAATTCCAGATTCTGGTGAATTGCATCTGCGGTTCCCCGATACCAGTATCCATTATCCGCAGTAATGGTCGGAGTAAATACATACAGACCACCCTGTTTTCTTCCAAAATCCCACCACTTGGAAGAATTCAGATGTTCGTTTAACGAACGTGAGTTATACTGTGTCAATACGGCAACTTTCTGAATATGTGAATTGGACATATTACTCAAAGCAAAGTCAATTGCCCGATAGCTGCCTGCGATCGGCATTGCCGCTGCCGCCCTCTTACGAGTCAGATCGCGCATTCTGTTGCTGTTTCCGCCTGCTAAAATAATTCCTACTGCTCTCATGCTCGTCCACCTGCCTTTATCAATGTTTCTCCGCTTTCCAGAACTCCGTCAGGATAATCTTCTCTGGATGTAACACCGCTAATGGCAGTATTTTTTCCAATCTGCACTGATTCCGGAATCACTGAATTCTCTCCGATCGTCACAAGACCAAAGGAGTAAATTGCCGGTTTCAGCCGGTTTGGCACATCACTTCCTATTCCAAGTACCGCGTGATCTCCAATCTTCGTATTCTCCGCTACGATTGCTTTATCGATCACACATCCTTGTCCAATCTGCGCATCCCTCATAATGATAGAATCTCTCACTACTGCACCTTCACCGATCACAACGCCGGAGCTGATGATACAGTTGTGTACCTCTCCGTAGATCTCTGCGCCATTTCCGATAATACACCGATCAATCACCGCCTGAGACGCTACATACTGCGGCGGAAGAATAGAACTGTTCGTATAGATCTTCCAGAATTCTTCATAGAGATTAAACTCCGGAATAATATCGATAAGCTCCATGTTCGCTTCCCAATACGAACCAAGCGTTCCTACGTCTTTCCAATATCCGTTGTATTCATAGGCAAATAAACGCTGCCCATTTTCATGGCAGTACGGAATGATATGCTTTCCGAAATCACACCCCGGTTCATTTCGAAGTGCTATAAGCGCATCCTTTAACACCTGCCAGCTGAATATGTAGATTCCCATCGATGCGAGGTTACTCTTTGGCTGTGGCGGCTTTTCCTGAAATTCTTCAATCCGCCCTTCACCGTCTGTAACTACGACACCGAACCGGCTTGCTTCCTCGATAGGTACCGGCATTGCCGCGATCGTGATATCCGCATGATTGGCCTTGTGATAATCAAGCATTACCTCATAATCCATCTTGTAGATGTGGTCACCTGACAAGATCAGCACATAATCCGGATGAAATGTCTCCATATAATCCAGATTCTGGTAAATGGCATTGGCTGTCCCTGTATACCATTCGCTGTTGCCGCTCTTCTCATACGGCGGCAAGATTGTCACGCCTCCAAAGTTACGGTCCAGATCCCACGGAATTCCTATTCCTATATGAGAATTCAGTCGAAGCGGCTGGTACTGCGTCAATACTCCCACCGTGTCAATGCCCGAATTAATACAGTTGCTCAAAGGGAAATCGATAATTCTGTACTTCCCTCCAAATGCAACTGCCGGCTTAGCAACTTTAGACGTTAGGACTCCAAGTCTGCTGCCCTGTCCACCCGCCAGAAGCATTGCAATCATTTCCTTCTTTCTCATGTCTCCACCCCTTCCCAGTCGTTCAGTAATTGTATTATACCATAGTTTCTATAATACGCGAACAAAATTTACAATTTTTAAGAACTTTTTGTTAACTTTTTATGAAAATATACCAAAAAATTTGACCTTGGTTTTTTCCAAAGATATGTATATAATAATATGATAAGGTATTATATTTTATGACTGTACAATCATGTAACAGAATGTAGAAACAGAAAGGTGACTTACTTATGTATAAAATTGATTTTACACAACCGGTACACGTTCACTTTATAGGAATCGGCGGTATCAGTATGAGCGGTCTTGCAGAAATCCTTCTGAAAGAAGGCTTTACAGTCTCAGGTTCAGACAACAAGGAGTCTGCGCTCACCGATCAGCTGGAGAAAGCCGGCGCCAAAGTTTTTTATAAACAACAAGCTTCTAATATTATAGATGGAATTGATGTTGTCGTTTATACTGCTGCTATCCACGAGGACAATGAAGAATACCGCGCCGCACTGGACAGGGGACTTCCTATGTTGAGCCGCGCAGAATTATTAGGCCAGTTAATGACAAACTATCAGATTCCGATTGCAGTTTCCGGAACTCACGGAAAAACCACAACTACATCGATGTTATCTCACATTTTATTAAGCGCTGATCTTGATCCTACCATTTCTGTAGGCGGAATCTTAAAGGCAATCGGCGGAAATATCCGCGTGGGAAATTCAGAAGTATTTCTGACAGAAGCATGTGAATACACGAATAGTTTTCTCCACTTTTTTCCTAAGATCAGTGTGATTCTCAACATTGATGAAGATCACCTCGACTTTTTCAAAGATCTCGATGATATCCGCAGATCTTTCCGCAAGTTTGCAGAGCTTCTTCCCGCAGACGGCACTCTGGTGATCAACGGTGAAATTCCTGATCACGAAGAATTGACAGAAGGACTATCCTGCCATGTTGTTACTTACGGTCCGGATACTTCCTTTGATTACAGCGCAGTGAACATTGCTCACGATGCATCCGGATGCGCTTCTTTCGATTTTGTAAAACACGGAGAATTTGTAACCCGCATTTCCTTATCCGTCAACGGCGACCACAACGTATCCAATGCGCTTTCCGCCCTCGCCGTTGCTGATATTTTGAAGATTTCCGTTCAGGACGCCGGGGCAGGACTGAAAGATTTCCACGGCACAAACCGCCGTTTTGAATACAAGGGCGAATTTAACGGAGTGACTGTCATTGATGACTATGCCCACCATCCAACGGAGATCCACGCAAGCCTTGCTGCTGCAAAACACTATCCACACCGTGAAATCTGGTGCATTTTCCAGCCTCACACTTATACGAGAACAAAAGCTTTATTCCCGGAATTTGTGGATGCGTTATCACAGACGGATCATGTGATCTTAGCGGACATTTATGCCGCACGCGAGACAAACACCCTCGGCATCTCTTCGAGAGATCTCGCCGAAGCATTAAAAGAAAAAGGCGCTGACACTTACTATTTCCCTTCTTTTGAAGAGATTGAAAACTTCTGCCTGGAAAAGTGTCAAAAAGGGGACTTGTTGATAACTATGGGAGCCGGAGACGTTGTAAACATTGGGGAAACGCTCCTAAAATAAAAGTTATCCACATTTTCCACAGGATTTTATCCACAAAAAACTTGATTTTTGGCTCAAAAATTTCTTTTTTGCCTGTCCAACTAATGCTATAATGTCTCTACGAAATGAGAAATATTGGGGAAGGACCGGCATAGGTTATGAAGAAACTGACATTAACAAATTCAGCACAAAATAATACAACCGTACTGGAAAATGAATTTATCGACCAGTATATGATTAAAGCAAACGGAGAGTATGTAAAAGTATACCTTCTTCTTTTGCGCCATCAAAACGAAGCTTCCACACCGCTTGGCATCTCTCAGATCGCCGACATTTTAGAGGTGACGGAAAAAGATGTGATCCGTGCGTTAAATTATTGGAACAAACAAGGACTCTTAGAATATGAATCCGCGGAGACTGCTCCTGTCACTTCACCGAAGCCTGCGCCTGCTGTTGTTTCAGATCCTTCTTCCAAGGTTCCTGACATCCGGCAGTTTAAGAGCCGCAAGGAATTTAAGGAGCTGCTCTTTGTGGCGGAACAATATCTTGGTAAGACGTTATCTGTCACCGATATTGACTCGATCACTTACTTCTATGAAACATTAGAAATGTCTGTGGAATTAATCGAATATCTGATTGAATACTGCGTTGAAAACGGTCACAAAAGCATGCATTATATTCAAAAGGTTGCTCTTTCATGGCACAAGCAGGATATAAAGACTGTCGATCAGGCAAAAACAAGCTCTTTGCTTTATAATAAAAACTGTTATTCGATTTTAAACGCATATGGAATCAAAGGACGGGCTCCGGCGGCTTCCGAGATTGCATACATTCGTAAGTGGAACGAAGAATACGCGTTCAGTTTGGATATTATTCTGGAAGCATGTAACCGGACAATGAATGCAATTCATCAGCCAAGCTTTGACTATACGGATTCTATCTTAAAGAAATGGCACGCTCAAAATGTACGCCATCTCAAAGATATTGCCGCTCTCGACGCTTCTTTTACCCGCGAAAAAGAGCTTAAGAAAAAACAATCAGTCAAAACACCTGTGATAAAGTCCACAAATAAATTCAACAATTTTGAAAGTCGTTCCTACGATATGAATGAGCTGGAACGCAAGTTAGTACAACAATAAGATCTGCATAAAGAGGAGAACTGCTTTTCATGGCACTTTCGAATTCTCAGTACGATGAATTGATGCGTACATACGAACAACGACAATTAGATAATGAACATGCCCTTCGCAAACGTTACGAAACTGCTTGTTCTATGATTCCCAAGCTTCCTGCTCTTGATGATGCCATATCATCAATCAGTATCAAACAGGCCCGTCTCTTACTGGACGGACACGAAGATGCACTCAGCGAGCTCAAAGAGGAAATCTCGCGTCTTTCTGCACAGAAACAGGCTCTTCTTTGTTCTCACGGATTTCCGGAAGATTATCTGGAACTCCACTATCTCTGCCCGGACTGCAAAGACACGGGTTACATTGGTACGAATAAATGCCACTGCTTCAAAAAAGCGATCGTGGATTTATTATATACACAGTCAAACCTGCAGGAAATTCTGGAAAAGGAAAACTTCTCTACGTTTTCTCTTGATTATTATTCCAGCAACCACAAAGACCCGCTTACCGGCCGTTCTTCGCTGGAAGCTGTACAGACTGCCCTGCACATCTGTCATGAATTTGTAGATACATTTTCTGAAGATTTCCGCAACATACTATTATATGGTGATACCGGCGTGGGAAAGACATTTCTCTCTCACTGCATTGCCAAGGAAGTCATGGACAGTTCTTATTCTGTCATTTATTTCTCGGCTTCCCGGCTTTTTGATGTGCTCGCCAAAAATATGTTTGGAAAAAAGGAAGAAGAAACGGACGACTCTCTGGATTATATTTATAATTGTGATCTGCTCATCATTGATGATCTGGGGACAGAGCTTGCAAACACCTTTACCATATCACAGCTCTTTTCCTGCCTCAACGAGCGTATCCTTCGCCGGAAGTCGACCATTATCTCAACAAATCTGACACTTGACGATATTAAAACTATTTATTCAGAGCGTATCTTCTCACGGATCAGCAGCCACTATACTATGCTCAGGCTCACCGGAGATGATATTCGCATCCAAAAAAAATTATTAAACTTGGGAGGTACAAATGATGTTACGCCGTAACGAACGTATTTTGGACAACATACCGGTGGGATCTCTGGGGATCATTGCCTTAGATGGATGCACCGAGATGGGAAACAAGGTCAACGACTACATCGTAAAATGGCGCCACGAAGACGGACATGCACACAAGGATGATGTTGTTTTCCATGGCTATGAAAGAGACAACTATTTGATTGAGGCTAATACTCCTCGTTTTGGTTCAGGGGAAGCCAAAGGTATTATCAAAGAATCTGTAAGAGGTATGGATCTCTACTTAATGGTTGATGTATGTAATTACAGCCTCACCTACTCCCTTTCCGGAAAAACAAATCACATGTCACCGGACGATCATTTTCAGAATCTGAAACGTATGATTGCCGCAATCGGTGGAAAAGGCCGACGCATTAATGTTATTATGCCTTTCCTGTATGAAAGCCGTCAGCACAAAAGAAGCGGCCGTGAATCTCTCGACTGCGCATTGGCTCTTCAGGAGCTTGTACGCATGGGTGTTGATAATATTATCACCTTTGACGCACACGACCCGCGTGTACAGAATGCAATCCCTCTGAGCGGATTTGAGACAGTTCGTCCGACTTATCAGTTTGTAAAAGGACTTCTTCGCACCTACAAAGATCTTCAGATCGACAGCGACCACATGATGGTAATCAGCCCGGATGAAGGTGCTACTGCCCGTGCTGTTTATCTCGCCAACGTTCTGAATCTGGATATGGGAATGTTCTACAAGAGACGTGATTATACACAGATCGTAAATGGACGCAACCCGATCGTTGCACATGAATTTTTAGGTTCTTCTGTGGAAGGAAAAGATGTGATTATTTTAGATGATATGATCTCTTCCGGTGACAGTATCTTAGATGTTGCAAAACAGTTAAAACAAAGAAAAGCAAAACGAATCTTTGCAGCTGCTACTTTCGGACTGTTCACCAACGGTCTTGCAAAATTTGATCAGGCATATGAGGAAGGCATAATTGATGGTATTCTGACAACGAACCTGATTTACCAGACACCGGAACTGTTAGAAAGACCTTATTATATCAACTGCGATATGAGCAAATACATTGCGTTGATGATTGATACTCTGAACCACGACGGTTCTATCAGCAGTATCTTATCACCAAATGAACGTATCCAGAATATTGTAAGAAAATATAAAAACGGAGAGGAAGTCGTTTAGACTTCCTCTTTTCTATATGGAATATGAAGTTTATTCAAAAGCATTTCTTCCCGTTTCTGACAGGTAAAGAGCAACACCTGCTTTTTGTTCTTGGCAAGCCACTTTAATGTATTCTCCAGACGTACATCATCATAATACGCAAATGTATCGTCCAGAAGCACCGGAAGCTCCTCTCGTCCAAGCACCTCTGTCGCCGTCATCCGCAGTGCAAAATAAATCTGCTCAATGGTTCCTCTGCTCACCTGAGATACCGGAATTTTCCTTCCGTCACTGATCAGACTCATTTTAAGCTGATCTTCAACGATTAATCTGGTATATTTGCCACCGGTAATTTCTCGTATAATCGAAGACACCTGCTCATTTAACGAATCTCCCATTTTCTTTTCCAGATTTCCGGAAAGTTCTTCCAGCTTCTCTATGGCAAATTGTACACAGGCATGATTTTTTTCTATTTCTTTTACCGGCTCACTGACTTCGTCTAATTCTTCAATCTGTTCCTGTATATTCGCATATTCTATCTCTCGTTCCTTTAAGTCTGCCTTTTTGTGTGCATACTCCCATTGCAATTTTTCAACCGATGCCTTCTCTCCCTCCGGTGTGATTTCCTCCAACAGTTTCTCCGGCTCTGTCTTTTCTTGGCGTTTCCCTTCCTTCATTCGATTCCAGACATATATTCCGCAACTTAGAAATAAAATAATTGACATCAGGTAATTCCATGGTTTATGCAAAATAAACATTGGCAATATAATTATGAACGCAAATACAAGCAACTCCAACGGATGGATCCGCCATTTCTCCGGGCGGATCTCGTCAATCACGCCTCTCCCCTGCGTCTCTTTGTCCGTCTTTTCTTTTTCCTGTTCACGGCGGATGGCAATCTCTTCTTCCAATTCTCTTTGTTCTTCTCGAAGCTTATGAATGTCTCTCCACAGAAAGGATGCTTCCTGCTCTATATGCTCTCTTTGTTTCTGCTTCTCTTGAAGTGCCGCTCTTAATTCTCGTTCCAGTTCTCTTTTTCGTTCTTTTAGCTGTCCGAATGCCCCTGTAAGATTCATATCATCTCCGCCGCCGGCATAATAATTTGTCGCAAAATCTCTAAGTTCATCTGCCAGCGTGCGGTCTGTCTCTGCCTTCAACTGACCGATCGATACTGTATTGTCGTAAGAAGCCGCAGTCACACCACCCAGCAGCATTTCAAGATCCCCATGCTCGACAGACAGCTCTTCCCCATCATCCTCACAGATCAACTGTACCTTTTTCGATGATTTATCAAACTCTCTGCGGATACAAAAATATTTCCCGCCACTTTCAAATCGCATAACGCCCGAATAATAGCCGGGATTTTCCCACGGTTCATACTGTGTGTATGTATCATTAGACGCAGCTCTTCCGCGCTTTCTTTCTATCCCGAACAGCATGCCTCTTATAAACGCATGAATGGTTGATTTCCCGGACTCATTTTCTCCATAAATCAATTGAATCCCATCCGAAAGCCTGATTGTTTTATTTGTAAATTTTCCAAAATTTCTTATGATCAATTCCGCAATCTGCATACTAATCCCTTCTTGTCTCCACTAATGCCTTGACGCCTTCACACATCGCGCCGTATTCCACGCTGTCTCTGTCATAATTCTTTAATTCCCGGATCAGATATCCTAATATATTGTGGGCGTTCTGTTCCATCAGTCGTTCAAAATCATAGGCAGGCGCCGTCTCATCAACAATCTCGACAACATTTCCGAAACCGAATCGTTCGGACAGATCAAATTGCACTTCCGGATCTCGAAACCCTGTTAATATGATCTTGTAGAGATGTTCCTTCCCATTTTCCAAAATCATTTCCCCGATCTTCTCTCGAAGTGCAAAGCCTGTCATATCCGGTGTCACTTCTATTTCATCGTGGCGGTATTGTCTTACCGCACTTGGAACAAATCTGGTCTTACATCCGCGTTCTGTCATCTCGCCGATCACATATCCGTGAACACCTACATCATTTTTATCAATCGGTTCTAAGGCACCACAGTAAACTATTTTATCATTCACCAGTGGCTGCGGTTTATGGATATGCCCAAGCGCAATATAATCATACTCACATTTCAATAGTTTCTCCTTCTGAAATGGAACATGGTTGTCATCCCCGCCGTGCAGAAGTAAAATTTCATATTTTTGTCTGTGCTGCGCCTTTTTTTCCTGACATGTACACTCTTTGATTTCTCTATTATGGTAGCTAAATCCCGATACTGCTGTTTGCAATTCAGGAAACTCGATAGTTTCCAATTCTTCTCCCGATAACAGATGTACATTTTCCGGCCATTTATAAGTAAGATAATACGAACCCGCTTTGATATAGTCGTGATTTCCTGCCGATAAAACTACCTGCGTGTGTGTCAGTTTCCCCAGTAAATAGCTGACATCTTTTAATTCTCTTAAAAGAGGCTGTCTGTGAAACAGGTCTCCCGCAATAAGAAGCAGATCCACCTGTGCCTCCTCACATACCTCAACCACATGTTGAAAACTATTCCACAGTTCCTTCTCCCGACTTTGTGTGTAAGCGGCTCCGGCGTCCGGTTTTGCCCCTAAATGAATATCTGCGGTGTGTAGAAACTTCATTCGGTTCTTCCTCCTCTTCCTGCTTTGTCGATGGCAGCGTTACGATAAACTGTGTGCGAAGATCATTACTCTTCGCCCTCACACTTCCGCCATGCAGCTCTACAATTTCTTTCGCAATGGCAAGTCCAAGGCCTGCTCCTCCGGTTCCACTGCTTCTGGAACCATCCACACGATAAAATTTCTCAAAAATTGTCTGCAGCATTGTCCCCGGAATCTTATCTCCCTCATTGCTGAAGACAATCTCTACATTTCCGTTTTTCGATTTCGCCTCAATCTCAATCTTAGTTCCTTCATAACAATAGGCAATCGCATTTCGCAAAATGTTATCAAAAACACGCGCCAGCTTATCCGGATCTCCGGTCACTTCCAGATTCTCCTCTACATCCACCTCGCAACTTAAATGTTTCTCCTGAAGTACCGCATACAATTCATCGGCAAGCTGCTCCAGCATCAGCGACAAATGAATATTTACCGGCTCTAATTCTATGTCTTGAAGATTGTAACGAGTGATATCAAAGAATTCGTTAATAAGCTCTCCCAGACGCAGTGATTTCTCATGTGCAATGTGAATATACTTCTCCCGCTCTTCTGCCTCCATCTCCGGATGTGTGTCCAGCATCGTAAGATATGCTACGATAGAGGTCAGCGGCGTCTTTAAGTCATGGGCAAGGAACAATACTAGGTCATCTTTTCGTTTCTCGCCTTCTATGGATTCCAACTCCTGCCGCTTCAAAATCGCTTTAATTTCATTTAAACGAATCTCAATCGGTTTCAGCTCCGTGATCAAATGAATAGGTTCCGTAGAATCCGATACAATATTTTCAATTCCGTCTCCTACCTGATCCAGATATTTTGTCATCTTGGACAGCGCCACATAGAAAAACAAAGCAAATAAGAGAAGAAAGCCAACCACCATAAAGAACGTCTTATTATCTCCAATCAGACGCCAATACAGATCGATCGCTGTCTTCTCTTCCACCTGAAAAGTAGTTAATATACTGATAAATGCCCTTGCAAACCAGTCATTATATACGCCATCGATTACATAATTCAGCAAAAAACCACCCACCAGCACTGTCAACGCTGTAACCAATACTGTCTGAAGCAAAATACTGAACTTTAATTTCCGATAGTTATTCTTCAACTTTATACCCCACTCCCCAAACGGTTTTAATGAAATCCGATTTTCCGGCAGGTGTATTCATTTTCTCACGCAAATGACGAATATGCACCATCACCGTATTGTTACTGTTCTTGTAATATTTTTCATGCCACACCTTTTCAAAGAGCTCTTCAGAACTTATTACCTTCCCTCTGTTTTCACACAGCAGCCACAGGATATCAAATTCAATCGGTGTCAAGGTCAGCGGAACCTCATTATATACGCACTCGTGTGAAGTACGGTTTAATTGAAGTCCTGCAAAGTCGATAATATCTCCGGTATCCTTTCCACCTTCATTGTATTGCGTATATCTCCGGATCTGAGCCTTCACCCGAGCCACAAGTTCCAGTGGATTAAAAGGCTTCGGTATATAATCATCTGCTCCTAATGTAAGACCGGTAATCTTATCCATATATTCTGTTTTTGCTGTCAGCATGATAACCGGAAATGTATATTTCTCTCGAATCTGTTTCAAAATCTGAAAACCATCCACATCCGGCAGCATAATGTCAAGAATCGCCAGATCGATCTTCATATTCTTAATACAGTCAAGCGCATCCTGCCCCGTATAAAACTTATACACATTATACTGGTCATTTTGCAGATACAATTCTATAACATCAGCAATCTCTTTCTCGTCATCAACCACTAAAATATTCATACTCATAGGACCCCTCCTATAATCATTCTATAATAAAAAAGCAACTATTCAGCCTTCCAACCGGCCCCGGGGCTGCAAAAGCAGCCGCTTCGCCGCTTACACAGCCGGGACTCTCATGGAATGACTGAACAGTTACTATAAGTCACAGTTATTTACAGTACGTGGGAATGGAATTACGTCACGGATATTACCCATTCCTGTAAGATACATTACGCATCTTTCAAATCCGAGGCCAAATCCTGCATGTCTTGTTGAACCGTATTTTCTCAGATCAAGATAGAAGTCGTAGTCCTCTTCTTTTAATCCCATCTCCTTCATGCGTCCCAGAAGCTTTTCGTAATCGTCTTCTCTCTGGCTTCCTCCGATAATCTCTCCGATTCCCGGAACGAGACAGTCTACTGCTGCCACGGTTTTACCGTCTTCATTCAATTTCATATAAAACGCTTTGATGTCCTTCGGATAATCTGTAACGAACACCGGACGTTTATATACTTCCTCTGTCAGGTAACGCTCATGCTCTGTCTGAAGATCTGCGCCCCATGATACTTTATATTCAAACTTATCGTTGTTCTTCTCTAAGATTTCAATAGCTTCTGTATATGTCACTCTTGCAAACTCAGAAGATACCACATTGTTCAGTCTGTCTAACAATCCTTTATCTACAAAGGAGTTAAAGAAGTTCATCTCTTCCGGCGCATTTTCCAAAACATAATTAATGACATATTTAAGCATTGACTCTGCCAATACCATATTGTCATCCAGATCAGCAAATGCAATCTCCGGCTCAATCATCCAGAACTCTGCTGCGTGTCTTGTCGTGTTAGAATTTTCAGCACGGAACGTTGGTCCGAATGTATAGATATTGCGGAATGCCTGCGCATATGTCTCACCATTTAACTGTCCGCTTACTGTAAGGCTTGTCTCTTTATTAAAGAAATCCTGAGAATAATCCACCTTTCCATCTTCTGTCTTCGGAACATTTTCCATATCCAGAGTTGTCACGCGGAACATTTCCCCTGCTCCTTCACAGTCACTTCCTGTGATCAGCGGGGTGTGCACATACACAAAGCCTCTCTCCTGGAAAAACTTATGAATTGCGTATGCTGCCAGTGAGCGCACGCGGAACACTGCCTGAAATGTATTTGTTCTCGGTCTTAAATGAGAAATTGTTCTTAAGTATTCGAAACTATGACGTTTCTTCTGAAGCGGATAGTCCGGTGCGGATGCGCCTTCTACTTCCACAGTATCTGCCTGAATCTCAAATGGCTGCTTTGCCTGTGGTGTTGCAACCAATGTTCCTGTTACGATGATTGCCGCTCCCACATTTAACTTGGATACCTCTGCAAAATTGTCCATTGTATCGTGGTACACAACCTGTAATGGTTCAAAAAATGTTCCATCATTCACAACAATAAATCCAAATGCTTTGGAATCACGGATGCTACGCACCCATCCGCCAACAGTAATCTTCTTGTCCAGATATTCTTCTTTCTTCTTGTATAATTCTCTAATGCTTATTAAGTCCATAGCTGCCTGCTCCTTTTCTATCATCACACTTTGTGGTTAGTATAACACATCTCTGCGGAATTTAAAAGTATAACAAACAGCAGGACACCTCTCTTTCAAGAAATGTCCTGCCATTGCATTCTTTCATCTGAATTTTCTGCCGCTATAACGCTTTTACATTGCTAAACCACTTAAGCCAGTATCACTTTCATTGCCTCTGCTAATTTTTCTTTCTGTGCTTTCGCCTCTTCCAGATCTTTTCCAAGTGTTGTGTAGTAAATCTTGATCTTCGGCTCAGTACCGGAAGGACGAACGATGACTGTTGCTCCATCTTCTAATTTGTAGATCAACACATTCGCAGATGGAAGTCCTGTCTCTTCTGGCTTTGTATAATCAATTGCCTGAGCTACTTTCACACCGGCAACTTCTGTCAACGGATTCTCACGCAGATTCTGCATGATGCCTGCCATCTTATCCATTCCGCTTAATCCCGGGAATTCAAAGCTGTCGATCTTATTGTAGTAACGTCCGTATTCTGTATAGATCTCTTCCATTCTCTGCTTCAGGGAGCTTCCGATACTTCTGTAGTAAGCTGCCATCTCACAGATAAGCATAGAACCGATCACCGCATCCTTGTCACGAACATATGGGCCAGCCAGATATCCGTAACTTTCTTCAAATCCGAAAATAAAGCGATCCACTTCACCTGCTTCTTCCAACTGTGCGATCTGATCTCCGATCCACTTAAAACCGGTAAGCACATTGCGAAGTTCCACTCCATAGTGAGCAGCCACTGCATCCGCAAGAGGGGTAGATACAATTGATTTCACCGCTACCGGATTCTCCGGCATAGTTCCTTTTTCGATGCGTCCTGCGCAAATATAATCAAGAAGCAATACACCTACTTCATTACCGCTCACCAGCTCATAAGACCCATCCGGACACTTCATTGCAATACCGACACGGTCTGCATCCGGATCTGTGGCAAGCATAAGATCTGCGCCCACTTCTTTTGCAAGGTTCAAACCACTTTCCAAAGCCTCAAAGATCTCCGGATTCGGGTAACTGCATGTTGTAAAATATCCATTTGGATACTCCTGTTCAGGAACAATCGTAATGTCTGTAATTCCAATATCTTTTAACACCTGTGTTACCGGCACAAGACCTGAACCATTTAACGGACTGTATACTAATTTTAATCCGGCAGTCTTGCAAAGTCCCGGACGAACCTGACGAGATTCGATTGCTTCATAGAGAGCCTTCTTACAATCATCTCCCACAAAGCGGATCAGACCTCTTTCTACACCTTCTGCGAAAGAAATGTAATTTGCTCCTGTCAAGACATCTGTCTTCTGGATTTCTTCATATACGATCGCCGCCGCATCGTCTGTCATCTGACAGCCATCCGGTCCATACGCCTTATAGCCATTATATTTAGCCGGATTATGAGATGCTGTTACCATGACACCGGCATTGCATTTATAATAACGTGTTGCAAAAGAAAGCGCCGGCACCGGCATAAGCGCATCATATATTCTTACATTAATTCCATTCGCTGCAAGAACTCCTGCTGCCGTTTTCGCAAATACATCACTCTTCAAACGGCTGTCATAACTGATCGCTACTGTCTGGCTTCCTCCCTGTGTCTTCACCCAGTTCGCGAGCCCCTGTGTTGCCTGACGCACCACATAGATATTCATACGGTTTGTTCCTGCCCCCAACACGCCTCGTAGTCCGGCTGTTCCAAACTTAAGGGCAACTGCAAAACGTTCTTTGATCTCCGTTTCATCACCTTCGATTGCTCTTAACTCCGGATTTAAATCTGCGTCTTCCAGATCTGCTGCCATCCAGCGTTCATATTCTTCCAGATACATTCTCATCACTCCTGTCTTTCATAAAAAATCTAAGTTAAATATATCATGTTTAGGAGTGAATAGCAACAATCAGTCTAAACACCTGCTCTACCGTTTCCATGAGATTTCTTCTGGCATTCTCTGCGTCCATCGCATCTTCCAATGTAGTAATCCCTCTTAAAATAGGGAAAAATGCATGAATTCCCTCTTCGTTACATTTTCTGGCATCTTTCGTCACGCTCCCTGCAAAAGCAAGCACCGGAATCTTGTATTTTCCTGCCAGTTTTGCAACACCTACCGGCGCTTTTCCCATCGCAGTCTGCCCGTCAAGACGCCCTTCACCGGTAATAACAATATCTGCATCTTGAATATACTGTTCTAATTTTGTTTCTTCTAAAACTATTTTGATTCCTGACTCCAACACCGCATTGGTAAATGTAAGGAACGCAAAACCAAGCCCTCCTGCTGCCCCAGTCCCCGGATGCTCCGCATCAGCCCTCTCAGAACAGTTGGCCGCCAGCTTGGCATAATCGGCTAACCATTGATCCATCTCCCGGACCATTTCCGGCGTCGCCCCTTTTTGCGGTCCGTACACAGCGCTGGCTCCCAGTGGTCCACACAGTGGATTTGTCACATCACAGGCAACTTTAAACTCACACTGTGCAAGCTCCGGTAATACATGTTCCTTCCTGATCTCAGCCAGATCTTCCAACCCTTTTGCCCCATAAGGAACCGCATTCCCTTTGCTGTTCAAAAAATCATATCCAAGCGCCTGCAACATTCCGATTCCGCCGTCATTCGTTGCACTTCCACCAATGCCGACCACAAATTTCCGACAGCCCTTCTCAATGGCATCCCAGATCATCTCACCGACACCGTAAGTCGTTGTAAACAGTGGATTTTTCTTCTCGTCCGGAACCAGTGTGATTCCTGCTGCCGCTGACATTTCTATCACTGCCATTTTCGCTTCTTCTATGATCCCATATGCAGCATCCACTTTGTCCCCAAGCGGTCCTGTAACACGAACCTTCCGCAAGCTGCCATTCATCCCCTGCACAAGTGCATCTACCGTTCCTTCTCCACCGTCTGCCAGTGGTCTTACCTCCACCTTGGCTTCGGCATCCGCACGGTAGATTCCTTCTGCGATTGCATTGCCTGCCTCCATAGAACTTAAACTTCCTTTTAATGAATCAATCGCAACTACTGCTTTCATTCTTTGCTCCTTTCCCGAACCCTTTGTATTCTTCATTCATTTATGAAACAGAAATATGCTTACATGCAAGATGGCTTCCTTCAAGCACACCTATGCCAATCGCCCCTTTCAAATACGGATGTTCGATATCCCGGATTGATAATATATTCTGTCCATCTGCATCTACAGAAATGATATCATGTTCCGCGTGAATTGTAATCTTATATTCCTGTCCGTGATGCCACAGAAAATCTGCAGCCGCAAGAACTCTATAATCATTTTCCTTTTTCAGTATTCCAATCTTATGATCGGGAAGCAGCGCCGCCGCATAACAACGCCCTCCTCCCTGAACTCTCACATACTCTGATATATATATTTGACTAATCACGTCTGTATACTATAATAAGTAGAGTGAATCATTAGAATACTTTCATGTACGAAAGAAGAAAGGAATCAAAATAACATGACACAAAAACAAACAGATAACTCCTCTCCTGCATGCGTGGTGATCGCTATCGGACTTTCCCTTCTGCCTGTTGGAATGGATTCTTGGGGAGGCGGAACCGGATCTGAGACTTTTGGAATGTGGTGCCACCTGTTCGTCGGCGGAGTCACACTGATCGTCTGCCTTATTTCCCGCTATAAGTTTCCGGGAATTTACAAAAACTTAAATATTCTGGTTGGTCTGTTTGCCGGCTATGTTCTATCTGCCATTTTCACTCTAGCGGGAATTGCTCCGATGATTGATTTTTCAGGCATTACAACAACCATTGAGCAGGTCGGCTTTTTCAGCCTTCCGAAACTGGTCTTCTTCACCAGTCACAAACCGGTTTTCCATCTGGGCGCATTTTTTACAATTGCCATTGTATACCTTGTGTCTGCTGCCGAGACTACCGGTGCGACTACTGCGGTCTGCAAAGGAGCGCTCGGACGGGACATCAAAATGGAAGAGCTCCAGGGTTCTCTTGCAGTAGACGGATTCTCCAGCGCGATTTCCGGTTGTTTCGGATGCCTTCCGCTTACCTCGTTCAGCCAAAATGTAGGGCTCGTCACGATGACTGGTGTCATTAACCGACAATCTTAATGGGCGCACTGATCATGATACTGACGTCTTTATTCCCTCCTCTTGGCGCATTTTTTAATTCTCTTCCTCAGTCCGTTCTCGGCGGATGTACTGTTATGATGTTTGGCTCCATCATGTATGAAGGAGTAAAGATGCTCAAAGAATGTGAATTTAATGACCGGACGATGATCATTGTTTCTCTTTCTTTCTGCATTGGTGTCGGATTAACACAGACTTCCGGCAACTTCTTCTCTGCATTTCCTGCATTTGTAGGTGATATTTTCAATGGAAATGCAGTTGCAGGAGTATTTGTGATCTCCTTATTATTGAGCTTATTCCTGCCTAAGGAAAAGGAAGCGTAGCCAGTAGCTTTATTATGATTTATATGTTATAAACAAGGGAGCATATCACTTGACTGATATGCTCCCCTGTTATTCTTTTCCCTATGCTCTCTCACTATAGTGATGTGCTTCTTCAAGCATCATATCTTTTACTTTCATCAAACGAATCTGGGAACTTCTTTCATTTTCATCCAGCTTCATTGTGATATATTTGATCGTTGCCTGAGCCTCCGGAATCGTCACATGCTCCAGCGCATTTACACGACGTCTTGTCTTCTCAATCTCCGCCGCCATGAGCTGACATGCTTTTTCTGTCTCTGCAAGCTTCAACATATCCGGCAGAATATCTGCCAATGATTTTACCGCACCATCCAGATCACTGGAAGTAAATGCGAATCCATAAGAATAAATGTCGTTGGCATCCGCTGTCCTTGTCTTTGTCTCATAGACCGGGATATCAACACTCATAACATTTTTCTGTTCTACATTCAGATTCACTTCCTGCTTCGGTGCCATCAATGCTGTATTTAATGTAGCTTCGTCCATGCCTGCCTTCGCTATGACAAAATTCTTATTTGCAGAGAGGATTCCGGCTTCTACTTTTTTTCTAAGCGCCATGTTCTCCTTGACCAGTTCAAGAAACTGACGCATCAGCTCGTCTCGCTTATCTTTCAGAAGTTTGTGTCCTCTTCTGGCTGTAACAAGCTTTTTCTTTGTTTTTGTCAGCTCCATACGGGTAGGAGTAATCTGCTTTTTAGCCATCGTTTTCCTCCTTCATTTGGGTTTGCTGCGGGCCCTCGCCTTATCGGCTTTTTCGCCATGCCCAGCTCGAATCCGCTTCGCTCCTTCTCGCTGCGGGCCCTCGCCCTTTCGGCTTTCTAGCCATGCCCAGCTCGAATCCGCTTCGCTCCTTCTCGCTGCGGGCTTGCGCCCTATACAGATATAGAAAAGTTCTCATTTGCAAGCAAGCTTGCATGATACCTTTTCTATATCTGTGCATGGCTTATTGCTTTCCATAATACATATCTAAGAATTTGTCATCGATACGTTTCAGTTCTGCTCTTGGCAGCATAGACAGGAGTTTCCAGCCGATTTCTAATGTTTCTTCTATGGATCGATCTGTGTTATACCCCTGAGATACGTATTCTTTCTCGAACGCTTCTGCGAATTCTGCATATTTCAGATCTATTTCTGTAAGTGCTGCTTCTCCGAGAATCGTCATCAGCTCTTTGGCATCTTTACCACGAGAGTATGCTGCAAATAACTGGTTCATCGTGTTGGAGTGGTCTGCTCTTGTCTTTCCTTCTCCGATACCTTTATCTTTCAGACGGGAAAGTGACGGTAATACATCGATTGGCGGCTGCAATCCCTTTCGGTACAGCTCACGGCTTAAGATTACCTGTCCCTCTGTGATATATCCGGTAAGGTCCGGAATTGGATGTGTCTTATCATCCTCAGGCATTGTCAGAATCGGGATCATTGTAATACTTCCGTTCTTGCCTCTCTGGCGTCCGGCTCTCTCATACATGGTCGCAAGGTCTGTATACATATAGCCCGGATATCCACGACGTCCCGGAACCTCTTTCTTCGCTGCAGAAATCTCACGAAGTGCGTCTGCGTAGTTTGTGATATCTGTCAAGATAACCAATACATGCATATCTTTCTCAAATGCCAGATATTCTGCCGCAGTCAGCGCCATACGAGGTGTGGAAATACGCTCAACCGCCGGGTCATTTGCCAGGTTAATAAACAGCACGGTTCGATCAATCGCTCCGGTCTCTTTGAAGGACTCTATGAAATAGTTGGACTCTTCAAATGTAATACCCATAGCGGCAAATACAACCGCGAATTTTTCGTCTGTACCGCGTACCTTCGCCTGTCTTGCAATCTGGGCTGCCAGCTGAGAATGCGGCAGACCGGAACAGGAGAAGATTGGCAGCTTCTGTCCACGAACCAATGTATTCAGTCCGTCAATGGCAGATACTCCCGTCTGGATAAATTCCTCCGGATATACTCTTGCTGCCGGATTCATCGGAAGACCATTAATATCTCTTCTTTCTTCCGGTAAAATCTCCGGGCCATCATCAATCGGACGTCCAAGTCCATCGAAGACACGTCCGAGCATATCGCCGGACACACCCAATTCCATTGTTCGTCCAAGAAAACGCACTTTACTGTTACTCAAATTAATACCGGCTGCATTTTCATAGAGCTGTACAACCACATTGTCTCCATCTACTTCTAAGACTTTACAACGACGTTTTTCTCCACTGGCAAGCTCGATTTCTCCAAGCTCATCAAAGGTAACGCCCTCTACTCCTTTTACCATCATCAGCGGTCCGGCAACTTCCTGAATTGTTCTATATTCTTTTGGCATAATTAGAAGTCCTCCTTCCCGAATGTTCCTTTAATTTCTTCTCGAAGTTCATTCATGATCTTCTCGTACTCTTCTTCAATCTGATCGGTAGTTGTATATTTATAACGTCCGATTCGCTCTCTTACTTCCATAACCAGAAGCTCTTTCATCGGAGCGCCTTTTGCCAGTGCTTCGCTTGCCTGATCGTAAAAGGCAAGTACGAGTTTCATCATCAAATACTGTTTGCGAAGCGGTGTGTACGTATCAATCTCATGGAAAGAGTTCTGATGTAAGAAGTCTTCACGGATTGATCTTGCCGCCTCCATTTTCAGACGGTCACTCGGAGACAGCGCATCCATACCTACCATCTGCACAATTTCTTCCAGAGCCGCCTCTTCTGTCAAAAGGCTCATCATTCTCTGTCTGTCACTCATCCAGTCTTCTGCTACCGTATTGTTAAACCAATCCCGCATATTGTCGAGATACAGGGAATAGCTGGTCAGCCAGTTGATCGCCGGGAAATGTCTCTTATATGCCAGCGCAGAATCCAATCCCCAGAACACCTTCACGATACGAAGCGTTGCCTGCGATACCGGCTCAGAAGTATCACCACCCGGTGGAGATACTGCTCCGATTACAGACAGAGAACCTTCTCTTCCTTCTTTTCCAAGCGACTGTACACGTCCTGCTCTCTCATAGAATTCTGCAAGACGAGATCCAAGGTATGCCGGATATCCTTCCTCACCCGGCATTTCTTCCAGACGTCCTGACATCTCACGAAGAGCCTCTGCCCAACGGGATGTTGAGTCTGCCATCAACGCTACCGAGTATCCCATATCACGGAAATATTCTGCGATTGTAATTCCTGTATAAATAGATGCCTCACGAGCTGCAAACGGCATGTCGGATGTATTTGCGATCAGAACGGTTCTCTCCATCAGGGAACGACCTGTCTTCGGGTCCTTCAGCTCCGGGAATTCATTCAAAACGTCCGTCATCTCATTTCCACGCTCACCACATCCGATATAAACTACGATATCTGCCTCTGCCCATTTCGCAAGCTGATGCTGGATCACTGTTTTACCACTTCCGAAAGGTCCCGGAACGGCAGCTACACCGCCTTTTGCGATCGGGAAGAAGGTATCTACTACACGCTGTCCTGTTACAAGCGGTGCGTCGAGAGGAAGCTTTTTCACATATGGACGTCCTTTACGAACCGGCCACTTCTGCATCATTGTAAGCTCCTTATCACCGTCTTTTGTCGAGAGAACAGCCACCACTTCCTCTACGGTAAATTCTCCTGCTTTGATCTCTTTCACCGTACCTGCAAGACCATACGGAACCATAATTTTCTGTTCTACAACTGCGGTTTCCTGAACGGTGCCGAGTACATCTCCTGCGGACACCTCATCACCGACTTTTGCAACCGGGACAAATTCCCATTTTTTATCTCTCTTCAGGGATGCAACCTCAACTCCACGCTGTAAGTTATTTCCTGAAATCTTC
Source organism: Dorea sp. CAG:317 (assembly GCA_000433535.1). Taxonomy (GTDB): domain Bacteria; phylum Bacillota; class Clostridia; order Lachnospirales; family Lachnospiraceae; genus Dorea_D. Next base: position 249,198 of record FR892671.1, read on the forward strand.
ATAATATCATCAAGCGGACGCTGGATTCCATCGTAAATGCTTGTGATAAGACCAGGGCCAAGTTCTACGGACATTGGTGCGCCTGTAGATTCTACCGGCTCACCAGGTCCAAGACCTGACGTCTCTTCATATACCTGAATGGATGCCTCATCACCATGCATCTCGATGATCTCTCCGATCAGACGTTTCTCGCTGACACGTACAACGTCGGACATATTCGCATCACGCATACCGGACGCGATGACCAGCGGTCCTGCTACTTTTTTGATCGTACCTGTACTACTCATGTGGACGAATCACCTTACCTTTCCTACAAATTTACCACTGCACAGCTCTTACACCGGCATGGTTTAGCTGTCACCAAACAAAATGTCAGATCCTACAGCTATCTCTACGGATTTTTTCACTCCCGCTACTCCGGCTCCGGTATTTCCTGCAATTCCCGGAATCTGGATAATAGCCGGAATGATCTGCTCCTGATATTTTGAAATCTCATGCTTTAACTGTGCGGCACACGCTTCCGTGATATAGATCACACCGTAATCTCCTGCTGCCAGTTTTGAAAGCATCTCTGCGGCTTCTTCCTGAGTCTCAACCGGAAATGTATCAAGTCCCAGTGCAGCGAAACCGTAAATGCTATCGTAATCGCCTAATACTGCAATCTTATACATACATTTCCCTTACCCTTTCCCGAATAGAATCATCCGGCAGATCACTTCGCTTACCGGAAAGAATGATTCGCACCGTTTTTATTTCATTCTGTCTTGCGATCACATAAGCAATCACAGGACCTATTGTAAATGCATTATATTTCTGCGGACTGATGGTTTCAATAATACGATTATCGCACCAGCGTTCAAATGCAGACGGAGATTCCGCTAACGCTTCTGCCCCTTCCGCATAGACGGTTCCGAGCAGATAATCTCTCAGTGCATCTGCTCCTGCCAATGCTGCTTTTGCAAGCTTATCAACACTGACGCTATCACATTCTGCCATCGCCCGCTTCATGAATTCTATTGATTTTGCGGTTTTCTGCGCACGCACGGCAATCTTTATATCTGCAACTGCAACGGTAGATTCTGCATAATCCCGAATAATCTGGTCTTTTGCTTCTTTTCCCGCTTTATAGATTGCATCAAGCGCTGCCCTGTCGATCATCACGTCGCACAATTGACCGTCTCCTGTATGAAGAAAAGATTCATACGCTTCTGCTGCCACATGCTGCATATTTGCCGGAAGCTTACCAAAGTTCTTCTCCTTCACAATCTCCAGCATCTCACTGCCCGGAATGGATACATCTTCATAGAAAATGTGGCGTTTTTTCCCTTCCGTACAGGTTTCCTTGATGGCTGCTTTCAGATTGTGAAAAAGCTTCGGATAAGAAAGCACCGCAAAGTGTTCCATTCCAACGGATAATTCCTTTACCACTTCCCACACCTTTTCTTCTTCTCTGGTCAATATGGCCTCGGCGTTTCCCGATGTTTCAGAGTCTCCCCATCCCTTCTCTTCCAGGAACTGAAGACACTGCTCATAGCTCTGGCACCCGATCAGCTGATCAATGGTGCTGTTAGAAAACAGGGAAACTTCCAGCGCCCTTATGCGCGCAACCGCATAGGTATACTTTTCACTCATGTTACTCCTCCTGTTGCGCGTTACGCGAATATGATACGATGCACTTTATCAGACAACTCATCTTTTTTCGCATCAAAAATTGCCTGCAAGGTACAATTTTCTTCTATGCCTCCATAGGCGAGGACAAATCCATTTTCTATTTTTCTGCCTTCTTCCGAGATGACCAGACTTCCGCCTTTTGATGCTGCCGATTTTTCTACTTCTGCCCGAAAATCATTCGACATTCTCGCAAGGTCAGAAGCTGCAAAAAAGATCTCTCCTGCTTCCGGCAGTGCATATTTATCAAGCATCTTAAGAAGAAGAGCAAAATATTCTTTCTCGTCCATAGCAATCAGGGAATCGTATGCTTTCTTAAGCACATCTGCGATTACTTCCTGCTTCGCTTCCAGAATTCTGGTTCTTCTCTTAAGATCAATTGCCGATGCCACTCTCTCTTCATAAGCTTTCACATCTGCCTCTGACTTGCGCTGTGCAAGTTCACTTGATTTCTCTGCTTCTGCCTCGGCCTGACTTGTGATCTTTTGAGCATCCGCTTTTGCTTCTTCGACCTTATTGTCTGCCAAAGCCCTGGCTTCGCTCAGAATCTGGCTTTTCATTTTCTCTAATCCAGTCATAGCCTTTTACTCCTTCTTAGACCTGAATTCCATTTACTGCAAGGAAAGAAATCAAAAGTGCAAGAATTGCATATGTCTCTACCATTGCAGGGAACAGCATAGCTTTACCAAACTGATCCGGCTTCTTTGCTACGATACCGATAGAAGAAGCTGCTGTTTTCCCCTGTGCAACTCCTGAGATCAGTCCAACGATACCAATCGGAAGACATGCTGCCAGAATCATAAGACCTGTCTGCACACTGACATCTGCAACGCCGCCGCCTAAAATACCAATTTTAGATAATGTGATAAATCCAACCAGCAGTCCGTAAAGTCCCTGTGTACCAGGAAGAAGCTGCATGATCAAAACCTTGGCAAACTTACTTGGGTCTTCTGTTACAACTCCGGCTGCCGCCTGTCCTGCAATACCTACACCCATTGCAGATCCCGCACCTGCCAGTAATACCGCAATTGCCGCGCCCAGAAGCGCATATACGATTCCTAAATTTTCCATAATACTCATAGTCTACATTTCCTCCTTATATGTTGTTAACTTCGCTTATTATTAATCTGCATTACTCTGAACATCTACATATTTTGTATCTGAATGAAATGGCCGAAATGGTCTGCTTCCGCCTTCGTAGAATTTTCCGAAGAACTCTACAAACTGAAGACGGTTTGTGTGTACATATGCGCCCAATAAATTAATCGCCAGATTCAGCGTATGTCCCACAACAAAGAACACAACGAATAAAATAATTCCAAGTATATTATTCGGGAACATTCCGATCATCTGATTGATTACGGATGCGATAACTCCGGTAGCAAGCCCAAGGGCTAACAGACGGGAGTAGGATAATACATCACTTAACCATCCGGTAATATTATACAAATCATATGCTCCAAGCGCGATCCGAAGTCCCGGATTCTTGCTGCTTCTTCCCGACATGAGGACAATTCCGACTGCTCCTGCAATCGCAAGTCCTTTGGCAAGCATATTAAGCGCCGGCGGGAACACAATTGTTGTCTGTGCGATAGATGCAAATATATCACTTGGCAAAAGCATGAGGATCAATCCCACAAGAAGCATAAACCATAACACTACGTCGCAGAAGAAATCCATAACCTTGTGATCTTTCAGGCACAGATACCCCTTGATGCCGAGACCGACAAATAAATGAATCACACCAAACAGCATCGAGTATACGAGCAATTTCATCGGATCGTTCAACGGCATGAACCACAGTGCATCGATCGTAACCGTTGTTCCAAAAAACTTCTGTGATACAATATCTACAATATTTCCAAAGTATCCGCCGAACAGAATTCCCCAGATTACCGTCGAGAGTCCGCAATACATAAATAACTTTATCGACTTGTGCATGCTTTCACTCATTCTCGGGAATTTCTTCAGCATGACAAAACACGCAATCGCAATAATCGCTCCATATGCGGCATCCGATAACATCATTCCAAAGAAAAATACATAGAAAAATGACATAATCGTTGTCGGGTCGATTTCCCCTTTCTTCGGGAGTCCGTAAGATTCTACAATACCCTCTACCGACTCAGAAAAGCCATTGTTCTCAAGAAGTGTCGGTGCCTCTTCCTCTTCACCCAGCGCTTCGATATCTATCACACAGTCATAATTATCTCCAATCGCTTTTTGGATTGCCGGCACGACCTTCTCCGGCACATACCCGCTGACGAGAAAGGTTCTCTGAGACTGTGGAATCGTTCCAAGAATCTGATACTTATCTGCCCGCATTCGGAAATAATCTCCGACTACCTTCAGGCTATTTCTCGCATCCCGATATTCTGCGATCGTTTCCTCATCTTTTTTAATTTCCTGCTTCAGGGCTTCCACCTTCTGCTCAAGCTCCTCTTTTTCTTTTGCCGGAACCTGATCTGTCATCTGCGATGGTCTTGCGAATCCGCCCGCTCGAAGCGCTTCTTCTACCTTTCCAACATTTTCTTTCATACAGAACACGGTCAGATAAAGTGCGTCCTTATCTTTCTCAATCACCTGCACTTCTATGTCAGGCGTCTCTTCCGGACAATGCTCTGCCACAAGAGCATATATGCGTTCTGTCGTAGTATCTGCTGCCATTGTTCCAAGCAGCATTGCAACTTTTTTCGTACCGGTATATGTCATCGGCACGTCTAAAGACAGCCACGGATGAAGGATCTCTATCTGATTTTCAAGCTTCAGTATCCCTGCCTTTTTCTCCGCAATCTCTTTACTCTTCGCAATCAGAATGTTGGCATTTTGTATCGCTTCGTCTTTCCCTAAAATGGCTTCTTGAAACTCTTCCTGACTGATCAGCTTCTTTCCTTCCAAACCGGCAAACATAGATGTCTTGGCCGGAGCGTACTCGTCAAGAACATGGAGAGCAGCTTCTGTAAGATGTGTCTTCTTCTCAAAATCCTGCCGTGCACTTAACGTGTCCATTTTCTCAAAGCCTTTTTCGTCTTCGGCAACCTGACTCATTTCCATGACTCCAAGGGATTGTATCTTCTCCAGAATTGCCTTACGATCTTTCTTAAGCGCGCAGATACTAACTCTTTGCATCTGCAAGATTGCCATAGCTTCATCCCTCCTTTACTTTTATTCCACT
>FR892671.1:254111-278093 GCA_000433535.1 Dorea sp. CAG:317
CGAATCAATTGCTTCTTTTTCTTTTGCCTGCGCGGCTTTTTTCAATTCTGCAATCTCTTCGTCTACCCTGGCGAGCGCTTCCCTGGTAGAAATATCTCCGGCATCTTTCGCTGCGCTAAGCGCCGCTTTCGCCTTCTCTTTCGCTTTCTCCTCCGCCTGTTCTTTTATTTCATTGGCAGATGCAGCAGCTTTTTCAAGGATCGAGGTACATGTTACATCGGCTGCTTTTAATATTTCCTCTGCTTCACTCTCCGTCTCCTTGATGGTCTTAATGGTTTCTTCTACCATTCTGTCACCACCTCTCCTATTTTGATAACAACTTTTTTTGTAATTTAAATTAAATTATAATATGATTATGTGGAAATGTCTATAAATTTTTCATAACATTTCTATGAACTTTAGTCTAATGCCACACAATTCGCTCAATTATCTTACAACTATGTCGTTTTATCACATCACAGTATTACCATTTCAAATGATGCAAATGACCTTCTAGATTCATCCCCTCAAAACCATTCTGGCGCAGTGCTTCGTACAAAACAATTGCCGCTGAATTTCCGAGATTGAGGGAGCGGATATCTCCAACCATCGGAATCCTAATACAGTCTTCTTTATGATTCACAAGAATCTCTTCCGGTATTCCTGCGCTTTCTTTTCCAAACATAATATAACAATCCGGCTCATACTTAACTTCTGTATATATTTTCTCAGCCTTCGTAGTTGCCATATAAATCTTAGCTCCCGGATTCTTTTCCAGAAAGTCGTTATAATCGATATATGTTGTCACATCCAGATCTTTCCAGTAATCCATTCCTGCTCTTTTCAGATTTTTTTCATTTAACCGGAACCCTAACGGCTCGATCAGATGAAGCCTCGCATTGGCAGCCACGCATGTGCGTCCGATATTTCCTGTATTTGCTGGGATCTCCGGCTCGTGAAGTACAATATTTAACATATGTAATTCCTCCTTAAAATATATGTTTATTTTTATAATTTTAAAAAGGATTGTTGTGGCAATGCGCGCAACAATCCCGTCATTTCTATGTTTCGAAGATTTTATATATTTCATCCGGTGCCGGACGATCGATATAACGGATTTCTTCTCCGTTATGTATGATCTTATCATTATTATCTGTAATTTGACCGATGATGGACGCAGGAATCCCTTGTTCTGCCAGTCGCTGACATAACGCTTCTGCATTCTCTGTCACCATCAGAAAGCTTCCTGCGGACGCCAGCTGATAAGGATTGAGGTGAAAATATTCACACACTTCCACCGTTTCCTGTAAAATCGGAAGCCGCTTCATATCTACGCGGATTCCGCTTCCTGCTGCTGCCGACAGCCTCCAAAGCGCTGCAAGAATTCCCCCTTCTCCTATCTGATCCATCCAGACATTTCCCTGCTCTATTGCAGTCAGAATCTCTTTTTCTGCAAAAATACTTTCACGGTATGATTGAATCTGCTTTAAGAATCCGGCAGAAAAACGCTCTTTTAATGATTCCTCTTTTTCTTCTGCAATACGGACCATACCTTCCATGCCAAGCCATTTTGTAAAAACAATACTATTTCCGCTCTTAAGAAGATTTTCTTTTCCCTCTTTGTCCGTTTGCTCTGCCCTTGCGATCCCGGTCACCGTCACCTGCGGAAGACGAAGCGCCGGGTGCTTTTTCCCTTCCAGCTCCAGCAGCTCATATCCTCTCTGCCTGCAGACTGCACGTATATGTTTTTCAATACCATGAATTCTGGATGTATATCCAAATGCAGGAATCGCCACTCGGACACCAAGACCAAATTCTTCTGCCCCCTCCGCCTGCAGTGCATTAACTACCGCTGCAATCGCATAGACTCCGATTTGCTTGGAATATCCGCACGCCTCAACCTGTTTACTTATCATCACTTCTTTTTCTGTCTCTAGCCTCATGTCTCTTCTCCATCCTGTCCCGCAAGATTCTTCCCTATATTGCGGACGCCTGTGCAATTGCCGCGTTAATCTTATCTTTATCCTGTGTTGCAACCGCATTTCTTACAAGCGCTGATGCCTCCGGGTTATCGGACTTGATTCCCACCTCAATGATCTGGTCTGACTTTTTATAGTAGCTGTCATTGATCTGCTCTTTTCCGACTTCCTCCCCATCTTCGTAGATTACTTTCCAAAGCCTTGCTGTCTTACCGATATGTGGACTTCCTGTATATTCCATACTTCCAATCGCTGCTTCTGAATTGGTTTTATAAGTTACAGAATATTCTTCGGTCTTGGTTGTCTCACTCACCAGCTTAATTTTCCTGTTTTCCGGTCTTGTCTCTTTTCCGTAAATGGCAAAAGTAAGCTGATTATTATCATCGATTCCACCGTGGATATAAATCGGTGTATCGTAATTATTCTTAAATTTAAGATCTTTTGTATCTCCTGCGATCGCAGCGTCTCTTGACGGCTCCACATAATTGATCAGCATAGAGTGCGGGTAACGCTTCGTAATCTCCACTTCCGAATAAAGCAACGCATTATAAAGCGTAGTTGATACCTGACAGATTCCTCCTCCGTAACTGTCCACGACTTGTCCATTTTCGTAAGAGCCTGCCGGAACATATCCGTGTTCTTCATCATACGGTGCCGTCAGATCATGTACCGACGCTTCCTCTCCCGGCATCAGCACTGTCCCATTTAACATCTCTGCTCCTGTTTTCAGATTCTTCCAGCGTTCACCGCCGCCTGCATCTGTTGAGAAACTTCCCAATTCATCCGTAATGCTCTGAAGATCTTTCTCTTTTACTTTCGGCTGTTCCTTCTTCATAACCATTTTGATCGAAAAATCTTTGTGTTTCCACTCTGTATTCAAATACTGTTCCAATGCGTCAATGGATTTCGGAATATCTACCGTCTTTCCTTCTTTTGCCTCTGTGATCACCGGTCCGGACTCTTCAATTGTAATGGATGCATCTACCGCATGGGATGCAAGCGGAACTGCTTTTTCCTTTACTACAGACTTGGCGGTCTTATCTTTCAGTGCTATGCTCTTGTCAAACACCACTTTTTCTTTTTTCAATTTCCGCAGCTTAAAATATCGTCCGGCAACGCTTCCTTTTTTTCCATAATCCACTGCTTTTTGTGCGACTTTCTCAACATCACCATAATTAAGCCCCAGATCAGCCAATGAAACTTCCACACTTTTTTTCTGCACTTTTAAAGTAGCCTTTATCTCTCCGTCTTCCTGGAGATGCTTCTCAAGCTCTTTCACTGCTTTTTCTTTCGTCATACCTGACACATTCACGGAACCAATGTAAATATTGTCACAGATCTTATCTTTCGGATATTTAGACACCGAGCGATAAAGCAGGAAATATGAAATGCCCCAAACGAATAAAATACACACCAAAATGAGACCGAAAAGAACCTGTCTCTTTCTTTTCCGCCTCAGTGCCGCTCTTTTTGCACTTCTCATATTTCTTCGTTTTCTCTTCTGCTGTACCATATTTAGTACCTGCCGCCCCTTCTTTTCCTCTTGTTTCCTCTTAGACCATCATTGCCGGAATGATCGTTGTTGCAATCATCGCAACGATGACAACCATAATAACAATCGCAACAATTTTTCTTACTTTTTTGTTATTAAAATCCATTTTTCTATCCCTCTTTTCGATACACCATATTTTATACTTTTTATTGCCTTTTTGCAACAATCACTATCTGGAAATTCCGTTCTTTATGTCATAAATGGAATCTCTACTGTATGTGCGTCATCATTCAATGGATTTCTCCTGCGATAGTCAAAAAGTACCGTTTTCCCAAGTGTCAAAAATGTTTCTATATGTGTCATTTTTCTCATCTGATTTTTATCAAATTGTTCATAACCTTCTAAGTATCGTCTTTCCTTTTCTTCTGCTGCATAAAAGTTTCTCACTGCTTCTTTGGAATGCTTAACCTCTCCGGCAAAATCCGGACGTGTCTTAGCATTTTCCCGGAGATAATAATCATATGTTAGAAGTTCCCGGAAATATTCTTGTTTCTCCCGACACTTTCTCGTTACAAACGCTAACAATATCTCATACCTTGCACTTCTTTTATGTTGTATGTTGTGAAACCCCAGCTCTTTATAATAAGCCCAGATGTCTTCATACATGGCAAACGGTGAAGCATATTCTTTTTCCAGTGCATCTATTGTATATTCGAACTGATGGCTGTTGTAATATACCTCAACCATCTCTTCAATCCCTTTCAGACGAAGCACTTCCTCATAAGACAGCCAGTTCGTGCAGAGTACCTCATATGGCGGACAACTCTGATAGACCAATCCATAGTCTTCTTTCTTCTCTTCCATATAAGATCCCTTCAACACCTTCAAAAATCCAAGTTGGAGCTGCTGCGGATACATATGATACACCTCATCAAATGAACGTGCAAAGCTTTCCATATCTTCATAAGGAAGACCTGCGATCAGATCTAAGTGCTGGTGGATATTTCCAAACCCTCTCACCTGTCCGACAATCTCTTTTAGTTTCTTAAGATTCATTGTCCGCTTAATTTCCCGTATCGTCTCGGGATTCACAGACTGCACACCGATTTCCAGCTGAATGAGCCCCGGGCGCATCTGTTTCATTAAACGAAGTTCTTCTTCATTTAATAGATCTGCGGATATTTCAAAATGAAAATTTGTCACTCCATTATCATGTTCCAACAGATAGCTCCAGATTGCGATCGCATGCTGGTGATTGCAGTTAAATGTACGGTCAACAAATTTCACCTGCGGTACTCTGTGGTCGAGGAAAAATTGAAGTTCTTTCTTCACCAATTCTATATCGCGAAACCTCAGCTTCTTATCTACCGAAGACAGACAATAGCTGCAGGAAAACGGGCAGCCCCGGCTTGTCTCATAATATATGATCTTATGTTCAAATTCTGCCATATCTTCATAGACAAAAGGCACTTTACTTAAGTCCATCGGCATGCGCCATTCATTTTCCGCTATTTCTCCGTTATCCTTTCTGAAAGTGATTCCTTTTATCCCTGCAAGAGCGCGCTCATCCGCCCTTTTCTCTTCGTACAGACGTATTAATTCTGCAAAGGTTTCTTCTCCTTCGCCCTTCATAACTCCTGTAACTGACGGAAGCCTTTTCAGAACATCTGCCGAATCGTACGATACTTCCGGACCGCCGACCCATATAGGCATGTCCCTTCTTAATTTCTTTATTTCTTCTGCCAGCCGCTCTACATATGAAAGATTCCAGATATAACAGGACAGGCAAAGTACATCCGGTTTCCTCTCATAAATATCCATCATAATATGGTCCAGTTGCTGATTGATCGTGTACTCTGCAATTTCTATCTCGACATCTTCCGGCGTATCTTGTTTCAGCGCATAAGCCTTCAGTGCGTACACTGCCAGATTAGAATGAATATATTTCGAATTTATCGCAGTCAGTAATATTTTCATAATTTCCTCCAGTTTTTCAATCCCCATTGACATTTCAGCCAAAACACGATAAAATATAGACTCGTGCAGCCGGGGTGTTAGCGGTACCTTGAACCTGCAATCCGCTATAGCAGGGGTGATATTGCGCAGAGGGCATTGTCTTGCAGGGCTGCCCTTGACAAGTGGCGTTGATGACTGGGTCTTACGCGACGGAAATCTGTGAACCGTGTCAGGTCGGGAACGAAGCAGCACTAAGCAGAAGCTTCCGGGTGCCGTAAGGGTGCCTGGTCTGAGTTAACTGTCAAGGTAACGTCTGTGAGCACTTGTTCGAAGCGCAATGCACGTTTTTTATAACTATTCAGCTGTATGCCGGATAGTTTTTTTCTTTTTTTCGCGCAATTCCTTAAAAAATGCTTTCATCATCTGACTGCATTCCTCTCCAAGTACCCCGGTCGTAAGTTCCACCTGATGATTAAACTCCGGCACATTCAGCAGATTTAAAATAGAGCCGGCGCAGCCTGCTTTCGGATTCATACAGCCTACGACAACTCTATCCATGCGCGACTGAACGATTGCACCGGAGCACATCTGACACGGCTCCAATGTAACATACATCGTACAACCTTCCAGTCTCCAATCATCCATTTTCTTACTGGCTTTTCGAATTGCCTGAAGCTCTGCATGCGCCAGTGTATTTTTGTCGATGGTTCTCCGATTATATCCCCGTCCAATAATTTTATCTTCATATACGATCACACATCCGATTGGCACTTCGCCTATTGCATATGCTTTTTTCGCCTGCTTAATCGCTTCCTTCATGTACTTCTCATCTGTATTTACCATAAATCTACTCCATTACTTTCTTTCTTGACAGCGATAAGGGTTGCAGATCTGACGGCACCAGTATCCGAAGCTTTCTCCTTCGCATTCCTCTTCCGGCAATTCAAGATCTGTTTCGGTAAGCGGAATAAACTGCGGAAAACCAAATACCCCTGCTGCCTTGGCTTCTTCTTCGTGGAAGATACCCGGAACTCCAAGGTACATCATCTGCTCCTCCTCCAGAAAAACAAGATGATGATAATTATAATATCCGTGAAGTAAAAATTGATTATTGGACAGCTTCCATTCACATCTGGGCAGCCTCGACAGCTCCTTCCGCTGAATTTTCCTCGCATGATACCGTCCAATAGGTTCGCATGCAAGAGCCTCCGTTTCCTCCTGAATCTCACAGGTCTTGGAACTGTCTTCAAGCTCTTCCCGTTCATCTGCTTTTTCTTCTACTTCTGATTTTTCCGCTTCTTTCTCCTCTTCCTCTTCTGCCTCTTCTTCCATTTCTATCGGTTCTTCTTTTCTCTCCCAGATCTTCATATGTTCCACATCTGCCGGCATATCATCCCACACAGCTGCATATTTTCGGTCGCCATGATTTTTTAACACAATGCCTCGTATTTTAGAGAAATTTTCTGCCTCTCCGGTATCTTCTTCCGTATAATGCAGCCGATAGTTCACTGCCGGATTAATGTTCGTTATTTCTCCCTGCCAGACTCCGACACACAATCCGTTCTCTTCATAGAACAGGTAAAGTTCCAGTGTTTCTCCCATGTTCAGATGCAGTCCCTTTCCGTATATATGGATCATACACTCCTGTTCCTGCTGATCTACTTTTACAAACCCTACATTACGGATTCTTCTGCCCTCTTCATACTCGTACAGATATCGGATAAATCGTTTCAAATTGTCACTCCTAAGAGATCATTTATCACAATCTATTCCTGTTCCATACAAAAAATACCGCAATTATAAAATTGCCTTTAATTCCTGATATAATCTTTTCGCATAACTGTCTGTCATTCCGCAAATATAATCGGTCACCAGAAGGAGCCGCAAATATAATCGCTCTTCATCCGATTTTCCCTGCGCCTGAAAATGATATGCATTCTTATAATTGCTGGAAATGAATGAAACCATTCTGATATCCAGCGTTCCCATTTTCTCTTCTTTATCATCATATTTGATTACTGCAGATACAAAACGATCCATCAGATAATCAATCATCGTCGCTTCTGCCACTTCCATACGGTAAATCGTATCAGAAGTAAATACTTCCCGGAATGCCAGATCTCCCAGCATGTCCATTAATTTCTCGGCAAATGTATGATAAAACAGATCATGTTCATATCTTCCTGCCATAATCTCATTATAATTTGATGTAAATCCATACGTGGCACAATTGATCAGGAAGCCCTGTACACGGACGATCCAATTTTTAATCGCATACTCCTCCGGATCTTCGACGTGTTTGTCTTTTCCCCGTAAGTATAACTCATCCAGAAGCCTCGCAGGATTAAACGCATTGGCATCACTTTTTCCATACATTACCTGCAGCTCTGTCAGCTCTTCCAATAATTTCTGATAGCTGATAAATCCCTTGATAAAAGCATCTTCGATATCCGCAGTCTTATATGCAATATCATCTGCCGCCTCCAAAATGAAGGTCAGCGGATGCCGCCTGCCATTTGTCCCTGTCGCTTCCTGGATCTCTCTGAAAATGTTCTCATCAGCCAGATAGTAGCCTAATTTCTTATCTTTTATATTCCCGGATTTCGGATCTATCTCATCGGAAGCCACCGGATATTTAACAATCGTATTAAGTAACGCATACGTAAGATTCATCCCATGCTCATCCACAAGGAAATGAAGTTTGCTCACCAATCTGAGCGCCTGCGCATTTCCTTCAAAATGATACAAGTCTTCACGCATCCGTTCTGTCAATATCTGATCAATCGGCTCCCCGTGAAACTTAAGAGCCGGAAGATTCCGCTCAAACCACTCTCGAATAGCCAATTCTCCAAAATGACCAAATGGCGGGTTGCCGATATCATGTATCAGCCCCGCACATTGTAATATACTGCAAATATCTTCCTTCATTCTTGGCGTAAAGCCCGGATCTTTTTTATATAATAAGATATTCTCTCCAATATTCTGCCCCAGTGATTTCGCAAAAGACGATACTTCAAGAGAATGTGTCAGACGCGTCCTGATAAAATCACTTTTATCCAGCGGAAACACCTGCGTCTTATCCTGCAGGCGCCGAAAAGACGCACTGCCGATAATCCGATGGTAGTCTTTTTCAAACTCACTGCGAAGATCCGTATTCTTCAGGTATTTATTTTTATTGGACGAACCTCTGCTTCGCTTCGTCGATAACAACTGTTCCCAATTCATGTGTGTCACTCTTTCCTAATCCAAATAGATTGGTGGTTCATAATCTTTCCCAAGAAGAACTTTTTTCCGCTCCTGGTATCCGAGGAACGCCCATTCTGTCATATCTGTCCACTGATGCTCGCCTCTGTCGTAGACCTGTACATAACCAATACGGCTTGGGTGCATGCGCACACTGTTGGACTGATACTCGTGTCCGGTGTACGGATTAATATCACCTTTTTCAAGGTCCTCTTCTTCCGTACCTTCCGGCTGAAGCTCCTTTACTTTCTCCTCTGCATATTCGGTAAATGAATTTACTTCTTTTGCATCGTCTTCCTCAAGAGAAATTGTCTCTGTCTCAAACATGTCTTTCGGCTCTTCTTCCACTGGTTGTGTCTGAACCTCTTCTTCTGCCGGCTTCACCGGTTCTTCTACTTGTTTCTTTCTTCGTCTTAAATAAGATGTCCAGCTATGTTTCTTTCCTTTATTCTCTCCATCTTCAAAGACTGTTCGGTTGTCCTGCTTCTTCTCTTGTTCTTTGTTCTCCGACTGTCTATGTTCAAATTCCTTATTCTCTCGCTCTAACGCTGCAGCCTCTTCCAAAATTTCCTCGAGCGACTCTTCCTGCATTGCAGGCTCTTCATAGATCTCCTCTGCATATTCTTCTATCGCAGGCTCTTCATAGACTTCCTCTGCATACTCTTCTGCCGCAGGCTCTTCATAAACTGCTTCGACAGGTTCCTGCACTTCTTCTATATAATTTTCCTTATCTTCCCTATGGGGTTCTTCAGCTTCAACGGATATGTTTTCATCTAGAATATTGAGATAGAAAGGGCATCCTAAAATCCCCGCAATCATACGCATATCCTGCTCTTGAAAATTGTCACGTCCTAATCTCTGTGTCAAATTCTGACGGGACATTTTCTTTCCGGTATGCTTCTCGATCAATTCTGCGAGTTCTTTAATTGTCATCCCTCTTCTGCTTAAGATAATCTTGACTTGTTCTGCAAATGTCAAATCCATCATGTTTTTCCTCCTTATTCAATTTCATTATACTCCCTCATAGATTTATCCATATACATCCATTTGTAAACTAATATATTTCTTGATAAACCTTAGTTTTTCCCTTTTTCTATTTTATCAAATAGACATATCAACGTCAAGACACACGATGAGGGACAGTCGCATACTTTCATGAAACTGTCCCCTCTTTACTTTCCATATAGAATTATGTTAAATTAATGGATATTTTTCTGTAAGACCTGCTACCAGCTCTTTCGCCTTTTCCACATTTGCTTCATCTTTGATAACAAGAGAAATGGCTTCTGCTATGACATCCATATCTTCTTCTTTCATTCCGCGCGTCGTCACTGCCGGCGTACCAAGCCGCACACCGCTCGTCAGGAATGGTGATCTTGGATCGTTCGGAATCGCATTCTTATTGCAAGTAATATGCGCGCTGTCTAATCGTTTTTCCAAATCTTTTCCGGTCACCTGCTCTTCTCTTAAATCCACGAGCATGAGATGATTATCGGTTCCTCCGGATACTAATTTTACACCTCTATCCATAAGTGCATTTGCCAGCGCCTGTGCATTTGCCAGGATCTGCTTCTGATATGCTTTAAATTCAGGCTGCAGCGCCTCTTTAAAGCATACTGCTTTTCCCGCAATTACATGCTCCAGCGGTCCACCCTGTGTGCCCGGGAAGATTGCTTTATCAAAGTTGAACTTTTCATTTGCTTTTTCATTCCAAAGTATCATTCCTCCTCTTGGTCCTCGCAGTGTCTTATGCGTTGTAGTCGTCACCACATCTGCATACGGTATTGGACTTGGATGCAGTCCTGCAGCTACCAATCCGGCGATATGTGCCATATCTACCATAAGATACGCACCTACCTCATCTGCAATTTCACGGAATTTTTTAAAATCAATGATTCTTGCATAAGCACTTGCCCCTGCAACAATAAGCTTCGGCTTTTCTTCTATCGCTCTTTGACGAACCACCTCGTAATCAATCACTCCATCATCATTCACACCGTAAAAGGTTGATTTAAAATACTTTCCGGACAGATTTACCGGTGATCCATGAGTTAAATGCCCTCCATGGTCGAGATTCATTCCAAGAATTTTATCTCCCGGTTCAAGCATTGCAAAATAAACCGCAAGATTTGCCTGCGCCCCTGAATGCGGCTGCACATTGACATAATCGCATCCAAATAATTCTTTTGCCCGGTCTCTGGCTAGGTTTTCTACTACGTCCACACATTGACAGCCTCCATAATATCGTTTTGAAGGGTAGCCTTCCGCATACTTATTCGTAAGCGGGCTTCCCATAGCCGCCATAACTGCTTTACTCACCCAGTTCTCTGACGCGATCAGTTCAATATGAGAGTTCTGCCGCTTCATCTCATCTGTAATCGCCTGTGCAATTTCCGGGTCTGCTTTCAAAATCTCTTCGTATGAATACATATCTGTCCCTCCTCTTTCGGAATTGTCTACTTGAATATAGCTTATCCTGTTTGGGACATATACGCAAGAGTTGTTTGAAAATAAACAATTTTAATACATGCCATCAACAGTATTCTTTAATCTCTTTAAATCTCTGTCCAAATGTTTATACATTTCTACATAATACGGATACAATTTGTCGTAAGCCGCTACCCATTCATCTACCGGCTGAATAATTTCGTTTACCTTTACAATATTTTCAACCGCTTTTGTAAGATCCGGAAATACCCCTACTTTATGTCCAACAATCAGCGCATCTCCTACCGGAACATCTCCGGATTTTTCATCCAGCAAATAAACCGGCATCTTCAACATTGACGCTTTAATCTGAGACCAGGTGCGGCTTTTTGCACCACCACCGCAAATACGAAGTACATTTGCTTTAGCTCCTGATGCTTTTACTGTTTCCATAACATGACGAAGCGCATAAGCCGTTCCTTCAAAAACAGATCGTACTAACTCACACCGCTTCATTCCCATTCCCATACCAATAAACATACCTCTTGCATATTCATTCCACAATGGTGCACGCTCTCCAAGAAGATATGGGAAGAAAAATAATCCGCCGCTTCCTGGTTTTGCATCCAACGCTAATTCATTAAGATATGTGTAAATATTCTTTCCGTGAGCCTCTGCATAAGCTCTTTCTTCTGCTGCCATGGTTTCAATAAACCACTTTAACGCAGCTCCACTTGTCTGAATAGGAGCATCAAAAATCCAAGGCATTCCGTCTATAGAACATGGTTTTGTTACAACCGGAATATCCGGCGCACTCTTTACATCACTTCCAACGAATACCAGGGAAGTTGTTCCTGAAGATTCTCCTGCCTCTCCCAGTCTGCTCATGCCTGTTGCATGCATTGACGCCATTGCATCACTGCAGCCTGCCACAACAGGAATACCTGCAATCAGTCCTGTCACCTGCGCCGCCTCTTCTGTCACAAATCCAATAATATCATTTACTAACTGCGGTTTTGGTAACATCGCATCCAGATCAATTCCAATAACATCCGCAATTTCCTGTGACCACTCCATCGTGGAAATATCCAAGCACTGCGTTCTGGATGCCTGATCAATATCCGTTGTCATTTTTCCTGTTAATTTGTAATTAATGAAAGAACTTGCCTGTAAAAAGCAAGCAGTTTTTGCAAATAGGTCAGGTTCATTTTTCTTAAACCACAACAGTTTATTCGGAAGAAACGCTACAGATGGTTGTCCCCCTACAATTTCTACAAAACGATCAAATCCGATTGTATCTACAATATAATGAAGTTCTGCTGCTGAACGACTATCTTGATATGTCATCGCATTTCTTAACGGATTCCCATCTTTATCCACCGGAAGCATAGTTACCGTATGTGAACTAATACAAATACCACGAATGCGTTTAACAACAGCTTCTCCGGCTTTTTCCGTTAGTGCTCTGAAAATTTCCACAGTATTTTGCCACCACTCATTGGCGTCTTGTTCCTGCATATTCGGACCTGGAGATAAGAATTTACTTGGTCTTGAACTTTCTGCTACCACCGTTCCATCTTCTGCCAGAATAATTGCTTTTATGTTCGTTGTTCCACAATCCATTCCCAATAAATAGTTTTCAATCTTTGCCATTTTAATTCCTCGCCTTCTTATCATTTTGATAATTCATCTAATTAGACAATAGCAAATCTGCACACAGTTCTCAAAAATGTATTTTCCTTTTTTAACAGGAAATTTTTGACTCTTTCAAATTTTATTGCCGTTTATATATGGAAATAACCCGTTTGAAACTCTATTTTTTTCTTTCTATACTAAATAGTGTAAAAATGAATATAGAAAGGAGCTGTTAAATAATGAAAATGAAAGCAGCATTAATGTACGGCCCAAACGATATCCGTGTCGAAGAAACCGACAAACCCATTTGTCCGGAGGATGGACTTATCCTGAAGATTATGTCTGTTGGTCTCTGTGGTTCTGATATTCGTAATCTTACCACAGATTCCAGAAAAGGAAACTATCCTTTTATCTATGGTCACGAAATTGTTGGTTTTGTTGACGAAGTCGGTGCCAAACAAAATAAATATAAAGTAGGTGAGCGATTATTTCTATTTCCCGGTACTTACTGTATGGAATGCGACGAATGTATTAGTGGACATAGTGAAAACTGTTCTAATACTGCCGTTGCAAAGCTTGCAGGAACTGGTGGATTTGCTCAATATGTGGCAGTAAGCGGAGAAAAAATCCGGCGCGGTGGAATTTATGAAATTCCAGATGATGTATCTTTTGATGCAGCAAGTCTTGGCGAACCTCTTACTTCCGTGTTTGCCTGTCTTGAAAATATAAAAGTCGGCTATCCGGATACTTTAGTAATTATCGGTTCTGGACCAATTGGTTGTTTCATGGCACAACTTGCTAAGATCCGCGGTGCACAGAAAGTAATTATGATTGATATCAACGAGAGCCGCTTACAAATGTCAAAACAATTCGGTGTAGATATTACTGTAAACAGTTCCGAAGTTGACCCAATTGAAACCATCAAGGAACTTACTAACGGAAAAGGTGCGGATAAAGTCATCTCCGCAACACCGGTAAATGCAACCCAAACGCAAAGTATACATATGGTTAAAAAAGGCGGGCTTGTTGTATTTTTCGGCGGCGTTCCAAAGGGCTCCATGACAGAACTCGACTGTAATCTGATCCACTACAACAACATATGGATCAAAGGTCATTTCGGCGCTTCTTACAGTCAGTCAAAACGTGCTTTCCAGCTTGCGATTTCTCCAAATTTCCCTACTGAGAAATTTGTAACTCATGTCCTTCCTTTAGATCAAATAAACAAAGGAATTCAACTTACAAAAACCGGCGAAGCAATTAAAGTTGTCCTTCATCCTTGGGATTAATTGCTTTTCTAACATAATATAATCCCCCCAAAAATATAAACAAGACCACTCGCTTATCATCGGCGAGTGGTCTCTTATTTACGTCAAAAATGTCCACAAAAAAGAGCTGTGCCACGGTTTTCACACCGCGAGCAACAGCTCTATAATATTTGAACACTCACTGATACAGACTATTTCTTTATTTTATTCTCCCTGAGAATCTAATGCTTGTGCATCTGTTGTCGGCGCTTTAATGCAAGCTACAATTCCGATAACAGCCAATGCTACTGCTGATAAAATGAATCTGTTAGAAATATCATCGCCCAACATATTTGCTAATGGATTTACAACATATGCAGAAATAAAGTTTCCTACGTTATATGTAGCAGACACAATTGCAATTGCAAGTGACGCTTGTGCTGCCGGTACCATATTGGCCGCAAAGGTAACTGCTCCCGGATTACGAATCGCAAAACCAAATCCTACCACTGCTGCTCCTACACAGATAACCGGGAGACTTGTTGAAAATCCTACCATTGCGGTACCCACCGCCATCATAAGAATCGCTGCACCGATTGTAAAACGTTTAAATAATTTTACTGTATTTCCAAGAACTAATCCACCGAGGATACCAATTACCTGCATAATGGATGCCACTGTTCCTGCCGTACTTGCATCACCGATTCCTTTTCGGTCAATATACATTGCAATATTTGTATTAAATGTTGCTACGAAAATACCTGTAACCAGACAAAGGACTCCAAAATAGATCATGCTTCCTGAAATACCACCGCTTGCCTTCTCTTCTTTTGCTACAACTTCTCCCTTCGGAACAGTTAATGCTACGATAATAAGAATTGGAACACAGATTAAAAATACAAGATACCCTCTCTTCCATCCTGCCATTGCAGTAAAAAGACCTGAACCTTTTGCGATAATTGTTCCACCAATACTTACAAAAATAGACTGGAATCCCATAACTCTTGATTTTTCAAGACCGGTAAAATAGTCAGAGATCAATGAAGAACTTACTACAACTACCAGTGAAAGACCTGCTCCAATTACAATACTTGCCGCATATAACATCCAGAGCTTTGAATTCAATACCTGTGGCATAAGACCACCAATAAGCATTAAAACAGTACCAATAAGAGCAATATCTCTTTTTGTAATTTTAGGCTCCATCAATGGTTCTAATAACATCATTGGGAGTGTTACTAAGTTAATTAACGTCAATACTATCTGAATTGCTGAATCGCTTGCATCTGGGAAAAATTTACCCACCTCTGCAAGAATAGGTGCCAATGCACTGTTACAAGCCATTGTCAGAGACATTACAAGAAGGCCTGCTGCAATTACTTTTTTGTTTCTTCCTTTTTCCATTTCTCATTCTCCTTTATGCTGCGTATCTTTTTATCTTTTCCAAATGTATTTTCTTTCATTACCTTCCAGGTAGGCCAAAACTTCCTGCGCCATCATCTCTCCTGACCAATTATCTACATCTGTTGTTAATCCTGCCATATGTGGCGTACATACTACGTTTCTCATAGACAAAAGCGGATGATTTGCCGGCACTGGCTCCTGCCAATAAACATCGACAGCTGCTCCGCCTATTGTTTTATTTTGAAGCGCTTCTACAAAGTCCTTCTGATCAATAACCGCTGCTCTTGCTGTATTAATCACGATTGCTGTCGGCTTCATCTTAGAGAACCATTCCTTATTCACAATGCCTTTTGTTGCCTCCACAACAGGAAGATGAATACTAATCATATCGCTTTCTGCAAGCATAGTATCAAGATCTACTGCTCTCGCTCCATCTGCTTCTATTCTATCAGCAGGAAGATATGGGTCATAAGCAAGAATCTCCATACCAAATGCTTTCGCTCTCACAGCTACTTCACGACCGATTGCTCCATACCCTGCAATACCAAGTTTCTTACCATAAAGCTCAAAACCGATTCCATAATCTGTAAATGGGTGTTTTTCATCTAATGGTCCAAACGTAACATTTTTAACATCCGGAACATCATAAATATCTTCTACTGCCGGTCCGACATGTTCTCCCTTGGCAAGTCCTGTGCTGCTTAACGTCAGTTTTCTGGCAGCTGCGATCATCAGTCCGATATTGAATTCTGCAACTGCAACACGATTTCTTCCCGGTGTGTACGAAAGCTGAAGTCCTGCTGCCTTAATTGCTTCATTATCAACAGTTACCGGAGTTCCTTTTGCCACACCGATAAATTTCATACCCGATTCCGTCCAGGCATTGATTGTATCTGTTCCTGCATATTCATCTCCAAGTACAACTACTTCAAAACCCTTGCACTCTTCTTTTGTCTGTTCTTCCGGTGCATTTCCTTTACCGTGTTTTAATTCACCGGCAATCGTAATGTCGCAGTATTTCTCAATTTCCTGCATCCGTTTCTCCGGAAGTCTGGTACATAAAACCATTTTCTTTTTCATTGTTTATCTCCCTTCCGGCGGTTACTTACTAACCGCCGTGTTTTTACAATTTTAAACAAGTAATGCACTATAATATGCTGTATTCATTGCATCGTATATCTTTCCTACTTTTTTGCAGTCACCAACAATATAATATTCATCCACAAGATCCGTTAAAGCATCGACTTTATCATAAGGTGAAGTAAAACCTAAAGCACATACAACACTATCCGCTTCTACTAAAAGCTCTTTTCCATCTTGTTCACAGACTACTCCCTCTGGTACTATTTCTTTTACTTTTGTGTTAACAAGACATTTCGCAGCTTTTTCAACTTCCGGCATTAATCCGCCTCGATAAAATGAATTCACTTCTTCTGCAATTGTAGATTTCATTTCTACGATAGTACACTCTTTTCCTTCATGTGCAAATCCAACTGCACCTTCTGCTCCTACGAGACCGCCTCCCATAAGCACAACTCTCTTGCCTAATTTTTCCGGATGTAATTCAGCGTCAATAGCCATCACTACATTCTCAGTGTCTATACCTTTAATCGGCGGACAAAGTTCTTTCGAACCAATAGCTACAAAGAGCGTATCCGGATGAAATGTTTTCACATATTCCGGTGTCACTTCTTGATTTAACACTACATGAACTCCCGCTTTTTCAGTTCTTCGCTCTAATACTTTAATTAATTTACGAATATCTTCTTTAAAGTACGCAGCGCCTGCCGGATGTAGATTTCCACCAAGACGATCTGACTTTTCAACTAAAGTAACTTCATGCCCTCTTTCCGCCAACGTAATAGCCGCTTCCATTCCTGCCGGACCTCCGCCTGCAACAAGAACTTTTTTCTTTCTTTCAGGTGCTTTTTGTGGAAATTTCGCTCGAAGCTGTTCACCCATAAGTGGATTCACTGCGCATTTTACCATTTCCAACTCACCTGTAGCTCCAAAACACTCATAACAGCGAAGACATGGTGTAATATCATCGGCTTCGTCATTATATGCTTTATTAGGAAGATATGGATCAGCCAGACTTGCTCTTCCAAGCTCCACTACATCTGCCTGTCCACTTGCTATAATTTCTTCCATTTGCGCCGGATCGTTTAAAGATCCTACACAGGCAACCGGTGTTTTTACATGTTTTTTAATTTCTGCCGCAAGATAAACATTTACTCCTCGCTTATAAAATGCTGAAGGATGTGTTCTGCAAAACATATCAGGATCTTCATGATTTCCACAAGATACGTTGATCAAATCCACCTTATCATCAATCATCTCAGCAACTTTAATGCAATCTTCAAGACCAAGTCCTTTTTCCGTTAAATCATCTCCCGAAATTCTCGCTTCAATCGGGAACTGTGGTCCAACTGCTTTTCGCACAGCGTCTAATGCCAATAAGAAGAATCGTGCACGATTTTCTAACGAACCTCCGAATTCATCAGTTCTTCTATTCCATACCGGAGAAAGAAATTGCGAAAATAGCCAGCCATGAGCTGCATGCACTTGAACCATATCAAACCCGGTCTCCTTACAGAGCTTCGCTGCTTTTCCGTACGATTCAATAATTTCGTACACCATCTCATTCGGCATTTCCTGTACTTCCCCGGCAGGCATTGTCATTGCACTTGGACCATAAGCCACCTGACAGGTGTCTACATCTCCACCAACACTTGCCAAGCCTCCATACATTCCCCCATGAGATAATTGAATATTAGCATAAGCACCTGCATCGTGAATGGCTCTAGTCGCCTCAGTCATTCCTTGGCGCACACCAAAAGCATCCAATTGCAGCTGTTTGTTATGAGATTTTCCTGTTGCAGAGTGAACTATCGCTTCTCCATATGTGACAACTCCGGCTCCACCCATTGCCTTTTCTTCCAGATACGCAATCATTTCCGGTGTAAAATGACCATTTAAGTCAATCATACTTGGACTTGTTGGTGCGCAGATGATTCGGTTTTTCATCTTGATATTTCCAATTCTCAGTGGGGAAAACAGGTGTGGATACCGCTTTCCACATTTACACTTCTCACTCATACTTTTTTCTCCTTTACATTGCTTTATGAAGGATATTTAAAACGTCTTCTTTTGTCACACCTTGCTTAGGATTGAAACCAAGAACAGGCTCTTTTAATACATCATCCGCTAACATTGAAAGATCTTCCTCTTTAATTCCCTGTTCTGATAATGTTTTAATTCCCAAGGTTTTTGTTAATTTTAACAGTTCTTTAGAAAGGAGAAGCTTATCCTCATCCAAATTTCCTGAAACAGGAAGCTGAATTGCTTTTGCAAGTTCTACCATCTTTTCCGGACAGCTGTCTGCATTATATTCCATGACATAAGGGAGTACCGTCGCATTTGCCATTCCGTGAGCCAAATGGAAGTGTGCACTTAATGTATGTGCAATTCCATGTACTAAGCCAAGATTGGCATTAGAGAATCCAAAACCAGCTATAATACATCCCAGCATCATTTGTTCTCTTGCATGCATATCATTTCCATCTGCAACTGCCTTAGGAAGATTTTCATAAAAAATCTGAAGACCTTTTAAAGAGTGATATTCTGTAAGCGGTGTTGCCATATTGGAAATATAACTTTCTACTGCATGCGTGATTGCATCCATTCCTGTTGCTGCTGTAACTGAAGGAGGCATTGTACGAGTAAATTCCGGATCTGCAATTACTCTATCTGCTACAATTTTGTTATCAATAATTACATATTTACACACTGCCTCAGTATCGGTTAATGCAACTACATTTGTAATTTCACTTGAAGTTCCGGCTGTTGTAGGAATTGCGATTAATGGCAATACATCTTCCTTTACCATACCAATACCACCATACTGTCCGATAGGACCAGGATTTGTCATCAAGATATTTACTGCTTTGGTTAGGTCGATACTACTTCCTCCGCCAACAGCCACAAATACATCAATATTTTCTTTTTTAGCAATCTCGGCTGCTTCTTCTACAACTTCATTGGTCGGATTTGGGATCACTCCATCGAACACGGTAACTTTCACATCCGCTTTTTCAATTTCTCCCAACACTTTTGTTGCAATACCAGCCATCTTAACTCCTGCATCATATACAACCATTACGTTTTTGGCTTTGTATTCTTTTAAGATTTCCGGTAATTTCTTTGCTGCATCTTTGCCAAATACAACATTGCTGCTCACAAAAAATTCGCTTGCCATCTTATGCTTCCTCTCTTTCTGTTTTATCTATACATTTTATACCGCTTGATCTGCAGCAATTAATTCTTTCATTTTCTTTACGCCTTCTTCCGGCATTGGCTCATATGTACCGAGAAGTTTTGCATAAAGTGTTGTAACTGCCATCTCCTCTGTATATTCTGTTGCCGCCATTGCTGCTTTCATATTCTTTCCACAGCAAAACATTCCATGATTTTTAATCAAAACAGATCTTCCATCTTTTCCTAATGCTTCTACAACTTTATCTGCAACCTCATCACTTCCCGGCATTGTAAATGGTACAATCCCTACCGGCACAAATTCACACTGTGGTGGAGTAATTGGTTTTAATTCTGCGTCATCCCCCATTGCCATGATTGTTGCATTCATTGCATGTGTATGAACAGTTGCCTTCACATCCGGTCTTGCGCGAAGAACTGCTGTATGCATTGGAACCTCTGAAGATGGTTTATAATTTCCCTCTAACCATTTTCCATTTAAATCAACAATTGCAATATCTTCTAATGTCATCCCTTTATATGGAATTCCACTTGGTGTAATTGCTACTACATCATCCTCGTCATCTCTTAATGCAATATTGCCAGAAGTCCCCTTGATTAATCCCTGATCTACTGCATCTAAAATCGCATCTAATACCTGTTTTCTGATTTTTTCATATTTCATTATTATCGTACCTCCTTGTTTTATATTCACATTCTAGTATAGGTTTTTCACATCATCAAACAGAGAATTTCCGTATATATAAGGAAAAATTTTTTACTTCCGATTTCTATTGACTTTCTTTCCACCGCTATCTATTATTTTAATCATACAAGCAAAGAGAACAGGAGGAGTGACATGGACAACTATAACCTAACACTCAGACAACGAAAACTTCTTCATTATCTTCAACAACAAAAATCATATACCACCGGCGAGGATCTGGCCGGACATCTTCATGTATCCGCGCGCACAATTCGAAACGATGTAAATGAAATTAACCAACTCATCAAGAATTCTGGCGTTCACATTACTTCTAAGCGAAGTTGGGGATATATTTTAGAATTTGAAACCATAAATGATTTAAAACAATTGAGTCAATCCAGTAATTCTTTTTTATCCCGTGATGAACGCATCCGACATATTGCATTTAGACTTTGCCTTGCAGAAACTCCAATAAATCTATACGATTTGGAAGATGAAATGTTTATTAGCCGTACTACACTGGAACATGATCTTCATGCACTACGTCAAAAATAC
Organism: Dorea sp. CAG:317; assembly: GCA_000433535.1. GTDB lineage: Bacteria > Bacillota > Clostridia > Lachnospirales > Lachnospiraceae > Dorea_D. The sequence goes on from FR892671.1 coordinate 274,986, forward strand.
ATTCTTCCGGAACCACACATTGACTTCTTCCGAAGGAAAAACAGCATCTCCTTTGAAGCAAATGAAAGAAAACGTCGAATAATTTTAAATCGACTATTTGCTGATAACTGGAATTATAATGCAAGAGGAAATGCTTATTATCAATATCAATATCTTGATGAACGAATTGTAAATTTAATTATGCAGGAGAGTAATTACTATATGGATCTTTTTAATATTATGATGGAAGATATCAATATGGTTATGCTGAATCTCTTGATTTCCATTGCCTATTACCGCATCACAAGTGGACATGAACTCACCACACCGTGTACTTATTCCTGTCCAGACCATGATGTAATTGAAGCAGCGAATTCCCTTTTAGATTCGCTCTCCCCCAAATTAAATTGCTATTTTTCTCCTGTTGAACGGAAGGAAATTTATTTTCATATATATTGCAGTCGAACACTAAATGCAAAACTACTTAATTTTCAATCCGTAAAAAACTATTTTACGCCTGACATTTTGAATCTGGCAGATACGTATATACAAAATATCCAAGAAACTTACGGTCTTGATTTTAGTGAAGATGAAGATTTTTACATTACTCTTTTACAATACTTACGGTACTTATCTTTGCCTATCCACAATTTTAATTCCGTAACGACTAATACAGATATTGCGCGTTCCAAATTTTTAATCGAATTCGAGATTGCTTTTCATTTTCAGCCTTTGGCTTTGAAATATTATGGAAACTATTTAAATTATGAAGAACTTATATATCTGACCTTTTGTATATCCGGAGCATTGTCCTACAAAGAAAGAACTTCGCCCAAGCTAAAGACTATCATTCTCTGTCACTTAAATCTTCCCGCTACTTGGGGACTAAAGCATCAGATTTTAAATAAGTTTTCTGATTTTATTAATTTGCACGCACTTCTTCCCGTGTACGCAAAAGATAATTATGATTTTTCCGACATTGATCTTATTATTACAACGGCAAATAAAAGCATTGCCCCCGATGCCAACTGCAAGGCACTATTAATCTCACCGTTTTTTACATCTCAAGATCAACAAACTATCGCAGCACATATTAACCATACACAAATTAACCGGTTATATCGGAAGAATCTTCCTTCTCTTTTTGAACTTGCAGAAAATGCTTTCTGGCACGAATCCATGGAAACAGATAATTTCTTTTCTCTTATTGAAGTTCTTGCCAATGACTTTTTACAGGCCGGATATGTTACACAAGATTATTTGCGAAGTTTATTGATGCGTGAAGCAATCTTATCTTTCGCTTTTCAGCCTAGTATTGTTTTCATGTATAGCTTGGAGCCAAGTACCAGAACAAGGCTCTCTATTGCGACACTAAATCACCGCATTCGAAGAAATAGTTACAAAATTCGTACTGTAATTATGGCATGTATTCGCCCTGAAGATGCTACTTTAATATTTAAGCTAATTAATGAACTCTATTACAGTGATCTTAATCTTGAAGACGCTCGCTTTTTAAAGAAAAAAGAAGAACTTCTAAATTTCTTCTCCGCATCATATGATCAACAAAATTAAATAGTCCTCTCTGTTTTGACTTTATATTTTCAAAACAGAGAGGACTATTTTTATACTCTTACCTTTGTATTAATTTTTATGCATTAACTCCGGATGTTTTAACTTGTCCCATTTTCCTTCTTCTGTTCTTGCAACAATTACAATGTTAATCAAGAACAGGCAAAGATATACAACATAAGCACCTGTTAAACTTCCTGTAATTTTCATGACAACTGCATTTACTACAAAGTTTAAACAACCAATACAATAATTTATCGGGAAGATCACACCATTTACTTTCGGATAATCCAACACTCCAAAAATAGAAGCCGGAAATGACAGTGACATATTTGTGCTTCCACCTAAAGAGAACCCTACAATTAAAATGGATACATACGCAAATGGAAGCCATACGGATGCTAATAAATTAAAAGCAATTCCTAGCGCAAAGATTCCGCAGTAAATCATACATGCTTTCTTAGTTCCGATTTTTGTATCAATATATCCAATTGCGTAACTTCCGATAATTCCGACCAGACCGGCAACTGTCATTGCAGAAATGGCAACTTCTTGTGACAGTCCCAATGAAACGTTACGCGGAACAAATTGTGTAATAATTCCCAATAACCCTAAGGTGATGAACCCTGGTACAGTTGCTGCAAGCCATACTTCTTTACATTTAAGCATTTTAGGAATTGTCCAATCACTCACATATTCATCTTTTTGAGATATATTCTTATATTCTTTTTCGTATACTTCTTTTGTTACATTGTCTGGATACATTCCGGCATCCAACGGATCGTCTCTAAGTGTTAAATATGCAAAAATACCGAGAACAACTGCTGCAATTGCAAAAACTGATAAGCTCGTCTTGTATTCTGCCATTGTTAAAAGTGTTGTCATAATCGGCGCTAAGATTGCAGTACCAATATTGGCACCAATCGTACTGATTCCATTTACCACGCCTCTCTTTTTAGGAAACCAATCAGACTGCATCGGTCCTGTACAAAGATAAAAACATCCTTGTCCGCAACTAACCATAATACACTGACTAATCGCATACATTACAATATTGCTAGCACGAAGGAACAAGAAATAAAAAGTAAGACCAAAAATTATAAATAATACTGCACTTACTTTTCTTCCACCAAATCGATCCCTGAATTTTGCAATAACTAACATCATTGCAACGCCTACAAATCCAGCCACCGTCCCCATACTTAAACAAAGTTCATAATCAAGACCGGCGCCTTTCGCTATTTCTGGAAGAGCAATATTTAATCCATCATTAACACCTGCATTTGTGACTAGCATAGCCAAAATCGCAAAAATCATTAAATTCCAACCTTTCCCCAGGTTGAAGCTTTCTTTAATTGTTAGCTTTTTATCCATTTTTCCTCTCCTGTATTCCATAATTTAGATAGGTTAATCCGATGCATCTTCTGTACTTTTTCTTGTCTTTACTGTAACCCACATGAGTTTTTTCCTCAAATGTACTTTTTCCTTTAGGAACAGGAAAAATGGTGTGTAAATAACTCTAAAGGCAAAAAAACCGTGAATCAAATTCACGGTTTTTTT
>FR892672.1:0-26053 GCA_000433535.1 Dorea sp. CAG:317
TCAAAATCAACCATATCTTTGAATAATGGTTCTACTTCTACATTTGAGAAGTCGATTTCAACCTTTGCCGGCTCAGCATCTTTTGCAGAAGCTGTGAAGGTTGCCTGCGCGCCGTTCTTTTCTGCCGGAGCTGCTTTCTTAGCCGCGTCAGCGCCGATTGTCTTCATTGTCGGGAAGAGCAATACGTCACGGATTGCTGCCTCGTCACAGAGAAGCATACACATTCTGTCGATACCAAAACCGATACCACCTGTCGGAGGCATACCGATCTCAAGTGCATTCAAGAAATCTTCGTCTGTTGTGTTCGCCTCTTCGTCTCCCTGTGCAAGAAGCTCCTCCTGTGCTTTGAAACGCTCTCTCTGATCGATCGGGTCATTTAACTCAGAATATGCATTTGCCATTTCCCATCCATTCATGAAGAACTCAAAACGCTCTACATACTCTGGATTCTCCGGTTTTTTCTTTGTGAGCGGAGAAATCTCAATCGGATGATCTGTTACAAATGTAGGCTGGATCAAATGCTCTTCTGCAAACTCTTCGAAGAACAGGCTTAAGATATCGCCCTTTTTATGTCTCTCTTCATACTCTACATGGTGTTCCTTGGCAAGCTCTCTTGCTTCTTTCAATGTCTTAACCTCATTCCAGTCAACACCTGCATATTTCTTAACGGCATCTACCATTGTAATTCTTTCAAATGGTTTGCCAAGATCCATTTCCACACCATTGTATGTGATGGTTGTTGTTCCGAGAACTTCCTGTGCTACATGACGATACAGGTTCTCTGTCAGATCCATCATTCCGTTATAATCTGTGTACGCCTGATAAAGCTCCATCAGTGTAAATTCAGGATTGTGTCTTGTGTCCAGTCCTTCATTACGGAACACACGTCCAATCTCGTATACTTTCTCAATACCGCCGACAATCAGTCTCTTAAGATACAATTCCAGAGAAATACGAAGCTTAAAGTCTTCGCCTAACGCATTAAAATGTGTCTCAAACGGTCTTGCAGCTGCTCCTCCGGCGTTATTTACCAGCATAGGAGTCTCAACCTCCAAGAATCCCTGTCCGTCCAGATATCTTCTGATAGAACTTAAAATCTTGGAACGTTTGATAAATGTACTTCTCGCATCCATATTCATGATGAGATCTACATATCTCTGACGGTAACGCATATCTGTATTGGTCAGTCCATGATATTTCTCAGGAAGAATCTGCAGACTCTTGGAAAGAAGTGTTACAGCAGATGCGTGGATGGAAATCTCTCCGGTCTTTGTCTTAAACACTTCACCTTCCAGACCGACAATATCTCCGATATCCAGTTTTTTGAAATCTTTATATTCTTCCTCTCCGATGCTGTCTCTTGCAACATAAGACTGGATATTTCCGCTCTGATCAAGGATATTACAGAAGGAAGCTTTTCCCATCACACGTTTCTGCATAACACGTCCTGCAAGCTTTACGTGTTTTCCTTCCATTTCCTCATAATTATCTTTTACGTCCTGTGCGTGACAGGTTACATCATATTTCGTAATCTCGAAAGGATTTTTTCCGTTGCTCTGTAAATCCGCAAGTTTCTCACGGCGCACCTTTCTCAACTGATTAACATCCTGTTCCTGTACGTTTTTCTGCTGTTCGCCCATTTTTATCTCCTTTCCCTTTCAGATACATTTCTTATTGAGAACGGCTGATGTCTAACACCTTATATTCCATTACTCCGGCCTGCGTCTCAACCTCTACTACGTCGCCAACTGATTTACCGATCAATGCCTGTCCTACCGGAGACTCGTTGGAAATTTTGCCTTCCAGACTGTTCGCCTCTGTAGATCCGACAATCTTGAATTCCATCTCTTCGTCAAATGTAATGTCAAATACTTTTACTGTACATCCTACATTGATCTTATCAAAATCAACTTCATCCTCTACAACAACTTCCGCGTTTTTAAGGATTCCTTCCAGTTCTTCGATTCTGGCTTCAATATCTCTCTGCTCATCTTTTGCTGCATCGTACTCTGCATTCTCTGACAAGTCTCCCTGCTCTCTGGCTTCTTTGATCTTGCCTGCTACTTCTTTTCTTTTTACAACTTTCAGATTCTCAAGTTCATCTTCCAGTGCTTTCAATCCTGCATAAGTAAGTAATCTCTTCTTTGCTACCATTTGCTTATCTGCTCCTTTTTTTCTACTTTCTTTCTCTATCTGAAGCGTGTAGCGCCAGTGTATACTGACGCTAAAATACGCCGAATACACCTACTTTCACAATTTCATTATTATACATAACAAGGCGCTCTCTGTCAACCTGTTTTTCCACTTTAGATGCTGAATCCGCGCGGAAAAAGCCTTGTCTTACACACTGCTTCATTATATGTAAAACAAGGCTTTTTTATTACCTGCGCATTAATTGATTTTTTCATGCAATAGTTCTTCTAATTCTGCATAAGATTCTACTCGATTAATCTCATCCCGCAGCTTGGAAGACCCCTTCATTCCTTTTGTATACCATGCCACATGCTTACGCATTTCACGGATACCGATATAATCTCCTTTATACTCCATCAAAAGATTTGCATGACGAAGCATTGTCTCGCGAATGGTCTTTGCATCCGGCCGCTTAGGAAGCACTCCGGTCTTCTCGTATTCGAGAAGCTCTGCGAAGATCCACGGATTCCCCTGAGCGCCTCTGCCGATCATCACTCCGTCACAGCCCGTCTCCTGCCGCATTTTCACAGCAAGTTCACCGCTTGTCACATCTCCGTTTCCAATCACCGGAATCGAGACCGCTTCTTTTACTTTGCGGATAATCTCCCAGTCTGCTTTTCCCGAATAATACTGCTCTCTCGTGCGCCCGTGGACAGCGACTGCCGCACCGCCTGCATCTTCAATGATCTTCGCAATTTCCACCGCATTTACCGACTCATCATTAAAACCCTTACGAATCTTTACCGTTACCGGCTTCTTCGTTGCCTTGGCTGTCTTAGATACAATCTCATACACCCGTTTCGGATCGTTCATAAGGGCAGAACCTTCGCCATTTTTCACAATTTTCGGCACCGGGCATCCCATATTAATATCCAGCACCTGAAAAGGAAGCGGCTCAATCTCTTTCGCGATCTCGCTGATCACATCCGGCTCCGAACCGAAGAGCTGCAGCGAAACCGGATACTCCTCTGGATGAATCTTTAGAAGCGCCTTCGTATTTTTATTTTTATATAGCAGAGCTTTGGCACTGATCATCTCCATACAGAGAAGCCCTGCCCCCTGTTCCTTACAGAGCAGTCGGAACGGAAGATCCGTCACTCCCGCCATCGGCGCAAGAATGTATGGATTGTTAAGTTTCAAGTTTCCTATGTTCATGATACACCTCTTGGGGACGTAGCATTTTTGCAAAATGCTACGTCCCCAGTTAAATTTTTAACGTTTTTTATTTTTCTCAAATATGATCCGAAGTCCTTTTAATGTGAGCTGTGGATCATACACATCGATCACTTCTGTATCGGATACGATCATTTTTCCAAGTCCTCCGGTGGCTACTACTTTGGCATCCTTGTAACCGGATTCTTCTTTTAACCGTTTTACAATGTACTCGGTCTGCCCAATCTGTCCGTACAGGAGCCCTCCCTGCATGCTGGAAATGGTCTCTTTTGCAAGGATTGAGGCTGGTTTTCTAATTTCTATCGCCGGAAGCATATCCGCCTCTCCCCACAATGCCTGTGCGGATGTGCGGATTCCCGGAGCGATCACGCCTGCTTCAAAGGTTCCATCCGGCCCGATGATATCGTAAGTGGTGGCAGTCCCGAAGTCTACTACGATCACAGGTCCGCCAAATAACGTATATGCAGCCACCGCATCGACGATACGGTCAGCGCCCACTTGTCTTGGATTCTCGGTAACGATGCGGATTCCTGTTTTGATCCCCGCCGACACGACCATTGGCTTCACTCCGAAATATTTGATAATTGCACTTCCAAGAGAATGCATCACATCCGGTACTACGGATGCGATAATCACATCTTGGATATCTTTTCCGGCTACTCCGTGACGTTCCACCAGTTCACGAAGCATAATTCCGTATTCATCGGAAGTGCGTGGCTGTTTTGACTTCATACGAAATGTACCGGACACTTTTTCCCCGTCAAAGATTCCAAGTGTTATATTGGTATTTCCAACATCTATGACTAATAACATATCTTCCTCCTACAGTTCCTCTCCCAAGAAGAACACCTTATAGTATAATTGAAGTGACTGCAGCAGATCCTGTTTGTCCCGCTGAAGCTCTTTGATCTTGAGCTGACTTCCAATCTCGTCAAACATCGGATCAAATTCCTCCGACGTTACTTCAAAACACAGTTCTCCATTTTCTTCGTATACAAGTGTCAATATTCCGCCCACATCATTGACATACAAGACACACATGATCTTAAGTTCGTCTTTGATATGATCCGGCAATCCGGAGAAATCCGGGTTGAGATAATATTTTTCTTCATATGAATTCGCCCCGCAAAGGACAATCTTTTCTTCGTACATTCCGTTCCTCCATTTATTATGTATATCCGTAAATTCCACGCACAGACACTTCCCCCGCGAAAATATTCTGCACGCTTCCGTCTTCCTTCTCCACGATCAGCTCGCCCGTATCATTGATTCCCAGTGCATACGCTTCATAATGATTGCCGGGTTCCAGAATCTTCACCTGTCTGTCCTTGTTGACTAACAACTCATTATACTCCTTGCGAAGTCCCGCAAGAGATCCCTCCTGCAAAAATTGTTCATAATACATTTCAAAATGCTCCATCACTGCCGCGATCAGGTGTGAGCGCCGGAACCTCCTGCCGGTTTCCATTTTCAGTGAAGAAGCACAGTCTTTCAGCTCTTCCGGAAATTCATTTTGATTGACATTGATACCAATTCCAATCACCACGTAATTGATCCATGTCATCTCGATACTCATCTCTGTCAGAATCCCGCATATCTTCCGCCCCTGTACGACAAGATCATTGGGCCATTTGATCTGTACATCGACACCGGTCTGTTCCCGAAGCGCCCTTGCCACAGCAAGCGCCATAACAAGCGTAAGCATAGGAGCTTTCACCGGCGGAAACTCCGGACGCAGCAAAAGGCTCATGTAAATGCTCTCTCCTGCCGGAGACTCCCATCTTCTGCCCCGTCTTCCTCTTCCCGCACTCTGGCTTTCCGCCACATACAAGGTACCATGAGGCTCTCCTTTTTCTCCGCCTGCTTTGGCCTGAATATTGGTGGAATCCGTCTCCTTAAAAACGAAAATGGATTTGCCTGCCCACTTTGTACTCCGAAGGCTCTCCAACTCTGCTTCGGACAGCACGTCCGGGCTCTCCACAAGGCGGTACCCCTTCCGTGGCACCGCCTCAATTTCATATCCTTCTTTTTTTAACTGATCCACAACCTTCCAGACCGCAGTTCTGGACACTTGAAACTGTTCACACAACTGCTGCCCCGACACATAACCTTCACTTTCCTTCAGCAATCTTAAAATCTCTGACTTCATTTATTTCTACCTTACCGTTCTCCAAGTGTTGCCACCATAACCGCCTTAATGGTATGCATACGGTTTTCCGCCTCATCAAAGACTTTTGATTTCTCAGATTCAAATACTTCGTCTGTCACCTCTATGTCATCCAGACCGAACTTCTCTTTGATCTCTCTTCCCACACCTGTCTCCAGATCATGGTAAGCAGGCAGACAATGAAGGAAAATTGCCGACTCACCGGCATTATCCATCACTTCTTTTGTCACCTTATAAGGAAGCAGTTCTTTGATACGCTCCGCCCAGATTTCTTCCGGTTCTCCCATAGACACCCATACATCTGTATAAATAACATCTACATCTTTTGTTCCGCTTTCTACATCTTCGGTCAGTGTAATGCTTCCGCCGCTTTCCTTCGCATATTCTTCACAGAGCGCTACAAGCTCCGGCTCCGGGAAATAATTTTTTGAAGTACATGCTGTAAAATGCATTCCCATTTTTGCACAGACAATCATAAGAGAATTTCCCATATTGTATCTTGCATCACCCATGTACACCAGACGGATTCCTTTGATTCGTCCGAAATGCTCCCGAATTGTAAGAAGATCTGCCAGCATCTGTGTCGGATGGTATTCATTGGTCAGACCGTTCCACACCGGAACTCCTGCATACTTCGCCAGCTCTTCCACAATCTCCTGACCATAGCCACGGTACTCAATACCGTCAAACATTCTTCCGAGCACACGCGCAGTATCCTTGATGCTTTCCTTCTTTCCGATCTGAGAAGCGCTTGGAGCAAGATATGTAGTTCCCATTCCCATATCGTGAGCCGCTGTCTCGAAAGAGCACCTTGTTCTTGTACTTGTTTTTTCAAAAATAAGCGCCACATTCATACCGCGATAATGATCAATGGCAATTCCTTTTTTCTTCTTCTCCTTCAATTCCGCCGCCAGATCCACAAGATATAAGATCTCTTCCGGTGTATAATCCTTAAGCGTCAAAAAATGTCTTCCTTTTAAATTCATCTCATTTCCTTCTTTCAATTCCATCAGCACGTGCACAAAGCGCGGCAAATTCATCTGATCCTCTAAAGTTATATACTTTTTATATACCATTTCCAACAATTGGTCAACTGTATAGATGCGATATTTGGGAATCCGAAGCAATTTTGCTGTTGCTTCCAACATCCCCAGATAAAGTTCTTTGTCTGAATTTCCAATTGATAATTTAAGCACAAATGCAATCTCTGCTTTTTCAATTTCTTTCAGCGGTTCTAACAGTCTGCTGTAGTATTCCTCCTCATGTGTCTGCTCCAGATAATAGATCCGCCCTTCCAGACCGTACAGCATACGCTTCATATCATAATAACCGATGGTTAAGTTCTGTCTGCTTCGCTTCGCCGAAAATTCCAGGATACTTCCAAGCTTCACGCGTGGAGATACTTCACAAAATGTTCCGTCCTCCGGGAATTTTACCCGCTGTTCCCATCCCGGTCCGTGAATCCTCACAACAATCAGATTCTCATAGCCACGCTCCAGAAGGGAGTTGACCGGTACATTATTGGCAATTCCACCGTCCGTATATTTCTTACCGTGGAGCGGCTCATTCTTAAAGCCAATGAGATAGGCGCTCGCAAGAAGGAAATCCTCCAACAATCCATCTTCGATATCTGCCACACTGAGCGTTAATTCTTTTTTATCTGTCAGTGAAAATGTAGACAGGCAGAATTCTTTGCCGCAATTTCTGATCTGCTCTTCGTCGATCACTTGATGGATCAAGTTGCGAAGAGGCGTGATATCTACGCCGCCATCCTTTACTTTCTCCCACAGTGTCTTTAAAATATCGCGCACGGAAGTCTGCCCGGAAAACCAGCCTTCCATTTCCTCATCATCTACATCCATCACTGTGGAAAATGTCATTTCTCTCCAGATCTTTTCTGCTTTTTCAAGGTCACCCATGCAAATAAGGGCGCCGTTTAAAGCGCCCACTGATGTCCCTGCCACAGCCTCTATCTTAACGCCGGCTTCCCGAAGTGCTTTCCACGCACCGATCTGATATGCGCCTCTTGCGCCACCGCCGTCAAGGACAAGTCCGTATTCTTTTGTAAGGTCAAGAACAGGTTTCACCTGCATCCCCCTCCTAACGTCATTTTATTACTCTACTTTATCCGTTCCGACCTCTGCCAGAGATTTCACCAGTCCGGCAATACTCTGGATCTCGGATGGGATAATAATTTTCGTTGCCTTACCATCTGCTGCTTTTTCAAATGCTTCCAGACTCTTAATCGTAAGCACCGCTTCGTCTGCTCCGGCTTCCTTCAGGTAGCGGATACCGTCTGCATTCGCCTGCTGTACTTTCATAATTGCTTCTGCTTCACCTTCTGCCTCGCGGATCATCGCTTCCTTCTTCGCCTCTGCCCGCAGGATTGCAGCCTGCTTCTCCGCTTCTGCGTCAAGGATTGCAGACTCTTTCTGTCCTTCCGCAACAAGAATCGTAGATTTCTTCTCACCTTCCGCACGAAGAATCGCCTCACGTCTCTCACGCTCAGCCTTCATCTGTTTCTCCATCGCGTCTTGAATAGCTGCCGGAGGAATAATATTCTTAAGCTCCACACGGTTTACCTTGATGCCCCACGGATCGGTTGCAACGTCAAGTGACGCGCGCATCTTCGTGTTGATCGTTTCTCTGGATGTCAGTGTCTGATCCAGTTCCAGATCTCCGATAATATTACGAAGCGTTGTCGCTGTCAGATTTTCAATCGCCATGATCGGATTCGCCACACCGTAACAGAACATCTTCGGATCTGTAATCTGATAAAAGACTACCGTATCAATCCGCATGGTTACATTATCTTTTGTGATTACCGGCTGCGGTGCAAAATCCACTACCTGCTCTTTCAAATCCACTTTTCTCGCCACCCGGTCTACAATTGGCAATTTAAAATGAAGCCCGGTGCTCCATGTTGCCTGATAAGCTCCAAGTCTCTCGATAACGAGTGCCTGTGCCTGTCGCACAATCCTCACACAAGAGATCAATATTAACACAACAATCACCGCTAGTATTATTAGCAATATTGCAAATCCCACTCCAAACATAACTTCTAGTCCTCCTTTTCTCTCACAACCAGTTTTACACCTTGGATCTCATCGATCACCACTACGCTCCCTTTCGCAATTTTCCCATCAGTCTCATTGGTCTTTGCCGACCACTCCTGTCCATTCACAACGACCGTCCCCTGTGCCTGAAGCGTATCAATCGCTTCGGTTACCAGAGCTTCCTGCCCTGTCAGACGGTCTGCATTTGTCTTCTGTCGATCCTGATTAAAATATTTCACTGCGATCGGTCTTGTAAATACAAATAAAAGAACAGAGATGGCAAGAAACAAACCAATCTGCACCGCCAAACCGCATCCCAGAAGCCCTGCTATAAATGCAGCCAATGCACCGCCTGCGAACCAGATGGTCGTCAGTCCCATCGTGGCAATTTCAATGATCAACAATAGGATAAATAATGCCAGCCATACCATTTCCTGCATGTTCTCTCCTCCTTCTCTCTGCATAGTATTACTTATGAATTATATTACTATACTTTATTCGTAAATACAATGAATATTATCTTAATATTCAGATAACTTATTATTTTCTCTGTCTTCTCACTTCAAACATGAGCACCGATGCTGCGATCGCCGCATTCAATGACTCCACCTGTCCGCTCATCGGAATTTTCACATAAGTCTGCGCCGCCTTTGCAATCTCCTCCCGAAGACCATTTCCCTCATTTCCAATAAAAAATGCGCAGGAACCGCGATAGTCTTCCTGATCGTAATCGCGTTCTCCAAGAAGATGTGCCGCATATGTATGAATCCCCGCCTGCTTGATCTTCTCTATCGCTTTCGGAAGTTCTTCTGCGTAACAAAACGGCATACGGTAGACCGACCCCATCGTAGACCGGATCGTCTTGGGATTGTAAATGTCCACACAGTCTGCGCTCATAATAATTCCATTTACCCCGGCGCCTTCCGCAGTCCTTACAATTGTTCCGAGATTTCCCGGGTCCTGAAGGTTATCAAGCACCAGAAGGTGGCGCTGTTCTCCCTGAAGCATTTGCTCCAGCATATGATCCATCTGTTGTACCACGCACAGAATCCCCTGTGGCGTCTTCGTATCCGATATATGTGAAAATACGGTATCCGACACAAGCTCCGCCCGGACGCCTCCCTCTGCCAGAACTTTTTCTATTGTCTCTTTTTCTTTCTTATAAAAGGATTCCGATACATAGACTTCTCGCAATTTATCCACCGGAACTTCCCGAAACATACGAATGCCTTCTACGAGAAACACTCTTTCCTCATCTCTTGCCTTTCGTTTTTTTCTAAGATTTACAAGGCGTTTCACTCTTGCGTTTGACGTACTTGTTATCATTCTCTCACCTGCTTTTCTCCGAATTTTTCCAACGCTTCATTGGAGCCGATCATAATCAGCATCATTTCCTTTTGGAGCGGTTCCTCCGGGTCAATCGTTACCTGAATCTTTTCTCCGATTCGAACACCCACCACATTCACATCTTTTGTACGCCGCACATCGATTTCCGAAAGCGACTTCCCGATCCATTTCTCCGGAACTGCAATCTCTGTAATACTGTAATCCGGAGACAGAGAGATCCAGTCCACGAATTCACCGGATACAAGATTTCTGGCTACGCTTTGTCCGATTTCTTTCTCCGGAAAGATGATGCTGTCTGCTCCGATTTTTTTCAGCACCTTGGCATGAAGATCATTTTTTGCCTTTGCAAGTACATACGGTACGCCAATTTCCTTAGATACCAGCGTCGCCATAATACTAGCCTCCATATCATCCGCAACTGCAACTACTACTCCATCCAGATTTCTTGCGCCGAGAGATCTTATCACCTCAGGATCTTCAATATCTGCCTGCACCGCATAAGATACATAAGGGGAAATATTTTCAATCCGCTCCATATGATTATCTACAACTACCACTTCACAGCCTAACTCCTGAAGCGTGACTGCGACACTCTCACCAAAACTTCCAAGCCCAAATACTGCATACTGCTTTCTCATTTTTCCTCTTCTCCCTACATTTTCCATCTACTTATCCAATCATTTACCGACGATTTATCCGACCATGATCCGCTCTTCCGGCAGTTTCCTGATCTTATCCCGCGGATGCATTTTCCCGGCGAATAAAAGTACAAGTGTCATCGGACCCAGACGTCCGGCATACATCATAAGCATAAGCACCACCTGACTCGCCCGCGCAAGATGCGGCGTAAGATCCGCTGTCAAGCCCACCGTTCCGATTGCGGAAGCCGTCTCATAGAGAACGTTGACTAAGGGAACCGTATCCGGCTCAATGATCAAAATTGCAATCGTTCCAACCGTAAATACCGAAAATGCAGCCATCACAACGCAAAAGCCTGTACGGAAATTTTCTACCGATATCTTTTTGCCCATGCACTCGGTATCATTTCCACCTCTAACGAATGTCAGACAGGCAAGAAACAGCATGGCGATTGTTGTTGTCTTCACACCTCCCGCTGTCCCGCCGGGAGAGCCTCCGATAAACATCAAAATACAATGAAACAGCTTGGACTCTGTATGAAGCGCATTTTGTGAAATTGTTGCAAATCCGGCGGTTCTGTTTGTCACCGACTGAAAGAACGAAGCCATCACTTTATTTCCGAGAGACAAATTGCCAAGTGTCTCCGGATTGTCATATTCTGCCAGAAAAACGAATACTGCCCCGCTTATAATAAGCAGAATCGTCATAATAATCGCAAGCTTAGATTGAAGCTTTAACCTCGTAAACCACCATCTTCTGGGCATTTCACGGCGAATCAGCTTCTTTCCATTGGCAATGATATCAAACCATACGGTAAATCCCAGTCCGCTTAAGATAATTAAAATCATCGTCGTAAGATTGACGATCGGATTGGTCACATATGCTGTCAGGCTTGAATCTCCGAGAATATCTATTCCTGCATTGCAAAAAGCGGATACCGCATGGAAGATGGAATACCAGATTCCTTTTGCCACTCCGTATTCCGGTATAAACTGGATAGCATAGAGCGCCGCACCTACTCCCTCCACCGCAAATGTGCCGAAGAGGACGCCCCGTACAAGGAGTACCATTCCGCTTAATTTATCCATATTATATGTTTCTTGGATCACAATCCGTTCCTTCAGCGTGATTTTTCTTCTCAAAAGTAAGAAAAATGCTGTCACACAGGCAATCACTCCCAGACCGCCGATCTGGATCAGCACAAGTAAAATCATCTGCCCCGCCAGTGTAAACTGAAATGCCGGGGTGATCGTCACAAGCCCGGTCACGCACACTGCCGACACAGAGGTAAACAATGCATCCATAAATTCTATTGGCTGCCGGTTAGAAAAAGGCATCCACAGAAGCACCCCTCCAAGAAGGATCACACCCAGGAAACCACCCGCAAGAATACCCATCGTATTCCATCTGATATTTTTCTTTTTTTGTCCTACCATCTCAATCAAGACCTTATATTTTCACTCTTATTATAACCACATCAACTGTTGTTCTTACATCATACTCGCAGTAAATAAGTACGTCAACAAGAAAAAACGCGGAGCACTTTCATGCATCCGCGTTTTTTCTCGAGTTTATATTGGAAGTTCGAGATAAATGTCTTTTCCTTCTTTAATTGAAATTACTACCTTCCCGTGTGAGATTGTTGTGACAGCCCCTTCTACTGCAACCTGAGGAGCCGCCTCTTCTGCTTCTTCCTGCGGTGCTTCCTCTGCAACCTCTTTGATACCATCTACATTATCCGCTGTCAACGGACAAAGAGAATCACTTGTCTTACTTAATTTTGCCCCCAATACCTGCTCAATCGTCAGACAGCCATCCAGATTCAATAATCCAGAATCAACCAACTCATCAAAAATTGCCGGATCCTCGAGATTTGCCGGTTCAATTGTAATTCCCGCTTCTGCTCTGCAGCATAATACTGCCGGGTCCTTTGCATGTGCTTTCGCTGTTTCTGCTGTAATAGACATACTTCATACCTCCTAATTTATACATACCTTAAGTATAGTCTCTCTAAAATCGAAATTCCAATTGATTTTTGTCATATCCCGACACCATTTATTATATTTTTCTATATACAGTGCCCGGTTCAAACCATTCGCTTCGGATTCTTCTGTTATAGAAACAGCATTTTATACATTATAAAAAACACAACCCTACAATAGAGTTGTGTTCTTCAAGAGGCGCCAACCAGATTTGAACTGGTGATGAAGGTGTTGCAGACCTCTGCCTTACCACTTGGCTATGGCGCCTGATACTATATGTTACCTTGCGGATACTTGTTAAGTATAACAAATACCCGCAAGTTCGTCAACCTAAAATCCTAATTCATCATTAACAAGAATCACTTTTATCCGTTTTGGAAGCTTAGAGAATCTTGTAATCAAGATCTGACAGCAGATTGTGTCCGGGTTCTTGCAGTCAAAACAACTTCCCGCCTTAGAGCATGGAGTATCCAACGAAAATCTCTGTGCATTGATCGGTGCAGCTTCATTTCTTGCTCTTGACATAGCATCATCTACATCTTTTACAACTTTATTCATGCCCACGATCATAATTACGTTTCTCGGCCCCGCCGCAATCGCAGATACCCGGTTTGCAAATCCATCTATATTGACCATTACACCGTCTTCTGTAATCGCATTTGCACTGGTAAGGAAAAAATCGCAGTCATACGACGCAAGCTCTATTTTACGCTTCTCTTCGCGATCTTTTGCATCATCTCGATTATATTCTCTGTAGTTTCCCTCGCAAATTGCTTTCTTAAGCCCAATCTCTGCGATTGACATAGAACCGCCCCACGCCACGGTACTCTCTTCCGGAATGAGATCCAGCGCAAGCTTCAAAGCTTCTTCTTTGGACTCGGCATAGAACCCTTCCATATTACGGGATTCCAGTCCCCGAATGACTCTCTCGCCAAGCAATTTGTTTCTTTTTACACGATTTTCATTCATTGATGATTCCTCCTTACTACTATATTGATGTCCAGCTAATTATAGCACATTTTTATCAAAAAAATCGTTTCTTTTTATGTATAATACTCTCTATCCAGACGCAAAATTCGCAAACTTATCATGATCTTCATCCGGTTCTCATTAAGCAGTATATCATACCCCAGTACTTCCCTTATTTTTCCGATTTTATAAGACAACGTATTTTTATGACAATAGAGCGCCTTGGACGTACAAATAATGCTGCATTCGTTTTCAAAATAAGTCTCTAATATATGCATATAATCCGTCTGATTCTTTTTATCGTAATCAATAAGCTTTCCCAGTGTTTCCTCCACAAAATTCGGATAAATTGTTTTTTCACTATAATCTGTTAAAAGCTGATAGATTCCAAGTTCTTCATATGTTAAAAAATTGCGCGGAATCGTAGTCTTCGTCAGTTGATATGCTGTCTTTGCCGACTTATATGATTTATGGATCTCTTCAATTGAAGTCACCGTCACGCCGGCTCCTACGTAAACATTGTCATCCCTCTTACACCGAGCACGAATTCCTTTATTTAGCAACGAAATCTGATCTCCTACCGCCAGAACAATCAAAATATCATTTTCTTCATATAGCACAGTCTTTTTAAGGAAATACCGAAGATCTTCCTTCATCTCCGCCAACGCTTTATTGCCGCCTTCTGTATGATACGTGTGACAGCTCATTACAAAAGTGCAAAAAGACATCCCCTGAAAGAATCCATTACTCTCAAAATCCTTTACATATAACTCTAAATTATTGGGATAATAGATTGCATTTTTTAATGCCGAGACAAGATTCGTCTCTTTCTTCTCATTTTGAAGCAAGATCTCCGAAAACCGCCTCATCACATCAATATACGGGGTATCCCAGGATGCCGAAAAAAGCGGAAATTGAAGTTTATTGCAATACTCAATGATTTCTTTTGAAAAGTTTCGCCCCTCAGGAAGTCCTAAGATCAGACCGCCCGCATGTTTATCATAGATCATATCTACGAATTCTTTCAGCCATTCTTCTGTCGTGTACTGAACACCACTTGTAAATATAAGTTCATTTCCATGTAAAAACTGTGCAAACAATTCACTTTCTACAATATGCACCCAACCAATCTTCTTACCAAAGCAACTGCTTGTGTGAAGCTTCACACTGTATCTTGTCCGAATGTCCGAATATAAATCAATCAATTCAACTGCCACAAAATCACCTCTCCCTGATTCTATCACAATTGTGTCTCAAGCACAATTATTTGTTAAATTTATGTATTCAGAAACTATTTTCATTTGCATTTTTAGATGGTATATTGTCCTTGGAACACAAAATAACACAACCCCGAAATTTTGTGATTTGCATTGAACTTCAGATCAATCAAAAAAGAAACCAGTTCCTCTGGTTTCTTTTTTCGTTCTTTTCCTCTCTTTATAATTCAAATTTCCCGGCAAATTTCTCCAATACCGGATAGGTTTCGAAATATTGATCAAAGCATTTCCCATACCAGCCGATCAACAGACCATTGCAGCAGGCAAGCACGACCGTTCCCGGTCCAATTCCTTCAATTCTATGAAGAAGTAAAAAAGATACTGCCACAGCAACTATGAAACAGCACATGTCAAAACCTATTTTGAACTTTGACAGTTCCACGTGGAAATGCTTACTCACACCTTTTACAAAAAATTCATATACCTGTGGATAAATGTACGACTTAAAATAAAGCATCACGCCAAGGGAATTGAGCAAAAATCCTATGGTAAAATAGAGAATTCTGACCGGCATCGAAAAAGAGCCCGGTTCATACATCTCCGGGTTAAAGTGCGGAATAATCATTCGCCAAAAATCCAAGATCAGCCCATAGATAAATCCCGACAAAAAAGCACAGAAATATGTGAGCTTTACTTTACGCACTACTGCACAGAACGCTACAAACAGGATTCCCTGTACGATATACTCCGCCTGCCCAAATGTAAGGAAGTCAAATTTCAAGCTGACAATGTAAGCAGGCGCGATCACCATAGACAGCCCCAAATCAGACGCCGTCAAAAGTGCCGTTGCAAACGCCAAAATCACTGCTCCGGATAAATAGACAAGTTCACTGCTGATCCTTCTTTTTTTCATAAATATTCCCTCAATAACTATGATCGGTTTCCATATATTTATCATATCATTGCGGAATATTCTTCTGCAATCGAGTAGGAGGGAAATTTAATTAAAATTATGGCGCCTTATTCTATAACGAACATAAAATGTTCGAGTGACTCCAACGGGAATCGAACCCGTGTTACCGCCGTGAAAGGGCGATGTCTTAACCGCTTGACCATGGAGCCATACGATTCACAGAACGTGACCGTGTTATATCATATCACACCGCGCCTTTCTTGGCAAGTACTTTTTTACATTTTCTTTGTTTATATTCTTTATTTAAATTTCCCCGCTTTATATTCTGTCACGATCAGATCTACCATTCGGTCATAACTCTCAACGCCCTCCTGCTGCCCATTTGCTTTTAAATAAGTATCATTGATCCTGTCAGATACTTCTGCCACCGCAGTATCATATTTCGCCCAGAAGGCACTGTTTGCGCGCAGATCCGACAACACGCCGTCTTTCAATTCTGCCCTCAGTTCCTCCCACGCTTCATAATCCTCCTGATATAACACATTGGTACAGTAGATCCATCCCATAAGATATCCACTATAGCGAAACGCTTCTGTATCTGAGCCGATGCAGGCAAGGAATCCTATATAATTTGCTTCTTTTTCTTCCATAAATCCTCTCAAATGCGATAATTCATGGCAGGCAGTAAATGGAATGTTATAATCCACCATTCCGGCATTATAATTTGCTTCTACCGTAAATGGCGAATATACCCCCGTCAAATTCTGTACGGATAAAATCCAGTGATTCAACAACGCCTTCGGTCTCGGATAGAACCCCTGAAGCGCCTTATATTCTTCGCTCAGATCTTCCATCGCAGCAACCGCCTCCTGCTCCACATTCACAGATTCAAGTGTCATACGTTCATTCGCATCCCGATAACCCTGATCCGCAGTCTCATTCACCTTATCTGTGAGCCACCGACACACTTCCTTTAATTCTTCCACCGAATATTCCCGCGTCACAATACCTTCACTTTCTGAAAAAGTTTCTCTGTAATAATTCACTCCGCAATTGAGCGCATACAGGAAAAACAGAACGGATGCAAGCAGAAATAACGATATGAATCCCTCCTTAATCTTCCACTTCTCTTTTCTTCCCATACACCGAAGAGTAATACGCTCCCCAATCCACCACAGCACACAACCAAGAAGCACATACAGCAAAATCTCAGATACTGAAAACGGAAACTGTCCCATCAGTCTGCCGATTACATTTACAAAAACAGTATAAATATGGCTGCTGTACCAGTCTGCAAATCCTTCTGCGGTTCGCGCTGCCAGAAGCAGTGCACCTCCCACCGCCAAAAACATCACTCCCGACAGCAGTATCTTCTTTTCTTTCGTCACTTTTCTTCTCTTATCCATCTTCTAAGCCTCGGAGTATTCTCCTGCTCCGCCTTCCAACAATCAAGTATTTCCGTATTCACATAGTACCATATTTTCTTTCGCTTTGAAATCATTCGCCGCCCCCATTTTTACCCATTATTTGCAAAAATCGGTTGACAAATCAACTCTGCGAATGTACTATAATTTTAGTTTCACACTTTAAACAACTAAATTTTTACAGTGTGACTATGGAGGAAATTTTTTATGATTATTGTATTAAAGCCAAATTCAACTACTGAAGATATTGCCCACGTCGAACAGATGGTCACCGTACGTGGTCTTGACACACACGTTGTCCACGGTACCGACATGACAATCATCGGTTGTATCGGAGACACCAGTAAAATAGATTCGAAAATATTTGAGGTGGATTCTGCTGTAGAAAAAGTCATGCACGTGCAGGAGCCTTACAAGCTTGCTAACAGAGCCTTCCACCCAGAGAGCTCTATTATTGATGTTTCCGGTGTAAAAATAGGAGGAGGAAGTCTCGCTATGATCGCAGGTCCTTGCTCCGTTGAATCCTATGAGCAGGTGCTTTCCATCGCAAAGGACTGCAAGGCATCCGGCGCCAATCTCTTAAGAGGCGGTGCGTTTAAGCCAAGAACAAGCCCTTACTCTTTTCAAGGTTTAGGACTGGAAGGATTAGATATTTTATGTGCGGTAAAAGAAGAAACCGGACTGCCGATCGTAACAGAACTTATGTCTACGGATTATCTTGACATTTTCAATGAAAAGGTGGATTTAATCCAAATCGGCGCCCGCAACATGCAGAATTTCGATCTCCTCAAACAATTGGGACAGGTCGAGCGTCCAATTCTTTTGAAGCGTGGACTCAACGCCACCTACGGAGAATGGATCATGTCTGCGGAATACATTATGGCTTCAGGTAACGAAAATATCATTTTATGCGAACGCGGAATCCGTACCTTCGAGACTTATACAAGAAATACTCTGGATCTTCAGAGTATCCCGGTTCTTCGAAAACTGACGCACCTTCCGATCATTGTAGATCCCAGCCACGCCGGCGGAAAATGGTGGTTAGTAGATTCCATGGCAAAAGCGTCTATTGCCGCTGGTGCAGACGGACTGATGGTGGAAGTCCACAACAACCCGGAATGCGCTCTCTGTGACGGCGCCCAGTCCTTAAAACCGGATAAATTTAATGAACTGATCAATGATGTTACTCAAATCGCAAAGGTACTTGGAAAAACATTATGAAATTAACAGTAAATCTCGGGGAACATAGTTATCCCATTTATATTGAAAATCATATCTCCGAACACACAGCTTCTTATATAAAAGAAGTCTTTCAAGGGAAGAAAATAATGATCGTGTCGGATGACAGCGTATATCCACTGTACGGAGAGCGCATCCTGTCCTCTTTGAACAAGGATTTTGACTGCTATCACTTCATTCTTCCACATGGTGAGGAAACGAAGAACTTCAACAATCTCCCACGCATTTACAAGGCGCTTCTGGATGCTCGTTTTACCAGAAGCGATCTTCTCATTGCGCTGGGCGGCGGTGTGATCGGCGATCTTGCCGGCTTTGCGGCCGCTACATTTTTAAGGGGAATCAAATATGTGCAGATTCCCACCTCTTTGCTTGCGCAGGTAGATTCTTCTGTCGGCGGCAAAGTTGCCGTTGATCTTCCTGAGGGAAAGAATCTGGCGGGAGCATTTTATCAGCCTTCTCTCGTACTGATAGACCCTCTTGTTCTGGACACCTTGCCGGAACGCTACATCCATGATGGTATGGGTGAGGTGATCAAATACGGATGTATCAAAGACGCCGCTCTTTTTGAGCAGCTGGAGAATGCCGGTTCTTTTTCGGCATTAAAACCGATATTGCCGGATATTATTTACCGGTGTGTCGATATTAAACGAATGATTGTAGAGGAAGATCAATTCGATACCGGGAACCGGATGCTTCTGAACTTTGGACACACACTGGCGCACGCCATCGAACAGCACTACAATTACAAAAGAGAAAGTCACGGCGAGGCTGTTTCCATCGGTATGCATCAGCTTACACATATAGCCGAAGAGCATGGACTCAGCGCCCCCGGCACAGCATCAAGAATTAAAAGCCTGCTTATCGCTTATGGGCTTCCGTATCAGTGCACGCTTCCTCTTTCGGAGCTCACCAAGGCAATCGTGCTGGATAAGAAAAACCTGAATGATCACTTGAATATCATCTTGCTCCACAACGTGGGAGACAGTTATATTTACCCTGCAACAACAGCATTTTTTACAGAAAACGACCGAATCATTTAGTCAGCAGCGGAGGAATCACCTATGAAATTAAAAGGAAAAATTGCAATTATAACCGGTGCCGGAAAGGGAATCGGACGAGAAGCTGCCCTTGCGATTGCTGCCGAAGGCGCTACCGTTGTAGCGGTTGCCAGAACGCAGGCGGATCTCGATGAAACAGTAAAATTAATTAAAGAACAAGGCGGAACTGCCTCCTCTCTTTCCAGAGATTTGACAGATTCCGCCCAGGTGCAGTCTATGGTTGACTCTGTATTGGAAACTTACGGACGCATTGACATCCTTGTAAATAATGCAGGTGGTTATCCATCTGAGATCTACGATACAGTAAAACAACAGGCAATTAAAATATGGGAGTGGAGCGAGGAACAATGGGATCAGATCATTAAGACTAATTTAAAAATCCCATTCTTATGTATCAACAAAGTAGTTCCTGTCATGATCCGTCAAGGCGGCGGCGACATCGTAAGCGTATCTTCCCGCATGGGGCGTATCGCCTCTCAGATGGGCGCTTATGCCGTTGCAAAAGGCGGTATTGTAACACTCACTAAGACTACCGCTATCCAGACACAGGAATATGGAATCAAAGTCAATGCTGTGGCGCCGGGAATCGTAGACACACCCGGACAGCGCGTATATAACCACAACGTGGGACAGGATGATGTGAAGATGGGAAGCGCAGCTGACGTTGCCAAAGGAATTGTTTATCTTTTATGCGATACACCACCGGTCATGACCGGACAGGTCATCGATATGTTCACAACTCTATAAAAGTGTTAACAATTACTTCTTATTTTCATCACACTTTCATCACATTTTCTGCATATACTATAATTGTTCGAAGAAATCGAACAACAAAATTCTTTTTCATAACTTTTTCCTCAGGACTGCACCTCGCCAATATGCAGTCCTTTTAAATTGCTGTAAAATAAGATCGGGACGAGCTTTAAACGCTGTCCCGATCTTCCTGTTATCTACATATTTTTTCTGCTTTTTTCATCGCCATGTCAATATTCTCACAGAAATTTTCTTCCCCAACTTCCTTTATGAATCCTGCTTTCTCCATCATTTTCCACGGCTGCTCCGTCACATGAGAGAACAGCAGCGTCACATGATGCTTCTCGCACATTTTATATACCTCCTGAAGCTTACGAAGCGCTGAAACATCCATTGCCGGCACAGATCTCATACGCATAACGACAACTTTCGTATCTTTGTCCATAGATACATTCAAAAATTGATCTGCCACTGCAAAGAACATGGGACCTTCTATCTCATATACCAACGTTCCTTTAGGCACTACCCGAAGTCCCTCCTGCTCTTCCTCTACATAAGTCCAGCTTCTCACTTCCGCAACATCTGCCATCCTTTTAAGAAACAAAACTGCCGCAAGCACCAGTCCGAACTCAATCGCAACCACAAGGTCAAATACAACCGTCAAGACAAATGTGATAATTAAAACTGCAATATCACTCTTCGGAGAAGTCTTTACAAGATCTACAAACTCTCTCCACCCACACATATTATACGCCACGATAAATAAAATCGCCGCAATCGTCGGCATTGGAATCAGCGCCGCATATGGCATCAGAACTACAAGGATCAGCACAAGCACAACCGCATGCACCATGCCTGCAATCGGGCTTCGTCCACCATTTTTAATATTTGCCGCTGTTCTTGCGATCGCTCCTGTCGCCGGAATTCCGCCGAATATTCCGGATGCAATATTTCCGGCTCCCTGCGCTACAAGTTCCACATTCGGATTATGTTTATCCCCAATCATTCCATCTGCAACCACGCAGGACAACAACGATTCTATCGCTGCCAGAATCGCAATGGTAAATGCATCCGGCAGCACATTTTTCACAAGTCCGATATCAAATGCCGGCATATGCGGTACCGGAAGTTTATTTGATAATTGCCACGATCACTCCTGCCACCACATCCTTTGAAAACTGCTGCATCGAGTAATGCCGAAGCGTAGTCAACAGTTTTGGCATAGATTCTTCTCTCATAATTTCCTCTCTCTTCCTTTGTTTTTCCTCCATTGTACCAGTAAATTATGAATAATTGAAGAGATCTCTTATTTTTTTGCAGGCTTCCCGCCTAACCGGTTGCACCGCCTCAGCTTGAACCGGCTCCCGCCGCGCAGGCATAACAGTGCTTGTCCATACGGATGTTCCTTTTTTTATATGGCTGTCTCACATAGTCGAAGATGGTCTCTTCTGTAAATACTGGAAGTTCTGCTGCCAAATTAAAATCACAGTCATATACTTTTCCATCATAATCTACAGATATCTGATAGCGGCACATCAGGGCCTCTATAGTATCTCTATTAAATGCTTGATACAATTTTTTCATATATCTGTTCAAATTTCCGGACCGTCTTAAAAACATTCCGAATCTCCCCATCGGATTATTATATAACGTAAATAAATGATTGAAGACTATTCCGTAATCTTCCCCCAGACGTTGTTTATATTCCTTTTCCATCGCCTCTTGATTCGGCGGGAAAAATGCTCCTGCCGGGTTATAAACCATGTTCAATACCAGTTTGGAATCTTTTCCATATCCCAGATTATTCAACTGTTTTAACACTTTAATCGCCCCATCAAAGGTTCCGTCTCCACGGACACGATCCATCTCTTCTGCGCGATAATAGGGCAGCGAGCAGACAATTTCCACGCCTTCCCGCACGTAAACATCTATCAGATATTTATACTCATCTTCCAGTAAAATTGTCAGATTGGTTCGCACGATCACATGGTCGCACACCTTCTTTGCCTCTTTTATCAGCCATTCCAGATGAACGTTCATCTCCGGTGCGCCACCTGTAATATCAATCGTGGTTACATTCTGTTTTTTCGCATAGGAAAGGCAGGCTTCCATCACTTCCCTTGACATTTCTTCTGTTCTTGCAGGTCCACAGTTCACATGGCAGTGCTTACAGGCAAGATTACATTTTCGCCCGATATTCATCTGCACTACATCTAAATGGTCTGCTGTCTGTAAATATTCCGGTTCTTCTATCATTGCCTGAAAAGCCGGAATGTCTTTCAGATCGTGAAAATCCTTGATGATCCCATCCATATATTTCTTCTCCTATTTTACTTTTCAAGTATATTCTCTACAGTGCTTTCAAAATTTCAAGACTGTCTTTAACCACTTCAGGGCAGAAGTCAAAGAGAAGCCCTTCTTCCATAATCTTCTGCATTTCCTCCGGGTTAGAGATGTCATACTTCAATAATTCCTTACATCTGCAACTTCCGTATTTCTCCTGAAACTTTCGAATAAACTCCGCGCGTTTCTCATTCATTACACCTTTTTGTTCCATATGCTCTGTATCAAAATGTCCGTATTTTAAACCAAGCACGATCATGGCCCCGACCACTGCGCCGCAAGTTTCTCCAATCCCCATTCCACCGCTAAACGCAGCTGCCATCCTGTAAGCATCTTCTTCCGCAATTCCAAGTTCCTGCGCATATGCTCCCACTACAACTTGGGAGCAGTCAATACCTTGTCCGAATAATTCCACGATTTGTGTCTTGTCCATTTTGTATCCTCCTAAAATAAATTTTAATATATAACTCTTACTCCAAATATGTCTCTATCCTATCCAAAAACGATTCTTCCAAATATTGTTCCAGCTTGTGTAAGGTAGACTCGTTAAAAATCAATTTATCCGGCGCCTGATACTGTACCCACGCCATTGCACACCACGTAATCCCCCGCAGACAGGTAATGGGAACAAATGCATACACACGCTCTTTTAATCCTTCTGTAGAAAACCGTCCGTTGACGCCTGCAATATAAGTCTCCACAAATTCATCCATTTCCTGCCGGGTCAGTATAACATCTGTCTTCCAGAACGTAGTTGTGGGCGCCAGAAAATGTCCCAGATCCTGCGCCGGATCTCCATACAATGGTTTTTCCCAGTCAATCAGATAATTCTTCTTCCCCTTGCCATTTATAAGGAAGTTCGTGGAGTTTAATTCTGTGTTAATACAACAGTAATAAGGGCAGACAAGTTTCGTTTTTTTCGCCTTTTCCCATCCTTGCTTTAGAAGATTTCGAATCTTTTTCTTCTTGTTCTCATCTCCGAATTCCGATTCTTCGTATACGCGGAACATTTCTTCACACTCTGTCAATATAGCCTCCAGAGCGCCCTCCGGCTTTATAAGGTACTGCTCCATCTCTTTTAAACGCACACTGTGGATGTCTGCAAGACATTCCGCCGCCAGATCACTCTCTGTCCGATAGTCAAGAACATGCCCCGGCAAGTACTCCATCACCAGAATCCCATGGGCTAACCTTCGCTTACTTCCATCCACATAGAGCACCTTCGGTGTCCTCCCGGATGAAGAAAGCATTTCTAATGCGTGGGCTTCATATTCAATTTGATGTTCCAGATGCATTTGACTTCCACAGTTCACCCGCAACAGGAGCTCTTTCTCTGTGACCGGGTGGACAAAATAATAATTCCGGTTGTACTCCCCTTGTGCCAATAATTCATAACTTTCCTGCTGCTCCTTCGGAAGTCCGAGCGCCTTTCTATACTCTTTACTTTGCACATATTCCTTCAAACCTTTGATACTGTCCAAGCCCATACCTCTTTTCTACAATTCAAGTCTCTTTTTCAAACAATCTTACCGTACATCTTTATAAAGATTAGAGATTTTCCCAATCGAAATACCGTCCCGGTACATCTTTCGCAGACGGTTCATCTTCCACATCACTTTCAGTTTCGGAATTGTCTTCTTCGGGAATCGTCTGTCAGACGTGTAAATGCGATGTTTTGCAATTCCGATTTTCACACCCATTTCTTTGAGTGTCAGAGACAGCTGATAATCTTCCATAATCGGAAGCTCCGGATACATCCCCGCCTCAAAAAACAGAGCTCTGTCAATAAAAATCCCCTGATCACCGAACATAACTTTCCGGTCTTTGATGCGGTGATTGGAAATCACACGGCATGTCCACAGGAAAAAGCTCCGAGAATGAAATGCAATTCCAAAACAACCAACCCGATGTCCCGCCATAACTGCACGAATTTCTTCCAACGGTCGTTTGGGCAGTTCACTGTCACTGTGGAGGAAAAACAGGATATCTCCACTGCTTTCTCTGGCGCCTAGATTCATCTGTGCTGCTCTTCCTTTCACTCCATAAAGAACCCGGAACCGAGAATCTATCATATCCGGCGTGCCGTCCGTGCTCCCACCATCCACAAACAGGATTTCACAGCGGTCTTTCAGTGGCAATAACTCCCGCTGAATCTTCTCAATCGTTGATGCCTCGTTGTAGACCGGCACAATAACGGAAATCGTCTGGTTCCGCATAAGAAATCGTCCGGTTTCGCTGCATTGCCAGCTCTTCTTCTCACGCAAGCGATTTCTAAGTTCCGCCACATCCTCTTTAGTATCCACATCACAAATCGTGCGCACATATCCTACTGAGCACGCATTTTCTCGGTTCTCCCGCACGTAAGACACCGTCTGCTCCAGCACGCTCCCATGCCCGTAAGTCTGTTGTGCAAAGACTTCTTTCACAGGTTCTTTCATACCCACGAGGTAATACCCTCCATCCTTCGTGGGTCCAAACACTATATCGTGAATATCCAACAGACGGAACGCATATTGTATCTCCTTACTTGTAAGCTCCGGGATATCCGTTCCTATCAGCACACAAGAATCATATCCTTGCGCCAGTACTTCTTTCATTGCCCGGTACATCCGAAGTCCCAGATTTCCCTCACACTGCTTCCGGTACACACATTCCCTGCCAAAGATTTCCCGAAGTATGCCTTTCTTATCTTCCGGAGTATAATACACAAACACATCTGCCGAAACTTTCCCGCACTCCCCGGCAATGTCTTTCAAAAAACAGGTGTGAAGCCTTGCACACATCTGACCGGACAGATACGGCATAAGTCTTGTCTTCGTCTGCCCCGGAACGGGTACTCTGGTAAATATTATCAACGCTCTGCTCATATAGAACTCCTCACCAAATCTCTTTCTCTAAATAAACTTTGTTTTTATTCGGTTCCACATAGATTTTCTTACATCTGCTTTCTCGTGGACTCCTAAAATTTCCGATAACACATGTCGCACATCCTTACATCCGCCTCTGGTTAAGTTTCCCGAACAAGATGCACAATAAGTATACACTGAATGTTCGTTCTGCGAAAGTGCAGATGCCATCTGTCTTGCAAGCTCCGGCTCTTTCACCGACGCAACGCCTCCAAGACCACAGCACTGTGCTCCTTCTATTGGGCAAAATCCACTGTCTGCACCGGTCATCCATTCTATATAACGGTTGGCAGCCTTCAACAATTCTCGGTTCTCCCTGTCCGGGCACGGCAAAAATATTTGTTTTTTCTCCGACTTCCACACCGGATTCTTCCCGACTGCCCCCAGTTCTTGAAGCTTATCGTAAATGTTAACTACTCTTACAGACAAGCGCCCCTTAAGGAAGGCATAACAGTTCGGACAAACCATTATGACTTCTTCAATACCATTTTCTTTCAGAGTCTCATCTATCCTCTGTACGATTGCTTCTTCATCCTCTCTATACCCCAGCTCTGCAATCGGTTTCCCACAACAGTCATATACAACACCGATTCCATATTTACTCAAAAGTTCTGTGAGCATTTTTGTTGTCTGCGGATAAAAGGACGGGAAATTACATCCCGGAAACAATACGC
>FR892672.1:26076-56461 GCA_000433535.1 Dorea sp. CAG:317
GCTCTTCCCCTCCGCGTGTTTATAATTCCGGTAACGATAGTTTCTCTTCTCCCAGAGAATCAGACCGTATCCTTTCTCCTTCTTCTCTGCCTCTGGCCGTTTGCTCTCCCAGCGCAGATTCAGGATGTATGCCCGTCCGTCAATACCAACCGGACAGACCTCCGTACATTTTCCACATAAGAAGCAGTGATATGCAAGCTCCTTTAACTTGTCCGTATCACCGATATCCATTTGATACTTCTGTAAAAATGTACAGTGTTTCCTGCATTTGTGACAATGGATGCAGTTTCTTTCTACCTCTTCTGTACTCTGCTTGATAAAACAATCAGCTTGTACGCCCTCGTTCTCTGCTTCCAATCTCTCTGAATTCTCGGAGTTTCCCTTCACATAATGTTTCTTTAGATATGCTCCTACACACATCACTATTATCGCCAGCAGAATTGCAATTCCTATATATAGGCTTCGGTTCTCCCTATCTGCAATACCGGCTGCTCCTACGGTATACATAGCGGTTCCCGGCAACATGAATAATAGCGACGCAATTGAATAAGTAGAAAACTTAATATCTGTCACTCCATAGGCAAAATTCTGCAAATTATATGGAAAAACGGGCACCAGTCTGGTAATCATTAAAATAAATAACTCATTCTGTCCAGATTCATCAAACAACCATTTCTTTAAGTATTTATTTTTCATTGCCATTGGCTTTACTGTATCCTTAAGGAAAAAACGACCGGCAACAAACGCAAGCATAGCTCCAAGAGTGGTGGCAACAGAACAAAGTATCGTTCCCAGAACAGGACCGAAAATCAATCCTGCTACTATGGCAAAGGTAATACCCGGAAGTGCAAGAACAACACAGCCAACGATGGTCAAAACTGTATAAACCACACTCGCTAAAATCAGATTATCTTCTACCATATCTTTTAAAAAATTCAGATTGTTCTTATCTGCCAGATACTCCGACCAGCCAAAAACATAATTTAATATTAAAACTGCTATAACTATCCCGATAAAGATCCATAATTTCTTATTTTTCATCTTCCTTCAACATCCCTATTACAACGAAATTTTTCATTATCTGCATCAATGCAGCTACACTGAGTAATGGCATAATAAAATAATATGCCCTTACAGACTCTAACGATGAAAATAATGCAAAACCAAAATCAAACAATGTCACTACAGCCATAACTGTAATCGTAATTTTATCTATCATTTTAGCAGCTTTTCGCTTTTTCATAAATCTGCAAATTATAAATACTGTCAAAAGTATTATCACCGAAACCGCCACATATTTAAGCAGTTCCAGCGGCAGCATCTCCTGATATTTGTATGTGTGAAAATTAATCCAGCGCATCATCCCCAGCTTTCGCTTTGTAAAATACTGTATTATATATCCGCTTGCCAAAAGTGCAAGTGTTAAAATATCAAAGATTATCATTACTATTTTCTTCATAATTCCCCCACCAGAAAAACGCTGCCACCCTTTGAACGGTGACAGCGCAATGTTTAGATTTTTTAATATTTTGCAGCCTTTCCTGTTGGTAAATCGCCTACGGTCATATGCTGACAGTCTGCACTTGCCGGATCTCCAACCTGTACCGGATAATCCTCATGCATCAGCCATTCATACCATCCGCCATCATATACAGAAATGTTATCATATCCGTTTTCGTATAATACCAAGAAAGGAACCGTTGCTCTCCAACCTGTACCGCAATAAAATGCGAGATGATTATCGAGCGTGAAATCACAGTCTTTCCAAACTTCTTTGAAACCTTCTAAATCTTTCACTGTTCCGTCTTCATTCAAGAACATAGCTACATCAAATGCTGAATTTGCACCTTTACCCCATACAGCGCCTTCCGGTTCACCGGCTTTATCCATATAGTCGTAACCGCTTGTTTTTCCAAGCCACTCATCTTCACTTCTGATGCTTACGAGTTTAAAGTTATCATCATTTTCGAGTTTGTCCTTTGCTTCTTCAATAGAAGTCCAGTATTCCGGATGCGCAGGAACTGTTACACCAAACTCTTTAGCCGCTTCCAGTGTATTAGATTTCTTCTCCACCTCGTATCCTGCTGCCTTCCAAGCGTCAATACCACCATTCAAAATCTTAAGGTCCTCTACTCCTGCCCAAATATATGCATATGCCTGACGTCCAACACCTGACGGGTCTGCGCCGTAAAGCACAACTTTTGTATCTTTAGTTATACCATTTTCAAGCAGGAATTTTTCTACTTCTTCAGGCGCTAAAAGGTTATATGCTCCTTCTTCCGAGCCTGTGGCATCCTCCACTTCACAGTTATCTACATAAATTGCTCCCGGAACGTGTCCCTCATTATAAGAATCACAGTCCTTCTCACTTCCGTAACCTACTTCTGCTACTACAATATCCTCATAGCCTTCCTGATTACCACTAAGAGCACTCATAACCCATTCCGGAGTTACATAGACAGTTCTCTGTTCTACCGCATCTGCTTTAACATCCTGAATCGCGCTTTTTTTCTCTTCACTCTCTTTTGTGTCATTTTCTTTTGAGCCACATCCTGCTGCAAGTGCACCAACCATAGCCACACACAACAGTACTGACAATACTTTTTTCTTCATATCTAAGCCCTTCCCTTATTGTTGATCTTATTTTTCAAATGCTGCAGAAACATCTCCGTCTTTTGCACCATTCTCAATGATATAAAGATTTGAAAGATCAAATCCTGCATCTTTTAATACAGAAATTCCTGTTTTTGCACATTTATTACCACTATAGCAAAGGAAATATACCGGTTTCTCTTTGTCAAGTTTTCCTGCTAATTCAAACATTGCTGTCTGCGCATCTGCACTCTCAATCTCTTTTAAGTTTACCTGCTGTGAATCTGCAAGATGACCTGCTTCGTATGTCTCGTCATCACGCACATCCACAATCTGGGCTTCTCCGCTCTTGCCAGCCTCTACTGCATCTTTGCCGGATACATACTGCCACTCAATCGCTTCATCTGCGCGGTTCGTTGTAAGCGCTCCGTCAACTTTAGAAAGAGCCTCTGCTCCGCCTTCAACCGTATAGATAGATGTAGGCTCAATTCCAACTTCTCTTAAAATTCCGGTTGTCTTCTCCGCACCTCTTTTACCGCTGTTACATACAATATAAATATCCTTGCCATCGTTTAAATTCGCTTTTGCGTATTCAACAGTCGCTTCTTCCAAAGATGTATCTTCTAATGGGAAAACAGGACACCACTCAGAGTTTGCAACTCGTCCTGCTACATATTTCTCCCACTCACGAACATCAAGAATGTGAACATCTTTTGCTTTTACAGTATCTTCTGCAGATACATACTGATATTCATCATCTGCCAGCTCTTTCTTTTCTGCTGTTTCCTCTGTCTTTGTTTCCTCTGTTTTCTTCTCTTCGCCAGATCCACAGCCTACAACCATAGCTGCTGTCATGGCAGAAACTAACAATAATGCCACAAGTTTCTTCTTCATATTATTTTGTCCTCCTTATAAAATATGAATTTATAAAAAGCCGAACTTTATTTAATTAAAACTCCAGCTTTTTCACAATATTTTTCATCTGCACTCCGTGTACAAGACTTGCTCCGCCACGAATTGCTGTTGCCACATGAATAGCCTCTGTCATCTGCTCCTCGTTGACTCCCTTTTCCAGGCAATCATTCGTATAAGCATCAATGCAGTATGGACACTGTACCGTATGCGCAACTGCCAGAGCGATCAGAGATTTCTCTCTTGCCGTCAACGCACCTTCTGCAAATACCGCTCCATAATAATCAAAAAACTTTTCTCCCAACGACGGTGCTTTTTCCCCCATCGTTCCGAATTTTTCCAAATCCTCCGGTTTGTAATAAGTATCCATATTCTTCTCTCCTTTTCTAACATAAGTTATGCCTTTTTCGCAGACTGTTTGTCCGTATATATTTTCTTCAGCATAAATATAAACGCTGATAAAGCAAACAAGATCATAAGTGCCGTCACAAAAGTTTTTGCACCTCCGGTCAACATCCCGCCAACATAAGAATACACGATTGTCGCCGGAAGCTGTCCCACCCCTGTCGCCACAAAAAATGACACAAAAGACATAGAAGTAAGACCCGCCGCATAACTAACAATATCAAAAGATACGAACGGGAGAAGACGGCAAATTAAAATCGTATTTTTCCCGTACTTTTCAAAAAATGTATCAATCTGCTCAAGCCCTGCTTTGCTTGTTAACTTCTCTGCCACATCTCTACCCAGAATTCTTGCAATGAAAAAACACACTGCCGCTCCTGCCATTGCACTGCTCCACGAAAGAAGCGCACCCTGCCACCAGCCGAACAGATTTGCATTTGCAAAGGTCAGAAGAAATGCCGGAAGAGGTGCAGCTACCGACTGGAAAATCATCAGCACAAAGGAAATCACCGCCGCATATGCTCCATAAGATGCCACAAATTCTTTCACAACTGTAAAGTCTCCACTGGCAAACATCTTGAATATTTTTAACACAGTGCTATGAATGCCCGGTACAAAAAAATAAGCCGCCACCATAGCAGCTGCAACTACTAACAATATAATCTTTTTTACCCACGTTTTCTTTAACTTCATTTTTTTCTCCTGTAGACCAGATTGTTATGTCACATCAACTTTATTTTTCTCATATAATTATAAATAGTGTGTAACTTCCATGTCCAATTGATAATAAACATACATAATTGCATTTATAGATATTTTCTATAATTCCCACAAAAATAACATATATGTTCAGACTATCGGGAAAGGGATTGACAGGCTTTCAACTACTCTCTCATCTTTATTTTTGCTTTACTCCATTCTTTCTTTTTACCTTTTACACCATTTCAAATAATTACACCAACAAATACACCATTTTCACAAGAAATCTTAATATTTTATAAAAATTTATAAGACTATCCCAAGACACAAAAAAGCCTTTAAATACTGACTTCTCAGTAGATAAAGGCTTTTAAACTTATTTAATTCCTACGCTCTTAGAATTACTCCTGAACGTATGGCATAAGAGCGATATGACGTGCTCTCTTGATTGCTACTGTAAGAGCTCTCTGATGTTTTGCACAGTTTCCTGTGATTCTTCTTGGAAGAATTTTTCCTCTCTCAGAGATATATTTTCTTAACTTAGCTACATCTTTGTAGTCGATTTCGTTATTCTCTTTACCGCAGAATACACATACTTTTTTTCTTCTACGTCCGCCGCCTCTTCTCTTGAAGCCGCCTTCTGGACGATTCCCTTTATCGAAAGCCATGTTGCTTTACCTCCTTGTTTAATGCCTAGTTGAACGGTAATTCTTCATCAATTCCGTCTGGAATGTTCATGAAGCCGTCGCCTGCATCAGATACTGGTGCCGGAGCCGGTGTGGGAGCTGACGCGCGGAAGTTACCCATGTTCGCATCGCTTGTCGCTTTGCTCTCAGCAAATTCCTGATCTTCTACCACAACGTCTGTTGTGTATACCTTCTGACCGTCTTTATTTGTATAACTGCCGGTCTGGATACGTCCTGTAACAATTACTTTCAATCCCTGGCGGAAATATTTCTCAGCAAACTCTGCGCTTCTTCCAAACGCCACACAGCCGATGAAGTCTGCATTCTGTTCTCCATCTCCGTTACGTCTGAATCTGCGATCTACTGCAAGTGTATATCTTGCAATCGCTGTAGAACTTTCACCCTGTGAATATCTCACTTCAGGATCTCTTGTTAAGCGTCCCATCAAAATTACTTTATTCATATAATAACCTCTACTTCCTGCTTATGCTTCCTGTCTTACGCATAAATATCTGATGACATTGTCCATGATGCGAACTCTCTGTTCGATTTCGCCTGGAGTCTCAGCATCAGACTCGAAGTGGATGAAATAATAATATGCTTCTTTCATCTTCTGAATTTCGTAAGCTAATCTTCTCTTACCCCATTCATCAACGTCAGAGATCTGGCCACCAAAACGCTCGATTAAAGCTTTCACTTTTTCGATAACCTGTGCTCTTTCGTCGTCTTCGATTTTTGCACTGACAACAACAGCTAATTCATATTTATTCATGTCGTCTTTGCACCTCCTTCTGGTCTTTTGGCCCCCGCTCAACTTATGTGGGAGCAAGGATATCCGCACATTCTACGCGGATTATAGTGTATCACAATTTGAAATGATACCATATTTTTCTCTTTATTTCAAGTCTTTTTTCAGTTTCCTTTTTCAATTTTATATTTTCCGAGTCATACTCCGAACCCTCTGCTGCTGCAATCTAATTTATCCACATACCATCTCACCGTTTCACGAATCCCGTCTTCAAAAGAAGTCTCCGGCGTCCATCCTGTCTCTCTGCGTATTTTATCTGCATTAATGGCATACCGTCTGTCATGCCCCTTCCGGTCTTCTACATATTCGATTAACCCATCATTTATAAAGGCTTTTCTCGGATCATTTTCCTCTAATGTCTCTTGTAGAACTTCAAGGATTGTATTTACAATTTCCAGATTCGTCTTCTCATTACAGCCACCGATATTATATGTCTCAAAGATTCGCCCCTTCTCCTGCACCAGATCAATCGCTTTCACATGATCTTCTACATAGAGCCAGTCTCTCACATTCAATCCATCTCCGTAGACCGGAAGTTTTTCTCCTTGCAACGCATTCTTTATCATCAGAGGAATCAACTTCTCCGGAAACTGACGCGGTCCGTAATTATTACTGCAATTTGTAATACTTGCCGGGAAACCATACGTATCCATATAGGAACGAACCAGCATATCTGCAGAGGCTTTACTCGCAGAGTAAGGACTGTGCGGAGCGTACGGCGTTGTCTCATAGAAATATCCGGTTTCTCCCAACGAACCATACACTTCATCCGTAGACACATGAAGAAATTTTTTATCTCTCGGATATGTTCCATCCTCTCTTTCCCACGCCTTCCGGGCAGCATTTAGCAAAACGGCAGTTCCGAGCACATTTGTTTTGACAAATATTTCCGGCTCCTCAATGCTTCGATCCACATGACTCTCCGCCGCAAAATGCACCACACGGTCAATCTCATTTTCAGCGAAAATCCGTTCTACCGCTTCCCTGTCGCAAATATCTGCATTTACAAATGTATAATTTTCTCTGTCAGCTATCTCCGCCAGATTTTCCAATCTCCCGGCATAAGTCAATTTGTCAACATTGATAATCCGAATATCGCTTCCGTATTTATCAAACATATAATGAATATAATTGGAGCCGATAAAACCGGCTCCACCTGTTACGAAATAAGTTCTCTTCATTTTACTCTTTCTTCTTTAAATCCTTTGTATTCTTCTCTATAATTTTGCGTGCGATCATAATCTGATGCCCGCATCCCATACATTTCAACCGAAAATCCGCTCCCACCCGGAGGATCTCCCACTCCTTGCTGCCGCACGGGTGTTGCTTTTTCAAGGTTATGATATCGCCCACTTCGTAGATATAAGACATACTCTCACCTCATCTCTGTTAAATTACTGAAGCTCTACTTCCTTCTCTTTCACTCCGCGCACAACAAAACGGTGTTCATCACTGGCTGCGGTACATGTAGAAAGCGTAACAACCGTATCGTCCGTTGTCACCTTCACCCCAGTATCGTAATCGGCCTCTTTCATCGTCATATCAAGGAATGTCTGATATTCTTCGTCACTGGCAAAGGAGGTCAGATACGTATCGGACGTATCAAGCACCTGACCAACCGAGTAGATTTTATAAGTAATCTCTCTTCCGTCCGGCGTATAAATATAGAAATATGGATTTTCTTTCCAGAAATCTTCGTCTTTATATTCTTCCAGTTTGCGGAACATAGAACCGTCCTTCATACGGTGTCCGTAAATAATCGTATTCTTGTCTGTGAAATCAGAGCTTGCCGCCGCATCAACAAATATTGCTCCCAACGTATTTTCATTCGCTGAAAATGTCTTGTGGAGATACAGGTCATTGTCCGCTCCCTGTACTACCGGATAATTGATCTGCGAAGGCTCCTTGTAAAATCTGATCCACCCCACAGTATCCTTATTGATCTTCATAAGCTCATCGAAATCAACCCGGAATTTTTCCTTATCATCCGCATTCTTGATCGCCACATTTCTTACCTTCTCATATTCACTCTGTCCGTCTTTATAGCCTTTTCCTATCTGAAGTAATTTAAACGCAGACACGCAGAATACAACAATCGCAGCTACAAGGATCACGTTCAAAATCATATTTTTACGTCTCGCCTTCCGTGACTTTCTGCGCCCTCTGTGATGATTTGCTCTCTTACAATTCATTTCCTTTGATTTCCCATCTATCTTTCTCTTAGCCGACATTTTCCTCACTCCAAGTCTTCATCATTTTCCACAGCTCTATCACTGCAGCCATCATCAATCTACGCTTTATTTTAGCCGATTTTTCTTCACAGTACAAGCATCATTCCCACAAAAGCAAAAAGGCTACAGTTATTTTATATTTTTTTAATTTCTGTTTTATTGACTTTACTTGCCATTATCGTATGATAATAATATATTTTCAGGAGGTTGATGACTTTGAAAGAAAAATTTATGCGTTTTATGTATGGGCGGTACGGAGTAGACACTTTAGGCAAATATTCCCTCGGTGCGGGGCTTGCCACAATGGTGCTGTCCATCGTCTTTGACAGCTACACACTGTCACTCTTATCGTGGTTTTTTATCATTTTGACATATTTTCGAATGTTCTCTCGAAACCTGTACAAAAGATCCAGCGAGAACCAGACATTCCTAAACAAAACCTACAAACTCAGAACATGGTTCGGCAAGCAAAAGAATATACTCACACAAAGAAAAACACATCACATTTACCGCTGCCCGGGATGCAAGCAGAAAATCCGCGTTCCCCGCGGAAAAGGACGCATTGAAATCCGCTGTCCGAAATGCCATACCACCTTCATCAAAAACAGTTAAATCAATTTTGGACACCCCAAAATGTAATTTAGGACGTAGCATTTTGCAAAAATGCTACGTCCTAAATTATACCTTAAACCGATATCCTACGCCCCAGATTGTTTCGATATACTGTGGATTGGATGTATCCAGTTCAATCTTCTCGCGAATCTTTTTAATATGCACTGTTACGGTTGCAATATCACCCACAGACTCCATGTCCCAGATCTCCCTGAAGAGATCATCCTTCGTATACACATGGTTCGGATGCGCTGCCAGAAATGTTAATAAATCGAATTCTTTTGTCGTAAATGTTTTTTCTTCTCCATTTACCCATACGCGGCGGGCAGTTGTGTCTATCTTGAGTCCGCGAATTTCTATGATTTTGTTTTTCTCTGCTGCACTTCCGATCAAACGGTCGTATCTTGCCAGATGCGCTTTCACTCGCGCAACCAATTCGCTTGGACTGAATGGCTTCGTCATATAATCATCCGCTCCAAGTCCTAAGCCTCGTATTTTATCGATATCGTCCTTCTTTGCTGACACCATGATGATTGGCGTATTTTTTTCATTTCGGATCTTTCGGCAAATTTCAAATCCGTCTGCTCCCGGAAGCATCAGATCTAAGATAAAGAGATCGTAATCTCCGCCAAGTGCTTTTTCCAATCCAAGTGTCCCTTCATTGGCCACTTCTACTTCAAATCCAGACAGCTCCAGATAATCTTTTTCCAGATCTGCAATCGCTTCTTCATCTTCCACAATCAATATCTTACTCATTTACCGGTACCTCCTGATATTTTCTAAGCACAAAATACATGGTTGTGCCTGTATTCTCTCTGCTGGTAGCCCATATCTTGCCGCCATGTTCTTCGATAATTTTCTTTACAATCGACAAGCCGATTCCGCTTCCGCCCTTCGAAGAATTTCTGGAAGCATCTGTTCGATAAAATCTCTCGAATATATTCGGCAGGTCTTTGGCTGCGATTCCTTTTCCGTTATCTTCAATCTCTACCTGCACGAAATCTCCTACATCTTTAATTCTGAGATTAATCTTCCCTTTTTCCTTGTCCATATATTTCACAGAATTGTTGACGATATTGTGGATCACACGTGTGATCTGCTCCGCGTCCGCAATAACCTGCACTTCTTCTTCCACATAATTAAAATATCCGAACTCGACATTTTTTGCCTCCAGATCAAACGAAAGATCTTCTGCACAATCCGAGAAATAATCATTCACTGACAAAATCTTGAAGTTATATGGGATACGATTCGTATCAATCTTAGAATACAATGTCAATTCATTGATCAACGTATCCATCTCATTTGCTTTATTGTAAATGGTCCGAATATATTTTTCCATTTTCTCCGGCGTATCCGCCACACCATCCATGATTCCTTCCGCATAGCCTTTGATCGTCGTCACCGGTGTCTTCAGATCATGGGAAATGTTACTGATCAGTTCTTTATTTTCTTTATCAAAAGCAACCTTCTCTTCCGCGGTATCTTTTAGTCTCTGGCGCATATCCTCCAAGTCTCGGCTGAGCTGTCCCAACTCATCATCTGCCTCTGTCGGGATCTCAAAATCCAGATCTCCGGTCTGTATCCTTCTTGCCGCTACACGCATCTTATTAAGGGGACCCATAATTCCACGGTAGATCCAGACAATCAGAAGAAATGCTGTCAATACAAGCACAATGGCCACGCCAAACATCATATCCATCACAAACTCTTCTACTTCCGGAATCACATTGCTGATGTTGGTGACAATAAATGCACTTCCCTGTTCCCCTGCCGGATAGACGAAATCCACCTGCTTGACAAGCGCCTGTACCTCTCCGCCAAGATAAATACCATTTTTTGACGTCGTCGCAGAATCCCCGTAATCAGGAAGCTGACAGATAACTTTCTCCACCTTTCCTGCATCTGCGCCGGTATATACGATCGTCTGATCCTTCCGCACAAGAAGATAGGACTTCTTTTCTTTCAGGCGCTGATTAAAACCATCTAAATATGTTGCGTCTTCCATTTCTCCGGAATGCAGATCTGCCATCTCTTCCAGTTCGCGATATGGCTTTTCCGTTAGATTCGACAGCACCTGCGTAGAATTCGACAAAGATTCCACCGTTGCACCGGAAATGCCATACGTTTCTTCAATTGCTCCCGCCTGGATTCTCCACATGATCAGCACCATCGCAATGGAGAGTATGACCGGTATTAATGTAATTGTTAAAAAGGCAATAGACAACCTTGTTCTCAACTTCATATGCTCTGTCCTCCGCCTTCAGTATAGCATGAAAAAGGGCGCCTCTCACCAAAGCGCCCATAAACTTTTATTAAAATTTTATAAATAGGATTTGAGGATTTCTGCCTTGTCTGTTTTCTCCCATGACAGGTCAAGATCCGTTCTTCCAAAATGGCCGTATGCTGCTGTCTGCTTGTAGATTGGTCTTCTAAGATCAAGCATTTCGATGATTCCTGCCGGACGAAGATCAAAGTTTTCACGAATGATCTCTACCAGCTTCTCCTCAGAGAGTTTTCCTGTTCCGAATGTGTCTACCATGATAGATGTCGGGTGTGCCACACCGATCGCATAAGAAAGCTGAATCTCACACTTCTTAGCAAGTCCTGCTGCCACAATGTTTTTCGCAACGTAACGCGCTGCATATGCTGCTGAACGGTCTACTTTTGTACAGTCTTTACCGGAAAATGCACCGCCGCCGTGACGTGCCATTCCACCGTACGTATCTACGATGATCTTACGTCCTGTAAGTCCGCTGTCTCCGTGCGGACCACCGATTACGAAACGTCCTGTCGGGTTAATGTAGAATTTTGTATCTGCATCTACCATTCCCTCCGGGATAATCGCATCGAACACG
Organism: Dorea sp. CAG:317; assembly: GCA_000433535.1. Lineage (GTDB taxonomy): Bacteria > Bacillota > Clostridia > Lachnospirales > Lachnospiraceae > Dorea_D. Next base: position 37,880 of record FR892672.1, read on the forward strand.
TGCTTCTTAATGTCTTCATGGATCTGCTCCTGTGTAACATCCGGATCGTGCTGTGTAGACAATACTACTGCATCTAATCTCTTCGGAACTCCATTTTCATCATACTCTACCGTCACCTGTGTTTTTCCGTCCGGTCTTAAATACGGAAGTGTTCCGTTCTTTCTTACTTCTGTCAGTCTTCTTGAAAGCTTGTGTGCCAGTGAAATCGGATATGGCATAAGCTCCGGTGTCTCATCAGAAGCATATCCGAACATCATTCCCTGGTCTCCTGCTCCGATTGCTGCGATCTCTTCTTCTGTCATTTGATTTTCTTTTGCTTCCAGAGCTTTATCTACTCCCATAGCAATGTCGCTGGACTGTTCATCAATGGCTGTGATTACGCCACAAGTATCTGCATCAAAGCCGAATTTTCCTCTTGTATAACCAATCTCTCTAACAGTATCTCTCACGATTTTCTGAATATCTACATATGCGTTTGTTGTAATTTCACCCATCACAAGAACCATTCCTGTTGTCGTTGCTGTCTCACAGGCTACACGGCTCATCGGGTCCTGCTCCATCAGAGCGTCCAGAATTGCATCTGAGATCTGGTCGCACATTTTGTCCGGATGTCCTTCAGTTACTGATTCTGAGGTAAATAAAAATTTCTCCATGTTCTTCTTCCTTTCTTTCGTACTTTCTCTGTCGGGGCTATCTTTCATTCTATGAAATACGCAGAGCCGCCTCGCGCCATAGGCGCTCAGTCGCGGTCACTCGCAAAAAAACAGCCCACAACAAGTGGACTGTTTATATCTTCATAAATCAATCCTCTTATTGTTCGATTGCTCGCTCAGGTTGGCACCTTCCCATGACGGGGGTTGCCGCAGCTTCATAGATCCTTTGTATCTCCACTGCTCTGAATAAGAGAAAGTTTGCATTATTTATTTTCGGTACTTATAAACCTTACATCCTTTTATAGTAATTGTCAAGGATGAATTCCAGCTAATTTTTTTTAGCCGACTTTTAATTTAAATTTCTGGATTTCTCTCTCAGTCTCCACTTTTTCGATCAAGCCACCGATACTGCGGAGTTTTTCTTCGAAGCGCTCATATCCACGCTGAATGTAAACAATATCATCCACAATCGTAATTCCGTCTGTCGCAAGACCCGCAATACAAAGCGCAGCTCCCGCACGAAGATCCGGCGCACTGACTCTCGCTCCAGAGAATTTTTCTACTCCCTCGATGGTTGCAGAGTTTCCTTCTACTTTTATATTGGCTCCCATTCTCGCCAACTCATCCAGATATTTAAAACGATTTTCGAAAATACTCTCTGTGATCGTACTTGTCCCTTTGCAAAGAGCTAAGGTCACACCGATCTGTGGCTGCATATCTGTCGGGAATCCCGGATATGGCAGCGTCTTTACATGTGTGCTTGTAAGGCTGCCCTTTGACACAACGCGCACTGCATCATCAAATTCTTCCACTTCACATCCGATTTCTACTAATTTAGCAATTGTTGCCTCCAGATGCTTCGGAATTACGTTCAGCACAGTCACATCTCCTTTGGTAGCTGCCGCTGCGAACATAAATGTTCCTGCTTCAATCTGATCCGGAATCACGGAATACTCTGTCCCATGAAGCTGTCTCACACCACGGATCTTAATAACATCTGTTCCTGCACCACGGATATTTGCACCCATACTGTTCAGGAAGTTTGCCACATCTACAACGTGTGGTTCCTTGGCAACGTTCTCCATAATGGTCTGTCCCTCTGCCATTGCCGCAGCCATCATCACATTGATCGTTGCTCCGACGCTCACCACGTCAAAATAAATATGCTTCCCTACCAGACGCTCTGCCTCTGCAATAATCTTACCATGCTCAATTTCAACTTCTGCACCAAGCGCACGGAATCCTTTCAAATGCTGATCGATCGGTCTGCTGCCGATATTACATCCTCCTGGAAGTGCAACTTCTGCATGCTTATATTTTCCAAGCAATGCTCCCAACAAATAGTAGGAAGCTCTGATCTTCTTGATATAATCATATTCAATACTGAAATCTCTGACCCCTCTGCCATTGATTCGAACCGTATGACGGTCCACACGCTGAACATCTGCTCCAATTCCTGTAATTGCATCTAACAGGACATTGATATCATTTACGTCCGGCAGATTGTCAATTTTCACAGTTTCATCTGCCATAATAGCTGCAGCGAGAATTGCAAGTGCCGCATTTTTTGCGCCACCAATTTCAACCTCTCCCACTAATGGATGGCCACCCTTAATAATATATTGCTCCATATATTACACCTCTGATTTTTCTTCTATTCTCTATCTAGCAAATTCTAATCTATGTCCATACCCTTTGACATTATAACACATTTTCCCTGTTTGTAAAATATTTTTTACACTTGTGTAACTATTTCGTAATATTTACAGTGCCTCAAGCGCCTCCAAAACACGAGAAACTGTTTCCTTGAAATCAATGCCGTCTTCGCAAATGGTAATGTCGGCATATTTCTCAAAAAGCGGTACTCTCTCATCATACAAATCTCTCAGTGTCTGTCCGTCTTTCAGCACAACACCACGATTTTTTGCATTGAGCAATCTGCTGTTTATTGTTTCAAAAGAAGCTTGCAAATATACTATTTTTCCGATCTCTTTGTAGTGCTTCATAGCATTTTCGCAATAAACCACACTGCCACCCGGAGAAATCACTGCATTATGTGCCTCCACGCCGGCATTTACCCGGTCTTCAACTTTCAGGAATCCATCATTCCCCTGTTCTTCAATGATTTCTTTTAACAGCTTTCCTTCCTGTTCCTGAATCAGAAGATCTGTATCAATAAACTGATATCCTAAACGTTTTGCCGTCACAACTCCGACTGTACTTTTTCCGACTGCCGGCATACCAATAAAAATAATATTATCCATCGCTTGGCTTCCTTTATCTGCTGTATCTTTTCAAGGTTACGTGGAGGTATTCTAACACATCTTCTCGCATTCGTCTACTTTTTATAGCGAGAATCAATAAAACTTTCTTTTTTCTCTGCGTTCACGCCTTCTCAAAAGCAGTTCCTGACATAACATCACCTGAATAAGATCCAGAAGCCATACTCCCGGATTTTCTTCTTCCTCCTGCGCTCTTTCATAGATTCTCTTCGTCATGAAACGAAGCTGCAAACGGTCCGGATATTCGTCATAGATCATACTGGAACTATATTCCAGACGGTCACACTCTTCTTCTACAAGCGGAAGCACACGCTTTGCTGTGTCCGGATAAGTACTCTTCATATAATCATAATCCATCCGGTCCGTCCGCTCTGTTCCATACATGAAGAACTCCGGATAAGCCATATAATAAGGGATTTTGTTATGCATATCTATACGCTCCTGTAAATAAGTATCTACCTTAGTATATGTGGGATGCCATCCCGTGGTGATTGTGATTGCTATTTCTTATCCTTGTTCCATTCCGGACAAATTCCGGACAAACCTTGATTTTTGTACTTCTCCATGCTAAACTATTATCCGTTACAAAAACCCGAAAAACAAGGTCTTACAAGGGTTTCGCCGATTTCCGGCGTAAGCCAAATGCCTGCGGTATTTGGCTCTCGCGACATTCGCCAGATGGATGTGCAAGCACATCCGCATGGCTCATTGTTTCGCGTAAAATGATCGTGTGTTCGTGACCTTCCACACGTAAAACAAAACTAAAGGAGAACTGAATATGAAAAATCAAAAGGTAACTTTCATGACACAGGCAGCTATGATCGCTGCTATCTATGTGGTGCTTACTTATGTCTTCGCACCATTTTCTTTCGGAGAAGTACAGGTTCGTATTGCAGAGGCACTGACCATTCTTCCGTTATTTACTCCCGCCGCAATTCCGGGGCTGTTTGTCGGCTGTCTGATTGGAAATATTCTCGGCGGAGCAGTTTTACCGGATATCCTATGCGGAAGTCTGGCAACCTTGATCGGCGCTTTTTTCACGTATCAGCTTCGTAATAAAAGCCCTTATCTTGCGCCACTTCCTCCGATTGCCGCCAACACACTGATCGTACCATTCGTGCTGCGATATGCGTATGGCGTTGCACTTCCCATTCCATTTATGATGCTGACTGTGGGAATCGGAGAAGTTGTTTCCTGTGGTATACTGGGAATGATTGTTTACTTTGCTTTAAAAAAATATAGAAATGTCGTATTTCAGCCGATAAAACGAAATCGTTAACAAAGCAGGGACGGGTTAAAACCCGTCCCTGCTTTTGTCTTTTATCCGATATACGTATGTCCCGTTCCTGCCGTCAATGCATCCATTTCTTCAAATGTGCTGGTTTTTCGTTCGCCGCTTGCTGCGTCCACATAGATTACATTCTCATCTGTGTATCCTACAAGAATGATCGGCTTTCCGGCCTCTTTCATTCCAATCACCGGTTTCCCCTGATTGATAATGTAAGCAAGTTGTTCCGCTGTACATCCTGTAAGATTAAGACTTGCGCCGGAATTATATTCTTTCAGCGCTTCCATCGGCGAAACTCCACTGTCAAGCTTTGCTTTAATCTGCGCTGCCATATCCTCAGAATGATCAATGGTATAGTTCAAATCTCGATTTCCTCTCTCCCATATATAGGACTGGCTTTGATCCACCACGACTCCTCCATACGAATCTGCCTTTTGGATGGCATCACCTGCAATTTCATAAGAGCCCTGAAGTTTTCCATATCCATAGACGTAATATTGTTTCTCTTTCTTATCGTAATCAAAGGTAATCGTTGTCGGATTCTCAAACATTACTTGTTTTGGCTTTAATACCTTCGGTTCTTTATCTGAAATGCCATCTTCATAGGTCAGCCGCATCTGTTTTTTCTTCAATTCTGTCACATAAGAATCCAGATAAATATTGCTTTCCTTCTGTTCTTCGTTATTAGAAATATATTCTTCTGCCGTTGCAGTGTAGATGCTTCCGTCTCTTACTGCCCGCTCCAGAATCACTCTGTTTTTCTCCATTTTAGCGCCCAGTATATAGATCTCTTTTTGCTCATAAGTCTTGACTGTTTTTCCCTTGCTGTTCTGAATCTCCACTTTATACATAGGGCTTGCATCTTCACCCGCTGCCGTTTGTCCGGCATCTTCTATTCTTGAAGTTCCGTATACAAAATCATTTTTCACAAATCCAAGAGGATATATGTTCTCGCCTTCTTTGCCGGTTACTGTCCTTGTCTTGCCGGAAGACAGATTCATAATGGTAAGCTCATTAGCCCCATTTTCTCCGCTTTTTGACTGATAAGCTAGGAAACGCCCGTCGCTGGATACTACATAATGATCCTCCGTAAGTCCTGTTACTAGCTCCTTCGTCTTTTCCTTTTCCACATTTGTCTCATAAAAGGTATCACCGGCAAGTACATACAGCATCTCTCTGTCCACACTATAGTAGACTAATTTCCCCAGTTCGTGAATCGCATTTCCCCACGAGGTATCTGTAGGGATAAACACCTTTTCTTCTACAGAGCTTTGCTCTACATTATAATAGTAAACCGCAACACCAACCTGTCCTTCGTGTTCTCCACGGTTCATATATCCATATACAGCAAATGTCACATTTCCGTTTCCATCTGCCTCTAATAATTGTATTTCATGCTGATTTGTAAGATTTCTCTCATCCGTATTTTCCGAAGCTGCGAAACTGAATACCAGCGATACTTCATCCGTCTCTTTGTTATAGCTCCACAAATCATCTGCCTGCACAAAAGAGACAATGCTTCCATCCTTATCATTCAGATAAGGGACATCATATTCCGAGATTCCGAGAAGCACACCCTTTTCGCTCAACACCTTTTTGGTCGGATCAAAGATCTGCTCCATCGTACGGTCATAATCCAGCAAATATCCCCGCTTGGCATAAGAATCATAGCGCACACGGAAGAACTCTCTTACTTTGTACAGATCATCCTCATTTTCTTCCCCTTTACACCGCACAATAAATTCTGCCTGTATCGATGAGGAGGTATCATTCATCTCTTTGATTTCCCAGCGTTCACCGCCCTCTAGTTTTGGCTCCAGCTCGCCGTAAGATACCTGATCATAATTCGAGTGGATCGTTACATGTGCAAAGGTACTGTTATCGCCATCTTCATTCGGCTCAATCGCCTTTCCGACACCGACTCCTTCTTCCTTATTCAGAGCTCCGTTATGGAACGTCGTCACATAGTCCAGACACTGCTGTATATCTGCCTTCTCTGCATCGGCAATTCTCGTATAGAAATGTACTGTTTTTTCTTTATTATAATTTAAAATAATTTCCAGCACCCGCTCTTCATCTAACAGACCGGACTTGTTAAGATCCAACATTTCCGTTTTCCCCGGCTTTTTTATCTTTTTCTCCAGAAGCGCTTCTGTGCCGTCTAACGAATACACCTTGTATTCCATACTTGAAATTGCATTTTCATAAGCGTTGATCTCCACATTCAGCTTTCCGGATAAGACCGGTGTGATCGTGTCGCGAATCGTCGGAATGTCCATAGACTGCGCATATCCGGGAACCGCATTTATCCCATATCCGCCGCAATCAAAGCCTATCTTTGGAAACGTTGCAGTTCCAATGTCCGCCGTCATATTATCGTTTCCCTTATTAGTAAAATAACTGAACACCAATACCGCCACGATAAATACTCCGATCAGAATACCGGCTTCTTTTAATTTGTTCTTTATATTCATCCTGTGTCCTCTTTTATCTAATCCTTCTGCATACCAAGGAGACGTCCAAGCGTTGGTTCCACATTTAAAAATGCTTCACAATCCTTGATTCTCTTACTATTCTTTCCTTTTTTCCCGGTATCTATGGCACGGATCAAAATATTTTTCGGTGTATGCTCCATGTCAATGAATTCCAAGACCTGTACTTCATATCCTTCTCTTTCTAAATATTCTGCGCGGAGTGCATCTGTCACGATTGCAGAAAAACGTTCTTTGAGAAGTCCATGTTTCAGAATCGGTTTCAAGACATCATTCTCAATCTGCCCATTGATCTCATGCTGACAGCACGGAACAGACAAGATAACTTTCGCGTGCCAGCCGACAGCTTTTGCAAGCGCATAATCTGTTGCAGTGTCGCAAGCATGCAGTGTCACTACCATATCCACCTGATCAACACCTTCGTAATCCGCAATGTCGCCTTCCAGGAAAGTCAATTTCTCGTATCCGTATTTCACACTCAGCTCATTACAGTGTCTGATAACTTCACTTTTCAGATCCAATCCGATGATACGGATATCGTATTGCTTTAACTCATGCAGATAATAATACATCGCAAATGTCAGATAAGATTTCCCACATCCAAAATCAAGGATTGTAACTTCTCTCCCCTTATCAAGCTGCGGAAGAATATCCTCAATAAATTCAAGGAAGCGGTTAATCTGTCGAAACTTGTCAAACTTCGTCCGCACAATCTTCCCTTCTTCGGTCATAACCCCAAGATCTCTCAAAAAAGGAACCATTGTTCCCTCTTCCAGAATATACTGCTTCTTGCGGTTATGGTTCATATCTGCCTGCTTATTCGGATTCTTCTGCGCTTTTCGCTTTATTGTCAGCTTCCCTTTTTTGCTCACGAGAACCGTGTAGTTCCACTGCTTTGTCTCCATCTGCATCTGTTTCATATTTTGCATATATTCAAAAATTCTATCCGCCGCCTCCCCGGCACTAAGATTCTCATGAAACGCTTGCCGATTACAGAAAGACTCCAACTGAAAAACAAGTTCTCCCCTCTTAAGAAGAGGACGAACCTTCACCTTCTCCACACCGGATTTATCCCGCGGCGCACTCAGCACCGCAGCTAAAAACTCCTGATTCAAATTTTCTTGTAATAATAATTTTAAATTCTCCATAATAGTAATATTGTAATGTGTTTTTGAAATAAGCGCAAGTAAATTTGGGACGTAGCAAAGTTTAACTTTGCTACGTCCCCCGTTAATTATTTAACCCTCGGAAATTTTATTGTCACTTTAAATAGATCTCCGTCTAAATATAATTCGAACTGTCCTTTCTGCATTTCTGTTAATGTTTTTGCTATGGATAAGCCCAGTCCGCTTCCTTCTGTACTTCTTGAAATATCACCTCTGATAAATCGTTCTGTCAATTCATCTGCGGATATGTTCAGTGGATATGCGGATACGTTTTTTAAGGTGAATATCACCTGATCTTCCGATATTTCCAGATCGGCATAGATCCTGCTGCCTTCCATCGCGTATTTGGCAGCGTTATTGTATATATTCTCCAGCACTCTCCATGTTCTTCTTCCGTCTACGCAGATCATCGCCTCTTCTTCTGGAAGATTCAACACCTCTTCCAGATTACGGGCAGCGAATTTTTCCTGAAATTCTCCGCTCGTCTGCTGAATCATTTCTACCAGATTCAGGTTCATCATCTCCAGCGAAATATTTCCTGAACTCACCTTAGATGCTTCCACCACATCTTCCGTCAATGTTTTTAATCTCTGTGACTTTTGTTCCAGCACTTCAATATATCTTTGAATCTTTGGATCTTCAAAATTTTCCTGTTTCAACAGTTCTACATAATTGATGATTGATGTGAGCGGTGTTTTAATATCATGGGATACATTTGTGATCAAATCTGTCTTCAAGCGCTCATTTTTCACACTCTTTTCCACCGCTGTATTCAAGCCTTCTCCGATAATATTTACAAGCTCTGCTACTTCTTTTTGTTCCCCGTGCAGACCAACGGTATCAATTTTATAATCAATCTCTCCCTGTGCGATCTGTGAAATCCCCTGTTTGATCTTCTTTTTTCCAACTGCCTGGTAAATGAGATAAATGAATACGACAAGATCAATCGGCAGAAGTACAACAAATAATATCGAATGCCCGCTGATCTGTGCCAGACTGTGGATGATCAAAAGTCCGCCAAACCCAACAACTGCCTTCCAGACTGCATTCATGTTCACACCCACATATTGGACAAACTTAAAGATTCCTTTGAGCACACTGTTTTCCCACATCGTTCCGGCCTTCAGGCGTCTTACAAGACTCAAATATCCTCCGAGAAACATGACACTGGTATATGCCGTCAGGATACCGCCGACAACAATATACGGAATCGAATTCATCACATAATTATAATAGCCATACATTGTTGCAAGTTCATCATTGACACCGAGAAGTATATCTGTAACCGATATCGCGCTTCCCGACACAAGCATTGGAATCAGCCACAACACAATAACGACTGCCGCTGCAAGCTCTGTCTTCCATGCATCAAACCAGTTCAAATGAAGCTCCTCGTCCCGGCTGCTCCGTCCGGCAACCACCGTAAGCCACACAAGGCATATAATCAGGGTCATAAAGGAAATCATTCCCAACGCCGCAACCGCCATTCCGCTTGACGCATATTTTTCAAATAATTGGTTTTCCGCATAAAAGCTGTCCTGAATCGGATAATTCGTATCTACCGCTGCCACGAATACAAAATCCTCCGTCTGCGGACCGGAATATTTAATGTTGTCTCTCCATGTAAGCGCATCCTCATTTGACAGATTTGATTCAAATTCGGACAGCTTCGGTCTCACGACAACATATTTTCCATACTTTTTCATTTTTTTAACATTTTCTTCCAGTTCCAGCAGGTTCGAATATTCTTTTTTATTTGTATAAACCTTTTTACTCTTCAGATCAGCATAGAGATAATAATAGTTCGAATCGCCTTCTTCAATACCGGAATCTACCGTCATATAAGAAGCATAACCGCTTCCGATCGTCTCGATCACACTGGATAACATTTCATAAATATTCTGTAAATGTCCATTCCACCTCGGATCTTCATTTACAAGCTGCAGCAAATCTTCTACACCGACAGGATGATATCTCTCGACGATCTGTACATCATTATACTGCCAGAACGCAATGTACTTTACCTGACCGTCCGCATCAAGAATCTTGATTCCGGATCCATAATCGTCCAGCACATTCTCTTTAAGCATATTCAGAATCTGCTGTGCATCCGCCCCTTGAGCCGGCGTCTTTTCTCCCTCCGGCAAAAATTGGAGCTCTCCATTTTTTACCCTCGCCTGAAATTCAGCATAAGAGTAATAATAAAAACTCCCATCTGTCTTTTCACATACGATCACACATTCCTCATCACTGGCCACATCTTCGCTGCTGTAATACTCCGAAACAGAAGCTTCATCCCACGCAATCAGATCGCCGAGTTTATAGGAAAAACCACTTTTATTTTCACCACTGACCGTTCCCTTTTCATAGTATTCTCTGACATCAATGATCTTATCTGGATTATACTTTCCTTCGGTCTCGAAAATGACATTCTGGCTTAAGCCTAAAGTTACCTGATAATTGTATTCCTGCATCTTCTGGTCAAAGCTTAATGTATCTTCATACGCTTTTGCCCTTTTCCCGTCTAACAGCTCTTCTCTCAATACCGGATAGGCAACAAACCATAATATACTTACGACAATGGTCACGGAACATAAAATGGACAACAGAACCAGAATCGCTTTGGTTAATTTGGTTTTATACCATGTATTTTTCATAAATACCTTCTTTCTATAATTTTTCTATCTTATAACCGATTCCCCACACAACCTTCAGATAGCGGGGCTCCTTCGGATTGATCTCAATTTTTTCACGGATATGTCGGATATGTACCGCAACCGTATTATCCACTCCTATGGCATCCTCGTTCCATATATTTTCATAAATCTGATCAATCGAAAATACCTTCCCCTGATTTTTCACAAGAAGGAGTAAAATGTTATATTCTATCGGTGTCATTTTCACCGGCTCTCCGTCCACACTGACTTCCTTCAGATCATCATTTACCATTAAGCCTCCGGTCGTGTAGACTGCTTCATTTTTGTTTGCAGCCGTACTTCCAAGCTGTGTATATCTTCGAAGCTGAGATTTCACCCGCGCCACCAGTTCCAGCGGGTTAAATGGCTTCGTCACATAGTCGTCTGCTCCTACGTTCAATCCCAGAATCTTATCTGCATCTTCTGATTTTGCCGATAAGATAATAATCGGAATATTATTTTCCTCCCGAATTTTAAGCGTCGCACGTATACCGTCAAGTCTTGGCATCATAACGTCAATCACCAGAAGGTCTACCTCCTGATCCTTTAAAACCTTAAGCGCTTCCTCTCCGTCATATGCCTTTAAAACTTCATGCCCCTCCTGCGTCAGATAAATATCTATCGCCTCTACAATTTCTCTGTCATCATCACATACTAATATTTTAGCCATTTTTATCACCTCTCTTCTACTATACAAGAATAGCAGGGATTTTTTAAGGACAAATGTTGAAATTTCTTAAAATATTATGAATCTATTGCCCTTTACGTCGGTTATGATTTTCTTCCTATGTTCTTAAGGTGCTCTTAAGAAATTTTCTATTTCTTTTATAGATACAACATATTTTAGACACATTTATCTTATATACTAAAGTCAGATAGTTGATAGAGCAACTATCTCCCCCTCATAAAGTAAAACATCGGGCACGCACCCGATGCACACTTTACTCTCATTCCTTTAGATAACTATAAAAACAACGAAACCCGTTAGCCGGAAGGTTAACGGGTTTTCGCTGTTTTCACATCTACCTAAATAGTCTTTCAATTTTTATTATAAATTTTTATTTTTTCCGCGTCATTTCCAAACTGTTGAAATGAATTTATTGGTAACTGTTTCCACATTTTAGAAATATCAAAGTCACATTTTTTCAATCTTACCCCTAAATTTGTACAAGATATTAAATCTCTTTTATAATCCGTAGTTGTCTTGCTATTAGTCAATTCACCTATATATTTTATCTTACAAGACCTTTTAAGTTCATCTTCCAGATTTTTAATCTGTGGAATGCATACTATTTCTTTTATACCACTTTGCTTTTTAAGAAAATCTATATTATATTTTAATATTTCAGTATTTGTTTCAACATCGGTATCGTAAACTAAAACAATTACTACACCATTTTTTAATGGACGCATTCGCGCCACGGTAAATCTATTTTGTATAACATTGAATTTTTCGACTTTTCCGCTTTCAATACATTTCAATTCACTTTTCAATACATCTAATAAACTTTTTTCATTTTCTCCTTCAACATAATAATGGTAATTTACATTCTTTTTCATATGTACCTCCAAATTAATAGTCTAAAATCTCATATAATCTATGTAATTCAGGTACTGTACAAAACAAATCATTTTCTACGGCATGTTTTAATGAATCGGTATTTCGTTTTAAATAATATGACGCATTAATACATTTGATTGGATTTTCCGAGTTATTAATATCTTTTTTCAAGAAAATAAATGAATGTTTTGGTAATTGCATATCTAAAACATCAGTATTATGGGTTGTGAAAAACAACTGTTTTCGTCCGACCAATTTATCAATCATAATAGACAAACAGGCTTTTTCAACATCGCTATTAACATACGAAAATCGTTCATCACAATAATAAAAATCATGCCAGTCACAAATCAATGCCGTTAGTGTATATGCAATATCTATTCCAGCCTTTGTTCCACTTGAAAGATACTCTGCATTCGTAATCTCTCCATCTTTAATTAATACTGAATACCTGTCATACTTTATTGCATATGTGTTATCTAATTCTTTTACTTTAATTACTTCCTTGATAGATGTATCTAATGTTTTCAACACTTGTTCTAAAACGTGTAAATATTTATCATTATCGACAAAATCAATTTTTTTCTTGTCAGTCCAAGCATCTTTAGGGTATGAAAAATGCCATCCGCTTGTGTTAATTTTATCATATGTTGTTTCATAACAATCAGCTTCATCAATACGTTTAGCACACATTTCATAATTATCTTTTACATTAATAGGTGTATAGTAAAAATTAATATGTACATTTTCTTCCGAGTAGTTATCATGCATCGGTTCAATTTTCAATTCAAAACGGTAAAGCACATTTAACGCTGTAACAAAATCGATTATCAATTGTGCCGTTTTGCTTGTATCATGTATGATATTTGTAAATCGTTTATACGTTCCGTCTGTGAAATAATTCAAAAAAAGCATTAAAAGCTTCCCTAAAGAAGTTTTCCCTGTGGCATTCCCCCCCATAATAATATTTACTTTTCGGTAACGGAAATTAGGTCTATCCTCTAAGTATTCTTGATTAATTGTAGAATCCACAATTTTCTTCGGATAAGACATATTCAAATGAAAATTTTTAAAAGAATATAAGTTATCGGCTTTTATATCCATAATAACCATATCTTGTCCTCCTCTTTTTTTGTGTATTTTTTCGCTTTTTACGAAGTAATCTCTCTCCATTTATTATACCTCTTTACATAAATATTTCAAGTTATATAAATATATTCTTGTTTTTTTTTTATAGAACTTTTTTATAGCACAAATTAATTATTATTAATGTGCTATAATTTTATTCGCCCTATCACATACTTCTTATCCCGATAATCCAAGCGAACATTGGTGCTACTAAACAATAAGATTCAAATAACGCCCAAGGACTTCAATCCTTGAGCGTCTCCATTTTCTCTATACTACTTTAAACATATTCTATTTCGTCGCCTTTATGCTTTCTGTCTTGATTACATAGAAATCCTGCTTGCAGGAAATCTGGGAAAGGAGGGCTTGACTTATGAGTGATTTTGAAATGCTCTCCATCGTACTAATGATACTCAGTATTGTTGTAACGATTTTGATTTCGTATATAAATCAATCAAAAAAGTAACCGCCCCTCTCCAAAGGAATACGGTTACTTTTTTTGTAACTCTATCAAATTTGGACTAACCAACTATCAGTAGTGCCTTATTTATATTTTTATTCTAACAAAAGGCTTTTGAATTGTCAAATTCAACATTTTCATTTTTCCTGTCCGTGGACAGTTTTCTATAACATTTTATAACAATTAGTAATCTCCACGCATTAAAAATCCCGAAAGCACGGGCTTTCTAATGTGTTATAACACAATATAAACTATTCAGACAGTACCTCATTCCTTTAGATAACTATAAAACAACGAAACCCGTTAGCCATTGTGGTTAGCGGGTTTTCGCTATGTATTTTCTTCTATCTCCTGTCTTGCTATTTACAATTCCGCCATCCGCCCGATGATTTCCTGATAGAACCCTTCGTGGCTGTCTCCATGATTCAGATTGTCCAGAATTACGCCGTCCTTTAGCAGGATGATCCGGCTACAGTAACTTGCCATCTGAGGATCATGGGTTACCATTACAATAGTCTTGCCAAACTCCTGATTGATCCGTACCAATGCGTCAATTACAATCTGACCAGACTTGGAGTCAAGATTTCCGGTCGGTTCATCGGCAAGAATAAGATCCGGGTCATTGATAAGCGCCCTGCAGATGGCAACCCTCTGCTTCTCACCGCCGGACAGTTCATAAGGGTTCTTCTTCAATAGGTGGATAATCTGGAACTGCTCTGCATACTTTTGGGCAGCCTGTGTCATTACATCTACCTTCTCCTGCCCCAGAATCATGGGAAGCATAATGTTCTCCTCTACAGACAGGCTGTCCATAAGATAGAAGTCTTGAAACACGAAGCCAATCTGCTCACGCCGAATATCAGCCAACTCATCCCCATATAGCTTACTAGTATCTTTTCCCATAAAACAAACTGTTCCGTCCGTCTGCTTGTCAATCATCCCCAGCACCTTCAAAAGCGTGGTTTTTCCACATCCAGATTTTCCCATAATACCAACAAATTCTCCCTGCTCCACAGAGAAATTCAGTCCCTTCAAGACCTTAATGTCCTCGTCACTCTTTTTTATCGCTGATTTCTGATAATTGCGGATTAAATTCTCCACCTCTAACACATACATGGTTAGCTCCTCCTACTCTCTGATTATTTTATGTGATGTAGTTACCGCTACAATCCGTATTCCTATAATCTGAATCACCATATACAATAGTATCACTGCTCCACAAATTAAGAATCGACTATGATTTTTTTCGCTGTACCTACTGCAATAACCACAATACAAATAAATTGTAAGGCAAAATATAATATAAGATAGATTACTAATATCTTTATATAATCACTACTCATATCATATCCAGACGCCATTAGCATTTTCCAGTATTGCACATTATAATTCACACCATAAACAACACCGAAAAGCAATGGTATTACCGCTGTACATAGTACTTCAAATCGGGCAGTTTTTCTTCTTTGCTCTACATACATTCCCATAGACGACAAAAACGTATATCGTTTTTGCATACTTTCTTCATCAGACATTGCTTTAATCTTCACAATGAAAACGCTGCTGAATAAAAGTGACAAGATCAGTAAAAGTTTACTACTTATCTGAAACAGACTCCTTTTTTCAATCCCATCTACTACCTGATTCACATCGTAATAATTCTCCTGCAATGAACTCATTTCCTCTACACCATAGTTCTCCGAGTAGTTTTGCAGTTCTTTCCCAGCCTGGGGACGATTCTCCTCCGGAATACAGAGCAATGCCAGATAAGCTACTTCATCTTCATTATCTCTGAACTGTTCCCAATACTTCTCAAACCTTGTATCAGACATAATAATCCAACTGTCCCTATACCCGTCCGAAAGACATCCAAGATA
This sequence comes from Dorea sp. CAG:317, assembly GCA_000433535.1. Taxonomy (GTDB): domain Bacteria; phylum Bacillota; class Clostridia; order Lachnospirales; family Lachnospiraceae; genus Dorea_D. The sequence goes on from FR892672.1 coordinate 53,483, forward strand.
ATTTCCACTGACCGCTTTTATTACATCAAACTTCTCATAGCCATCATCTTCATACGTATAGATGTTCAAATCTTCTCCCCTAAATCTTCCCATACGTAAATATTCATACACTTCCAAAGTTGACGGATCCGCAATTTTTCTCTCTGACTTCTCATTATCTTCTTTATATAATCCAACTTCATTATCATTCAAATCAAAGGAAATTCCCGTCAATTCTTTACAAGTACTTTGTGAAATACCAAACTCATCAAGCCCAGTCATGTTAACAACTTTAAACATCGGGATTAATCGCAATGTTCCTTCATAGTCTTCTGCAACATCTTCTACTATTTGCTGATCTCCTTCACGGATTGACAAAATATAATCGTATGGGTAAAGTTCTTTATCCACATATGTAGGGAAACTTCCTGCCAACCCCTGCACCACATATCCTGTTGCGAAAAAATGTATAATAAACAGCATAAAAATAACCAAAAAATTAGTAGTAAAGTGGTGATTTAATTGATTTATTTGGAACAAATGTGACAAATAAAATTTTTGACGCTTTTTTAAAATTTCCAAAAATAAACCAATTCCAATATACAGAACCAATAATCCTGACAAAAGCCACATCACCTGAGCACGGATTGTACCTGCCCCACCCTTGGGGAAGGTACAAATGCCACATATAACAAGAATAATGCCTATTACAAATACTATACTCCATTTACCGGTTTTGATTTTCTTTTCTTGTATCTCTTTTCCTGCCGCGAAACTATCCAGACTTTTACCTTCCATAAGTGTCAGAGTGACCATAACAACAACTACTACTATCACCAGACTCACTACAAAAGTATGTAAATATTCCTTTGGAGCAATCATAGATTTTTCAATCATATCTGATTCCAGATGATACAACAACTCCTGGTAAAGATAATAAATCAGACTTCCACACACAAACCCTGCAATCACAGACAAGAGCCATCCAAGACCATATTCGGCAAAAATAATCATTTGAAACATCTTTTTACGAATTCCCAGTAACATCAGCATACTGTAATCCCGCACACGAACACGAACATAGCTTCTCACTGCATAAACGGTCAGAACCACTGCGACAACCGACAACATCACAACAGCCATAAAGAAATCTGACTTCATAATATAATTAGTCGCTTCATCTTCAATATGCTCCCCCAAATTGTTCTTCAATCCTAAGAAGACAAGCGTCAAGGAAACTGCCAGTGTATTGCTTAAAAAGAATAAAAGATAATTCTTTAAATTGTACCTAAAATTCTTCAAAATAATCTTTCTTAACATTCCCTCTCCCCTTTGTACATTGAAATATTTACAAGATACTTTCCTTTCATCAATAGGCAACTCATTTCCCCGTTATGACGTTCTATTATTTGCTGCACATTCATCAAACCATATCCATGAAGTCCTCCTTTCCTGTTTTTTCCTGCATATTCCACGTTTCTTTTACCATTCTCTTCTTCTACACTATTAACCACTTCCACAAAAAGCATATGACGCTGCTTTTTTATCAGTAAATGTATCCACCGCTCTTCAATCTCTATTTTTTCACAGGCTTCAATTGCATTATCTAAAAGATTTCCAAAAATAGATACTATTTCTAAATCTGAAAAAGGCAGGGCATCTATCCTTTGCGTTTCAATCTGAAACTTAATATTTCTTTGATCCGCCTTTTTCTTTTCCTGTGTCAGCAGATAATCCAGGATTTCAATCCCTGTCCACACCTGCGTTTCATAAAGGGGGACATCCCGACTCAAACTCTGGATATATTCATGCAGCTTTTCTGCTTTTCCCTCTTCATCATATTTTTTTAATGCAATCACATGATTTCTCATATCATGTGCGATTTGACGGGTTTGCTGCATCTCCCTGCAACGATCTCTTAGCATCTGCTCCTGATATTTTAAGAAGCCTACCTCCCGAATCTTTAATATATACTGAAAATAAAGGAATCCGCCCATGAGTATTATGACAAGAAGCGCCAGTAAAAGAAGCGCTTTATCAACTCCTTGAATTTCTCGTTCTCCCATTGCCATAGTTGCTAAGACAAACTGGTATCTGCACATGATAACAAACAGCAACGCACAGGTGAAAAAAAATATCTTTTTATAGGCCATCAAAACAGGTTGCCATTCCTTTAAGAAATCTCTTACTGATTTACACAAAACTATCCACATTACTACTCTTGCCAGACTGTATATTCCAATCGCCCATCCTGAATATTCTTCCACATAGATGATTCTCTCAAATTCTGTACCAACCACTTCAATACAAAGAAACGAGAAAAGAAAATCTAGTATTGTAAGAAAGACATAGTAAAATGCAACAACCCCAAACGCCAGACACCTTTTTCCTTTGACAAACCGGTTTATGCAAATAAAGGTTACTAAAATACAGAGAATAACAAGAGTTCTTGATGAAAACGCAATCAATCGATTGATCGCTACCAACGTCCCCAGCACAAAAATATTTCCCCATTTAGTAAAAGTATACTTTTTCGTTTTAAGATTTTTCAAAGAGAAAATCTCTTCCATTAATGCATAAGCCATCCACACTTCCCATATACCGAGAAACAGCAGTACGAGGAAATAGACACTCTCATTCATGCAAAGTTCCTCCAATACTCAGTAATCTGCTTTTTCACATTTGCCAACTGGACTCTGCTGACTTTGAACTTTTCCTCTGTTTCCAGATAAATAAAGTTTTCATCAATCTGATCTATGTATTGGATATTAATAGCATGTCCCCGGTCAATGGGAATAAATCTTCTATCATCTATTTCATGTAATATCTGGTTAAAGGATATTCTCTCTCTGTATTTTCCATTCTTTGTGATATAGTCTGTATATTTTTTCTCTTTTTCTTTTTGAATATAAATAATATCCTTGTAATAAAGCTTCATATGTTTATAGCTATTTCCGAAAATTCGATAATTTTTATTTTCCTTTATTAATCCATCAAGCA
>FR892672.1:56496-88369 GCA_000433535.1 Dorea sp. CAG:317
ACTTTCCCTACTATTTGGGGAAGTCGTTCCTGCATATCAATTTTCAGAACATACTGATATGCTTCTACTAAATAACTCTCCCATGCATATTTGGGATATGACGTCAGATAAATCAATTTTGTCTGCTTTCCTTCTTTTGACAATCTTTTACCCAGTTCTATTCCATTTATCCCCGGCAATTCTATATCTGAAATCACAATATCATAGCCTACTCTTTCCTGCAAAAACTCTTCTGCACTTTCAAATGTTTTTTGTTTAACCTCTTCATATCCCTGTATCTCTTTTTCAATAATCTGGCTTACAATTTTTCGCATATTAGAATCATCTTCTATAACTCCGATCCGTATCATGCGTCCCCTCCTGTTTCAATAGATAATATTTCAAGTTCAATCTCATTATAGTATATTTCCCCCTGCTTCACATCACTTTGACCATATTTGATAGCATGTTTGACCATGAGTTTTTATTTTTATGTAATAAACACTTTACTTGTTATCACAATTCTGATTGCGTACATAACCAAAGAAAAAAGCAACCGCCAGAGCTACGGTTACTTTTCTATTTCATCCTATAAATATTGACTGAATTCAACTTTTTCTTTATTCGGTCCCTCAATCGTGAAGAACTTCACTCCATTTTCCCAGAACGGAAGGAAATGAATCTCATCCTGTGTGGTATTCAATCCCGCTTCTTCAATCAGTTCATACACTTTCTGAACATCTGTCACGTCAATTGCCACATGATCGATTGCTCCGGCTTCCATCTTCGCCGCTTTATTTTCATATGTCTCGATCACAAGTGTATTTAGCTTTAAAAATGCGACTTTCTCATCCGCCTCTTCATTTACGGTACGAAGGGCAACTTCAAAACCAAGTTTCTCATAAAATGATATAGTTGCTTCAATATCATTTGTCGGAATCCCGATATGCTGGATTCCATTCATCAATTTCTTTAATTCCATTTCTGACTTTCCACCTTTCTTCTACCTGCTGCAACGTCTCCGCCGCAGAACTCTCCGTCCTATGCCACAGGGTTCCTGTTTATATTTTTATACTACTCTTCCTCAAATTAGTTTTCAATAAAAATATCTTTTCAAAAGTCAGAATCCGCCTCTTATTCTCCGAGCATCTCACGCTTCACAGCAAGCAATAGCATCAAAAGCGCAACCATCATTCCAATATGAGACAACCCTGCGAAGCCTGACAGCATTCCATTTGCCATTTCCCCAAGATCAATGGAAAGCACCTGCACGATCCCGCGAATCAGCATCATCACTACCATGAACGGAAGCGCAATGTTATAGAGCACAAAGAATTTTTTAAATAAAGAATTCCTTTCCAGTTCTGTCACTTTTGCAAACAGTGCTGTCAGTAAAAATACGCCTGTTCCTAACACTAACAAATGTACATGCAGAACCCCCAAAGTTGTCGGCTCTGTATAACCATTCCATTTTGTAAATTCACGGTAAAAAACACCGCCTGCCATTGCAAGCACAAAATAAATCAAAGATGTATTCATTATTTTCTTCATAAATATCGGTTCCACCTTATCTTTTTTCCTAAGTACACTTAAATATTTCTTATAAAACGCAGCATCTGATGCTTTATTTTTTCAAAATATTCTTCCATCGTCTTTCGCCCTTCCTGCTTCTCTCCTGCCGCAAAGCTTAACGCATGCATGGAGAAAAACTGCGGGTAACGCTCCTTACTTTTCTCTCTTTTGCGTTTTGTAAAATAAAAGGATAACCAGAAGCCCCAACAATGCAAATGGAATATTTCTGTAAATCCCCCATGAAAGCGGTGCATCCGCATGAGTCCATTCATTTTGCGGAAACAGGCAGAGAATCACCCGGACCAGTGCAAGTACATAGACTATAACTGTCAGATTTCTTTTCCCTTCCACCTGATAGCGCAACCACCACACATAATAAAGTAAAATATAAAATACAGTCATTGTCACAGAGGTAATCAATTTCCCGATTCCCAACGCAACCGTATAATCCTCCAGACCGGTCGTACAAAGCGCAATGGCTCTTGGCACTAAGTGAAAAGCATCTCCCAGCCCAAGCGTTACCGCCATAATTCCGAATAATTTATATTGAAGATTTCCTTTACATTGTCTGATCATCAACGTTCCGATTGTAATGACTGTGACCAGATAAAATTTGAATCGTAACAGACTATTCTACATAATTTTTAAATCCATTTTTGGATTGTTTTTTCACTTGATATAACGCCATATCTGACTTCTTGTAAAGTTCCTTAAAAGTAGTTCCCTGTTCCGGAGCAACTGATATTCCCAAAGATGCCGATATTTTAACGGATATATCATTTTGCGTATACGTTCTGCTAAGTTTATCACACAGCCGCTGAAAGAGCGGTTTCATCACCTCATAACTTGCTGCATTTACTAAAAATACTACAAACTCATCTCCACCCAAACGAGCAACAATATCATCTCTGCGAAACATATTCTGTAATATTTGAGCAACTTCTGTCAGCACTTTATCCCCATATTGGTGCCCGAAATTATCATTGATTTCTTTAAAGTTATCCAAGTCAATCAAAACAAATAAATGCGGTCCCGGATTTTGATTCCTATGGTTAAGCACTTCTGACACTTTTGTGTTTAGTGCAGCTACATTATATAATCCCGTCAAGCCATCACGCTCTGCTCTTTTTTTCAGTTCAAGTTTTTCCTTATTTCCTACTTCTAAAAGTTCTTCCTGAAGTTTTATATCCGTTATATCATCAACCACTCCTACTGTATTTATAATCTTATTATTTTCATCGTATATGCTCTTTATTTTAACTTCGAACCAGTAACTATTATTTTCTTTCTGCACCTTAATCATCTTTTCTATAGACGATTCATCCTTGATTCTTGCAAACATGTCTTTAAAGTTTTCAATTGAACTATCTGCAATTATGCCGGATTCTATAATTGACTCCGGAACATTCTCAATAAATTCTTTTGAAAAAAGCGTATTTTTAACCCCTGCTTTTCTTTTTAGTATTTTCGTTCTTATATCGTATTCAAATATGTACTGATTAGATTCTTCAATAGCTATCTCAATCATTTTCACGCTACTGAGAACTTCTTTATGAGACTTTTTCAGCTTTTCATGCATAAACTTATTATTTCTATAAATGCCAAAAAACAGTACAAATGCTGCCACAGCCATTTCGAACACCATTAAAAAGATATTTTCACTAATTTCTGTTGCACGATTTTTTATATAAGCGCTGTTTGTTGTAGTGAAAATGTAATAGTTCCCAATATTCACCGGTCTATAGAAAGAAACCCGCTCTTCATTCTTATATTGAAAAGTAAAGTTTCCATTTCCTTGTTTGTCCATATTATGTTTTATAACATCTGCACTACTGTCAATGAATTTATACTTTTTAAATTCGTCCCAGATATTCTTATTTTGGGTAAGCTCTTCTTCCGCTTCACCCCTTATTATATAATTTCCCTTTGAATCCACGATTTGCGTATATATATGATTGCTGGTTTCATTTTCTAATAATATATTGATTTCCCCAACATTCAATATACCAAAAACAATACCCCTCGGTTCATTTTCTTTCATAATCGGGAATGCCAGTACTTGAATTTGATCGTCAGGTATCATGTTTGATTCTAATACATCGGAAATGACCTTCTCACCATTCATCGCTTTTTTAAAGTAATCTCTGTCTTTAATATTAATGGTCATTCCTTGAGAGTCAAGAGAATTCCCCTGCGCGTCACTAACGCCTACATAAGAAAAATGGCCTACTTGAGACAACAGCTCAAGTTCACTTCTAATAATATCTTCATCCTCTATTGTAAATTCTTTGATACCATTAGCCAGAGCCTCCAGTGACTTCCTCATAGCAACATATTTTTTCTGTACCGATTCAACTTTAATCTGCGCAGTTTGCTTTAGCTCTTCTTGCTTCCTATCTAATTCTGAATTCAAATAAGATATTCGCAAAGATGCAAACGCATGCAGGATTAAAATACTAAACACTATTATACAGACAGGAAGTATTATTTTTTTATGATTATCTTTCATATTTTCATTCATATCAATTATTTTTTATTCACTCTTTACACTTTATTTTTTCATATTATACCAGATTTTTCTATAAATGTATTGATTTCATTTATAAAGTGATAAAGAATCAAAAACCGCTGTGCGGGAATTCACCCACACGGCGGCTTTCTCATCTCAACGCTCTGCCTTAAGAGCAAATTTATCTAATTACGCATAGTTTTTCTTGCTTCTTTGATAGGCAAGATATCCGTTGTAAATACTTCTGCGCTAACCGGTCTGCTATACAGATATCCCTGACCTTCATCCGCTCCTATTTGTTTCACAAACACGTCTTCCTCTTCTGTTTCAATTCCCTCGACAACTGTAGAAAGAGAAAGTCTCTTCGCCATTCGAACAACTTCTTCCATAATCACATGGGTATTGCCTTCTTCGTTCTGTCTCTTTTCTACAAGAAAACCTCTGTCTAATTTCACTTCATCAAGTTTTAATTTGCAGAATGTGTTAAGTGAAGAATATCCGGTCCCAAAATCGTCCATAGATATCTTGAAGCCGATTGCCCGAAGCCTTTCAAGCTTTTTATTCATTTCTTCTACATTTTCCACCGCAAGTCCTTCCAGTATCTCCAGCGTGATCAATGACGCCGGAACTTGATACAGTTCCAGACAATATCGCAGTCTCTCTACATAATTATTCTCGTAAAACACCAGCTTAGACTGATTAACAGAAATCGGCACCGGTTCATATCCTGCATCTATCCACGCCCGAAGCTGTTGACAGACCTTCTCAAACATATACATATCCAACTTTATGCAGAACCCATTCGTTTCAAACAATGGAATAAATTCTCCCGGATTCATCATATTGCCATTCTTTTCTACCCAGCGCACCAACGCTTCCGCACCTACGAGCGAATCATCTTTCAGGCTTACTTTGGGCTGAAGATATAACTTAAATTCTCCGTCTTCCAATGCTTTTTGTGCACGATTCTCGATATAACCCTTTTTCTGTTCCTGCAAGTGTAATTCTGTATCAAAAAACCACAGATTTCTTGCTGTATCTTCCTTAGTCTTCGCCAGTGCGAAAACAGCGTGAATAAGCACGTCTTGAATATTTCTGCTGTGTTTTGTAGTAGCGACACCGCTTCTCATTACAATTCGAAAGCCCTTGTTCGCTTTTCCTGTCATTTCTGCAATCTTTCTGCTGATTCCCTCAAAACGTTCTTCCAAAACTTTATGATCTGTATCATTTAAAAACAGATAGAAATAATCCGAATTTTCTCTGCAGGCATACTCCGTCTCACCAATAGACTCTGTTAATACACGACCAATATGCTTCAGCAGATTATCTGCTTCAGCTCTGCGGAAAAATTCATTTACGAACTTAAAATGGCGCACATTCAAGACCATAATCGCATAGTCTTCTTGCTTCTCTGCTTGTTTCTCTACGATTTTAGTAAAATACTGCATATTATAAATACCGGTAAGTTCATCATAATATGCCATTTTCTGAAGCTGGCAATTCAATTTTTTCATTGTCCTATATCCATAGCACAGTGTGAAAAAGAAGATTGCTATAATAACCACAAAAAAGATTACCACTGTATCTACCAGCGCATATATATTTCGATTCACATTTTTGATAGAGTTCACGCAAAACAAATACCACCCATTAATTCCCACCGGCTCCAGTAATGTATCATACTCCTCGCCATCATAGTAGAAGTGAAAATGTACAACCTTCTCTTCCTTCATATCCTTCTTGATTTGTTCTGCTTGTTTCTCATCCATATAGGGCTGTTGTAAAATACCCGTCAGTTCTTCCTTTACTGCTGCTTCTTCACTGCGAACAATAAAATCTCCTTCGTTGTCAATAAGATGCATGTATCCGCTTCCATACAACTTTCTCTGTTCGTTAAGCATATTTCCATATACATCGATTCTGTCTCCCGCAAGAATTGCACCAATAATTTCACCCTCATGGTATACCGGAGTTCCCAATACTAAGATATTTTTCTTTGAAATTTCTCCTTCTAAAAGATCAGATACTACATTCTTTCCTTTCAAGGTTCCTTCTAAAACGTCCCAGATTTCGTCCTGTATTTCAGACTCACTTACAACCTTCAGTTCACCATTTTCCGCAGCAAGAAGCAACTTATTATTAACTGCATCCCAGTACCCCAACATTAAGAGTTTATTTTGTGAATCAGCCGTCAAAAAAGCTTTTCTAAATATCTCTTCTTGCGGCATATTGGATGTTCCGATCAATCCTGCCATAGAATTAATAATCTGAAACTTATAATCAATCTGATTCACGATCCGCTCTTTATAAATATTAACTTCTTCTTGTAAGCTCTTCTCTGTCGCATTATTCACTGTGTTCTTATACATCTGCGTCACAAAAAAGATAATTCCCGACAAAAGAACGGTCATACAGCATGAGAAAAGCACTATTTTTTTTAATGTTTTCTGCAAATTCATATCACTCATAGTAATTTACTTGCCACCTATATTTCATTACATTACGTTAGCAATTTGTTCCATCCACCGATACAAGTCTTCATATACCTGCCGGCGGTCAGTCTCATTTAAGATCTCATGCCGGTCTCCTTCATAAAGCTTCAGTGATACATTCTTTATTCCGGACTTTTTAAATCTTTCATAAACTCTTTTTACACCTTTTCCAAATGCTCCCACCGGATCATCTGCTCCTGCCACAAAGAAAATCGGGAGATGCTTCGGAACTGCCTCTGCACCTTTTTTTCCCGCGGCAATCTTGATTCCTTCAAACATCTGATAGTATGCTCCTACAGTAAATCGAAAAGAGCAAAACGGATCTTTTACGTATTTCTCCGGAATCTTCGAATCAGAACTTAACCATTCCTTCCCGGTCTTTCCCGGTTCAAACTTCCGGTTATACCCGCCAAACGCCATATTATCGATCAGCAGGCTTCGATGTCTCCAGCCTTTGGCGCGTGCGATCACACGACACAGTTTCTGTCCGACAGACGCCAGAAGCTTCGGCTGGTCGCCGGTTCCCATGATCACTGCTCCCGTAAGCCCTTCGCCTTTGCTCATCAAATACTGTCTCAGCAAAAAAGACCCCATACTGTGTCCAAGCATATAGTATGGAACGTTCGGATATTTCTTCTCTGTAATTTCTCTCAGGCGGTGAATATCCGACTGAATATAGCGATTGCCATGCTTCTCCGGGAAATGTCCAAGATCTTCTTTATCATGCGCGGTTTTCCCGTGACCTAAATGGTCATTTCCGGTTACATAGTATCCACGCTCGTTCAGATAAGTTGCAAATCCATCGTACCGGTCAATATATTCCACCATTCCATGACAGATCTGAACAACGGCTTTGACCTCTCCTTCCGGAATCCATTCTTGTACATGTACGCGGCTGTTCCCATCTGCACTTAGAAATTCAAATTCATTTTTCATTATCTATCCTTCATCCTCACATAATCACGATATGGCGCCAGCGGCTTGTAAGCCGGACGAATAATCTTATCTGCATTCTTCAACTCTTCCAGTCGATGCGCGCTCCATCCTACAATACGCGCTGTCGCAAAGATCGGTGTGTACAATGACGGCGGAAGATCCAGCATACTGTACACAAGACCACTGTAGAAATCTACGTTTGCATTTACACCTTTGTAAATCTTACGCTTCTCGGCGATAATTTCCGGTGCCATGTGCTCTACCGTCTCATAGAGGGCATATTCCTTCTCGCATCCCTTCTCGATGGCAAGCTGTTTCACAAAGTTTTTGAAAATGTCAGCTCTTGGGTCTGATACGGAATAAATCGCATGTCCCATTCCGTAGATAAGCCCCTTCTTGTCAAATGCCTTCTTATCAAGAAGATCACACAAATACTGACGGATGGCATCTTTGTCTTCCCAGTCAGACAAATGTTCTTTCATATCCTCAAACATCTGCGTCACTTTTACATTTGCTCCGCCATGTTTTGGTCCTTTTAAAGAAGCCATCGCTGCTGCCATTGTAGAATAAGTATCCGTTCCGGAGGAAGTGACAACGTGTGTAGTAAAGGTAGAGTTGTTACCACCACCGTGATCCATATGGAGCACAAGCGCCATATCCAGAATCTTCGCCTCCAGTTCCGTGTATTTACGATCCTCACGGAGCATCATCAATATATTTTCTGCTGTTGACAGCTTCGGTGATGGAGCATAAATGAACAGATCACCGCCCATACGGTAATTGTATGCGTGATAGGCATATACCATCATCATCGGGAACTGACTGATAAGGTTCAGACACTGACGAAGCACGTTCGGGATGCTTGTATCGTCTGCTTTCATATCATATGTATATAAATTCAATATTGAACGTGACAAGCTGTTCATCATATCACGGCTTGCCGCTTTCATAATGACATCTCTTACAAATGTCGGCGGTAATGTTCTTCTATTGGCAAGCGTCTGTTTGAATCTCTCTGCCTCTGCTTCATTCGGAAGCTCTCCAAAAAGAAGAAGATACGCAATCTCTTCAAATCCAAAATGTTCGTCTGCCAGAAATCCTCCGACCAGATCCTTAATGTTGTAGCCTCGATAGTAGAGATTACCTGCGCACGGAACCTCTTTTCCATCTACAACTTTGGTAGCACACACATCGGAAATGTTTGTCAAACCTGCAAGAACGCCTTTTCCGTTTAAATCACGAAGACCTCGCTTGACTTCATACTTGGCATACAGTTCTTTATCTATGGTTGTATTTTTCTCGCACAATTCAGCAAAATGTTCGATTTCCGGAGTGATCTCAAATAATACATACTTATTCTTCTTTGACATACACATCATCCTCTCTTTTTGTTGTTTTTATCTAGATTACATATCCCGCTCAAAAATATCATTGCTAAGGCTGGCAAATTCCTGAAGGCTTAACGCTTCTCCTCGCACGCTGGGACCTTTTCCCAGTTTTTCAATCGCCTCTGTAATGATTTCTTTCGAACAGGTTATTTTATCAGAATTGTTCAGACCATTCGCCAATGTTTTTCTCCTCTGGTTAAAAGATGCACGGATAATATCAAACATCAGCTTCTCGTCTTTTACCTCTACCGGTGGTTCTTTATGTCTGGTCAGTCGAATCACCGCAGATCCCACCTTCGGTCTCGGCATAAAACAATTAGGCGGTACATTTGCAACAATATATGGCTCCGCATAGTATTGAACTGCAAGAGACAGCGCCCCATAATCCTTACTTCCGGGTCCGGTCTGCATACGATCCGCCACTTCTTTTTGCACCATAACGGTAATACTTTCCACCGGCACATGATTTTCAAATAATCCCATAATGATAGGCGTCGTTATGTAATATGGAAGATTTGCAACTACTTTGATTGCCTTTCCTCCATTTTCTTCGTCCGCTAGTTTGCGAAGATCCAGCTTTAGCACATCCTCGTTGATGATCCTCACATTCTGGTATTCACTTAATGTATCTGATAGAATCGGAATCAGATTTTTGTCAATTTCAACTGCTATAACTTTTCCTGCTGCCTCTGCAAGATATTGGGTCATCGTACCGATTCCCGGTCCGATCTCAAGCACCATATCTTCTTTTGTAATATGGGCAGCGCTGATGATTTTATCCAATACATGCGTATCGATCAGAAAATTCTGACCAAATTTCTTTTGAAATGTAAAATCATATTTCTGCAGAACCTCTATGGTCTTCTGCGGATTTCCCAGTGTCGGTCCACTCATCTTCTTTGCTCCCTGCTTCATAATTGTTTCTAATTATACAACAAGATTGTCTTTAATGATATACCTTAAAAGAAAAATAAATATTAAGAATGTATGAAGTATTTCTTTCCCTTTAAACTCTATACTTCCGTCAAATTATACAAATCTCTCGCATTTTTCTCTGTCTGTTCCACAACCGCTTCATAAGAAATGCCCTTGATTTCTGCAATCTCCTCCGCAACATATTTAATATAAGAGGAATTATTTCGTTTCCCGCGAAATGGAACCGGCGCAAGATACGGGCAATCGGTTTCTAATACGATCGACGTTAACGGAATCTCCTCCACAGTCTCTTTGAGCTTTCTTGCATTTTTGAAAGTCACAACACCTCCAACGCCAATATAATATCCCATTTTCACATATTCTTTTGCCTGCTCTTTCGAATACGAATAGCAATGAATCACACCTCGTAATCCCTGCCCGTGCTCTTTCATGATCTCCATCGTATCTGCCGCCGCTTCCCGGCTATGAATAAGCACCGGAAGTCCCTGCCCTCTCGCAAGGTCAAGCTGGCGGATAAACCACTCCTTCTGCAAATCATGAGATTCATTGTCCCAATAATAATCAAGTCCAATCTCACCGACTGCCACCACTTTTTCCCTGCCGCATAACTCTTTCAAAGCCGCAAAACGCTCCTCATTTAAGCTTCCCACTTCATCAGGGTGAATTCCCACCGCAGCATACATAAAGGGATACTTCTGCACCAGATCCACCACACGCCTGCACGACTCGTATGTGGCACTCACATTCACAATTGTACCCACACCCTGCTCCGGCATGGACGAAAGCAGTTCCTCCCTGTCTAAATCAAATTGCTCATCATCATAATGAGCGTGCGTTTCAAAAATCATAGTTCCTCCTTCATAAATTGGGGACGGGGTTTTTTGAAAAAAACTCCGTCCCCAATTTAAATTTACTCCGTCCCTTTTTTCATTTTACTCCGTCCCAAATATCTCTATTTACAATATCTGTGCTCTTAATTCTTCGGACGTTTTCTGTGATAACAGAGCTGGCGGTATATCAAATACACTTCTTGCTCCATTCTCACCTTTTTGTGATAAGCGATAAGCTGCCCTTGCGTAAGCTACCAATACACTTGCTGTAAATTCGGGATTTGAATCCAGTTTTAAAGAGTATTCAATCACATGCTTATTTCCTTCGGTTCCCGTCTCACCTGTGCGAATGACAAATCCACCATGAGGCATCTTACTGTGATTTTCCTCTAATTCTTCCTCTGTAATAAATGTTACGGTTGTGTCATACTCATCAAAATAATTTGGCATTGTCTTAATTGCATGTTCAATAGCTGCTTTATCGGCACCTTCTTCTGCTACCACATAACACTCGCGGAGATGCTTATCTCTTGTTGTAAGCTCCGGCTCGCTTCCTGTTCTCACGCGGTCAACAGCTTCCTCGATCGGAACGGTGTACTGAATTGCATTTTTCACACCAGCAATCCGGCGGATTGCATCCGAATGCCCCTGACTTACACCTTTCCCCCAAAATGTATAAGTGCTTCCCTGTACCAAAATAGATTCTGCATACAAACGGTTCAAAGAGAACAACCCCGGATCCCAGCCTACAGAAATAATGCTTACATTATTTCCTGCTTTCGCTGCTTTATCCACATTTGCAAAATACTCCGGTATTTTTGCATGTGTATCAAAACTGTCGATGGTATTAAAGTTTGCCGCAATCTCCGGTCCCATCACCGGAAGATCTGTTGCGGAACCGCCACAGAGCATCATTACATCTATCGCGTCTCTCATAGACAGCATATCATCAAAATGTTTTACTTCGGCACCAGGTGTCTTAATTGCAACTGTAGCCGGATCTCTTCTTGTAAAAACTGCTTTCAGCTCCATATCATCATTACGGGCGATCGCCTGCTCTACACCTCTGCCAATATTTCCATACCCTACAATACCAATTCTGATTTTTTCCATTATTTACTCCTGCCTTTCTTCTATTTGGGACGTAGCATTTTTACAAAAGCCTACGTCCCAAATTGCTTTTTGACCTGTCCTTTTTTAACTTATTTCTGCTCCTGCCGGCATATTTTTCTCCGGTGTCATCAACGAGAGATGGCCTTCTGCATCTTCTGCGCAAAGAAGCATGCCTTCTGACAATACGCCTGCCAGCTTCGCTGGCTTTAAGTTTACAAGTACCATAACTTTTTTGCCTACCATTTCTTCGGCGCTGTATTCTTTCTTGATACCGGATACGATCTGTTTTATCTGGCTTCCGATCTTTACCTGTGAACAGAGAAGTTTCTTTGATTTCTTTACTTCCTCGCAGGCGATTATTTCGCCAACCTGGAACTGCATTTTTCCAAAGTCTTCAAAGCTGATCTCTGGTTTTGCTTCAATATCAATCACGTCTTCATCTGCGGAAGCTTCCTCCTGTCCGGATGTTTCTTCTGCCTGTTTTGGGTGACGCTCCTCCACCTTTTTCATCACTTCCTCAAGGTCTAATCTTGCAAAAAGAATTTCCGGTTTTTCTGTCACCTTGCCATCGCCAAGCTGTGCAAGAATCTTTTCGGAGGTTTCCGGCATAAATGGCTCTAACTGTTTTGCGCCTGTTTTGATGCTTTCCAGAAGATTGTAAAGAACTGTTTCCAGACGATCTTTCTTTTCTTCTTCTTTTGCAAGTGCCCATGGCATAGTTTCGTCAATGTATTTGTTGCAGCGTTTGAACAAGTTGAAGATTTCTGTGATCGCATCTGCCACACGCAGGTCATCCATTTTCTTCTCCACTACTGTCGCTGTATTTTCTACTACAGATTTCAGATCTGCGTCAATTGCAGCATCTTCTTCACTTAAAGTCACATTTTTGTTTCCAACAGTTCCGCCAAAGTATTTATTTGACATAGAAATTGTTCTGTTTACCAGATTTCCAAGTGTATTTGCAAGATCGGAATTAATACGCTCTACCAGAAGCTCCCATGAGATTACTCCGTCATTTTCAAATGGCATTTCATGAAGTACGAAGTAACGTACTGCATCCACACCGAAGAAATCTACCAGCTCATCGGCATATAATACATTTCCCTTGGACTTACTCATTTTACCGTCTCCCTGCAAAAGCCACGGATGTCCGAAAATTTGTTTCGGAAGCGGAAGATCCAATGCCATCAGGAAGATCGGCCAGTAAATTGTATGGAAACGGATGATGTCCTTACCGATCAGATGGAGATCTGCCGGCCAGTCCTTCTTGAACTGCTCTGTTCCCTCACCATCCGCGTCATAACCAATACCTGTGATATAGTTGGTCAGCGCATCCAGCCATACATAAACCACATGTTTGTCATCAAAGTCTACCGGAATTCCCCATTTAAAAGAAGTTCTGGACACACACAGATCCTGAAGTCCCGGCAGCAGGAAGTTGTTCATCATCTCATTTTTACGGGAAACCGGCTGAATAAATTCCGGATGCGTATTGATATGCTCAATCAGACGATCCGCATATTTGCTCATCTTGAAGAAATATGCCTCTTCTTTGGCAGGCTTCACTTCACGACCGCAGTCAGGACATTTTCCATCTACAAGCTGAGACTCTGTCCAAAAAGATTCACACGGTGTGCAGTAAAGTCCTTCATAGGAGCCTTTGTAAATATCTCCCTGATCATATAATTTCTTGAAAATTTTCTGAACCTGTTTCTCGTGATCTTCATCTGTCGTACGAATGAATTTGTCGTAAGAAGTATTCATCAAATCCCAGATTGCTTTCACCTGTCCGGCAACATCATCCACGTATTCTTTTGGTGTAATGCCTGCTTCTTCTGCTTTTAACTCAATTTTCTGACCGTGCTCATCAGTTCCGGTCTGGAAAAACACATCATATCCCTGACTTCTTCTGTATCTGGCAATCGCATCTGCCAGTACGATTTCATAAGTGTTTCCAATATGCGGCTTACCGGAAGTATACGCAATGGCTGTCGTCATATAATACTTTTTCTTTTCCATGTTTCTTCTCTCCTTCAAATTATTTTAAAAAATAAAGAATTTCGCCCAGTAGAAACAAAGCTTCCACTGAATAAAAAAAATCTCCGACTCTTCCGTTTGGAAAAATCAGAGAAGACGGGAATTCCCGTGATACCACTTCTATTTACTTTCTGCTTCACAACAAAAAGCCTCATCAGGTGCTATTGCACCTACCGCTGTAAAGGGCGGACCCTTTATGATCTCACCAGAAATTAATTACTATAGCAACTTTATTATTTCCTAATCTCTGCTCAACCATACCACTCAGGAGCCATCTTCTGCCAATTCTAATTTATCCCTCTCAGCCTCCGGGATTTCTCTGTAAAATATCAAATAAGCGTACTCTCTCCATCACTGTGTTTTCTTTATTAACTTTAATAATTCATATTGAAAATCCTAGCATACTAAACCGTCCCGTGTCAAGGATTTCCACCTCCTGATTTATTTATCATTGTTTTTCTCTTTCTACATATACATATAGAAAAATATTCAGGAACCATTTATGCAAAAAAATAACAACCTAAAAGCAGAGTTGTCTAAAAAGCGGACTCTCGTCATCCTTCTTTTCCTTTTTATTCTTGTGCTGCTCGGCACTTTCTTTTACAGACAGAAAATTTCTGCACAAACAGAAGACCAGCGTTTTCAAACCTATACAAATGAACTTTTTCGTCAGGAGCTTTCCGGAAACACCTTGTCCCTTCACTACACGCTGAAAAATCCGGATACCTACCATATTATGGACACGCCTGTTTCACTGGGTTCTTACCAGACAGACGCTTCCTATGTATGTGCTTCTTTAGAAAATTCTCTTTCTCTTCTGCACTCCTACGACAAATCAAAGCTTTCAGAAAATCACCAGATTACCTATGAAATATTGGAAGCACATCTTACATCTTCCCTTCGGGAATCTCAGTATCTTTTATACGAAGAACCACTTGCGCCGCTTACCGGTACGCAGGCACAGTTTCCTGTCCTTTTATCAGAATATCCATTTTATAATGCGCAGGACGTAGACACCTATCTTGCACTTCTTGCAGAAGTTCCTGAATACTTTGCCTCTATCTTAACCTTTGAGGAAGAGAAAGCCAAGCAAGGCCTATTTATGTCTCTTTCACAGGCAGATGCGATCATCGAAGAATGTGAGACATTTATTAATTTACAAGAAAATAATTATCTTTACAGTTCTTTCTCTGAAAGAATACAATCACTTGACTTGTCCCCCAAAATCACCGACGCATATATTGAAAAAAATTCAGATTGTATAAAACAATATGTTATTCCGGCTTATGAACAATTGAAGCAGGGCATTACTTCTCTCCGGGAAACCGGAACAAATTCCGGCGGATTATGTCATCTTCCAAAGGGAATTCCATACTACGAATTACTCGTAGCCACCGAAACCGGTTCCTCCAGAAGTATCCCTGAACTTCAACAATTAACAAAAAAGCAGATAAAAGAAGACTTGTTTTCTATACAGAAAACTTTATCAGACATTTCTGACGATCAGCCCTCCCCTTCCTCCGACTTTTTCAAATCACAAGGTGTCGTTCTGGAAGATTCCAATCCGTCAGCCATCCTGTCTTCCTTAAAGACAAAGCTCTCCGGACATTTTCCTGCACCCCCGAATGTAAATGTCCAGATAAAATATGTATCCAAAGAAACGGAAACCTATTTAAGCCCTGCCTTTTATCTGATTCCTGCCATTGACAATACCGAAGAAAATATTATTTACATCAACAACGGACATATGAGTGATGATATATCTCTCTACACAACCCTTGCACACGAGGGGTATCCCGGTCATCTTTACCAGACTACATATTTTGCAGGTCAAAATCCGAACCCCATCCGCAATCTCCTTGATTTCGGCGGATATACAGAAGGATGGGCGACTTATAGCGAAATGCTGAGTTATTACTTCGCGCCAATAGAAAAACCACAGGCAACCCTGATGCAAAAAAACACTTCCATTCTTCTGGGCTTATATGCACTCGCTGACATGGGTATCCACTACGATGGCTGGTCACTCTTTGATACGATCGCATTTTTCCGTGGCTATGGAATCACCGATACAGACGCCATAGAAGAAATTTACGATCTCATCCTTTCCGATCCAGCCAATTATTTAAAATACTATATCGGCTATATTGAATTTCTGGAATTAAAAAAAGAAGCAATCACCTTGTGGGGAGAAGACTTCTCTCAGGAACGGTTCCACAAAGCTGTGCTGGATATCGGACCAGCACCATTTGACTTAATTCGAAAGCACATATTTTAAAAAAGGACAGGTCAAAAAGCAATTTGGGACGTAGCATTTTGCAAAAATGCTACGTCCCAAATGAAACTAATACTCTTCTATGTTGATCTGTTTTGTTGAAGCTACGTCATACGGCAGGATGCTGTTCGCGAATTTGGTGAATTTTTCTGCCGCGTCACTTACATAAAATTCATAAGATGCTGTTTCCCCGGATTTATTAACCAGTCCTTTATTTTCCAGTTCGTGCTTTAAATCTATGGCTGTCTCATACGCTGGATTTACAATGTGTACCGCATCTCCAAAGTATTCTATGATACTGGATCGCAAAAGCGGATAATGTGTACAGCCAAGGATCATGGTGTCAATATCTGTGTTCTTCATGTCTGAAAGATAAATGTCGATTACTTCTTTTGTAATATGATGCTTGGCGAACCCTTCCTCCACAAGCGGCACAAATAATGGGCATGGTTGTCCGATCACAACTGCATCTTCCCTGAAGCTGTGAATCACTTTATTATAAGTCTCACTTCGGATCGTTCCTTCCGTTCCTGCGACACCGATCTTTCCGTTTCTTGTTTCCTTCACTGCTGCTCTGGCGCCGGGCACAATTACACCGATCACCGGAATATCCGTTTCTTTCTGCAGTGTCTCAAGTGCGAATGCACTTGCGGTATTGCAGGCGATCACTACCGCTTTTACATGTTTTGTCCGCAAGAAACGGAAAATCTGTCTTGAAAAGCGGATAATATTATTCTTTGATTTACTTCCATAAGGCACTCTTGCCGTGTCTCCGAAATACACCATATTTTCATTGGGAAGCTGACGCATGATCTCTCGCGCTACTGTCAAACCGCCCACACCGGAATCAAATACCCCAATCGGTGCATCTGTTTTATTATTCATCTCCATCATTACGAACCCCTCCATTAAAATCGGATGTTACTCTGTGTCCTATTCTAGCAAATTCTTCTGCATTTTTCAAACCGAAAGTCCGCCTGGTTGTTTCCATAAGTTGAAAAATTCGCTTTGCAAAATAATAATGATATAATATAATAAGCAATTACAAGGAGGCACAATTATGAAACATAAAAATTTAAAATTATTAATAGGAAGTCTTTTACTGTCACTTTCCTTATTGTTTGGCGGATGCAGTGAGGCACAACCTGCCGGAAACACATCCTACGATCTGGAATCTGTACCGGAATATAATGGGGATGCCTATGTAACCATACATGATAATGTTCCGTTTTTCACAGACGATGAACTTACAACCGATGCCTTTGAAAATTATAGTAATCTGGATGATCTTGGCCGATGCGGAGCTGCTTACGCGAATGTCTGCAAGGAAATTATGCCCACTGAAGAGCGCGGCAAAATCGGAATGGTCAAGCCTTCCGGATGGCACACAGTAAAATACAAGGGCATTGACGGAAATTATTTATACAACCGCTGTCATTTGATCGGATATCAATTATCTGCCGAAAATGCAAACGAAAAAAATCTAATTACGGGAACCAGATATCTGAATGTCACCGGTATGCTTCCCTTTGAAAATATGGTGGCAGATTATGTAAATGAAACCAAAAATCACGTCTTATACCGTGTAACTCCCGTCTACCAACAAGACAATCTTGTAGCTGACGGGGTGTTGATGGAGGCGCGCTCCGTAGAAGATGATGATCTTGAGTTTTGTATTTACTGTTATAACGTCCAGCCGGGCATTGAAATTGACTATCACACCGGAGACAGTACGAAGGCAGATACTGCAGGCACTTCGGACACTGAATCTGATTCAGCCTCTGGTTCCAATTCTGATTCCGTTTCTGTAGAAACAACGTACATTTTAAACAAGAACACAAAAAAGTTTCACACTCCTGATTGCAGCAGTGTGAAGGATATCAAAGAGAAAAATAAAAGCGAATTTACCGGAGATACACAGACTTTAATTGAGCAGGGTTATTCCCCTTGCAAAAACTGTAATCCTTAAAAAATATTTCTTTACATCATTCCGGCAAGAATTACGCTGGCAATTAATCCTGCGAAGGTAGCAAACATTGCGCCGCCCAGTGTAAATCGTGTCTTAGTCACTTTAGCTGTCATATAATATACACTCATTGTATAGAAAATAGTTTCGGTGCAGGACATACTGATGGATGCGATCAGACCAATATAGGAATCCGTTCCGTATTCTTTGAAAATATCCAGCAGCAGTCCTGTTGCCGCCGAAGAAGAAAACATCTTTACCACCGTAAGCGGTACTAATTCTCCCGGAAAACCGATGAGTCCGGAAAACCTTCCCACCAATTCAGACAGAAAATCAAGGAATCCTGATGCGCGTAAAATTCCTACCGCAATCATAAGCCCAATGAGTGTAGGCATAATTTTGATCACTGTAAAAAAACCATTTCTTGCGCCTTTGATAAATGTGTCATATACATTTACATGCATAAGCACTCCATAAGTCACAATTCCGAATATAACAAAAGGAACAATAAAATTTGCCATTTCAAGAAATAATTTCATGTCTTTTCTCCGTTTTAATTTTCTTTCAATCTACATTTTCAAATTCCTACAACTCTGAAACAAAATCTTAATTTTCAGAACATCAATCTCCCATCCAATATATATGCATAACATTTCTTTCATAATACACAGAATTCCATAATAGAATAATTTAAAACGATCCTTGCGAGGTTTCTCTATGCTCAATTATCTCTGGGCAGGAATGATTTTTATCGGAATTATTTATGCTGCATTCACCGGACGAATGCCGGATATCACAGATGCTGCAATCAATTCTTCCAAAGAAGCGGTCACACTTTGCATAACCATGATGGGGGTTATGTCTTTCTGGGTCGGACTTATGGAAATTGCCAATCAGGCAGGTATCATTGAAAAGGCCTCCAAAAAAATTCATCCCCTTATACATTTTCTATTTCCGGAGCTTCCACCGAATCACCCGGCACAGGAACACATCACCACAAATATTCTTGCAAATATTCTGGGCCTTGGCTGGGCAGCTACTCCGGCAGGCTTAAAAGCTATGGAAGCACTGAAAACTCTGGAAGAAGACCGGAGAAACGGCATTCTTCCAGGTCCTGTACGAAAAAAAGGCGTTGCAAGTGACGAGATGTGCACCTTTTTAATTCTCAATATTTCTTCCCTGCAGCTCATCCCCATCAACGTAATCGCCTACCGGAGCGAATATGGAAGTGTTGATCCCGCCGCCATCGTAGGCGCCGGAATACTTGCAACCACAATCAGCACACTGGCCGGCATTTTTTACTGCAAAGTGCGAACCAGCCGGAAACATTTCCTATAAACGAAGCCCAAGCAGAGACACTGATATTTATCGTAAAATCAAAAAAATATAAAATATTTCTTATATTGCTTGCATTTTTAAAACATTGGATATAATATAAATATATGCACAACGTAGTTTTTAAAACTACATCATGTTGTTTCTTCATTCCATTCGGTCGTACATTCTACAACGACGATCTTATAAATACGAATAAAGAAACCAGCAAACAGGTATCAAATACTAATCAAGAAACGGAGGCATCTACATGAAAGATATAGCTATACACTCAACATCTTCAATAAACGGTTTGTTAGAAAAAACTACAAAAAATACAATGGAAAATAATCTCAAAACACTGATCATAAAATATATCAAAGATCCGGGAAGCGCTATTACTCACTTTATCGGCATGGTCATGGCAATTCCGGCCGCGATTCCGTTACTCATAAAAGCAGCCCGGCAGTCCGATCCACTTTACATCGTTGCCATGGGCGTCTATGCATTAAGTTTGATCCTCTTATATACAGCAAGCACAGCTTATCACACATTTGACCGCTCCGAACGGATCAACACCATACTGAAAAAAATCGACCACATGATGATCAGCGTCTTAATCGCCGGAAGCTACACACCAATCTGCCTGCTTGTCCTGGAGAAAAAAACAGGTCTTGTTCTCCTTGGCATCGTATGGGGAATCGCTCTTATCGGAATCCTGATCAAAGCATTCTGGGTATACTGCCCGAAATGGGTATCCTCCGTACTTTATATCGGCATGGGCTGGACTTGCGTATTGGCATTTGGGCAAATTTTCCACGCTATGTCACCCGCAGGGTTTGGCTGGCTTCTGGCCGGCGGAATCATCTACACCGTAGGTGGCATAATTTACGCATTAAAACTTTCCGTCTTCAACAACCGGCATAAATACTTCGGAAGCCATGAAATCTTCCACTTGTTCGTAATGGGCGGAAGCCTCTGCCACTATATCGTAATGTATGCTTATATATAAGTTTGGGACGTAGCATTTTTACAAAATGCTACGTCCCAAATTGTATTCCGGGGTGTCCTTTTTTGATTAATTCTTCTTTTTTTCTTCTTGTTAACTGCTTGATTGCGTATTCCCGGCTCATCGCTTCCTCTTTTGTCGCAAATTCTTCATAATAAGCCAGCTCTACCGGTCTTCGATTTTTCGTATATTTCGCACCTTTTCCCGCATTATGCGCATTTATGCGTTTCTCTAAATCATTCGTCCATCCTGTATACAAGGTTTCATCACTGCATTTTAAAATATATGTATAATTCATATCTTCCCATTCTTTCTCCGCACGAATTTCATTTCTACTGCCCATTATAAAAGATGAATTTAAAAACTGCAATCTCCAATTTGGGACAGGTCATTTTACAGTTTGGAACAGGTCAATTTACAATTTGGGACGTAGCATTTTGCAAAAATGCTACGTCCCAAACTAACGTCCCAAATTCATTATTCCACCAAATATTCCATTGGATTTACTGGTTGTCCGTCTTTTCTCATTTCGAAGTATACGTTGCTTCCTTCTACGCTGTAGTATTTGGTTGGTGCGCTTACGTATCCGATAATTGTTTTTGCTTCTACCTGATCCCCGACTTTTACCGGAACTTCTTTTAATTGTCCGTAAAATAATTCATAGCCATTTCCGATGTCTACATTTACGGTCAGCCCCGTCTCTGCTGACTGGTCGATGGACTTTACAATTCCCGGGGTTGCTGAGATTACCTGATCGCCCTCTGCTCCGGCAATCACTAGCGCCGGATTGTACTTATACTGATCCAGTGTAGAAAAGTAGACTGTTTTGTCCATGCTGTAGCTCATTAAAATATTTCCGTTGACCGGCCAGAGCAATTTGCTGTCGCTGTTGAAGCTTACTGTTTTTGTCTTTCCTGATGTTGTCTGTGACGTCTGGGCTGACTGCGCATCTGCCTGTCCGTTTTCAACGGAATCCTCTTGCTTCTGATTGGCATTTTCCTGATTTGTTTCTTTGACTTTCTCTTGCAGATCGTTAATGATAAGATCTGTTGTTGTCTCCTTAAGAGGCTCTGCTTCCTTCTCTTTTTCTGCTTTCGCTTCTTCCTGTTTTGCCAGCAGCTGTTCATTTTTCATGGCTTTATAGTCTTTGAATGTATATGTTCCAACAATTGCGATAGCTGCCACAAAACAAAGAACTGCTGCAACAGTTGCCCCTCTGTTTTTTCTTTTTGGTCTTGGTCTCTTCGGACTCTGCGTTTGATTTTGATTCATTTTATCACCACCTCTGACTTTATTTTTGCCAGATCGCAGTGCAGTTATACTTTCGCAAACATAAAATATTAGAAATTCGGCACAATCTGTGTGACTTCTTTTAATTCTGTATCTTTAAAAAAATAATTTAAAATCTCCTTACATTTTTTTCCGTCCTTTGCCATTTGATTTGCCGTATACTGACTCATACCGATTCCATGCCCCACACCTCTTGTCGTAATCCTCAATTTTTCATTATAATTTTGAAGCGTAAAGCAGCTGGATGCCAGCCCGTATGTATTACGAAATTCCTCTCCGCTCACCGTTTCCTGTCCCACCCGGACGCTCTGCACATAACCGGTCGTATCACACTGTGTTACTTCCGCATCTAATTTGTCCAACGTAACTGTCTGGATCTGCTCCGCAGCCTCTACATCTTCCGAGCAATCTGTGATCGTCAGATACGGATAATCCTCCCCCAACGCTTCTTTTCCGTCTCGTGTGCTCCCATTCGTCAATCGGCAAAACGGCGTTTGCGCGAGTTTCTCTTCATAGGTAAGAACTTTTCCTTCCGTTTCATCCCACGCATCTTTCAGCTTCTGATGATACTTAAAATATTTCGCCGCTCCCCACTCCTTCTCCATTTCCTTTTGCGTCCAGAAATCATCCGAAAATTCCACCTTGCTCCCGCCTTCCTGAATCTTCCTATACACATTGGTCCGCACAAGCACCGCCTGCGCCTTCAACACTTCCTCCTCGTAATTTGCGGGAATCTCTTTTGCCAATATTCCGACACAATATTCTTCAATCGGCATTTCCAGCGAACCATTTTCTGTTTTCACCTTAATGTATGTCTGGTCCACATTGGATGTAGATACTAAGCCCGGTCCATGAATAAATACCGTTATGATATAAGGCAGCAATACCATAATCGTCAGATATGCCCCCGCCTTCTTTAATTTTGTCCACGTATTTCCATATCTTACTCTCATTAGATTCCTTCCGGCAGATCGTCTCTTCATAAAAAATATCCCTCCTCATACACTACTGTATGAGAAGGGACATTCTATTATACTAACTTATCTAATTTCCAAATGTCATCCACATATTCCTGAATTGTTCTGTCGGATGAGAATTTTCCACAGCTTGCTGTGTTAAGAAGTGCCATTTTTGCCCATCTGTCTTTATCACGATAAGCTTTTTCCACTTCTTCCTGCGCATTTGCATAAGAACGGAAATCTTTTAAGATAAAGTACATATCCGCTTTGTCAAAGCCATTGCTCTTAAGAAGGCTGTTATACAGGTCGCGGTATCTTTCTCTGTCTCCGTCTGCATAAGTTCCGTCCACAAGCTGGTCTACGACGCGGCGCACATCCGGGTCGTTGTTGTAGATCTCATATGGGTCGTAACCGCCATTTTTCTCGTAGTTCATTACTTCGTCTGAACTTAATCCGAAGATAAATGCATTTTCTTTTCCTACTTCCTCCACGATCTCTACGTTCGCTCCGTCCATCGTTCCAAGTGTCGGCGCTCCGTTTAACATGAATTTCATATTACCGGTTCCGGATGCTTCTTTGGAAGCTGTAGAAATCTGTTCACTGACATCTGCTGCCGCAAAGATCCATTCTGCATTAGATACACGATAGTCTTCGATAAATACAACTTTCAGCTTTCCGTTGATGCTGCGGTCATTATTTACTACGTCCGCAACAGAGTTGATAAGCTTAATGATCTCTTTCGCACGAACATATCCTGCGGACGCTTTCGCTCCAAAGATATAAGTTCTCGGATAGAAGCTCATCTCCGGATGTTCTTTGATCTTATTGTAAATGTACATGACATGTAAAATGTTGAGGAGCTGACGTTTATACTCGTGCAGTCTCTTTACCTGTACATCGAAAATAGATCTCGGATCCACCTCTACTCCATTGTGCTCCAGAATGTATTTTGCAAGACGCTCTTTGTTCTTGTATTTGATCTCCATGAATTCTTTCAGCGCTTCTTCATCATCTGCATATTTTTTCAGTCCTGACATAAGAGACAGATCTGTAATCCAGTCTTTTGTTCCGAGCTTTTCTGTCACCCAGTCTGCCAGGAGCGGATTTCCATGCATAAGGAAACGTCTCTGTGTAATACCATTTGTCTTATTGTTAAATTTCCCCGGCATCATCTCATAGAAATCACGAAGTTCTCTCTTCTTAAGAATCTCTGTATGAAGTCTTGCAACACCATTTACAGAATATCCTGCAACGATGGCAAGATGTGCCATTTTCACCTGACCGTCACGAAGAATTGCCATCTTCTTCACTTTTTCTTCATTTCCCGGATACATCTCACGGATCTGAATAATAAATCTTCTGTCAATCTCCTGAATGATCTGATAAACCCTTGGAAGCAGTCTTGAGAACAGATCGATCGGCCATTTCTCAAGCGCCTCTGCCATGATTGTATGGTTCGTGTAAGCACAGGCTTTTGTTGTCACATCCCACGCCTCATTCCATTCCAGATGATAATCATCCAGAAGGATTCTCATAAGCTCTGCAACTGCCACTGTCGGATGCGTATCGTTCATCTGGAACGTTGCCTTTTCATACAGCTTACGGATATCATCATGATCCTTCATGTATTTGTCTACTGCTAACTGAAGACTTGCAGATACGAAGAAATACTGCTGCTTCAGACGAAGCTCTTTTCCTGCGTAATGGTTATCATTGGGATACAATACTTCCACGATATTTTTTGCAAGGTTTTGCTGCTCTACTGCTTTGTGGTAATCTCCACGCTCAAAAGAATCTAACTGGAAATCAACGATTGGCTCTGCATCCCAGATACGTAACGTATTTACCTGACCATTGCCATATCCCACGATCGGGTAATCGTAAGGAACAGCCAATACGGACTCGTAATTTTCCTGCTTGAACATGGTTTTTCCTGTTACATCATCATACTCTACACGGATATTTCCGCCAAAACGAATTTCTTTTGCATATTCCGGTCTTCTAAGCTCAAACGGATTACCGTATTTCAACCAGTTATCCGGTTTCTCTACCTGATAGCCGTCCTTGATCTTCTGTTTGAACATTCCGTAACGATAACGGATACCGCAGCCATAAGCTGCATATCCAAGAGATGCCAGCGAATCTAAGAAACAGGCTGCCAGTCGTCCAAGACCGCCGTTTCCAAGCGCCGGATCCGGCTCCTGATCCTCTACAGTATTTAAATCAATTCCCAGCTCATCTAATGCTTCTTTGACTTCCTGGTACGCGGTCATATTGATCAGGTTATTGCCAAGCGCACGTCCCATCAAAAACTCCATAGACATATAGTACACAATCTTCGGATCTTCCTTCGTGATCTTCTTCTGTGTGAGGATCCAGTCATCAATGATGGCTTCCTTTACAGCATAAGACACTGCCTGGTACAGCTCCTGCTGACTTGCTTCATTCATTTCTTTACGAAACAATCTTTTTACATTGTCGCGTACATCTTTTTTAAATGTTTCCTTTTCAAATCTTGGGTTATACATAAACTTAATTCCTTCCTACATCTAAGCTATTTTTAGTAACAGTCCGATCAGAAAACACACGACCGGACTGTTTCTTTACTGCTTCTCAACACCAAGCACTACATTTTCACCGTTAATCTTCCACTCTTTTGTATAGCCTTCCGGAGCTTTCTTATCAACAGATACTGCCAGTGTTTCTGCACCGATCTCCTGTGCATGAGCTGCAAATACAGCCTCTGCTTTCTCGCTTCCCTCATAAGTGATCGCAATATTATCCATAACTTCAAAATTTGCTTCCTTACGCATGGTCTGCACTTTACTGATGATCTCACGGACAAAACCTTCTTCCAGTAATTCTTCAGAAAGATTTGTATCAAGAACCACTGTAATTCCATTGTCATTTTCAGACACATATCCTTCCATCTGCGCAGACTCGATCAGGAGATCCTCGCGGAATAAAGTCACTTCCTGACCATTTACATCAAGCTTCAGCGCATCCGCCGCATTCAGCTCATCCATTGCCGCATTTCCATCAAGAGAAGATAACGCTGCCTTGATTCCACCAAGCAGTTTACCGTATTTTGGTCCAACGGTCTTCAACTGTGGTTTAAATGTATAAGATGTAAATTCGCGAACCTCATCTGTAAATTTCACATTTTTAACATTCAGCTCTTCCTTCACAATATCCTGGTAGAATTCCGGAAGGTCGAAACCGGCTTTTACATACATCTGACCGATCGGCTGACGGTTTTTGATATTTGCTGTATTTCTGCATGCGCGTCCCATGACAACCATTTTCAGGACTTTGTCCATATTCTCTTCTAACTCTTTGTCAATGTACGCCTCGTCTGCAACAGGGAAGTCACACAGGTGGATACTTTCCTTCGCATCTTTATCAATGCTTCTTACGAGATTCTGGTAAATGTCTTCTGTCATAAACGGAATCATCGGCGCAGCAGCTTTACATACTTCTACAAGCGCTGTGTAAAGAGTCATGTACGCATTGATCTTATCCTGCTCCATTCCTTTTGCCCAGAAACGCTCACGGCTTCTTCTTACATACCAGTTACTCATATCATCTACAAAATCCTGAAGCGCTCTTGCTGTCTCAGGAATTCTGTAATTTGCAAGATTATCGTCTACCTCTTTAATAAGCGTATTTAACTTAGACAGAAGCCATTTATCCATAATGGATAATTTATCATATTCCAATGTATATTTTGTAGCATCAAAATTGTCAATATTTGCATACAGTACAAAGAATGCGTAAGTATTCCACAAAGTTCCCATAAATTTACGCTGTCCCTCTACAACTGCCTTGCCATGGAAACGGTTTGGAAGCCATGGAGCGCTATTTACATAGAAATACCAGCGGATCGCGTCAGCGCCGTATTTCTCAAGCGCATCGAAAGGATCAACTGCATTTCCCTTGGACTTACTCATCTTCTGTCCGTTTTCATCCTGAACATGCCCCAGAACGATAACGTTCTTATAAGGCGCCTCGTTGAAAATAAGGGTTGAAATCGCAAGCAGGGAGTAGAACCATCCACGTGTCTGGTCTACAGCCTCGGAAATAAATGCTGCCGGGAACTGTTTCTCGAACAATTCTTTATTTTCAAATGGATAGTGAAGCTGTGCGAACGGCATAGATCCACTGTCAAACCAGCAGTCAATAACTTCCGGTACACGATGCATCGGTTTACCGCATTTCGGACAGCGAATCGTAACCTCATCAATATATGGACGATGAAGTTCAATATCGTCCGGGCAGTTATCAGACATTTCTTTTAATTCCTCAATGCTGCCAATAGAATGCTGGTGACCGCATTCGCACTCCCAGATGTTCAGAGGAGTTCCCCAGTAACGGTTACGGCTGATACCCCAGTCCTGTACATTCTCCAGCCAGTCGCCGAAGCGTCCTTTACCAATGCTCTCAGGAATCCAGTTGATGGTATTGTTATTTGCGATCAGGTCATCTTTTACCGCTGTCATGTTGATAAACCATGACTCACGCGCATAGTAAATAAGTGGTGTGTCACATCTCCAACAATGTGGATAACTATGCTCAAAGTTCGGAGCCTCAAAGAGAAGTTCTCTTTCTTCAAGATCCTTTAACACCTCCGGGTCTGCCTTCTTAACAAACATACCGGCAAATGGAGTTGTCTCACCCATATTACCCTTTTCGTCAACTAACTGAACGAACGGCATGTCGTATTTGCGTCCAACCTTGGCATCGTCCTCACCAAATGCAGGCGCAATATGAACGACACCGGTACCATCTGTCAGTGTTACATAAGTATCACATGTAATGAAGAATGCTTTCTTATGCTGTTTGTCTGCACACTCTGCCGCACACTGGTACAATGGCTCATATTCTTTATATTCCAGATCTTTACCCTTATATGTCTCCAAAACTTCATATGCAGGAACCTCTTCCCCGTCTTCTGTCTTCTGTGCAAGCTTGCCAAGAACCGTATCAAGAAGCGCACACGCCATGTAATAAACATATCCATCTGCTGCCTTAACTTTCGCATAATCCTCTTCCGGATTTACACAAAGACCAATGTTAGACGGCAATGTCCATGGTGTGGTTGTCCATGCAAGGAAATAAGCATCTTCACCGATGACTTTAAATCTTACGATTGCAGAACGCTCTTTGACATCCTTATATCCCTGTGCAACTTCCTGTGCGGAAAGCGGAGTTCCGCAACGCGGACAGTAGGGCACAATCTTAAATCCTTTATAGAGAAGACCTTTGTCCCAGATTTTTTTGAGCGCCCACCACTCAGACTCGATAAATTCATTGTGGTAAGTAACATAAGGATTCTCCATATCCGCCCAGAAACCAACGGTGCTTGAGAAATCTTCCCACATACCTTTGTATTTCCATACGCTTTCTTTACACTTATCGATAAATGGCTCCAGACCATATTCTTCAATCTGATCTTTTCCATCAAGTCCAAGCGCTTTCTCAACCTCAAGCTCAACCGGAAGACCGTGAGTATCCCATCCGGCTTTTCTTGGAACCTCATAACCCTTCATTGTACGGTATCTTGGAATCATATCCTTAATCACACGTGTAAGCACATGACCGATGTGCGGCTTACCATTTGCTGTCGGAGGGCCGTCATAGAACATATACATCTCATTGCCTTCCCGCTGCTTCATACTTTTTTCAAAAATATCGTTTTCTGCCCAGAACTTTTCTGTAGCTTTCTCTCTGTCAACAAAATTCAGATCTGTTGAAACCTTCTTATACATAAAACTCCTCCTTTGGGGACGTGTACAAATGAAAAAAACTCCGTCCCAAATTAAAAATACCCTGTCCCTTGTGGAATCCCTCTGTTATCCACACAGTTATCCCATACGCAAGGAACATAAAAAGCTCCCATCCTGAATAGGACGGGAGCATTACTCACGTTTATATACCACCTAAACATACTATCATATGTCTTTCCTGTAACGGGGAAATTCCGGCAGAACCTACTGGGGAAAACCGGGATCATTCCATGATGTTCCTTTCAGTGTCTGCAGCTCAGAAGTGATATTCAAATATATCTTACTCATACCGGTCTTTCACCATCTCCGGCTCGCTGAAATTTTCTTACATATCTTACTGTCTTCGTCATCGTTTTTTTCTTTATGCACGATATATTATAGTAAAAATTTCCTTGATTCGTCAAGCATTTTTTTATTTTTTCCGCCTCTGACCTTGTTGATCCTGCCTGCGCTTCTTTTGACCCTTGCTGCGCCTGCGTTTTCTCTTCAACTTTTTTTGGTACTGTACTAACCGGACTATGAACAACAGGATCAACAGCAGCAATATTATGATAAACACGTTGACCAGCATTTGTCTGAGGCTCTTCTTGCCGGACTTATCCGTCTCATTATCAGAGGCTTTCTCCTGCTTCTTAATATCCGGGCTATGCTCTTTTTTATATTTTCGCTTACTTTCGCTTTGGCCGAGCCCACAAAATTTCCTTCATAAGTGTAGGTTAAGACTGCCGTGTCTTTCTCTTTTTCATCAACCTTCATTTCCATGTCGAGATCCGATAATTCTACACCCTTGGGAACAACCACATATCCACAGTTCTCCCTGCTTTCATCCTCCAGAATCTCACTGATGTCTTCGCTTGTCTCCTGACCTTTTAGTTCGATCTTTTCGAAATTGTCAAAAGCATAGCACGATCTAAAAAATTCCGGATACTTGAAAAGCTCCCGTCCAATAAGCGCCATATCTCTTGCGCTTGTATAGTGATTCTCATCGTGAAGACCATTGGCATTGACAAAATTAGAATTACTTCCTCCAAGCTCTTTACAGCGGATATTCATCTGCTCAATAAACCACTGGTAATCATTCCCTGCATTTTTTCCTACATTTTCCGCCACTGCATACGCAGCCTCACCGTAAGTTCCCGGACCCTGCGGCCACCCTTTTATATCGTTGGTCGCTATGGGCATATCGTAATACTTTTGCAGCTGCTGTGTCTGAAAAGCTGCAGCTCTTCTTTCGTTAAGTCTGCCGGCGGCTGTTCCTCCGGCGTTATCTGCGGAGCAGCATTGGCTGTCATACTCATTCCCAGACAAAGTGCCACAATCAGCATCACTGATAATAAACGTTTCTTCATATTTTTATCCTCAATCACTCTCCCAAATTCATACCCTTATCATACCACATTTATATTATATTTACGTTTACATTTTTTACTCACTCCCGCTCTCTTCTCCTGCATATAATGCAGGAAAATCCTTGTCCTTACCACCTTTACCCATAAAAAATATAATACATAAATATTACAGGGTACCATAGACAGGTACAATCACCCATCTACAATACCCTGTAGTTGAAACGCTTATGTTTCTATTTTGCTT
The DNA here is from genome assembly GCA_000433535.1 of Dorea sp. CAG:317. GTDB lineage: Bacteria > Bacillota > Clostridia > Lachnospirales > Lachnospiraceae > Dorea_D. The sequence goes on from FR892672.1 coordinate 86,481, forward strand.
TTTTATTCTTACCTTATGTCTATCTATATTTTCAGAAAAAAGAAAACATCAATTATACAACTGCTTTTCCATTACATTTACGTGTATCTTTTGTTTGACTGAAAAATTTTTGGAATATCTGACCGAATGGTCTTGATGTTTAGAACGATATAAAATCTATCAGAATTTTCAGATAGAACAAGTATAATATGTTCTTGCCGGAAAAGCAAGCGGAACTATAATAAAAAACCGCCGCCAGCAGATTTCTCTGCCGACGGCGGGTCTTCATTTTAAATCGTTTCGCTTTCACTATCCATCTGTGCTGTATCGTCTGCATACAACTCAGCGATCTGATCCTCCAGATCCTTTTCTTGCTTTTTCATGTCATGATGTTTCCAGGCAAACACTACAATAACAAGAATCAACACAATCAGTGCCGGAAGATCCCACCAGCAAAAGCCTAATGTTGTATGTTCTAATATATATGACATATCTATTCCTCCTTCTTGTTATTATGCGTTTGTAGAACTTTCATTCCATTCATTTCGTTCTTCGAACTCTTTCTGCATAGCTTCCAGCTTCTCTTGTCTTTCCTCATCGAAATCTTTCTCACGTTTCTTCTGATTATGAGTATGAACAATCAGCATCACGATCATAATCACTCCTACCAGAAGCGCCGGCAGATCCCAGAAGTGTAAGCCTAAACTATTGTGTACAAAATATGAAAAATTATACAACATATTGATTACCTCCTTCTCAAAATAACTAGATTAAATCTGTATCTTTACTCTGCCGATTCCTGCTGTTCTCTTTTGAGCTTCTCTGTCTCAAGTTCTTCTGCAAGTTCAGCAATTCTCTCCTGCCGTTTCTTCATGCTTCTTGTATATGCTGCATATATGATCATAGCTGCTAACATCAGTAAGAAGTGTAATATACAGCACTTGTGATCATCAAGATCTCGTTTTGCTAACGGTACGTCTTCTTCCACTACCGGAACAACTTCAACATCACCGTCTTCGTTCGCTCTAACCTCTGCTCCAACCGGTGTTCCATCTGCCGGCGCTGCTGTTGTGCCTCCGCCTGGTGTAGCCGGTGTGGTCGGTGTAGCCGGTGTGGTCGGTGTAGCTGGTGTGGTTGGTGTGGTCGGTGTCGGGATTGCTGTGTAAACTACAGTAAGTGTTATGTTCTGCTGGATACCATTAGCATCGCTTCTGACAAATGCATAATTCGGTGTATAACCATTAACTGTCGGAGACATCCGACTATAAGTCTCACCTCTCAGAAGCTGCTGTGTAAATGTCGGCGCTGCTGTTGCTCCATTACTAAATACATAGTTGATTGTAAGAGTGTAGTATGGTCTTTCTATTGTTAATGTTCCCAGATCTTCTTTTGCAATTGTATAGTTCGTCTCTTTTGCTGTTCCGCTCCATTCAATCTCATAAGTATTCTGTGCTGTTCCCTCTTCTGTGATTGTTCCTGTTGTTCTAAATGTTGCTGTCTCATTATTTACCAATCCTTCAAGAGTTCCATCAGCTGTTAATGGAGTTCCATCATATCTCTTACTTGCACTTGAAGTTGTTACAATTAATGGTGCTTTAGTAATATGATAAAACCTTACTACTTCGCCACTATAGTTTCCTACTCCTTTAATTGTAACTATAACTGCTCCTACATTTGTACAATCCTCTGAGTAGCTTACTGTATAATCTGTTCCTTTTGCTAATGTCTTGCCTGTTTCCTTATCAGAAATCGTTGGCTCCCATTTCTGTTCAGAACCATTGTAGACCTTATCTTCCGGCATATCTCCTGTAAATGCGAATCTTGCATCCGGATCTGGTTCCCCAGGAATCACAATCTCAGCTGCTGTTACTTCCAACATTCCAAGGTCTTCGGTCTTCACTTCATAGTTC
>FR892673.1:0-47422 GCA_000433535.1 Dorea sp. CAG:317
GGGCATGTATTGAACTGTCCGCAAAAAATGACCGACTGAAATCGGTCACAGTGGTCAATTACATAGCATCTGTGTTCTGGTGTTTTTATTTTCTCCCGGATAAGCATCTGTATCCGGCGGCAGATGGACAGGCATTTGTTCTTGTGCTCAGTATCATCAATGGTTGTCTGTATTTGGGGACACTGCTTCTTCAGCAAGTGAATATACGGAAGAATGGAACGACAATATCAGCTTCATTCAGCCATATGGGAGTACTTGTCCCTACACTACTCTCCATATTTTTGTTTGGGGAATATCCGGGCAGGCTTCAGTGGGTTGGAGTGGCACTGGCGCTTGCGGCAATCTTGATTTTAAATATACAGGGGCGCGCAGACAAAGAGAAAGCAAACAGCAAGATCTGGCTTGTATTTCTCCTGATATCCGGCGGCTGTGCGGATATGATGTCTAAGATATTTGAACGCTATGGAAATCACCGGTATGAGAGCCACTTCCTATTTTATACTTTTGTGATCGCATTAATTTTAAGTGTTGTGTGGATGGTGTATACAAAAGAATGGCCTTCATACAGAGAAGTGATCTATGGATTTGTTATGGGAAGCTTTAATTATTTGAGTACGATGTTTTTGTTGAAATCGGTTCTTAGGCTTCCGGCATTTCTTGTGTATCCGGTGTACAGTGTGGGCGTGATCTTATTCGTAAATGTTGTGAATTTCCTGTTTTTGAAAGAAAGACTGCAAAAGAAAGACTGTGTTGCAATGGCGTGTATCAGCGCAGCGCTTGTGCTGATGGGAGGAAACTAGTGCGGCAAAGATTTACGATTTGTTGTACCGGTGTACAAATTAAATTTTTGCAGGTGTTCCACTTGAGAACATTTTGTAGTATAATATATATAAGTTTTATGAATGAAACTGGAATGTAGCTTGGGGAGGCAATCATGAAATTTAATGCAAAAGAAGACTTGAAAAGACTGTTCGTTGTGTGTCTGGCTTCAGTGATCATGGCACTGAATATTAAATCATTTGTGCGGACGGGAGGTTTGTATCCGGGAGGTGCCACGGGACTTACGCTTTTGATTCAGAGAAGTGCGGAATTATTCTTCCATATTACACTGCCGTATACGGTTGTCAATGTGGTGCTCAACTCTATACCGGTATACATTGGATTCCGGTTTATCGGTAAGAAGTTCACGTTATATTCCTGTCTGATGATCGTTCTAAGCGGTGCGCTTACAGATATACTGCCGGGTTATGTGATTACTTATGATACGCTTCTGATCAGCATATTCGGAGGATTGATCAATGGTCTTGTTATCAGCCTTTGTCTTGCGGTAAATGCCACAACAGGGGGAACGGATTTCATTGCAATTTTCTTATCTGACCGCAAGGGAATCGACTCGTGGAACATGATCTTAGGGTTGAATGTAGTGATTCTTGCAATCGCAGGTGTGTTATTCGGATGGGATAAAGCATTGTATTCCATTATTTTCCAGTATACATCTACGCAGGTTGTTCACATACTCTATAAGAAATACCAGCAGCATACTATATTTGTTGTGACAGATCATGCGGGCGCTGTATATGAAGGGATTTCCAAGACCACACATCACAGTGCGACGATCATGGAGGGAGAAGGCTACTACGAACATAAGGAGAGAAAGATCGTATATTCCGTTGTTTCAAGTGCAGAGATAAAAAAAGTGTTAAGCGTAATACAGGAGGTAGATCCGCATGCGTTTGTCAATGTAATGAAGACAGAACAGGTAGCAGGCAGATTCTATCAGAAACCAAATGAATAGTTGTTGTTCAGACGAGGAGGGATCTGTATGGCAAAGCAAGTAGTTGTTACGATTGGACGTCAATTCGGAAGTGGTGGACACGAGATTGGAAATCTTCTGGCGGAGAGACTTGATATTCCGCTGTATGACAATAATCTTGTGAGAATGGCGGCAGAGAGACTTGGGATTCGGGAGGCCACTGTTCAAACAGTGGACGAGACAACATTGAATAGTTTTCTGACAGGGTATGTGCTTGCCCCGCTTGATTATTCCTCATCCTTTCAAGCAGTGGAATGTACACAGCCGCTGAATGAACAGGTCTATGATCTTCAGTGCGAGATTATCCGGAAACTTGCGGCAAAGGGTTCCTGTGTAATGGTGGGACGATGCGCGGATTATGTGCTGAAAGATCAGGCGGAGTGTCTGAATGTTTTCATTTACGCAGAGAAAGAAGACCGGATCAAACGGATTGCGCAGCGCTATGATCTGTCAGAGAGAAAAGCAGCAGATAAGATCAAACGAATCGACCGCGAGAGAAAGAGCTATTATGAATTTCACACAGGTTCTGACTGGGGAAGCATCGGAGCGCATCAGATGTTGCTAAATGTCAGCAAACTCGGTGTGGAAGGCACGGTGGATGTACTGGAAGTAATTTGTCGGAGAAAGATGAAAGAATAAGCTTCAAAAGATAAAATAATGAGTAAGACGAGAAGGGGAATTGTTATAATTCCCCTTCTTATTTAAGGAGTTTTGGTTAGATGGAAATAGTAATAGAAACATGCTTAGATAGTATCAAAATGCTTCCGTTTTTATTTTTTGCATTTTTGCTGATAGAATTTCTGGAGTATTATTCCGGGGAAATGTCGGGGAAATTGCTTAAAAAAGTCGGGAAAGCAGGACCGGTTGTCGGCGCAGTGCTTGGCTGTGTACCGCAGTGCGGTTTTTCTGTGTTGGCAGCCAATTTATACGCAGGAGGCGTCTTGTCGGCAGGAACGTTGATTGCAGTGTTTGCCGCCACATCTGATGAGGCGGTGTTGATTCTTATGGCAAATCCGGGGCGTGCAGGAGAGATTATCTGGCTTCTGGCGGTTAAGGTTGTGATTGCGGTTGCAGCGGGGTATTTTGTGGACGGTGTCATGCAAAAATACATTGTCCGAACAGAAAAAAACGTGCATATCAAGCCGAGGGAAACAGTGCGGCCTTCCAAAATGGAAGTGGTCAGAGAAGCGATTGGTCACACCTTCCGTATCTTCGCTTATTTATTTGTCTTTAATCTGATCTTGAATTTTGCCATTGAATTGCTGGGGATTCAGAAATTATCAGAGATTCTTCTTGGAAATACGGTGTTTCAGCCAATCATCGCAGCAATCATCGGGCTGATTCCGAATTGTGCGGCATCCGTGATTTTGACACAGCTGTATTTGAGCGGAGCAATCTCTTTTGCATCGGTCGTTTCCGGTCTGTGTACCGGAGCAGGAGTCGGATTAATCGTTTTATTTAAAATGAATTCAGACAAAAAAGAGAATTTTCGAATCTTACTGACACTTGTTGCAATAGCGTCTGTTGCGGGAATGTTTTTGCAATTCTTGCAATTTTATTACAATGTGCTATAATGATTCAGGGCCGGAATGAGAAAAGTGTTTCGGCAATTTAAGGAGGAATTATCATGGCTAGAAAAAAAGCAACCGTAGTAACTAAGAAGACCGGAACTGTAAAAACAGCACCAGTAAAGGCAGAGACAGTGAAAAAGACAGAGCCGATGAAGACTTCCACAACAGAGAAAACAACAGCAAAGATTGCCGAAGAAAAACCGGAAGTAAAAGCTGAAGTAAAAGCTGAGGTAAAAGCCGAAGTAAAGCCAGAAGTGAAGGCAGAGGTAAAACCAGAAGCAAAACCGGAGACAAAACCATCTGTTGAGACAAAAGCACCTGCTAAAAAGGCACCTGTTAAAAAAGCGGCTGCAAAAAAAGATATTAAAGTAAAAGCAGTTGTAGAGTATTATGGAAAACAGGTAGAAGAAAAAGACATGATCGCAGCAGTAAAGAAAGCATGGACAAAATCAGGCAGAAAAATAGCAGACATTAAGACAATTGATCTTTACATAAAACCGGAAGAAGGCGCTGTATATTATGTAATCAACGGTATTGATACCGGAGCAGTTGCATTCTAAGATGCCAGGGAGAGAACACCTTCAAGAAGGGTGTTCTTTTTTGATGCCCATCTTTACATATTCGGAAAAATCATTTAAAATAAATTACAGAATTATTGTGCCTCGTTATCAGGGGGCATGATCATTTGGCAGGAGTCATAATTAATTAAGGGACAGAAGGAGAGACATTATATGAATGAAGTTATGGATATGGGTAATACAATGTTAAATGTCGGACAGACGATGGAAATGCTGATCGCAACGATTGTTGTTGGCGTGTTGTTGAGCCTTTTTGGGTTGAAGCTTGTTCGTGTACTTACTACCATTGTCGGTCTTGTTCTCGGCGCAGGAGTCGGTCTTGTTATTTCGCATTTGCTTGGCTGGTCGGGACTTACGGTGGCAATCGTAACGCTGGGCTGTGCAGTCGTCCTTGCGGCGTTGTCGTTCTTCCTGTATCGAATGGGAGTATTTCTTACCGTATTCGTGTCGGTACTTGGCATTTGTATCTCGGTGATGTATCCTGGTACAAATCTGATGCTGGTGATCTATCTGGCGGCAGCATTGGTGTTTGCTATATTATCGGCTATCTTTGTAGAACCTTTGGTGATTGTCGTAACAGCAGTATCGGGTGGTGTAAATGCAGCGCTTGCGATTGTTTCATTGGCAGGACTGTCAGGCAATCTTCTGATCACGGTAGGAATTGCGGCAGTGATCATAATCGTGGGAATGATTGTTCAGTTCATGATGCATTCCAGAAAGATTGGGAAAAAAGAGAAGAAACAGGCAGAGATCATTAAAGAGAAGGATTCTGTAGAGTCAGAAGTGGAAAAAGCCCGCCTGATTCTGGATGATTTTGACGATGAAGATGAAACGGAAGACTAGAGTCCGTTTTATAGAACACCTCTTCTGCTATAGTTGAAACTATAGAAGGAGAGGTGTATTTTTATGAAAAGAATTCGTAATATAATAATGGTAACATGTCTGGTGCTTCAAGTGATGGTGGCGGTAGTATTCGGATTTGCGCAGACGGAGTTTCCAAATACTGTCTATTTCGTTTGTTGGTGCCTGTTAGGAGGTATTATTTTACTGTCGTCAGAAAGAAGAAAGACAATTTGAATGGATGACTGACATTGGTTGTATTTTAGAGCAGATGTGATATAATAGTATTTAAGAAGACAGTGAAGGAGGCTTACTTATGAAGCTGGATATGCATTGCCATGTAAAAGAAGGTTCGGTGGATAGTAAGGTAAGCTTGGATGAATATATCACTAAGCTGAAAGCAAATGGTTTTGACGGAATGCTGATTACAGATCACGATACCTACAAGGGATACCGACATTGGAAATATCAAATGAAGGGACAAGTTCATGAGGATTTTGTCGTTTTAAAAGGAATTGAATATGACACCTGTGATGCGGGACATATTATCTGCATTATGCCGGAGGGAGTGAAGATGCGGCTTCTTGAGATCCGTGGTCTTCCGGTATCGGTGTTGATTGATTTTGTCCATAAGAATGGAGGAATTCTAGGACCGGCACATCCTTGTGGAGAGAAGTACATGAGTTTTACGAACACAAAGCGGTTTTTCAAATCGCCGGAACTCATAAAGCGGTTTGATTTTATTGAAGCTTTTAATGCATGTGAGCCGGAAGCTTCTAACGAAGGTGCCATGAAGCTGGCTAAGAAGTACAAAAAGCCGGGGATTGGCGGAAGTGATGCGCATAAAATTGATTGTGTATCGAAGGGCTATACGATTCTTCCGGAGAGGGTTACCTGTGAGACAGAATTGATTTCTCTGATTCGAAGAAAAGTCCCGATTGAGGTTGGCGGAACGCTCTATGATAAGACGACGAAGGACAGGATCGGAAAAGCAAGTAAGCTTTTGGCGTATTCTTTCTGGTTTTACAATAAGGGCGGAGAACTGGCAAAAAGATATAAGAGAAGAAAGAAAGGAGATGTGGAGAATCCAATGGATCCGATTGATCCGATTGAAATTCCGTATCTTCAGGAAATGAAAAAGAAACGAACGATCTGATTTCAACAGTTCCGGTAAGAAAGTGTTCTTATCGGAACTGTTTTTTTGACGAAAAAATGAATGGATTTTTGTTATATGTGCCGAATCTTTATGACTCTTGAAAACTGTATTGACATTGGTGAGAAAAATCTATATGATAAGGACACTCGTCGAAAGAAATTCTATTTTTATCAAACGATTCAAGGGGAAATCCCCACTGGGAAATGTCATCCCAAATTTCCAAACACGAGATAATATCTTATAGGGAAGGAGGATAGTGTTTTTGTAACTTTTCAGATACGGATTATTTTAGAGAAGATAAGGAGGAACCATATGAACAAAAACAATTCCTTATGGGGGAAGTGTATCTTAGCGATCGCCTGCATGATTTTGTGTGCGGGTATATACGGTGAGGAGGCACATGCAGAAGAGGTGTCTTTGAAGAGGGGAGAAGAAGTGTTTTATGAAGGGTATTCTACATTTTATTATTACATAAATGGTAAGCTTGGCTACTGTCTGGAACCGAAAAAATCCTCTCCGCATGACGGAACATTTCAGGCAGAGCTTCTGGATGACGGAAGCCTGATCAGTAAAGCCCTTTATTATTTATATAATGGACCGGGCTATGAAACATATATGAAACCGGCTTTTCCGGAAGCTTGGAAGAAAGCAGATCAGGCATATTGTCTGTCGCATTGTATTTTGTCTTATATTTATGATGGATGTGATCGAAAAAGTGATGCCTTTTTAGGGTTAAGCAAACCTATGCAGGAACTTGTCATTGCATGTACAGAGAAGGTACGAAGTCTGCCGGATGTTCCAAGCCCGGGAATGCAGTTTTCTAAAACGGAATTGAATGCCTATTTTGCACCGGAGGAGCGTGTGCAGAGAACGGGAGAGCTGATCTGTCACGGAGATAAAAGTAACACTCTGGAGCTTACACTTCCGTCTGGCGTATCACTTGTTAATAAGACTAAGGGAACAACGAAGACGGGGAAGGTAAGTGTTTCGGGAGAGGATGTTATATATTTTACAGCAGATGCAGCGGATTATAATGGAAAAAGCTGGAAAACAGGAAATTTGTACGGAAAGAACAGGCAAAAATGGAGGAGTCTGGTTGTAAGTACCGGAAGCGACGGACAACATCTTGGAACGGGCGAGCTTATCGAAGCCAAAGAACCGCCGACCGCTCTGTCAATCACATGGATACCAGAAGGAGAGGTGGAGATTGATAAGCGGGCAGATAAATCAGATAAAAAATTTCAAGTGGGAGATATCATCACTTATACGATTGATGTGACACAGCAGATTGAGCATGCGGTTGCCAAAAATGTAGTGATCACAGATACAATTCTGACCGAAGGGGTCAAACTTCAGAAAAATTCTATTGTTCTATTAGATAAGGATCAAAGCATTGTGTCAGATGCAGTTATTTCAGTTCAAGGGAATTCTTATACGATTCATGCAGGGGAGTTTTTGCAGAGCATCCATACAGGAGAAAAATATACGGTAGAGTATCAAGTCGTGATCACGGATGAATCTGTGATCGGAAAAGAAATTCATAATCATGTCATTGTCCGAAGTGACAATTGTGAAGAAAAAGAAGATGAGGAAAAGGTTGAAGTGGAAGAGCCGAAGGAAGAGCCGGAAGAGCCGAAGGAAGAACCGCCAAAAGAACCAGAGGAACCGGAAGAGCCGAAGGAGCCGGAACTGCCTGTGCCGGAGGAACCGGAAGAAATTACACGAAAAGTGGAAAAAACCGCTCCGGTAAAGACCGGAGATGAAGGGAACTTGATGGTTCTTATTGTAATTTCCATTCTTTCTTGCACTGTATTATTTATCTGTGGTAGAATATCACGTAAGACTAAGTAAGAGAACAGGAGGTTGTCGTGATGGGAATGACAATGACGCAGAAAATATTGGCTGCTCATGCAGGGCTTGATCAGGTAGAAGCAGGACAATTGATTGAAGCGAAGCTGGATGTGGTTATGGCAAACGATATTACCGGACCGATGGCGCTGCCGATTTTAAAGCAGATGTCAGATACGGTATTTGATAAAGATAAAGTGGTGTTTGTGCCGGATCATTTCACACCCAACAAAGATATTAAGTCGGCAGAAAACTCGAAAGCAATTCGTGAATTTGCCAAAGAGCAAGGACTTTCATGGTACTTTGAACAGGGAAAATCCGGTGTAGAGCATGCGATTCTGCCGGAAGCAGGCGTGGTTGCTGCCGGAGAGTGTATTATCGGAGCGGATTCGCATACGTGTACATATGGCGCGCTGGGCGCATTTTCTACAGGTGTCGGCACAACAGACATTGCTACAGGAATGGCGACGGGAGAATTATGGTTCAAAGTTCCAAGTGCGATCAAATTTGTGCTGAAAGGAGAGCTATCTCCATATGTCAGCGGCAAAGATGTGATCATACATATTATCGGCAAGATCGGTGTAGACGGAGCTCTTTATAAATCGATGGAATTTACCGGAGAGGGAATTGCAAATCTTACGATGGACGATCGCTTTACGATGGCAAATATGGCTATCGAGGCAGGAGCGAAGAATGGTATCTTCCCGGTAGATGAATTGACCGAGGCATATTTGAAAGAGCATACGAAGAAGTCTTACAAAGTGTACGAAGCGGATGAGGATGCGCTCTATGACGAGGTTGTAGAGATTGATCTCGCTGAAGTTCGCCCGACAGTTGCATTCCCGCATCTTCCGGGAAATGCGAAGACAATTGATGAGATTGAAGCCATGGAACCGATCAAGATCGATCAGGTGGTGATAGGCTCCTGTACAAATGGAAGAATTTCAGATATGAGAAAGGCAGCGGCAATCTTAAAAGGGCATACGGTTCATGAAGATGTGCGGGTTATGGTTGTTCCGGCCACTCAGAAAATCTATAAGCAGTGTATTCAGGAAGGGCTGATGGATATCTTTGTTGATGCCGGATGCGCGGTCAACACACCAAGCTGTGGTCCTTGCATGGGCGGACATATGGGTGTCATGGCGGCAGGAGAGAAATGTGTATCAACGACCAACCGCAATTTTGTCGGAAGAATGGGACATGTGGATTCGCTGATTTATCTTGCGTCTCCGGAAGTGGCAGCGGCAAGTGCGATTGCAGGATATATTGCAAATCCTGAGAAAGTAGGTGACAGATAATGAAAGCTTTAGGACATGTATTTAAATATGGTGATAACGTAGATACCGATGTGATTATTCCGGCAAGATATTTGAATTCTTTTGATGCGAAGGAGCTTGCCAGTCATGCAATGGTAGACATTGATCCTGAATTTGCAGAAAAGGTCAAACCGGGAGATCTGATCGTTGCGAATAAGAACTTTGGATGTGGCTCTTCCAGAGAACATGCACCGCTGTGTCTTAAGACTGCAGGGGTTAGCTGCGTGATCGCAGAGACTTTTGCAAGAATCTTTTACCGCAATGCGATCAATATCGGGCTTCCGATCATTGAATGTCCGGAAGCGGCAAAAGGCATTGAGGCAGGAGACGAAGTAGAAGTCGATTTCGATAGTGGAAAGATTTATAACCGGACAAAGGGGACAGAGTTTCAGGGACAGGCATTTCCTGAGTTTATGCAGAAATTGATTCAGGCAGGCGGTCTGGTAAACTATACAAATGGAAAAAAGAATCAATAATAAATAACAAGTAAAAGGTAAGAGAGGATATTGGGATGGGAAACGAGAAGAGTAACGCGGCAGCTTTGCTGCCAATCGGAGTATTTTTGGTGATCTTTTTAGGATCAGGAGTGATAACAGGAGATTTCTATGCAATGCCGGCGATTGTGGCATTTCTGATCGCTTTGTTTGTGGCATTCTGCCAGAACAGAGGATTGAGCTTTGATGAGAAGATTTCTATTATTTCTAAAGGAGTTGGAAATGAAAATATCATTACTATGAGCTTGATCTTCCTGTGCGCAGGAGCATTTTCAGGAGCAGTTACAGCAGCGGGCGGTGTAGAGAGTACCGTTAATTTGGGCTTATCGATTCTTCCGGCTAAGGTAGCTGTCGTAGGTCTGTTTATCATCGGCTGTTTTATTTCTGTATCTATGGGAACATCTATGGGGACGATTGCAGCGCTTGCTCCGATTGCAGTTGGAATCAGCGAAAAGACGGGATTTTCATTAGCAGTTTGTATCGGTGCAGTTGTGTGCGGCGCGATGTTTGGTGATAATCTGTCTATGATCTCAGATACTACGATTGCAGCGGTAAAAACACAGGGATGTGAGATGAAAGATAAATTCAGGGAGAACTTTTTTATTGTGCTTCCGGCGGCAATTGTTACAATCGTGTTATTTTTCTTTATTACAAGGAACGGTAATTTTAAATTAGCCGAAGAATTGACTTACAATATCTGGCGCGTAGTTCCTTATGTATTGGTATTGGTAGGAGCATTGATTGGTATTAATGTATTTCTGGTGCTGATCAGCGGAACAGTGATTTCACTGATTGTCGGAGTGGCAACCGGAAGTCTTGCAGTAGGTGATATGTTTGCCGCTGTAGGTGAAGGTGTGACAGGAATGTATGATATTACAGTCATCTCGATTGTAGTGGCATGTATTGTGTCATTGGTTAAAGAGTTTGGGGGTATTCAATTTATTCTGAACTTGATCAAGAAGAGCATCAAAGGACAAAAAGGCGGAGAGATCGGAATTGCCGGTTTGTCTCTGCTTGTGGATATGTGTACAGCGAATAATACGGTGGCAATTGTTATGGCAGGACCGATCGCTAAGGAAATCAGTGAAGAATTTGACATTTCTTCAAGAAGATCTGCTTCCCTGCTTGACATTTTTACGTCGGTAGGACAGGGAATGATTCCTTACGGAGCACAGCTTTTATCAGCGGCAAGTCTGACTGGACTGACTCCATTTGCAATTATGCCATATCTGTTTTATCCGATTTTGATGGCAGTAAGTGCAGTGCTGTTCATCCTGTTCAGAAAAGCAAATTAATTATAGAAGGGTGAGAAAAACATGAATCTACATTACAAAAGTACAAGAAATTCTGATTTGCGTGTAACTGCATCGGAGGCGATTCTGACCGGTCTTGCACCGGACGGAGGATTGTTTGTTCCGGAAAAAATACCAAAGCTTGATGTGTCAATGGAAGCGTTGAGTAAGATGACATATCAGGAAACCGCTTATACAGTTATGAAACAGTTTTTGACGGATTTTTCGGAAGAAGAATTAAAAGACTGTATCAGAAAAGCATATGACAGTAAGTTTGATACCGAGGAGATTGCGCCTATTGTGAAAGCGGGAGACGCGTATTATCTGGAATTGTTCCATGGAGCAACGATCGCATTTAAAGATATGGCGCTGTCCATTTTGCCGCATCTTTTAACAACGTCTGCGAAGAAACATCACGTGGAAAATGAAATCGTGATCCTGACTGCCACATCGGGAGATACAGGTAAGGCTGCAATGGCAGGTTTTGCAGATGTGGAAGGGACAAGAATTATTGTATTTTATCCGAAAGACGGAGTCAGCGAAGTGCAGAAGCTTCAGATGATCACGCAGAAGGGAAGTAATGTAGATGTGGCTGCCCTCCATGGTAATTTTGATGATGCGCAAAGCGGTGTAAAAGCATTATTCGAGGATGAAGCATTTGCGGAAGTGTTAAATGAAAAGGGATTTCAGTTGTCCTCTGCAAATTCAATCAATATCGGACGCCTTGTACCTCAAGTGGTTTACTATGTTTATGCTTATGCGAAGCTGTTGGCATATGGTGAGATCGAAGATGGAGAAGAGATCAATGTCACTGTACCTACAGGTAATTTTGGAAATATTCTGGCAGCATATTACGCAAAACAGATGGGAGTGCCTATCGCTAAGCTAATCTGTGCTTCGAACGAGAACAGAGTGCTCTTTGATTTCTTCAAGACAGGTGTATATGATAAGAATCGTGCATTTGTGTTGACAATCTCACCTTCTATGGACATTTTGATTTCAAGCAATCTGGAACGACTGATTTATTTGATCGCCGGTGAAGATTCCGAGTGTACACGGAAGTTGATGGAAGCTCTGAAAACCGATGGACGTTATGAGATCACTGATGAGATGAAGGAAAAGCTTGCAGATTTTGCAGGTGGATATGCGGATGAGATGCAGACCTCCCAGGAGATAAAAAATGTATATGAGGATACAGGCTATGTGCTGGATACGCATACAGCAGTTGCATCCTATGTATGCAAAATGTGGAAGGAAGAGCAGGACAACGGAAAAAAATGTCTCATTGCTTCTACGGCAAGCCCGTATAAGTTTGTAAAAAATGTTATGACATCCATTGACAAAAAGTGGGAATCATATGATGAGTTAAGCCTTCTCGAAAGGTTACAGGAGGTTTCCGGTGTGGAGATGCCGCAAGCTGTGAAAGATATTTTAGATGCAAAAGTACTTCACCGTATGGAGTGCGATGCAGATCATATGAAAGAGACAGTAGAAAAAATATTATAAGTGACAATGAATGACGAAAATGCAGGATTCAAAACAGAATCCTGCATTTTGTTGATTTTTTGGAACAATTTGCTCGAAAATAACAAAGATAAATGAATAATAAAATGTATAAACTTTCGAAAAAAGATTGTTAAACTCTTGACTTTTTCCGGAAGTAGTGAGATAATAAAAAAAATGTTGTTATTAGAGCTGAGCTACAGGCAGAACTAACAACGTCGAAAATAAAAGAAAAGAGGTTAATGGAAGATGGCAAAAATCGATTTAAGCAAGTATGGTATTACCGGAACAACAGAGATCGTGTATAATCCTTCTTACGATGTATTATTTGAAGAAGAGACAAAACCAGAATTAGAAGGTTTTGAAAAAGGTCAGGTCAGTGAACTTGGAGCAGTAAACGTAATGACAGGTATCTACACAGGTCGTTCTCCAAAAGATAAATTTATCGTTATGGATGAAAATTCTAAAGATACTGTATGGTGGACTTCTGATGAATATAAGAATGATAACCATCCGGCAACTCAGGAAGCATGGGATACATGTAAGGAAATCGCATTAAAAGAGCTTTCTGGCAAGAGACTGTTTGTAGTTGATGCATTCTGTGGTGCGAATGCTGATACACGTATGGCTATCCGTTTCATTATGGAAGTTGCATGGCAGGCTCATTTTGTAAAAAATATGTTTATCCAGCCTACAGCAGAAGAACTTGAGAATTTCGAGCCAGATTTCGTAGTATATAATGCATCTAAAGCGAAAGTTGAGAATTACAAAGAATTAGGATTAAATTCTGAGACAGCAGCAATGTTTAACATCACAAGCCGTGAGCAGGTTATTCTGAACACATGGTACGGCGGAGAGATGAAGAAAGGTATGTTCTCTATGATGAACTACTACCTTCCATTAAAAGGAATTGCTTCTATGCATTGTTCTGCAAACACAGATATGAACGGTGAAAATACAGCAATTTTCTTCGGACTGTCCGGAACAGGTAAGACAACACTTTCTACAGATCCTAAGCGTCTTCTGATCGGTGATGATGAGCACGGATGGGATGACAATGGTATCTTTAACTTCGAAGGTGGATGTTATGCAAAGGTTATTAACTTAGATAAAGATTCTGAGCCAGACATTTACAATGCGATCAAACGTGATGCTCTTCTTGAAAACGTTACTTTGGACGCAGAAGGAAAGATTGATTTCAACGATAAGAGCGTGACAGAGAACACACGTGTATCTTATCCGATTAACCACATTGAGAAAATTGTACGTCCAGTATCTGCAGCACCGGCAGCTAAGAATGTAATCTTCCTGTCAGCAGATGCATTCGGAGTACTTCCACCGGTATCTGTATTAACACCAGAACAGACAGAATACTACTTCCTGTCTGGATTTACAGCAAAACTTGCTGGTACAGAGCGTGGAATCACAGAGCCGACACCAACATTCTCAGCTTGTTTCGGACAGGCATTCCTTGAGCTGCATCCTACAAAATATGCAGAAGAGCTTGTGAAGAGAATGGAAGCAAACGGAGCAAAAGCATATCTTGTAAATACAGGATGGAACGGAACAGGAAAACGTATCTCTATCAAAGATACTCGTGGAATCATTGATGCAATCTTAAACGGAGACATCAAAGACGCTCCGACAAAGAAGATTCCATACTTCAACTTCGAAGTTCCAACAGAGCTTCCGGGTGTTGATCCTGCAATTCTTGACCCACGCGATACTTATGCAGATGCTTCTGAGTGGGAAGAAAAAGCGAAAGATCTTGCCGGAAGATTCATCAAGAACTTTGCAAAATACGAAGGAAACGAAGCAGGTAAAGCACTTGTTTCAGCAGGTCCGGAACTGTAAGAAGATATGGGTTGTAAAATCCATGTAAATGGGTTATAATAATTCAAGAGGAAACCTGGAATGTTCGATACTTCTGTTATTTTGAACCTACATTACTTTAAACGGGACTCCTATATCTCTGTAATATGTCAAGCCTCCAAGTTATGCAGGGGAAGGCAGAAAAGCAGATGCGGGCACCCACCTAGCAGCAGCTAGGAGTCAAAATACAGAAACCGGCATTTTGGGGAATACGAAAGATAAAACGGTGTCGTGAGAAATCACGGCGCCGCTTTTTATGTGTTTGTGAAATGGGAAACGCTGTTCCTGCGTTAAAAAAGCATTTGACAAGATACAGAGGAATCATTTTTTGTACATACAGGTAATATATATAGAAAAACGGACAAGGACTAAAGGTTCATGGGGAGAAATTATAGAAGAAATTATCAAAGAGATTTCAAAAGGGAAGGTAAGAAAACATATTATCGTAAAAGCACAAAAGGGAACACGATACATAAAAGAAGTATTTTCCTGAGTCTTGCAATTTTGTGTACTGCGTTTGGGATTGCAGTAGGGAGTCAGTGGCTGCCGGAACAGGCGAGAACGCTGAAGTATCGGATTCACTCCGGGAAAGAAGAGAAAAATAATAGCCGGGCTTCGAAAACTCCGGAGGAAGAGAAACAGGAGCTTTCTGATAATCCGCTGATACGAGTCGTGCTTATGACGAATGGATATCAGGGAATCATACATAAGGAAGTAAAACTGCGGGCAGACAGTGAGCTGACATTGACTTATGGGAATCGTACGGAGCAGATCGCTGCGGGAGAATGTGTGGTGGCCACCGCGGATGATGCGAGATTATCAGAAGGGAATATGCGAATTGAGGCTAAGGACGGAGTGTTACAGATAGAAAGTATGAAGCGGGGAGACGGTGTTCCGGCGTATAATGGAGTTATCGAGCTTCGAAGGGCAGAAGAGGGCATTGTAGTGGTCAATGAACTTCCGATAGAGACGTATCTGTGCCGCGTTGTGCCAAGTGAAATGCCGGCATCGTATGAGCTGGAGGCGTTAAAAGCGCAGGCGGTCTGTGCGAGAAGCTATGCTTACAGACAGATGGAAAGCTATGGATACCCGGAGTATGAGGCGCATGTCAATGACAGTACCGATTATCAGGTTTACGGCAATTCTCTGCCGGACGAGCGGGCAGACCGGGCGGTGGAGGAGACGAAGGGACAGACTGTCTGGTATCAGGGCAAAATTGTGACCACTTACTATTATTCTACTTCCTGCGGACGA
Organism: Dorea sp. CAG:317; assembly: GCA_000433535.1. Classification (GTDB taxonomy): domain Bacteria; phylum Bacillota; class Clostridia; order Lachnospirales; family Lachnospiraceae; genus Dorea_D. The sequence goes on from FR892673.1 coordinate 15,538, forward strand.
ACAACGAACGCGGAAGCATGGGGGAGCACGCCATCAGAGGAAAATGGGTATCTTCAGAGCGTAGATGTAAAAGGAACAGATGGAGATTATGAAAAAGCACTTCCATGGTATCGCTGGCATGCAAAAATTCCAGAGCAGGAAATGGAAGAGAATATCCGCCGTAATACCGGAAAAGATATCGGAGAGTTAAAAAGTGTGGAGGTAACAATGCGAGGAGCAGGCGACGTGGCACTTGTGTTGACAGCGGTTGGAAGTAAGTGTACGGTGACGGTAGAGACAGAGAATAAAATACGAACTGCACTTGCCGGAGACTATGATATTGTGAAGCAGGATGGAAGTACGAGAAATTGTGGAAAGCTTCTTCCCAGCGCTTTTTTTACTATTAAGAAAGAAAAAGGCAGCTATTGCATCGAAGGCGGTGGATTCGGTCATGGAATCGGAATGAGCCAGACCGGAGCAAATGAAATGGCAAAGCAGGGGAAAAACTACCGGGAAATCTTAGAACTGTTTTATCCCGGAGTGAATGTAGAATAACGGTTTTGGCGTGTGGGTGTAGAATAACCGTTTTGGCGAGAATAGACAAAATGAAGAAAATCGGGTACAATAGAGAGAAAAGATAACAGGAGATCATTATGAACAGATTGAAAAGAGGTTATGCCAAATTTACAGAGATCATTAATCAGGTAAGTGATCATCACGTAGGCGCGTATGCTGCGCAGACAGCATACTTCTTTATGCTGTGTATGATTCCTATCATACTTCTTTTGTTAACGTTGGTTCGTTATACACCGATTACGAAGGCAGATGTGATGAGCGCTGTGATCCGTGTATTCCCGTCTTCTGTGGAATCTATGATCACAACGATTGTTAATCAGGTATATAACCAGTCCATGGGTATCATTCCGGTTACAATTCTAGTTGCGCTGTGGTCGGCGGGGAAAGGCGTACTTGCGATTACGACCGGTCTTAACTGCATTTACGGATGCAGAGAGACCCGAAATTATGTATTTCTTCGGATACGTTCAACGATTTATACGATGATGTTCCTGCTTGTGATTATTTTGCTTCTTGTACTATCGGTATTCGGTAATACACTTAATATTTTTATTGCGGAACACATACCTCTTGTGAAAAATGTTGCAGATTGGCTGATCGAGGTTCGCATTGTAATCACGCCAATTGTGTTAATGATCTTTTCGCTGCTGATTTATAAATTTCTTCCAAACAGAAGAGATAAGATTTTAAGACAGCTCCCGGGAGCGGTTTTTGCAGCAATCGGATGGATGATCGTATCATGGATCTTCTCGGTGTATGTCGATGTGTTCCGGGGATTTTCCAGTATGTACGGAAGCCTTACAACGATTGTGCTCATCATGCTCTGGATGTATTTTTGTATGTACAGTATTCTTCTTGGCGGAGAGGTTAATGTATTGATGTATGATAAGCTGTTTCCGGAGAAGGAAAAGGCAGAACTGTCGGCGAATGCGGACGAAGCGAAGAACTAAGAGGTTCGAAGGAAACGCAAAATTACGTCTTGACATCTATCGGGCGTATGTTACAATAAGAAAGTATTCAAATATAAATATTTTAATAAAAAGCAATGACCGTGTAAGTAGAGAACTGTTTTCCACTAGAGAGAGAAGATCGATGGGCTGAAAGTCTTCTTTGGTTCAGGCAGGGATTGAATTTCCCACGTGAGCTGCATTTTTGAACATGATTTGACAGATTAGTAGGAAATGCCGTGTGATGCGCGTTATGCATAAATGAGTGCCTGCATTATAGCAGATAAGATTATGAAGCGTGCAGGAATCAGGGTGGTACCACGGGTAAATACAGACCTCGTCCCTTTTTGGGGACGGGGTTTTTCTAATATGTAAAAAGGAGATAATAAGATGAAAGAAAAATTACAAAGCATCAAAGAAGAAGCGTTAAAAGCGATTGAACAAGCAGATCTTCCAGAGAAGTTGAACGATGTGCGTGTAAAATACCTTGGTAAAAAAGGTGAACTGACAGCAGTGCTTAAAGGAATGAAAGATGTTGCACCGGAAGACAGACCAAAAGTCGGTCAGATGGTCAATGAGACGAGAGAAGCCATTGAGAAAGTAATGGAAGAAAGAAAAGTAAAGATGGAGCGTGCAATCCGCGAAGAGCAGATGAAGAAAGAAGTCATTGACGTTACACTTCCATCTAAGAAAAATATGGTAGGACACCGTCATCCGAACACTATCGCTTTGGAAGAGGTGGAGAGAATCTTCGTCGGTATGGGCTATGAAGTGGTAGAAGGACCGGAAGTAGAATATGACCTGTACAACTTCGAGAAACTGAACATCCCTGAAGATCATCCGGCAAAAGACGAGCAGGATACATTTTACGTTAATAAAGATATCGTACTTCGTACCCAGACATCTCCGGTACAGGCACGTGTGATGGAAGAGGGCAAGCTTCCGATCCGTATGATCGCGCCGGGAAGAGTGTTCCGTTCTGACGAAGTAGATGCAACCCATTCACCGTCTTTCCACCAGATTGAAGGACTTGTAATCGATAAAAACATTTCTTTCGCAGATTTGAAAGGAACTCTGGAAGTATTTGCAAAAGAACTGTTCGGACCGGAGACAAAGACAAAATTCCGTCCGCACCATTTCCCATTTACCGAGCCAAGCGCAGAGGTAGATGTAACCTGCTTCAAATGCGGAGGAAAAGGATGCCGTTTCTGTAAAGGTTCCGGTTGGATTGAGATTCTCGGATGCGGAATGGTTCACCCACACGTATTAGAAATGTGCGGAATAGATCCAAACGAATATACAGGATTTGCATTTGGTGTAGGACTCGAGCGTATCGCACTTCTCAAATACGAAATCGACGACATGAGACTCTTATACGAAAATGATATCAGATTCCTGAAACAATTTTAGCGAGCACACACAGGAAGGAAGCACGAACGAAGTGAGTATTTACTTCCGTGTGCGAGCGGCGCGGATGAAATTTGGACACCCCAAAATGCAGTTTGGGACGTAGCATTTTTAAACTTTGCTACGTCCTCAATGAAAGGAGATTACAATGAATACATCATTATCATGGATAAAGGCATATGTTCCTGAGCTTGATGTGACAGCTCAGGAGTATACAGACGCGATGACGTTGTCTGGTACGAAGGTAGAAGGTTACGAGGAGTTGGATGCGGATCTTGACAAGATTGTGGTTGGTCAGATTGACAAGATTGAGAAGCATCCGGATGCGGATAAGTTGATTATCTGTCAGGTAAATGTTGGAGCTGAGACGGTTCAGATCGTTACCGGTGCTCCGAATGTAAAAGAGGGAGACAAGATTCCGGTTGTTTTGGACGGCGGACGTGTGGCTGGAGGTCACGAGCCGGGACAGCGCGTTGCCGGCGGCATCAAGATCAAGAAAGGAAAGCTTCGCGGTGTGGAGAGTGCCGGCATGATGTGCTCCATCGAAGAACTTGGTTCTAACAGAGAAATGTATCCGGAGGCACCGGAGTATGGAATCTATATCTTCCCGGAAGATACAGAAGTTGGAGCTGATGCGGTAGAAGTGTTAGGACTTCATGACGTTGTATTTGAATATGAAATTACTTCCAACCGTGTAGACTGCTACAGTGTGGTTGGAATTGCCAGAGAGGCAGCGGCAACGTTCCGCAAAGAGTTCGTGCCTCCTGTAGTAACAGCTGTTGGAAATGATGAAGACGTAAATGATTTCATCAAAGTGACGGTAGAAGATCCGGATCTTTGTCCGAGATACACCGCACGAGTAGTGAAAAATATTAAAATCGGTCCTTCTCCAAAATGGATGCAGAGAAGACTTGCATCTGTAGGAATCCGTCCGATCAACAATCTGGTTGACATCACCAATTATGTGATGGAAGAGTACGGTCAGCCAATGCATGCCTACGATCTTGATACAATCGCAGGCGGTCAGATTGTTGTAAGAAGAGCGAAAGAAAATGAGACATTTGTGACATTGGATGGACAGGAGAGAAAGCTGGACGAGTCTGTATTAATGATCTGTGATGGCGAGAAATCCGTAGGAATCGCCGGAATCATGGGTGGTGAGAATTCCATGATCACAGATGATGTACACACGATGTTATTTGAGGCTGCTTGTTTTGACGGAACAAATATCCGTAAATCAAGCAAAAAAGTCGGACTTCGTACGGATGCCTCCGGTAAATTCGAGAAAGGACTTGATCCGAATAATGCTGAGGCGGCAATGAACCGTGCCTGTCAGTTGATTGAAGAGATGGGAGCCGGTGAAGTAGTCGGAGGAATGGTTGACGTATACAGTAAGAAAAAAGAGCCGGTACGCGTGCCATTTGATGCAGACGAGATCAACGGACTTCTTGGAACAGATATTTCCAAAGAGGATATGCTTTCTTACTTCAAGAAAATTGATCTTGAGTATGATGAGGCTACCAATGAAGTGATTGCACCGACATTCCGTCATGATCTGTTCCGTATGGCAGATCTTGCAGAGGAAGTGGCAAGATTTTACGGTTATGACAATATTCCGACGACATTGCCAAGAGGAGAAGCTACTACAGGTAAGTTATCCTTCAAGTTAAGAGTAGAGGAGATTGCCCGTGACATTGCTGAGTTCTGTGGCTTCAGTCAGGGAATGACGTATTCCTTCGAAAGCCCGAAGGTATTTGATAAATTATTGATTCCTTCTGATTCCCCACTTCGAAATACAGTGGAGATCATGAATCCGTTGGGAGAAGATTACAGTATTATGCGTACGACATCCTTAAATGGAATGCTGACTTCTCTTGCGACAAACTACAATAGAAGAAATAAAAATGTAAGATTGTACGAGCTTGGAAATATTTATCTTCCAAAATCACTGCCGCTTACAGAACTTCCGGAAGAGAGAATGCAGTTTACACTTGGTATGTACGGAGACGGAGATTTCTTCAGCATGAAAGGTGTTATTGAAGAGTTCTTTGAGAAAATCGGACTTCATAAGAAAGAAACCTATGATCCGAATGCAGGAAAACCGTATCTGCATCCGGGACGTCAGGCAAATATTATCTACGACGGTGTGGTAGTCGGATATCTCGGTGAGGTGCATCCAGACGTAGCTGATACTTACGGAATCGGTACAAAGGCTTATGTAGCTGTACTTGATATGCCGGAAATCACGGAGAGAGCAACCTTCGACCGCAAATATACAGGAATCGCCAAATTCCCGGCAGTTACCCGTGACATCAGTATGGTAATGTCAAAAGAGATTCTTGTAGGACAGGTAGAAGAAGTGATCGAGAAAAAAGGCGGCGCTTATCTTGAAAGCTACGCATTATTTGACCTGTATGAAGGTGCACAGATCAAAGAAGGATACAAGTCTGTAGCTTATTCTATCGTATTCCGTGCGAAGGATAAGACGCTTGAGGAAGCAGAAATTTCACAGGCTATGGAGAAAATCTTAGCCGGTCTGGAAGAACTTGGAATCGAGCTTCGTAAATAGAAAGGGATGCATTCATATGAAACGACAGGATTTTTATTATGAATTGCCGGAAGAGCTGATTGCCCAAGATCCCCTTGAGGATCGTTCCAGCTCCAGGCTTCTTGTGTTAGACAAGGAGTCTGGGGCTGTTTCCCATCATGTGTTTAAAGATGTGATCGACTATCTAAATGAAGGGGATTGTCTGGTTATCAACGATACAAAAGTCTTGCCGGCAAGACTGATCGGCGCAAAAGTGGGAACTGATGCAAAGATTGAAGTGCTTCTTTTGAAGCGCAAAGAAAATAACATATGGGAAACGCTTGTAAAGCCGGGGAAGAAGGCGAAAATAGGAACAAAGATCAGTTTCGGTGACGGACTTCTCATGGGGGAAGTGGTTGATATCGTGGAGGAAGGAAATCGTCTGATTCAGTTCACTTACGAGGGAATCTTTGAAGAAATCTTAGATCGGCTCGGACAGATGCCTCTTCCGCCTTATATTACACATCATTTGGAAGATAAGAACCGATACCAGACGGTATATGCGGAGCATACAGGCTCTGCGGCGGCACCTACTGCGGGACTTCATTTCACACCGGAACTGTTGGAGAAAATTGAGAAAAAAGGTGTGGATATCGCAAGAGTTACGTTACATGTAGGTCTTGGCACTTTCCGACCTGTCAAGGTGGACGAGATTACCGATCACCATATGCACTCGGAATTTTTCCAGATTGAGGAAGAGGCGGCAACGAAGATTAATCGGGCAAAAGATGCCGGAAAGAAAGTGATCTGTGTGGGAACAACAAGCTGCCGGACAGTGGAGTCTGCGGCAGATGAAACCGGACATTTGAAAGCGTGCAGCGGTTGGACAGAAATCTTCATCTATCCGGGCTACCAGTTTAAAGTGCTGGATAGTCTGATTACGAATTTCCATCTGCCGGAATCTACGCTGGTCATGCTGGTATCAGCGCTTGCAGGACGGGAACATGTGCTGGCTGCTTATGAAGAAGCAGTCAAAGAGCGTTATCGCTTTTTCTCCTTTGGGGATGCGATGCTGATTCAGTAATAATGATGAGAAAATAATAGAGTTTTTAGAAAAATGGGACTGTCGGGAAATAAACAGTCCTAAATAAGGAGAGGTGTGACTCGAACGAGTCACACCTCTCCTTAAATTTTTTCTATAAAAAGAGAAAAAAGATGGCTAACGACAACCATCTTTCTTCCGTTACATTGTATAATGTAACTATGATAAGCAATAAATATTATAACGAATTTTTTGAATTAGGACAACAAAAAATCAACTTTAGTTTCTTCGAATTGCATTTACCTGATGACGATCCAGTCTATACCCTTAAAAAAGTTTTGGAGGATATTGATTTTTCGAGTTTGCTTGCTCGTTATTCATCTAAGGGAAGAAGCGGGTATAATCCAATTATGATGTATGCTTTAGTCACTTATGCAAACATGCGTGGCATCAGATCGGTAGATCGTATTGTAGAATTATGCGAAAGAGATCTGGCTTTTATCTGGCTTGCCAAAGGTCAGAAACCAAAACGGGATGCTTTTTATGAATTCAAAGGAGACAAGCTGACCGCAGAAGTGCTGGACGATCTCAATTATCAGTTCTTACGCCGTCTGAAGAAAGAAGGACTGATCACACTCGAAGCACTTTACATTGATGGAACAAAAATAGAAGCCAATGCCAATCGCTATACGTTTGTATGGCGGGGAAGTATCAATTATCATCTTGCGGTCCTTTTGGATACAATTGATGGACTTTATACAAAATATAATACGCTTTTGAGTGAAAATGATTATGGCCAGAAGTATGAACTGGGAAATGCACAGATGTTCATTATTGAAGGAATGGATAAAGTCCGGGCTGTGATTGAAAAAAACCGGAAGCGGAAACTGACAAAACATAAAAAGCTGCCGAATAATACGATCATTGAAATTGATAACTGTTCTCCACTGGAAATTTTAAAACTCCAGAAAAATTTATCGAAGATTGCCGATGGAGAAGGCATTGAGTTTGTTAGCGGAAAAGGAAAAAGGAAATCGGAAATCCAGCAGCTTTATGAAGAACTGGAGCATTGTGGCAAACGTCTGATGGAATATAAAGAATGTTTTGAGATTATGGGAAAAGACCGTAACAGTTATTCCAAGACAGATCTGGAAGCTACTTTTATGAGAATGAAAGAAGATCACATGCTGAACGGGCAGTTAAAACCAGCGTACAATGTCCAGATCGCTGTGGAAAACTATTTCATTATCCACGGATATGTCAGTAATGATCGTACAGATTATAATACCCTGATTCCGGTTGTAGATAAACATATCAAAGCTTTTGGGGAGGTTCTCGAAGAAGTAACGGCCGACAGTGGTTACTGCAGCGAGAAAAATCTTCTTTATCTGAAACAGAATAAAATCACAAGCTATATAAAACTGCAGGATCATGAAAAGCGAAAAACACGTGCCTATGCAGAAGATATCAGCAAGTATTACAACATGACTACCCAGGTATTTGAAGATGAACTTTATTATATCTGTCATGATGGGAGAGAGCTGAGACATATACGCACAGAAGAAAAAGAACAAGATGGGTATACGCAGACGTTGGAAGTGTATGGATGCGCAGACTGCAGAGGCTGTGAACATAAAGCCAAATGTTTGTATAAATATAATCCGGACAAAGACCCGGATAAAATTAAAGTAATGAAGATAAATGAGCAATGGGAAGAATTAAAGGAAGAATCCCATGCAAATGTTCAAAGTGAGAAAGGGATCCTAAATCGTCAGATTCGTTCGATCCAGACGGAAGGGCACTTCGGGGATATCAAAGAAAACGAAAATTTCCGGCGTTTCAATTACCGTTCCACAGAAAAGGTATATAAAGAATTCATGCTGTATGCAATCGGTCGAAATATCAATAAATATCACCGATTCCTTCACGAAGAAATCAAGAAATTTGAAGGAAAAACTGAACAGAAAACGGCTTAGAAAAAGTGTGGTTTGAAAATAAAAGACCTTTTCTTTTTTGCGCCCAAAAATAAACATCCTTAATCAAAATAAGAATAGGCCGCAGGAAATCACGTACCTATCAGAACGGATTTCAGCGGACTATTCTTATTTTTTAATAAAAGGATCTAAATTCGGTATTAACCGACAATCCCTTTTTTTGATGTCGCCATTTCTTTTGTTAAATAAGAATGAGATATTATATAATAATATAAAATTATTTACTTGAAAATAGTCTGATAATTATGTATAATAAAACAAAAAAGTTAGATGGGAGGTATGTCATATGAAAAAGAATTTTATCATTTTAAGTGTGCTTTGCGTTATGTTCTTAACCGGATGCAGTACGGATTATGCCAAAGTGTGTCAGGAAAATATCGAAGAGTATAACAATAAACAGGTGAAGCAGGCAAAGGAATCGGAGGTCGTTGATCAAGGAAAGCCGGACAATATATGCACACTTACCGTAGACAAAGAACAGAAGCGTGTGATGCGGAAATACGAACAGGAAGGGGCTACTACAATTCTTTCGCAGGAAGATGGTAAGTGGTATTCCTACGTGGATGTGGGAGACGGGAACTTAAGCAAAAATGAAGAAGTGACGCTTAGTGGGGAAGAACCGCTGACAGCAGCAGATATTGACATTTCCGAAGAAACAACCTATACCGTGGAAGGAAAAGAAAAAGTTGGGGAACAGAAGGCTGTGAAAGTGAAAGTAGCCACTCCGGTGGAAGAAAACATAGCAACTGAAATGAAAGAGAACGGACAGATCACAGAGACGCTGTTAGAAAATGAGGAGTTCAAAAAAGCGTATGATGATGTGGTCAATGAGAAGGAACGTGTCAGCTATATATGGATTGACACGGAGACGAAGGAAATGATCAAAATGGAGACGGATGTTACGAAGAACAAGCTTCTTCTTCATTATTATATGGCAGCTGTCATGGAAGCGCCGACTTATGAAGAACTTCCATCTTCTGTCACGAAAGTGGTAACGTACTCTGATGATGACAGTATAGATCCTATTGAGCTTCCGAAGGAGAAATAAAGATGAGTGTGTCGCTTGGACCTTTTATGACCTGTTTTGTAACCATTTTAATCTTGACAGGCTATGTACATTTTATTATGAAACGAAATGGCACTCTCTTTCGGGGAACTATCAAGATTGTCTTTGGTGTCATAGCAGTGATCCTGCTGCGGATGATGGTGCCCATTAATTTTCCGTTTACCAAGACCATCTATTCCAGCAAGCTCTTAATCGGGTTTGGAAATATTGTGTATGCAAATGTATATGGAGACAGAGAGATTCTGGTATCAGACCTTCTTCTGTGGCTGTGGATCAGTGTGGCAGTGATTTTATTGATCCGTTACTTCCATAAGAGACTCAAAGTGAGACAGTATTTGGAACAATATATCATAAAAGATATTGAAACAAAAGAATACTATGAGTCTATTCTTAAGCAGGCAAAGATTAAAAATGTAAGAATTGCAGTCATACCGGGAGAGAGACAGTCAGCAATCTTCGGCGTCATTCGTCCGATTATGATTCTTCCGGACGCGGTATTGGAGGAGAAAACAGTAGCATATATGATTCAGCATGAGATCAAGCACTATGCCAATTATGATCTGTGGCTTAAGTTTCTTGTAGACTTACTTGTTGTGCTTCATTGGTGGAATCCAGTTGTCTATGTGATGCGAAAGGAATTAAGCCTTGCGTTTGAGTTATCCAATGATTACATGGTCACCAGAGATATGCCGGAGCTTGAGAAATTAGAATATGCACAGACACTTGTGCAGGCGGCGAAATTAATGAGTAACCAACAGGCATATGACTTGAACCTTACAGGCGGAGAGTGTCTGGAGACAAGGATTCAGATGCTGCTTAAGGAGAAAACAACTGAAAGAGTGCGAGGGCGGTTGCTTACAGCAGCAAATCTTCTTTTTGTGTTTCTGATTATGATAATTTCTCTGGTTTTTGTACCGGAGGTGTTGTATGAAGAAAGTGTGCATTATGACAGTGAGGAGTTTGAAGGAGTCTTTGATATTACTCCTGAAAATGCTTATTATTTGAAGACAGAGAACGGGTATGAAATATATGCGGATGGTGTTTATAGAGGGGTGATTGAGGAATTGCCCGAAGATTATGAAGAGAGTGGAGTACCGGTTTATGAGAAGAAATAAATTAAAAATTGTTTTGTCATAAGGAAGGAAGCGTATGAAAGCAAAGTGGAAGTTTTTTATCATGGCGGCAGTTGTTCTATCTTTGGCCGGATGTGGGAAACAGGAAAAGGAAGAAGGAAATACAGTGACTGAGTATTTCAAAGAAGCGCCTGTAACTATGCCGGAAGATATCGTCGGATGCTTAGATTTTCAGTATGGGGAAGACGGAGAATACCAAGCGATTGGACAGGATGAGACAAAAGGCGTTGTACTTTGGAGTTCCTCTGATCAGGGTGAGAGCTGGGATGAGATATGGGCGCTCCCAGATCAGTGGAAGAACAGTCTTGTGACGGAGGCTCAGTTCACAGAAGATGGCGGAATCTTCTGTGTGCTTGCCAAAGATGCTCTGCAGGAAGGCATAGATACCTCAGAGGCTTCTTTTGCTTATCTTTCCCCGGAAGGTGCATTTGAGGAGAAGAAACTGTCAGCGTCACAGGATGGATTGAGCGAGATCGTATGTCAGAATGGACTGGTATATGGAAGGAATACAAGCGGTATTGTAAAGGCATATGATTATAAGACCGGAGAAGAGAAGAAGGTCTATGATCAATCGGGAATGTTTGCCAATCAATTTGTATTAACAAAGGATCGGGTGATCGCCATAGGGATTGACAAGGTTGAGCAGTATGACCTTGAGGATGGAACAGTTCTTGAGACAAGTAAGAAGATGAATCAGGCGCTTCTTAAGCTGGCGTCAGAGAATCAAGGTTATGCAACGCGCATGTGTTATGACAAGAACGCCAATGCTATCTATTATGTGGGAACCGGAGGAATGTTCCGGTATGATATGGATAAGGAAGAGGTAAAAAAGATGCTGTATGGGGAAAAGCATGTTTTCTCAGACAGTAAAGGATATCTCTCAGATGTGTCTGTCTTAGATGACCAGCATGTGGCAATCAGTTTTATCGGTCAGGACAGAAAGGCGCAGGTGAGTGTGTATAGCTACGAAGAAAAGGGGCATCAGGTCAGGCTGACAACGGAATTAAAGGTTTATTCCCTATATGAGAATGACAGAATCCGTGAATTGGCAAATACATACAATTCCAAACAGTCGAAGGTTCATGTGAAGTATGAGTGTGATATTACAGCAGAAAACTGGATTTCCGTCAATGACGCGATCAGCAGGCTGAATACAAGACTTGCAGCCGGAGAAGGACCGGATGTGATTCTGTTGGATGGGTTAAATGAGAAGGCATATATAGAACAAGGCCTGTTGTGTGATGTGTCAGATGTGTTGGATAAGAAGGAGCATTATACGAATCTGGCACTGCCCTATACGAGAGAGAAATATGTATATGCAATTCCACTTCAATTTCATCTTATGACGATTCATGCAGAGGACGACGTGACAAAGTCTATTGGAACTTTGGAAGAACTTGCCGGAAGTTTGGAAGCATACCACGCAGACCATCCTGAAAGAGCCACATTAGAAAGATGGGAAACATCAAACTATATGGAAGTTATTTTTCAGACATATTTTCCGGAACTGTTAAAAGATGGAACACTGGAAGAGAAGGAATTGGAAAATTTCTATAAGAATATGGAACGGATCTATAAGGTATCTGAATTTACCTTTACGGACGATGATGGCAGTGAGGATGAGAGTAAAATTGATCTGAGTTCTTTAAAACTTATGGATAACGGACAGCAGGAAGGACTTCTCGCTATGAAAGAAGCGGATGTTTCAATCAGTGGTGCGCTCCAGAATTGGGATTTATCAAGACTATATTATTATGGCGAAGTGAGAGAAGGATTGACTTACGACTATTTCCAAAGAGACGGGAAACCAATCTTCCTTCCGGTAAATGCGCTTGCAGTCATGGAAGACAGCAACAAGAAGGAGATAGCGAAAGATTTCCTACGTCATTGTATTTCTTATAAGGAAGTCATGGAGTCCAGCGAAGGCGTGGGGTTCTCCATTCATCGAGAAGCAATGAAAAAAGCATTTGCAGTAGGAATGGATGACACAGAAGAGATGGAAAATAGCAAAGGTGAGACGGTAGAGCTTCCGTGGAAAGATCTGCCGAAAAAGGAACAGGAAGCATTTTTTGAGATGGTGGATCATCTGGAAGAGTATTCCTGTGTGGATCAGGTGGTAAAAGAAATTGTAATGAAACAGGCAGAAACCTATATCAATCACGAAGGGACGTTGGAAGAATGCACAGCTTCAGCGGTAGAAAAGGTCAATCTCTATCAACAGGAATAAAGAAGAAAAGAGCGGGAATCTGCTTTATACTGCCTAGCGTGATCGGGGTGCTGATATTTTTTATCCTGCCATTTCTTGATGTTGTCAGACGATCTGTCAGTAACACGTCGGGCACGAGATATGTGGGAGCGAGGAACTACATGAATGTGGCACAAAATGAAGCGTTCCGTTTGAGTGTACAAAATACAGCCCGCTTTCTACTGATCAGTGTGCCTTTGCTTTTTCTTGTATCTTTGCTTCTTGCTTATTATATTAACACGCAGATTGTGAGGAAGGGGCTTGTAAAGGCAGTGCTTTTATTTCCCATGATCCTTCCGGTATCGACAACGACTCTGTTCTGTAGAATTTTGTTCGATAATGCAGGAATCCTGAACGGAGCATTTCAGAAACTGGGAATGGATACCCTCAGACTGATGGATACAGGATCTGTATTCTGGGTACTGGTGGCGCTGTATTTCTGGAAAAATATCGGTTTCTGTGTGGTACTTTGGAGTGCCGCTATGGAAGCAATCCCGAAGGAAATCTTCGAGGCGGCGCGGTTAGACGGAGCGGGATTCATGACGAAGGTTATGCGAATCATTCTTCCACTCCTGTCTACATCGGCGTTTATCATACTGCTGCTTCTTATATTGAACAGCTTTAAAGTATTTCGGGAGTCGTATATGTTAGCAGGAAATTATCCGCATCGGTCGATTTATATGACACAGAATATATTTAATAACTGGTTTCAGAGCTTTTCCATTGAGAAAATGGCGGCGGGAGCAGTTCTGGTGGCTTTTGTGATGGCAATATTTGTGTTGCTTTTGCAGAGACAACTGATTAAGAAGGTGTATGAAAAATGAGATATTTACAAAAGGTTTGGAAATGGCTCTTTGGCATTATAGTGGTGCTTATCTTTTGCCTGCCGGTCGTATTTCTTCTTGCTGGTTCTCTGAAAGGAACAAGAGAATTGACAGACAGTCTCGGAGCGGTGATAGCTGGAAAAGGAGGAGACTTACAGTGGAACTTCTTTCCGGCATACCCAACACTTCGCCATTACGTGAAGGTTCTGTTTGACAGTCCGCAGTTCTGGACATTATTTTGGAACTCTGTGAAACTTACGGGTGTTATCGTATTCGGACAGATTCTTATCAGTATTCCGGCGGCATGGGGATTTGCAAGGTATCGATTTACACATACGATCTTCCGCGTTTATATGATTTTGATGATGATACCGTTTCAAGTCAGAATGATATCGGAATATTTGCTTTTACAGAGGATGGACCTTCTTGATTCTTTCTGGGGAATTGTGCTGCCGGCAATATTTTCAGCATATCCGGTATTTATTATGTTTCAGTTCTTTGTCAGTATTCCGGAAGAAGTGCTTGACGCGGCAAGAATCGATGGGGCGAATGAGTGGCAGCTGTTTGTAAGGATTGGCGTACCGCTTGGGAAAACGGGGATCATAAGCTCCATGATGTTGAGCGTTCTGGAGTGTTGGAATATGATAGAACAGCCGATGGTATTTCTGGATACAAAATCACGGTGGCCGGTGGCATTGTATGTGCCACAGATTACGGAAAATGGAATTGGTGTTTCTTTTGCAGTTTCTATTCTTGTGCTAATTTTACCGTTTTTGGTATTTTTGGCAGGGCAGGAGTATATACAGAAGGGAATTGCTGCTTTTATGAAGGGTGAATGATGACAGGAGATAAGGACATGCGGAATAAAGTATTAAAAAGCATTGGAATCTTTCTGATCGTGGCAGTGTTGTGTACGATCATTTCGCGGGGGCTCTATGTGGCTTCCATTGCAGATGTGACACTTAAGGAGCCGAACGCACGAGTGTTGAATCATGACATTGAAACAAGTGGAATGATTGAACAGAAAAGGAAAATCGTTGTTTTGACAGAAGCAGATCAGATTGTTACGGACATTTATGTAAAAGAAGGGCAGAAGGTGAAAAGCGGAGACCCTCTCTTTTCTATAGATCTTGATTATTTAAAACAGCAGATTGATGTTATGAAAAATGAACGAAAGCAATTAGGATATCAGATTGAGGATGCGAAGAATCAAGAGGAAGATAAGAAGAAGCAGGATAATCTAAACCGCGGACAGGCAAAAGACAATTATGATTATCTTGTGGATAAATGGGAGACACAGATAGCCAAGGATGCGGAGGCTGTGGAGAGTGCCAAAGAAGCTTATGAGAACAGTCTGAAACAAGAGACAGAAGATGGAAGTGAGACACAGCAGCTTCTTGCGGAGTGGGAAGAGGCGCAGGCTCAGTATGAGGCGGATATCATTCAGAGAGACGGCGAGCTTTTTGAAGCGGGGCAGACGGTGGAATCCAGTCAGTTGACAGTGTCAGACAGCACTTCGGAAGAACAGTTGAAGCTTCAAAGAGAGCAGATTGACATGAAGATGGAAGGACTCAATTTGCTGGCTTCGCAAGAGGGAAAGGTCTTAGCGGATACAGAAGGAGCAGTGTCAGAAATCCTTGTCCATGCAGGAGAAGCTACGCCGGCTACAGCCAGTATACTGCTGTCTGATCTTTCTTCGGGAATCCAGACAACGGTTACGTTAAATGAAGATGAGGCAAAGCATATCACAGAACAATCGCAGGTGATCATGCGCGGAACCGGAAGTAGTGGGGGAGAAGTTGTTCTTACAGACGTAAAGATTCAATCGATAAAGGAAAAGAAAGATGCGGAAAACGATTCTGCTTTTGAAGTTGTGTTAGAGTCAGCGGAACCATTGTTTGAAGAAGGAGCGAATGTTTCGGTGGAAATTAAGAATCCTTCGAAAGAGTATGAAATTTGCATCCCTCTTGAAGCGCTTCATACAGATGGAGTCGATAAGTATGCAGTCTATATTACTGAGGAGCAGGATACGTTGATTGGCAAAGAGCTTACGGTAAGAAAAGTACCGGTGAAGATTCTGGATAAAGATGCAGAATTTGCGGCGATAGAAAATGATACCTTATCCAATCAGCAGAAAATCATTGTTTCATGTGAAAAAGCTATTGAAGAGGGTATGACGGTAAAAGAGAAGGAAACATAAATGAAAAAAAGAAATATTTTCATAAGCACCGCTCTTGTTTTAGTCGGGATACTTGCCTTTTGTTTTGCGATTAACAAGGCGGCAGAATTGAAAGAATATCAGAAAACTTCATGTATGAAATTGGAACATGAGATAGATGCAGTGTCCGCGGAACAGGCAGCGATTGATTTTATGAAAAATGAAAAAAAGCAGCTTGTATTTTGGTCGAAAGAAAGGACAGGGGCATGTGAAAATCCAATGTTCAACAGATCTATGAAAATGAAAGAAATGATTTTCTGTGGAGAATTATCGCTTTTGCTGCCGGAGTGTGGAACGACTGGTGAGAGGGAAGAAAGTAAAGAGTGTATTGTTGATGAAGAAGCCTCACTCCAGTTATTTGGCAATAAAAATGCGACAGGACAAATGATTGAACTTGGCGGAAAAAAATATACGATCTGTCTTACGATCAAAGGAGAAGAAGGGATTGTGATACGAAAGGCGGAAGCCGGAGAGCTGCTGCAATATGTATCAACAAGGGGAAAGCAAGGAGAAAATCGAGAGGCGATACAGAAACTCACAATGAATTATGGGATTGCCGGAGAAGAAATCATGCTGTCGCTGTTTTACTGGTGCGCCAGTCTGATTCTTGGCTTAATTCCGGCTGTCTGTGGTGTCTTGGGAGTAGTGCAGCTGTTAAATATATGGAAAGGGGAGAAGCAAAAGATAAAGATTGGGTGGTTGGAAAAAGGTATTGCAGGAATGGTTGCCGCAATTCTTATACTTCGGATCTGTATGAAGCTTTTTCAGCCGGAACTTGGAAATTCTCTTTATCCGTTATCTGATTTTGATAGCTGGTCACAGCAGATCAAATGGATTGCAAAGCAGTTGCCAAGGACGATGGAGATGGAGAAACCCTGGATATTAGCAACATTTTTTACTACTTTTAGAAAGTGTTTGAGTGCTTCGGCACTGGCGGCAGTTTGTTTATGGAGTGGAATACGATTATATGAAAGAAAAATAAATGGAGTGTGAACGAGACATGAAAGGTTTGACAAAAAGACAGGAAGACGTAATGAATATTTTGTGGGATGCGAAGGAACCGATCATCGCATCAGAAATTGTGAAAACAGGAACGGATCTGAATATTAATACCGTTCAGGCGGCGCTTCGCAGTTTGATCAAGAAGAATTATATTGAAGTGGCAGAAATCGTATATAGCGGAACCGTACTCACCAGAAGTTATCGGGCGATTGTCAAAAGAGAAGAAGTCCCCAATGAGACAGCCAACGAGATACGAAAAGCATTGAGGGAAGAAGATGTATTTGCCCGCTATATTAATGAATTTGATGATCCTATATTGCTTGCAAAACTAGAAACAATTATTGAAGCGAAGAGAAAAGAATTAGAAAAAGCAAAGTAAGATACGGAAAGAAAGTGTGAGAAAAACATGGTAGAGCTAAATGAACGTGCAAAAGAATATTTATCCAGAGTAAAGTGGCAGCACGTTGTGCTGAATATTGAGGAGTTTACCAGCTGATGTGCGCCTCCTTATAAGGAGATGTCTGTAAGTTTTACGGACGAGGGCGAAGAAGCTATGGCAAAAAAAGGATATGCGATGGATAAAAGTGAACTGGGCAATGTATATTATCCGAGCACGGGAATCTGTATTGAAGAGGGCATTGCAATCCATTACATGGATTATCCGTGGATCAGTTGCTTTGAAGTAAAAGGGATTCAGATTCTGTAGAGAGAGGTTCGCTTTGCATACAAAAAACCGGGCAGAAATTGACTGCCCGGTTTTTCTTCTTAATCTCATTTTCTGTATTGCTTTTAAATATCCAACGCTGTCGTTTTATATAAATAAAAGGTACATCTAAATTATGATTAATAGGGATTAGAGTTTTGTTACGTTTACTGCCTGAGGGCCTTTTGCACCTTCAGTTACGTCGTATTCTACTTCCTGACCTTCTTCTAAAGACTTGAAGCCTTCCATGTTAAGTCCGGAGTAATGTACGAATACATCGTTTCCTGATTCATCAGAGATAAATCCGTAACCTTTTTGGTTGTTAAACCACTTTACTGTACCTCTCATTGTGATACCTCCATTAAATGTGAATGACTTGTTACTGTATCTTGCTTTTAAAAAAGGAAGATACTTCGTCACTTTAGCATAAATGAATGAAAAAGTCAATAAATTTGATGGTAATTTCTGCTATTTCTCACAAAGAAAAGAGACGTTTTCTGACAAGATCAGACATCCGTATCTTGACGAAAGAATAGTTAAAGTGTAAAGTATACTCATAAGACTGTCCGTAAGACGGGCTTTAAGCGAGGAAAGATTTATGATTACATTAACAGGAAAAAAGATATCCGAAGGAATTGCGATTGGAAAGCTTTCTTTCTATAAGAGAGATATTAAAGAAATTAAAGAAATCTATGTAAAAGATATAGAGAAAGAAGTAGCGCGGTTTCAGAAGGCAAGAGAAAAAGCAGTGATGGAGCTTCGTGTACTCTATGGGAATTCCATACGGGAAGTGGGAGAAGCCAATGCCGCTATTTTTGAAATGCAGCAGGAGATTCTGGAAGACGAGGATTTTGGCGAGAAAGTAACAAGTATTATCTTAGAAGAGAAGCTGAATGCAGAGTATGCGGTTCAACAGACGGCGGACTACTTTGTGAAGGCGGGTGCTGAAATCGACAAAAACTATATTCAGGGACATGAAGCGGATGTGAAAGACGTTGCACTTCGTCTGATCCGGATTCTGTCAAGAAGCTGGAAGGATAAGCTTCTGTCAGATGAACCATTTATCATGGCAGCGCCGGAGCTGTATCCAAGTGAGGCAATGCAGCTGGAGAAAAGCAAGGTGCTCGGGTTTGTTACCCGTTATGGCACCATCAATTCTCATACGGCGGTGATTGCAAGAACAAAGGGAATCCCGTCAGTGATTGGTCTTGGAGAAGCTTTGAAGAAAGAATATGACGGTAAGACAATCATCATAGACGGGTTCGAGGGAAAGGTATATATCGAACCGGATTATACAACGATTACCCGCATGAAGAAGAGACAGGATACAGATCATGTGAAGGTGAAGGACCTGGAACGTCTGAAAGGAAAAGACAATATTACACAGAGTGGTCAGAGAATTGACATTTGTGCAAATATTGCAAGCAGAGAAGATATTGAGCGAGTGATCCGAAGTGACGCCGGTGGAATCGGACTGTTCCGAAGTGAGTTTATCTATATGGATAACGGAGGGAAGCTTCCGACAGAAGAGCAGCAGTTTTCCATTTACAAGCTGGCGGCAGAATCTATGGGGATGAAGCGTGTTGTCATCCGTACGGCAGATCTTGGCGGTGACAAGCTGGCGGATTGTTTTGAGATGGACAAGGAGAATAATCCGGCGCTTGGATATCGCGGAATTCGTATTTCGCTGGAGAAGGACGAGATGTTCCGCACACAGCTTCGGGCAATTCTTCGTGCATCCGTTTACGGAAATGTATCCATCATGTTTCCGATGATTACGTCTCTGGAAGAAGTAAAGGCAGCAAAGGTGCAGCTGGAGCGCGCCAAGAAGGAATTAAGTGCCAATAAGACCGCCTATAATAAGGATATTGAGGTAGGCGTGATGATTGAAACTCCGGCGGCGGTTATGATTAGCGGTGAGTTGGCAAGAGAAGTTGATTTCTTCAGCATTGGAACGAATGACCTTCTGCAGTTTACATTGGGAATGGACAGAACCAATGCGAAGATCGACAGTTACTATAATCCACATCATCCGGCATTGTTGAAGATGATAAGAATCATTACAAATAACGGACATTTGGAGGAAAAGAGAATCAGCATATGCGGAGATCTGGCGGCAGACCTTTCATTGACGGAATATTTCCTTCAGATCGGAATTGACGAATTGTCCGTAGCGCCGGGGCAGGTGCTGGGACTTCGTAAGAAGATCCGTGAGATTCAATAAAATTTCATAATATTCAACCATATTCAGGAAGAATAAAAACCATCATGAAGTCGAAAGATAATAAGCATGATGGTTTTTTTATGCATTTTGCATAAAAAATAATGATTGATTTTGGAACATATTTTGAATGAAAATAGTTGACTATGACTGAAAATGATTGTATTATGAATTTAAAGATGAATGAAGTTGAAAGAAAATGACTGAAAATGAAAAAATAGAAAGAGAAAAAGAAGGAGGAAGAGTATGCTGGCAGAAGAGAGATTTCGGGAAATATTGAAAATTGTAAATGACAAGAAGACCGTTACAGTTCAGGAACTGACTGCTTTGTTACAGACTTCTGAATCTACGATCCGCAGAGACCTTACAACCTTACATCAGAGGGGGGCGTTGATCAAGGTGCATGGCGGCGCTACGACTGCAGAGTCTGAAACGATGACAAGAGACGCGGATCTTTCTTTGAGAAGTACGCTGAATAAGGAAGCAAAGGCTGTGATCGGGAAATATGCAGCAAGCTTAATCCGGGAGGATGATTTTGTTTATCTGGATGCAGGAAGCAGCGTAGATGTGATGATTGATTACATTACGGAGTCAGGCGCACTGTATGTGACCAATTCTGTAAGTCATGCTCAGAAATTATTGAAAAAGGGCATGCGCGTCTTCCTGATCGGAGGAGAGTTAAAGGCGGTTACAGAGGCAATCGTCGGAGCAGAAGCGGTAGAAGGTCTGAAAAAGTATCATTTTACAAAAGGCTTCTTCGGAACGAACGGGGCGGATGCAGTTTCCGGCTATACGACGCCGGATATTACAGAGGCTCTTGTAAAAGAAAAGGCAATGCAGCAATGCAGAAAAAACTATGTATTGTCAGATTCATCCAAAATCAATCAAATTTCATCGGTCACCTTTGCTGATTTCCAGTCCGCACAGTTGATCACAACAAAGCTTCAGGATGAATCTTACAAAAAATATACAAATATTATGGAGGTTCAATAAATGATTTACACAGTTACTTTTAATCCTTCTCTGGATTATATCGTCTCTGTGAAGGACTTCAAACTTGGTCTTACCAATCGCACAGACTCGGAGCTGATGCTGCCGGGAGGAAAAGGAATCAATGTATCCATTGTTCTTAAGAATCTGGGGATTGATAATACAGCGCTTGGGTTCGTGGCCGGGTTCACCGGCGAAGAGGTCGTAAAACGACTGGAGAAGTTTGGCGTGAAAAATGGATTTCTTGAGATCCCGGAAGGATTTACACGGATCAATGTGAAATTAAAATCCATTGACGGCACAGAGATTAATGGGCAGGGTCCATCTATCAGTGAAGAAAAGATAGAACAGCTTATGACCAGGCTTGATGAGATGGGAGAGGGTGACGTTCTCTTTTTGTCAGGAAGTATTCCGGCTTCCATGCCCGATGATACGTACCAGAAGATTATGGAGCGTCTGAAAGGTAAGGGAGTGCTGATCTCGGTAGATGCGACACAGGAATTGCTTCTGAAGGTGCTTCCGTATCACCCATTCCTGATCAAGCCGAACAATCACGAATTGGGTGAGATTTTCAGTGTTGAATTAAAGACGAGAGAGTCCGTCGTTCCTTATGGAAAGAAGCTTCAGGAGATGGGGGCTGAGAACGTGCTGATCTCTATGGCAGGAGAGGGAGCGGTTTTGATCGCATCAGACGGGCAGATCTATGATGCTCCGGCTCCAAAAGGAACTCTGAAAAATGGTGTAGGCGCCGGAGACTCTATGGTTGCCGGATTTATGGCAGGCTGGCTGGAAAGAAAGGAATACCGGCATGCGTTCTACATGGGAGTTGCGGCAGGAAGTGCAAGTGCATTTTCCGAGCGGCTGGCTGTAAAAGAAGAAATAGATCAAGTATATGAACAGGTCGTGAAGACGGCAGGAGGGAAAGAAGAATGAGAATCACAGATTTATTGGATGTAAGAAGTGTCTCACTGGATGCAGCGCCTAAGAGCAAACAGGAGGCAATTGATGCGGCGGTTGCTCTTATGGTGAAGAGCGGTAAGATCAATGATGAAGAAGCTTATAAAAGACAGGTATATGCAAGAGAAGAAGAGAGTACCACCGGAATCGGAGAAGGAATTGCGATTCCACATGGAAAATGTGACGCGGTTGACCGTCCGGGACTTGCAGCAATGGTTATCCGGGAAGGTGTGGATTTTGATTCCTTAGACGGTGCGCCGGTAACATTGTTGTTCCTGATTGCGGCTCCAAACACAGAGGATAATGTACATCTGGATGTATTGAGTAAATTATCAATGATGTTAATGGATGAGACATTTACGGAAAGCCTTCGTAAGGCAGAGACGCCGGAACAATTTCTTGCGATCATTGATCAGGCAGACGAAGAGAAGAAGAGTGTGGATGAAAGACTGGCAGATGTAGAAGAGGCAAAAGAAGATCAGGTTAAAATCCTGGCAGTGACGTCTTGTCCGACCGGAATTGCTCATACTTATATGGCAGCAGAAGGAATTGAGAAAGCGGCAAAAGCAAAAAACTGTTTTGTGAAGGTAGAGACAAGAGGCTCCGGCGGTGCGAAAAATGTACTCACAGAAGAAGAGATTCAGGCAGCGGACTGTATTATTGTGGCAGCAGACGCACAGGTTCCGATGGAGCGTTTTGACGGGAAGAAAGTAATCGAGCGTCAGGTGTCTGACGGAATCAATAAGGCAGATGAATTAGTTGAGCTTGCCATTTCCGGTAATGCTCCGGTATATAAAAGCAGCACCGGAGGAGAAAAGAAACAGGCTGCTAAGAGCGGCGGAAGTGTAGGACATAAGATTTATACACAGCTGATGAACGGTGTATCTCATATGCTTCCGTTCGTAGTAGGCGGTGGTATTTTGATCGCGGTTGCCTTTCTCCTTGATGGTATGCTGGTAGATATTAACTCTTTATCCGTTGCAGACCGTGCAAACTTCGGTACCATCACACCGGTGGCTGCACTGTTTAAAAATATTGGTGGTGTAGCATTTGGCTTCATGCTTCCGGTACTTGCCGGATTTATTGCAATGGCGATCGGTGACAGACCGGCGCTGGCAGTCGGTTTCGTGGGCGGTATGATGGCGGCAAGCGGAACCTCCGGCTTCTTAGGAGCGCTGGTGGCTGGTTTCGCAGCAGGCTATCTGATACTTGCACTTCGCAAAGTATGTGATAAGCTTCCGCAGGCAATCGAGAAGATTGCGCCGGTACTCATTTATCCGGTACTGGGTATTCTGATCATGGGACTTGGCATGACATTTATCGTAGAGCCGGTCATGGGAGGAATTAACACAGCGCTGAATAATGGTTTGACAAGTATGGGCGGTTCCAGTAAGCTGATTTTAGGACTGGTGCTTGGCGGCATGATGGCAATTGACATGGGAGGCCCGTTCAATAAAGCATCTTATGTGTTTGGTACAGCAGCAATCGCATCCGGAAATTATGATATTATGGCAGCTGTTATGATCGGCGGTATGGTTCCGCCATGTGCTATCGCACTGGCAACACTTTTGTTTAAGAATAAATTTACAAAAGAAGAAAGAGAATCCGGACCGATGAACTTTATTATGGGACTTGCATTTATTACAGAAGGTGCGATTCCATACGCAGCAGCAGACCCGCTTCACGTACTTCCATCCTGTATCATTGGTTCAGGACTGGCAGGCGCGCTGTCTATGGCATTTGGCTGTACGTTGATGGCTCCTCACGGAGGAATCTTCGTAGTACCGGTGATGGGAAATGCAGTCATGTATCTGCTTGCCCTTGTGATCGGAACGGTTGTCTCAGCAGTCCTGCTGGGTGTTTTAAAGAAAAAAGTAACAGAATAGATTAAGGAAGAAACAATAACAAGATAAAATAAAATCCAATCAAAGAAAACGGAGGAATGAATCATGAAAGAATTTCAGTATGTAATCACAGATCCAGAAGGAATCCATGCAAGACCGGCAGGGCTTCTTGTAAAGAAAGCCAATGAGTTCGCATCAAAAGTGACGATCAAAAAAGGCGAGAAGAGTGCAGATGCTAAAAGAATCTTTGCAGTTATGGGTATGGGTGTAAAGAAAGCGGACGAGATTACAGTCTGCGTAGAAGGAGAAGATGAGGCAAAAGCTTCAGAAGCAATGGAGCAGTTCTTAAAAGAAAACCTGTAAGAGGGGAAGAGGGCAATGATTACATTATCAGGAAAAAGTGTATTTGGCGGAATCGCCATTGGAAAGATTTCGTTTTATAAGAGAAATGAAATTACGATTAAAAGAAGCCGCGTGGAAGATACAGAGGCAGAAGTAAAACGTTTTGAAAGAGCGAAAGAACAGGCATCCGCAGAGCTTCAGCAATTACATGACAAGGCAATGGATGATGTAGGTGAGACAAATGCCATGATCTTTGAGATTCACCAGATGATGCTGGAAGATCTGGATTATGTGGAGTCCATCGTAAATATTATTACAACGCAGGAAGTGAACGCAGAGTATGCAGTCGGGACAACGGCAGATAATTTCGCTGCGATGTTTGCGGCAATGGATGATGCGTATATGCAGGGAAGAGCTGCAGACGTGAAGGATGTCTCAGAACGTCTCATCAAAGTATTATCAAACAGTGAGCACGCTGCCATGGAAATGGAAGAGCCGGTGATCATTGCAGCCGACGACCTTGTGCCAAGTGAAACCGTACAGCTTGATAAAGATAAAGTGCTTGCCTTTGTTACAATGTACGGCTCTTCAAATTCACATACAGCCATTCTGGCACGAACGATGAACATTCCGGCAGTGATCGGTCTTGGTGAAGATCTGAAGCAGGAATATGACGGGAAACTTGCAATTGTAGACGGAATGGACGGCGTGATTTATATAGAACCTGATGCAAAGACCATGGAAGCCATGCAGAAAAAACAAAAAGAAGACATGGAGAAGAAGGAGCTTCTGGAGCAGTTAAAGGGCAAAGAAAATGTGACAAAGAGCGGTCAGAAAGTAAATGTCTACGCCAACATCGGCAATCTGTCCGATGTGGGGGCTGTGCTTCAGAATGATGCCGGAGGCATCGGTTTGTTCCGAAGTGAATTCCTCTATTTAGAGAGCGAGACCTTCCCTACAGAAGAGCAGCAGTTCAAGGTGTATAAACAAGTGGCGGAAAATATGGCAGGTAAGCGGGTAATTATTCGTACGCTGGATATCGGAGCCGATAAACAGGTGGATTACTTTGGATTGGACAAAGAAGAAAATCCGGCGCTTGGCTATCGTGCGATTCGTATCTGCCTGACAAGGCCGGAGATCTTCAAGACACAGCTTCGCGCACTGTACCGCGCATCTGCTTATGGACAGATTGCAATTATGTTTCCGATGATCATCTCTGTGGATGAGGTAAAGAAGATTAAGGAAATGATCCGGCTTGTGCAGGAAGAACTTACAGAAGAAGGGGTAGAATTCCGCAAGGATGTAGAGATCGGTGTGATGATCGAGACACCTGCCGCTGTTATGGTGAGCCATGAGCTTGCTAAAGAGGTCGATTTCTTCAGTGTAGGTACTAACGATCTGACGCAGTATACGCTTGCGATCGACAGACAGAATCAAAAACTGGAATCATTTTATGATGCCCATCATCCGGCAGTATTGTCTATGATTCGTATGGCAGCAGAAAATGCGCATCGAGAGGGAAAATGGATCGGCATCTGCGGAGAGCTTGCAGCTGACCTTACGCTTACTGAGACATTCCTTGAGATGGGAATTGACGAGTTGTCCGTAGCGCCGGGAATGATTCTTCCGCTTAGAAAAACCGTTCGTGAGTGTGAATAATATAAAAAAGTAATAACTACTCATAATGAGAAGTAATAGATGGAGCCATTTACTTTATGGCTCCATTTTGTTAGAATGGGATTGTGTTATCTAAAAATGAGATACATGAAGGAGGAAATCAAATGTTAGAGAAGTTTTTCAAACTTAAGGAGAACGGTACAGATGCAAAGACTGAGATTCTTGCCGGAATCACTACTTTTATGACAATGGCGTACATTCTGGCAGTTAATCCAAGTATTCTGGCTGCAGCTGGTATGGATCAGGGTGCCGTATTTACAGCAACAGCTCTTGCGGCTTTGATTGGTACTTTACTGATGGCTGTCTGTGCGAATTATCCATTTGCGCTTGCACCGGGTATGGGACTGAATGCGTATTTCGCATATACCGTAGTGCTTGGAATGGGGTATGACTGGCAGGTTGCACTGACTGCAGTTTTTGTGGAAGGTATTGTGTTCATCGTTTTATCTCTCACAAATGTGCGTGAAGCAATCTTTAATGCGATCCCGAAGAATTTAAAAGCAGCTGTCAGCGTGGGAATCGGTCTGTTTATCGCATTTATCGGACTTCAGAATGCGAAGATCGTAATTGGCGGAGCAACATTGGTTGAGTTATTCTCTCTTGAAAATTACAATATGGCAAATGGTGTAGAAGCAACATTTAACGATGTCGGTATTACCGTTGTGCTGGCAATCATCGGAATTATTATCACAGGTATCCTTGTGATCAAGAATGTAAAAGGAAATATTTTGTGGGGAATTCTTGCCACATGGATCATCGGAATCATCTGTCAGTTTGCAGGGGTGTATGTTCCAAATCCGGAAATCGGATTTTACAGCCTGCTTCCGGATTTCAGCAACGGACTTTCTATTCCAAGTCTTGCGCCGGTATTCGGAAAACTTGATTTTTCAAGTGTCTTTTCATTGAATTTTATTGTTGTTATTTTTGCATTCCTTTTCGTAGATATGTTTGACACAATCGGAACATTGATTGGTGTATCATCTAAGGCTGATATGCTGGATGAAAACGGAAAATTGCCAAGAATCAAGGGCGCGCTTCTTGCAGATGCAATCGCAACAACAGCAGGAGCGGTTCTTGGTACAAGTACAACAACTACATTCGTAGAAAGTGCATCCGGTGTATCTGAAGGCGGAAGAACAGGTCTTACTGCAGTGACAACTGCTATTTTATTTGGACTGGCACTGTTCCTGTCTCCGATTTTCCTTGCAATTCCATCATTTGCAACAGCTCCGGCGCTTGTGGTTGTTGGATTCTATATGCTGACAAATGTGGTAAATATCGATTTTAACGATATTTCTGAGGCGCTTCCATGCTATATCTGTATCGGAGCAATGCCATTTTTCTACAGCATTTCAGAAGGTATTTCTATGGGAGTTATTTCCTATGTGGTACTGAATCTGTTAACAGGAGAGGCAAAAGAGAAAAAAATCAGTATCTTGATGTATGTGCTTGCTGTCTTATTTATTTTGAAATATATTTTCTTATAAGAACATGCGGGAGAAAAAGATACTTCTGTAAAAGAATAGAAGAGGTGTTGAACAGCTTGTCATTTTGGAACAGTTCCATTATGGCAGGCTGTTTTTCTTTTCTATTGTACCGGAGCAAACAATCGGGTATAATTCTTTATAGACAGTGGAGCAGTACGATATTTGAAAGGTAAGAAAAGGATAAGCAGAATGAATTTACTCACAATGGAACATATTACAAAATCATATACAGACCGCGTACTTTTGGATGATGTGGATTTTGGGATTAATGAAAATGAAAAAATCGGAATCATCGGTGTAAATGGTATGGGGAAATCTACACTTCTTAAGCTGGCTGCGGGAATTACAACATGCGACCAGGGGAAGATCAGTATGGGGAATCAGGTGAAGATCTGTTATCTTCCGCAGACGCCTGTGTTTGAAGAAGGAATGAATATTTTGCAGGCGGCAGTGCGCGGGCACGAGGATGAAACAAACCGATGGACCATAGAGGCGGATGCCAAGGCAATGTTAAATAAGCTGGGATTTTCGGACTACGAAGAAAAAATTGAACATATGTCGGGAGGACAGAAGAAAAGGGTTGCACTGGTCAATGCACTTTTGACTTCTGCGGATATTTTGATGCTTGACGAGCCGACGAACCATCTGGACAATGGGATGTCAGAATGGCTGGAAGAGTACCTCATCAAATTCCGCGGTGCAATTTTGATGGTTACCCATGACCGTTACTTTCTGGACCGTGTAGCGAATCGGATCGTGGAAGTGGATCAGGGGAAATTATACAGCTATCCGGGGAATTATGAACAGTTTGTCACATTAAAGGAAGAGAGACAAAGTATGGAACTTGCCGCACAGCGCAAGAGAAAGAGTCTTCTTCGCACAGAGCTTGAGTGGCTGCATCGCGGGGCAAGGGCGAGAAGTACGAAGCAAAAGGCACATATTGACCGAATCCGCGCATTGCAGGAGATGAAGGACCTTCAGGAAGAGAAAAGAGTGATGTTGGATTCGACATCCTCCCGCATGGGAAATAAGACAATAGAATTGAACGATATCTGTAAAGCATACGGAGAAAGAGAATTAATCCGGGATTACAGCTATATTTTCCTGCGCCATGACCGTATCGGAATCATTGGTCCGAATGGATGTGGAAAAACAACGCTGCTTAAGATCATAAGCGGTGTGGCAAAGCCGGATCGCGGTACGATAGAGGTCGGACAGACGATTCGAATCGGTTATTTTTCACAGGAAAATGAATATATGAATGATTCTATGAAAGTGATTGATTATATCAAAGAAGCAGGGGAATATATTCAGACTTCTGACGGCAGCAGAATCACTGCCTCCCAGATGCTGGAGCGCTTTTTATTTGAAGGAGCGATTCAATGGTCAAAGATTGAGAAGTTATCCGGCGGAGAAAAGCGCAGGCTTTACCTCCTTCGTATTCTTATGAGCGCGCCGAATGTGCTGCTCCTTGATGAGCCGACCAACGATCTGGATATCCAGACACTTACTATTCTGGAAGATTATTTGGATAGCTTTGACGGAATCATCATTACCGTATCTCACGACCGTTATTTTCTGGATCGAACAGTGAATCGAATCTTTTCCTTTGAAGGAAATGGAGTGATTCGCCAATATGAGGGCGGCTATTCCGACTATCTGATCAAAAAGGAGATCGAGTCAGTTTCAGAAGAAGAGAAGCAGGAACAGAAGACTGAAAAGGTTGAATCGAAGTCAAAAGAGACATGGAAGCAGCGGGAGAAGAAGCTGAAATTTACTTACAAAGAGCAAAGAGAATTTGAGACGATTGATGAGGATATTGCGAAGTTAGAGAGTAAGCTTGAAAAACTGGATCAGGACATTATGAAAAATGCTACCAATTCTGTAAAGCTTAGTGAACTTATGAAAGAAAAAGAAGAAGCAGAGCAGGCGCTGGAAGATAAGATGGACCGATGGGTCTATTTAAATGATCTCAATGAGAAGATTCAGGGAGGAGTATCGTAACCGTGACCATAAATAAATCTATGAAAAAAGTATTGAAAGCCCTGTCTTTTGACGGGATTGAAGTGGAGGCGGCAAGACAGCTTGCAAATATCAAAGCCATTGACCCGTTAAAGATTTTCCACCGTACGATTGATTATAAAGTCATGAACGGAGATCATGAAGTGCCTATGAGATTGTATATGCCAAGTGAGGAAATATCAGAAGATCTTCCGGTATTTCTTCTTTTCCATGGCGGCGGCTGGGTGACAGACAGTGTGGATAATTATGAGAGAATCTGCGCCCGGCTTGCAGTGGCAACAGAACACATGGTAATATCCGTAGAGTATAGACTGGCGCCGGAACATAAATTTCCTACAGGTCTGATGGATTGTTATGCGGTGGCAAAAGCTCTTTATACAAGACAGTTTATTTTAAATGTTGACCCTGACAAAATCACACTGATCGGTGACAGTGCCGGAGGAAATCTGGCGGCTGCTGTTTCTTTGATGGCGCGTGACAAAGGAGAGTTTCTGCCGAAGAGACAGATCCTTATCTATCCGGCATTATTTGCAGATTATACAGAGAATTCGCCGTTTCCGTCGGTGCACAAATACGGCAGCGACTATCTTTTGACATCGGGGAAGATGAGAGATTATATTGAGCTTTATGCCTCTTGCCCGGAAGATAAGGAAAATAAATATTTTGCACCGCTTATGGAGACAGATTACAGTCGGCAGCCGGATACACTGGTTTTGACAGCAGAATGCGACCCTCTGAGGGACGAGGGAGAAGCCTATGCAAAGAGGCTTAAGGAAGCAGGAAACCGCGTGAAGCTCTATCGGATCAAAGATGCCCTTCACGGTTATTTTTCGCTTGGAATCAAGTATTTTCATGTAAAAGAAAGCTTTGATCTTATCAATGAATTTTTAAAGGAGGATGGAGCTGATGTTTGAACAGAGGCGGGCTTATTGGAGAAATCTTGATAATGCTGCCAAGATGTTTTCCGCGGCAAGCAGCCCTAAAGACACAAGAGTATTCCGGTTTTATTGCTTGTTGAAAGAACCGGTAGACAGCGGGATACTGCAGGAAGCGTTAAATAAAACGATCAAAAAATATCCGGTATTCTTATCTGTCATGCGAAAAGGTCTGTTCTGGCACTATCTGGAGAAGAGTGAGCTGCGCCCGACGGTGCGGGAAGAATATAAGGAACCGTGCAGCTGTCTGTATGTTCGGGATAAAAAGGCGCTCCTTTTTGAGGTTACTTATTATAAAAACAGAATTAATTTTGAAGTGTTTCATGCGTTGACAGATGGAACCGGGGCGACAGAGTTTTTAAGAGAGCTCGTAAAAAACTATTTATATCTGGCGCACAAGGAGAAGGAACTGCCGGAGATACAGCTTTCGAAAGATAAATTGACGGTGCAGGATCAGGAAAATGACAGCTTTAGCAAATATTACAATCCCGATCTGAAAAGAACAAAGAAG
This sequence comes from Dorea sp. CAG:317, assembly GCA_000433535.1. Lineage (GTDB taxonomy): Bacteria > Bacillota > Clostridia > Lachnospirales > Lachnospiraceae > Dorea_D. The sequence continues at coordinate 46,187 of FR892673.1, forward strand.
AAAAAGGTGAAAGCATATCAGATCAAGAAGAGGGGAAAGGAATACGAAGAACTAAAAGTAGTAGAAACAACCCTTTCAGTAAAAGCATTGTTAGAAAAAGCAAGAGCTTACGGGGTGTCCATGACGGTATTGCTGACGGCTGCATTTATCTGTGCCATTCACAAAGAAATGAATAAGACACAGGAAAAAAAGCCGGTGGTGCTGATGGTTCCGGTAAATCTTCGGAAAATATTTCCATCGGATTCTATGTTGAATTTTTTCAGCTATATTGAGCCGGGGTATCAATTCGGCGCAGCGGAAGATGATTTTGATTCTGTGTTAATGGCGGTAAAGCAGTATTTTGAAGACCACCTGACGAAAGAAGAAATAGCAGGGCGCATGAATGAATTGATTGCATTTGAAAAGCATAAAATATTAAAATGGGCGCCGCTGATCTTAAAAGATCCATGTATCAAAATGGGAGCGAAGATGGCAGAAGGAGAAGTGACAGCAGTTCTTTCTAATATGAGTGCGGTTAAGATGCCGGAAGAATATATGCCGTATATTGAACGGTTTGGTGTCTATACGAGTACCCCGCGAATGGAGCTATGTGTCTGTTCTTTTAAAGATACGCTGACTTGTGCTTTTACTTCTCGCTACGACAGCCTGAATATCCAGAGGAATTTCTATGAGATCTTAGAAAACATCGGTGTGCCTGAGACGGTTATAGAACCGGAATATCCGGAAGATGCACAGCCGAATTATGAAGGAAGAAAGTTTTACAAAGGGTTTTCCTTTGGCTGTATGATGGCGGCTGTATTTGCGGTAATGGCAAATGTGATCTTTTCACCGCAGCGTCTGTGGTCTGTATTGGTTGCAGCCGGGATTTTCAGCATGTGGGCAGCCCTGTCGGTGGGATATGTGAAACGGCATAATTTACTGAAAAATGCCATGTGGCAGCTGCTTGGCGTGACGATCGGTTGTATCATATGGGATGCCTGTATCGGATGGAGGGGCTGGTCAGTGAACTATGTATTGCCGATCGTATGTTTGCTGATTCAGATTTCCATGGTAATCGTATCCAAAATACAATCACATTCTCCGAGGGAGTATATGATCTATTACGTGATGGCGTCAATGTACAGTATCCTTCTTCCTTTTGTTCTGCTGCTTACAAAGGTGATTCGTTTTCGGGCTTTGGCAGTCCTGTGCGTAGGATTGAGTTTTCTATTTCTGATGGCGCTTATTTTATTTAAA
>FR892673.1:47502-94012 GCA_000433535.1 Dorea sp. CAG:317
AATGAGGGAGATTCTAAGGTGGAGGCGAAGAAAGATGGCAAGACGAGTATTTTTGATTGTACTGGACAGTGTAGGAGTCGGAGAGGCGCCGGATGCAGAGAGGTTTGATGATGTCGGATGTGATACGTTCGGAACTTGTGTCCGAAGCGGCAACCTTCATATTCCGGTTATGGAAAGCCTTGGAATTTACAATCTGCAAGGAACTTCCTTTCAAAAAAACAGAGAAAAGGTAATTGCATGCTATGGAAAAATGCAGGAGCAGTCTGCGGGAAAAGATACAACGGTAGGACATTGGGAGATTGCCGGTGCAGTCTCACCGAAACCGATGCCGACTTATCCACAGGGATTCCCGTGGGAAATTCTTGAAGAGTTTGAAAGAAAAACAGGGAGAGGTGTGCTCTGCAATCAGGTCTATTCAGGAACAGAGGTCATCAAAGATTACGGAAAGGAACATGTGGAAACCGGAAAGCTGATCGTATATACATCCGCAGACAGTGTCTTTCAGGTGGCAGCTCACGAGGATATTGTTCCTTTGGAGGAACTGTATGAGGATTGCAGGATTGCGCGGAAGCTTCTTACCGGAGAACATGGTGTTGGAAGAGTGATCGCAAGACCATTTGTTGGAACTTATCCGAACTATACAAGAACGGTGAACCGACATGATTTTTCTCTGATGCCACCGAAAGAAACCATTCTTGATGCAGGAAAGGAAGCAGGGATGGATGTGATCGGTGTAGGAAAAATCTATGATATTTTTGCCGGAAGAGGTATCACGAAGACGTATCCAAACGAAGGAAATCAGAAAAATATGGAACGCGTGCGGGAGCTTATGGAGGAAGAGTTTAACGGACTATGCTTCGTAAATCTGGTGGATTTCGATATGTTGTATGGTCATCGGAATGATATTGACGGATATGTCCATGCACTCAATGAAGTGGATCGGCAGTTGGGGATGATGCTGGAAAAGATGAAAGAAGAGGATCTGCTTATCATTACAGCAGATCATGGCTGCGATCCCGGCTTCAAAGGAACCGATCACAGCAGAGAATATACTCCGTGTCTGTGTTACGGAGCTAATCTCCGACAAGGCGTTGATCTTGGAATTCGAAAGAGTTTTTCCGATATTGCACAGACGATCGCACAGTATCTGAAGATTGAGTTTTCCGGAGACGGAACCGGTTTTTTACAGGAAATTATGAAATGATTCCAATCCCTGAATCAGCTGATTCAGGGATTGAAACGTATATCCCATTTCTTCCCATTTGGTCAAAAGTTCATCCAAAATCTCCCCATTTGTTTTTGAAGTATTGTGCAGAAGAACAATAGCGCCCGGATGGATGCGGGAAAGAAGTTTATCAAAGGCTTCTTCTTTCGTCGGTTGATCGTTTTCGTACCAGTCTACATAGGCAAGGCTCCAGAAGAAAGTATGATATCCGAGATTTTTTGCCATCTTAAGGTTCTCAAGATTATATTTTCCCTGTGGAGGGCGATAAAAATGAGAGATTTCTTTGCCTGTAATCTCCTTATATTGTGTCTCTACATCTTTCAATTCTTTTTCAAAAGCTTCCTTAGAAGATATCTGTGACATGTCCGGGTGATGATACGTATGGTTTCCGACGGTGTGCCCTTCTTTTACCATGCGATTTATAAGCTCAGGGCTTGTGGACAGATAATTTCCCACGACAAAAAATGTGGCAGGAGCTTTGTGTTTCTTCAGGGTATCTAAGATTTTTTCCGTATTTCCATTTTCAAATCCACAATCAAATGTAAGATAAATTATTTTCTCATCCGTATCTTTGGCATAGTATGCGTTATATTTTTCAAGTTCTTCTATGGAAGCATTTGCTGTAGGACGTTCGCCGTCTGTTTGAAATCCCAATCCCCAGTTTTCTGTGGCAGACGCGACCGGAGAGATTGTTTCCTCCGTGTACATTGCAGCTTTACGCCCTGCAAAAAAGCAAAGGGTAAAAAGGGCCAGAAGACCGAGAAATCTTAATAGGAGAGGACGAAAATCAGGTTTGTTAGAGGACATGATGACTCCTGTACAGTAATTTGTATTTAGTCTATGAATGAAAAAACATCTTTATGAGATAAATAAATGAAAAGAGAAAATAAAAATCAAAAAAATTTGAAATTTCTCTTTTCAAATCGACAAAAATGCTTTATAATAAAAGCAGTAATAGTTATCAATTTTAAAGTTCGGATTAAATAATATAATCTGTTATCAAAAATGAAAAGTTATACTAAGACAAGAAAAATTATAAAAAGAAAATCAAAAAGGAGGGAACTTATATGTTAAAAGGGAAAATTGCAGTTGTAACCGGAGGAACACGTGGAATAGGATATGCGGTAGTAAGAAAATATCTCGAAAACGGAGCGAAGGTTGTATTGTTTGGCTCCAGAGAAGAGACTGTGGATAAAGCATTAAATAAATTAAAAGAGGAAAATCCAGACTGGGAAGTGAGCGGAGATCACCCGAATCTCTCAGATGCAAAAGAAGTAGAGGCAGCGATTGAAAGAGTAAAAGAAAAATTCGGAAGAATTGATATTCTGGTCAATAATGCGGGAATTTCACAGAGTACGAAGATAGAGGATTATCAGCCGGAGGAATTTGATAAAATTATGGATCTTAATGTAAAGGCATTATTCTATACCATTCAGCCGACTGTAAAAGTTATGCGGGAGCAGGGAGGCGGCTGTATTATTAATACCAGTTCTATGGTAAGTATATCTGGTCAGCCGTCAGGAGTTGGGTACCCGGCAAGTAAATTTGCAGTAAATGGGTTGACGCTTTCGCTGGCAAGAGAGCTTGGACCAAGTAATATCCGTGTAAATGCAGTGGCGCCGGGAATTACAAGAACTGATATGGTGGCTGCATTGCCGGAAAAAATGATCCAGCCTCTGATTGCAAATATTCCGCTTCGCAGAGTGGGAGAGCCGGAAGATGTGGCAAACGGATTTTTATTCCTTGCCAGTGATCTTGCAAGCTATGTAACCGGTGAAATATTATCAGTAGATGGAGCAATGAGAGCATAAAATACGGGCATAAAATAACAACCGGGGACGAAAAAACGTTCCCGGTTTACGTTTGTGTCAGTCTTTACTTCGCGTTTTCGGCGTGGGTTGTTATTACAAGGTCTTCGTAAGGCGCTTCTTTTGTTAATTCTCCGGCACTCTTTAAAATATCTTGCAAGAGCTGGAAACTTTCTTCTTCAAAAACAAGATTATCCTTCCATGTATCCTGTTCATAGTAACGAGTGACGATCGTAGTGATTGTATCAAGATCCGTTTCTTTGAATTGAGGCTCAATAATTTTTGCAATTTCTTCAGGCGTGTGGTTCTGGACATAATTCATTCCTTTTTGCAGTGCGTTCGTAAAGCCTTGAATGATTTCCGGGTTTTTGTCGATATAACTTTGCTTTGCGGAAAATGCGGTATATGGCACATAACCGCTGTCGGTGCCGAGAGAGGCAACGACATATCCTTTGCCTTCTTTTTCCAGATTAGTGGCGCCGGGTTCAAACTCAACTGAGTTATATAGAATACTACACCTCTAAATCAAAAATTTAAACCCGCTTATCTTATGGGTATTTTCGTCAAAACGGATTTCTTTAATCGTTCTGCGCCAGAAAGCACGCTTATGTGTATCGTCTAATTTCTGATAGATATCCTTCCAGTTTCCAGAGAATTCTTCGCGGATATGTGCGTAGTCATCGACAGATACGATTTTATTTCTTTCCTGTTCGGTCTTTAATTTCTTTTCCAATACATCATATTCTGTATCATAAGCATCTTCCGAGATCCGACCTTTTCTGAACATTAGATTTAACCGATCCATTTCCTCTCGGATAGATGCTGTGGCATCTTTCTTTTTCGCATGTTTACCTTTTGTGGTCTGTATTTTATATAACTGGTTTTGAAGTTCTGGGTAGACATGTTCCAGCATATAGTTTTCAATCACAGACTCAGTTATGCAGACATATTTTCCTTTGTGATCAATCTTGCTGAATTTGATAGGGCATTTATAACGCTTATAGAGACTTATGGATCCATCTTTTAGCTTTTGCTTTTTTACATAGCCTGTTAGATGCGCTCCGCAGGCCGGACAGATCAGCAGTTGGCTAAACAGATAGACTTGATATGTAGTTGGATGTATTTTAGTAGCGCTGATATCATTTATAGTCTCAAACTGTTTTAAACTAATATAAGGTTCACAGTAGTCAAGGTTATCTTGATATTTTCCAGCATAAGTTTCGTTCTTAAGAATCCGATTAGCTTGGTAAACTGTTGGGGCTGCATCTCCGTATTTTTCCGTTATATATAAGATTGTTTGACGTTTAGAAAAAGTCAAAAAATAATATCGGAAGAGATCATTAACAATATGCTCTGTTGCAGGATCCTTAACAAGTTTCTTATTGACTGTAATATAACCATAGGGAGCAGCACCTGTCAAATGTTCACCATTTCGTTTTTTATGTTCAAACACAACTTTAATACGTTCGCTGGTTCGGTCAGATTCGTTTTGAGCTACTGCGAGCATAATATTAATTTTAAGCTGACCATCAGCAGTAGATGTGTCATAATCCTCTAAGATGGTTTTCCAATTACAATGATGTTCTTCGAGGATAGCTTGTGTATTATGATAATCGCGGACATTTCGAAACCAACGATCCAGTTTCGTCACAAGCACCAGGTCTATCTTGTCATTCTGTATATCTCCGAGAAGCCTTTGGAAATCTTTCCTGTTTTGGAGTTTCTTTCGTGCGGTCAAACCTTCGTCTGCGTAATATCCAACTATTTCATATCCGTGAGATTTGGCGTATTCCGTTAGTAGTTCTTTTTGTGTATCCAAAGACAAACCGGAAGTGGCTTGTATCTCTGTGGATACTCTATCATAGATTGCACATCGGATTTTTTTCATGCAGCATCACCTTCCCTTGAATATTATGTAAAAGTGGGTATAAAAATAACAGCCAGCGAACTTTCGTTCTCTTGCAAGGCTGCTCCGAAGATGATACAATATTTTTGGTCGAAATGCTGTAGCATCTCCGGAGGTGTTATAGTTAAGTCGTCCTATCTCTGCTGTGCGGAGAGGGCGCGTTACCGTCTCGGTGTTGGTAGCACTGGGGCGGTTTTAACTTTTATAGTAAATACATTATTTAATTGTTCCCCTGCCCGCTGTGGAGCAGGGGAGGATAGTTATAAATATCGTTTTACGACATCAGTTAATTGCTTTTTGTATTTGTACAAATCATTCAAAGATTCTATATAAATACGTTCAAATTTTTTGTCTTTATCGGGTATGAGAATTTGTTTATTCTTTGTATCAAGATTAATCCTGCAAATTGGTTTTCTATTGTTATCCTTGTATAAAATTCCAAAATAGCTTTCTGTATCTCTATGAACAATATCCTCAACGGGTATAACCTCAGCCAATAGACCACGAATAATATAAAAGGCTTCGATTTCCTCATCTGTAGTAATGATTTTTGATTCTGACTGAGAAGCTTCTTCCTTTATATCCGGTTCATCTTCTGCTTCTTCTGGAGTGAGCGCAGATGTGATTTTTTGATTAACAATTTCATTTATAAATGATGTAAAAGCTTTTTTTACTAAAGGTTGATATTTTTCAACTATTTTCTGTGTTCGCTGTCCCTCATAAACGTAATACAGAATGTGCTTGACAAAATCTTCGGAAGGGTTATCTAATTGCTTCGAAAGATAGTCCTTAATTAATCCAGAATACTTTAGTTCGGATGCAGTACTAAATACTTTATCCGAATCAAAATTTTCTTTGCAGAATTTTTTGATTTCATTAATTTGTGTATCTTTCAATGAAAGAAGATTTACCTCTAAAAATGGTGATAAATCCATTTTATTAGATTCTTCTAAATCAGTAAAAAATTTATATACAATACCATTGGTTAAAATTCCAAAGCGTGCTTTTGAAGTACCAAAATAACGGAATAATTGTGAACTATGTTTTCCTAAAGAATCAGTGCAGCTTTTGCATTCAATTAAAATCAAAGGCTCTCCTTGATCTAGAATAGCGTAGTCAACTTTTTCTCCTTTTTTAATACCGACATCGGCGGTATATTCTGGACAGAATTCCATTGGATTAAAAACATCGTAACCCAGCAGGTTGAAGAATGGCATGACTAAGGATGTTTTTGTAGCTTCTTCGGTTTGTATTCCGTCCTTCATTTTTTCAATTCTTTGCGAAAATTCTTTTAGCTTGTTAGAAAATTCCATAGTTTCTTCCTCTCTTTCCTCTTTTGACAGACCTACATTGAGAAATCTATCCTACCAACGTTTAAGTTGGGGATGAACATTATATAATAATTATCCAGTGTGGTTCCAACACCGTATTTATTGCGGTAACACGCCACACATTCTTCTAAGAATTCTTCTGTAACTTCCAGATACTCAGCCATTTCATATCGGCTTTGACATCCATGCTCGAATGCTTCGACGATTCCGGTAAGCCCGATCAGTTTATTAAATGCCCAAATTCGTGCTTGACGTTCCTGTTTTCGGTTTCCGGTCAAATCCATGTCTAAGATGTTTCCGACAGAAGTGTGATGGTGTCCAAGTTCTTCTGCGAGAACGCAGGCTTTTTCTATACTATTATTTACAGATGTATTAATAGCGACATTTCCGTTTACGTATATTCCCCTTAGGCTTTCTTCTCCTAAATAGTAATCATGCACCTTTACATTATCTTCAAAGGCGTCTTGTTCTAATTTTTCCAGTTTATTCATGGTAATACCTCCACAATTTATAACATATCAAAATGGATGGTTAATAAACTAGACTTACTTATTTTCCTGTTTTATGAATTTCGCGAATTCTTCTATACGTTTAAGCTGTTCTTCTGTATATTCGTCACCATCAAAGTGCGCGGCTATTGTTTGAGACTTATCTTCGCAAACATCATCATCTGCCAAGAAGTCAATAGAGCATTCTAAGTAAGATGATAATTTTCGTAAAGTAGATAATTTTACATTGTCAGTGCCTTTTGTATAGAAGCCTGCAATGGTCGTATATGGTATTCCAGATTCTTTAGACAAAATTGATTTGTTTATTCCTTTTTGAGCCATTAGTGCATCTAATTTTTCCGTAAATGACATATCCTATTCCTCCTCTTATTTCTTATTATACACATTAAATAAACTTTGTAAAGTAAAAAATTACCCCACAAAGTAACAAAATGTATTTTTGTGGGTTGACAAATTACCCTACACCGTATATAGTATAAATATAATTACCCCACAGGGTAACGGAAAGGAGGGAGAAGATGTTTCCTAATTTAAATGCAGAAATGGGAAGAGCAAAATTGACAATAAAAAGTTTATCCGAAGTTTCAGATATTAATTATGAATCTTTAAAATTAAAACTTCGAGGAGTAACAGAATTTAAAAGAAGTGAAATGTTGTCAATTAAGAAAAACGCATTTCCAGACAAAACATTAGACTATCTGTTTCAAACAGAACCAGAAGAGGAGGTGTAGTAGATGGGGGTAAAAAAATAGAAACGCTAAAAATTAGTATGGAAAAAGGCAAAGCAAAAGTAGAAGTAAATGGTGAAGATATTTCATCATGCGGAAGTTATCTAAACCTTACGTTTAAAAATGGAGAATGGTCGCTGATGTCTACTAGAGATAGTTTTTATTGCTCAAGCGATCGTAAGCCTTTAATCATAGGGAAAACAAACGATAAGGCACGGTATTGCCCGAAGTGTTTTTCAGAATTGCCGGAAGATGCAAATTATTGTCCAAAATGTGGGAAATGTATGCGAGAACAGTTTAAGTATGAACAAGGTTATATTGGCGAAAAGTCGAAAACTGTAACCGTCGGGTTTTCAGATAAGGCAATTAAATTATAGGAAACACGTACAACCCGTAGAACATACGCTTTATAAGGAGGTGGTCGTATGTTAGAACTTAGTAAAAATCCTATGGATCTACTGATCGAGTTACTTAGCGACCAACAAGGCGTACCGTATGAGTATACGCCTATAGATCCTAAAAACGAAGAAACAAAAGAGGAAACCGCTTAGGCGGTAGAGGGGAGGGACAAACAGTGAAAAGTAACAGTATTAAGGCAAGACGAAAGCAAAAAGACACCCTAACCGGATTTTTCATTGGATTCGGTACTGGGATGGTAGCAGCAGGGTTATTCCTGATTGTAGTGCTGGTTTACTGCCGGATGGCAGGACCATTGTAAGGAGGTGAGGGCGGATGAGTCAGAAAGAATTTTTGTTAGAAGCTAAAAAGTATTTTGAGGAACAGATCAGACTTTCGGAATATAGATGTGAAGAAAATAGAAAAAGGCTTGAAGTTGTGAATTGCATGCTATTGGATGGAGGGATAGTCTGCGAAGAAACTATCCCGCGTAATTAATCAATGTTGGTCAATATTTTAGTAATAGATTCCAAAGCATGCAATTGAGCTTGATAAAGTTGATCAAATGCATATAAAAGATCATCTGGACAGTATTGGGAATACTGAGAGGCTTCTTTTTTGTATGTATCTATGACTTCATTAAGAGAAGATTGTAAATAGTGATTTTTCATGGACATACTCCTTTCTTGATACTTGGCATGGCAGTGCCTGTATCTAAAAGTATAGGTGATATGAATTGTAAATTCAAGGAGGTGAGGAGAATGAAGAAAGTAGCAACAGAGATTCCGGAGAATGAGTTCAAGGAGCTCCTAGAACAGCTGAAAGAGGAAGTACTTATGATGAAGAATGACGGACTCGGCTATGTGTCTATCACATGTGCACTGGCGAAAAAGCTCACGTTATCAGCTGGGTTCGATGATGAGCTTACGTTCACAGCCAGCCAGATCAAGAGCATTCTTGACTTGGCCAAATAAAAAAGCGCCCTTAAATGAGCCGGCAAGCTCGGGCGCTAGGTAAAATATTCAATTAAATTATATCGAAGTAAAGGAGATTAGTCAAATGCTCAAAGTAGGTAATAAAGAAATTTGTATATGCGGAACTGGTTTGGAATTATTAACAGATTTATCTTCTATTTCCAATAGTCTTAAAGAAACCATGATGGAAGATGGTGACATAAGCGAAAAAGAGATCGATGAAGCAATTATAAAGGCGGTTAAGATTGGTCTGAAGAACGTGCCGAAGGAAGAGGCTCTTCCAGACGACATGAAGAATATTGACTGGAACGCGAATCACGTGAATGAAGCAGTGGACAGGCTATTTGATGCGTTATTTGGTGGAGTCATTAAGGAGGAGTAGGTATGGCTTATTACAATACTTGTCCACATTGTGGATGTAATTTAGATCCAGGTGAGCGATGTGACTGTTTGAAAGAACAGAATCGCGAGGAACGGAGTTGTTCTGAAAGACTGAGGAAACAAATCACAGAAGAGTGTACAGGTCAAATGGTTTTTCGGGAGGCAATTGCATGATACCAGGATATGATGATTGGAAAACAACACCTCCAGATGATCAAGTTCCAGTAATCTTATGTGATTGTTGTGGGTGTGCATTATATGAAGGTGATTATTTTTATGATATTAACGGTGAAAGAATCTGCGAGGATTGTTTGATAGATGGTTATAGGAGGATGTTGTAATGGCTTTAAAATCATATGATGAAATGCGAAAAATTGATGTGAAGCCCTTTTGTGAAAAGAGAGATGGACTTGATTATTTGAATTGGGCGATGTGTATAGATCTTTTGCACAAGAATGGGGCAAAAAAAGCATACTGGGAGCCAATTGAAAATGAGAAAACAGGGAATAGCCTGAGAATGTCGGATGTTGCATTTGTAGATAAAAATGGCGTTCAGAATAGGTGTTATGAGACACGGATCCGTGTCGTGATCGATGATAATGTTTATGAGATGCAGACGCCAGTTATGAATGGAGCGAACCCTGTAAAAGATAACTCCATGAGTCAGCAAAGAGTTTGGAATAGTATGTGTCGAGCGTTTGTAAAATGTGTAGCTATACACACAGGTTTGGGTTTTGATTTGTGGCTAAAAGAAGAATACAACAATATGGAAAGTCAGATTCCATATACCGGAGAAAAAACAGCTTCAGAAGCTAAGATTAAGACAATTCAGAGTTTATGTGTAAGTCATGGTATTGATGGAGATGCTTGGGTTGTCGGTAATGGAAGAACCTGGGATACACTTACGGAGACAGAGGCTGCACACATGTTGAAGGCATTAAAAGATCGGTATGGTGATGATTAGTGAAATTCACTGGAAAGTTAAAGGAACCAATTATTGACTACATAACAGGGCGTTTGACGTTGCTATTTGAGCCTTGTGAGGACTTCCGAGAAGCTTATGAGGAATTCAAGGATTGCGAAAAACTAAGCTTGGAAATCAAAAAATACAGGCGAAAGAGGAGTCTCGATGCTAATGCTTATTACTGGGTGCTTTGCACGAAGCTTGCAAAGGTTCTGCAAGCATCGAACCAAGAGGTACACAACAAAATGCTCCGGCTGTACGGACAACTAGAAATCTTTGAGGGAAAAGCTGTATGTATCACCATACCAGATACAGAGCCGTCAGAAAAGAAAGTGAATAATGCGATGGATTATCACCTTCAGCCTACGCCGCAGGTGCGAGAGGGCTTGGATGGGATAATGTATCGGACCTATAAGCTTTTAAGAGGTTCTCATACATATAACAGCGAAGAGATGGCGAGGCTGATCACTGGACTTATAAGCGAGTGCAAAGATGCCGGTATCTCAGATGCTGAAATCGCAACGCCGGACGAGAAGCGGTTATTAAAGGAAAGATATGGTGTAGAGATATGAAAAGATTATGGAGTATCTTTACGGACGATATGGACTGCTGTATGTACACAGGGAGATATGGAGTTGAAAGACATCACGTTTTTAGCCATACACCAAGAGAACGGAAGTTGTGTGAGAAGTACGGTTTTATAGCTCCATTGTTTCCAAGTCTTCATCCGAACGGGGTGCATGCGAGGAAAGAAGCCAGTAAGGTTGATAAGGATTTAAGGCGAAGATGCAAAGAATATTATATAGCACACTACGGAACAGAAGAGCAGTTCCGGAAAGAATTTTATTATGTTAGTTAGCCAGAAGGCTTGCTATAGGTACCAGTCGAAATGTACCTAGTGTATCGCATGTAACTTTGAAAAGATGTTTTCTGGTGCCGGTATTTCCGGCACTGGGGAAAGGAGCAGATAGCATTGCGAATATGAGTAATTATGTCAAAATCAGCCGGAAGATCTTAGAGTGGGGCTGGTACAGAGATGAACATACAAAAAGCCTTTTTCTGCATTGTCTTCTCAAGGCAAATTGGAAAGACGGAGAGTTTAAAGGAATTGTGATTAAAAGAGGACAGTTTGCAACCTCAATCCCCAAGCTTCAAGTTGAATTGGAATTAACTTCGAATGAAGTTAGGACTGCAATTAAGCATTTAAAGAGCACAGGCGAAATCACAGTCAGATCATATAGCAAATTCTCCGTAATTACGGTGGTTAAGTACGATAGTTACCAATGTGAATCACAGGCAGAATCACAGACAGATAACAGTCACACCACAGACAAGGCACAGCCTATTAACAGTCTATTAACAACAATAGAAGAAGGGAAGAAGAATAAAAAGGAAAGAAAGGAAAATAAAAGTAATAGTGTGCGGTTTATACCGCCCTCTCTCGAAGAGGTGCAGGACTATTGCAAAAGTCGATGTAACGGTTTGGATGCTCAAGCCTTTGTAGACTTTTATTCCTCGAAAGGCTGGATGATTGGAAAAAATAAAATGAAAGACTGGAAAGCTGCTGTACGCACTTGGGAGCGTAAGAGTCAGACAAGGCAGGAAGAGACCGCCAAACATGACAGGATAAGCGAGGTGGATAGCTGGTGACAAGAGAAGAGTTTAAAAACATCGTGAAAGCTATGCGAGGGGCGTATACAAGATGTCCGGTGACAACCCAACAGATATTTGAAGAATGGTATCTGTTGTTAGCAGATATGGATTACAAGACTGTTTCAAAGAATTTGATGAGGCACATTCGCTCAAGCAAGTATGCACCGACGATCGCAGAGTTAAGGCAGGAACAGGCGGTAGGCTTTTGCAATTTCACAAGCAGAAATTACGATATGCGAAAACTTGAACTGGCACTTTTGGGAATTAAGTCAGTGGAACAGATAGAAGAAATAAAGGAGAAGTAAGGATGGCAGTTATAAGGAGTATTAGAGGTGGAAGCGCCGGACTGAATGAAGAAGATCGTTTGACTCTTGCTGGGCTGTTAGTGAAAGCAGGATATCGGGTGCAGATCGGTTATCGGGTTGTGCCGGGAAACGCTAAGGGAAAGAAAGAGTATACGGTGGAGTATGAGGAGCCAGGAGGTGAACAATCATGAGGATAGATCAGATCAAGATTGATGAGTGGTATGACATTCCCGGATATGGAGGGAAATATCAGATCAACTACTACGGGAATATCCGGCGAGCATTGAAGAATGGACGATATAAAGAGATACATCCATTTATTAAAAAGTCAAATGGTCGCAGATGTGTAAAGCTAAACTGCAAAGAGCATGTGGTAATGAAGCTTATGCAGAGAACGTTTTATGGGGAACTTAAAGACGGTTGTGTTGCTTATCATAAAAATATGTGCATTACAGACGATATATTGAGCAATATCGGCATTAGTACAAGAGAGCAACTTGGGAAAATAACAGGAAGAAAAAATAATTGTGAGAGATCTGTCGTAAAAATAGACAGCTGCGGTCAGATTGTAGATTTTTACAGATCCGTTCGTGAGGCAGGAAGGAAGAACCATATGGCTTATCAAACGATTCTTGACCGGATTAATGGAAAAGTAAAGAGTTTGTATGCTCCGGATGGTTATGTATATGTCAAAGAAAAAGAGAGTGAGATTCAAAAAGCAATTCGGAAAATCGAGCTTGAAAATAGAAAAGAGAGTGGTGTGTCATTTGTAAGCGCACCAGATGTAGTATTCGATTTTTAGAAATAAGCATTTCCCCGAGGTTGGAAAAATGGTAGAAAGGAGTCGGAACTCTGGCCAGAGAAAAGACATGTCGGTTCCTTTCAAGAAAATGGATTATTTAGAATTTTTAAAGACAAAGATAGAGATCGCACCGGAAAGCGGGTTCGAAATAGAACTGGGGAAGATCAACAAAGCGTTACTTCCACATCAGAGGGATGCGGTGGCATGGGCATTAAAAGGCGGAAGAAGAGCACTGTTCGAGTCATTCGGACTCGGCAAGACGGTGCAAGAATTAGAGTTCTGCCATCAGGCGGCAGCGCACGAAGGCGGCAGGGCACTTATCGTACTGCCACTGGGAGTAAAACAGGAATTTACCAGAGATGCGGTAGAACTCTTAGGTTACGAAAAACCGGAATATTGTCGGACAATGGAAGAGGTAGAGAAGTCGAAAAGTGAGATTGTGATCACCAACTATGAACGTGTTCGAGATGGAGACATCCGGCCGGATTATTTTTCAGCGACATCACTGGACGAAGCGAGTGTACTTCGGTCATTTGGAAGCAAGACTTATCAGACGTTTCTGGATAAGTTTAAGAATGTCCCATATAAGTTAGTGGCAACCGCAACGCCATCCCCGAACCGGTACAAAGAGCTGATTCATTATGCAGGATACTTAGAGGTCATGGACACCGGACAAGCCTTGACAAGATTTTTTCAAAGAGACAGCACCAAAGCCAATAACCTAACATTATACCCGAACATGGAAGATGAGTTCTGGTTGTGGGTATCAAGTTGGGCACTATTTATTACCCAACCATCGGACTTAAATGAGGACTATTCGGATGATGGATACGAATTGCCGCCGCTGGAGGTTCGTTGGCACGAGATACCGGTGCATTACGGAGACGCAACAGAAAAAGACGGGCAGATCACGCTTTTTACAGATGCGGCAGCAGGATTAAAAGAAGCAGCGGAAGTTAAGAGAAACAGCATAGACGTCCGTGTTGAGAAGATGAAAGAGATAGTAGAAACATCACCGGAGGATCATTTTGTATTATGGCATGATCAGGAAGCGGAGCGGCACGCCATCAAGAAAGCGTTGCCGGAAACGGTTGATATCTACGGATCACAGGACTATGAGATAAGAGAAAAAAGAGTCATAGACTTTTCAGAGGGAAGAATTAAGCTATTTGCTACAAAGAAATCTCTTTCTGGCTCTGGCTGCAACTTTCAAAGATATTGCCATAGGGAGATCTTTCTTGGTATCGATTATGAATTCAATGATTTTATTCAGGCGGTACATAGATGTTATCGTTTTCTGCAAAATAAGCCGGTTATCATCGATATTATTTACATGGAAAACGAAAGGCAGATTAAAGAGACACTATTGCGGAAATGGAAAGATCATAATCACATGGTCAAGAAAATGATAGAAATCGTGAAAAAGTACGGCTTATCATCCGCCAAGAAAGAAGAGAAGATGAAACGGAAGATGGGAGTGAAAACGGTGAGAGTAGAAGGAAAAAATTACGAAGCAGTCCATGATGATTGTGTGGAAGAGACAAGAAGAATGGAGAGCAACAGTGTAGGACTGGTCCATACATCTATCCCGTTTGGAAATCACTATGAATACAGTGCAAACTATAATGATTTTGGACACAATCAGAACACAGAGCGCTTTTTCGAGCAGATGGACTTTTTGACACCAGAATTATATCGGGTTCTGGAACCGGGAAGAGTGGCAGCCATCCACGTGAAAGACAGAGTGTTGTTCGGAAATGCAACCGGTACAGGAATGCCGACGATAGAGCCATTTCACGCTCAGTGCATTGGCCACTACATGAAACATGGGTTTCAGTATTTCGGAATGATTACGGTCGTTACAGACGTGGTACGTGAAAATAATCAGACGTACCGGCTGGGATGGTCAGAACAGTGCAAAGATGGCTCCAAAATGGGAGTCGGATGTCCGGAATATGTATTACTCTTCCGCAAACTTCCGAGTGACCGGTCAAATGCCTACGCGGATGATCCGGTAAAGAAGAGCAAAGAAGAATATACAAGAGCACAGTGGCAGATAGATGCGCATGGGTATTGGCGAAGCTCCGGCGATCGGCTGGTAAGCAAAGAAGAGTTAAAAGAAATATCTGTTGCAAACCTACAAGGAGTCTACAGAAAATACAGTAGAGAGTCGATATACAGTTATGAGGAACATGTAAAACTTGCGGAAGCTCTCGACAAAGACGGGAAACTTCCGGCTACTTTCATGGTGGTGGCACCGGGAAGTTGGAATGATTTGGAGGTATGGGACGACATCAACCGGATGCGGACGCTGAACACGACACAATCCAGAAGACGTAAACAGATGCACGTATGCCCATTGCAGTTGGATATCGTGGAAAGAATTATCAACCGGTACAGTAACGAGGGCGATCTTGTTTATGATCCATTCGGAGGACTTATGACGGTGCCTATGATGGCTGTGAAAATGAAGCGCCGGGGAAAGGGCTGTGAATTAAATGCAGACTATTTTCGGGACGGAGTGGGATATCTTCAGGAGACAGAAACCGAGATGGAAACGCCGACATTATTTGATTTCATGGAAGAGTAAAAATATAAAGATAGGGTAATTTAGGTGAGTATACGTAACTAAAAATAGCAGCGGACTAATAGTCTTGCCGGACCGTCCACTGCTCATCTTTCTAAGGACATTATAACACATGCGTCCTTAGGAGACAAGGAGGACGATGTTATGTGTACGAAAAAAGAAGAATTAAGAGACATAATATTAACAGGTATGCAGCCATTTTTAAATGCGCCACTTATGGAGATTCTGAACCAAGTAGTAGTGCAGGCGTTGTTTGGACTTGAGGTGACAGAGAGTGAGACATTGCCGGCAACGATAGACGATACAAACCAGCGGATCATATCCATTTACATGACTAAGAAAGCGCCGAAGTTGAGCCCCAAGACTGTAGAGTATTATATGCTTACGGTTCGAAACTTTATCGAGTTTGTGCAGAAGTCCTTACTGGACGTATCTGACATGGATGTGGAGTTTTATCTCCAGTCTTACGCACGTAAAGGCAATCAGGCAAGCACCTGCAATAATGAGCGTAGAAATTTGAGTGCGTTCTTTACATGGATGAGAAAGAGCCATCTGCGATCAGACAATCCGGTGGATAGCGTGGAACCGTATCGAGAGATGGACAAGCCTATTGACCATCTGACCGATGGTGAACTGGAAGCATTAAGAGACGCCTGCAAGGTTAAGGTTAAAAACAAGGTGACAAATCTGGATGAGTATAAAGAAAGCCTTAGAGACAGGGCGTTGTTGGAGTTTCTCCGGAGTACCGCTGTGAGAGTAAGCGAATGCGTATCGGTAAACGTACAGGATATCAACTGGCAGTCTGGCGAGCTCATGGTATACGGTCAGAAAAATAGAACGTGGAGAACCGTCTGCCTGGATGATACAGCAAAGTATCATTTGCGGAAGTACATCGACAGCCGAAACGATAAAGAACCGGCACTGTTTATTTCCAGCAAGCGAGACTGTAAGCGCTTGGCGAAACCGGGAATTGAGAGCGCCATCGGAAGGATAGCAGAGCGGTCGGGGCTTAAGAGACGAGTATATCCGCATCTCTTCCGTAAGACCACAGCAACCAATATGGTCAAGCGTGGCTGTCCGAGAGAACTGGTAGCGTTTTATCTCGGTCATAAAAATGGAGATGCTCGGACGTTAAATAAACATTACGCTGCTACGACACCGGATCAGGTACTTGGAGCGTTTAGGAAGTACGGTGCGGCTGCATAGATTTTATGGCAAAAAACATAACCAGTAGTGCGTGTCCCATACTACTGGTTGGGTTAGACGAGATTAACCGAGTAACTAAATTAGACTTTGATGGAGGAAAAGATATGTTAAAAATTGGAGATAAGGTGATAATGAACGATAAATATAAAGTATCTGAAATAAATAAAAGAAAAGTATTTGTTGTCATAACAGAACCGCAGGAAGTGTGCGGAACAATGTCTGTATGGCTTGATGGGTACAGAGGGTGTTATGCGATGGATGGACTTACAAAGATAAATTAAGCATTAGCGAGGGATAGAATATGCAGAGATATTTTTATATCAGAGATCAGGAAATGACAGCGGCACTGACAATAGATGATGGATCAAGAGCAAGCATCGCACCTGTTGAAGCATTTAGAGAATATTTCGGAAGTGAAGACGTGCACGAATTGACATATGAGCAGTATCAGGAAATCTGTGAGAATGACGAAATTAGACTTTAGCGGAGGTGATTAAAATAAAGTATGTTGCAAGTTGTAGTTTCGGCAAGGATAGCATAGCAACAGTTCTCTTGGCGAGAGAACATAATGAGCCGTTAGACGAGATTGTTTATTGCGAAGTTATGTTTGACAAAGATATAAGTGGAGAACTGCCAGAACACAGAGATTTCATTTATAACAAGGCGATACCAGCTTTTGAAAGTTGGGGATATAAGGTAACAGTTTTGAAGCCTGAAAAGAATTATATGGACTGCTTTCACCATAAAACAATTCGAGGAAAAAGCGTAGGAATGAAAAAGGGGTTTGTAATGCCGGGGCATTGTGATGTTCAGAGAGATTGCAAATTGAAACCCATTAAAGAATATTGGAAGTCACAATCAAAAGAAGTTGTGCAGTACATAGGGATAGCAGTAGATGAACCGAAAAGGATTGATAGAATAGCAGATACCAAAAACAAAGTTTCTTTACTTGAAAAATACGGATATACAGAAGAAATGGCAAAAGAGAAATGTATAGAATATGGCTTGTTAAGTCCAATTTATGAATTTACAAATAGGGGTGGCTGTTGGTTCTGCCCGAACGCAAGGGATTGTGAATTGCGGCATTTGCGAAATAACCATATGGATTTATGGGATAAACTGTTGGAACTGGAAGAAACGCCTAATTTGATAGGAAATAAATGGAACACACTCACACAGACAAGCATACACGACAAAGAAGAACAATTCATGTGGGAAGATAGGCAGATGAATATCTTTGATTATTTAAACTGAGATTTAGTGAGGTGGAGTGATATGGCGAGATTTGAAATTGAGTACGCACAATTTACCAAAGTTATAATCGAAGCAGAAAACGAAGAAGAGGCAAATGATTTAGCTTCAATAATGGACGGATAAGAAATTGCAGAACATGACACACATGATTATGTCATTTGGGATGTAAGAAAAATAGATTAGAAGTTGTTGGAGGAGTAATGAACGTGCTAGAGAAGATTTTGGAAGAGATAGAAAGAAAGAGAAAAAGTATTATTGATATGTCAGACGAAGAACCAGAACTCGTAGATGTAGAAGATTGGTTTGATGAGGGAGTGGATCAAGGGAAATTAATAGCTTATGAAGTAGTAAAAGAAATCATCCGTTCTCACATGGACGAAGCTAAGGACACAAATGTCCCTAGCAATGTCGATTGGATTCCGGTAGAAGAAGGATTGCCCGAAGAAACAGGATATTATCTTGCTCAATTATCAAGAAGATTACCAAATGAGGATTATTCAGACAGAGTAATTGTATTGTATAACGGAGAAGAAAAAGAGTTTATGTGTTATGCGAATCTTATAATTGCATGGCAGCCACTTCCAGAGAGGTACAAGGGTGGTGATGATCGTGCATAAAGAACGCAGAGACAGACACCTGCAGAAGCTGGATCGGGAGCAGCACCATGAGGAGTTGGAAGAGTGCAAGGTATCAGATAAGGCGAGGGAAAGATTCCAGCGTCCGCCATATCAAGTCATGGATGTTACAGGCTATATGGCAAAGAAATATGACATAAAAAGGGAGATGAGAGAGTGAAAGAGTTATTTAGCCGGTACAGACGTAACAGGCGTGAACTGGATTTGATAGCGGATCAGATAGAACGATTGAATGAACGACTTGAGGATGTGCCGGAGGTAGCAGGGAAAGTTACAAAGTCAAGCAAAGACTTTCCGTACATAGAAGAGCATATGACTGTGCGGATGAAAGAACCGAAGGAGGCTACTCTGATTAAGGATAAGCTCCGGAAGAAAGAAAAAAGACAGAAGCAGCTTTCGCAGGAGATTACAAAGGTAGAGAACTTTATTGATGGTCTTTCAGAAGGAATTGAGAAGCAGATCATGGAGATGGTATATCTGGAAGGAATGAATCAAACTGATACAGCGGAGCTTCTGGGGTATACGCAGGCAAGGGTATCCCAGATTATAAGAAACACATTGAAAGATTTATAACATTTATAATTTAGATGTGTTATAATTATTCTAGAAAAGCTAGAATTATTTCTAGTCTTCCTTCAAAAAACATAAAATCTTAGAAAGTACACCTTGTAGAAATGCAGGGTGTATTTTCTTATGCATAAAAAACTATTGGATTGTAGCTCAGTGGCAGAGCGATGGTCTTATAAGCCATGTGTCGCAAGTTCGATTCTTGTCAATCCAATTTCATAGCGTACAGCGTGCACAGCTCCAGCGGATCTACATTTCATCCTTACTCCGTGGTCGCAATCGGCGGTCATAATGGAGCTGGCAGGACTGTATTTTTTTTAATTATTAACCAGAATTGAAGGTGGTGACGTGGCGGGTTATGAAAACATAAAAGATAAAGGTTTTGACCATCGAACAACGGACGAACTGCGGGAAATTACATCAAAAGGTGGTAAAGCAAGTGGAGAAGCGAGGCGCCGGAAAGCAGATTTCCGGAAGACATTAAACATGCTGCTTACCGCAGAAATAGACAACGAAGAATATAAGCCGATTCTAGAGGCACTTGGTGTTGAGTGTACTTTAGAGTCGGCTCTTTTAATGGCGCAGATCAAAGAAGCTCTCATGGGAAATACTAAGGCTGCTACTTTTGTAGCTAAGTATGCCGGACAGTCTGCAGAACCAGAAGAGAACATTCGGAATCGGGAAGCAGATACAGAACTCAAGAAAGCAAGAAAACAATCTGTTACAGGAGAAAATGAGACGGAAGAGGCGATTGAAAAGCTGGATCAGATATTAAAAGGAGTATATGAGAATGCAGTTAAGCAGCAAGCAGAATGAGTATATCGTAAATGCGACTCATCGTTGGAACATTAAGTCGGGTGCGGTCCGTTCTGGTAAATCTTATGTAGATACTGCATTTGTAATTCCTTTTCGGATTAGAGAAAGAGCAGGCTTGCCGGGATTAAATGTTATTCTGGGGGTATCCAAAGAATCTATCGAGAGAAACGTCTTACAGCCGATGCGAGAAATCTACACGGATAAGCTGATTGGTACGATTAACAATCGGAACATTGCAAGGATATGTGGGGAGGATGTATATTGCCTTGGCGCTGAAAAAGTTAGCCAGGTAGCAAAAATACAGGGAGCATCCATCAAGTATTGTTATGGTGATGAGATTGCGAAGTGGAACAAAGAAGTGTTCCAGATGTTGAAATCCCGTCTTGATAAACCGTACAGTTGCTTTGATGGAGCCTGCAATCCAGAGAACCCAACACACTGGTTAAAAGAATTTCTGGATAATGTGGAACTGGATATATACCTTCAAAGATACACGATATTCGATAATCCATATCTTCCGGAAGAATTTGTTGAGCAGCTTTGCAAGGAATATGAAGGTACAATATATTATGACAGATTGATTCTGGGATTATGGAAACGTGCGGAAGGAGCAATCTATAAACGATTTGCGGATAATCCGGATGCCTTCCGGTGTCAGATTGTAGATGAGCCCGCGCCGGATAGAGAGTATAAGCAGTTTCGAAAGGAAGATATTACTTCAATAGAGATTGGCCTTGACTTTGGAGGAAATCAGTCCGGTCATTCTTTTGTCGCAAGGGGATATACAGATGATTACAGAGACGTGATTGCACTGAAGTCTCGCAGGATCATGGCAAAGGACGAGAATGAGGATATCGACAGTAATATGTTAGATGCAATGTTCTGTGAGTTTGTGCAGGAGGTAATAGATAAGTATGCAGTTGTCGTGAAACGTGGAGAATATGTGGAGTACTGCAATGTGGAAACGGTTTACTACGACAATGCGGAGACAGTTCTTGGTAATTCTATCAGGAACGCTGTAGAAAAGCAGTTTCCGTGGATCAGCGTGAGAAAGGCAAAGAAAGAGATTATCAATGACCGGATACGATGTACCGTCAAGCTTATGGGGGCAGGACGGTTTTTTATTACAGATGATTGCGGAAGCTTAAAAACAGCTTTATCGGATGCGGTGTGGAATAAAGAGATTATTGGAAAAGATGAGCGTCTTGATGATGGTAGCACAGATATCGATAGCTTGGATGCATTTGAGTACACGATTGAGCGTGATATGAAATACCTAATAGAAGAGGTGTGAGATGGGATTATTTGAAAATATATGGAAAGGAATAAGGCGTATGTTTGGGTACACAACACTGAAAACAATCGTCGGGAAAGACGTAGCTCTATCTAGTAGGATGATAGATGCCATAAATGACTGGAAGAGTATGCTTACTGGGAATGCTGAGTGGTTGACAGACTCGATACAGTCGTTACGGATTGAGCAGGGAATCTGCAGGGAGTTCGCAGATGTGGTTCTTTCGGAAATGGAAACGTCTGTAAGCTCAGAAAAATTGGATAAAATTTATCAAAAATGTCTGACTGGATTGAATGAAAACCTGCAGGACGGTCTAGGACTTGGATCTTTTATCTTGAAACCGCTAGGTGGGGATAAGGCAGAATTTGTCACTGCTGATAAGTTTGTTCCGATTTCTTTCGGGGACGATGGGAAACCGACAGACATTGCATTTTTTACATTGAAAAGAGTTGGAGAAAATGATTATTTCACGAGGGTAGAAAGACATTATTTTGAAGGTGGAAATCTTGTTATTTCAAACAAATGTTATCATTCGCAAGATTCCTCGGATATCGTACAGTTATGTTCCCTGGAAGAAGTGGAAGAATGGAAAGGTATCAATCCGGGGCCAGTGATGTTCCGCGGTATGCAGCAGATGGACTTTGGATATTACAGGAACCCGATTAAGAATAACGTAGATGGCTCAGCGTGTGGCGTGTCTATCTTCGACGCTGCCAGAGAACGAATTAAGAAAGCAGATCTGCGAGGAAGTCAACTTGACTGGGAGTATGAATCCGGTGAAAGAGCAATTCACGTAGCTGCTAGGGCGCTCAAACATGATAAGGCTACTGGGCGCTTCGGCATGGCAAGGCTTAATAAGAGATTGTACAGGGGTTTAGAGTTAGACGCTGGCAAAGATCAAGAGCTTCTGAAAGAGTATTCACCAGAACTAAGGGATGAAGCCTATAAGCGTGGGCTTGAAGAGGTAAAGAGAGAGATAGAATTTATCGTAGGGCTTGCTTATGGAGATCTGTCTGACGTGCAGGAGGTATCGAAGACAGCAACAGAGATCAAGGTATCGAAGCAGCGCAAGTACAACCGTGTTAATGCGATTGAAGAAAAGCTCGAAGAGTGCCTGAGAGACTTTGTGGCAGGCTTGGCGTTTTACAACAAAATGTATCGCTCTGGATACGAGCTTAGTTGCAAATTCAGTGATTCCATTTTGACCGATGAAGAATCGGAACGTCAGCAGGATCGGCAGGATGTATCTATGGGCGTTATGAGCCACGCAGAGTACAGAGCCAAGTGGTACGGCGAGACATTGGAAGAGGCAGAAGAGAACCTGCCAGCACAAAGTCAGGTGATGGAGTAGGATGCGAAAAGAATACCAGGACAAGATGGTCGATAAAATGACTGCCAGGTTTACCGCTCTTGAGGACAGGATCATGCAAGACATTGTTCGCAGGATAAATATGACAGGGAAGATCACAAGCACTGCAGACTGGCAGATTAACCGGCTTAAGATATTAGGCTATTCTTCCGAGGATATCGAGGCATCTCTGAAAGAGACATTGAACGCCACATATCCAGAAATGTTTGAATTGTACGATAAGGTGATTAACTGGGAATACGTTAGGAATAAGGATGTATACGAACAGATTAACGCTGAGTATATCCCTTATGAAGAGAATGAACAGTTGCAGCAGATTACGGAAGGCATTAAGAGGCAGACAAGGGACGAGTTGGACAATATCACGCAGTCACTAGGGTTTTATCTCGACTATGGAGATGGAAAGCGAATTCTAACACCTCTTGCACAGGTGTATCAAGGTTTTCTTGATGCTGCATGTATGGACATCGTATCCGGCGCCTTTGATTATAACTCGGTTCTCAGGCGAGTAGTCACACAGCTGACCAACAGCGGGCTGAGACAGATAGATTATGCGTCTGGTAGAGCGAACCGGATTGACGTAGCAGCACGAAGAGCGATTATGACAGGCGTGTCTCAAATCACAGGGAAAATCACAGATTACAATGCTGAGAAGCTGGGCGCAGATCATTTCGAAGTTGCCTGGCATTCCGGAGCCAGGCCAACCCACGCAGTGTGGCAGGGAAAGGTTTGGACGAGGGAACAGCTTGTTAATGTGTGTGGTCTTGGCAGCGCTACAGGGTTGTTAGGTATTAACTGCTACCATGAATATTATCCATTCTTTCCGGGGATTTCCGAACGCAACTGGACGGATGAGTGGCTAGAAGAGCAGAACCGTAAGGAGAACACACCGAAGACCTTTAACGGCAAAGAATACACTCTGTATGAAGCAAAGCAACGTCAGAGGCAGATGGAAACTTGTATGAGGGCGCAGCGTGAAAAAGTTGAGCTGTTGAAGACGGGTGGCGCTGATCCGGATGATGTGATGCTTGCCAGGGCGAAATATCAGGGGCAGTTGAATGAATATAGTCGGTTTTGCAAGAAGATGAGCCTGACAGAAGAACGTGAGCGTATTTATTATGATATGCGTGGAAGGATTGCACCGAGAAAATATATTGATATATCTGCACAGCGTGATATAATCAAAGAGAAAAAAGTACTCGAAAGCAAGACACATTCTTCAGCAATAAAAGCAGAAGAAAAGAAAATCTATAAAGACAATGTAGAAACGGCAGTGCTTTTTGACAGCCGAGGAAATGTATTATTCCGCGAAAGTAGCGGAGCTTCAAATTATGTTAAGTTTTCAAAAGAACAGTTAAGTAGAATGAAAGGTGCTACATTGACACATAACCATCCATCAAGTAGTACTTTTAGTCCTGCGGATGTATCCATTATGACAGAGCAAGGACTTAACGTAATTAGAGCAACAGGCACATCAAAAACATATCAATTGAAAAAGTTGAATGGAGCAGAAGTGAACCATGACTTTTCAATTGATTACGAAAAAGCGATGAGTGACAATAAAAAAATAACAGATAAGGACTTCCGTAAGTATGAGAAAGAACGCAAACAGGGGAAAATAAGTCCGCTAGAGTATCAAGATAAAATCAACGAACTAAACAAGAAATGGAATGATTTGAATAGTGATTGGCTCAAGAAGAATTCAAAAAAATATGGTTACAAATATGGCGTTATCGAAAGGGGAAAATAAAATGCCAAAAACAGAAGATGGGGGCTTCATTTTAGATGATAGTGGGATGTGTCCGTATAGTATAAATGAAAAACCCGAAAAAGAAAAAGAGAATAAAGAGGAAAAAGATAATTAATACCACCCATTCTTAACAACAGAGTGAGTGGTATTTTTGTACCCATTTTTAAGAGAGGAAAGGTGAAAAGTTATGATTATTACAGGAATGGAACACTTTCAGAGTGTGTGTAAGAAAAAATTAGTTGAGTGGTACAACAATGAATTGACATTAGTAAATGGTGAGGTTTTCGGAGAAAAAATTGATTTGAGCAACGTATTTGTTGTATGGTCTTGCAAAACATTGCAGAACTACAAATGTCTGGCTTCTACTACAGTTTCTGGTGATGGTATTTATGCAGAATACACATTCAATGGAGATAAACAGGAACTTTATGAAGATGTTTATAAGAAACTCACAAATACCTGTCATACAGAAGAATGATGCAAAAATACATTATAACCAAAGATGCGGATATGTTGGCTCCCAGGTGGCTGGCAGACCGCATAAACTATAAGACAGTAAAATTTCTGTACGGCATCCGTGACAGAGCAGAAGTATTGAAAGGAGTGAAGATAAATGATCAGACAGCCAGAATCGGTGATACGGTTTGTATTGATGGTAAGCGGTTATTCATAGAAAGGCGGTGATCCGAATATCTCCCATTGAGGCGCAGGGTTACGCGTCTTATTTTTATGCAAATAATTAACTTGGTCAGGTGATCAGACCTAAAACAGTCGATTCATGGCGGATGGTTACACGCCTAAAACAACCTAATATGAAAGGAGAAGCAACATGAAGACAGAAGAATTGAAAAAACTTGGACTGGAACAGGAGACCATAAACAAAATTATGGAGATGAATGGTCAGGATATTGCAGCTGAACAGGCAAAGACTACAAAGGCTGAGAGTGAGCGTGACAACTACAAAGACCAGCTTACGACAGCAACAGAATCTTTGGAAAAGTTCAAGGATGTAGATCCAACGGCCATGCAAGGCGAGATTGATCAGCTCAAACAGCAGTTAAAGGATAAGGATACGGAATACGCGGCCAAAGAAGCAGACCGCATTTTCACTGACACCATCAAAGAGGCTATCAAATTAGCCGGCGGAAGAAATGAAAAAGCAGTCATGGCTATGCTTGATATGGATACATTGAAAGCATCGAAAAACCAGTCTGAGGACATTAAGAAAGCATTGGAAACCGTAAAGGAGTCTGATGCTTATTTATTTGGAACTGATGAACCATTTTCTAATCCGGTAGGAGCTACAGGTGGAACAGGTGGCAATGGTGGAGATAATCTCTCTGCAATCAGAGCAGCAATGGGCTTACCGGCAAAGAAAGACTAAAAGAAAGAATGAGGTAATTAATTATGGCAAACACAATCGCGTTAAGAAAAGCATATTCCACTATGCTAGATGAAGTTTATAAACTAGCATCTCTTACAGCCGTTTTGGACGGACCAAACGACCTTGTGAAAGAGGGCGCAAACGCAAATGAAATTTTGATTCCTAAACTGTCTATGCAGGGACTCGCTAACTACAACAAGCAGACAGGCTATGTTGCTGGTGATGTAACGCTTGAGTACGAAACAAAGAAATGTACTTATGATCGTGGACGTATGTTCACCGTAGACGCAATGGATAACATTGAGTCCGCAGGTGTGGCGTTCGGAAGACTGTCCGGAGAGTTCCTGCGAACACAAGTTGTTCCTGAGCTTGACGCTTGGAGGCTTGCATCTTATGCAGGATACGCACCAGCAACGCAGAAAGTTGCGGCTGCTATTGCAGATGCAAAAGCAGGTATTGCAGCAATCAGAAAAGGAAAGACGGCGATCGAAAACGCAGAAGCAAAGCCAGAGACATGCTATCTGTATATCTCTAATCAGCTTAAGGGAGACATTGAAGATCTTGACACAACAGCATCCAAGAAGGTTCTCGATGGATGGGCTGGCGTTATTCCAGTACCAGAGGGACGCTTTTATGATAAGGTGACTCTTACGGCTTCCGGTGCTGGTGGGTATGCAACAAGCGGCGGAAATAAGATTAACTTCCTTATCGTTGATAAAAATGCTGTGATCCAGAATCAAAAACATACTGTATCTAAGATTATCACACCGGATCAGAATCAGGATGCAGACGCTTGGAAGTTTGGTTATCGCACGGTGGGTATTGCAGAGGCGAAAGATAATAAGAAGGTAGCTATCTACGCTCACACTGCGGCAGAATAGGAGCTGATGCTAAATGCTAGAGTATAGTTTTTATACCGAGACCTATGGCGGGAAGAACATACCGGAGGAGGATTGGACAAGGGTGTCTTTGAAAGCAAAACAGCGGCTGAACAGTTATACGTTTGGGCGTCTATCTGGAGGATGGGACGGTTCTGAGCTTGTGAAACTGATCAGCTGCGCGGTGTGTGAAATGTCGGAACTGATTTACGCAGATGAGAAACGTGCTGGCAAGGCATCGGAGAATAATGATGGTTATTCCGTGTCTTACGAGACGGAGAAGCCTTTAGAGGTGTCTCTTTATGATGTGGCGTGCTTGTATCTCGGTGATACAGGGCTTATGTATGCGGGGGTGGAAGAATGCTGACCAATGCAGACATTACGATTTACAACCGTAAGTTTGACAAGAAAACCGGCTTTGATCTATGGAACCGAACTGTGATCCGAGACGTGCATGTCTATGTCGACCACAAGGTAGCCGTTGGAGATACTGGTTTAAATAGTGCAGATGTCTATAAAATCCGTATTCCTGATAATGTTGGGAATGCGGATTTCTATCTTCCGCCGGAAGAATATGTAGCGCTTGAAAACCCGTCCGACTATTGGACGATACAGAACGATGATCATATCGTGCTCGGTGTGTGCGATCTTAAGATTGATCGTCCGGCAGAACTCCAAGCGATAAGACTCAGACACTGTAAGGTGACAAGCTGGTCAGATAACCGGTTTGGAGGTTTGCCGCATTGGCGTATCGGAGGTGAGTAGATGCCAAAACCAAAAAGGAATATAAAAATTGCCACTCCGAGGGGGCAGATTTCCACCTACACAATGAAGACAGGAAAAGTGGTAGCGAGACTTGATTGGAACTCCGGCTTCGCAAGAAAAAAGGGACAAGCATTTGAAAGTGCACAGGAATTTGTTGATTCTGAGTGCCTAAGGTATATGAACCCACTGACACCACGAAGAACCGGTATGCTGATCAAGTCCGGCACACTTGGAACGGTGATTGGAAGCGGAAACATTGAATACCTAGCCACTTATGCGCGAAGGCAATACTACGAGCACAAAGAAAAAGCACATTGGTTTGAAACGATGAAAGCGAGCAAGAAAGACGTGATACTGAAAGGGGCTGAGCAGATTGCAGGCAGGTAAGACACCGATTATTGAAAGTGTAAGAAATTATATTATGACTTGTGACTTTCTAAAAGGCGGACGAGTGAATATTGATTATCTCCCTGATCAGATGGCGTATTCCATCGACACGATCGGCTGTGACCCGGTTTACAAGAAATACGTTGATGGCACATGCCTGAAACAGTTCCAGTTTGCGCTCACGAGTAAGGAAGCTTATGATGGTGACGCAAGAACTGGCATTGCGAACAGTGGGTTTTATCAGTATTTCGAGGAGTGGATTGAAAGTAACAACTTAAACGATAGATACCCTGCATTGGACGGACACGATGCGATAAGGGTGGACGTGTTGCAGAGCGGCTATCTGTTTTCTACGGAAGTCGACCTAGGTAGGTATCAGATTATTTGCAGATTGATTTATAAATAGGAGGCTATGAATATGGCAGTTGAAAAGAAAGAACTTGTCGGCAGACATAAGCGTTTGGCGTTTATGGATGTTGAAGGAACAGGAACGACATTTATCAGAATGACAGGTTTTACGGCACTGTCTGAAGGTAAAGAAGCGAAAGAATACAACCGACAGTATGTAGACGAGGCTACAGAGCGTAATGATGTAGTAGGCTATGCAACTTCTGTTGAATATGAATTTGACAGATACACCAATGATAAGGTGTGTGAGAAGATTTGTACGATTACAGATGATGAGTTGGTGGGTACAGAAGCACAGGTAGATATCGTTACAGTAGATGTGTTTACCGCAGACGATAAAAAGCGTGCGATTGCGCGAAAGCGCACATGGAGCGTTATTCCAGATACTTCCGGGGATGGTACGGATGCGTTGATTTACAGCGGAAGTTTTGCTGCAGCGTCTGAAATTACAAAAGGATATGTAACTTTGGATGACAAAATGGAAACATGCACTTTTACAGAAGGAGCAATTCCATCAGAGTAGAAAGATAGGAGAGTGAGCCGATGAGCCAGTGGAAATTTGGAAAATTTGAAACAGAGATTGATTTTACGGACGTGGATTTTCTTGATCGGATTGACGAGGGAAAGCAGTTAATGCAGGAAGCTGAAAATCATGTATTAAAGGTTGGAAAGAACTCGGATATTATCCGGTCACAGTGTGAGGTCTTTTATGCTTTCTTTGACCATGTTTTTGGGCGCGAGGCAAGAGAAGCCATGTTCGAGGGAAAAACAAGCCTTATGTTATGCGTCAAGGCAAGTGAGTCTCTGAGTGCGTTTGAACACCAAGAAGCGGAAAAAATTGGTAGCACATACAAAAAGTACGAAGTGCAGAACCACGGAAACAGGCAGCAGAGAAGAGCGTACAATAAACAGAACCGGAAGAAGGGACATAAGTAATGCATATCCTCTACAGAGAGTTCCCGGAAAGTGTCAGAGTATCTGGAAAGAGCTATGATATCGAAACGGACTTCCGGGAATGGATAAGGTTTCTTGAACTTGCAGAAGACGAGGAAGTCCCGTGGCAGATTAAGGTGCAATTGATACTGCAGTGGTTTACGAGTGAAGTCCCCGAAGACATAGAACAAGCTATCTATGCTCTTGGGGACTTTTGTTCCGGTTATTCAGATTCGGATAATCAGGAAGAGGAGCGAGGGCGTACCAAACAGGTTTATTCCTTTGAACAGGACGCGGACTGCATATATACCGCATTCCGAGAGGTGTACGGTATTAATTTGCAGGCAGTGCCTTATATGCACTGGTGGGAGTTCCAGACATTGCTTTTAGGACTTCCGGAAAAGACGGAGATCAAACAGCGAATGATGTATCGGTCGATTGACCTTCGGGACATAAAAGATAAAAACGAGCGGAAGCGCGTGCAGAAGATCCAGAAATCTATTGCCATAAAGAAAAAGAAGAGGACGAGAAAGATGGATCCGTATGAGATTGGAGCGATGTTCTGATGATGAAGAAAAAAGTCCAGATACCAACAGAACGAAAGTGGTATGTCTGCCCATATTGCGGGAAGAATCTCGTAATACACGAAGATACTGCAGTATGTAATGGCGTGTTTATCCGGTGTAAAGAGTGTCGGAGAGAAGTTGAGATAAAGATATAAGTATGATGCACATGTGAGCCGATGAGCCGTGCTATTTTCGAAAGGATGTGAAGATAGTATGGCTGATGGCTATTTGAATTTTGATACAAAAATAAATGAGGCTGGTTTTAATAAGGGTATATCGAAGTTAAGTAATATTGCCCAAACCGGTCTAGGAGTTGTAATCGGTAATATCGCAACGTCTGCTGTGCAGAAGATTGGGCGACTTGGTTCCGAATTGGTTGCTGGTCTTAATGAATCGTCTGCAGCATGGAAGACGTTCCAGGCTAACATGCAGATGAATGGAAAAACTGCAGATGAGATATCCAAAATAAAAGGAGAGTTGAAAGACTTTGCAGAACAAACGATCTATAGCGCATCGGATATGGCAAGTACATTTTCCCAGCTGGAAGCGGTAGGAACCAAGAATACAACCGCTCTTGTCAAAGGCTTTGGCGGTTTGGCGGCTGCCGCTTCAGATCCAACGCAGGCCATGAAGACGTTGAGCCAGCAAGCAACACAGATGGCAGCTAAGCCAAAGATTGCATGGGAAGACTTTAAACTGATGGTAGAACAGACTCCGGCTGGTATCTCTGCAGTTGCAAAAACGATGGGAATGTCGACGCAAGAGCTGATTTCTAATGTACAG
Organism: Dorea sp. CAG:317; assembly: GCA_000433535.1. Lineage (GTDB taxonomy): Bacteria > Bacillota > Clostridia > Lachnospirales > Lachnospiraceae > Dorea_D. The sequence continues at coordinate 78,067 of FR892673.1, forward strand.
GATGGAAAGGTAAAAACAGAAGAGTTTTTTGATGCGATTGCGAAGACAGGAACAAATGCAGATTTCACCGCGCTTGCTACACAGTATAAAACTATAGGACAAGCTACAGACGGGCTGATTGAGACGCTGACTGGACAGTTGCAGCCGGCGTTTGACACATTGTCACAGGTCGGAATCAATGCAATTAGTGGAATTACGGACAAGATCAGCGCCGGCTCTCCCATAATCGAGAAATTAACAGTCACCGTAAATACGCTTGTCGATAAGCTTAACTCCATGTCTACGGAAGAGCTTGTGAACCTTGCCAAGATGGGCGGCTTGCTAGTAACAGCAGTTCCGGCATTAGCAGGAATCGGTAAGGGAATGGAAGTCGCAAGTACAGCGTCAGGAGCGTTCACCAGTGCGCTAAGTGGTATAGGAAATGGTGTAAAGAGCATTCCTGGAAAATTTGATTCTGCAAAGAAATCAATCGGAGGACTCGGAAAAAGTTTCGGAACATTAGGAAGTGCTATCACGGGTCCATTCGATGTTATGATGCCGAAAGTGACTGGAAGTGTCCGAAAGATTGGAAGTACCGTTGCGTCTCTTCCGGGTAAAATAGTTAGCCCGATAGGGAAGATAGGAAAAGCAGTTGCCGGGAAATTCCCAGGAATCACAAGTGCGTTTTCTGATTTCACGGGCTATTTAGGCACGTGGGGTGGAAATGTAGGATCTGCTCTTTCTGGAGTGCTTGGAAATGTCGGAAAGTTTATGCCTGGTTTTGCTAAGCTTATGAACTTTGGTCTTGTTGCCGGTGTTCTTGTAGCTGGTCTTGGACTGCTTAACACGCAGTTTGGAGAGCAGACCAACACGCTTTTAACCACTATGCAGACCAAGGGACCGGAACTGATTACAAATTTCTGCAACGGAATTGTATCCGCACTTCCAAATTTGACAGCGCAAGGCGGGCAGATTCTTAATAATTTACTGCTGGCAATAACAGCTAATTTACCAGCTATTATTCAGGGAGGTATTGCTGTTGTCTCATCTCTGATTTCCGGGATTGCCCAGCAGCTTCCGACTTTAATCCCGACAGCGGTTAATCTGATTTTAACCTTGGCGTCTTCGTTGCTCAGTAATATTGATCAGATTATAGATGCCGGAATTGATTTGCTTGTTGGTTTAGCACAAGGGCTTGTAAATGCGCTGCCACAGCTGATCAACAAAGCTCCTACGATTATCGGCCAGTTAGCTTCTGCCATTATTAGTAATCTGCCTAAAATCTTGCAAGCAGGTATAAAGATTCTGGGAATGTTAGCTACCGGTTTGATACAGGCTGTGCCACAGCTGATCAGTAAGATTCCATCAATTATTTCACAGATTAAAAATGCGTTTACATCAATTAATTGGGGAGAAGTAGGATCTAACATCATTAAAGGTATTGCTAATGGTCTGAAAAGTGCCGGAGGTGCAATCGTAGAAGCTGCAAAGAGTGCTGCAAAGAGTGCGCTGAACGCTGCAAAAGACTTCCTTGATATACATTCACCTTCAAGAGTATTCCGAGACCAAGTCGGTAAAATGATGGCGCTTGGTATGGGCATAGGGTTTGATAAAAATGTGCCGATAAAGAGTATGAATGCAAGCTTAAAAACAGCTATCGGAAGTTTGAAAGACAATGCCAGTACGGTATTGAGTGGTGGAGGCGTGAACAGAGGTGGTGTTGGCCGCATGAAAGCGTTGAGTGATGCTACAGATGGCATTGATTATGATCGTCTGGAGAGAATACAAATGAAGGCAGCGGACAAGATGGCGAAGAGACCGATCTATCTCGATAAAAACAGGATAGACAAGCCATTGCCGAAAGGAGCAGTACCAGTATGGTAAAAGCATATTATAAAAACAGTAAAGGCGAGGTGCTTTGGCTGACCAAGGCACCTTTTAAAACTGTGGAGTCGGACTGGTTCGATTCGAGTTGGGAGGACTCCACAGATGGATATGAGAAAACAGTATCTATAGATGTCTTCGGAAAACGAGAAGAATTTATATCCAATATGGAAAAGTTGTACAGGGTGATATCATACGATTCTGAGGTTGGAGTTCTTGGACGACTGTACGTGAACGATACATTTCTTCCGTGCCAGATTATTCGGACGGAAAAGAACGGATGGAAAGGATATGTATACAGTGAGGTAGAATTAACGTTTTGGGCACCGGAACTTTCGTGGATCACAGAAGTTAAAAAGAGTTTCTATCCACAGACTATTGCGAAAGCGGCAGACGGATTGGATTTCCCGTTTGATTTTCCTTTTGATTTCGCAAACGAGAAAAGGGGATCAGAAGTATTCGAGGTTGATCATATCATTTCTTCTGATTTTGAAATGACAATATATGGTCCCTGTGTGAACCCTAGGGTATTAATAAACGGATATCCTTATGAGGTTTTAACCACGTTAGAGGCTGGGGAATATCTTGTAATTGATAGTTCTGAACAGACCGTTGTAAAGCATTTAAATAATGGTTTGACGTCTGACTTATTCGATGCACGGGGCTACGAATATTCCATCTTTGAAAAGATTCCATGCGGAATGATTAGGGTGAACTGGCCCGGTGACTATGGTATTGATTTAGTTCTGTATTTAAAGAGGAGGGAAGCAGCATGGTAATACTTGCAACGAGAGATCGAGAAATCGGCGCAAGACCGCTAAGGGATGCCAACTGCAGTTTTGATGCGAATAGCAATAAGACTTTTTCCGTGCAGATTGCAAGAGCATACTGGACAGAAGACATGACCTTTGGAAATCTCGTATATGTTCCAAATACAGAGTTTGGTGGAATTATCGGAAATGTATTGACAAGTACTGCTCTTGATTATGTAGAGCTAAAAGGCTATACGTGGCGTGGGCGGATGGATAAGAAGATCATACAGCCTCCGAACGGACAGGACTATAAACGAGTATCCGGTGAACTAAATACAGTGCTGAAGGCGCTGATCGAGCCGGAGTTTGACGGTTTATATGTTGTTCCTACAATAGATACCGGGGTGACGGTTTCCAATTATAAATTTGACCGATATTGTACGTTATTAGATGGTGTCACAAAAATGCTCTACAGCAAAGGGTATCGGTTAGATATCCGGCACCGGAGAGAGCAGGGGACGACCGGCTATATATCGGTCTGTGCAGTCCCGATTCAGGATTACTCGAAAGAGATTGAATTGTCTAAGGACTCTGGGCTTACTTATACGATGGACGATAAAAGGAACGGAGTCAATCATCTGATTGTTGCTGGTAAGGGTGAATTGCAGGAAAGAAACGTGCTGCATCTATATGTACATCCGGATGGCAGCATTAAAAAGACGCAATATTACAAGGGACTCGATGAGATTGCAGAAGTCTACGAAAATACGTCCACAGAGACAGACCAGCTAGAGAGCCAGTCTAAAGATAAGCTTTTAGAACTTTGTAGTAAAAAGACGTTTGGAATGGATATAGATAGACTCGGACTGGAAGTATCTATAGGAGATATTGTCGGAGGGCGAGACTACCTTACTGGCATGTATATGGCGAAGCCAATAGAGAACATTATTTACGAAGTTACTAACAGAATAGAATCAAAGATCTACGAGCTGGAAGGAGAGAATGAAGAATGAAGATAGTAAGCGGAAAGACTGGAACGCCACATGTGACATCGGAGCAGTTCCGGCAGATCATAGATGGAACCGTTGGGCAGGGAAGCTATATTTTAACATCCGGAGAAAACTTAGAACCGGAGTTAGCATCTAACAATATGCTTAAGATCAGAGGCGGAATGATGTCACATCATGGAAATATATCTTGTGTGGACCTTAATACCTACGATGAAGTTACTCTTACGAATGGAAGTCAAGGGGTAAAGAGAATTGACCTTATTGTAAATCGATACACAAGAAATGATGAAACCGGACTTGAGAAAAATGAGTGGGTAGTAATTATTGGCACGCCGGATGCATCTAATCCGAAAGTACCGCAGCATACCATTGGCAATCTGCAGAATGGAGATTTGATTGATGATTGTCCGGTATTTGAAGTGCATTATGATGGGATTAATGTCACAGAGGTTAAAAAACTGCTCCCAGTGATGAGTAATTTGGAGTTACTAAATGGCAATATGAAAAAGCTGATTATTAAGAAAACATACTCTAATCGAATTAATGTTGCGGCAGGACAAAGGAGCGTGACATCTATTGTAATTGATGCTATTGACGGATATACCGCCATAATCGCAAATGTTTATTCTAGCCACGCCACAACTATAACATCAGACGTTAACATAGTGAGTAACAGTGTGCGTTTTTACTTTGATGCAAAATCAGCTAACACGCCCGAAACGTTTGATGCTTCGGTTATTTATTTAAGAAATGATGTATTGTAATTATTTCCACCGTCCGATTGCTTGCCAACATATTATACTTTCAAAATCAGAACCACCACTTCTGATAAGTCTTACAGTGAAATCTTTCTTATTCAAAGAGGATGTTGTTAATAGTAACAAAGAATAACTATTATTGTACGGTATAGCTTGTACGGAACAAGGTGTAAGACTTTCTACAGGGAAGGTTCTTGTGTAAGACCTGCTCACATAAAACTCACCGAATTTCGGATCGCCACTTGCAAATGTAAACTAGTTACATATGCTATCTTTTATATAAATCATTCTCAAAAATAACTTTACTTTAGCTGTTTCGTTTTTGAAATTTTTAATTGAAAATTCTACGATATCTTCGCCAGTGGGAGTATAAATTCTGAATAAATTACAAAAAGAAGAATTGATTCCACCAATAGTCGAATTTCCCAAGTAACCATACCAAATAGTCCTGTTGTATCCAGGTATAACAGGTACTTCTATGCTTGATGATATAAAGTCATTTGCAGGTATTGTAATATTGTCTTTTTGGTATGATTTGATTAACACTAAACGATCCAACTTGCCATTTAGTAATTAAAAAATTATACGTAACTTGTCAACCAAGAGCCAATACAGGCTCTTATTTTATTGCCTTGCCGGTGGCAGATTACCGGCAGAAAGGAGATAAGATGCAGCTAAGATTTAACGATGGTACTACGCTTGCCATTCAAAAAGCTACAGAGCTTGGCGGTGGCTTGCAAGTGCTGGTTGCCGGGACGACACCGGAAGAACTTAGAAAATTGTTTACGGATCCGATCAAGACCGCGAAAATGACCGTGACAGAACGGGGTCAGGTGTTGGGAGAGTACGAAAATTACACTGAGTTTTACCGTACAGAAGAATACGCTGGGAAGATTTACGGAATCGTGGTAAACAAAGTCGGAGAATCTGTAGAGGAGCGCCTTGCCAGTGCAGAACAGACCATAGAGCAGACCAATACAGATATGCAGATGGCAATCGCAGAACTTACAATGCTTATTGCGTCCATGCAGGGAGGTGGTACTAGTGTTTAATGAAAATAGCGTAATTGTAAAAACATGGGTAGAGCTGGTAAGAAATGGGACGTATCAAAAAGAAAACGTACCAAATATTAGTAACTTAAAGGAAATTGTATTTAGAGTATTAGAAACGGAGGACTTATAATATGACATTTTCAAAAGACAGTATTTTAGTAAAAACATGGGTGAGTTTAGTATTAACAGGGACATTCACTTTAGAACAGGTGCCGAAGCTTTTCAATCTTAAAAGTGTCGTATCTGAAATTGTAAATAGCTTAATGTAGGAGGTACAACATGGATACACCAATTGATAGAGCAGAGCACGAAGAGTTCAAGCGCAGGATGGAAGACGAGCATAAGCGAATTAACCACCGTCTTACGGACTTGGAAGAAACCGTGCGACAAATTGGAGAACTTACCACCAGTGTGCACAGCTTAGCACAGAGCGTGGAGCAGTTGGTTAAGTCCCAGAACCGACAGGAGAGCCGGTTGGAAGAACTGGAAAACAGGGACGGGGACACATGGCGCAAGGTTAAGTGGTACTTATTAACATTAGCGATCGGAGCAGTGTTTGGGCTTTTGGTCGCACAGATTGGACTCTAAGAGGAGGGATAGCATGTTTAAAAACAGCGTATTAAAGGTATCTGTAGATACCAAAAAGTGGCTCAAAGCCGCAGGAATTAGAGCAGTAAAAACGATGGCGCAGACAGCAGTTGCAGTGATCGGAACAGGGGCGGTGCTCAGCGCGGTAGATTGGAAGATGGTATTGTCTGCTTCTGTTGTTGCAGGCATTGTAAGTATCTTAACTAGCGTAGCAGGCATCCCAGAAGTAGAGGGCGAGTAATCGTCATTTTGCAAAAATGAAAGAGAGGAAACAATATGGGAATGAAATTTAAACAAGCATTAGAAGAAATGAAAAAAGGAATTCCAATGAAGCTTCCTACATGGGGAGGTTATTGGTGCTGGGATGAAGAAACACAGACAATTATCATGTACACAAAGGACAATCAGCGATTAGATATCAGGGAAACACAGCGAGTTGAATATACATTGATGAATGTTCTTTCTGAGGAATGGATTCCGGCAGATGGAAATAATTGCCCGGTACTCGGTGGAGAAGCGACATTTTCTTTTGGGGAAGCAATTAAGTATGTGAAACGAGGATTGAAAGTTGCACGTAAAGGGTGGAATGGAAAGAAACAGTATATTCAGCTTGCAACAGGAATCTCATATACATTTGAAGGCAATGTTATCAATTGTGAGCATGAGTCTATTGGAAATAAGGCAATTGCGTTTGTCGGAACCTCCGGGGTTCAGATGGGTTGGTTAGCGTCACAGGCGGACATGTTGGCAGAAGATTGGGTATTTGTAGAATAGAAAAGGAGAATTATTATGGCAAAAGTATTTCTTAGTGCCGGACATGGTGGAAGTGATCCGGGGGCAGTAGCTTACGGGATGAAAGAGAAGGACATTAACCTGCAGATCATGCTTGCCTGTCACAATGAATTGATAAGGCATGGTGTAACAGTTGTATGCAGTAGAACAAAAGACGAAAACGATCCAGTGTCGCAGGAAGTAAAAGAAGCAAATGCGTGCGGAGCTTCTGTAGCAGTTTCTTTCCATACAAATGCCGGAAAGGGTGATGGATCAGAAAGTTATTACTATGCTACAAGCGAAAAAGGAAAGAAGTTAGCGCAGTATTGCGAAGATGAAACTAAGAAAATCGGGCAGAACTCCAGAGGCATAAAGACGAAGAATCTTGCATTTACAAGAGGCACTAAGATGGTGGCTGTACTGTGCGAGTGTGCGTTCATTGACAATGACAAGGACAACGACATCATTGACACCGTGGCAGAGCAAAAGGCCTTTGGTGTTGCCTATGCAAAAGCTATCTTGAGATATCTCGGTATTGCATATAAGAGTCAAAGTTCAAGTGATGGATCTGGTTCGAGCTCTGGCGCGTTGTATCGAGTACAGGTTGGAGCATTCGGAAACAAGAAAAACGCAGAGAAGCTCGCTGCCGAATTAAAGGCAAAAGGATACTCTGTTGTTATTAAACAATACTAAAAAATTCCCGACAGCCTAAAAACTGTCGGGAGTACTATAGAAATAAAAGCTGAATAGGTGCAGTAAAAACTATAATTCAACGGTAAAGTCGGCCTGACCTTCAGAGAACGCTGCGGCAGTAGAACCAAAGTCAATGTTCTGATTGATTGTCAGATCTTTTTCCGGGTCAATTTTATGTTGCTTTAAGATGTATTCAAAAACCATCTCCGGCATACCACCTTTTCTTCCGCCAAGCACTTCTTTCCCCTTTAAATTCTCCCATGAAAAATCATCATTTTTCTCACGGGCAACCAGAAAGTTCCCGGCTCTCTGCGTAAGCTGGGCAAAATTTACTACATAGTCAGAAGCGCCTTCGTTGTAAGTATAGATGGAAGCCTCAGAGCCCATGAATCCGATATCAGCATTTCCGGATAGCACAGCGGTCATAGTTTTATCCGCTCCAAATCCGGTTACAAGTTCGAGGTCGATTCCCTCCTCAGCAAAATACCCTTCTTCAATGGCGATATACATAGGTGCATAGAAAATAGAATGTGCCACTTCATTTAATACGACCTTTTTCTTTTCGGATGAGTGATTTTTTTGCACTGTTTTTTCCTGTGCAGCTTTTGATGTGTCTTTCGTGTCTTTGTCTGATTCTTTCGATGAACAGGCAGATAAAACGCCGGCCATTAGCATGGTTGTGACTAAAACAAGTACCATCAGCCTTTTTTTCATAATAAAAATCCTCCTTAAAAAACCTGGTGATATAAGGTATTCTTAAGGAGGAAAAATGTTCCTGTCTGACTAAAGTCCTTTTCCGTGGAAAAGATTGGAAGTTTTTTCATATTTTGCTTCAAAGGTTGCCTGTATGGACAGTTTTTTGAATTGTTTCATATCAACTGTTCCGATCATAACAGAAGTGTGAGCCTGGCATCCTTTTAATTTCGGAAGCTGTGCAAGTGCCAGCTGGGCAGTAGGGTTGGAAGCGGCGCTGACAGAAAGAGCAATAAGAATCTCGTCTGTGTGTAATCTTGGATTCTTGCTTCCCAGATACAGTGTTTTTAATTTTTGAATCGGCTCGATCGCCTCCGGAGAGATCACGTGTAATTTGTGGTCAATACCGGCCAACTCTTTCAGGGCATTGAGAAGAAGTGCTGCGGAGGCTCCAAGCAGATTGGAAGTTTTACCTGTTACGATGCGGCCGTCATGAAGTTCCAGTGCGGCAGCAGGGGCTCCGGTTTCTTCTGCGTGTTTTAATGCTACATCTACAACAGGACGGTCATGAACAGTGATACCTGCCTGATTCATCAGCATTTCTAATTTATACACTTCTTCATCTGAGCATGCACCGATGAGGTGGCGTCTCAGAGAATCGTAATATCTTCGAATAATTTCCTGCTTGGAAGCTGCTTTACATACTTCATCATCACAAATACAGTTTCCGGCCATATTTACGCCCATGTCTGTAGGTGATTTGTAAGGACTTTCTCCATAAATGCGTACAAACATGGCATTTAACACAGGGAAGATCTCTACGTCACGATTATAGTTAACCGTTGTCTGACCATATGCTTCTAAATGGAACGGATCAATCATATTGACATCATTTAAATCTGCAGTTGCTGCCTCATAAGCAAGGTTGACCGGATGTTTTAACGGGATGTTCCAAATCGGGAAAGTCTCGAATTTTGCATATCCGGCACAGATACCGCGCTTGTGTTCATGGTAGAGCTGTGATAAGCAGACTGCCATTTTTCCGCTTCCCGGTCCCGGTGCAGTTACGACGATCAACGGGCGGGATGTTTCAATATAATCATTTTTTCCATATCCTTCATCACTGACAATGTGAGGGATATTAGATGGGTATCCGGAGATCGGATAATGACGGTATACTTTGATTCCTAATTTTTCCAGTCGGTTTTTAAATAAAGAAGCGCTTTCCTGACCGCTGTATTTCGTGATGACAACACTTCCGACAAATAAATCGTGATTTTTGAAAATAGACATCAGTCTTAAAACGTCTAAATCATAAGTGATTCCAAGATCACCGCGTACTTTATTTTTCTCTATATCTTCTGCGCTGATGACAATAATGATCTCTGCCTGATCGGAGAGCTGCATCAGCATGCGCATTTTACTGTCTGGTTGAAATCCCGGAAGAACACGAGATGCGTGATAATCATCAAAAAGTTTTCCGCCAAATTCCAAATAAAGTTTATTATCAAATTGTTTGATACGTTCCTTAATATGTGATGATTGTGTCTGCAAATATTTTTCATTATCAAATCCTATATTCATCTTTCTAACCTCGTGCTTCTAATCTTTTTATCAGTATGAAATATTACCTTATCAAGTATACTACAAAGTATAGGAAGTTTACAATCTTTTCATAATGTTTTTATTGATTTATAGGTAGGCTGTCCGTATAATAAAATGGTAATAACAGGAGGAGAAACATGGACAACCAAAAGAAAAATAATCAAAATCCCAATAATAAGAATAACAAGCAGGGATTTTCTTTTATTATTTTAGTGACTCTTATTACCAGTATTTTGGTAATGGCACTCTATCAATTCCAGGGAGAGGGCGCAGAGTCAGAGATTACTTATGACAAGTTCCTTGAATATGTGGATAAGGGACAGGTAGCAAGAGTAGAAATTCAGAATGATCAGCTTGTGATCACTATGAAAAAAGAAAAAGGTGAAAGGACTGCAAAAGAATATTATACCGGTGTTGTCAAAGATGACACTTTGTCAGAGAGACTTTACAAGCATCATGTCGTGTACAGTCAGGAAATACCGGATACAACATCTGCGGTAATCTGGCAGTTGATCGGCACATTTCTTCCGATTGCCCTTCTGGTGGGAATGATCGTTTGGATGACCAGAAAGATGGCAAAAGGCGGCGGAATGATGGGCGTCGGGAAGAGCAATGCTAAAATGTATGTAGAGAAACAGACCGGAGTGACCTTCCGGGATGTGGCAGGTCAGGAAGAAGCGAAGGAATCTCTGCAGGAAGTGGTAGATTTTCTGCACAATCCGGGGAAATATACGAGTGTGGGAGCGAAGCTTCCAAAAGGAGCGCTCCTTGTCGGACCTCCGGGAACCGGTAAGACTTTGCTGGCTAAGGCAGTTGCCGGAGAAGCAAAGGTTCCGTTCTTTTCTTTGAGCGGATCTGCCTTTGTGGAAATGTATGTAGGTGTAGGTGCTTCACGAGTACGTGATCTGTTTAAACAGGCACAGCAGATGGCGCCGTGTATTATTTTTATTGATGAGATTGATGCCATTGGTAAGAGCAGAGATAATCAGATGGGAAGCAACGATGAGAGAGAACAGACATTGAATCAGCTTCTCGCAGAGATGGATGGATTTGAGAGTAATAAGGGACTGGTGCTTCTTGCAGCTACAAACCGTCCGGAGATCTTAGATCCTGCGCTTTTAAGACCGGGACGTTTTGACCGTCGAATTGTAGTAGAAAAACCGGATTTAAAAGGACGTGTAGATGTATTGAAGGTACATTCCAGAGACGTTCGAATGGATGAAACGGTTGATTTAGAGGCGATTGCCCTTGCAACATCCGGTGCGGTTGGTTCAGATCTTGCCAATATGATAAATGAAGCTGCGATCAATGCGGTTAAGCATGGAAGAAATGCGGTGAGTCAGGCAGATCTTTTCGAGGCAGTAGAAGTTGTTCTGGTAGGAAAAGAGAAGAAAGACCGAATCATGAGTCAGGAAGAGCGAAGAATTGTCTCCTACCACGAAGTGGGGCACGCGCTTGTAAGTGCACTTCAGAAGGATTCTGAACCGGTACAGAAGATTACGATTGTACCTCGTACAATGGGAGCGCTTGGCTATGTGATGCAGACACCGGAAGAGGAGAAGTTCTTAAATACAAAGAAAGAGCTTGAGGCAATGCTCGTAGGAATGTTGGCAGGGCGTGCCGCAGAAGAAGTTGTCTTTGATACAGTGACAACAGGCGCATCGAATGATATCGAGAAGGCAACCAGCATTGCAAGAGCGATGATCACTCAATATGGAATGAGTGAAAAATTCGGACTGATCGGTTTAGAGTCGATCCAGAACCGATATCTGGACGGAAGACCGGTGAGTAACTGTGGTCCTGAGACGGCGGCAGAGATTGATAAAGAAGTAATGAAAATGCTGAAAGATGCTTATGCAGAAGCGAAGCGGCTGCTTAGTGAGCATCGGACATCGTTAGATAAGATTTCTGATTTCCTTATTCAGAAGGAAACGATTACCGGAAAAGAATTTATGGAAATATTCCATGAAGTAGAAGGAATCTCTTCAGAGGATAAAGAAGGAAAAACGGCAGAACGAATTGCGATGACACCAGTGAACAATCATGAAGCACAGGAAGTCGATACGGAAACCGGAACAAAAGAAATTGAATCAGAAGAAGTGTAATGTTATAATAAAAGCACAAGTAAAAGGATGGAGGATTTTGCTTCCATCCTTTTATCGTATAAAATTGATTTAGGAGACATTATGTTTGATATTCAGGAAGAATTAAAAAAACTGCCGGGAAAGCCGGGAGTATATTTAATGCATGATGAAAAAGATGAGATTATCTATGTGGGAAAAGCGATCAGTCTGAAAAACCGGGTTCGCCAATATTTTCAAAGCAGTCGGAACAAAGGTGTGAAAATTGAGCAGATGGTGACCCATATTGCCAGATTTGAGTATATTGTGACAGATTCAGAGTTAGAAGCGCTTGTATTGGAATGTAATCTGATTAAAGAGCATCGTCCGAAATATAATACGATGTTGATGGACGATAAAGCATATCCATTTATAAAGGTAACTATGGATGAACCATTTCCGAGGATTATGATGGCGAGGAAGATGGTGAAGGATAAAGCAAAGTATTTTGGACCTTATACCAGTGCAGGAGCAGTTAAGGATACCATAGATCTGATTCGAAAATTATATCACATCAGAAGCTGCAATCGGAAGCTGCCGAAAGATATCGGCAAGGAACGACCTTGTCTGAATTATCACATCCATCAATGTGATGCGCCTTGTCAGGGCTATGTTTCCGAAGAAGAATATCGAAAATCAATTGCGCAAGTGCTCCAATTTTTAAATGGCAATTATGATCTTATTTTAAAAGAATTGGAGCAAAAGATGCAGGAGGCAGCGGAAAATCTGGAATTTGAGAAGGCGGCAGAGTATCGGGAGCTTCTTTACAGTGTCCACAAGATTGCGCAGAAACAGAAGATAACAGATACGGCAGGAGAGGACAGAGATATTCTTGCAGTTGCCTCTGAGTCAGAGGATGCGGTTGTTCAGGTGTTTTTTATTCGTGGCGGCCGCCTGATCGGGAGAGATCATTTTTATCTGAAGATTTCGGAAGATCAAATGCCGGGAGAGATTCTGTCCAGCTTTGTGAAACAGTTTTACGCGGGAACCCCCTACATTCCGGCAGAGCTTATGCTTCCGGAAGTGATCGAAGATCAGGAGATTATTGAAGAATGGCTGAGTGTCAGACGTGGTCACAAAGTCCATATTCACGTGCCGCAAAAAGGGACAAAAGAAAAGCTTGTTGAGCTGGCAAAGAAAAATGCACAGCTTGTATTAAGTACGGATAAAGAGCGGTTGAAGAGAGAAGAGGGACGCACGATCGGCGCAGTCAAGGAACTCGGAAAAATTCTTGGCTTAGAAAGTATTTCCCGTATGGAAGCTTATGACATTTCCAATACGAGCGGTTTTGACTCGGTAGGTTCGATGATCGTCTACGAAAGAGGAAAACCGAAGCGGAACGATTACCGTAAATTCAAGATTAAAGGGGTACAGGGTGCAGATGATTATGCCAGTATGGAAGAAGTGCTCACAAGAAGATTTACGCATGGTCTGAAGGAGCGGGAAGAAGGAAAGGAAATGGGAGGATTTACGACGTTCCCGGATCTGATCCTTATGGACGGAGGAAGGGGGCAGGTGAATATTGCATTAAAGGTGCTAAATGACCTGCATCTTGATATTCCGGTGTGTGGAATGGTAAAAGACGATCATCATCGCACGCGAGGCCTGTATTATCAGAATGTCGAGCTTCCAATTGACAGAAATTCAGAAGCCTTTCGTCTGATTACAAGGATACAGGATGAGGCACATCGTTTTGCAATTACTTTTCACAGACAATTAAGAGGAAAAAATCAGGTACATTCTATTTTGGATGATATTCCGGGAGTGGGGCCTGCCAGAAGAAAGGATTTGATGAAGTATTTTGCTGATATTACTGCAATTAAAAATGCAACGGTAGAAGAACTGGAAAAATTACCCTCTATGAACAAAAAATCGGCAGAAGATGTATATAACTTTTTTCATTAGTGTGCTATACTGATATAATTAGATGAATAAAAGGAGTGGGAGCAAAAACATGGGAAATTATGTGAAATTAAGTAAGGTAGTAGAAAAATTAAATTTAAAAAATCTCACGCCGGATGTCGATATGACAGAGAAAAAAGTAATGGTTCCGGACATTAACCGTCCGGCACTCCAGCTTACTGGTTTCTTTGAACATTTTGCATATGAACGGGTACAGCTGATCGGATGTGTGGAGTATACTTTTCTGGAGAATGTGGAAGAAGATGAAAAAGAGAAGATATATGATATGTTATTGTCTTATAAAATACCGTGTATCATTTTCTGTCGGAATCTTAAACCGGATGACAGCCTGATTGAGAAAGCCAACAAGGCAAATGTTCCGGTATTTTCTACAGAGACTCCAACGTCGGCATTTTCTGCTGAGATAATCAGATGGCTGAATGTTGAATTGGCGCCGTGCATTTCTATTCACGGTGTACTTGTAGATGTCTATGGTGTTGGCGTGCTTATTATGGGAGAGAGTGGTATCGGTAAGAGTGAGGCGGCTCTGGAGCTTATTAAGCGTGGTCATCGTCTGGTCAGTGATGATGTGGTTGAGATCCGCAAGGTCAGTGATGAGACACTTGTGGGAACAGCGCCGGATATTACAAGACATTTCATTGAACTTCGAGGAATTGGAATCGTAGATGTTAAGATGTTATATGGTGTGCAGAGCGTGCGTGAAACGCAGAACATTGATCTCGTAATTACATTGGAAGAATGGGATAGAGATAAGGAATATGACCGTCTTGGACTGGAAGAGCAGTATACAGAATTTCTTGGAAATAAAGTTGTCTGTCATCAGCTTCCGATTCGTCCGGGACGTAATCTTGCGATCATCGTTGAAACAGCGGCGATCAATCACAGACAGAAGAGCATGGGATACAATGCCGCGCAGGAATTGTACAAGCGTGTACAGCAGAATATGACAAAGAGAAAATAGGAGGATATCATGAAGTATTGTTTTGGTGTTGATGTAGGAGGAACAACTGTAAAGATCGGATTGTTTCAGGCAGATGGTGTATTGGTTGATAAATGGGAGATTAAGACAAGGACAGAGAATAAAGGAGAAGCAATTCTTCCGGATATTGCAGAAGCCATTGCAGAAAAATGTAAAAAAGATGGGATTGCAAGAGAGGACATGGAAGGTATCGGTATTGGAATCCCGGCTCCTGTAAATGAAGACGGTGTCGTAAAGAATACCGCAAATCTCGGATGGGGTTATAAAGAAGTTAAACGTGAATTAGAAGAGCTTACCGGATTCAAGGTGGAAGTAGGAAATGATGCAAATATGGCTGCATTAGGAGAAATGTGGCTGGGAGCAGGAAGAGGACATAAGAATCTGGTTATGGTCACTCTGGGAACCGGTGTCGGTGGCGGAGTGATTGTCGGAGGACGTCCTCTGGTCGGAACAAATGGCGCCGGCGGTGAGATTGGTCATATTCTTGCAAACAGACAGGAAACAGATAAATGTGGCTGCGGAAAGAAAGGATGTCTTGAGCAATATGCTTCTGCGACAGGAATTGCAAGGCTTGCAAGAATCCGTCTCGCGAAGAATAATGATATGACTTTGCTCCGCGGACAGGAGATTACCGCTAAAGCGGTGTTTGATGCATTGAAAGAAGGAGATAAAGTCGCAGAAGAAATCGTAGAAGAATTCGGTGCTTATCTTGGATATGCATTGGCAGACGTGGCGGCAGTGATCGACCCGTCTATGTTTATTATTGGCGGAGGCGTGTCAAAAGCCGGTCCGATTATTATTCAGTATGTGAAAAAATATTTCCTCGAGAAAGCATTCTTTGCAAATGAAGGTACTGAGTTTATTATTGCCGTTCTCGGAAATGATGCGGGAATCTGTGGAGCGGCAAAATTAATTTTAGGATAAAGTTGCTATTTATTAAGATAGAGTTACTATTTATATAAAGGCGGATGATCAGTGGCTGTAATTAGCCATTGGTCATCCGCCTTTTGTACGTTAGCGTTGATTTATACTATTTTTAACTGTGAAGCATCATGGGGTGGAACCACCGGTGTTGCCGCCGCCAGTGTCACCGCCACCAGTATTGCCACCGCCAGTGTCACCGCCGCCAGTGTCACCGC
>FR892673.1:94048-149925 GCA_000433535.1 Dorea sp. CAG:317
CACCACCAGTGTCACCACCGCCAGTGTCGCCACCGCCAGTGTTGCCTCCACCAGCGTTGCCGCCACCAGTATTACCGCCACCGTTATTACCGTTTCCGGTATTTGGTGTTGACGGTGTTGTATTTGGCTGTTCCGGTGCTGTTCCTTCTGCATTGTCTTCATCATCCTCTTCATCATCAGGGCTGACAACATCTTCGTGTCCCGGACAGGTTTCGGTTGGCTCTGTACCCTCAGCAAAGTATTCTGTAGCGGAAGGACACTGTCCGGCTACTGCAAGCTTTCCGGTTAAGGTACATACTGTCTTCTGAATTAAACCTTTTGTAGTATCAAATTCTTTGTATTCCAGTCCGTCATGGATACGGCTCATAATACCTTTCCATATGCGGAAACGGAAGCTGGTATCATAGTTACATTCTTTGTTGTCATCATAACCACCCCATACTGCACAAGTATAGTATGGAGTATATCCGCAGAACCAAAGGTCTTTGTTGGAAGTTGTTGTACCTGTTTTTCCAGCTACAGGCATGTTATTAAGCTGGCAGGAACGACCGGTACCACTTGTTACAACTGTCTCCATTGCGCTTGTAAGAAGAGAAGCAGTTCCCTCTTTAATTGCCTGGTGGGATTCACCCGGGTTCTCAAGCAGGACATTACCGTCATGGTCAACAATCTTTGTATATAAGGTTGGTGTATTGTAAGTGCCACCATTTGCGATTGTAGCGTAGGCTGCACATAATTCGTAATTGTACACACCATCGGTTACACCACCGAGAGCCAGTGTCTGGTTGATGTCGCTGAAGACCCCGGCGTCTGTTTTCTTCTCTTTTACAAGAGTGCTGATACCGAATTTTTCGCAATATTCAAATCCAAGCTCCTGTGAAATCTCATCACTGACCTTCACTGCGCAGACGTTGATGGAATTTGCAATTGCAGTCCGGTAAGTAACAGCGCCCTTATATGACCGGCTTGCATTTTTCACGTTCTTTCCGTTCTTGTATTTATAAGGTTCATCTACAACGATGGTAGATAAAGACTTGCCACAGGAATCAATAGCCGGTGCGTAAGCTGCAAGAATCTTAAAGGTGGAACCAGGCTGCCGTGTAGAACCTCTGTAAGCGCGGTTTAAGCTTAAACTGGAATTTTTAGCGCCGCGTCCGCCAACCATTGCTTTGATGGCGCCGGTTTTTTGATCCATGATTGTTACAGATGCCTGAGGCTGAGGAGTGATGTTGATTACCTCATCATACGTATCACCTTCCTGGGCAATCGTAGCTTTCCATTCCTCGACCATTGCCCGTGCATCTTCTTCACTGGAATAGATCAGTCCGTATTTTTTACCGTGTTTTTCTTTTGCATATTTTTTGATATGTCCGGAGCCGTAGTTTTCAACGGAACCATCGGCTCTTGTTACTGTCAGGGCATAGTCAAGACCGTATTCTTTCAAGCCCGGATAGTTAGAATCATCATTCATCTCTTCGTCACAGATCTTCTGCATTTCTACATTCTGAGTAGAGTAGATACTCAAACCGCCGCTGTATACAGCGTTGTAAGCCTGCGTCTCTGTATAACCAAGCTGTTGCTGCAGATCCTTCATAACCTGCTCAGAAAGTGCATCTACAAAGTAAGAAGTCGGTTTCTTTTCTTCAGAAGAACTATTTACTTTTTGAATGCGTGCATAGACATCATCATTTAATGCTTCATCATAAGCCGCCTGATCAATATAGCCCTGCTCCAGCATATTGTTTAATACAGATTTTCTTCTCTTTGCATTATTTTCCGGATGTGTTACTGGATTATATCCGGAAGGGTTCTGGGTAATTCCGGCAATACATGCACATTCGGAAAGGGTTAACTCTGATACATCCTTGCCAAAATAGCGCTTGGCTGCAGATTGTACACCGAGACAGTTCTGCCCCAGGTTGATTGTGTTCATATAGCTTTCCAAAATTTCATCTTTGCTCATCTGTTTTTCAATCTGGAGAGCAAGGAACTGTTCCTGAAGCTTTCTTTCTGCTTTGTCGTAGAAAGTTTCTTCGTGGACAAAATTAGGAAATACATTGTTCTTGATCAATTGCTGTGTCAGAGTACTGGCTCCCTGTTCATTACCAGAGAGAGTAGCAATACCGGCTCGGATGATACCGTGAAGGTCGATTCCGTTATGATCATAGAAACGCTCGTCCTCGATGGCGACAAAGGCATTTCCCAAATCTTTTGGAATCTCATCCAGAGTTTTATAGATTCGGTTGGAACCGGAAGCAACAAAGCGCTCCAGCTCTGTTTTACCGTCGTCTGCATATACGAATGTAGTGAAGCCCTTTGGCTTTACATCATCCGGTGTAACCTCCGGTGCATTGTCAATGATCCGCTTCACGAACAGACCACCGCCGATGATGCCGACGATTGCAATGACCACCAGGCATAGCAAAAATGCTTTGAAAAGACGTACCCCGACACGCTTTCCCTGCATGGTGGATTTGGATGTTATTTTTTTCTGCTTTTTTGCAGCATTTTTTCTTCCATAATTCATGCGTATAAGCCTCCTTCATACCAAAATATTATAGCAAAGAACCGTATTGAAATAAAGAAAAAAATGAAAAGTTCATATTTTACTAGGAAATTCTTAAGAATTTCGTTATTATAGTAATAAAGCGGTATTGTTACTTTGAAAGGAATGTATGTATATGTTGACAGAATACAAGATTGTTTATGCAGGCGGAGAGGGAGAAATTGTGGAGAAGAAGTCTCGCTTCATTGCTACAGTTGTACCGGTGGAGACAGAGGAGGAAGCGCTTGCATTTATAGAATCCATGCGGAAAAAATACTGGAATGCCACACACAATTGTTTTGCCTATGCGATCGGAGAGCGTCAGGAAATCTTAAGGTGCAGTGATGACGGAGAGCCGAGCGGTACAGCAGGAAAACCGATGCTGGACGTTCTCATTGGGGAAGAACTTCACAATGTGGCAGTTGTAGTTACCAGATATTTTGGGGGAACGCTTCTTGGTACGGGAGGTCTTGTGAGGGCATATGCTTCGGCAACGCAGGCGGGGCTTTCTGCTTCTAAGATTATAACCAAAAGATTTGGTTTTAAACTGAAGATCACAACAGATTATACCGGATTAGGAAAGATTCAGTATATATTAGGTGAAAAGAAAATCAAAACATTGGATTCGGAATATACAGATCAGGTTGTTCTGTATACCTTGATCCCCAACGAGATGTTAGATGAAATTAAGGAAGAAGTTACAGAAGGAACTGCCGGAAGAGCAGTGATGGAAGTAGGAGAAGAACTTTGGTACGGGGAAGTGGACGGAGAACTTAAGATTTTGGAAGAAGCATAAGAAAAAGCACGGAAACCGATTCCCGTGCTTTTAATATTAATCTATGATGTATTAATTAAATTCCGGTTCGATCAATCCGAACGCTCCGTTCTTTCTGCGGTAAACAACATTTACTTCGTCTGTCTCGGCATTGCAGAATACATAGAAATCATGTCCGAGAAGTTCCATCTGTACACAGGCATCTTCTGGATACATTGGTTTGAAACCGAATTTTTTGGTGCGGACGATTTTGATATCGTTGTCGTCTTCCACCGTGTTTTCACTGTCAAAAAATTCTTTCTTGAATCCGCTGCCTTCCTGATGTCTTGCAACCAGTTTGTTTTTGTACTTGCGAAGCTGTCGCTCAATGACTTCTTCTACAAGATCGATGGATACATACATATCATCGCTGACTTGTTCGGAGCGGATGATCGTACCTTTGACTGGAATCGTTACTTCGATTTTCTGCCGCTCCTTCTGCACACTTAATGTTACATGAATTTCCGTGTCGGGAGTAAAGTACCTTTCTAATTTTCCTAACTTACTTTCTACGGCTTCTCTTAAGCCCGTGGTTACATCGATGTTCTTGCCAATAATGATAAATTTCATGATGCCAACTCCTTTTCCACATAATTTCAGATAATATAATCTGACAATTAATAGTCAGAATGGAAATATATCTGATATATGTAGTATAACACGTTTGGAGTCTAATGTATAGCACGTATTACTTCAATTCTTGAAATTTTTCCATTATTCATTTTTGCGACACGCAGACCGCATTTTGGAAAATAGACACAGGCGCCAACAGCAGGATTTATTTCTTCTTTTTCCATCTGTTTGAGAATGATGTCGCGCAAAGTATTTTCGTCTTCATAAGGCAGATGGACATCTAATAATTTGTTAGCGGTTTTTACTTTTGTACTTGCTCGAAGAACTGTTTCGGACGGTACATCAAATTCACAGAATAAATATTTTCTTGTTGCAAAAAGCACTGCAATCGCACATACACCAATCAGGTTGCCCCAGATGGAAGAGTGGTCAATAATGATTTGACGGGCAATGGCGAATATTAATACTTCGAATACAGTGTTCGGAGTATGATAATAAACCATGCGGATCAATTCCACACCAATGATCAGATTAAAGCAAAGCTCCAGAAGATCGTCGTAATTTGGCCAGACCTCCAGATTCGGAATATAGATCAGGGAAGCTGCAAGACGCAGACACAATAAAATAATGCCTACGGACAACATCAGAGCAATGAAAAATTCCAGAAGTTCGGTTACCTTTTTTAAAAGATTTGCGATAATAGTTCTCATGCGTTTCTCCTTAATACATTATTGAAGATACAGGGATATATCACAAGTACCCACATCACCAGTATAAAGTATTTTAAGGACTTTGCCAAGATAGAAGTACCGATGAGAAGAGGTAATCCCTCCTTGATCAGCAGTGCGACGAAAAGACCGATGAGAACCCGGAGTATTTTTGCGAACGTCCGCTGCTCTTTGCAGAGATCAAACCGGAGCCATTTTCGTTCGATATAATAACCTGATGCAAATCCGAGACCTGCGCCGGAAGCCTTTAAACAGTCGGCGGCATATTTGCCGGAAATCGTATCATTGCTGTAGAGGACGTAGGCGTAGATTGCTGCAGCAATTGCAAGAAGCATCATAAGAAGTGTGATCCATTTCAAATGTGTTTCCCGATCAAGAATCTGAGCCTGATATTTCCACAGAAGAAGGGTGATGCAAAGTGACAGCCCCATAGACACCAGCACATCTTTTGGAGTGTGGCAGCCAAGATACATGCGGGAAAAACCGATGGACAAAAATGCCATGACGCATAGAAACTTCACCCATTTCTGCCGCGCTTTTAAAGCAAGCGGGAAGAACAGGCAGGTGGCGCCCTGAGTATGTCCGCTTGGAAATGAGTAACCGGTGGCGCCGGAGATTGCACTTTCTACAGCATGAAAGTCCGGGTCAAGCACCCATGGACGGGGAATTCGAAAGGTGATCTTTAAGGTTTGTACGGCAAGGCCCGCGGTAAAATATGAAAAGCCCAGAAAATAAGCAAAACGCTTATCCACACACCAATACAGTGTGCAGATAAACGTTATGATAATAAGTTCCTGGCCGAAATACGTGATAAACTGCATAAGTTTATCAAGAAAAGGAGTTCTTATTCCTTCTAAAAGCCATAAAAATGTCATGATCTGTTTCCTCTTTTTCTCATTTTCGGATCTAAGATTTTCTTACGGATGCGAAGAGACTTTGGTGTAACTTCCAACAACTCATCCGTGTCAATGAAGTCAAGCGCCTGCTCCAGACTTAATACCTTTGGCGGTGTCAGACGAAGTGCTTCATCTGCGCTGGAAGAACGAGTGTTAGTTAAATGCTTGGTCTTACATACATTTACTTCAATGTCATCAGTCTTTGCATTTTCACCGATGACCATACCGGAGTATACTTTTTCACCTGCTCCGATGAAGAGTGTTCCGCGCTCCTGTGCGCTGTAGAGACCATAGGTGACGGATTCACCTGTTTCAAAGGCAATGAGAGAACCTTGCTTGCGGTACTGAATATCTCCTTTGTATGGTGCATATCCGTCAAAAGCAGTGTTCATAATTCCGTTTCCTTTTGTGTCGGTTAAGAATTCACCGCGATATCCGATAAGTCCGCGGGCAGGAATATTAAACTGAAGTCTTGTGTATCCGCCGCTGGCAGTGCTCATGTTTTGGAGTTCACCTTTGCGCTGACTTAATTTGTCAATGACAGTTCCGGTAAATTCTTCCGGTACATCAATATAAGCGGCTTCCATTGGCTCTAAAAGTTTTCCGTTTTCATCCTTGTGATAGAGAACTTCTGCCTTGCTGACAGCAAATTCATATCCTTCACGTCTCATATTTTCAATTAAGACAGAAAGATGGAGTTCTCCACGTCCGGATACTTTGAAGCTGTCGGTATTCTCAGTATCCTCTACACGAAGGCTTACGTCAGTGTTCAGCTCTCGCATAAGACGGTCGCGCAGGTGACGGGAGGTTACATATTTACCTTCCTGTCCGGCAAACGGACTGTCATTTACTACGAAATTCATAGAAATCGTAGGCTCGGAAATTTTCTGGAATGGAATTGCTTCCGTGTTTTCCGGAGCACATAAAGTATCTCCGATGGAAATATCAGAAATACCGGAAATAGCAACGATAGAACCGATAGAAGCTTCTTTTACCTCTACTTTGTCCAGTCCGTCAAATTCATAGAGCTTACTGATCTTTACTTTCTTTTGTTTCTCAGGGTCATGATGGTTGACCATGATCATATCCTGGTTGACGCGGATGGTACCGTTTTCGACTTTACCCACACCGATACGACCTACATATTCGTTGTAGTCGATAGTGCTGATCAGAATCTGAGACGGAGCTTGCGGATCGCCTTCCGGAGCCGGAATGTAGTCTAAGATTGTTTCAAATAATGGCTGCATATCCTTTTCTTCATCCGTCAGATCAAGAACAGCTACACCGGATTTTGCAGAAGCGTAAATGAACGGACAGTCTAACTGTTCGTCAGAAGCATCAAGATCCATGAACAATTCAAGGACTTCATCAATAACTTCGTCCGGACGTGCTTCCGGACGGTCGATTTTGTTGATGCAGACAATAACAGGAAGCTCCAGTTCCAAAGCTTTGCGAAGTACAAACTTTGTCTGAGGCATAGCGCCTTCGAAAGCATCTACAACAAGAACGACACCATTAACCATTTTCAGGACACGTTCTACCTCTCCGCCGAAGTCAGCATGACCGGGAGTGTCGATAATATTGATTTTTGTATCTTTATAGTAGACCGCAGTGTTTTTGGAAAGAATCGTGATTCCACGTTCACGTTCAATATCGTTAGAATCCATGACACGTTCTGCTACTTCCTGATTTTCACGGAATACTCCGCTTTGTTTTAATAATTCGTCCACAAGTGTTGTCTTACCGTGATCAACGTGGGCGATAATTGCTATATTACGTACATCTTCACGTTTTTGCTTCATAAATTTTATCTTCCTTTTCTTTTCCTATTTATATGGATAATATACAACTTTATTAGTTTATCACATTTTTTAAATTTTACAAGTATTTTAGTTCTAAAACCGAAAGTAGGCTCATAGACTATGTAATGACTCAAAATACGATTCAGAGGAAGGGAGAACGTCAAATTATGTCAGATAAGATTATTGAAAACAATCAGGTAACGATTATGGGAGAAGTAGTGTCTGCTTTTACATTCAGCCACGAAGTGTTCGGAGAGGGCTTCTATATGGTGGATGTGAGCGTGAAGCGATTAAGCAATTCGGAAGACCGTATTCCCGTTATGATCTCAGAGAGACTGATCGATGTAAGTCAGGATTATACGGGAGAATTTCTTATGATAAGCGGTCAGTTCCGATCTTATAATCGTCACGAGGAACAAAGGAACCGCCTTGTGCTATCTGTATTTGCAAGGGAAGTAGAATTTATCGAAGAAGAATTGGATGGTGCCAAGACGAACCATATTTTGTTAGATGGTTACATATGCAAGCTTCCGATTTATCGAAAGACACCGCTTGGAAGGGAAATTGCAGATCTTTTGCTTGCAGTCAACCGTCCTTATGGGAAATCGGATTATATCCCCTGTATCTGCTGGGGAAGAAATGCAAGGTTTGCATCGACATTTCAAGTGGGAGAGCATGTCCAGATACTTGGAAGAATCCAGAGCAGGGAATATGTAAAGAAGTTGACGGAAACGGAGACGGAAAAGCGAGTGGCTTATGAAGTGTCGGTCGGAAAGCTTGAGTGTATGGATGACTAAATGATAATTTTACAGCATACATGAAATCGTATTTTACAATATAAGCTATAGAAAGAAAATGAAGAGTGTGTTATATTGTAAAAAAATATGAAAAGATGTGGGTAAAATGAGTTGTATTGATATAAGAAATGTTAAAATCGGAGAAGGGATTCCCAAAATATGTGTGCCGATTGTGGGAGAAACGCGAGAAGATATTTTGAAATCGGCAAAAAGAGTAGAAACTTCCGGCGCTGATCTGGCAGAGTGGAGAGTAGATTGGTATGAGAGTGTTTTTTGTGTTTCTAAGGTGGAAAGTATAGCAGGAGAACTTCGAGAAATATTGAAAGATATTCCGTTGCTTTTTACTTTTCGGACTGCGCGTGAAGGTGGGAAAAAAGCTATCGATTTAAAACACTATGTAGAACTGAATGAAAGAATTATAAAGACCAAAGCAGTAGATCTCATAGATATAGAATTATTTGCTGGTGACAGTGTTGTACAAAAAATGATAGAGAGCGCTCACAAAGAAAATGTGAAAGTAGTTGTTTCCAACCATGATTTTGAAAAAACACCGACAAAAGAAGAGATTGTCTGGAGACTTTGCAAGATGCAGAAATTGGAAGCAGATATTCCGAAGATAGCGGTAATGCCTGCCTGCAAAAGAGATGTACTTACTTTATTATCTGCAACAGAAGAAATGTATACCGAATATGCAGACCGTCCGTTTATTACAATGTCTATGGGAGAAAATGGGATGATTAGCCGCATTTGCGGAGAAGTCTTTGGTTCGGCTATAACTTTTGGAGCAAGCGGGATTCCATCGGCTCCGGGGCAGATAGAGGTTGGAAATTTGAACAAAATGCTGCGACTCTTGCATGACAGTATGAATATATGAGGATAAGAAAAACGTGTGAAGACTTTCGTTGACATCATATCTGAATGGTGATAGAATTTCTATAATCATATAATAGTCAGGAGGATAAGTATGTCTATTTTTACAGGGGTCGGCGTGGCAATTGTCACACCGTTTAATGAAGATGAGAGTATTAATTATGATAAATTGGATCAGTTGATCGATTATCACTGTAATAACGGAACGGACAGTATTATAATCTGCGGTACAACCGGAGAGTCTGCAACAATGTCAGAGAAAGAGCACATGGAATGTGTCAAATTCGCGATCGAAAGAACGAAGGGAAGACTTCCGATCATTGCGGGAACAGGTTCTAATTGTACGAGAACAGCAATCGACATGTCCAAAGAAGCAGCTTCATATGGCGCAGACGGACTGCTCGTTGTAACACCTTATTACAACAAGGCAACACAGGAAGGGCTTGTAGGACACTACACAGCAGTGGCGAAGGAGGCAAAAGCTCCGATTATTATGTATAGTGTTGCAAGCAGAACGGGGTGTAATATCGAACCGGCAACGGCGGCAAGATTGATCAAAGAAGTTGATAATATTGTGGGAATTAAAGAAGCTTCCGGTAACATTTCTCAAGTGGCAAAGATTATGCATCTCACAGATGGAAAAGCAGATCTGTATTCTGGAAATGACGATCAGATCGTACCGATTCTTTCTCTTGGGGGAAAAGGTGTGATTTCCGTATTATCCAATGTGGCTCCGCAGGAGACACATGATATTTGTGCAAAATTCTTTGAAGGTGATGTAAAAGGAAGTCTGGAACTTCAGCTGAAAGCGATTCCGCTGATCGAGCAGTTGTTCTGTGAAGTGAATCCGATTCCTGTTAAGAAGGCAATGAAGCTTATGGGAATGGACTGCGGATCACTTCGTATGCCTCTTACAGAGCTTACACCTCAGCATGAAGAAAGCCTGGCAAAGGCAATGACAGAATTTGGAATCAAGCTTGCATAGTTTTTAGAGAAGAATGTGAAAAGGATATCATAGGTTGATTGCATTCAACAGATATGATATCCTTTTTGTATGAAAAGAGCTAATAGTCAGATAAGAATAAGACTGATCAGGAGGACAGACAATATGGTACGAGCAATTATGCATGGATGCAATGGGCACATGGGACAGGTAATTACCGGACTTATAAAAAATGACGAAAGTATTGAGATTGTAGCCGGTATAGACAAATATAAGGGAATTGAGAATGATTATCCGGTGTTTGACAGTATGGAAGCATGTACAGAAGAGGCAGATGTAGTCATTGATTTTTCCAATGCAGCGGCAATAGATGCGCTGCTTGACAGCTGTAAAGACAAGAAACTTCCGGTTGTTTTGTGTACGACAGGGCTTTCGGAGGAACAGCTTGCAAAAGTGAAAGAGACTGCGAAAGAGACGGCTGTACTGAAATCAGCAAATATGTCTCTTGGAATTAATCTTTTGCTGAAACTTCTGAAGGAGGCAACGGCTGTGCTGGCGCCGGCAGGATACGATATGGAGATTGTGGAAAGACATCATAATCAGAAGTTGGATGCCCCAAGCGGTACGGCACTTGCATTGGCGGATTCCATGAACGAGGCAATGGAGAATCAGTACCATTATGTCTATGACAGAAGTCAGGACAGAAAGAAGCGCGACGCGAAGGAAATCGGAATCAGCGCTGTCCGCGGCGGAACGATCGTAGGTGACCATGAAGTGATTTATGCGGGCACTGATGAAGTGATTGAGTTTAAACATACTGCATATTCCAAGACCGTATTTGGAAAAGGGGCGGTAGAAGCAGCAAAATTCCTGGCAGGTAAACCAGCAGGAATGTATGATATGTCTGATGTGATCCAGTTCTAGGATGAGAACCGGTTCATATAAAATTAGTATGGAGGAGCTTATGAAAGAGTTAATGACACGTTATCTGGAACGACTTTCTGAACTTTATCCAACCATCGCCAAGGCGTCTACAGAGATCATTAATCTGCAGGCAATCTTGAATCTTCCAAAGGGCACAGAGCATTTCTTAACAGATATTCACGGAGAATATGAAGCATTTTCCCATGTCCTTAAGAATGGCTCAGGTTCCGTGCGCCGTAAAATCGAAGATGTCTTTGGGAATACTATGAGTAGCAGGGAGAAACAGTCTCTTGCTACTCTTATTTATTATCCGAGAGAGAAGATGGAACGGATCAGAGAATCAGAAGAAAACATGGAGGAGTGGTATAAGATTACTTTGTATCGCCTGATCGAAGTATGTAAAAATGCAGTGAGCAAATATACGCGGTCAAAGGTCAGAAAAGCACTGCCGGAGGAGTTCGCTTATGTGATCGAGGAGCTTATTACTGTGCGCCCGGAGATATCTGACAAGGAATCTTATTATAATGCCATTGTAAGTATGATCATAGAGACGAAGAGAGCAGGAGAATTCATTGTAGCGTTAAGTGAACTGATCCAGAGGCTGACGGTGGACCATCTTCACATTGTGGGAGACATCTTTGATCGTGGACCGGGGCCTCATATTATTATGGATAAACTGATGACCTATCATTCCGTAGATATCCAGTGGGGAAATCACGATGTTCTGTGGATGGGTGCGGCAGCAGGGCAAAGAGGCTGTATTGCTAATGTGATCCGCATCTGCGCCCGCTATGGTAATCTTGATATTTTAGAAGATGGGTATGGGATCAACCTTCTCCCGTTGGCCACTTTTGCTTTGAATACGTATGGAGAAGACCCATGTCTGCAGTTCCAGTTAAAGGGAGAACATTCAGGAGCGGAAGCAGAGAAAGAACTGGAAATTCGTATGCATAAAGCGATTTCCGTTATTCAATTTAAGGTGGAAGGGGAGACGATCAAGAGAAATCCAAGCTTTCATTTAGAAAAAAGAAATCTTCTGCATCTGATTGATTATGAAACGGGAAAGATTACTTTGGATGGGAAGGAGTATGAACTTTTGGACCATTATTTTCCGACCATTGATCCGAAAGATCCGTACGCATTGACAGAAGAGGAAGAAGACATTATGGAGCGTCTGGCTTGTGCATTTTTAAATTGTGAGAAATTGCAGAAGCATATGCGTTTCCTTTTGAATAAAGGAAGTCTCTATAAAGTGTATAATAATAATCTTTTATATCATGGCTGTGTTCCGTTATGTGAAGATGGAAGCTTAAAAACAGTGCGCATTTACGGACACGAGTATAAAGGGAAATCACTGTATGAGGTGCTGGAGAGCTATGTAAGGAAAGGGTTCTATGCCATAGATGCCGGCGATCGGCAGCGGGGCAGAGATATGATGTGGTATATCTGGCTCAGCGAAAATTCACCGCTGTTCGGAAAGGATAAGATGGCAACGTTTGAACGGTATTTTCTGGCGGATAAGGAGACGCATAAGGAACAGAAGAATCCATATTATCATCTGTTGGAAAATGAAGAAGTCATTGACGGTATTCTTAAGGAGTTTGGACTTCCGGAACAGGGAACGCATATCATTAATGGTCATGTTCCGGTAAAATCAAAGAACGGAGAGAATCCGATAAAATGCAATGGCAAAGTATTAGTAATTGATGGCGGATTTTCCAGAGCTTATCAAAAGGAAACCGGAATAGCCGGATATACGCTGATCTACAATTCTTATGGGTTGATTCTTGCGGCGCACGATCCTTTTGAATCCACAGAGGCAGCGATCGAAAAAGAAAGCGACATTCATTCGGATAGTGTGGTTGTAAAGCGTGTCTTAGAGCGAAAGCTTGTTGGCGACACGGATATCGGCAAAGACCTGAAAGTCCAGATCAAAGAGTTAGAACTGCTCTTAGAGGCATATCGAAGCGGTCAATTGGCTGAGCGGTTTTAAAAAATGTCAGAATCTCCCAGTAAAAGCATTGTATAGAATCTGCTCATTTGCAGATATTACTAGCAACAAGTATTACTTGATGGATAGATAAATATACATGTGTGAAAGGGAGAGGAAAAATGAAACAGTTCAGAAAATTATTACTCATGTTAACATGCGTAGGTGTACTGATGAGCGTGACAGCCTGCGGAAGTGACAACAAAGACAACGGAGCGGTAGAAAATTCCGGGGAAACAGGAAATGGTGCGACAGAAAACACCGGAAATGCATATGACAATAATACAGATGTGAATGATGGAAACATCAAAAATGACAATATGAATAATGCTACAGATAATACAAATGACAAAGGCATGATAGAAGAAGCCGGAGACAAAGTGCAAGACGGCATTGACAGAGCGGAAGATAATCTGGATGATGCGGTAAACCGCAACGAATCTGCAACAACAAAAAATCAGTAATAAGAAGCGTAAAGAAAAAGTAGTTTCAGTGACTGCTTTTTCTTTTTTGAAGAAAACAAAGCGACAGTCTAAAAAAGTACAAGATATTCTAAAAAACAGAGCATACTCTCTTTTCAATCTGGAAAACGTGTGTTATAATGGCACTTATTATAATTATTGTAAGGAAAACAGGAGGTTTAGCGCATGAGATTTCGCCCGTGTATTGATATTCATAATGGTAAAGTGAAACAGATTGTGGGCGGAAGCCTTCAGGATACAGGCAATCAGGCGGCTGTCAATTTTGCGTCTGAGCAGGAGGCGGATTATTATGCGCGGCTCTATAAAGAAGACGGGCTTATTGGAGGACATGTGATCCTGTTGAATCCGCCCACTTCTTCCTATTATATGGAGACTAAGAAGCAGGCATGCAAAGCGCTTGGTGCTTACCCCGGGGGGCTTCAGATCGGCGGGGGGATTACTGCGGAAAATGCGGAAGAGTATTTGAATATGGGAGCCAGCCATGTGATTGTGACGTCTTACGTGTTTCGGGGAGGACAGATCCGCTGGGAACAGATGGAAAGATTGAAAAGCACAGTGGGGAAAGAGAGAGTTGTCATCGATGTAAGCTGCCGCAAGAGAGAAGATGATTATTACATTGTAACAGACCGGTGGCAGAACTATACGGATGTCAGACTTACAGAAGATGTGCTGAGAGAGCTGGAAGCGTATTGTGATGAATTTCTTGTTCACGGTGTAGATGTGGAAGGAAAGTCGTCGGGGATTGACGAGAAGCTTGCCCGTCTTCTGGGAAATTATAATGGAATACCTGTTACATATGCCGGAGGAATCGGAAGCTTCGAGGATCTGAGATATTTTGAACAGGTGACAGAAGGTAAGGTTGATTTCACGATCGGAAGCGCGCTCGATCTTTTTGGAGGAACAGTGCCTTATGACGAGGTGAAATTATATAGATTATGATAGAACTATGTCCAGTTTGTAAACACTTTAGATATGGCTTGAATTGAAATATGGATAGTGTTAGAATGTAATTTAAGTAAATTTACGGACAAGGAGTATTTAACGAAATGGGTTTAATACAGAAAATTTTTGGAACACATAGTGAAAATGAATTAAAACGTATTTATCCGATCGCAGACGCTATCGAGGCGTTAGATGAGCAGATGCACAGTTTGTCTGATGCGGAATTAAAGGATAAAACGAGAGAATTTAAAGAGCGGTTATCCAAAGGAGAGACACTGGATGACATTTTGCCGGAGGCTTATGCAGTTGTGCGGGAAGCGGCTGTGCGTACTCTCGGAATGAAGCACTACCGCGTACAGTTGATCGGAGGTATTATTCTTCATCAGGGACGTATTGCAGAGATGAAGACAGGTGAAGGTAAAACATTAGTTTCTACACTTCCTGCTTATTTAAATGCACTGACCGGAGAAGGAGTTCACATTGTAACAGTCAATGACTATCTGGCACAGCGTGACGCACACTGGATGGGGCAGGTGCATGAGTTCCTTGGTCTGACAGTAGGTGTAGTATTAAATGGAATGGATAACGATGAACGCCGTGCCGCTTATAATTGTGACATCACCTATGTGACAAACAATGAGCTTGGATTTGATTATCTTAGAGATAACATGGTGATCTACAAAGAGCAGTTAGTGCAGAGAGGTCTGAAATATGCCGTGATCGATGAGGTGGACTCCGTATTGATCGACGAGGCAAGAACGCCGCTTATTATTTCCGGTCAGAGCAGTAAGTCAACAAAGCTCTATGAGGCATGTGATATTTTGGCGCGTCAGCTCCAGCGTGGAGAAGCCAGCGGAGAATTTACGAAGATGAATGCCATTCTCGGAGAGGATATCGAAGAAACAGGAGATTTCATCGTCAATGAGAAAGAGAAAAATATCAACCTGACCGAAGATGGTGTGAAAAAGGTTGAAAAATTCTTCCATATCGAAAACCTGGCAGATGCAGAGAATCTGGATATCCAGCACAATATTATTTTAGCGCTCCGTGCACATAATCTGATGTTCCGGGATCAGGATTATGTTGTGAAGGATGATGAAGTTCTTATTGTAGACGAATTTACCGGACGTATTATGCCGGGACGTCGCTATTCCGATGGTCTCCACCAGGCAATTGAAGCGAAAGAGCACGTTAAGGTAAAACGAGAGAGTAAGACGCTTGCTACGATTACGTTCCAGAACTTATTTAATAAATATGCGAAAAAAGCAGGTATGACAGGTACAGCTCTTACAGAAGAGAAGGAGTTCCGTGAGATTTACGGAATGGACGTTATTGAAATTCCGACCAATGTTCCTGTACAGAGAAAAGACCTGGAAGATGTGGTATATAAGACAAAAAGAGAGAAATTCAAAGCAGTCTGTGATGAGATCGAGGCAGCGCATGCCAAGCATCAGCCGGTGCTGGTAGGTACGATTACGATCGAGACATCTGAACTGTTAAGTGGCATGCTGAAGAAGCGTGGAATCAAGCATAACGTGTTAAATGCTAAGTTCCATGAGATGGAGGCACAGATCGTTGCGGAGGCAGGTGTACATGACGCAGTTACAATCGCAACGAATATGGCAGGACGTGGTACAGATATTAAGCTGGATGATGAGTCAAGAGAAGCCGGCGGACTTAAAATCATCGGTACAGAACGCCATGAGTCAAGACGTATCGATAATCAGCTCAGAGGACGTGCAGGACGTCAGGGTGACCCGGGAGAATCCAGATTCTATATTTCTCTTGAGGACGATCTTATGCGCTTGTTCGGTTCTGAAAGACTGATGAGCGTATTTAACACCTTGGGTGTTGAAGAGGGAGAACAGATTCAGCACAAGATGCTGTCCAATGCGATTGAAAAAGCGCAGGAAAAGATCGAGAGTAATAACTTTGGAATTCGTAAGAACCTGTTAGAATATGACCAGGTTATGAATGAGCAAAGAGAGATCATTTACGAAGAGAGACGCCGTGTATTAGACGGTGAGAACATGAGGGATTCTATTTTCCACATGATTAACGATTATCTGGAAAATACAGTAGATATGATCGTATCTTCAGATCAGGATTACGAAGATTTCGACCTGAATGATTTGAACCGGACAATACTGACAACAATTCCGATGCAGCCGATTACAAAAGAGGATGTAAAGGGAATGAGTCAGAAGCAGTTAAAGCATATGCTGAAAGAGCGTGCTGCGAAGGCATATGAAGCAAAAGAGGCAGAGTTCCCGGAGCCGGAGCACATTCGTGAAATTGAGCGAGTTGTTCTTCTTAAAGTAATCGATGCAAAATGGATGGATCACATCGACGATATGGATCAGCTCAGACAGGGAATCGGGCTTCAGGCATACGGACAGAGAGATCCGAAGGTAGAGTACAAGATGCTCGGTTATGATATGTTTGGAGAGATGACGAAGAGTATTACAGCAGATACGGTTCGTGCATTGTTCCATGTGAGAATTGAGCAGAAGGTGGAACGTGAACAGGTGGCAAAAGCAACCGGAACGAATAAGGATGAGTCTTCCGTTCGTGCACCAAAGAAGCGCGAAGAGAAGAAAGTCTATCCAAACGACCCATGTCCATGCGGAAGTGGAAAGAAATATAAACAGTGCTGCGGTCGTAAATAGAAGACCGGAAAATAGAAGATAGAAAGAGGTGAAAGCAGTGGTTGAGTTAGACCAGTTTAAAAGTTTGATGAACGCTTACGAAGAACCTCTTGCCGAGATGAGGGATTCACTTTGACGTCGCCGGCAAAGAGAAGCAGATGGAAGAGCTGGAGCGTAAAGTAGAAGAACCGGGATTCTGGGATAATCCGGAAGAGTCTCAGCAGATTATGAAAGACCTGAAGAACCTGAAGGAACTGATAGATGAGATTCGGAAACTGTATCAGGGATATGAAGATACGATACTCCTTATCGATATGGCTTACGAGGAAGAGGACCCTTCGATGGTTCGGGAGATTGAAAAAGATATTCGGGAATTTGAAGAACGGTTTGAAGTTCTCCGGGTTCAGACATTGCTCTGCGGAGAATATGACCGCTGCAATGCGATCATGACGATTCATGCAGGAGCCGGCGGAACGGAATCCTGTGACTGGGCGGGAATGCTCTATCGTATGTACAACCGCTGGGCAGAGAGAAAAGGGCTTTCAATAAAAATATTAGATTATCTGGATGGAGATATTACAGGCATAAAGACAGTGACATTTGAAGTGAATGGTGAGAACGCCTACGGCTATCTGAAGTCCGAAAAAGGTGTGCACAGGCTTGTGCGGATCTCGCCGTTTAATTCCGCAGGAAAGAGACAGACGTCCTTTGCATCCTGTGATGTGATGCCGGATCTGGAAGACGACATTGATATCGAGATTGCGGAAGACGAGCTGAAGATTGATACGTATCGAGCCAGCGGAGCAGGCGGACAGCACGTCAATAAGACTTCTTCTGCAATCCGTATCACACATCTGCCTACCGGCATTGTGGTGCAGTGTCAGAATGAACGCTCGCAGCATCATAACAGAGAAAAAGCTATGCAGATGTTGAAGGCAAAGCTTCAGCTTATGAAGGAACAGGAGCAGGCAGAAAAAGTGTCTGATATCCGGGGCGAGGTCAAAGAAATCGGATTTGGCAACCAGATCCGTTCCTATGTACTGCAGCCGTATACGATGGTCAAAGATCACCGTACGAATGTAGAAAACAGCAATGTGACGGCAGTGCTTGATGGAAATATCGATATTTTTATAAATGCATATTTAAAGGAACAGGCGAATCGCTAGAGGGAGGAATTATATGGTAAATATTGCGGTATTAGGTTATGGAACCGTTGGAAGCGGTGTTGTGGAAGTAGTGGACACCAATGGAAGTCAGATCAATCAACGGATCGGCGAAGAACTGAATATTAAATATGTTCTTGATTTTAAAGATTTTCCTGGGAATCCTGTACAGGAGAAAATTGTTCATGATTTCGAAACGATCATCAATGATGATGATGTTCAGATCGTTGTAGAAGTTTTAGGTGGTATTGAGCCGGCGTATACATTTGTGAAGCGCAGTCTGCAGGCCGGAAAAAGTGCAGTGACTTCAAATAAGGCTCTTGTAGCAAAGCATGGCGCAGAGCTTTTGTCAATTGCGAAGGAACATAATATCAACTTCCTGTTTGAAGCCAGCGTAGGAGGAGGTATTCCGATCATCCGACCGCTCAACTCTTCACTTACAGCAGATGAGATTGAAGAAATTACCGGCATTTTAAATGGAACAACGAACTATATGTTGACTAAGATGTTCTATGAGGGCGCTGATTATGATACTGTGCTGAAGGAAGCGCAGGCGAACGGATATGCAGAGCGTAACCCGGAAGCAGATGTGGAAGGTTATGACGCTTGCAGAAAGATAGCGATTCTTTCTTCTCTGATCTCCGGTCAGCAGGTAGATTTTGAAGATATCTATTGCGAGGGAATTACAGAGATCACAGTGGAAGATATGAAATATGCCAAAGCGATGGGTACTACAATTAAACTGCTTGCTTCCAGCAAGCGGATAGGAAAGAGACTACATGCAATTGTAGCTCCGTGTATGTTGTATCCGGAACACCCGCTGTACAATGTCAATGATGTATTTAACGCAATCTTTGTACACGGTAATGTATTGGGAGATGCCATGTTCTACGGAAGTGGAGCAGGTAAACTTCCGACTGCCAGTGCAGTGGTGGCAGATGTGGTGGATGCAGCGAAGCATTTAAACCGTAATATTATGACCATGTGGAAGGAAGAAAAGCTTGACCTGGAAGATAAAGCGGATGCGAAGAGACGTTTCTTTATTCGTATGAAGGGTGACGAGAAGGAAATGTTGAAAGACATTCAATATTCTTTTGGTGAAGTGGAGATTATCAAAGTTGATGGTCTGGAGGGTGAATTTGGATTTATCACTCCTGTTATGATGGAGGGTGATTATGACACAAGAGCCAACCGTTATAAAGACCAGATCTTACATATGATCCGTATTGAAGAGCAGAACTAATCACGCAGACAGAGAATGAGAAGTTACAACAGGAGGAATTATGCTAATTGTAAAAAAATTCGGAGGCAGCTCTGTTGCCGACAAAGACAGAATCTTTAATGTGGCAAAACGATGTATTGAAGACTACAAGGCAGGACATGATGTAGTCGTTGTTCTGTCAGCTATGGGAGATACTACAGATAATTTGATCGAACTTGCCAGGACAATTAACCCGGAGGCTAAGAAAAGAGAACTGGATATGCTGCTTACAACAGGAGAACAGGTGTCAGTATCTCTGATGGCAATGGCGATGCAGGCAATGGATGTGCCGGCAGTGTCTTTAAATGCCTTTCAGGTAATGATGCACTGTACATCCAGATATGGAAATGCAAGATTCAAACGTGTAGACACTGAGAGAATCCAGCATGAACTGGACTCAAGAAAGATCGTAATCGTAACTGGTTTCCAGGGAGTTAATAAATACGACGATATTACAACACTGGGAAGAGGAGGCTCTGATACGACAGCAGTTGCACTTGCAGCAGTACTCCACGCAGATAAATGTGAAATCTATACAGATGTAGACGGCGTATATACAGCGGATCCGCGTGTGTGTAAAAATGCAAGAAAACTGGACGTTATCACATATGATGAAATGTTGGAGCTTGCCAGCCTTGGAGCTAAGGTTCTTCACAACCGCTCTGTTGAGATGGCAAAAAAATATAACGTAGAATTAGTAGTCCGTTCCAGCTTGAATAACAGCGAAGGAACCACAGTCAAGGAGGCAGCGAAGATGGAAAAATTATTAGTAACAGGAGTGGCGGCAGACAGTAATACAGCCAGAGTATCAGTGATTGGAGTAGAAGATAAACCGGGAACAGCATTCCGTATTTTTAATACACTTGCAAAAAACCATATTAACGTTGATATTATTCTTCAGTCTGTAGGACGTGACGGAACAAAAGACATTTCCTTTACCGTTGCTTCTGATGATCTTGAGGCAACTTTGAATTTACTGGAAGAGAATAAGGAAAGACTGACCATTCAGAATATCACTTACAATGCTGACGTTGCAAAACTGTCAGTTGTAGGTGCGGGAATGATGAGTAATCCGGGTGTTGCTTCTAAGATGTTCGAGGCAATGTACAACTCCAGAGTCAACATCAATATGATCTCAACTTCAGAGATCCGTATTACAGTGCTTGTTGATGAAAAGGATATCGACAAAGCAATGAATGCAGTACACGATGGATTTATGATGCAGGAATAAAGAGCAGTAATAAAGCAAGTAATAAAAAATTGCCAAAACCATACGGTTTGGGCAATTTTTTTGTGTAAAACAATTTCTTTTGAATTATTTCAGACTTAAATAGCTATTGTGATATTTCCCGGAAAATGTCACATCTTCTTCAAACCAGGAAGGTGGAGTGAAAGCATTGGCAGACGGTTCATCCGGGAATTCAACTTCTGCCAGCAGCAGTGGCGCAAGATCGCCTTCGAAGAGATCAAGTTCGATGGTAAGACCGAGAGGGTCGTTGGTAAATTCTCCGAGAGGAAGCATGTAACGCTTCTTTTTGATCAGTCGTCCGTCAATTTTGGAGAGGAGATGTTCATAAGCTTCTTTTGTGAGAGGAAGATTATATTCTTCTCTTGTCATAAGACCTTTGGATTTGTATGTGAGCTCGTATTTTTCGTTATCTCTTCGGATTCGGATGACCGGATCTGTATTTAAATAGCCTTGTTCAATGGTTCGATAAGGATAGTTATTTAACGTTTCCGGTAATTCGGAAACGAGGTATTTGCGTTCGATTTCCATAGAAAATCCCCCTTGTTTATCCATAAATTCCAGACATAGATGCCCGATTCATAACTTTCATTCAACAGATATCATACCGGACTTTACACCAAAAGTAAACGGTGATAATATGAATCTGTTAGGATCTTTTGGAGAAAGGAAAGTGTGATATGATTAAGGTAAGCGTATTATTGGCAGATGGATTTGAAGAGATTGAAGCGTTAACTGCGGTTGACCTGCTTCGACGGGCAAGGATTTATGTAGATACAATTTCAATTACGGACGATTATACAGTACATGGGGCACATGGAATTAATGTGCAGACAGAAGACTTATTTGATGAGGTGGATTTCTCTGAATCAGATATGATCGTGCTGCCGGGCGGGATGCCGGGGACGACAAATTTAAAAGAGCATGCGGGAGTCAGGAAGGTTGTAAAAGAACATACGCAAGCCGGAAAATACGTGGGCGCGATCTGTGCTGCTCCTACGGTATTGGCAGATCTTGGATTATTAAAAGGAAAGAAGATCACCTGCTATCCTACAGTGGAACAGGAGATTCAGGGAGCAGTTCTTCTCCGCACACCTGTGGCAGTCGATGGAAATATTGTTACCGGAAGAGGTGCAGGAACAGCAGTAGAATTTGCACTTAAGCTGATCGAAGTGCTGGAGGGAGAAGAAAAGGCGCAGGAAGTAGCAAAAGCGATTGTTTGTCAGTAGAAAAAGGACTGGATATTTGGAAATATCTGTGTTATAATCGTTTGGTGAATGTAATGTATTATGCCCAATTCTGCCACCGGGACAGATGGGATTAGAATCAGGAGGAAAATAGTAGATGAGTTTACAGGTGGAAAAATTAGAAAAAAACATGGCAAAACTTACCATTGAAGTATCAGCCAGTGAATTAGAGAAAGCGCTTCAGAGTGCATATATGAAGCAGAAAAACAAAATCAGCCTGCCGGGATTCCGTAAAGGAAAAGTTCCGCGTCAGATGATCGAGAAAATGTATGGAGCAGAAATCTTCTATGATGATGCAGCAAATGCATTAATTCCAAAAGCATATGCAGACGCTTATGATGAGTGTGAACTGGACATCGTATCAAGACCGGAGATCGATGTTGTTCAGATTGAAAAAGGAAAAGATTTCATTTTCACAGCAACAGTAGCTACAAAGCCGGAAGTAACTCTCGGAGAGTACAAGGGTCTGGAAGTAGATAAAGTATCTACACGCGTGACACAGAAAGAAGTAGATGCAAAGATTCAGGAAGAAGCAGAGAAAAACGCAAGAACAATCACAGTAGAAGACCGTGCTGTACAGGACGGTGATGAAGTTGTTCTTGACTTTGAAGGATTCGTTGACGGCGTAGCCTTCGAAGGAGGTAAAGGTGAGAACTACCCACTGACAATCGGTTCCGGTTCATTTATCCCGGGATTTGAAGAGCAGCTGGTAGGTGCTGAAGCAGAGAAAGAAGTAGAAGTAAAAGTTACATTCCCAGAGGATTATCACGCAGAAGACCTGAAAGGAAAAGAAGCTGTCTTCAAATGTACTGTACATGAGATTAAAGCTAAAGAACTTCCGGAGATTGATGATGAATTCGCAGCAGAAGTTTCTGAGTTCGATACTTTAGAAGAATACAAAGCAGATGTAAAAGCAAAGATCAAAGAGCAGAAAGCAGCAGAAGGTAAAGCAAAACAGGAGGATCAGGTTGTAGAACAGGCTGTTAAAAATGCAACATATGAACTCCCTGAGGCTATGGTTGAGACTCAGGCTGAACAGATGGCAAATGATTTTGCACAGAGAATGCAGTCACAGGGTCTTACTATGGAGCAGTACTTCCAGTTCACAGGTACAACAGCAGAGCAGATGATGGAAGATCTGAAACCACAGGCTGTAAAACGTATCGAGACACGTCTTGTGTTAGAAGCAATCGCAAAAGCTGAGAACATCGAGATCAGTGATGAAAAACTGGATGAAGAGATCGGCAAGATGGCTGAAGCTTACAAGATGGAAGCTGATAAACTCAAAGAGTTTATGGGTGAGAATGAGAAGAAGCAGATGAAAGAGGATATGGCTGTTCAGGAAGCAATCACATTCTTAGTAGACAATGCTGTAGAGAAATAATAAAAGAGCAAATACAACATATGAGTATATAGTAAGGAGGCATATACATGAGTTTAGTACCTTATGTCATTGAACAGACAAGCCGTGGAGAGCGCTCCTACGATATCTATTCAAGATTATTAAAAGACAGAATTATATTTCTTGGCGAGGAAGTAACTGACGTATCCGCAAGTGTGATCGTTGCCCAGCTGTTGTTCTTAGAGGCAGAAGATCCGGACAAAGATATCCATCTGTATATTAACAGTCCGGGTGGTTCCGTGAGTGCGGGACTGGCGATTTATGATACGATGCAGTATATCAAATGTGATATCGAAACCATCTGTATCGGTATGGCAGCAAGTATGGGTTCCTTCCTGTTATCAGGAGGAACAAAGGGCAAAAGACTTGCGCTTCCGAATGCGGAGATTATGATCCATCAGCCGTCCGGCGGTGCCCAGGGTCAGGCAACAGAGATTCAGATCGCTGCGGAACATATTTTAAAGACACGTCAGAAATTAAATGAAATTCTGGCAGCAAATACAGGACAGCCGCTGGATGTCATTAAAGTTGATACAGAGAGAGATAACTTTATGACAGCTCAGGAGGCAAAAGAATACGGTCTGATCGACGAAGTAATCACACGCCGGTAAGGATCTGTCCTTTCAATATGAGGTGAGAGTATGGCAATTAGAAACGATGATCAAGTGAGATGTTCGTTTTGTAATAAGACACAGTCTCAAGTGCGAAAGCTGATCGCGGGACCTAATGGCACCTATATCTGTGACGAATGCGTAGAGGTATGTGCTGAGATTATTGAAGAAGAAATGGAGTTTGAAAACGGAGACGGATGGAATCCGTTTTCAGACATCAATCTTTTGAAACCGGAAGAGATTAAGGCTTTTCTGGATGAATATGTGATCGGTCAGGATGAAGCGAAAAAGGTTTTGTCGGTGGCCGTTTATAACCACTATAAGAGAATCATGGCTGAAAAGGACATGGGTGTAGAGCTGGCAAAAAGTAATATTTTGATGCTTGGCCCTACCGGATGTGGAAAAACTCTGCTTGCCCAGTCTCTGGCGAAGGTTCTCAATGTTCCATTTGCGATCGCAGACGCTACGGCTCTTACAGAGGCTGGATATGTGGGTGAAGATGTGGAAAATATTCTGCTGAAGATCATTCAGGCTGCTGACGGTGATATTGAGCGTGCAGAATACGGTATCATATATATTGATGAGATCGATAAGATTACACGTAAATCCGAAAACCCATCAATCACAAGAGATGTGTCTGGAGAAGGTGTACAGCAGGCTCTTCTTAAGATCATTGAGGGAACGGTGGCAAGTGTTCCACCTCAGGGCGGAAGAAAGCATCCGCATCAGGAGCTGATTCAGATAGACACAACAAATATTTTGTTTATCTGCGGAGGAGCCTTTGAGGGAATCGATAAGATTATTGAGAAGCGAATTGACAGAAAATCCATCGGATTTAATGCAGAGGTTGGACAGAAGAGAGATTATAATATTGATCATCTTCTGCAGCAAGTGCTGCCGCAGGATCTGGTGAAATTCGGTCTGATTCCGGAGCTGGTAGGTCGTGTTCCGGTTACAGTATCGCTTAATATGTTAGACAAAGATGCACTGATCGACATTTTGACAAAGCCGAAGAACGCGCTTGTGAAGCAGTATCAGAAGCTGTTGGAGATAGACGGTGTGGAACTTGAATTTGATGAAGGTGCGCTTCAGGAAATTGCAGAGATTTCATTGAAACGTAAGACCGGAGCAAGAGGACTTCGTGCCATCATGGAAAATGTAATGATGGACATTATGTATCAGGCTCCGTCAGATGAGACATTAAAATCATGCATGATCACAAGAGATGTAGTAAAAGGATATGAACTTCCGGTCTGTGAACATGCAGCGATCGGTTCTGAGAGTGCATAATATACGGGGCGGGTGCAAAGAAAGCTTGTACCCGTCTACTTTTTTAATACAGGAGAACACAGATGGAGAAAGTAACAATGAGCCTTCCAATGGTTGCTCTGAGAGGAATGACAATTCTTCCGGAAATGGTCAGACACTTTGATGTAAGCCGTGAAAAATCTCTGGCAGCAATTGATGAGGCGATGGAAGGTGAGCAGATGCTGTTTGTATCTGCCCAGAAGGATGTGGCGACAGAAGATCCGGGACTTGAGGATGTATATGAGACAGGATGTATCGTCACTGTCCGTCAGATTGTAAAAATGCCAAAGAAAATCAGCCGTGTGCTGATTACCGGAGAGAAACGTGCAAAAATCCGATCTCTTGAATTTAAAGAGCCTTATCTTCGTGCGCTGGTAGATGTTGTAGAGGATGTGGATACAGGTGATGAGGAAAACGGAGGGGAGTCGGCGCCTCTTAATAAAGAGGCAATGCTTCGCGGGCTTCGGGATATCTTTAAAGAATATATGTTAAAGAATCCGAAGATTTCCAAAGAATTTGCAGGACAGATTGATGAGATCAATGATTTAAAGAAGCTGGTTGATACAGTCGGAGCGAATCTTCCGTTGGCTTACACAGAATATCAGGAACTGTTAGAAGAGACTCATGTTATGCGTCGATATGACAAGCTTGCCTATAAAGTTGTCAATGAGATACAAGTGCAGAACATAAAAGAAGAACTTCAGGAGAAAATAAGAGAACGTGTAGATAAAAATCAGCGGGATTATATCCTGAGAGAAGAAATGAAGCTGATCCGAGAAGAGCTTGGGGATGACAATACCTTATCTGATGCGGATGAGTTCAAGCAGGCATGCGATGCGCTGAAAGCACCTAAAGAAGTGAAAGAAAAGATTGAAAAAGAAATCAAACGCTTCAAAAATTCTATGGGAAATCCTGCGGAATCGGGTGTGACACGTACCTATATTGAAACAATGCTGGAAATGCCTTGGGATAAAGTGTGTAAAGATCATAAAGATATTGCATATGCCGAACAAGTATTGAATGAAGATCACTACGGACTTGAGAAGGTAAAGGAGCGTGTGCTTGAATTTTTAGCGGTACGTGCGCTTACGAAAAAAGGAAATGCACCGATTCTCTGTCTTGTGGGACCTCCGGGAACAGGAAAGACTTCCATTGCAAAATCACTTGCAAGAGCGTTGAAGAAACCATATGTGAGAATTTCTCTCGGTGGAGTCAGAGATGAAGCAGAAATACGCGGACATAGAAAAACCTATGTCGGAGCAATGCCGGGAAGAATCGCTACAGCACTACGTACTGCAGGCGTAAAAAATCCGCTGCTTCTGTTAGATGAGATTGATAAAGTCAGCAATGATTACAAAGGGGATACTTTTTCAGCGTTGTTGGAAGTATTAGACAGTGAGCAAAATAAAAAGTTCCGGGATCATTATCTGGAAGTGCCTCTGGATCTCTCAGGAGTTTTGTTTGTTACAACGGCAAACACACTTCAGACAATTCCGCGTCCGCTTCTTGACCGTATGGAAGTGATCGAGATCAACAGTTATACAGAAAATGAAAAGCTTCATATTGCTACAGAACATCTGATTCCGAAGCAGCTTGAAAAGCATGGATTGAAGTCCGAGCAGCTGACGATCAGCAAGAAAGCAATCTGGAAGATTGCACGTAATTATACGAAGGAAGCCGGGGTTCGCCAATTAGAGCGAAAGATTGGAGATATTTGCAGGAAATCTGCAAGAGAAATTTTGGAAGAGAAGAAAAAGACCATTCATGTGACAGAGCGCAATCTTCATCTGTATCTTGGGAAAGAGCTGTATATTTATCAGATGAAGAACGAACAGGATGAAGTCGGTATTGTGCGCGGACTTGCATGGACAAGTGTGGGTGGTGACACCTTAGAAATAGAAGTCAATGTAATGCCGGGGGAAGGCGAGATTCTGCTGACCGGTCAGCTTGGAGATGTGATGAAGGAGTCTGCGAGAACCGGAATCAGTTACATCCGTTCCGTCAGCAAAGAGTATGGAATTGATGAGAAGTTTTTCAAAGAGCATGATATCCATATTCATATTCCGGAAGGAGCAACACCAAAAGACGGACCGTCTGCGGGTATTACAATGGCAACTGCTATGTTATCTGCTATTACGGAGAAAAAAGTCAGGGCGGATATTGCAATGACGGGTGAGATAACGCTCAGAGGAAGAGTGCTGCCGATCGGCGGTCTGAAAGAAAAACTGTTGGCCGCTAAAAATGCCGGAATTAAAACAGTGCTCGTACCAAAAGAAAATGAGACAGATGTGGAAGAAATTTCAGCAGAGATCACAAAAGGTCTGGAGATACTGCCTGTATCGCATATGAGCGAGGTTTTGAAGCATGCTTTGATTTTC
Source organism: Dorea sp. CAG:317 (assembly GCA_000433535.1). Taxonomy (GTDB): domain Bacteria; phylum Bacillota; class Clostridia; order Lachnospirales; family Lachnospiraceae; genus Dorea_D. The sequence continues at coordinate 121,619 of FR892673.1, forward strand.
TAAAGAATGTATAGACTTTCTTAAGAAATGCCGAAGATGCTTCGCAGAATGATAGAGATATGTTAAAGTATAGATAGAAACAGCAGGGAGGAAAGATATGATCATACGTAGTTTAAATTTGGAGACGGTCTGCGGAATCACCAGTAAGCTTCCGGACAATCAGCTTCCGGAGATTGCATTTGCAGGGAAGTCCAATGTAGGAAAATCTTCACTGATCAATGCGCTTATGAACCGAAAATCTTATGCAAGAACATCTGCAACTCCGGGAAAGACGCAGACCATTAATTTTTATAATATAAACGAAGAGATGTATCTGGTAGATCTGCCGGGGTATGGTTATGCCAAAGTCTCAGAGCAGGAAAAAATAAAATGGGGACAATTGATTGAACGTTATCTTCACGGCTCCAAACAGCTGAAAGCAGTTTTCCTGCTTATTGATATCAGACATGCTCCGTCAGCCAACGATAAAATGATGTATCACTGGATTGTGGAAATGGGATTTCACCCGATCATTATCGCCACAAAACTTGATAAGATCAAGAGAAGTCAGATACAAAAGCAGATTAAAATTGTAAAGCAGGGATTGGATTTAGTGCCGGGAACTATGGTCATTCCATTTTCAGCAGAAACAAAACAAGGCAGAGACGAAATCTGGGAACTGGTAGAGAATGAATTCCTGACAGAAAGTGAGATGGAAGAGTAGTGAAAGATACGTGTTTAAATGACAACCGGCCTTTCTGGAAAATTGCGGTCAGTCTGGCGCTCAGCCTTATTGGTACAATTTTGTTTATTTATTTTGGATATATGTTTTTAGGCTTTTTTATGCCATTCGTAATCGGCTGGTTCATTTCCTATGTCGCAAGTCCGATCGTTAAGTGGCTGGAAAGAAGGCTTAAAATTGTTAAAAAACTTGGATCGGCAATGATTATTATCCTTGTCCTGGCAGGCGTTATCCTTCTGGTATATTTTGTCGGAAGCAGAATCTGGCGAGAGTGTATGGCACTTATACAGAATCTTCCGGATCTGTATGAAGAACTGGAAACGGGACTTCGCCAGATCGGAGATAATTTGAATGTAGTTTTTGAACGTTTGCCGGAAGCCGTGCAGAATGCATGGTATCAGATGATTGATAATCTGGATCAGGCTATGGGAGCGCTCATGCAGCAAATCAGTGAGCCTACAGTTACAGCGGCAAGTAATTTTGTCAAGCGGATTCCATCTATTCTGATTGGATTTATCGTGACGATCATTTCTGCCTATTTCTTTATTGCAGAGAGAGAGATGGTGATCGAGTGGGCAAAAAAAGTATCGCCCGATCCAATCGTAAGACGAATGAGTATGGTAATGGCGAATTTAAAATATGCGGTCGGCGGATATTTTAAAGCGCAGTTTAAGATCATGCTTGTAATCTTTGTAATTTTGTTGGCAGGATTTTCATTGATTGGAATTCATTTTTCAATTTTGCTTGCGATAGGGATAGCATTTCTTGATTTTCTGCCGTTTTTCGGAACAGGAACGGCGTTGATACCATGGGCTGTATATAAGTTTATGGTTGGTGATTACCGTATGGTAGTTGCTTTGGTAATCATTTATGTAGTGTCTCAGCTTGTTCGTCAGTTGATTCAGCCGAAACTGGTCGGAGACAGCATCGGACTGAACCCATTGTTTACGCTGGTGCTTATTTATATAGGTTATAAGATCGGCAGTGTTCTCGGTATGATTTTCGCAGTGCCTGTCGGAATGATTGTACTGAACCTGTATAAAGCAGGAGCGTTTGATTATATTTTGGATGACGTAATGCTGCTGACAAAAAGAATTATGGATCTTCGGGAACCGGAGTAGTCATGGTTAAAACAAAAGGAGGAATTGTGCTATGGGATTATTTGATCTGTTTCAAGAAAATATAGGCATTGAAGAGGGACTAGAGAAAATGAAGGAAGTTGAAGGTGCGGTGCTGTTGGATGTCCGTTCAGAAGAAGAATATCAGGAGGGACATCTGGAAGGGAGCATTAACCTTCCGATCAATCGGCTTCCAACGATTTCTATTGATAAAAGTGTACCGATCTTTATTTATTGTCTGAGTGGTGCAAGAGCAAGAAGAGCAGAAGCATTTCTTAGAAAATCAGGATATGAAGCAGTTAATATCGGCGGTATCAACGGCTATCAGGGGAAATTAGTAAGATCATAACAGTGGACAGATTCCATTCATATATTATCTTTAGAAGAAAGCTTTCAGGGATATTTATATGAATGGAATTTTTTTGGCATTATTGGGGACCTTGGCAACATTTTTGGTGACAGTATTAGGGTCGGCAGTGATTTTTTTCGTGAGAAATGAAGTGAGTGATAATTTACAATGTGGTTTCCTTGGATTTGCCGGAGGGGTAATGGTAGCGGCTTCCGTTTGGTCACTGATTCTTCCGGGAATTGATTTTGCAGAAGAAAACGGCCAAATCGGATGGCTTGTCATGACGGTTGGCTTTCTGTCAGGTGTTCTTGTTTTGTTTGCGGCTGATGGATGCCTTAATCGGTATTGGAAGAAGACGAAAGAAAAGGACGCTCACCCGCAACTAAAAAAAAGTGCATCGTTATTGATCCTTGCGATTACAGTGCATAATATTCCGGAAGGAATGTCGGTGGGGCTGGCATTTTCACTGGCAGCGCAATATCCACAAAATGAAGCCTTATTTTCCGGTGCTGTTGCATTGGCAGTGGGAATTGCAATCCAGAACTTTCCGGAAGGAACCGCAGTGGCGCTTCCTCTTGTGAAAGAAGGGATGAGTCAGAAGAAAGCATTTCTGATTGCTGGAATGACAGCAGCAGTAGAGCCGGTATTCGGTGTTCTGGCTGCGGTATTTGCAACGATTGTCCGTTCTTCCATGGCAGGTTTTCTGGCATTTGCAGCAGGTACGATGATCTATGTAGTTGTAGAGGAACTGATCCCGCAGGCGCATATGGGAGAAAAAGGAAAAATGGGAACGCTTGGATTTGTTGCAGGTTTTCTTGTAATGATGATTTTGGACGTAGCTCTTGGATAACGTTTCTCTGACTTTGAAAACGAAAAGAAATCATGTATAATAGAAACAGATTTTACAGGAAAGGACTAAGAACGTTGAGTTTAATCGATAAAATTCCAACAGAGTTTTACAAACTTTTCGCAAGTAAATACAGAACATACTATCAGAAATTTTTACTGGCAATCTATGAAGAAACGAGCAGATCTTATTCTCTTTTAGGACTGACAGAAGAAGAGTGTAAGGCTGTGATGAATGAACATATAGCGGATCTTACACTGGAGTGGAGCGAGGAGCAGTCAGACGAAGAGGGGGAGTTCCTTACAAGAGCCAATATGGCATCGATTTGTCTGAAAAATCTGGAAAGCTGGGGATGGCTTAGGCGAGATTATGATGAGACATTGAATCAATATGTCGTTTCATTTCCGGAATACAGTCAGATGTATGTAGAGCTGTTTCAGAAATTGTTCAGTGAAGAGGGAAGCAAAGAGCGAGAGAGCGTGCTTGCAGTTTACAGCCATCTATATACATACAGCTCAGATACGGAGAAAAATAATGAAATTCTGAAAAGCGCACTTCATACTTCCCAGTCTCTTGTGCAAATGCTTGCAAATATGCAGGAGGGGATGCGCGGGTATTTTGATGAACTGTCCAGACAGAAGAGTTTTCTCGGTATTCAGGAAGTGCTTGTAAAAGAGATCAATAACAGTGACAGCAAGAAGTATGCCATACTTACAACGACAGATAGCTTTTATCGGTATAAGGAAGCAGTTAAGGAGTTGATCGATAAAAATCTGAGTGAGAATGAGATAAGGCGGCAGGAGTTTGAAGAAAAAAGTGTGGAGCTTGAAAAAGATACGCCGGCTTATTATAGAAATGAGCGTGCGATCAAGCTCTGTGAAGAAGCAATGGATATCATTTGCCGCATTGAACGGGAATTTGATGCGATTGAGCGCAGATACAATAAACTGATTGAACAGAAAACGGTATTTGCCAGCCGTGCAGCAGCCAGAATCCGCTATATTCTCATGGAAGGTGCGGCAGAACAAGACAGAACGGTTGAATTTGTTAATCTTTTAAATCAAAGTAGTCATCAAGAGGAAATCTTGCAGAAACTTGCGTCCGGTATGCGTATGACAGAACGATACAAAGCGGTGACAGACAGGAGCCTGTATCGGCGGAAGAATACCGAGAAGGAACGATTTATTCCGCAGGCGGTAAGTACCAAAGAAGAGGCGCAGGAAAATCTGGAAGGATTCGTGCTAAAACCTCTGTACACCAAAAAAGAAATCAGGGCATTCCGCAGAAAAAATGAGCATGATGGAGAATTTCTTGTGACAAAAGATACCGTTCAAACTATGGAAGATTTGGAAAAGCTGTTTTTTGTCTGGCAGGAAGCTACAGAACTTGCAGAGAGTGATGCAGTTGTGGAAGTACAGGAAGAACTTCAGACGAAGGGCTTCCGCTATTCGGGACTTAGAATAAAGGAGAAGTAAATGTTTGAATATATGGAAGAATTATCGGTGACAGAAACAGAGAATCTGAGAAAGACCATTTCGAATTTATTTCGTCAGACCTGTATTTTGCAGGTAAAATACGATCCGGTCACGTTGACACCGAGGGATAATCTATACTATGAAATGTGCGTAAGACATAAGAAATTTATCGAGGACTATCTGGAGGTACTTGGCTGTGAACTTCTTCATGATCCACAGGAACATATTTTCCGGCTTGCAGGAGACGGGGTGGAGATTGAGAAATTCAGCCTGACGACAACAATTATTATCCTGCTGATCAAAATGATCTACCGGGATAAGATTCTGGGAGAAGGGCTGGAGGCTACCGTCACTACACTGGAAGAAATCCGTGAATACGGGAAAAATACAAATTTACTGAATTGGAAACTGAAGGTGACGGAGTGGCAGGAAGCACTTTATCTGTTGAGTAAGCATCAGATGATTGAGGTGCCGGGAGCAGTTCGCGATGTAGAGGATCAGACACCGATCTATATTTACAGCACTGTGAATCTGTACTTAAGTTCATCCAATATCAATGAACTGCTTGAAGAATATAGAGAGGAGATCGCAGAAGATGAAGCAATCGAAGAAAATCTTTACGAAAATGCTGCTGAATAACTGGGGTGGGATCAGTCATAAAGAGCTTTCCTTTCATGAGCATGTGAATCTGTTCAGCGGGAAGAGCGGCTCCGGGAAATCAACAGTCATGGATGCGATCCAGGTGATTTTATACGGAAGCGTGGCATCTACCTTTTTGAATAAGGCAGCAGACGATGCGAAAAACAGAAGAAGTGTTCTTAGTTATTTAAGAGGGGAACAAAAAGACGGAACTGCAAACCGTGAGGGGACAGATTTTTGTTCGCAGATCGTATTGGAAGTGGAAGATACGGCAACGAATATTGTTACCTGTATTGGAGCAATTTTTGAAGTTGGGAAAAATGATTTAAATCTGAAGCGTTATTTCTTTTTCAGCCATTCGGGAAGAATCCCTGAAGATGGATATATTTCGGAAAATGGAAGTCCTTATACGATTTCCAGATTGAAGAAGCTGGTAGAACAAAGGAAGGTGTCGGAAGACAATCGGGGGAGAGGAGAAGTAAATCGTCTGTATCCTTCGAAAGAAGCTTATTTAAACACACTATATGATGTGGTACTTGGCTATATTGAACTGGGACGATTTATGACGATGGAAAAAAGTGCGATTGCACTTCGCATGACCAACGGAACCGGTCAGTTTATCCGTGATTATATGTTTCCGAAGAGTAAAGAAGGAACAGTTTCGGTTATCAGCGAGCAACTGGGTGCATACCGCGAGATCAAAGAGAGGGTCGAAGATCTGGAAAAGCGGATTGGGATGCTGGAAGAAATAAATGGTCACAATCTGAAGCTGGTACAGCTGAAAACAGATGAAGTCCGTACACAATCTATTTTGAAGGTAATTGCCATAGAAGGATTAAAGATTCAGCTGGAATCTAAAAAGGGAGATTTAGAGTCCGCCATAGAGGCTGCCAAGCGTTCAGAAGAAAAGTACCGGTCCTTAGAAACACAGAAGAATCAGTGTGCAGCTGATAAATTACAAGTAGAATCACAGCTGCTTGCAAGTGATTACGGACAGAAGGAGAAGCAGTTAAAAGAACTCCGCAATACGATTCGGATTTTAGCAGAATATTCTAAGCAGTGGAGAAGTGTGCTTCATGGATTGAAGAAGTGGGAAGAAAATGAAGAGGTGAATAATTATTTATCGAATCCGGCGCTTCAGACAATGGAAGAGATGGAAACAGGAGACTTCACCGATGACCTTCTCGGAAGACTTCGAAAGTATTTGAAAGACACATTGGAAAATGTGGAAGAAGAAATCAGAGACTTAGAAGAAAACATCCGCAAAACGAGAAAAGAACTAAAAGAGAAAAAAGAAATTGTGGATGATCTGAAAAATGACAGGAAGCCATATAGCAAGGAATTGAAAAAAGCAAGGGCAAGACTGCAAAGCGAGCTTCGTGATCGATATGGACATCCGGTTCCGGTGGCAGTTTTTGCAGATTTATTCGATATTACGGATGAAAAATGGAAAGATGCCATAGAGGGACGTCTCGGGAAAATCAAATATAGCCTTGTGACTCCGCCGGAATACGCGTTAGAGGCGGCTAAGATTTTCCGGAAAATGGCAGGAAAAGAGTTCGAAGAATTTAATCTGATCAACACCGCGGCAATCAAGCGAGATGAACCGAAGGCGAAGGAACATACCTTATATGAGGCAGTAGAAACAAAAGAAAGTTACGTCGATCTCTGCCTGAGACAGTATCTTGGAAGAATTGTAAAATGTGAGACCATTGAAGAACTTCATGAGGTAAGAGAAGGGGTGACACCGGACTGTTATTCTTACAGTAATTATATGTTCCGGCATCTGCGAGAGAAAGATTACAGACTTTATGCATGTATCGGTACAAAAGTATCCAAAGCGAAACTTCAGGAACTGGAGGATGAAGTCTACCGACTGGAAAACAGCCTGCTTGCAGATGAGCAGATGCAAAGCAGTTTAGCTGAAGCAAGAACTTATGAGCAGTTGCAGAATTACAGTACAGAACAGCTTGTACATATGTCAAATGCAGCAGAGGAATTAGAGGAATATTATAGAAAAGAAGATGCTCTTATTCGGGAAATGAAAGAGCTTGATGAAGGGACTCTGATTCCGCAGCTAAAAGAAAAGAAGAAGCAATTAGAAGAGACAATGAGTCTGCTTGAAAAAGAAGCAAAAGAGACGGATGCCGAACGTCTGGCGCGGATCAAGGTACAGGCGAATGTGGAAACTGAGTTGAAAAATATAAGTGAGAAACTGGAAACGGAATTAGAAGGTTATGTTCCGAATGAGAGCATCGAGCAGGAAGTGCTCCGGGAATTAGAGTCCAATCCAGAGCATACATACCGCAGACAGAAGCTAAAAGAATTAGAAAAGCTCCGTCAGGAGATTGAAGCAGAAGCAGATGGACGAGCAGAGGCAAGAAATCATTTCAATAAAGAATATCCGGCGTATGGTTTTACAGGTGTAGAACATGGAAATGAAGTATACGATAAGGTGTTGGAACAGTGCAGAAAAGATTTTGAACCGAAGTATAAGGAAGAATTTGAACAGCAGTACCGATTGGTATATCATACCCTTCGCGAAAATGTAATTGCAACGATCCACGGAGAGATCAAAGCAGCTTTTCGCCATAAGAGAGAAATCAACCGGATGCTCGCTAAAATCCGCTTCTCCGACAGCATTTACCAGATTGATATTCTTCCGGCTGAAAATGAAAACCGGCAGTTTTATGAAATGCTGATGGCGCCGGAACTTGACAGCAAAGTATTGGATAATCACGGGTTTGAAGGTCAGTTAAGTCTCGGTGAAGATGAATTTTATCAAAAATATGAAGCGCAGATTTTAAGACTTACTGAAAAGTTCATGCCGCCAAGAGACGAAGACGGCGGGAAACGGGCGCTTCACAAAGAAGAGATGGAGCGATACGCAGATTACCGGAACTACCTTACTTTCAGTATGTATGAGCAAGTGAAGGATGAAGATGGAAATATCCGAAAAAATGCAGTGGATGAAATGGCGGGACGCGATTCCGGAGGAGAAGGACAAAACCCGAAGTATGTAGCATTGCTCGCAGGATTTGCCATGCTGTATATGAATCAGAGTAATCGAGACTCTAAGATCCGTCTTGTTCTTCTGGATGAAGCTTTTTCCAAAATGGATAAGGAACGAAGTGAGGTATGTCTTCATTATGCAAGGGAGCTGGAATTACAGCTTATTGTCTGTGTGCCGGATGAGCGTTTGCAGTCACTGATTCGAAATGTGGACAGTGTATATGGATTCCGCAGACATCAGAACCAGATTTCCATGATGCATATTGATAAAGGCGACTATTTAGCTATGATCGAAGGGGAAAAAGATGAAGAAGAATCTGACACTCAGTCAGTGGCTGATTGAGAAAACAGACGGAGAAGCATACCGTGCCGGGAAATTATCTGGGGAATCATCGGAGAAATCATCTGAAAAAGCATATGTAACAAAACATCCGAAAGTAGACCAGCAGATAATTAATCAGATCGGAAGCCTTACAAAACTGATCAGTCAGGCAAGAGAGATGGAAAAAGATGCGCAGCTTAGCGGATTCATACGGTTTGACTGGCGGGACATGGGAAATGATATCCGTGCGATACATTATTCTGTAGAAATCATACCGCTTCTCTGCGATAGAGAAGGAATCGAAGATCCGCGGAAGAGGCAGCAGCGCCATATCAAAACGGTAGGAGAACTGTTGCAGGAAGCATCCCAGTCAGAAGCGGATTGGCTGAAGTCCTATTATCGTTTCCTGTTGACGCGTTTGGAACAGGGGAAGCTTGTCAAGGAAATGGATGACGAAGCATGGTTTGCCTGCCTGAATGCAATTGGCAGGCTCCATTGCCCGACTTGGAAACGGGTATTCAGCGCCAGAGTTTTTCGTGATTCCAAAAGGTTTCAGACGTCATATGAGGACCGAGTAGTGAAAGTCTTAAGAGAGTATTCGGATATGCCCGATAAAGATGTTATGACCAATGAGCAGATTTTGAAGGCATATGGCATTATTTCTTACACCCAGACATTGGAGTGTAAGGGAACGGTACTTTGCAGAACAGATACAGGGCAGACATTTGATACCGGTGATTTTCCGTATGGAGCGGTTTTGAATTCGCAGACAATGGAGCATGCCAAGCCGGTGAACATTGCAAAAATCCGCCGAATCATGACTATCGAAAATAAAGCAAATTACGAAAATATGTCCTACAAAGAAGATACGCTTTATATTTATTGTCACGGGTTCTTCTCTCCCAAAGAGGTAGAATTCTTGCGGGAGCTGACAGTGTTAGCTGCGGAGAACGTGGAGTTTTTGCACTGGGGAGATATGGATTATGGCGGAATTCGAATTTTCTTATTTAACAAGGATAAGATATTTCCCGGACTGAAACCTTATAAAATGGATTGCGAAAGCTTCGTGGCAGCGGTGACATTAAATGCCGGCAGAACACTGGAGGCTGAAAAACGTAAAAAGCTAGAGCAGATGAATGCCGGAGAATTGGAAGAACTGCGCAGCAGTATATTGGAGTATGGCATGGAGATTGAACAGGAAATGTTAGTGTGAAGGAGAATGGATAAAGTACAGAACAAACATTCGGTTTATTCTGTACTTTTATTTTATATTCTGATATAATAGCGGAAGAGAATAAAAGTAGGTATAATATGCCTATATTGATTAGGAAGAAAGATTTTAGAAAGTATGAAATATATAAAATGGTTATCACTAAATGATTTGGCATTGGGAATGCAACTGAAAAAAATGGATGAGATTCTCAAAGGCTATTTTGAGGAGAGAGGATATTCTGATATAAATGAAGTAATGGAGTTGTTTGTCGTATGCAAATATATGGATGCACAGATATATCCTTCCATTTGGAATGCAACTGAGATAGAGGGATATAAAAGAATTGCAAAAAAGTTTAAAGGTATAGTTAGTAAATATTTTAATACTTTATGCAAGCACGAATTCCAGAGAATTTATAATGATTTGGAATGTGATTATAGGAGGTTATTCTGGGAGGCGTTTCGATTATACAAATTATTTGATAAAATAGAATTTTCTTCTATTAAAGATGCAATCGGTGGTAAGAAGTATGCTGTTCGAAACATTCTTTTTGAAAAGTCAATTGTAGATGTTTATGGTGAAGAAATACGAAAAGAATTATTATCATTTGAAAAAGCTGCTGAATGGCTTTTGGACGAGTATGAAGTATATCATGAGTTTGAAAGAGAACGCTTATATTTTCCAAGAGAGTTAAAAATAGATGATAAAAAAGCAATTATCAAGAAATACGTTGAGTGGGAAAAAGCAAATCTTAATTATTTACAAATTATTGTTAATATACAGGACAATCCTGATGCTTTAGTTATTGGGGATAGACTTAGATTACAGACGAGAAAGAGAGTGGAAAAAGAACAAGAAAAACTGTTTTCAGGTAATGGAGGTTTCAAAACAGAGATTAATGTCATATTTGGAGAGCTGAAAGAGAATGATTCAGAGTTTGATATGGATCCACATAAAATTATGTGTAAATATGATTCAAAATGGATTAAAGAAAATCTGGATGAGCCAACATTGTTGAATAATTTTATATATTGGTTTGGCTATGTGGATATGCAGTGGAGAATTACTCTAGTAGAAAAGGATGTACATAAAGGGATTGTTGAAAAATTTTTGTTTATGCATTCAAAACATTCATATGAGCCAGGATATTCAACAAGGATGTTTAACACATTAGCAGAAATTCAAATGGCAGGATATTATCAACAACTAGAAAAAAACGGAAAACAATTGGAAAATGTCTATAAGTGGTTTTTTGAAAAATATTTGAAAGATGAATTTTCGATTAATGGTTTCCGAATGAATGTACCGTCTGAAAATACAAGCTATTTAGAAAAATGCAGGACAATGCTTTCTGAACTGGATGGTATCCTAAAACAATATAATTTGTATGTCGAAGATGGTTATGTGGATCAAGAATTATTTCAATTATCATCATCACATATGAAATTCAGTGATTGTAAAAGTGTCGTAGAAGAAAAATATGTATATGGAATAGGAGATGAATTTAGAATTGCATGTCATCATATGTTTTCAACTCAAAGTCATATAACACATATTGAAAGAATAAAAAACTCATATGATTCCTTTTATGAACTTTTGAAAAATGAAACAATCTATGATACAGATTTTGGTGTACATACGAAACCTATTTTTACATGGCTAGCAGAGCAAGGATATATTTTGCTGGATAATCATGAAATTAAATTCAATAACTTAGCAAGGATTCGTTTGTTGAAGCAACTGAATGATAATGATGTTATTAGTTATTGGCATTTAGGAAAGAATTTAAGAGAAGAATTAAAAATGATGCAAACAGATAATCTTGTGATTTTTAAATCTTCTTTATTTGCTAAGAAGGAATATGAATATTTTGATTATTATTTAAATAAAGCAACATTTAATAATGGTACAGATTTAAGAAATATGTATCTTCATGGTTCTCAACCCAATAGTTCAGAAGATGAAAAAATTCATATGAGTAATTACTGGATTATATTGAAATTGTTCATACTTTGCATATTAAAAATAAGTGATGATGTTGAAACTTCTGTGTACGTAAAGAAAGGTGACGAAAATATAGAATAGTAGAAGAATTACAGAAGGAATTAGAACGTAATCGGTTGATATATAGCCAAGAATAAAATCAGATATGTTTAATTTCTCGGTTGTTCAAAAAGAAGGTAATCGAAATGTTATAAGAAATGTAAAATGTTATAATTTGGATCCTATTATTGCTGTTGGGTATAGAGTTAATTCGAAGAAAGCTGCAAAGTTCCGCCAAGGGGCAACAAACACATTGAAGGAATATATTACTAAAGGTTTTGTTCTTAATGATGATATACTTAAATATGGCAAGCCATTTGGAAAAGATTATTTTGATGAATTATTGGAGCGTATTCGTGAGATACGAGCTAGTGAACGAAGAGCATATCAAAAAATTACAGATGTATTTGAACAGTGCAGTTATGATTATGATAAAATTTGTCACAATGTTTATTGATTATGCAGAGTTAATGGCAGAAGATGAAGTGTTGATGAGTATGCAGGATTGGTTAGAACAGACGAATCAATTTTTAAGGAATAACCGAAGAGAGGTACTGGAGGGAAAGGGGAATATTTCTCACGATATGGCTATGAAAAAGCTGAAAAGGAGTACGAAATATTTTGAGTCAAACATTATCAGAAGTACGTTTCAGAGTTTGATATGGGAGTAGAACGATATTTAAAAGGTGAATAGGTAAGGAAGATATTTATGAGTGATGAATTGAAAGGTGCTATTATTACAGCCATAGTTACAGGGATTATATCAATTATAGGATTTGTAGTAACTTATAATTCTATGAAGAAAAATTTTAAGAACGAATTGGAAAAAGAAAAGACTAGTGTTCATATTGAAAAAATGTCTACAATACCTTACTTTATTCTTGAATTGCTGGGGAAAATAATTAAATCCCAAGGTCAAGAAGATATTTTAAATGATTTTAACTGTCTAATGAATACAGTATATGCATATGGTTCAGAAAAGGCGATTTTTATTGCGGCAACTATGCAAAAAGAAAATTATGAAAAAGCAGGAACGGATCAGTTTGAAAAATATAGAGCAATATCTTTATATACGTTATTAGCAACTCAAATTAAGTATGATGTGACAGGCATTGCAGTAAGCCCAGAATGTTGGCTTCAGATGAAGCTTAATGATTATTCAGCTAACAAGTCAGAGTTTAAAAAAGCGAATAATCTCATTGTAAAAGAATTGAATTTGAAATCGGAATTCAAGATAAAGTAAAAGGAGACTCACATGGATCATTTTGAATTAGTATCAGAATATACCCCAACCGGCGACCAGCCACAAGCCATCGACCAACTCGTCAAGGGCTTTCAAGAAGGCAACCAATGCCAGACTTTACTTGGTGTCACCGGTTCTGGTAAGACATTTACGATGGCGAATGTCATCGCACAATTAAATAAACCGACACTTATTATCGCACATAACAAAACGCTGGCTGCGCAGTTATATGGAGAATTCAAAGAATTCTTTCCCAATAACGCAGTGGAATATTTTGTATCCTATTACGACTACTACCAGCCGGAAGCTTATGTCCCATCGTCCGACACTTACATTGCCAAGGATTCTTCCATTAACGATGAGATTGACAAGCTTCGTCTGTCTGCAACAGCTTCTCTCATTGAACGTCGGGATGTAATCATTATTTCCAGCGTGTCCTGCATTTATGGACTTGGTGAACCGGAAAACTTTGAAAAAATGATGGTATCACTGCGTCCGGGGATGGAAAAAGATCGTGATGAGGTGCTTAGGCAGCTCATTGATATTCAATATGATAGAAATGAAATGGATTTTAAACGAGGTACTTTCCGAGTACATGGGGATGTGGTGGAAGTGATTCCGGCAAACGAAGCAGATATGGCAGTTCGTATTGAATTTTTTGGAGACGAGATTGACCGCATTACGAAAGTAGATGTGTTGACCGGAGAGATTAAAAGTGAACTAAGTCATGTGGCTATTTTTCCGGCATCGCATTATGTAGTAGGAAAAGAAGATTTGGAGCGTGCAGTAAAAGGCATAGAGGAAGAGTTAGAAGAACAGATTAAATATTTTAAAAGTGAGGGAAAGCTTCTGGAAGCACAGCGAATATCAGAACGGACAAACTTCGATATTGAGATGATGAGAGAAACCGGATTTTGTTCAGGAATTGAGAATTATTCCAGACATTTGACCGGCTCGGCGGCAGGACAGCCTCCGAGGACACTTCTTGATTACTTCCCGGATGACTTTATTATGATGATTGATGAATCACATAAGACAGTGCCGCAGGTGGGTGGTATGTATCATGGCGACCAGTCAAGAAAACGTACCTTAGTAGATTATGGTTTCCGCCTTCCGTCAGCGCTTGATAACCGCCCGCTTAGTTTTGACGAGTTTGAGCAGAAAATTGATCAAGTGCTGTTTGTGTCGGCAACACCGGGACCATATGAGGCGGAGCATGAACTTCTTCGGGCAGAACAGGTAATCCGTCCGACCGGACTGTTAGATCCGGAAGTAGAAGTGCGGCCGGTAGAGGGGCAGATTGATGATCTGATTAGTGAAGTGAATAAAGAAGTTGCCAAGAAAAATAAGATTTTAATCACAACCCTAACAAAACGGATGGCAGAAGATTTGACCGATTATATGCGGGAACTTGGAATTCGTGTCAGATATCTTCACTCGGATATTGATACGCTGGAACGCACGGAGATTGTAAGAGACATGCGTCTGGATGTCTTTGATGTTCTGGTGGGAATCAACCTTTTGCGAGAAGGATTGGATATACCGGAGATTACATTGGTGGCGATTCTGGATGCAGATAAGGAAGGATTCTTACGTTCCGAGACTTCTCTCATTCAGACCATCGGACGTGCTGCGCGTAATGCAGAAGGTCATGTCATCATGTATGCAGACGTGATGACAGATTCTATGAAGCAGGCGATTGAAGAGACAGAGAGAAGGCGTAAAGTACAGATGGCTTATAACGAAGCGCATGGAATTACGCCACAGACTATTAAGAAAAGTGTAAGAGATCTGATCGCTGTCTCGAAGAAGGTGGCAGCAGAGGAAGTCCGAATGGAGAAAGATCCAGAATCTATGAGCGAAAAAGAACTGGAGAAATTGGCAAAGGAATTGACAAAGCAGATGAAGAAAGCTGCAGCTGAGTTGAATTTTGAGGCGGCGGCTGAGCTGCGTGATAAATTAGTTGAGATTAAGAGGATGATGAAAGAGTAGATATAGACCGATAGATGATGAAAGAACAGATAACGAAGGGAACGAAGTAGTAGAAGCATGATAGAAAAAGAGTTGAAAAAAGAGGCAGAAAAGACAGATACCAAAAAACAATATATTAAGATCAGAGGAGCAAATGAGCATAATCTGAAAAATGTAGATCTTAATATTCCCCGCAATGAGCTGGTAGTTTTGACAGGATTGAGCGGTTCCGGAAAATCCTCTCTGGCATTCGATACGATTTATGCGGAAGGGCAGAGAAGATATATGGAATCGTTATCGTCCTATGCAAGGCAATTCCTTGGTCAGATGGAGAAGCCTGATGTGGAGAGCATTGAAGGTTTATCACCTGCGATTTCTATTGACCAAAAATCAACAAACCGGAATCCCCGGTCTACCGTAGGAACCGTAACAGAGATCTATGATTATTTTCGTCTGCTTTATGCGAGAATCGGTATTCCACATTGTCCGAAATGTGGAAAAGAGATTAAGAAACAGACAGTAGATCAGATGGTAGATCAGATCATGGCATTGCCGGAGAGAACGAAGATCCAGCTTCTGGCGCCGGTAGTGCGAGGAAGAAAAGGTCGTCATGAGAAGCTTCTGGAACAGGCAAAGAAAAGCGGTTATGTAAGAGTACGCATAGATGGAAATTTATATGAGTTATCCGAGGAAATCGCGCTGGATAAAAATATCAAACATAATATAGAGATTATCGTAGACCGTCTTGTCGTTAAGCCGGGGATAGAGAAGCGTCTGACAGATTCTATTGAAAATGTACTTCATTTGGCAGAAGGACTTATGACGGTGGATGTGATCGACGGAGAGCCGATTAATTTCAGTCAAAGCTTTTCCTGTCCGGATTGCGGAATCAGCATTGATGAGATTGAGCCGAGAAGTTTCTCTTTTAACAATCCGTTCGGTGCATGTCCGGAATGTTTTGGACTGGGATATAAGATGGAGTTTGATATTGATCTGATGATACCGGATAAGAGTCTGAGCATCTCTGAAGGTGCGATTACTGTGATGGGGTGGCAGTCCTGTACAGATAAGAAGAGCTTTACGTATGCTATTTTGAGCGCACTGAGCAAGGAATATAAGTTTTCTCTTGATACACCATTTGAAAAATATCCAAAGAAAGTGCAGGATATTTTAATTCACGGAACCGGTGGAAAGGAAGTTAAAGTACATTATCAGGGACAACGGGGTGAAGGAATCTATGATGTTGCATTTGAAGGTCTGATCAAAAATGTAGAACGACGTTATCGTGAGACAGGCTCTGAGACGATGAAAGCAGAATACGAAGAATTTATGCGGATTACGCCGTGTCACGAATGTGGAGGACAGCGTTTAAAACCGGAAGCGCTTGCAGTGACTGTGGGTGGAAAAAATATTGCAGAAGTAACAGAAATGTCCATTGAGAAACTTCAGCATTTTCTGGAAAAACTAGAACTTACTAAACAGCAGAATCTGATCGGAGGACAGATTTTAAAAGAAATACGTGCAAGGATCCGGTTTTTGATGGATGTAGGTCTGGATTATTTGACATTGGGAAGAGCAACCGGTTCCTTATCCGGCGGAGAAGCACAGAGAATTCGTCTGGCTACCCAGATTGGCTCAGGACTGGTAGGTGTGGCTTATATTTTAGATGAGCCAAGTATCGGTCTTCATCAGCGTGATAATGATAAGCTTCTTGGGACATTGAAACATTTAAGAGATCTTGGTAATTCTGTGCTTGTAGTAGAACATGACGAAGATACCATGCGGGAAGCGGACTATATTGTAGATATCGGTCCGGGAGCCGGAGAGCATGGAGGAGAAGTGGTGGCTGTAGGAAATGCAGAAGAAATCATGGCAAATCCGGCGTCTATAACCGGAGCTTATCTGAGCGGAAAAGTAAAGATTCCGGTACCGGAGGTGCGAAAAGAGCCTACAGGCTGGCTGGAGATTAAAGGAGCGAAAGAGAATAATCTGAAGAATGTGGATGTAAAGATTCCGCTTGGAATTATGACCTGTATTACAGGGGTGTCCGGCTCCGGGAAAAGCTCTCTGATTAATGAGATTTTGTATAAACGTCTGGCAAGAGACTTAAATCGCGCGCGCGTGATTCCGGGAAATCACAAAGAAATCAAAGGAATCGATCAACTGGATAAAGTAATCGCAATTGACCAGTCACCTATCGGGCGGACCCCAAGGTCTAACCCGGCTACTTATACGGGAGTCTTCGATCTGATCCGAGATCTTTTTGCCTCTACACCGGATGCAAAAGCAAGAGGATATAAAAAAGGACGTTTCAGCTTCAATGTCAAGGGAGGACGCTGTGAAGCCTGCAGCGGTGATGGTATTTTAAAGATTGAGATGCATTTCCTTCCGGATGTATATGTGCCTTGTGAGGTTTGCCATGGGAAACGGTATAATCGAGAAACATTAGAGGTAAAATACAAAGGGAAGAGTATTTATGATGTGTTGAATATGACCGTGGAAGAAGCACTTCATTTCTTTGAAAATGTGCCAAGTATTCGAAGAAAAATGGAGACACTGTATGATGTGGGATTATCCTATATTCGCCTTGGGCAGCCGTCTACCCAGCTTTCCGGCGGAGAAGCGCAGCGTATCAAACTTGCTACAGAATTAAGTAAAAGAAGCACGGGAAAGACGATATATATTTTAGATGAGCCTACGACAGGGCTTCATTTTGCAGATGTGCATAAGCTGACAGAGATTTTGAAACGTCTTTCCGCAGATGGAAATACAGTTGTGGTGATTGAACATAATCTGGACGTGATCAAAACGGCAGATTATATCATAGATATGGGACCGGAAGGCGGTGACAAAGGAGGTACCGTTATCGCCAAAGGAACACCGGAGGAAGTGGCAGAAAGCCCGGTGTCCTATACAGGAAAATATATTAAGAAGATGCTTGACAAATAAGAACGAACTTCGACACGAGCCCGGGATACTTCACAAAGAATTAAGGAAAAAGGGGTTTCCATTTAAAGGGAATTTGATTATAATGATACGTGCATTATAACAAATGATAATAAGATTAATTGAAATAGATGGAAAGAACAGGAAGGGAGACTGAATATGTCGGTAGATATCGGGATTGATCTGGGAACGGCCAGTATTCTTGTATATGTAAAAGGTAAAGGCGTTATCTTAAAAGAACCGTCTGTTGTGGCAATTGACAGAGATAGTAACGCGATCAAAGCCATTGGCGAAGAAGCAAGACTTATGTTAGGGAGAACACCCGGCAATATTGTGGCGGTGCGTCCACTTCGTCAGGGAGTGATCTCAGATTATACTGTGACAGAGAAAATGATCAAATATTTTGTGCAGAAATCACTCGGTAAACGCATGTTTAAGAAGCCGAGAATCAGTATTTGCGTGCCGAGCGGTGTAACCGAAGTGGAACGCAAAGCGGTTGAGGAAGCCACATACGCTGCGGGAGCAAGAGATGTACATCTGATCGAAGAGCCTGTGGCGGCAGCAATCGGCGCAGGGATTGATATCTCCAAGCCGTGTGGAAATATGATCGTGGATATCGGAGGAGGAACCTCTGATATAGCAGTCATTTCCCTTGGTGGAACAGTAGTGAATACATCTGTAAAAATTGCAGGTGATGATTTTGATGAAGCCATTGTCCGTTATATGAGAAAAAAGCATAATCTTCTGATCGGAGAGCGTACAGCAGAAGATATCAAGATTAAGATCGGGACAACATATCAGTTGATCGAAGACGAAGTGATTGAAGTCAGAGGAAGAAATTTAGTGACGGGATTACCTAAGACGGTAACGGTGACTTCCTCAGAAACAGAAGAAGCGCTTCGGGAGACAACCGGACAGATTGTGGAAGCAGTCATTGGTGTTCTGGAGCGGACACCACCGGAGTTGTCAGCAGATATTTTGGAGCGAGGGATTGTACTGACCGGCGGCGGAGCTATGCTGCGGGGATTGGAAGAGATGATAGAAGAACGAACAGGAATTAATACGATGACTGCCGAAGATCCAATGAAAGTAGTTGCCATTGGCACCGGTCAATATGTAGAATTCATGGGGAACAGCAGAGAATATTAGCAGTAAAGAGTATTAGCAGCGGATAATACTAGCAACAGCAAGTAACACATAAGAGGAATACAGAGATAACTAAGATTCATGGAAACGATCAAAGGATATGTAGAGCACATTGTATATCGGAATGAAGATAACGGATATACGGTATTTAATTTGAATAATGATGACGGAGAGCTTACCTGCGTGGGAAAGTTCCACTTTATTGAAGAGGGGGAACTACTGGAACTGACCGGGGAATATACGATGCATAAATTGTATGGGACCCAGCTTCAGGTGGAATCTTCGAAGGTATGTGCGCCGGAAGATCTTGTATCCATTGAACGGTATCTCGGGTCCGGAGCGATCAAAGGAATCGGGACAGCGCTGGCAGGCAAGATCGTCAAAAAATTTAAAGAGGATACTTTTCGAATTATAGAAGAAGAGCCGGAACGACTGGCAGAGATTAAAGGAATCAGCGAGCGCAAAGCGAGAGAAATCGCGCTTCAGGTAGAAGAGAAGAAGGAAATGCGGGAAGCTATGATCTACCTTCAGAAATATGGGATTTCGATTGCGCTGGCAGCTAAGATTTATCAGCACTATGGTCAGAATGTGTATCGGGTGATTGAAGAGAACCCATATCAGATTGCGGATCATGTGGCAGGTGTCGGCTTTAAGACAGCGGATGAAATTGCGCAGAAAGTGGGAATCCATACGGATTCGGATTTTCGAATCCGCAGCGGTATTTTTTATACCTTGCTTCAAAGTGTAGGCGAAGGGCATATTTATTTGAAGCAGGAAACGCTTCTCTATCGGGCAGGCGAACTCTTAGGCGTCCAGATTGAGCATGTAGAGAAATATCTTATGGATCTGGCCATGGAGAAGAAGATTGTACTAAAAAATGAGGCAGACGGTGTCCGTGTATACGCATCCCACTATTATTACATGGAATTGAATACGGCAAGAATGCTTCATGATCTGAATGTACATGAAGAGATTGCGGATGTGGTATTGCTTCATCGACTTCATGAAATAGAGAAGAATACGGGAATGGTTCTGGACGAAATGCAGAAAAAAGCGGTGATGGAAGCGGCACGCCATGGAATCATGGTTCTTACCGGCGGACCGGGAACCGGAAAAACGACAACCATCAATGCAATGATTCACTTCTTCGAAAGCGAAGGGATGGACATTTTTCTCGCCGCACCGACAGGGAGAGCGGCAAAACGGATGACGGAAACAACCGGCTGTGAAGCGCAGACCATTCACCGTTTGTTGGAAGTGAATGGTAATCCGGAAGAAGAAGGACCTTCCGGTTTCACGAAAAATGAGGAAAATCCGCTGGAAGCGGATGTGATTATTATTGACGAAATGTCTATG
Organism: Dorea sp. CAG:317; assembly: GCA_000433535.1. Classification (GTDB taxonomy): domain Bacteria; phylum Bacillota; class Clostridia; order Lachnospirales; family Lachnospiraceae; genus Dorea_D. Next base: position 142,020 of record FR892673.1, read on the forward strand.
GTAGATCTCCCGCTGATGTATGCGCTTCTTGGAGCTATCGTACCGGGCACAAGGCTGGTTCTGGTCGGAGATCGCAACCAATTGCCGAGCGTAGGTCCGGGCAGTGTGTTAAAAGACATTATTGACTCGGATTGTTTCCCTGTTGTCATGCTCAGTAAAATCTTTCGTCAGGCGGAAGAAAGCGATATCGTAGTAAATGCGCATAAGATCAACCGGGGAGAAGCGGTTGTTCTGGACAATAAGAGCAGAGACTTTTTCTTCCTGAAACGACAAGATCCAAATATGATTATCAGCAATGCGATTACGCTGGTGCAGCAGAAGATGCCCAAATATGTAAATGCAAGACCTTATGATATTCAGGTGCTCACACCTATGCGTAAGGGATTGCTTGGGGTGGAACGGTTAAATCGTATCTTGCAGGAATACCTGAATCCCCCGGCAAAAGATAAAAAAGAAAAAGAATACGGAGATCGGTTGTTCCGAGAAGGTGACAAAGTCATGCAGATTAAAAACAACTATCAGTTGGAATGGGAAGTGACGACCAGATACGGGATGACAGTAGATAAAGGTCTTGGGATCTTCAATGGTGATATGGGGATAATCAGCGAGATTAATACTTATGAAGAGACCGTGACCGTGGAATTTGATGAGAAGAGAAAAGTCAAGTATCCATTTACGTTGTTGGATGAATTAGAGCTTGCCTATGCCATTACAATACATAAGGCTCAGGGAAGTGAATATCCGGCAGTGGTGATCCCGCTGTTGCAGGGACCGCGGCAATTGTATAACAGGAATCTTTTGTATACGGCAGTAACAAGAGCAAAGAAATGTGTGACATTGGTGGGGAGTGACACAGTATTTCAGGAAATGATCCGCAATACACAGGAACAGGATCGAAATACCAGTCTGGCAGAGCGAATCCGCGAATTGCTGTTGTGAAAAAAAGAAAGAAAAATTTAATTATACAGACTTTAAAGAATCTATTATGGCCGGAGGTGTGTCCGTTTTGTGGGAACGTTCATCGGGGCGGAGCATGTCCGGCATGTCAGAACAAATTGGAAGAATTGTTTATCAGAGAACCGAGGTGCATGCAGTGCGGCAAGCCTGTTCGCAATATGGAACAGGAGTATTGCTATGACTGTGCACATACACGTCATTATTATGATCAGGGGAGAGCGGTGTGGCTTCACCGAGATCCGGTCAAACAGTCTATTTATCAATTCAAATACCACAATCAGAGAGAATATGGAACATATTATGCGAGAGAAATGGAGAGGCGCTGTGGAGATTTTATCCGTAAGATTAATCCGGAGGTACTGCTTCCGGTGCCGCTGCATCGCAGAAAACGTCGGAAGAGAGGATATAATCAGGCGCAAATTCTGGCACAGCAATTAGGAGAGCGAATGGGAATTCCGGTAGAAACACAGTTGTTAGTGAGAGTGAAAAATACACGCCCTCAGAAAAAACAGGATCACCGGATGCGAAAGGAAAATCTGAGGCATGCTTTTGCACTAAGGTATCGGATTCGTAACGTCAGAAGTGTGCTGATCATCGATGACATTTACACAACGGGAAATACGGTCGATCAAATCGCCAGAATCCTGAAAGAAGCAGGCGTGGAAAAAGTTTATTTTTTAACTATAAGTATTGGACAAGGGAACTGATATTTGTTATACTGAAAATGACGTTTAAAAGTTGAAACATATTGCTTGAGGTGGATAATGTTAGATGAAAAGAGAGTAAAATTAATGACCAAACTTGCGTTGTATGAAGAAACGCAAGGAAAAGATGATTTCAAGGTCAGCGAATATTATAGAAAAGATTATGTTGGAATGCATATGATCTGTACATTTTTATGGGTGACGATAGGATATGTGTGTTTGGCTGGTTTGCTGGCACTTGCCGGAATGGATGCAATCATCTCCAAAATGTCTGTGGGATTTTTGATCACACTTATGATCGTGGCTGTCGCAGGATATTTCGTACTTTTGATTTTGTTTTTATCACTGACGAGTCGTATTTATAATAAAAAGCATCAGCATGCTCGTAACAGAGTGAAGATGTATAATCATGATCTGATCAAATTACTTAAGATGTATGAAAAGGAGAAAAGGTAGAATGGATAATTTATTCATGATAAGAGAGAAAGTCAGAGAACTGTATGCAAGTCATTCCAAAATTTTTGACAAGGCGATTCAGTTTGTTGTTGCATTTCTCACATTTTATATGATCAACAGCAATGTAGGATTTATGAAGATGGCTGCTTCACCGTTGGTGACATTGGCTCTTTCGGTGATCTGTACATTCCTTCCGATGACACTGACTGTCATTGCAGCGTCTGCGCTTATGCTTGCGCATATGTTTTCAGTGTCCCTGAGTGTATTTATAGTGACCGCGCTTGTATTTTTGATCATGTATATTTTCTATTTTCGACTGGCGCCGAAGATGGCACTTGCACTTTTGCTGACTCCCATCGCTTTTATGTTGAAAATACCATATGTGATTCCGGTTGCATACGGACTGATGTCTGTTCCGGTTTCCCTTGCTGCAATCAGCTGTGGAACAATCATCTATTATATTATGCAGTATGTGAAAAAAGCAGCGCCTGGTCTGGATGGAAAGGGCGGTGCAGGATTACTTGCAGAAATCACAGCTTATCTGAAACAAGTGTTCCAGAATAAGGAAATGTGGATTACCGTTATCGCTTTTATCATTTGTCTTCTTGTTGTATATACACTTCGTCGTCAGGCGATGGATTACGCATGGAAGGTGGCAACGGCAGCCGGAGTAGTTGTTAATATTGTAGTTATTGCGGCTGGTGGAATCGCAATGGGAGTACATACATCATATGGTCTTTTGTTTGCCGGTAATATCGCTGCTGCTGTTGTGGGACTGATCCTTGAACTTTTCTTTTTCGCCGTGGATTATGCAAAAAGTGAGAATCTGCAGTTTGAAGATGATGAATACTATTATTATGTGAAGGCTATTCCAAAACTGTCAGTTGCGTCTCCGGAAAAGACAGTGAAGAAAATTAATGAACGTCAAGAGACAGAGATTATTGATACAGCGGATGTAAGAAGAAAAAATCAGCGTCCGGAACGTGCACCAAAACGCGGAAGAGGCGGCGAGGTGCCGAAAAAACGTCCTGAAGCAAAAAAAGCTCCAAAAGCAAGAAAACACGACATGGACGAAGTGAATAAGATGCTTTTGACACAGAGCTTAAAACAGGATCTGAATATCAGAGATTAAAGAATCATGGATATCAGAGATTAAGAATAAGAGAACATAGAAAAGGAGGTGGCAAAAATGGAACAGCGAATTTCGCAATTTTTACAAAATTATGTTGCAGAAGTATATTTTCCGGATATCCGTGTGACAGATATTGTAGAAATCTTGTTTCTTACTTTTTTAATCTATCAGTTGATGATCTGGATTAAAAATACAAAGGCATGGATGCTGTTAAAAGGAATCGGTGTTTTAGCTGTTGTTATTTTTGCTGCTGCAATTTTTCAGATGCATACGATTCTGTTCATTGCCCGTAATGCAGTGACCGTTATGGCAACAGCAGCAATAGTGGTATTTCAACCTGAGCTTCGAAGAGCATTAGAGAAACTTGGAGAAAAGAAGTTCCTTACATCGGTGGTTCCGTTTGAAACATCCAAAGATCGCTCCAGATTCAGTGAAGATACTATAGACAGCATTGTAGATGCAGCATATAACATGGGAAGAGTGAAGACAGGTGCCTTGATCGTAATTGAGCAGGCAATCCGATTGACCGAATATGAGAGCACAGGAATCCATATGGATTGTATTGTCTCCATGCAGGTGCTGATGAATATATTTGAACATAATACACCGCTGCACGACGGAGCAATCATTGTTCGCGGAGACAGAATCGTTTCAGCGACCTGTTATCTCCCGCTTTCTGATAATATGGGACTTAGCAAAGAACTTGGCACAAGACACCGTGCGGCTGTCGGTATGAGTGAAGTGAGTGATGCGTTGATCGTAGTAGTATCAGAGGAGACAGGAGCAGTTTCAATTGCCCAGAGCGGAAGATTGAAAAGAGATGTTTCCAGGGAAGAACTTCGCGAAGCGCTTGTAAATATACAGAACAGCAAACCGGAGTTAAAGAAATGGAGATTTTTACGGAAAGGAAGGCGCGCAGATGAAAGAAAGACTAATGAATAATATTGGTCTTAAGATATTGGCCTTTCTTATAGCAGGTTTATTATGGCTTACAGTGGTCAATATTGATAACCCGATTACAGACCAGACTTATAAGAATATTCCGGTGTCTGTGATCAATGCAGAAGTGCTTGCATCCGAAGAGACACCAAAAACTTATCAGATTGTAGACGATACTCAGACAGTAGATGTTACAGTCAAAGCAAAACGATCTGTGCTCAGCAAGATTGAAGCAAAAGATATCGTTGCTGTGGCAGATATGAAGGAATTAACCTTGAATACACAGATACCGATCCAGGTGACAGTGAAAGGGCATGAGTACGAGGAAGCATATTCCAATCCGAGAAATCTTCAAATTAAATTAGAAGATGAAGAGACGAAGAAATTCCCGATTGTGCCGAAGACAACCGGTACCGTGCGTGATGGATATGTCCTCGGAAGTGTGACTGCGGTTCCGGAACAAGTGTCTATCCGTGGACCAAAATCCGTTGTTGAGACTATCAGCAAAGTAGAAGCGAAAGTTAACGTATCCGGTCTTTCACAGGATATGCTTATGAAATCAGAACTGAAGCTTTATGATCAGGACAATGAAGAGATCGATCAGACGCTTCTGAGCAACAATCTGGGAACAGAAGGCGTCAGCATTAATATAGAACTGTTCCGGACAAAAAAGATACCGCTGGAATTTGATACTTCTCAGATTCAGGCAGCAGACGGCTACGAATTTTCAAAGATTACATATGAACCTCAGGAAATCAGTATTTCCGGTGAACAGAGGGCTTTGAGAAAAGTAGACAAAATCGAAATTCCGGCTTCGGCTCTCGAAATGAATGATATTAAAGAGAAGACAGAGAAAATAGTCGATATATCATCTTATCTGCCGGAAGAGATAGAACTGGCGGATGAAAATGCAGGCTCCGTTGTAGTGACAGTGTTTGTAGAGAAGGATGGTGCAAAAACTTTTGAGATTACACCGGGAGCAATCACTGTGGATAATCTGACAAAGGGTCTGGTGCTTGACTATAAAACGGCTGATGCCCTGGAAGTACAGGTACGGGGACCTAAGGACGCATTAGAAGGGATCAAGATAAACGAATGTGTAAGTATTGATCTGAAAGCTTACGTTGAGCCTGGAATCTATGATGTTCCGGTCACAGTAAAGCTTCCGGAACACTGTACATTGGAAAAGCCGGTGACAGTATCGATAGAATTAAAGGAATTAGAGACACATCAATAAAAACAGGACGGTAGAGATTATGATTAGGCGTGAAGTGACGATCAAGAATCCCACAGGACTCCATCTTAGACCTGCCGGAATCTTCTGTAACACGGCAAGTTATTATAAATGCAGTGTTGCGTTTCAGTACGGCAACACAACAGCAAATGCCAAGAGTGTGCTCAGTGTGCTGGGAGCTTGTATTAAGTCAGGAGATGTCATCACACTGATCTGTGAAGGAGAAGACGAGGAAGAAGCGATGGAAGCCATGATCAAAGCGATCGATGATGGGCTTGGAGAGTGAGAAATGAGGCGGAGTTTTATAACTTCGCCTTTTTTGAAAAATAAGGAGATAAAATATGGAATACAGAGATCAATTGAAGTATATCAAATCTCATCAGACGACCGGAGGAGAGCGGAGGCCGGAACGGAATAGAGGAAGAAATAGTGGGAAAAGAAGCGGTAAAAAAAGAGACAAAAGAAGTTATGAGGAAGAGAGAGTCTCCAGAGAATTACCAGCAAAGCCAAGCTTCCTGAGTCGAGTCCTTCTTTTTGTACAGGCAGTATCGGCAGTTGTATTATTTGGCAGCATGGCGATACTTGGCATTCTTCCGATGAAATATATGGCAGGGTTACTTGTGCTGCTTGTGTTGCTTCTGTTGGTTGTGAAGAGAAAGCAGAAAAGAGCCTTAAGGAGTAGAAAGAAAAGATCTTCGGGGAAAGGACTGGCCATATCCGTCAGTGCAATCTGCCTTTTTCTCAGCTTTTACTGTCTGAAGGTAAACGGTGCTTTGGATAAAATTGCAATCGGTGAGGAAAGTGGGAAATACGAAGAAGCTCATGCCCGAAATGTAACAGAAGAACCATTTCATGTATACATTAGCGGAATTGATGTGTATGGCGATATCAAGAAGGAAAGCCGCAGTGATGTGAATCTGATTGCCACAGTAAATCCAAAAACACATAAAATTCTTCTTACAACAACACCGAGAGACTACTATGTTCCAATCCCGGGCGTATCGGACGGACAGAGAGACAAACTGACCCATGCAGGAATCTATGGAATTGATACTTCGATTGCGACATTAGAAGAATTATACGATATTGACATTCCATTTTATGTGCGAGTGAATTTTACCTCAGTGGAAGAGATCGTAGATGTCATGGGAGGAGTGGACGTAGAGTCGGAATTGGCATTTACAACCGGAGAAGAAGCGGGTGCAATTGTAGAAGTAAAACAAGGAAAGAATCACTTCACCGGAAAAGAAGCACTTGCATTCGTCAGAGAGCGAAAGGCGCTGGCAGAGGGAGATAATCAGAGAGGAAAAAATCAGCAGGCACTTCTTACCGGGCTGATTCGAAGCACCATGTCACCGAAGATATTGATTCACGCCAATGGCATGATCAACAGCGTGGCAGGAAATGCAGATACGAACATGTCAGAAAAGCAGATGAAAGCGTTGATTCGTATGCAGCTTGATACTTTGGCAGGATGGGACATTGAATCCGTTTCCGCAGTCGGAGACAGCAGCGGCAAGAAAAGATGTTATTCTTATAAAGGCGGACCACTGTATGTTACTGTGCCAAGTGAAAGCTCCGTAGAAGAGATTAAAGAGAAAATGCGTAATGTATGTCAATAGATGATGAGCAGCTTTCTTGTTAAGCTATTTCGGCAATAAAAAATTCCGGCAGGAAATAAATGTTTGAAATCATTTACTTCCTGCCGGATATTTTTTTGAACTATTTATTCGTTATTTTCTTCCGTGATATTTTTCTTCACAGTATTGACAGCGATAGATTTCGTTCTCAGGATCGGTAAGAACGAAAACGTGATCCAATTCCTGCTCGATAGAAGTGATACATCTCGGGTTTTTGCAGCGGATTACATTTGTAATCTTTTTCGGGAGGCTGAGCGCTTTTTTATCTACAACCTGAGAGTTTTTAATAATATTGACGGTGATGTTATGGTCAATGAATCCGAGGATATCAAGATCCATGAAGTCAATCGGGCACTCGATTTTCATAATGTCTTTTTTGCCCATCTTATTGCTCTTTGCATTTTTGATAATTGCAACACAGCAGTCAAGCTTATCAAGATGCAGATATTTATATATTTCCATGCTTCGGCCTGCCTGGATGTGATCCAATACAAACCCTTCTTCAATTTTTCCAACGTTTAATGTATTATTCACCATGAATATGTACTCCTTTCTCTATCCGTGTTAGACTTCAATTTCAAGTAGCGTAAGAATCAGCGCCATACGGATATAAACACCGTATTGTGCCTGTTTGAAATAGGCTGCTCTCGGGTCATCATCTACTTCTACGGAGATCTCATTTACACGAGGAAGCGGGTGAAGTACATACATGTCCTTTGGCGCCAGTTCCATCTTCTTCGCATCTAAAATGTAGAAATCCTTCATGCGGACATAGTCTTCCTCGTTGAAGAAGCGCTCTTTCTGTACACGTGTCATGTAGAGAAGGTCAAGCTTCGGAAGAGCA
>FR892673.1:149997-150870 GCA_000433535.1 Dorea sp. CAG:317
TTGTCCAGTACATCTGAACGGATATAACTTGGAAGTCTTAACTCCTCCGGTGAAATGAGTACGAAACGGATACCCGGATATCTTACCAGTGCATGGATCAGGGAATGTACCGTACGACCGAATTTTAAATCTCCGCAGAGACCGATAGTCATATTATTCAGGCGTCCTTTCAAAGAGCGAATCGTAAGAAGGTCCGTCAGTGTCTGTGTCGGATGCTGATGTCCACCGTCGCCGGCATTGATTACCGGAATTGTGGAATGCTTGCAGGCAACCATCGGTGCGCCTTCTTTTGGATGACGCATGGCACAGATATCTGCATAGCAGGATGTCATGCGGATGGTGTCAGATACACTTTCTCCTTTTGCAGCAGAGCTGGAATCAGCAGAAGAAAAACCTAGAACGTTACCTCCAAGATTGAACATTGCTGCCTCATGGCTTAAACGGGTACGTGTACTAGGTTCATAAAATAAAGTTGCCAGTGTTTTCCCCTCACAGGCATGTGCATATTTTGCACGGTTGGCTTCGATATCATTAGCCAGATCCATCAATTTATCCAGTTCTTCCACGGAAAAATCCAGTGGACTCATCAAGTGTCTCATAAAAAACCTCCTCTTTACATTGCAGCTTCTCTACAAATTCTTCATACATCATATACTAAACAGGGGAGATTTTCAACGCCTTGACAAAATTTTTTCAAAGAAGAGTCCGGCGCCAAACCAATAGGGAGCATAGTCCAGTCTGATCAGCCCGTTAATATTTAACGGAGCATGACTGTAATCCCATGGACAGGCGTTGTATTTCTTTAGAAAAGATCCTGTGAGGTACTCGCCGAAAAAAATGCAGCACGTATATACACTGCCGCGCAAGAGCACA
>FR892673.1:150904-157826 GCA_000433535.1 Dorea sp. CAG:317
TCTTGCCTTTTAAAGCGTGACAGACAGGTGTCAGTAAAGATGCCATTCCATAGATCGGAAACATCCAGATAGATGTATTTCCCGTTAATTTCGGATTTTCATTTTTTAATGAATGAAGACCGGTGAATAAGATTTCCATGCACCAGCCACAGGTTCCGCAAGTTAAAAATTTATTCTTCATATAGGAGAGTATGGGTCAGAATAGTAGATTTTATGCAAAAAATGTATTATAATGCAACAAGACCGAATAAAGAAGGAGACGATATTATTGGAAACATTAGAGGAACTGAGAGTAAAGTTAGATGAGATTGACGATCAGATTGTAAATTTATACGAACAGCGTATGGATATCTGTGCCCATGTGGGTGAATATAAGATTCAGACAGGGAAAAAGGTGCTGGACAGACAGAGAGAAAAAGAGAAACTGGAGAGCGTAGCCGGTAAGGCTTCTAATCCATTCAATAAAAAAGGAGTTACAGAGCTGTATGAACAATTAATGTCTATGAGCAGGAAGCTTCAATACGAACAGCTTGTAAAGGCGGGGGCACTTGGAAGATTGCCATTTATTCAGGTGGATTCGCTGGACGTTGACCAGGCAAGAGTTGTATTTCCGGGAACAGAAGGAGCTTACAGCGAAGCGGCAATGAAATGTTATTTTGGTGAAAAGTGTAATAGCTTTTATGTAAAAACATTTCGTGAGGCGATGGAAGCCATCGAGGATGGCGCAGCAGATTTTGCCGTTCTTCCAATTGAAAATTCCACCGCAGGTGCAGTGGACGAGATGTATGATCTGTTGGTTGAATTTGAAAATTATATTGTGGGCGAAACGGTGATTCCGATTCGCCATACACTGTCCGGCCTTCCGGGAGCTTCTCTGGAAGAAGTTAAGACTGTGTATTCCAAAGGTGTGGCACTTATGCAGGCAACACATTTTCTGGATGCCCACAGCAGCTGGCAGAGAATCAATGTGGCAAATACTGCGATCGCGGCAAAGAAGGTGGTAGAGGATCAGGATCCTTCCCAGGCGGCAGTGTGCAGCGTGTACGCGGCAAAGGTTCACGGCCTTCAGGTGCTTGCAGACAATATTAATGATAACGAACATAATTCTACACGTTTTATTGTAGTGACCAACCAGAAAATCTTCTTGAAACATGCCTCGAAGATCAGTATCTGTCTGGAGGTATCCCATGAAAGCGGCTCACTGTACCGTGTGTTGTCACATTTTATCTACAATGATCTGAACATGACAAAGATAGAATCAAGGCCTATAGAAGGAAGAGACTGGGAATACCGGTTTTTCATTGATTTTGAAGGAAATATGGTAGACGGCGCAGTGAAAAACGCAATCAGGGGGCTTCGTGAAGAATGTAGAAATCTTCGAATCCTTGGAAATTATTAGCAGGATGGAAAGGATGGGACAGCGATGAGAACGAATGAATTGATGTTATATAAACATATGGAAAATGGTCAGATTCTGGAAGACATGACATTTCTTATGGATCACTATGACAATGAGTATTATAATGCAGAGGACTTGAAAGGTCTCTTGTTCGAGGTGGTCAATGAACTGTTGGAAATGACAGTCAGTCATGGATTTGAAGGAAATCTGTGGCACAACTATCTGACATACCTGCTTGCGACCCATGAAAATGCTTACAGTACCTCCTGTGAGATTACCGGAGAGGTAGAAGGAAGCATTAATTTTGCAGCACTTCATGATTTCGTTATTTTTAAAGAATTATTCGATTATGATTTTACATCTATGGAAGAAGCGCTGGGAGCGGACTGCCTTGATATGATTCGGCATTATGAGGGGACAAGTGGTCACGGGAAGGTGTTTAATAAGCGTATTCGTGACCGAATCTGTGAACTTAGCAGACATCTTGCGAGAAGTGCCTCACCGGAAGAATTCAAAGAGATCGTGACCGGATTTTACAAGGAATTCGGCGTGGGAAAGCTTGGCCTTCATAAGGCATTTCGCATAGAACATACAGAAGAAGGAGCCAGAATCGTTCCGATTACAAAGATTGCACACGTACACCTTGATGATCTTGTAGGGTATGAGCTTGCGAAGAAAAAACTGATAGATAATACGGAGGCGTTCGTTGCAGGAAAGCGGGCAAATAACTGTCTGCTGTTTGGTGATGCGGGAACCGGAAAATCGACATCGATCAAAGCAATTCTGAATCAATATTACGATCAGGGACTTCGCATGATTGAAGTGTACAAGCATCAGTTTCAAGATCTGAACGACATCATTGCACAGATAAAAAACAGAAACTACAAATTTATCATCTATATGGACGATCTGTCTTTTGAGGAGTTCGAGATTGAATATAAGTATTTAAAGGCTGTCATTGAAGGAGGTCTGGAACGAAAACCGGATAATATTCTGATCTATGCAACTTCAAATCGAAGACATCTGATCCGAGAAACTTTCCGTGATAAGGAAGACCGGGATGAAGAACTTCATACAAATGATACCGTACAGGAAAAACTGTCGCTGGTTGCAAGATTCGGTGTGACAATTTACTTCGGAAAGCCTGCAAAGAAAGAATTCCAGGAGATTGTCAAAACACTTGCACAGAGAAATGAACTTGCTATTCCGGAGGAAGAACTTCTGTTGGAAGCAAATAAGTGGGAATTAAGCCACGGCGGGCTGTCCGGAAGAACCGCACAGCAATTTATCGATTATCTGATGGGAACGAGATAGAAAGAACATGAAGAAAGATTTGACACAAGGGAAGGTACAAAAGACACTGCTTGTATTTGCAGGTCCCATGATTGTTGGGAACCTGCTTCAGCAGTGTTATAATATTGCAGACACACTGATTGTGGGAAGATATCTGGGAGCAGGAGCGCTGGCGGCTGTAGGAACAGCTTATAGTCTCATGACCCTTTTAACTTCCATTTTAATTGGACTGTGTATGGGGTGTGGGAGTATCTTCTCTTATTATTATGGAAAAAAAGATGACGGGAAGATGCAAGAGAGTATGTTTACCTCTTTCTTATTCGTAGGTGTGATCGCCATTGTTATGAACGTAACTGTATTTGCGGGGATTGATGTTATCTTGAAGATGCTTCAGATTCCGGCAGATATATATGGGATTATGAAAGAATATACATGGGTGGTATTCTGGGGAATCTTTTTCGTATTTCTCTATAATTTTTTTGCATTTCTTCTCCGGGCAGTGGGAAATTCCCTGACTCCGTTATTGTTCCTTGGCGCGGCATCTGTCTTAAATATTGTGCTGGATTTACTCTTTGTTGTGAGCTTTGATATGGGAGTTTCCGGCGCGGCGTGGGCAACTGTATCGACTCAGATGCTGGCAGGCATCGGCATTTCAGTATATACGTGGGTGAAAGAACCAAGCCTTCGGTTCTTCCGCGTGAATAAGAGGGAATTTTCTAATGAAAGATGGCGGAGGATGAAAGCTTCGCTGCCGGAAGTGATGCGTTTTTCGCTGGCAGCCAGTATCCAGCAGTCGGTAATGAATTTTGGAATCTTAATGATCCAGGGACTGGTGAACAGCTTCGGGACTTCCGTTATGGCAGCATTCGCAGCGGCGGTCAAAATTGATTCGTTTGCCTATATGCCGGCACAGGAATTCAGCAATTCCTTCTCAATCTTTACTTCCCAGAATTCCGGGGCAGGAGATAAAAAAAGAGTCCGAGAAGGAGTACGCACCTCTGTAAAACTGTCCATCAGCTTCTGTCTGGTGGTATCGGTGTTGATCTTTATCTTCGCGAAGTATTTGATGATGATCTTTGTGCATCCTGAAGAGACGGAAATTATCCGGATCGGTGTAGAGTATCTTCGAATCGAAGGAAGTTTCTACTGCGGTATCGGGCTTCTGTTCCTGTTCTATGCTTACTATCGTGGAATCGGAAAGCCGGAGATGTCCGTAGTGCTCACAGTGATCTCACTGGGAACCCGTGTGGCGCTTTCCTATGCACTGGCTCCAATCCTGGGCGTGCGGGTAATCTGGTGGTCCATTCCCATCGGATGGGCGCTGGCAGACCTTACGGGGGGAGTATATATGAAGAAGTTGGTGAAGAAAAGTAAATAAAAAGTTATGGATTGACCAAATGGGATGTATTTAGTACAATGTAAGTTAGGTTTGCGACAGAAAGAGAAGAGACTTCCAATAAAGAAGTGAAAGGAAACATAGATAAAATGAGAAGCTTATTGATACTTGGTGCAGGCGGTATGGGACGTATGATGCAGGAAACTGCTCTGCAGTTGGGGTATGAAGACATTGCGTTTTTAGATGATGCTAAAAAAGAGAAGGACGTAATTGGAAAATGTTGTGATTATGAAGCGTTTTTACAAGATTACGATGCAGCGATTGCGGCATTTGGGGATAATAATATGCGTCTTCTTTGGACGGAGCGGCTGATGGAGGCGGGATATGATGTACCTGCATTGATTCATCCGTCTGCGATAGTAAGTCCGAATGCAACGGTAGGACAAGGATGTTTTGTTTTACAGAGAGCGGTAGTGAACCGTGATACGATTATGGAACATGCAGTGCTGATCAACAGTGGAGCGGTGGTAGATCACGATTCTCATTTAGGAAGCGGTGTACATATAGGGCTTGGCAGCGTAGTGAAATCAAATTGTACCATTCCTTCCGGTGTGAAAGTTGAAGCTGGTGAAGTGATTTTTTCTACAAGAAGAAAAATTGACGGTGTGGATAATCGTAATCTGGAAGATGCGGTTTATGCATTTGGTTTTGGACCAAAGTGCAGTTATGTAAAACCATACGGTGCAGGACATATTAATGAAACATATGCAGTTTACATGCCGGGAGAAGAAGGAGATGAACCATCCTACGTTCTCCAGAGAGTAAATAGCAATGTATTTAAAGATCCAGATGGAGTAATGGAAAATATTTTTGGGGTTACGGAATATTTAAGAAGTGTGATTCGTGCAGAAGGCGGTGATCCGGATAGAGAAACTTTGGCTTATATTAAGACAAAGACAGGATGCAACTATTTTGAAGATGCAGAAGGGGAACCATGGAGATGTTCCAATTTTATTTCAAATTCTGTGTGCTATCAGCAGGTAGAGCAACCAGAGCAGTTCTATCAGTCCGGTAGTAGTTTTGGTCATTTCTTAAAACGACTGGAGAATTATCCGGCAGAAAAGCTTCACGAGACAATTCCTGATTTCCACAACACGGTAAAACGGTTTGAAACTTTCCGAATTGCAGTGAAGAGAGATCTTAAAAATCGTGCAAATACTTGTAAGAAGGAGATTGCTTTTGTAGAGCAGAGGCAGGAAGATTGTGGAGTGCTTGTAAAACAGCAGGAGTCAGGAATTCTTCCGCTTCGTGTAACACATAATGATACGAAGCTAAATAATATTCTCTTCGATGAGAGTACCGATAAAGGCCTGTGTATCATTGATCTTGATACAATCATGCCAGGACTTGCAGCAAATGATTTTGGAGATTCTATTCGGTTTGGAGCAGCAACAGCTCAAGAAGATGAGAAAAATTTAGATCTTGTACATTTTGATATTAATTTGTACGAAATGTATGTAAAGGGGTATCTGGAGGAAACAAAAGATGCACTTACAGATGCGGAGATTAAGAGCTTGGCATGGGGAGCTCGAATTATCACATTGGAATGTGGAATCAGATTTTTGACAGATTACCTGCAAGGTGATACCTATTTTAAAACTAGCTATCCAGAACATAATCTGGTGCGAGCAAGAACACAGTTTAAATTGGTGTATGAGATGGAACAGCAATTTGAAGAAATGCAAAAAATCATTCAAAAGTATTTATAAAAGATTATGAACAAAACAAAGACCGTACAGGCTAATCCTGTACGGTCTTTATATTACTGATATCGGAATCAATGACGAGAGAATAATTCGTGTAATAAACGACGAAACCGGGCTTGGAACCGTTCGGTTTTTTGACATGTTTTTTCTCTACATAATCAATTTCCACCTTGTCGCTTCCGCGGTTTTTGGAGTAATAGGCGGCGAGTCGTCCGGCTTCTTCGAAAGTGCGGTCCGGAAGTTCGTCCCCACCTGTTTTCACGATCACATGAGAGCCGGGAGCTCCTTTTGCGTGAAACCACCAGTCGTTTCCATTGGCAAAAGAGAAGGTAAGTTCTTCGTTCTGCAGATTATTTTTCCCTACATACATATGGTAACCGTCACTGGAGATATAGTGCATTGGACGGCTTGTGATCTTTTCTTTCTTCTTGGTATATTTTCTGCGCACATATCCGGTTTGCATCAGTTCTTCCTTAATCTGAATAAGATCGGCTTCGGTGAGGGCAATATCCAGGGAATTGCTGATAGATTCCAGATAATGGATATCATCCGCGGTTTCTTGAATGAGCTCGGTCAATGCCTCAAAGGTACGTTTTTGTTTATTGTATTTGTTGAAGTATTTTTGCGCATTTTCAGCCGGTGTCAAAGTCGGATCAAGAGGAATGGTAATCTCTTCGTTCGTATAATAATTAAGAGCAGTAAGTTCCCTGGAATCCGGAGCTAAGTTATAACCGTAGGTATGGATGAGCTCCCCGTAGACTTTATATTTTTCACGATTCTCGGTATCACGCAGTTGCTTCTTTTGCAGCTCGTATTTTTTGCGATTGCGCTCCAAAGCAGTCTGAACAACGTGGCGAAGATCGGCGCTTTTCTGCCGGATACGGGTGAGCGTGTTCTTTGTTGCATAATAAGTGTTTAAAACTTCCGAGATAGAAGTAAATTCCTGCTTCGTATAATTAGAAAAATGCGACAGTGCGACAGCGCCAAAGTCTTTGGGCGATGTGCCGTCATAATAAATGCATGGATGGAAACGACAGCATCTGATATCATCCATGTAATAAGAAAATTGTCTGAACAGATGTAGAAAGGTATCCTCATCAAGCACGGAAGCTGGAAGCTGGGAGTTCA
>FR892673.1:157879-172864 GCA_000433535.1 Dorea sp. CAG:317
TTCGGCAATCACCGGACTGATACCGGTAAAGCTTGTATAAATTGCTTTGCCAAGGGGAACCGGCTTGAGGCGGAGGATCTCCATAAATGAAGATACGTCTACAGAGAGCGGGTCTGATTTCTCCATCGTGTCCGGGATAAAATATGTTCTTCCGGGAAGTACTTCACGAACCGAGCTCATCTGAGCGGATACGTGCTTGATGCTGTCCAGGATCATATCCTTGTCGTCGCAGAAAATGATATTGCTGTGTTTGCCCATGATCTCAATGATCAGTTTCTTCTCGCACAGATCGCCCAGTTCATTGAGATGTTCAATGTGTAAGCTGATGATTCGCTCCAGCTTTGGCTGCGAGATAGAAGTAATGCGTCCGTTTCCGATATGCTTTCGAAGCAGCATACAGAAATTCGGAGCGGTCATCGGGCTGGGCTTATTTTCATCAGTTAAGTAGATAAGCGGCAGAGATGCGCTGGCTGATATATACAGTTTTCGCTGCCCTGCCGGTGTCTTTATTGTAAGCAGCAGTTCGTCAGGTTCCGGCTGCGCGATCTTCGCAATACGTCCGCCGGTTAAGCTGTCTCTTAATTCCTGCACAAGAGCTGCAACGGTAATTCCATCAAATGCCATGTGAAAGGCTCCTTCCTTAATTGATCAGTCATTATTTCATAAGTATAACATAGCGTACAGTGGGAGTCCAATGATATTGAGGGAGAAAAGGCGGATGTTGTCAAACCTTTAATTGACTTTGACATGGAAAATGGATTATAATACTTTACAGATGTTTGAAAATATATGTAAAAAGAGGTTTGCCATTTATGATAAAAAGTATGACAGGCTTCGGACGTTGTGAGGTTCAGGAAGAGTCACGCAAATTCACGGTTGAAATGAAGAGTGTGAATCACCGTTATCTGGATGCCAATATCCGTATGCCGAAGAAATTGAATTTTTTTGAAACAGCAATCCGCAGTCTTCTGAAGCAGAGCGTGCAGAGAGGAAAGGTGGATATATTTATTACTTATGAAGATCTGTCTGAACAGCAGGTATCTTTAAAATATAACGAAGTGCTTGCGGCGGAATATCTATCGTATTTTGAAAAGATGCAGGAGAAGTTTTCTCTGGAAAATGATATCCGTGTGTCCACGCTGTCCAGATATCCGGAAGTGCTCACAATGGAAGAGCAGGCTGTGGATGAAGAGGAATTGTGGAAGGGTCTTAAGAAGGCGCTTGACGGTGCGATTCGTCAGTTTGTAGAGACGAGAACTTCAGAGGGAGAACATTTAAGAGAAGATCTGATCGAGAAGCTTGACAACATGTTGAAGCTTGTAGGCTGTATTGAAGAGCGATCTCCGCAGATTATCGCAGAGTATCGGGACAAGCTGGAGACAAAGGTGAAGGAACTTCTGGCAGACACCCAGATGGAAGACAGCAGAATCGCTGCAGAGGTAGTGATCTTTGCAGATAAGATCTGTACAGATGAAGAAGTAGTGAGACTGAGAAGCCACATTGTACATATGAAGGATACGTTGGTATCGGACGACAGCGGAATCGGGCGTAAGCTTGATTTTATTGCCCAGGAGATGAATCGTGAGGCGAACACGATTCTGTCGAAGGCCAATGATCTTGAAATTTCTAATATTGGAATTGAATTAAAGACAGAGATTGAGAAGGTCAGAGAACAGATTCAGAATATTGAATAGTGTCAAGAGAGGAAAAAGGTATGAAAGAGAAAGGGATTCTTATTGTTGTGTCTGGTTTTTCCGGCTCCGGCAAAGGAACCATTATGCGGGAACTTCTGAAAAAGTATGACAATTATGCATTGTCTGTTTCCGCAACTACAAGAGTACCTCGCCCGGGAGAGGAAGAGGGAAGAGAGTATTTCTTCAAATCTACAGAAGAATTTGAAAAAATGATTGCGAAAGACGAGTTGATAGAGTATGCTAGATACGTGGATAATTATTACGGTACACCGCGTGTCTACGTGGAGGAACAATTAGAAGCCGGTAAGGACGTGGTTCTTGAGATAGAGATTCAGGGAGCGCTGAAGGTAAAAGAAAAGTTTCCGGACACACTGCTTTTGTTCGTGACACCGCCGAGTGCGCAGGAGCTTAGAAGCCGTCTGGTTGGTCGTGGGACAGAGACTATGGATGTGATCGAGTACCGTATGAGCCGTGCAAAGGAAGAAGCCGAAGGTATGGAGAAATATGATTACCTTATCATCAATGATGATCTGATGGAGTGTGTAGAAGAAATGCATCAGATCATTCAGGGAGAGCACAGAAGAAGCTTTCGAAATTACGAATTTATTGAGCATATGAAAGAAGAGTTGAAAGGAGAATAGTGTATGCTACACCCATCTTACACAGATTTAATGAAGGTTGTGAATAAGGACGTTGAGGAGGGCGAGACAAAAGTAGTCAACAGTCGTTATTCCATCGTTATGGCAACTGCAAAGAGAGCAAGAGAGATCATTGACGGTGCAGAGCCTCTGGTAGATACAAAAGACGGTGAAAAACCGTTGTCGATCGCGATCGATGAGCTGAATCAGGCAAAGATCAAGGTGGAAGCAGAAGACTAGAATGATTTACAAGGCAGATGCCGGAAGGTATCTGCCTTTCTTCTGATATAGACAATCATTTAAGAGGAAAGGAGACAGGCTGTGAATATATTATTTATTTCGCTCGGATGCGATAAGAATCTTGTAGATTCAGAAGTAATGCTTGGACTTCTGGATAAAAAAGGGTACAAGATCGTAGACGAGGAGAGTGAAGCAGATGTGATCGTGATCAACACCTGCTGCTTTATCAATGATGCCAAGGAAGAAAGCGTGCAGA
The DNA here is from genome assembly GCA_000433535.1 of Dorea sp. CAG:317. Taxonomy (GTDB): domain Bacteria; phylum Bacillota; class Clostridia; order Lachnospirales; family Lachnospiraceae; genus Dorea_D. The sequence goes on from FR892673.1 coordinate 160,708, forward strand.
CGATTTTAGAAATGGCAGAATATAAGAAAGAGGGGAGCTTAAAGGCGCTGGTCGTTACAGGATGTCTGGCACAGCGCTATCAGCAGGAAATCTTAGACGAGATTCCGGAAGTGGATGCAGTGCTTGGAACAACGTCCTATGATAAGATCACAGAGGCGGTGGAAGAAGCGCTTGCAGGGAATGGTCATGTGGAGGTGACAGATATTAATGCGCTTCCCCTTGTTGACGAAAAACGACTTGTGACAACCGGAGGGCATTTTGCATATCTTAAGATTGCCGAAGGCTGTGATAAGCATTGTACTTATTGTATTATTCCGAAATTACGTGGAAATTATCGAAGCGTGCCGATGGAACGCTTGATCAAAGAAGCGGAAGATCTGGCAGACCAAGGTGTGAAAGAGTTGATTCTTGTCGCACAGGAGACGACCGTTTACGGACAGGACATTTACGGAGAAAAATCACTCCATAAGCTTCTGAAAGAGTTGTGTAAGATCAGTGGAATCCGTTGGATTCGCATTCTGTATTGCTATCCGGAGGAAATTGACGACAATCTGATACAGGTAATCAAAGAAGAACCAAAGATCTGTCATTATCTTGATCTTCCGATCCAGCATGCAAGTGATGAGATTCTGAAGCGCATGGGAAGAAGGACATCGAAGAAACAGCTTGTGGAGATCATCGGGAAGCTTCGAAGTGAGATTCCGGATATTGCCCTTCGGACAACTTTGATTACCGGTTTCCCGGGAGAGAGTGAAGCAAATCACGAAGAACTGATGGAATTTGTTGATGAAATGGAGTTCGACAGACTGGGAGTATTTACGTATTCGCCGGAAGAGGACACACCGGCAGCTGATATGCCGGAACAGATTGAAGAATCTGTAAAAGAGGACCGCCAGGCGGAACTTATGGAGCTTCAGCAGGATATCGCTTTTGACAAAGCGGAAGACATGGTAGGCAGTGAAGTTCTGATGATGGTGGAAGGAAAAGTGGCAGACGAAAATGTATATGTGGGACGTACCTACAAGGATGCGCCAAATGTAGACGGTCTGATCTTTGTACATACAGATGCGGAGCTTATAACCGGAGATTTTGCCAAGGTGAAGGTTACGGGCGCATTAGAATACGATTTGATAGGAGAGTTGATGTAATGAATTTACCAAATAAGTTAACAGTATTAAGAGTGATCATGGTACCATTTTTTGTGTTTTTTATGCTGACAGATGTGGGAGGAGCAGCAAATAAGTGGATTGCACTTGTTATTTTTGCAGTAGCCAGTCTCACGGACATGTTAGATGGAAAAATTGCAAGAGCAAGAGGCCTTGTGACGAATTTCGGAAAATTTATGGACCCGCTTGCGGACAAACTTCTTGTATGTTCCGCAATGATCTGTATGATTTCTACCGGTCAGCTTGAGGCATGGTTTGTCATTATCATTATTGCCAGAGAGTTTATTATCAGTGGTTTCCGTCTTGTAGCGGCAGACAGTGGGATTGTTATTGCTGCAAGTTACTGGGGGAAATTCAAGACTGTTTCACAGATGTTCATGGTCATTGTACTGATCATGGATCTGGGCGGCGTGTTTGATGTGATCGGAACTGTTTTGATCTGGGCATCTCTTATTTTGACAATCGTATCCCTCGTTGATTACGTAGCGAAGAATATACAGGTTCTGACTAAGGGAGGCATGTAGGATGTCTTTGGAAGACGAAGTTGTTGCATTGCTGAAAGATCAAGGACTTACTTTGACAACTGCTGAATCCTGTACCGCCGGATTACTTGCGGGAAGGGTAATGAATGTAGCCGGAGCTTCTGCGGTATATGAAGAAGGATACATTACATATTCCAACAAAGCCAAAGAAAAGCTTCTTGGCGTATGTCACGATACCTTAGAGCGTTACGGCGCTGTGAGCAGGGAAACGGCTTGTGAGATGGCAGAAGGAGCGGCGAAAGCGGCAGGGGCAGACGCAGCGCTTAGTGTGACAGGAATAGCCGGACCGGATGGCGGCACAAAAGAAAAGCCGGTAGGTCTTGTATATATCGGTTGTCTTGTTAAGGGAAATGTGAGCGTGCAGGAATGCCGCTTTGCAGGGATGAGACAGGAAAACCGAGCTGCATCCGTGGAACATGCATTGCGGATGTTAAAGGAAGAATTAAAGAAACTACAGTAGAGGTTGTATGACAGAAAGGAGTGAATTGCATGGAAATCAGAATGCTTGGATTACAGGAATTGTCTTTGGCTCTGGATCTTGTGTGGGAAGTATTTGAGCAGGATGTAGCGCCTTCATATCGGGAAGAAGGAATTGAAAAGTTCCGGGAATATATCTGCTATGAGGACATGAGCCGGAGATTTCAGACGAGAGAATTGTATTTCTTTGGCGCATTTGAAGGAGAGAAGCTTCTCGGTGTGATCGCAGTAAGCAGAACCGGGCATATCTGTCTGTTCTTTGTGCGAAAGGATCAGCAGGGAAAAGGCATCGGAAAAATGTTGTATCAAAAGGTATGTGAACTCTGCACACAGGGGCTTGCAGTGAACCGTGTGACTATGAATGCAACTCCCAATGCGGTAAATTCTTGTATGCATCTGGGAATGCGTGCTGTTGACAGAGAACAAGAGGCAGGCGGAATGAGATTTACGCCGATGGAAGCTTATGTGACAGCAGGAGGAACCATGCCATCCGGGAACCACTCAAAGAAAACAGCAACGATCATTGCTGTGGCAGTGGGGATTGGAATGCTTCTTCTAGTTATGGCAATCGCCGGGTTCTTCGTGTGGGGAGTATTTCGAAGCATAAATGAATATCACCATAATTACTATGATTATCCTTATGAAGAGTTTATGCCATATGAAGAATGGCCTGAGGAGGAATACTGGTCAGAAGAAGACACCGGAGACCTTGGAGGTCTTGAACAGATTCCGGTCTATGAAGAGGATGTTTCCTATCAGGTGGAGGAAGAGACCTATAATTATTTGGATACGGAAAAGACAACCACTTACATTGAATTTCACGTGCTGTATCCGCAGCTGTCCGGAGAAGGAAGAGATTACACGAAAGTAAATCAGACGATCAAAGACTGTGCAATGGCAACGGTGGATGAGATTTATACGCATCCGGATGAAACGGTCAAAGACAAGGTTGTGCAGGCAGAAAATCCGGCACTTGTCAGCAATGTGGTATACAAGATCTGTTATCAGTCTGAGCATTTCATAAGCATTGCATTTCAGGACAACTATACCAAGGGCGATGCCGACTCCTATGGCGGTGATCTGAGAACGCTTAATATTGGTCTGGATGATGGAGAAGTGTATGAGATCAAGGATGTTGTAACGCTGGATGATAAATTTATGAATCAATGGCTTGACGTCATGCGCTCAGAAGCGGAGAATGATGCGTTGCTGAAAGAACTTGATCTTCAGGAAATGAAGGGAATCTTACAGGGCGAAATAAAAGAGGACATCTATAAAGAGAATTTCTTCGTGTATGAAGAAGGAATTGAGATTGGCTTTGATTTTAATTATTCAGAAAATGACGAACATGATCTGGGGTATATGTGGGTGACAGCGCCATTTGATTGGGATGAGATTGAACCATACAAAACGGACCATAAATTTTGGGATATGCTTCAAAAATAAGTGAAAGTGACAATTGACGAATCTTGTAAGATGTGAGAAAATAAATGTAGTATGGTGTTAAAGATATAACGAGCCCTACGACAGAGAAATCATATATAGTTGAAAGGAGTTTTAAAATGATTTATTCACATGAAGTAGAAATGATGTGTCCGGTAGCTCAGGGCGCAAATCACGGACCAGCTCCGATTCCGGAAGAGGCGAAATGGGTAAAGGCAAAAGAAGTAAAAGATATTTCTGGTCTTACACATGGTATTGGCTGGTGTGCTCCACAGCAGGGAACATGTAAGCTTACATTAAATGTTAAAGACGGTATCATTCAGGAAGCATTGGTAGAGACAATCGGATGTTCAGGAATGACACATTCAGCAGCTATGGCTTCTGAGATCCTTCCGGGAAAAACTATTTTAGAGGCATTGAACACAGACCTTGTCTGTGATGCAATCAATACAGCAATGAGAGAATTATTCCTTCAGATCGTTTACGGAAGAACACAGAGTGCATTCTCAGAAGACGGACTTCCAATCGGTGCTGGACTTGAGGACCTTGGAAAAGGACTTCGTTCTCAGGTTGGTACAATGTACGGAACATTAGCAAAAGGACCTCGTTATCTTGAGATGGCTGAAGGTTATGTAACAGGTATCGCTCTTGACGAGCATGATGAGATCATCGGATATCAGTTCGTAAGCCTTGGAAAATTCACAGACTTCATCAAAGCAGGTGATACACCAAACGATGCTTGGGAGAAGGCAAAAGGACAGTACGGACGTGTTGCAGATGCAGCAAAGATTATCGATCCACGTAAAGAATAGTCGAGCAGAGCGAATCAGCCAAAATAAGGAGGACATATAAATGGCTTTATTTGAATCATATGAGAGAAGAATTGATAAAATCAATGAAGTATTAGGTAGTTACGGCATTGCTTCTATCGAAGAGGCAGAGAAAATCACAAAAGATGCCGGACTTGACGTATATAATCAGGTAAAAGGAATTCAGCCAATTTGTTTTGAAAATGCATGCTGGGCATACACAGTAGGTGCAGCAATCGCAATCAAAAAAGGTTGTAAGACAGCAGCTGACGCAGCAGCAGCAATCGGTGAAGGACTTCAGGCTTTCTGTATTCCGGGTTCTGTAGCTGACCAGCGTAAAGTAGGTCTTGGACATGGTAACTTAGGAAAAATGCTTCTGGAAGAAGATACAGATTGTTTCGCATTCCTTGCAGGACACGAGTCATTCGCAGCAGCTGAGGGTGCAATCGGTATCGCAGAGAAAGCAAACAAGGTTCGTAAGAAACCTCTTCGTGTTATCTTAAATGGTCTTGGAAAAGACGCTGCAAAGATCATTTCCAGAATCAACGGATTTACATATGTTCAGACAGAGTATGACTACTACACAGGCGAATTAAAAGAAGTTCAGAGAATTGCTTACTCTGACGGACTTCGTTCTAAAGTAAACTGCTACGGTGCAAATGATGTACGTGAAGGCGTTGCAATCATGCACAAAGAAGGTGTAGACGTATCTATCACAGGTAACTCTACAAACCCAACACGTTTCCAGCACCCAGTTGCAGGTACATACAAGAAAGAATGTATCGAACAGGGCAAGAAATACTTCTCAGTAGCATCCGGCGGTGGTACAGGACGTACACTTCACCCAGATAACATGGCAGCAGGTCCAGCTTCTTACGGTATGACAGATACACTTGGACGTATGCACTCTGATGCACAGTTCGCAGGATCTTCTTCTGTACCGGCTCACGTAGAGATGATGGGCTTAATCGGTGCAGGTAACAACCCGATGGTTGGTATGACTGTAGCAGTTGCAGTAAGCATCGAGGAAGCAGCTAAAGAAGGTAAATTCTAAGAAACCCAGTAAAATCAAGGGCTATCGTGGTTCGTAATGTTCTGCGATAGCCTTAAATTTTGCCACGTAGCACACACGAGGTAGCACACAAATTTTAGAGCATATAAAAGGGCATCTGCAATTAACAGACATTCTATTATTTACAGACTTTTCTTCATAGTCTCACAATTTTTGCATTTTCATCCGGCAATTCAATTCCCATATATAAATAATTATGAGCTTTCTCATAGAGATTATCACATATAAATATACATGCACTTTTTTGCTTTTCCTGTATTTCTGAATAGCATTTTATAATGAACATTTTCTTCTTTAACTATTTCACCAGTTCTTTTTTAGAAACATATTTTACAGAAATACCATCATTATATAATTTTCTACGAAGTTTTTTTGGATAAAGAAATATAATTTTTTTGTTTTTCTTTGCAAAAACCAACAATTCGTTTATCTTATCAATCTTATTTCTTGCTTTGTCAATCAAATACTTATCGCCTCTTATTCTGGCACGTTTATATTCTTTTTGTGCAGAATTTGCAACTTTTTTCAAATGATTTATTTCTTGTAAATAAGAGCGTGTTCCATAATTAAATTCAAGACAAATAATATCTCTTGTAGATTCATCTTTTCAAGTAATTAACTCATTGTCTTCTAAAAAATCTTTAAACAAACTATTTGAAAACATTGCATTTTTATATTCATAATGATCACGCAATCCTAAATTATATTCATAGAGGTTTAAATTGTTTTAGAAGAATTTTAATATTTCATATAATGATTATTGGATTAGGTGTGTGAGTGGCCGGTGGTAATTTGTAGTTATTATAGAATTAAAAATTTAAAAAAATATTTTATGATAGAAGTGTTGGTAAGTTTTATATTTATTTATGTAGAAATGTCCTAGTATGTGATATAATATAAAAAAATGTGAGGTAGAATGTTATGAATCTTCATGATTAATTAAAGCAAGTAACTAAGACAAAAGAGGAAGTTTACGCTAAAGAATATCGGGAAGGATATAAAGATTCTTATGACGGATGTAAATTTGTGGTAGAAAAAATAAGAAAAGAGTTTTTGAGACGTGCAGAAAAGTTTGGAATAAAGGCAGGTATGATGGCTTTATAAAAAGAATGACTGAGTTTGCTGAAGAGGATGGGGTTTCTTTTTGTATTGAATATAATTTTTTACAAGGAACATACTATAAGTTTCATAGAGATAATAAGTTGTGTTTCCCTTGTAATAGAGTCGATTATGATCCTTTTGGTTTTCACATTAGGTGTTGGGTTGAATATTAATTGATAAAATTATTAGATTTTATACAGGAGGAATAAGAATATGAGTAAACCAAGAATTGGGATTACTGCTAACATTGAAATTATGGAAGCTGGTGCACACCCGGGGATGTATCGAGCGTTTATTAACTATGATTATGTGGAGGCAGTAGAAGATGCGGGGGGTGTGCCTGTGTTGCTTCCGGTGGTTTCTGATTTGGAAAATGTGAAAATACAAATGGAGAGCTTGGATGGAGTGATTCTGGCAGGAGGATACGATATTGACCCTTTTCTATATAAGGAAGAACCGATTCAAGGCATTGGGTTTTCATTGAGTGAAGTAGATTGCTTTTATTTTGCCGTAATTGCGGAGGCAGATAGAAGGAAAATCCCGGTTTTTGGAATTTGTAAAGGCCTTCAGGCGATGAATGTGGCGTTTGGTGGTAGTCTCTACCAGGATCTCGTATCGCAAAAAGAAAATGCATTGCGTCACGTGCAACTTACACCTCGATATCATGGTTGTCATGAAATTCAAATTGAGAAAGGTAGTTTTATTTACGGTATATTAGGTGAGAATGCAAGAGTAAATTCGTATCATCACCAGAGCGTGAAATCAGTGGCTAAGGGATTTGCAGTAACAGCGAAAACTATGGACGGGATTGTTGAGGCGCTGGAGAGAGAGAATGGGACTTTCATGGTCGGAGTACAATGGCATCCAGAAATGATGGCAAAATTTGGCGATGAAAGTATGAAAAAATTGTTTGTCCGTTTTGTGAATATATGTCGGGGGAAATAGAGATATAAGAGAGAGCATTGCGTTAATGACGGTACTCTCTCTTAATATATAGAGTATTTGTTTTGCTACAAAAATCTTCTGATTGGAATTACGAGAATTCTTAAAATACTGTAGAAGGTTTTTTTTCCAACACTCAATTTCTTTTCTTTATAATTTTCTCCGTATTGGTAGGTGCCGTTTTCCATCACTTTACTGCAAGTTTTGTCGTGTTCTGCTTCTTTGCGGATCAGGGCATTTAGTTCCGGACAGTCCACAGCAAGCATCAGCTCGGTATCCTGATAGGTGCTTCGCATATCTAAGTTGTAGGAACCTAAGATGGTCATGCGATCATCAATCATCACAGCTTTCGTGTGGCAGGAGTGAGGCGCCATATATTCATATACTTTTGCGCCGGTTGCCCATATATTTTTCTTATGATTGAGATAATCGGTACATCCCCACGGATTGGCACCCTTTGCTACATCGTTTGTAATGATTTCCACGGAAATATCTTTTTCCTTTAATGTTGTGAGGTCGTCATACATTTCTTTCCCGCAGATAATGTAAGGTGTATAAATAGTCGCCTGCTTTCCAGTCATGAGAAGCTGATGTATACTGTACCACATCTGAGGTTCCTTATTTCCGGTATTGATCGGATTAGAGAGAAGGGATACCTTATTTGTCTCCAGTGTGAGCGCTTCCCAGTCCCATTCTTCTCTTGTGGAAGGGTATTGCTCTGCAAGTTTATCATATTGTTTCTTGAGTTTGACATCACAGCTTTTCACTTTATCTGTCATTTTCCTGCAGGAGAAGTTCTTGCTGTCTTTCAGTGCCCATATATTTTCAAAATAAGAGCGAAGCTGATAAAGGGATGAATGTTCGTCTTTTGTTGTTTCGTATACAAAGAGTTCGCGGTCAACATTTTGAGCGGAAGTGTAATCTCCAAGGAATAGATTGTTGCTGTTTCTTCCGCCGAGCAGGAACATTTTTTCATCTACGATCATATATTTGTCATGGAGGCGCGCCTGCATTTTCCAAGGCTTCAGGAAATTGATCGGATTATAGATGCGAATCTCTAAATTTTTGTGAGAAGCAGCTGCCTGAAACCACGGACTTGTTCGGACATCCAGAAATCCGCTGGTGCCGTCAATGATGAGCCGTACAGATACGCCCCGGTCTGCAGCGTGGATGAGGGAACTCAATAACTCTCTTCCGGCGCGGTCATCGTTAAAATCAAAAGTGGACAAAATAATTTCTTTTTGCGCTTCTTCGATCATGCGAAGGCGGTATTTCAGAGCGTCTGTATTGTCGTTTATGTAAGCAATTCGTTCTGTTCCGGCGATCGGGCTGTAAAAATTCATTGCCTTAAAGCTGTGTTTGAAGTCTTCCTTTACCTTTTTATGCGGAATATAAGGGATGACCAAAGCGGCAATGTACAGCAAAACCAATGAGAAAAGTACCTTTTTCCATGTGAAATGAAATTTTCCTAAAAATGAAATTTTTTCTTGCATGTCTTTTCCTTTCATAGTATAGTAAGGATATTTCTTAAGTAAATGTATGTTTTAAATATAATGACAATGTTAGCACAGACGGGAGTGGGAATTCAATTGACAATCTATTACATATTTATAAATTTTTTCTTATATAGTTTTATCGGGTGGTGTGCAGAAGTTGCATTTGCAGCATTAAAAGAGCGAAAATTCGTAAACCGTGGCTTTTTAAACGGACCGTTGTGTCCGGTGTATGGAATTGGTGTCACGGCTGTTGTTATGCTCATGCATCCATTCAAAGAACAATTATTTCTTCTTTACATATTATCGGCTGTTCTTGTAACCGTATTGGAATGGCTGACAGGTTTTCTGTTAGAAGTGCTGTTTCATCATAAATGGTGGGACTACAGCGGTATGCCACTGAATCTGAATGGATATGTATGCCTGCCGTTTTCACTTTTGTGGGGAGCGGCATGTGTATTTATTGTGAAGGTACTGCATCCGTTGATCTTCAAAGCTTACTCTTTGATACCGTTATGGCTTGGTATTGTGATACTCATCATCTGTGGAATTGAGTTAGTGGCTGATCTTTGCGTGACAGTATCCGGAATTCTCAAGATCAACAAGAAGCTGGAGATGATGGAAGAGATTGCGGCAGAACTGCATCGCTTGTCAGACCAGATGGGAGAGAATATTTACCAGAATGTGATGGAGGGCGTAGAACGGCAGGAAGCGCTCAAGAAGAAGAGAGAAGAGTATCAGCAAAAATACGCACATTATCTGGAACATTCATCACAGACCGGCAGACGTATGCTGCGCGCGTTTCCCAAGATGCAGTCCAAGCTTCATCATGAGATTTGGGAAGAACTTCGCGAAAAGCATGATCATTTACATAGAAAAAAATAGGAAAAATCATAAAGTGGCGGAATTGTATCATGGTTCTGCCATTTTTTATATTGACTAATATCGACAACCAATATAATATGAATATATAGATAACCGATAGAAGGAGGTGAAGAAAATGGCTGTAAGCAGAAATCTTGTTTCAGGGAATACGACAATGCTTCTTTTGCAAATGCTGTCACAGAAGGATATGTACGGCTACGAAATGATTGAGACATTATCGGAACGCTCGAATAATGTGTTTGAACTGAAGGTGGGAACATTATATCCCTTGCTTCACAGTCTCGTTCAGTCCGGATATTTAACCTGTTATGAGGAAGAGGTGAATGGGAAGGTTCGAAAATACTATCAGATCACGCGGGATGGGAGAGTCTACCATGAAAAGCTGGTGAAAGAGTGGAGAACTTACGCCAATGCAGTGTCGGGAATGATAGGTGGTGAGTGTTATGAAAGCTGAAGAATATTTGAAAGAAATGTCGAAGGAAGTTCATAACCGTGATGTGCGGGATTGTATCATACAGGAGTATCGGGATCACTTAGATGATGCAATTGAAGCATTGATGGAAAAGGGGATGAGCGAAGCCGAAGCGGAGGAGGAGGCGGTCCGGCAAATGGGAGATCCGGAAGTGGCAGGAAGAGATATGGGACGTCTGTACAGTAAGGTGCTGGATTATAAGATGCTGTTCTTTTTCTGGGGGATGGGGATTTTCGGGTGTCTCGCCTTCTGGGCATCTTCGGATTCGTGGGATACCGAGCCCATCTCGCTTGGTTTGTTTGATGGAATGCCGGAGACAATTTTTCATATTTTCGGCTTGACGCTGTTGATGTTCGGGCTTTTCTGGTCAGGAGTAGAAAAATGGGTAAATGTTGGAACATTTTACGCATGGGCAAAGAACTGGCATGGTGGCGGCATTGTGAATAGTGCAGTTATGCTCATACTTGGAATTATGTTCTTAAGTCAGGGGCAGAAGGTTTCTTTTATGGTCTTTCTTGTTGTCGCTGTTTCGCTTTTCCAGCTTCTGGAGCGTGCATTGATTGAGCTGTACCGACAGAAGAAGGAGAGAGAACTTTTGTGGAAGATCGGCTATGCCAAGACTTCTATTTTCCCTTATAAAGGGGAAGGAGAGGTTGGCGGAAGGAAGAGAAAAGTGATTGCGGAAGATGGGATGGAAATCCCACAAGGAGCTCCGATCATGGTCATCGGACTGGAAGGAATGAAGCCGATTGTGGCCAGAATTTAAATTTGGCGGAATCTAACCGATTCCGCCAAAAAATATGCCTAAAACATAGACGATCAATGTAATACCTACAAATACATATTTTGTTACCGGCTCAAACCACTTGCCAAGCGGCTTGGAAGCGCCGAGTTCCACCTGTTTTCTTGCATAGCCCTTCGGGCATACCCAGAAGAACATAATTCCGGCAAGAAGAGCGCCCAGTGGAATAATATAGATGGATACCGCATCCATCCATGCGCCGACAGCATCTCCGCTTTCGATAAAGATACCGACAGCTGCAGAAATGACGGCAATAATGCCGACGGCCCATCCGCGGGAAAGATGAAATTGTTGCTGCAATGCTTCAATCGGTGTTTCAAATAAGTTCATCAGTGAAGTGATGGCTGCAAATAATACCGCGATAAAGAAGATGATTGCAAAGAGCCATCCAAAAGGCATCTGTTGGAAGACAGCCGGAAGTGTGATAAACATAAGCGGCGGTCCACTGGCAACATCAAGCTGGAAAGCAAATACTGCCGGAATGACAACCATGCCGGCAAGAAGTGCGGCGCAGGTATCGAAGAAAGCAACATTTTTGGCGCAGCCTACAACATCAATATCTTTCTTTAAATAGCTTCCATATACAATTGTTCCGGACCCGGCTAAGGATAAGGAGAAAAATGCCTGCCCGAGAGCATATACCCATGTCTTGATATTTCCCAATTGTTCCCAGTTTGGAACAAGTAAATAGCGATAGCCGTCAAGGGCGCCCGGAAGTGTGGCGACACGTACGAGCAGGATGATGAAGAAAATGAAAAATACAGGCATCATGAGCTTGTTCATTTTCTCGATTCCTTTTGTCACTCCGAGAATCATAATTAAAAAGGTAAGACCAAGTCCCAGCATCTGCCAGCCGATACTGCCGAAAGAAACAGCAAGGGAACCGAAGTAACTTCCCATGTCCTCAATCTTTGTAAGCTGTCCGGTGAGAGCTGCAGACAGATATTTTAAAA
>FR892674.1:0-538 GCA_000433535.1 Dorea sp. CAG:317
ATCCTCTAAAAACTTTTTTATTTGCTCAGAATTGTAAATTTTCATACCCTGTATTCTATTCGTCCACTTTTCATCCCTTGGATTTTCACCATTTGATTCATTGCAGATCATAAAGGTTCCTCCAATTTTCAGAATTTTATACACCTGCTTAAAAGCCTCACAGATATCCGGCCAAAAATATATTGTTTCAAACGCTGTAATTACATCAAAAATTTCATCTCTGAAAGGGAGCTTCATGACATCGCCCTGCAGGATTTCACAACGCTTACTTTCTATCCCTGCTTTATTGATTTTCCTGGTTTTTTCTACACTGATTTCTGAATAATCAATGCCAGTCACTTTGCCATACGGACTTTTTTCTAATAACTTTCTGACATTTGCCCCACCGCCGCATCCAATATCCAAACATACGTCATCGCTTTGAATTTCCATATGTGTAAATCCCCATTCAGCCATAGATGAATGACCGGTGTTCATCATATGAACCATAATTTTGCCGCCGATTTCTTTTGGCTTACAAGTATTTTGAAAAAAAGAC
>FR892674.1:575-1000 GCA_000433535.1 Dorea sp. CAG:317
ATAACCTATACCTCTATCAACTCACCAAAACAATATCTATTCTTAATATATAAAAAAATTTCGCTACATACAGATACTTCCAAGAATCTCCCGTAACGCATTTTTACTACTTGTATGACATCTCACTGCAGCGTTCCGTCTCCTCCACTGTACACCGGGCCATTTTATGGGAAACCGTATTTGTGAACAGTACGATCAGTTCCGGATCCCCAATTTGTTTATTTAAGGTTGCAGACATCTGTGTAAAATTTTTCCTTACAATTAATCTCTTACAAATTTGTTTATACTGACAGACCATTCTATCATGTCCACCTATAATAACAACACTCATACCCAACCTCCCATTTTAATATACTCATTAAACACTCCGATAACAGATATCTACAAAATCAGCCATTCTTAATCATCGGTTACCTTATAAATCG
>FR892675.1 GCA_000433535.1 Dorea sp. CAG:317
ATACATCAAAATATTTTGATATAATATATTGATAAACTGAATTATGAGGTTTATGATATGTACATCAAAATAATTTGATGTGAGGAGTGATGATAATGACTGATTTTTCTAAAGACGCAAAAATTTTTAAGGCTCTTTGCGATACAAAAAGACTTACGATTTTAGATTATTTAAAGAGTGGGGAAAAATGTGCGTGTGTTCTGATTGAAAAGATGAACATAGGACAATCGGCTTTATCATACCACATGAAAATACTTTGCGACTCCGGTATTGTTAATGCAAGACAAGAGGGAAAATGGACGCATTACAGCCTGAGTAAAAGCGGAAGTGAATATGCGTCTAAACGACTGTTAGAGTTGACAACACCAAATACTGAAAATCAATCAAATTGTTGCAAATAAAGGTCATCGAAAGGTGGCTTTTATAAAACTCTATCACATCAAAAAAAATTGATATGTCATGTGAAGGAGGGACTTTATTGGAAGCAGTAAATTCAATATGGCTATTTTTCCAGGACCAAATATTAGGTATGAAATGGTTGAATGGCTTAATTGGTAATGGACTATCATTGCTGGGGCTAGACATTAACAGTCGTTTAGGTGGAAGTATTCAATTCTTTTTATACGATGTAATCAAAATCACAATCTTGTTATG
>FR892676.1 GCA_000433535.1 Dorea sp. CAG:317
ACTATCTCAGATACAATTTCTTTCACATCAAATCGTTCATCTATTGCCGCCTGCTCCAATCGTCTTAATTCACTCAAGAAATGAACTTCATTAAACTCTAACGGTTTTCCAATATAAATCAATTCATTCTGTGTCTTCTGCAATCCCTCTTCTTTGGTCAAGATTTCTTCATATAGCTTTTCGCCGGGTCTTAATCCAGTATATTTAATCTCCATATCTACGCCAAGTGTATATCCTGATAAGCGAATCAAATTCTTAGCAAGATCTGCTATTTTTACCGGTTCTCCCATATCAAGAACAAAAATTTCTCCACCTTTGGCATAAGCTCCTGCCTGAAGCACCAAAGAAACCGCCTCTGGAATTGTCATAAAATATCGAATAATATCAGGGTGTGTAACCGTAACCGGTCCTCCTGCTTCCATCTGCTTCTTGAAAAGTGGAATTACACTTCCGTTACTTCCTAATACATTACCGAACCTTACAGCTACAAATTCCGTTTTAGAATATCGACTGAATGTCTGAATAATCATTTCACACATTCTTTTAGTAGCCCCCATTACATTTGTAGGGTTGACTGCTTTATCCGTAGATATAAGAACAAACTTCTTCACTCCGTACTTGTCTGCCGCACGTGCTGTCTTGTATGTTCCAAACACATTATTCTTTACCGCTTCATTCGGGCTATCTTCCATAAGAGGTACATGCTTATGTGCTGCAGCATGGTACACAATATCCGGACGATATAACTCCATCACACTTTCAATTCTCTTGGTATTTCGCACAGATCCAATTAATGTTTCCAAATGAAGCATTGGATATTTTTTCTTCAACTCCTGCTGAATGTCATACGCGTTATTTTCGTAAATATCAAAAATAATCAGACATTTTGGATTATACTGTGCAATCTGACGGCAGAGTTCACTTCCTATAGAACCGCCTCCGCCAGTTACAAGAACTGTTTTATCTCTTACATACCCAAGAACACTATCAAGGTCAATATTAATCGCGTCTCTTCCAAGAAGATCCTCAATAGATACTTCTCTTAATTTTGATACACTTACCTCTTCTGTAATTAATTGATACATTCCAGGAAGAACCTTCAATTTACACTCCGTCTGATTACAAATGCGCAAAATATTACGCGTTGTCTTTGCATCTGCTGATGGAATTGCGAGAATAATTTCTTCAACATGATATTTTTTTGCACAATCAATAATGGCGTCTCGATTCCCAACAACCGGAACACCGTGAAGATATTTTCCCTTTTTAGATGGATTATCATCAATAATACAACATACTCTTCGGTTCAAATGCTTGCTGTATTTTAATTCCTGAATAATCATGTTCCCAGCCTCTCCAGCTCCGATAACCATCGTATTCAATACCTGCTTACCTGTATTTTCGAACCCTTGTCTCACAATACGAAGCGCCCGATAAGAAAACCTTGTTGCTGTTGTCGTCATTAAGAGTAAGAAGAAATCAAATAAGTAATAACTTCTCGGCACATCTAAAACTAGAAATGTCATGCCAAGCGCCTGAAATGCCACTGACAATATACACGCTCCAAATATACGGACAAATTCATTAATACTTGCATAAGTCCATACACTTCTGTAGAGCTTCAATACCATAAATAATATAATTGTCGTTAGGATATTAATCCACATATACCGTTCAATACTTTGAATATATGTCTCAGGTATCCATTCAAAATGTAGTTCATACCTTAAAATCAAAGATATATATGCATTCAAAATGATAGTCAAAACATCAACAATAAACAGACAGAACATTCTCACTTTAGAACTTCGTAAGTTTACTATATTCTTCATAATTGTATCCCCTTTGTATTTTATTAAATGTTACAATTTTTTTACATACTTTATTATAATATCAAATTATAACCCAAAATACAATGTTTATAAGCATTTTTCTCTATTACTTACACCCCTAATTCCATATATTACTTCTGTAAAGCAGAAA
>FR892677.1:0-650 GCA_000433535.1 Dorea sp. CAG:317
CCGTCCGTCGAGCCACCCGTTTTACGGGTGGGGGCGACTGCTAATTAGCCTGCAGTAGGAAAAAATTATTTGATATGCTTTTTGATTGCTTCAAAGCTTTCAGAACTGATGACATGTTCTATCTTGCATGCATCCTGTGAGGCAATATCTGGATCAACCCCCAGATGTTCCAGCCAGGAAGAAAGAAGAACATGGCGTTCATAAATCTGTGTAGCTATTTCTTTTCCGGATTCAGTTAAATTGATATATCCTTCCGGAGATACTGTGATATGTCCGCTTGTGCGCAGCTTCTTCATAGCTACACTTACGCTGGGCTTTTTAAAATCTAATTCTGTAGCGATGTCCACAGAACGAACAACAGGACGTTTTTTGCTCAATATTAAAATAGTTTCCAGATAGTTTTCACCAGACGGATTTATATACATAGATTGTCACCTCTTATATCATTCAGAATCTTTTATAAAAATTGTATAGTTATTGTATCATAATTCGTGGTATTCAGCCAGATATATTTATAAAATAAAATAGCAGTAATAAAATACTATAAATAATTATTGACAACTTACGAGAATTAGAATATACTAACAATGTCAAATGAGAAAAATATTTAAGCATAATTATAAAAATTGCCATAAGGAGCGAGTGGATAT
>FR892677.1:660-1100 GCA_000433535.1 Dorea sp. CAG:317
GACAACTCACCGGGATTAGAATATACTAACAACGTCAAATGAGAAAAAACATCGAATAGCTGTGAGTAAATTTTAAGTATAATTGTAAAAATGACTATAAGGAGCGAGTGGATATGAATTTAACAGAAGCCAAAGAAGGGGAAGAATATATCATTAAGGAAATTTTGACAGATGATGAAGAACTGACATCTTTTTTGTTTTCTCTTGGCTGTTACAGTGGTGAACCAATTACAGTGGTTTCTCATCTGAAGGGTGGCTGTGTAGTCTCCATTAAGGATGGGCGTTATAATATTGATACTGATCTGGCGAAAGCCATTTCAATATAATAAAAATGGTGGTTTTCACTATTTTTTTTACACAGCAGTTAGTATACACTAATGAAAATAAGATGTGTATAACAAAGGCATCAAAAGGAGGAGAATTATGAGGATTGCTTTTGC
>FR892678.1 GCA_000433535.1 Dorea sp. CAG:317
CAGATTTTCACCCAACGCTTTGCAGGATTGAATCCCCTCATCATCGGGCATTTCATTGCAGATCACGCTTTCGCAAATTAAGACAGCTCCCGCCTCTTTACATCTTGTCTCCCAGTCTCTCATCCACTCTCCGTCTCCCCAGCCATAAGAACCAAATAGTGCAATTCTTTTTCCTGAAAGTTTTGCTTCACAGGAAGCAAACATCGGTTCAAATTCGTCTTCTTCCAATACCTCAGCTCCCATTGCCGGGCACCCAAAAGCGATTGCATCATAAGACTCCATTATGGAAACATCGAATTCATCCGGAGCTAATAATACAGCCTCTGCCCCCTTCTCCTTCGCCCCCTCCAGTACTGCCTTTGCCATGGCTTCCGTATTTCCTGTGCCGCTCCAATAAACTACTGCAATTTTACTCATGATTTTTATCTTCCTTTCTGAAGTTTGTGATTATATAGTAATCGTAAGCTGTTCAACAGCCACGCCACTTTTCCATTTCCTGCAATAAATCTCTGTGCATTTTTTATATTTTTTAAACAGGATCCTCGCGGCCTGTTCATCCCCGTATACCTTCCAACACCCGGAACATTTGCTGCAGGCTGCCTTATTCTCAATAAATCCTTTTACATCCTCTGCCGGATATCCTAAGAATAAACCTATTTCATGTGGAAAATCCGGGGCACTCTGCAGTTTTTGGATCAATCTGCAGATGCACTGTGATGGGTTCGTACAATCATATCCCTTACATTTCAATATGATCTGAGTTGTCTCATCAGAAAAATCTTCTTTTAACTTTTCCGGACGATAGACATAAATTAACGCCCGTTTGTCTGATATGTGAACCGGGATAATACGGATTCCTTTTTGTGTCAATTTTTGATTAAATTCACGTATTTCTTTTATGATCATCTTTTGAGAACTATAAGGGCATGAAAAAAGACTTCCTGTTTTCAGCC
>FR892679.1:0-5729 GCA_000433535.1 Dorea sp. CAG:317
ATTTTAATTAAATTTCCCTCCTACTCGATTGCTATACATTCTAAAGAGTCTCACCTTGACGGAATGTGAGTGTGACGCGTGTACAACGATTAGAAGAAAGCAGGAACTTTCTAATTGTAAAATCAGGTAAAACAGTTTATAATGTAAACATTAAGTATATGATTAAAATATATGGAATAATAGAAGTGGAGGCTTAGATATGAAAGGATGCGTTAGTACAGATCTTGGTATTATAACAATTGATCCTGAGGTGATCGCAAAATACGCCGGAACAGTAGCAGTGGAATGTTTTGGTATTGTAGGTATGGCTGCTGTCAATGTGAAAGACGGTTTAGTCCACTTGTTAAAGAGAGAGAGTCTGACTCGTGGAATTCAGGCGACAATCTCTGAAGAGAATCATATTAGTCTGAATTTCCATATTATTGTTGCTTATGGTGTAAGCATCTCTGCAGTAACAGAGAACTTGATCAGCAATGTAAAATATAAGGTGGAAGAATTTTCCGGCATGCCGGTAGATAAGATCAATATCTACATTGAAGGCGTCAGAGTCATTGATTAGTTAAGGAGGAACATAAAGAAGTGGCTACAAAAACTATAAATGTGGATATGCTTGCCAAGATGTTTTTGGCAGGTGCACAGAATATTGAGGCAAAGAAGGAATTTATCAACGAATTAAATGTATTTCCGGTACCAGATGGAGATACAGGAACCAATATGTCATTGACAATTATGGCTGCGGCAAAAGAAGTGACATCTCTTCAGAATCCGAAGATGGCAGATCTTGCAAAAGCAATTTCTTCCGGTTCGCTGCGCGGTGCAAGAGGTAACTCAGGAGTTATTTTATCTCAGCTTCTGCGTGGATTCACGAAAGCAATCCGTGAGGAGAAAGAGATTGATGTGATCGCTCTTGCAGCGGCATGTAACAGAGCCAGAGAGACTGCGTACAAGGCAGTTATGAAGCCGAAGGAAGGTACCATTCTTACTGTGGCAAGCGGAATTGCGGAAAAGGCATCCGAGATGGCACAGGAAACAGATGATCTGGAGGAATTCATCCCGGCAGTCATTTCTTATGCTGAAGAAGTGTTAGCGAAAACTCCGGATATGCTTCCGGTATTAAAAGAAGCAGGAGTTGTTGATTCCGGCGGACAGGGACTCTTAGAAGTTATCAAGGGCGCATATGACGCGTTCCTCGGAAAAGAGATTGATTACAGTGCAATTGCTCCAGGTGCAGGAGCAGGTGTAACGAAGATCAGTGCAGAGGATACTGCCGATATTAAATTTGGCTATTGTACAGAGTTTATTATTCTGACAGAAAAAGAATTTACAGAACAGGATGAACACGAGTTTAAGGAATATCTGTCTTCAATCGGTGATTCTATCGTATGTGTGGCAGATGATGATGTGGTGAAGATTCATGTTCATACGAATGATCCGGGTCTTGCAATTCAAAGAGCGCTTACATTCGGACAGTTATCCCGCATGAAGATTGACAATATGCGTGAAGAACATCAGGAGAAATTGATCCGTGATGCAGAGAATCTTGCGAAACAGCAGGCGCAGGATGCGGCAGAGAAGAAATACAGTGAGCCGAGAAAACCAATGGGATTCATTGCAGTTTCTATCGGTGAAGGAATCAATAATATTTTCAAAGAACTGGGCGTAGACTATATTATCGAAGGCGGACAGACTATGAATCCAAGTACGGATGACATGCTGAAAGCCATCGATGAAGTTCATGCAGACACCGTATTTATTCTTCCAAATAACAAGAATATCGTCCTTGCGGCAAATCAGGCAAAACATCTTGTAGAGGATAAAGAGATCATCGTTATCCCAACAAAGACTGTACCACAGGGAATTACAGCAATCATCAACTTCATGTCGGATGCAGATGCCAAAACGAATGAAGAGGCAATGCTGGAAGAAGTGAAAAATGTAAAGACCGGACAGGTAACTTATGCCGTGCGTGACACTCACATTGATGACAAAGAGATTCATGAAGGTGATATCATGGGTATCGGCGATCATGGAATTCTTGCAGTCGGAAGCGAAATTCGCAAGACAACATTGGATATGCTGGAGCAGCTTGTTGACGAAGATTCCGAACTGATCAGTATTTATTATGGTGAAGAAGTGAAAGAAGAAGACGCCAACGAATTGATCGAGCAGATTGAAGAGTTATATCCAGATGCGGATGTGGATGCTCATTTTGGCGGACAGCCAATTTATTATTACGTGCTGGCTGTAGAATAAGGCGGAAGAGAGAAATAACAGGGGGCGTTATCGTCCCCTGTTTTTAGTAGGGATAAGACGATGATTGAACAGACAAGTATAAAAGAAATAAAAGGTGTGGGTGAAAAGACACAGAAGCTGTTTGAGAAGGTTGGCATTTTTACCGTTGGTGATCTGATACGGTATTATCCGCGAGGGTATGATGTGTATGAAGAAGCAATACCGATTTCCGAAGTAGAAGAAGGGCATATGCAGACGGTTTCCGGCGCAGTCTTTGGCAAAGTGCAGGTGTCCGGTACGAGAAATATGCAGGTGACGACTGCGCATATCAAAGATCTGACAGGGACTATTCAAGTAATCTGGTTTCGTATGCCATTTTTAAGAAATACATTAAAGAGCGGTCAGCCTGTCATCCTTCGAGGCAAAGTTACAAGGCGCAGGAATCGCCTCGTAATGGAACACCCGGAGCTTTTTTGTCCGCCGGACAAATACGATGAAAAATTAAATACACTGCAGCCGATTTACGGACTGACAGCCGGACTTAGTAATAATACCGTTATGAAGGCGGTAAAACAAGCACTTGAAGGATTAAATCTCTCAAAGGAGAGTCTGCCGGAAGAGCTTCGGTTGAAATATCAACTGGCAGAATATAACTATGCCGTGCGCGGAATTCATTTTCCGGAAGATAAAGAAGTATTTTACCACGCGAGAAAACGACTGGTATTTGAAGAATTTCTTTCTTTTATATTATCATTGCGTAAATTAAAGACGAGCAATGAACGGATGTCAAATGAATATGTAATGGAAGAACATCCGGCGGTGGCAGAATTGATTCAAAAACTCCCCTATCAGTTGACGAAGGCGCAGATGAAGGTGTGGCGGGAAATTTCAGAAAATATGAAATCAGATACCGTGATGTCCAGACTCGTGCAAGGTGATGTCGGTTCAGGAAAGACCATTATAGCTGTTCTTGCTCTACTGAATGCAGCCATGAACGGTTATCAGGGCGCAATGATGGCACCTACAGAAGTACTGGCACGACAGCATTATGAGTCAATCTGTACATTATTTGAAACGTACGATATTCCGGTGAAGGTGGTTCTCCTCACAGGGTCTATGACAGCAAAAGAGAAGCGAAAGGTCTATGACCGGATCGAATGCGGGCTTGCAAAAATTATCATTGGTACTCATGCGTTGATTCAAGATAAGGTATTTTATGATAATCTGGCGCTTGTGATCACAGATGAGCAACACAGGTTCGGAGTAAAGCAGCGAGAAACATTTGCAAATAAAGGCGGTGTGCCGCATGTCCTTGTTATGAGTGCAACACCGATTCCAAGAACACTGGCCATCATCCTCTACGGCGATCTTGATATCTCTGTTATTGATGAACTTCCGGCTAATCGACTTCCTATTAAAAATTGTGTGGTAGATACCAGTTATCGAAATACCGCGTATGCGTTTATGAAAAAACAGATTGCAGAAGGCAGGCAATGCTATGTGATCTGTCCTATGGTAGAAGAAAGCGAGAGCATGGAAGCGGAAAATGTCATTGATTATGCCGGAGAACTTCAAAAAGAAATGGGTGACTCTATCTGCGTCTCTTATCTTCACGGGAAAATGAAGCAGGCGCAAAAAGATGAAATTATGACGGAATTCGGAGAAAATAAAATACAGGTACTCGTATCGACAACTGTGATTGAAGTCGGAATTGATGTACCGAACGCCACGGTTATGATGATTGAAAATGCAGAACGCTTCGGTCTTGCCCAGCTTCACCAGTTAAGAGGACGTGTAGGACGCGGGAAATACCAGTCTTATTGTATTTTTATGAGTGCATCAAAATCAAAAGAGACGAAGGAACGTCTTGAGATCCTGAATCATTCAAATGACGGATTTCAAATTGCAAGTGAAGATTTAAGGCTTCGCGGTCCCGGTGATTTCTTCGGTATCCGCCAAAGCGGACTTATGGATTTTAAATTGGCAGATGTGTATCAGGACAGCAATATTTTAAAGATGGCAAATGAGGCTGCAAACTGGCTGGAAGAGGAAAAGATTGATTTATTGAAAATACTTCCAGATTATGAAAGAACTTCTAGTGTAATAATTTAAAACCTCCATATACTAGCATTGTAACAAAAACAAAGGTTACAAAGTTACGAAAAGGAGGAGAAGAACAATGGCAAATCGTTCATCAAACAGAGCAGCCGTACCTGAGGCAAAAGGTGCATTAGACAAATTCAAATATGAGGTTGCAAACGAACTTGGTGTACCGTTAACAGATGGATACAACGGCGACCTTACTTCCAGACAGAATGGTTCTGTTGGCGGTTATATGGTAAAGAAAATGATCGAACAGCAGGAACAGCAGATGGCTGGTAAATAAGCAATAAGAAAATTAAAAATGTGAAAATGAAATTAAGGCGTGGTACTTAGAAAATAGAAGTACCATGCCTTAATTTTTTATAATCATATATTGACATCTGACTACTATGTGGTACAATATAGTTAAGAACTAATATGCGGTGCAAGGTAGTGGGAGGTGAAAGAGAAATGTATGACAAATCCCAGTTGATGCGCGGAACACTTGAGGGCAGTATTTTGAAAATATTGCTGGATGAGACAACTTATGGATATGAAATTGTAACCAGACTCCAAAAGTATGGATTCGAAGATATCAAGGAGGGAACTATTTATCCTCTCTTGGTACGACTGGAAAAGAAAAATATCATTTCTTCCGAATTTCGCCCGTCTCCGTTAGGACCAAGCCGTAAATACTATTCATTGACGGAAGAAGGGCAGGCATACTTTGAAGAATTTAAAACTTACTGGATGCAGGTGTCTGCATCAGTAAACAAGCTGTTAAGTTTGGAGGGGTAGATCATGAACAAAACTATGAATGAAAAAAACAAAAAAACAATCCGCAAAATGAATAAATATATCAATACATTTCCGCTGGATGATCAGGCAATCCTTCAGATTCAGCAGGATATTGAAGGGATGGCACAGGAAGCGCAGGAACGTGAAGAACCACTGGAACAGATTATAGGAAAAGATCCAAGAGAATTTTGCGATGATCTTATCTATGCGGTAGGTGGAATCAAGACACCGGGCGGACGTAAAATGCTAAGAATCGCAGGAGCAATTTATCAGACACTAGGAGCTTTTGGAATTATAGATGGCTTACTTTTTTTGTTAACAGATTTATTTCTAAGCTTTGGTGAATTTCTTTCAACAATTCGAGGCTTTGGCTTTTGGAAAGAGGACATGTTTTCTATTTTAAGTTCCATAATATTTGGAGTTTTTTACTTAATTGCAGGAAAAAAAGGATTTCAATATAGCGCTGATGTGTCACAGGCGAATAAAGCAATGAGATGGGGAGTTGGTTTGCTTGGACTTGAACTGCTTGGTTTCATAGAAGCGGTGTTTGATACTCCTTTGGAGGCAGTTATTTCTCTTGCGATTGGATGTATTCCGGCTATCATGTATATCATAGG
>FR892679.1:5849-48167 GCA_000433535.1 Dorea sp. CAG:317
CAAATTGACTTTTCTTTTATTCAATTTTATAATAATTTAAAATAGTATTTATGATACCAGAGTGTGAGAGTACAGTGTGTAAACATCAATCTGGTATCTTTTGAATTATATATCATATAAGGGGATTTTTTATGAGAGTGATCGCAGGTTCAGCCAGAAGGCTGCAATTGAAAACTTTAGATGGAATGGATACAAGACCGACCACGGACCGGATCAAAGAGACATTATTTAATATGCTGACACCGTATCTTTATGATTGCATGTTTCTTGATTTATTTGCCGGAAGCGGTGGAATCGGAATTGAAGCGCTCAGCAGAGGTGCTATGGGAGCAGTGTTTGTTGAGAAGAATCCTAAAGCAATGTCCTGTATTCGTGATAACCTTAAGACGACGAACCTTATGAAGAAGGCAATTACAATGTCTACGGATGTGATGACAGCGCTCTATAAACTGGAGGGGGATAAGCAGTTTGATTATATTTTCATGGACCCCCCGTATCATCAAGAATTAGAGCGGAAAGTGTTGGAGTATTTGTCCGGATCTAACCTACTGTCCGAAGAAGGAGTGATCATTGTAGAGGCAGCAAAGGAAACAACCTTTGACTATCTTCAAGACCTTGGATTTACCATAATCAAAACGAAAGAATATAAGACAAATAAACATGTTTTTATTGAACCTTTAGGGAGGAAAGAAGTATGTTAAGAGCAGTTTACCCGGGGAGTTTTGATCCGGTTACTTACGGGCATCTGGATATTATCAGACGGTCCCGGAGTCTTGCAGATGAATTAATTGTAGGAGTGCTGAATAATAAGGCAAAAACACCGTTGTTTTCCGTGGAAGAACGTGTTAAAATGTTAGAAGAAATGACCAAAAATATGCCGGGAGTAAAGGTAGTTCCTTTTGAGGGGCTTCTGATAGATTTTGCAAAAGAAATGTCTGCAGGAATTGTTGTGAGAGGTCTTCGGGCTGTGACTGATTTTGAATATGAGCTTCAGATGGCTCAGACAAACAACAAGCTTTCACCGGAACTGGAAACGGTATTTCTTACAACAAGTCTTAAATATTCTTATCTTAGTTCAACGATAGTGAAGGAAGTGGCAGCTTTTGGAGGGGATATTTCTCAGTTTGTACCAGAGACGATTGAGAGAAGAATACAAGAGAAAATCATGAAAAGGAGAGTGTAAATAATGAGTAGCCGTATTGAACAGATTATTGAAGAAATCGAGGAGTATATTGACAGCTGTAAATTCCAGCCATTGTCTACATCCAAGATCATTGTGAATAAAGATCAGATGGATGAGCTTCTTCGTGAACTTCGTATGAAGACACCGGATGAGATTAAACGTTATCAGAAAATTATTGCAAATAAAGATGCGATCCTTGCGGATGCACAGGCAAAGGCTGAAAGCCTGATTGAGGATGCACAGATCCAGACAACAGAGCTTGTCAGTGAACATGAGATTATGCAGCAGGCATATGCACAGGCAAATGAAGTTGTGACAGCAGCGACAGAGCAGGCACAGCAGATTCTTGACAATGCGACAAGAGATGCAAATGATATCCGTATTGGCGCTATGCAGTACACAGATGATCTTCTTGCAAATGCAGAGAGTATCATTGGACATACATTGGATGGTTATACAACGAAGTATGATGGTCTGGTTAATTCTCTTCAGGAGTGCTATGATATGGTACGCAATAACCGTGCAGAACTGGAGATTCCGGAGCAGTCAGCAAGTGGACTTGAAGCAGCTTATGGCACAGCAGAAGAAGAGGAGCCGGAATTTGATCTTGAAGTAGAGGACGAGGATGAATTCATATAAAATCTTCAATTAATGAAAAAGAAGCAATAGCAAAGAGCAAGAAGGCTGGTCACCACCGCGGTGATCAGCTTTTGTGTTATGTATGGGACAATGGATAGTCCACTCCCCTGAAGCATGGATGCAGTCTGGACAAGACAACAAAAACCTCCGAACGATATGAGGGCGAGACTGAATATGTATTTCCAACAGAAAGCGAGAGAAGACTGACATATAGAGACGATTCCGGTAGTCATTTCCAGTGGAGATAATAAAAGAGGAGATAAATCGGGATTTTCAAAAGGAAGAAGACTTCCAAGCTCTATCAGAATCGTGAAAAGCATCATATAACCTCCGATTTTTGTAATAGTTTCAAACCCATTCATAATACAATCATCAAATAGTCCACCATTTGTTTCTTGTTTTATCCGGGACGGTGAAGCGGTTGAGTGTCCTTCTCCGTATACAATCAATTCTTTGCGAAAAAGAAAACTGCACAGAACAGGAGAGCCAATGAGAATTCCGAGGGTTGGAAGTGTGAGAGCGGGTGTGTTCAAGTTTTGCTGAATAAAGAAACTGATGATAAACATAGGGCTTGTATTGTTACAAAAAGAGAGTAAATACGACGCTTCTCTGTATGAGATTTTTTGTCTGCACAGAAGGTCGGCGGTGAATTTGCTCCCCAGCGGGTATCCGCAGAGAAAACCTGACAGAATTACAATGGAGCCGTATTCGGATACATGAAATAGACGACAAAAAAGAGGTTTTGTAAGTTTGGACAGCAAATGAATTGCTCCGGTTTCGAGGAGCAGATTTGTCAGAATCAGGAAAGGAAGCAGGGTGGGAAGTACCGTATGAAACCATAACACAAGACCTTTACCGGCTCCGGTAACGCAAGTTTTAGGAAAAAGCAGAATTAAAAAGAAGAAAAATATTGTTAAAAGTGCTGAAAATTTATCCTTCATAATCAAAATACCTTCGTAAAAATTGTCACTTTTATTCTATGGATTAGGTTGATTTTTTATGAACTATGTACCATAATGAGAGATAGAAAATATGTAAAAGAGAGGGAATGAAAATGGCAGTATTAGAAAATTTAGAACCTAAAAAAGTATTTCATTTTTTCGAGGAGATCAGCGAAGTGCCGCGTGGCACCTTCAACATTAAGGGAATCAGTGATTATTGCACAAAATTCGCTAAGGATCGTAATTTAGAAGTGGTTCAGGATGAAGTGGGTAACGTTGTAATAAAGAAGCCGGGAACAACAGGTTACGAAAATAGCGCACCCGTTATTTTGCAAGGTCACATGGACATGGTTTGTGAAAAACGTCCGGACAGCAATCATGATTTTACAAAAGATCCACTGGAGCTTCAGATTGTGGATGGAAATGTTGTAGCTAAAGATACAACATTAGGTGGCGACAATGGTATTGCGCTTGCAATGGCAATGGCACTTTTGGACAGCGATGATATTCCGCATCCGCCATTGGAGGTTTTATTTACGATAGACGAAGAGATCGGAATGGGCGGCGCTGCAGCAATTGATATGTCTCTGTTTAAAGGGAATATGATGATCAATCTGGATTCCGAAGAAGAAGGAATCTTTACAGCAGGATGTGCCGGTGGAATCAATTATCAGAATCATATTCCGGTTAAGAAGGAAAGTGTTTCAGGAACAGAGGTTACTGTGCGTATCCACGAACTTCTCGGCGGTCATTCAGGATTTGAGATCACAAAACAGAGAGGAAATGCAAATAAGATGATGGGGCGTCTTTTAGATCGCATTTCTCGTGATGTAGATTTTGTTATTGAAACAATTGCAGGCGGTTCCAAAGACAATGTAATTGCTCTTAGTGCAACAGCAAAGATTGTTGTAAAGCCGGAAGATGCAGATAAAGTTAAAAAACACGTTGAAGAGATGAAGGCGTTATGGGATTCTGAATTTATGGGAGATGAACCAACACTTACCGTGGATGTTGCCGAGAATCCTGATGTGTCTGTTGAGGCCTTTGACAAAGACAGTACAGACCGTGTAATTTCTTATTTGATCATTTGTCCGAACGGAGTGATTGAGTACAGCAGAAAGCTTGCAGGAAGTGTAGAGACATCTTTAAATCTCGGAGTAGTAGAAACAAACGATGAAGAAAATTATGTAAAAGCTTCCTATCAGATCCGCAGCTCTCTTGAGAGTAAGAAATATCAGGTTCGCGAACAGTTAGACCGTTGTGCAAAAGTTGTCGGAGCAAAAATAGTTGTTGCGAGCGAATATCCGGGATGGGAATATAAACCGGAATCAAAACTTCGCACAATTATGGTAGATACATATAAAGACATGTATGGAAAAGAACCGGAAATCGTTACGGTTCATGCCGGATTAGAGTGTGGATTATTCTTAAACAAACGTCCGGAACTGGACTGCGTGTCTATCGGATCTGCCCTTAGAGACGTTCATTCCTTTAAGGAGAGTCTTGACATTGCTTCCGCTGAGCGTGTATGGGACTATCTCAAAGAGCTTATGAGCAGATTAAAATAAAAAGAAGAAATCTATGATGTCGGCAGAAAATATTTTCTGCCGGCTTTTTTAGTGGAAATTTATTTCTGTATCATAAAAATACTTCGTCGTCTATATATTGCTAAGAAGTTGTTGTGTAGGAAAAATTATGAAATCATTTCATTCGGGAAGAATTATTTTACTATTATTTCTTTGTTCCTTTTTCTCTGTACTTACTGCAAATCGGTGTCTTGAAATCGGAGTGCGCAATACTTGTCAGAAAAAGACGATACAAGATCAGGAATACCGCGCTCAATTTTTCTCGACAGAACAAAGGGAAGTTGACGCATTATTATCAAAAGAATGCCTTCACTTTCTTCAGTGCGTGGAAAACGAAGTGAGTTATTACCCCGTCGCCGAATCTTCTGTGGATAAGTCCTTAACTACATCTTATATGAATAGTTGGATGAAGGACAGGAGTTATGGCGGAGCACGAGGTCATGAAGGGACAGATATTATGGCTTCTGTAAATAAAAGAGGGATTTATCCCATTATCAGTATGACGGATGGCGTAGTGACAAACTTAGGATGGCTGGAAAAAGGTGGGTACCGAGTCGGCATCACCTCTGATAGTGGTACTTATTATTACTACGCCCATTTGGAGAGCTATTCGAATATTAGAGAAGGTGATCGGGTGAAGGCTGGAGAACTTTTGGGATTCATGGGAGATTCCGGTTATGGACCGGAAGGTACGACAGGCAATTTTGCAGTTCATTTACATGTGGGAATCTATTTCTATGAAAATGGAAACGAAGTAAGTGTGAATCCATATTATGTCTTGAAATATTTAGAAAGTAGAAAGGTGAAATATGCATTCAAAAATTGAGTTATAAAGATAGATGTGCTATAATAACTTATTATGGGTAATTATTGTTTGCATTCATTTGCGGAAACAGATTGTCGTTTATTACAGGAGGAAACAGCATGAAGCTGCCAGAGATATTTGAAGAAAAAATGAAGGAACTTTTGAAAGATGAGTTCCCTGAATATATAGCCTGCTATGAAGAGCCGAGATACTATGGTCTTCGCGTAAATACCGGAAAGATTTCTGTGGAAGAATTTAAAAAGATCTGCCCTTTTGAGATTCATCCGATTCCGTGGATTGAAAATGGATTCTATTATGATGGAGAAACGGTAGTCCCGTCTAAGCATCCTTATTATTTTGCAGGTCTTTATTATCTGCAGGAGCCAAGCGCCATGACTCCGGCTAACCGACTCCCCATTGAACCGGGGGATAAGGTTCTGGATGTATGTGCGGCGCCAGGCGGTAAGGCAACAGAGCTCGGAGCAAAATTAAAGGGTGAAGGCGTTCTTATTGCTAATGATATCAGTAATTCCAGAGCGAAAGGGCTCCTTAAAAACATAGAAGTATTCGGGATTGGGAATGTTCTTGTCTTAAGTGAAGAACCGGGAAAGCTAGAAGGTTATTTTGAAGAATATTTTGATAAGATTCTTATCGATGCACCATGCTCCGGTGAAGGAATGTTCCGTAAGGATAAGAAAATGGTAAAGGCATGGGAGGAGCATGGGCCGGAATTTTTCGCAAATATCCAGAAGAGCATTATCACGCAGGCGGCAAGAATGTTAAAGCCGGGTGGATTAATGCTTTATTCAACCTGTACATTTGACGGAAGAGAGAACGAGGGCAGTATTGAATATTTAAAAAATACTTATCCGGAATTTGAAATCTTAGAAATTGCTCCTTACGAAGGCTTTGAAAAAGGAATTCCAGAACTTACAAAAAGTAAGGACAAAGCATATGAGAAGACCGTCCGTATCTTCCCACACAAAATGAAAGGGGAAGGTCATTATCTGGCGCTTCTGAGAAAAGGGGACGAACAGGCAGAAGCTGTGCGAATTGCTGAAAAGACGGCTTCTTTAAAATCTCCGGCGAGAAAGAAGGGAAAGAAGCTGCCGGAAGATCTGGAATTGTTCTTTCAAGATATTTCATGGGAAATGGATGCAAGTCGTCTCGATATTCACGGGGAGCGCGTCTATTATATGCCGGAAGATCTGCCGGATGTAAAGGGAATTCGTTTTCTGCGCACAGGGTTATTGTTAGGTGAACTTAAGAAAAACCGTTTTGAGCCAAGTCAGGCGCTTGCTATGTGTCTGAAAAAAGAAGAATATAAGAAAATTATCGATATTTCCTCTGAAGATGACAGGATTAGCCGATACCTGAAAGGTGAAACTTTAGAGGTGGATGATCTGGCAGATAAAAAGGCAAAAGGCTGGTATCTTGTCTGTGTAGACGGATATCCTCTCGGATGGGGAAAGATTGCCGGAGGTACTTTGAAAAACAAATATCTTCCGGGATGGAGGCTTTGTTAATGATCAGATTGGATAAATACTTGGCAGATATGGGCTGTGGGACAAGACAGGAAGTGAAGAAATTCATTCGAAGCGGACAGGTATCTGTGGATGGTATAGTTGTAAAGAAGCCGGAGACAAAAGTGGAACAGACCGTTCAGGAAGTCTTTTTAAACGGAGAAAAGGTAGGATATGAAAGCTTCGAATATTATATGCTTAACAAACCGGCAGGAGTGATTTCTGCCACAGAAGATCAAAGCTGTCAGACCGTTGTTGATCTAATCAAGGACAAGAAGAGAAAGGATCTGTTTCCGGTAGGAAGACTGGACAAAGATACGGAAGGACTTCTTTTGATCACCAATGACGGAGCGCTTGCACATCGGCTGTTATCTCCGAAAAAGCATGTTGATAAATGTTATTTTGCGCGCATCTGTGGGAAAGTGACAGAAGAGGATGTGCGAAGTTTTGAAAAGGGAGTCAATATCGGAAGTCAGGAGCAGCCGGAGATTACAATGCCAGGGAAGCTTGAAATCATTACATCAGATGATATTTCTAAGATTCGTCTGACCATTCAGGAAGGAAAATTCCATCAGGTAAAGAGAATGTTTCAGGCAGTTGGTAAAGAAGTGATTTATTTAAAACGACTTCGAATGGGGACACTTATATTAGATGAAAATTTAGGTATCGGTGAATACCGTCCGCTGACAAAAGAGGAGCTTGAAAAATTATGATAAATTTGTTGAAAGACGTGGATGCAGTCATCTTTGATATGGATGGAACATTAATTGATTCGATGTGGATCTGGCCGGATATTGATGATGTTTATTTGGAAAAATATCATCTTACGAAACCGGATAATTTCCATGAAGGGATGGAGGGGATGAGTTATACAGAGGTAGCACAGTATTTCCTTAAGTGTTTCCCTACGTTATCTATGACCATTGATGAAGTGATGGATGAATGGACGCAGATGGCGCATGAACGATATGTGACACAGGTCGATATGAAGAAGGGTGCACTGGAATTCCTTCATACATTGAAAAAAGCAGGCATCAAGACAGGAATTGCTACCAGCAATGGGAGAACGCTTGTAGATGACACGCTGGAGGCGCTGAATATCAGATCCTTATTTGACAGTGTGAAATGTGCCTGTGAGGCAGGCGCCGGGAAGCCGGCACCGGATGTATATCTTTTGACCGCCGAAGATATGGGAGTAAAACCGGAGCGGTGTCTTGTGTTTGAAGATGTGCCGATGGGCATATTAGCAGGAAAGAATGCAGGCATGACGGTCTGTGCTGTGGAAGATGAATTTTCTGCTCCGCAGCGCGGGAAAAAACGTGAATTAGCGGATTATTATATTCAAGATTATGACGATATTAAAAATGGAACATATGAGGTGTTAAAATAATGAGTAATGGTTTTTTGCCAATCTGTAAAAGAGATATGGAAGAGCGGGGCTGGGAACAGCTGGATTTTGTCTATGTATGTGGGGATGCTTACGTGGATCATCCTTCTTTTGGACATGCCATTATTATGCGTACATTAGAGGCACATGGGTATAAAGTGGGAATCATTTCTCAGCCGGATTGGAAGAAACCGGAGAGTATTATGGAATTTGGAGAACCAAGACTTGCCTTCCTTGTGTCCTCCGGTAATATGGATTCTATGGTGAATCATTATTCCGTATCGAAGAAACGAAGGAAAACAGATGCCTATACACCCGGCGGAGGCATGGGGAAACGTCCTGATTATGCAGCAATCGTATACAGTAATCTTATTCGTCAGACATATAAAAAGACGCCTATTATTTTGGGCGGGATTGAGGCAAGCCTTCGAAGACTTGCCCATTACGATTATTGGTCAGATAAGTTAAAGCGTTCAATTTTACTTGATTCAGGAGCGGATCTTATTTCTTATGGAATGGGAGAGCGTTCGATCGTAGAAATCGCGGAGGCTCTTGACAGTGGAATTGATATCAAAGATATTACCTTTATTGACGGGACAGTCTGCAAGGTGAAGAGTCTGGACTCCGTCTATGATGCAATTCTTTTGCCTTCTTATGAAGAGTTAAAGAAAGAGAAATTAAACTACGCAAAAAGTTTTTATACACAATATTGCAATACCGATCCCTTTACAGGAAAGCGAATGGCAGAAGCGTATAGTGAGCACTTG
Organism: Dorea sp. CAG:317; assembly: GCA_000433535.1. GTDB lineage: Bacteria > Bacillota > Clostridia > Lachnospirales > Lachnospiraceae > Dorea_D. The sequence goes on from FR892679.1 coordinate 14,681, forward strand.
TATGTTGTTCAGAATCCGCCGTCGAAGCCGCTTACACAGGCTGAGATGGACAGAACTTACAGCTATCCCTACATGCGCACCTATCATCCTTCTTATGAAGAAGCAGGCGGTGTTCCGGCAATCCGGGAGGTAAAATTCAGCCTGATCAGTAACAGAGGTTGTTTCGGAGGCTGTAATTTCTGCGCGCTGACATTTCACCAGGGACGAATTATCCAGACAAGAAGTCACGAGTCTCTTGTCAATGAAGCAAAAAAGATGATCTGGGAAGAAGACTTTAAAGGCTACATTCATGATGTGGGAGGTCCGACTGCAGATTTTCGTCATCCGGCCTGTGACAAACAGCTGGAGCATGGCGTATGTAAAAATCGGCAATGTTTATTCCCGACGCCCTGTAAGAATCTGAAGGCAGATCATAAGGATTATATTGAACTGCTGAAGAAGCTAAGAGAACTGCCAAATGTAAAAAAAGTATTTATCCGGTCAGGAATACGATTTGACTATGTACTTGCAGATCCTGATGATACATTTTTCTATGAATTATGTGAACATCATGTAAGCGGACAGTTAAAAGTGGCGCCGGAGCATGTGGCAGATGCTGTGCTTACGAAAATGGGCAAACCAAAGAACAGTGTCTATCAGGCATTTGTAAAAAAATATAAAAAGATCAATCAAGAACTAGGAAAAGATCAATATCTGGTTCCGTACCTTATGTCTTCACATCCGGGTTCAACAATGAAGGAAGCAGTGGAACTGGCAGAATATTTAAGAGATCTTGGATATATGCCGGAACAGGTACAGGACTTTTATCCGACACCGTCTACGATCTCAACATGTATGTATTATACAGGCGTTGATCCAAGAGATATGAAACCGGTATATGTTCCGAAGAATCCGCATGAGAAGGCAATGCAGAGAGCGCTGATCCAATATCGTAATCCGAAAAATTATGAGTTGGTTCTGGAAGCATTGAAAAAAGCAGATCGTATGGATTTGGTGGGCTATGATAAACATTGTCTGATTCGTCCGAAGAGATCAGAAGCGGGAAAAGAGCGCAGCTATTCTAAAACAGACGGCAAACAATCTGCGAACGGACGGAAGAAGAAAAAGACAATTCGAAATGTTCACAAGAAAAAAACTGGGGGCAGAAAATCATGAAAATCGCGATTGTAACAGGCGCTTCTTCCGGGATGGGAAGAGAATTTGCAAGACAGATACCAAGGCTGTATCAAAGTCTTGATGAAATCTGGCTTGTAGCAAGAAGAACCGAACGCCTGAAAGAATTAAAAGAAGAACTTCCGATTCCGGTGCGCATTTTCGATGGCGACCTAGAGCGTGATTATATTTATGAGAAAATAGACCGTGAACTTTTTCTGACGAAGAGCGACGTTCGCATGCTGGTCAACAGTGCGGGCTTTGGAAAAGTGGGAGTTTTCAAAGACGCAGAGCAAAAGGAACAGCTTAGTATGATCCGCGTAAATTGTGAGGCGCTTACGAAGATGTGTATGGTCTGTATGCCGTATTTATCAAAAGGAAGCAGGATTCTGAATTTGGCTTCGGTTGCGGCATTCACTCCACAGCCGGGATTTGCTGTGTATGCTGCTTCTAAGGCGTATGTATATAATTTCTCCAGAGCGCTTCAGGAAGAATTGAGAAAAGACGGAGTCAGTGTTACGGCAGTCTGTCCGGGACCTGTCAGAACAGAGTTCTTCCTTCGAAGTGGTGAGCTGGCGGGAGACAGCCGGAAATTTGTTAAGGCGGAAGCGAAAGATGTCGTTCGACAGGCATTAAAAGATGCGGTGATGAGAAAGGGAGATTCTGTATACTCTCTTCCTATGAAAGCAGGAAAGCTTGCATCCAGACTATGTCCGGCAGGGCTCGTGGCTTATGTTATGGGACGCATCAATCACGTATAGACATAAGGAGTAAAGATTGAAATGACAATAGAAAAGGGACAGCCGGGCTATATCAAAGCCCACAAGATGAAATATCTTATATTTGCGATTGTTGAATTCGCAATTGTGGCAGCACTTGTCATACTCGGATATGTACAAACAGGTTCTAAGATGAATCTTCTTACTGTCGTGGCTGTGGTAGGGTGTCTGCCTGCTGCCAAAATGCTGGTAGAATTTATTGCTATGGCACCGCATAAGAGTATTGAACCTAAGAAGTATACCGAAATTGAAGAAAAAGCACCATTACTTACGAAAATGTATGACATGATTCTTACCGTGAATGATAAGATGATGCCCGTAGAAGTCTTCGTGATTTCCGGACATGTCATCTGCGGATATGCATCCAGCGATAAGACAGATGAAGTTAAGACAGCAAGGTTTTTGAAACATATGCTGGAAAAAAATCATTATGAAAAAATTACCGTGAAGGTTTTCCATGATTATACAGCATTTTTATCCAGAGCCGAGGGAATGAATAACATGGCGGCTGTGGATCATGCTGATACAAAAAGAAGAGAACACAAGATCAAAAACCTGATTTTAAGCACATCCATGTAAGAGAGAGTATATTATGCGAGAAATTGTGATCAAAGAAAATGAAGCCGGACAGCGTTTTGACAAGTTTTTAAAAAAATATCTGTCAGAGGCGACCGGTGGTTTCCTATATAAAATGCTTCGAAAAAAGAATATTGTATTGAATGGGAAAAAAGCAACAGGAAATGAAAAATTGAACTGCGGAGATACCGTGAAGTTTTTCCTTTCCGATGAGACAATTGATAAATTTTCTGGAAATCAAAAGACTTCTGCTCCGTATGAAAATATGCCGGATCTGGCGCTTCCCGTGCTTTATGAAGATGACCATGTATTGATCTTTCACAAACCGGCGGGACTGTTATCGCAGAAATCGAAACCGGAAGATCTTTCGGTGGCGGAGTATGTGATCTATTATATGCTTCAGACAGGAAGTTTAAAGAAAGAAGAGCTTGCCACCTTCAAGCCTTCCATCTGCAACCGTCTGGATCGAAACACAAGCGGCCTCATTACCGCCGGAAAAAGTCTTGCCGGACTTCAGAAATTAGGGAAACTTTTCAAAGAAAGAACAATGAAAAAGTATTATCTCTGCCTTGTAAAGGGAAGACTGGAAAAGAAGCAGCATATTTGTGGATTCCTTCACAAGGATGAAAAGACAAATACAGTGCGGGTTCAGGAAAACAGACTTCTTAAAGAAGATCTCCCAATCGAGACGGAATATGAGCCGATCGCATGGAAGAAAGATGTGACACTGTTGAAGGTTCATTTGATCACCGGGCGCACACACCAGATTCGTGCGCACCTTGCTTCCGTCGGACATCCGCTCATCGGAGATACAAAATACGGAGAAGAGAAGGTCAACGGAAGGTACCGTACAAAGTATCATTTAAAATGGCAGCTTCTTCATGCATATGAGCTTATCTTTCCAAAGCTTGATCCGCCCTTTGAAGCATTATCAAAGAGGAAGGTGACTGCCCCTGTGCCAAAAGAATTTTACCAGATTATAAAGGAGACAGAATGGGAACATGGAACTCAAGAGGCCTTAGAGGTTCTACACTAGAAGATATGATCAACCGGACCAATGAGCGGTATCAGGAACAGAAGCTTGCGCTGATCCAGAAAATACCAACGCCTATCACACCGGTGAAAATGGATAAAGAACATCGTCATATCACACTGGCTTATTTTGATCAGCGAAGTACCGTAGACTATATCGGGGTTGTACAGGGAATTCCCGTATGCTTTGACGCGAAGGAGTGCGTCGCAGATACCTTTCCTCTTCAAAATGTACATGAGCATCAGGTAGAATTTATGCAGGCATTTGAAAGGCAGGAAGGAATTGCATTTCTTTTGATTTATTATTCTGCCAGACATATTTTGTATTATATGCGGTGCGAGGAACTTCTGACCTATGTAAAAAGAGCAGAAAACGGCGGAAGAAAAAGTATCCGATTTGATGAACTGGACCCTCGTTTTTTTCTGAATTTAAAAAATGGTTATCTGGTGCCTTATCTGGACGGAATCAATCTGGATCTTACCGTTCGTGAAGAACTTGACAAATAAAGGGAAAATGCTTATAATTTAAAATATTTTAATGTGTTAGCACACTAAAGCGAGTAGAGAAACAGGGAGGTACTATGAAGAAATTATTACACACTCCTGAGGGAGTCCGGGATATTTACAATGTAGAATGCGGAAAAAAACTGGCACTGGAAAGCAGACTGAAAAAGACACTGCATTTATACGGTTACCATGATATTCAGACTCCGATGTTTGAGTATTCGGAAGTGTTCCGCAAAGAGATTGGAACGATTCCTTCGAAAGATCTCTATAAATTTTTCGATAAAGAAGGGAATACACTTGCTCTGAGACCGGATATTACTCCGTCCGTGGCAAGGGCAGCTTCCACTCTATTCGCGGACGAGACACTTCCCATCCGCTTGTGTTATACAGGAAATACATTTATCAACCATTCCAGTTATCAGGGGCGGTTAAGAGAAGTGACGCAGATGGGCGCAGAGCTTCTCGGCGACGACTCTGTAGAAGCAGATGCAGAAATGCTGGCAATGGTCATTGAAGCGCTCCTTGCTGTGGGCGTGAAAGAATTTCAGATCAATGTGGGAAATGTTGATTTCTTCCAGAGTTTAATGGAAGATGCCAGCTTAGAGGAAGAGGAACGGGAACGGGTGTTAGAGCTGATTGGAAACCGAAACTATTTCGGCCTTCAGGAATATCTGGAAAGCATTGCCGTCACCCGGAGTGTGAAAGAAGCATTTGTGTCATTGGGAGAATTGACAGGCGGTGTAGAGATTCTTGCGAAAGCGAAAAATCTGGCGCCGAATTCCTCCGGGATCATGGCTGTAAAACGGTTGGAGAAGATCTATGATATGCTTGCACTCTACGGAGTGGAAAATTATGTAACCTTTGACCTGAGCATGATGGGAACGTATGGATATTACACGGGAATCATTTTCCGCGGATATACTTACGGAACCGGGGATGCCATTGTAAAGGGAGGGCGCTATGATCATCTGTTGGAAAAATTCGGAAAGACTTCTCCTTCGATCGGTTTCGCCATTGTTGTAGATGAACTGATGAATGCTATGAACCGTCAGAAGCTTAGAATCGTATATACAAGAAAAAATACACTGATTCTGTATGACGATGAGGTTACAAAAAAAGCAGTAGCTCTCGCACAGGATTTGAGAAAAAAAGCGAAAAATGTAGAAATGATCAAAAAGGCAAAAGATCGTCTGTTAGAAGAATACGTGGAATATGGCAGAGAGTATTATGCCGGCAATCTCATTTACCTTAAGAAAACAGAAGAGATTACCATGGTCAACCTTGTTACCGGTGAACACAAGATCGTGAATGGACAGAATGGAGTATAGAACGATGAGATATTTGACATTTGCTCTGGGAAAAGGGCGTCTTGCAAGACAGACATTGGAACTTTTTGAGAGAATAGGAATTACCTGTGAAGAAATGAAGGACCCTGATTCCCGAAAACTGATCTTTACAAACGAAGAACTGAAATTAAAATTTTTCCTGGCAAAGGGGCCGGATGTCCCGACTTATGTAGAATATGGTGCAGCGGATATCGGTGTTGTCGGAAAAGATACTATATTGGAGGAAGACCGGAAGGTTCACGAGGTGCTGGATCTTGGGTATGGAAAATGCAGAATGTGTGTCTGTGGTCCCAAAGAGGCTTCTGTGCTTCTTAAACACCATGAGCTGATCCGTGTGGCGACAAAATATCCGAATATAGCAAAAGATTATTTTTATAATAAGAAGTACCAGACGGTAGAAATTATCAAATTAAACGGTTCCATCGAACTTGCCCCGATTGTCGGATTGTCAGAAGTAATCGTAGATATCGTGGAAACCGGTTCTACACTGAAAGAAAATGGTCTGGAAGTTCTGGAGGAAGTGTGTCCGCTTTCTGCAAGAATGATTGTAAATCCGGTAAGTATGCGTATGGAAAGTGAGCGTATAAAAACGCTGTTAATGAAACTTAGAATGCAGTTATAGAGGTGAGGAAATAATGAGAATACAGCGGTTAGATCAGGATACAAAAAAGAATCTTCTGGAAGATTTGCTGAAGCGCAGCCCGAATCAATACAGCGCTTATGAGAAAGATGTGGCTAAAATTCTGGAGGATGTAAAATGGGAAGGTGACGAAGCTCTGTTTGGTTATACTGCCAGATTTGACGGAGCTCATCTGGATGCTGAAACTGTACGGGTGACAGAGCAGGAGATTCAGGAAGCCTATGATCAGGTTGACGAGGAGCTTCTGGGGATTATCCGCAGAGCATTACATAATATTCGCACTTATCACGAAAAACAGAGACAGAACAGTTGGTTTGACAGCCGACCGGACGGAACAATCCTTGGTCAGAAAGTGACGGCCTTAGCAAGAGTCGGTGTCTATGTGCCGGGCGGGAAAGCCGCATATCCATCGTCTGTATTAATGAATATTGCGCCTGCTAAGGCGGCGGGAGTAGATGAAATCATTATGGTCACACCTCCTGATAAAAATGGAAAGGTTACGCCGACAACGCTAGTGGCTGCAAAAGAAGCCGGCGCTGATGTGGTATACAAGATTGGCGGTGCACAGGCAATCGGAGCGCTGGCATACGGAACAAAGAGCATACCTAAAGTAGATAAGATCGTAGGACCGGGCAATATATACGTTGCCCTTGCTAAAAAGGCGGTCTACGGTCATGTAAGTATCGATGCGATTGCCGGTCCCAGTGAGATCCTTGTGATCGCAGACGATTCTGCCAACCCGTCTTATGTGGCAGCCGACCTATTGTCTCAGGCAGAACACGATGAACTTGCCTCTGCCATTCTTGTCACAACAAGCGAAGAGCTTGCAGACGCGGTATCAAAAGAAGTAGATCGTTTTACAGCACAGCTGTCCAGAAAAGAAATTATTCAGAAGTCACTGGATAACTATGGGTATATTTTAATTGCAGAATCCATGGATGAAGCCATCAGCATTGCAAATGAGATTGCTTCCGAACACCTTGAGATTCAGACAAAAAATCCGTATGATGTGATGACAAAGATTCGAAATGCAGGAGCGATTTTTATCGGTGAATATTCCAGTGAACCGCTGGGCGATTATTTTGCAGGTCCGAACCATGTACTTCCGACAAATGGAACCGCAAAATTTTTCTCCCCGTTGTCCGTGGATGATTTTATCAAAAAATCAAGTATTATCGCTTATTCAAAAGAGGCATTGGAGAAAGTACATGAAGATATTGAAAGCTTCGCAGCAGCCGAACGGCTTACCGCTCATGCCAATTCTATCCATGTACGATTTAATAAGGAATAGGAGAATATCTTATGAATCGAATTGCAAAATGTGAAAGAAAAACAAAGGAGACGAATATTTCCCTTACTTTAAATCTTGACGGAACTGGAAATAATAAGATTCATACAGGCATCGGTTTTTTTGATCATATGCTGGATGGGTTTGCAAGGCATGGTCTGTTTGATCTGAGTGTATCCGTAAGCGGTGATCTGGACGTGGACTGTCATCATACAATTGAAGACACCGGAATTGTTCTTGGTACAGCGATACGGGAAGCGCTTGGTGACAAGGCGGGAATTAAGCGTTATGGCCACATGATCCTTCCGATGGACGAGACGTTGGCACTGTGTGCAGTAGATCTGTCAGGAAGACCGTATCTTAATTTTGACGCGGAATTTACAGTTCCCCGACTTGGAGAGATGGATACAGAAATGGTGAAAGAATTCTTCTATGCGGTATCGTATAGCGCGGCAATAAATCTTCATCTTAAGATCTTAGATGGTGGAAATAATCACCATATGGCTGAAGCGTTATTTAAGAGCTTCGGCAAAGCCCTTGACATGGCTGTAATGGAAGAACCCCGCATTACAGGAGCATGGACAACAAAGGGAAGTCTTTAAAGGAGTTGTAGTAATATGAGTTATAAAAGATTAATTCCCTGCATCTTTATTGCAGGCGGAAAAGTAGTAAAATGGGTGAATGATAAAACGGTTCTCTGTGAGGATGCGGTGAAGCTTGCCAGATATTATAGTGATCACGGGGCGGATGAACTGCTTGTATTTGATCTGTCTGATTCAGACGAAGATCATGATAACAGTATTGATCTTATGCGAAAGATTAATCGTAACATCAGTATTCCGATGGTTGCCGGCGGCAACATCAAACGCCTTGAGGATGTTAAGAAGATTCTGTATGCCGGCGCGAAACGTGCAATGCTTAATTTCTCAAAACCGGGAAGTACTGCTGAAGTCGAAGAGGCTGCAAAACGGTTTGGAAAAGAAAAGATCGCAGTATCGCTCAATGATTTTGACGCTTTGTTTAAGCATCAACAGATCATTGAGGATTTTACAAGTGAAATCATCTTCATGCATCGTCTGGACCTTAATTCCGTGATGAACGTGACAGATATACCATGTGTTATCCTTACCGACACAGAAGAAAAGCCGGAATTATTTAAGATTTTAAAATGTCCGGGAGTCAAAGGGTTATCGGGAAAATATATCAGCCAGTCCAATATGGATTTTGTGACATTTAAAGAGGAATGCAAGCAAGAAGGAATTAAAATGACCTCCTTTGAAAGTATTATGGATTTTTCTCAGTTCAAGCTAAATGAGCAGGGACTGCTTCCGGTGATTGTACAGCACTATAAGACAAAGGATGTACTTATGCTTGCTTATATGAACGAAGAAGCTTTCGATAAGACGATTAAAACCGGGAAAATGACCTATTACAGCAGAAGCAGAAACGCATTGTGGGTAAAAGGTGAGACGAGCGGACATTTCCAATATGTAAAGTCTCTGACCATTGATTGTGATAAAGATACGCTGCTTGCGAAGGTGGACCAGATTGGCGCTGCGTGTCATACAGGTAATCCGACCTGTTTCTTCCAGCCGTTAGCCGGAACAGACGATGAAAAAGCAAATCCACAGCGCATCTTTGAACATGTATATCATACGATCGTGGATCGCAAACAGAATCCAAAAGAAGGCTCTTATACGAATTATTTGTTTGAAAAAGGAATTGATAAAATATTGAAAAAAGTAGGAGAGGAAGCGACAGAGACGGTTATTGCAGCTAAAAATCCGAATCTGGAAGAATTGAAATACGAAGTGGCAGATCTCCTCTATCATCTGATGGTTCTTATGGTGGAACGTGGATTATCGTGGGAGGATATTACACAGGAACTCTCAGACCGCGAATAGCATACAAAAACTGCGATTTTGTATGAGTTTGCATGGGAAGATCACAGGAATAAGAAAAGAAAGCCGGGCATATACTTCTTACAAAAAAAGAAGGTGCCCGGCTTTATGAATGATTCGGAACGACGACGCAAAGAGCTCTTAGAACTAACAAGACAAAGATATAGTGACTCCACTGCACCGCCTGCAGTCCATCCGCGGTACCATGCAGTCTATGAAGATCTCTACGGAACGGAGGATGAACTTCCGGGTGGAACATTGGGAATCCGAACATTTTTCTGTATCCTTCTTCTTGCTGTATTTTTATCCATGGAACATAATCATAACGAAATTTGGAACGTGAGCAGTGAAAACGTAGTAGAGGCTGTAACAAATGATATGGATATTCAGGAATCGCTTGAAGTTCTACGATAGTTTGTTTGGCTTTTTTTCAGATAAAAAACAAGGTGTACAAAATGTGGAGGAGAATATAGTTCATGTAATTGTATTAAATTTATTGATGAGTGTAGTGAAGAGATAACTAAGTTTAATTTTTTAGGAGCTACATGGACAAATCGTCATACTTAATATTAAATATTCCATAAGAAAAGAACATTATTTTTACATTGTAATCTCTCAAAAACAAAGATATACTATAACTAGAGATAATCGGAAAGGGGGGACTGCTTTATGCCAATGACGATTAAAACATTACTTGCAGATTATCTGGCTGAAATTCAGAAAATATATGGTTTGCACTTGAAAAGCGTCATACTTTACGGGTCTTATGCCAGAGGCGATTATACACCGGAGTCAGATGTGGATATTATGATTCTAGTGGATCTACCTGATGATGAGTTGGATCAATATGCAGATGAACTTGCCGAAGTGGGGTTTGAGTATAATGTTGCACATGACATCTGGATGATGCCTGTGGTGAGAAATCAGGATCATTTTAATCATTGGGTAAAAGCCTATCCTTTTTACGAAAATGTTCAGAAGGAAGGGGTGAAGCTTTATGAAGCAGCCTGATTCTGTGGATATAGGGACTAGAATGGATGTGGCAAAACATCGTTTAGATGTGGCACAAGAAGATTTAGATACCGCACACCTTACTTTTGACGCCGGACAATTTCGTGGAGCAAATAATAGAGCCTATTATAGCATCTTTCATACCATAAGTGCTGTACTTGCCAAGGAAGGTGTTGCTTTTAAACGTCACAAAGATACGTTGAGTTATTTTGATAAGAATTATATCAATACAGAAATATTTCCAAGGGAACTAGATCGGAAAATAGTGAAGGCAGAAGAAATTCGACACGCCAGTGACTATGATACATTTTATATTGCCTCCCAAGAAGTAACGGAGCAACAGATTAAAACTGCGGAAATGCTGCTGGAATTAGCCAAGAATCATTTAGAAATTGAATAAATCTGTTTCTTTTAAATATTAAAACACGAAAGTAAGAATCTGAGTAGATTTTTGCTTTCGTGTTTTTAATGTCCTGATTTATGAGCTAGAGGAAAGATATTTGCTTGAAGTTCTTCTCTAAAATGTATATAATAATATGGATTGGATGATGTAAAATATATACAAAAAATAGAAGGGGAAAATATGAGAAAATTAGCTTTAAGCGATGATATATTATTGAGCATAGAGAAGCCCGCCCGCTATATCGGTGGAGAGGTGAATTCTGTAATGAAGGACAAACATGAGGTGGATATCCGTTTCGCTATGTGCTTTCCTGACGTCTATGAGATCGGAATGTCTCATTTAGGAATTCAGATTCTCTATGATATGTTTAACCGTCGGGAGGATGTGTGGTGTGAACGTGTTTATTCTCCATGGCTGGATCTCGACAAAGTAATGAGAGAAGAAAATATCCCTCTTTTCGCACTGGAATCACAAGATTCAATCAAAGATTTTGATTTTCTTGGAATTACGATCCAGTATGAGATGTGCTATACCAATATTTTGCAGGTGCTGGACTTAAGCCATATTCCACTCAAATCTTGTGAACGGACAGAAGAAGATCCGATTGTGATTGGCGGAGGACCTTGTACTTACAATCCGGAACCGATTGCTGAATTTTTTGATCTATTCTATATCGGTGAGGGAGAGACCGTGTACGATCAGCTTCTTGATGCGTACAAAGAGAATAAAAGAAATGGTGGTTCCAGAAAGGACTACTTAAAAATAGCATCGCAGATAGAGGGAATCTATGTGCCTTGTTTTTATGATGCTGCCTATAACGAAGATGGAACGCTCGCCTCTTTTACAACTAATTATGAGAACGCGCCGAAGACCATTCAAAAGCAGATGGTGTTAGATGTAACTGATACATACTATCCGGAAGCTCCGGTTGTTCCCTTTATCAAGGTGACGCAAGATAGGTGTGTGTTAGAAATACAAAGAGGCTGTATTCGAGGATGTCGGTTCTGTCAGGCCGGAATGCTGTATCGTCCTACCAGAGAGCGGGATGTTGAAGTGTTAAAAAATTATGCTGTTCAAATGTTAAAAAATACCGGGCATGAAGAGATTTCTCTGAGTTCATTAAGTTCCAGTGATTACAGCCAGTTAAAGGAATTGGTTACATTTCTGATTGATGAATTTCATGGGAAAGGAATCAACATTTCCCTTCCATCTCTTCGAATTGATGCTTTTTCATTAGATGTGATGGAAAAGGTACAGGATATTAGAAAAAGTAGTCTTACGTTTGCGCCGGAAGCCGGTTCCCAGCGAATGCGTGATGTAATCAATAAAGGAATTACAGAAGAAGATATTCTCTCCGGGGCAGGGCAAGCATTTGAAGGCGGCTGGAATAAAGTAAAGCTATATTTTATGCTCGGTCTTCCGACAGAGACAGAAGAAGACCAGAAGGCGATTGCTGTTCTGGCTGACAAAGTAGCGAGAAGATATTACGAGATTCCTAAGGATCAGAGAAATGGGAAATGTCAGATTACGGCAAGCTCTTCATTCTTTATTCCGAAGCCCTTTACACCATTTCAGTGGGCAAGGATGTATACAAATGAGGAATACATTTCACGGGCAGCTACGGTAAAACATGCATTTAACGATCAATTAAATCGTAAGAGCCTGAAATACCACTGGCACGATGCGGAAGTCACTGTGCTGGAAGGCGTATTTGCACGTGGTGACCGTAAAGTTTCCAAAGTCATTGAAGAGGCGTACCATATGGGATGTATCTATGATGCATGGAGTGAAAACTTTGACAACGATAAATGGATGGAAGCGTTCCGACGCTGTGGTCTTACCATTGCTTTCTATAACGAACGTGAGCGTGGAGAAGAGGAGTTGTTCCCATGGGACTTCATTGATATTGGTGTCACGAAAAAATTCTTAAGAAGAGAGTGGGAGCGTGCCATGAATGCAGAAGTTACCCCAAATTGCAGACAAAAGTGTTCTGGCTGCGGTGCAGGAAAATATCAAGGAGGTGTCTGTGTTGAAAGCAAGAATTAAATTTCGAAAATATGGTATCATGCGTTTCATCGGGCACCTGGATGTCATGCGTTTTTTTCAAAAAGCAATGCGACGTGCCAACATTCCGATTGCATTCACGGGTGGTTACAGCCCGCACATGATTATGTCTTTTGCACAGCCTTTAGGTGTGGGACTCACCAGTGACGGAGAATATCTGGATATTGAACTGACGGAGTCTATCTCCTCCGAGGATGCTGTGAGACAGTTGAATGAAGTTAATGTTGAGGGAATAGAAATTTTGAGTTTTGTACAAATCTCAGACGAAAAAAAGGCGAGTGGTATGACGATTGTAGCTGCTGCGCGTTATGAAATTACCTGTCTGGAATCGAAGAAGTCTGCGGAAGTTACAAAAAATATTCCGTTCGATTGGAATGAGAAGATTACAGATTTTCTAAAACAGTCTGAGATTATGGTATTAAAGAAAACAAAGAAAAATGAGCGCGAGATCAACATTCGCCCGCTCATTTATGAAATGAATGTTTCAGAAGAGCATATTCAGATGCTTCTTGCTGCCGGAAGTGAAGAAAACTTAAAGCCGGATCTTGTCATGCAGGCATTTCTTCAACATGCCGGAGCAAACAGCGAAGAGACACCTCTTCACTACCACCGTGTCGATGTTTACTCGGCGGCAGAAGACGGATTTGTCCCACTGGACAGCCTTGGAACCATAATTTATTAAGCGAAAAACAGAGAGATAAAAAGACATGGGAAAAAAAGAAGTAAAAACAAATGCCATGCGTATTCTGGAGCGTCAGAAAATTCCGTATACGTATGAAACGTACGAATGTGACGAATTTACGGATGGCATTGAAACAGCCGACAAACTCGGCTATGAACATCAATATGTATATAAAACACTGGTAACTACGGGAAAAAGCGGAGAACATTATGTCTTTGTCATTCCGATTGAAGAAGAAATTGACTTCAAAAAAGCGGCAAAAGCTGTAGGTGAGAAATCTTTGGAGATGCTTCACCTGAAAGATCTTACAAAGGTTACCGGATATGTGAGAGGCGGCTGTACAGCTGTCGGCATGAAGAAACAATTTCCGACTGTTATACAGGAGGATGCCAAAGACCTTCCGCATATGCACGTAAGTGGAGGAAAATTAGGTATGCAGCTGACGCTGGCTCCGCTTGATCTCGCAAAAGCGGCTAATGCAGAATTTGCGGATATCATTCACAGACCTTAGGAGGATGAAAGGCATATGACAAAAGAAATGGACACCGTTATTTTTGATATCGGTAATGTTCTGATTCATTTTGACTGGATGGGATACTTAAAATCTCTTGAGTTTGATGAGGAAACATATGAGCATGTGGCAAATGCGATGTTTCGAAATGAAGATTGGAATGCCGGGGATTCCGGGCTTGTGACTACAGAAGAGTGGCTCCGGCTTTTTATAGACAATGATCGGGCGTACGAAGCGCAGATTCGTAAGACATTTGATGGTTTTGGAGCGTCAATTGTTCCTTATGAATTTACCGAACCGTGGATTCAATATTTCCGGGAAAGAGAAATGAAGATTTATTATCTTTCTAATTACTCTGAGGAAATGTATCGTCAGTCAAAGGAACGGCTTTCATTTTTAAATCATTTCGACGGCGGTGTATTCTCATGGAAAGAAAAATGTATGAAACCGGATAAAGACATTTATGAAATTCTTCTTTCTCGATATGAGATCGATCCGAAGCACGCATTGTTCTTTGATGACCGGGAAGAAAATGTAGAAGCGGCTGCGAAACTTGGCATCCGTGGCGTAGTATTTCGCCCGGAGATTGCAAGGCAGATGTTGGAAGACGCAGGTAGAGATTAAGAAAATAATGAAGATAGATACTAAAGGGGAGGATAGCAAAAGATGAATATTTTATTTTTTCTGAAGCCTAAGAGTGAACTGGCTTACATCTATGATTATCATACACTTCGTCAGGCATTGGAAATTATGGAGCATCACAGATATTCCTGTGTGCCGATTCTTGATAAAGATGGAAAATATGTTGGTTCTATTACGGAAGGGGATCTTCTTTGGGGCGTTAAGAAAATGAACCTGATGAATATTAAGGAAGCTGAAAATATCAGCATTATGAAAATTGAAAGAAGACGGGCATATCAACCGGTATCAATTGGCGCTAATATGGAAGATATTATCGGACGTGCGATGGAACAAAATTATGTTCCTGTTATAGATGATCAGGAGCATTTTATTGGAATTATTACAAGACGTGATATTATCGGATATTGTTATGACAAAACAAAGGAGTGTGCGAAATAGATGATCATTGATTTTCATACGCATATGTTCCCGGACAGGATAGCAGAGAGCACGATACACTTTCTGGCCGATACATGTCAAACAAGCCCGCATACAAACGGAACTTATGAGGGACTGTCTGCTTCTACCCGGGAAGCAAAAATAGATTTAAGTGTTGCGCTTCCGGTTGTGACGAAGCCATCCCAGTTTCGTTCGATCAATGAGTTTGCATCTCATTACCGAGATGGAAATATTTTATCTTTTGGCGGGATTCATCCGGCGTGTGACGACTACCGAAGTGAACTTCACGAATTAAAAGAGATGGGATTTTTAGGGATTAAATTACATCCTGATTATCAAGATATGTATTTTAACGATATCCGCTATAAAAGGATACTGGACTATGCTTCAGAGCTTGGACTGATTGTCGTTGTACATGCCGGAAAAGATCCGAAATGCCCGGATCATGTTCACTGTACTCCGGAAATGATTGAAGAAGTGCTAAATGAAGTGGCGCCGGAGAAGCTTGTGTTGGCTCATTTTGGCGGTAATGAAATGTGGGACGAAGTGGAACAGCGTTTGATCGGAAGAAATGTATATCTTGATACAGCTGTAGTGCTTGATACAATGCCGGAAGAACAGTTTGTACGAATGGTACGTGCCCATGGCGCAGACAAAGTGCTGTTTGCTACGGATTCTCCTTGGAGAGGACAGACCGAATTTGTTAAACGAATGAAAGAGATATCGTTGACGGAAGAAGAGAGAACCCAGATATTCTCCAAAACAGCACATAGATTATTGCAAATTAAGTAAGAAAAACAGACTATAAACAGGCACTGTAAAATAGATGATTTTGAAATCTATGTACAGTGCCTGTTTAATTTTGTTCTACTCAATTAAATTATAAATTGCTTGAGCATAAATTTTAGCAATCTTGCGCAGATCATCTAAAGAAATATATTCATTTGATTGGTGTGCCAGTTCTTTTTGACCGGGAAATACAGGTCCGAAAGATACCGTGTTTTTTACATATCGACAATAAGTACCGCCACCAATAGAGATACAGTTTGCGGGGGCACCGGTACTTTCTTCATATGCTTTTTGTAATTCTTTGATGAACGGACGATCCTTTTCTACATAAAGAGGAGGTTTGTGTTGGATCAGTTTATAGTTGGCAAAACACTCTGTTGCTGAAAGTTCCAGTTTTTTCAAGAGTTCTTCTCCGTCATGTGTTACCGGATAGCGGATATCAAATTTACAGAAATGATTTTCTTTGTCAATTTTTAAAATTGCGGTATTTAATGTGAGTTCTCCGGATACCTCATCTGTACAGAAAAGTCCGGCAGATAATCCGTTTGTTTCAACTTTTAAAGCATTTGCTAGAGCATGAATAGATTTCTTAAGCGCACTGTTTGGTTCTGGATACAGATTTTTTAATAATAGAAAAAGATTCTGAATTGCGTTAATACCACCTTCTGGATAAGAGGCGTGAGATGCTGCACCAAACACTTCAATATTAATGTCATCCCCATCTTTCTGCGTGGAAATTCTGGCCTTCAGAGTTAAATCATTAGCACAGGAAATTACTTGTTCTTCTGTAATCCCATGCAGTTTTGCAAAGGCATAGTCAGGAACTACATTAAGTCTTGTTCCAGCATCAACCACAAGAATATCTGAATCTGCTGGTGGAAGATTGTACTGAAAACGAATGGTTCCTTTTTCGGCATGAATAATTGGGAATTCTGCATCTGGCGAGAACCCACATGCCGGTGTTTCATCTCTATCTAAATAATAATATATTCCGCGCGCTAATGTTTCTTCGTCTGTACCAAGAAGTAAGCGGGCGCGCTTTGTAAATGGAAGGTTACATTCTTTGATTGCCTTCATCGCATAAAGACAGGCGATAGCCGGACCTTTATCATCTACCGAACCTCTTCCGTATAATCTGCCGTTGATAATCTGAGCAGAATATGGCGGAACTATCCAATCTCCGACAGCAGGTACAACATCTACATGTGCCAAAATCGCAACTAAATCACCGGTATCACCAAGTTGGGCATAACCGGCATAACCATCTAAATTCTTAGTAGAAAAACCCATAGAATCTGCTTTTTCAAGAATATATTCCAAAGCCTTTTGAATTCCTTTCCCGAAAGGTGCCATAATTTCGGCTGTTTCCTCGTCTAATGTACTTTCAATAGAGATGAATTCCTGCGTGTCTACAACTAATTGATCAAAAATTTTGTCTATATATTCATTCAATATATTTTTCATAATTATGAAACCTCCTATTTTTTTCTCAGTATTGGAAATATCATATATCTTTTAAAATGGAAATTCAATCTACAAAATAAACAATTATTATAGTCATTATTTGTATATAATTAATAGTTAAACATTAAAACACTGAAAATATAGAAAAATCTTTATAATTATCAGAAGTTTGTATTGACACAAAAATTTAAGTATATTAAAATTATATAAACAAAATAGAAGTAGACAGAGGAGGAAACCATATGGATTTAGCAATTGGAATTGAAACAAGAGATGAGTATTTAGACTTAGAAGTGGCAAAAGGTGCTATGACTATGGTCCGTGATGTGCTGTTAGTAAAACCTGGAGAGACCGTGCTCATTACCGCAGATACATCTTCGGATAAACGTGTTGCGGATGCGTTTGCAAAAGCTGCATATGCGATTGATGCTATGCCGGTAATTATCAATTATCCGACAGCTCCATGTGCAGTAATGGATCCACCGGCACCGATAGCTGGTGCTGTAGAAAGAGCGGATGTATGGATTGAGTTATCATTATCTTATATTATGCACACAAAAGCGTTCCAGAACGCCATCGCAGCAGGAGTGCGATACATCTGTCTGACAGGTATGGATGTGGAAATGCTTGTAAATACAGTAACAAAAGTAAATTATGATTTAATGATTGATCTTGGCGAACATTTTAAAGAAATTTTAGGAAAAGCAAATAAGATTGAAGTCAAGAGCAAAAATGGAACAGATTTGATTGCATATCATCAGGGGAGAAAGATTCGTCATTCCGGACAGAGAGCCACTCAGAAAGGGTATCCGATTATGTTGGGTGGACAGACAAGTTGGTGTCCAGTTGAGGAGACAATTAATGGTACACTTGTATTTGACGGTGCATTGTGGCCACCGGCAGAAATTGGAAAACTTCACGAGCCAGTAAAACTCACACTGGAAAATGGTGTGGTTACAAAAATTGAAGGTGGCGCGCAGGCAGAGACATTTAAAGCATGGCTTGAATCTTATAATGATGGAAATAGTTACAGATTAGCACACTATTCTCAGGGATTTAATCCTGGAGTTACAAAACCAACTGGAAGAATTGTAGAAGACGAAAGAGTATTTGGATGTATGGAATTTGGTATTGGAAGTCAAGGTAAAGCAATTATGGGAGCTTGCTGGGATGCGCCAAGTCATACAGATGGTATTTTATTGAAGCCAACCATTGTTCTGGATGGTGTGGTAATTGAAGAAGATGGAGTGTATAAAGATCCTGTGGCAGTGGAAATCTGTAAGAAGATGGGGATTGCCGGATATTAATAAGAAGAACGGGAAGGAGAGATGTGTATGACTGAACATCGTACAAATTCAACTCAGAAACAACGAATCAGCTCCTTTGAGCCGGGCACCATGTTTTTGGGAACAATTCTTGCTGTGCTTTCTGCAATTGTATGTATGCAGATACTCGGTAAAGTAGGTGTTTCTGCAAACACCTCAATTTTAGGTGCTATTTTTGCAATGTTGGTGTCCAGAATTCCGACAAAGGCAATGCGGAATTTTAAGAATCTGGAACGTCAAAATTACATACAAACTATTTCTTCAGGAGCTGGATTTGCTGCGTCTAACTGTGGGCTTACAGCGATTGCTATTGTGTTCGTTATGGGTGAAACAAAAACCATTTTACCAATGGCATTGGGATGTCTTTTCGGAACAGCTGTATCAATTTTCGTGGTCGGAAAGCTGTATGATTCCAGTATTTTCCCGGCAGAAGAAGCTTGGGCTCCTGGTATCGCAACAGCTGAAGTTTTGGAAGCAGGAGATGAAGGCGGATCGAAAGCTAAGCGAATCGTACAGGGGATTGTTGTCGGAGCGGTGGGCACACATTTTGGTATTCCCGTGGCAGCAATCGGTATTACATTTATCACCAGTATTGTATCAATGGTCGCTCTTGGAATCGGTCTTGTAATTCGGGGATACAGCGAACAACTTACAGGATTTGCTATTGGAGAGACCTATATCCCTCAAGGCTTTATGATTGGA
The DNA here is from genome assembly GCA_000433535.1 of Dorea sp. CAG:317. Classification (GTDB taxonomy): domain Bacteria; phylum Bacillota; class Clostridia; order Lachnospirales; family Lachnospiraceae; genus Dorea_D. Next base: position 33,933 of record FR892679.1, read on the forward strand.
GCAGGAGCAATTGCTTTAATACAGTCTATTTTAAGTATTATAAAAGGTTCTAAGAAGAATCACGAAAATACTGTGAAACAAAAAAATATTACCGTTACTGACGAGCAGGCGAAAAAGACCATTTTTATGTCTTTTGGTATACATGTGATCGGTGCTATTTTCATCGGTGTATTGACTGGTGTTCTTATGGATATGTCTCTGATCATGATAATTCTTTGGGTACTTTGGACTGCATTTGCATCTGTAGCAAGTATGATGCTTGTAGGTATGGCGGCTATGTATTCCGGGTGGTTCCCTGCATTTGCCATTACTACTATCTTCCTTACGATAGGAATGCTTATGGGATTCCCTCCGCTTGCAGTAGCTGTTTTGACAGGATATATCAGTTCTGTAGGTCCGTGTTTCGCAGATATGGGATACGATTTAAAAACTGGTTGGATAATTCGCGGAAGAGGTGAAGATGCTGATTATGAAGTGTTTGGAAGAAAACAGCAGGTAAATATTGAGATTTATGGAGCAGTTATTGGAATTATTATTGTTATGATTTTTGCAAACATGACATTGAATCAGGGACTGATTCCGGCAAGTTCCACTACATTTGCTGCAACCTGTCAAGCAGTTGCTAACCCAGAGATGGTAAAATCATTATTATTATGGGCAATTCCCGGAGCAATTGTGCAATTTGTAGGTGGAAAGCATATGTTCGGCGTTTTATTCGCAACAGGCCTTGTAATTAATAGTCCTATTTATGGAATCGGCGTCCTAGTAACAGTCGCAATCCGGTTGATATTCCGTAAAAAAGGTGATGATTTCATGAATTGCCGAGATGCAGGCTTGATTGCAGGAGATGGTCTATATGGATTTTTCTCAAGTTTATTAAAAATGTTTTCTTAGACAATATATATAATTAAGAAATAATCTCTTAAAAAAGGGCTTCGAATCTTGCGATTTGGATGCCCTTTCTTTATAATGAAATAGTAAAGTTTCAAAATCAGGGATGAGGATTAGTAAAATGAATTTTAATCAAGAATTGGGATTGAAAATCAAGAAATTAAGGTTAAATGAAAAGCTTACATTAGTGGAATGTAGTGAACTCACAGGACTTTCAGTTGGTTTTTTGTCTCAGATAGAAAACGGAAAGACATCCATATCTATTGATAATCTTCAGATAATTGCGAAATGCTTGGATGTAGAACTGAATTATTTCTTTGTGCAAGACGAGGAAAAGCAAAATGTAATGATTACAAGGAAATGGAGTCAAAATTCTTCAAAAAAATCTGATAAAATTGCAAGTACATTGTTGAGTGATTTTGAGAATGATAAAAGTATTATTTCCTTCCTTTTGACATTTGCACCAGGAACGAAGGCAGACAGGTGCGAAGAAACTCATGATGGTGATGTTTTTTTTTATGTGATAGAAGGTATTTTAATGCTTCAAACAGAAAATGGAGTAGCGCATCTCTATCCCGGGGATTCCGCCCATTTTAATGCGAAAAGCGGTTTTAGTTATTGGAATGAGTCGCCTTTTATAACTCGTACTTTTTTTGCAAAAAAACGGAGTGAAATATAGGGGATTTGGCGAAAGAGAGGAATAATTATGAATATAGGAATTGGCGAAAAAGTAAAAGAACTTCGTCAAGATAAAGGAATTTCTCTAAATGAAGTAAGTAATCGAGCGGAACTTTCTGCTACATATCTTTCGAAATTTGAAAGAGGTTTAGTTCCTATTAATGTAGATAATCTTCAGAAAGTATGTGAGGCTCTTGGTGTGACGATTCAGTATTTTATTGGTACACCTAAGAGTTCCGGTGCTGAAGTTATACGAAGTTATGAACGGCAGGTGGATTTGAAAGGTGATAGTTATATCCATTATAATCTCAGTAATATTGAAGACTGTGGTGATTTCCTTCCAAGATATGTGGATTTACTTCCGCGGTCAGACTGCGGAAGTAATATACAGTCATCCCCTCATGAAGGGGAGGAACTGGTATATGTATTACAAGGAACAATGGAATTATGGGTAGCAGGAATCAAATATGTGTTAACAGAAGGAGATTCTGCACACTACTTATCTACCGTTCCACACAAGTGGGTAAATACTACTAATCAGGTAGTGCATCTATTAACCATAAATGACACAAATTTTTATTTGCAAGCTTAAAATATTTTACAAGTTTCTGAGAATTATTTTAAAAAGCGCTTGTATTTTTAATGCCTTCATGCTATTATATATGAGTATGCCGCACAATGAGGTTAAAGTTCTGCCCATTTTGAGGTCAGACACCGTAATTGGCGAGTAATGATAATAGGAGGTGCCATATGTACGCAATTATAGCAACAGGTGGTAAACAGTACAAAGTAGCCGAAGGCGATATCATTAAAGTAGAAAAGCTTGGTGTAGAAGCTGGCGAGACTTTTACATTTGACCAGGTGCTTGCAGTAAGTGACAACGGATTAAAGATTGGTAATCCAACAGTTGAAGGTGCAACAGTTGAAGCTTCTGTAGTTGAGAACGGTAAAGCTAAGAAAGTTATCGTTTACAAGTACAAAAGAAAAACTGGATACCATAAGAAAAATGGTCACAGACAGCAGTACACAGCAGTTAAGATTGAAAAAATCAACGCTTAATTAATTGGAGAATATCCATGTTTCATGTAACCGTTTATGAAAATAAGAAAAAAGAATACGTTGGTTTCCAGACCGAGGGACATGCAGGATATGCAGAAGCAGGACAAGATATTGTGTGTGCAGCAGCATCTGTCCTTGTCATCAACACGATGAATGCAATTGAAGCATTTGCGGATGATCAGGCTTCGCTCGTGACGGAGGAAGAGGAAGGCTTTATTCATTATGAATTAAATGGCAGACCTTCCATGGAAGCGTCGCTTCTTCTTAAGACAATGGTTCTTGGACTTTCTGAGATGGCACATGATGAAGACTATGCACAATATATTGATTTAACATTCGAGGAGGTGTAAACAACCATGATGAAATTAAACCTTCAGTATTTCGCTCATAAAAAGGGTGTAGGTTCTACAAAGAACGGTCGTGATTCTGAGTCTAAAAGACTTGGTGCTAAGAGAGCTGACGGACAGTTCGCTAAAGCAGGTAACATCCTTTACAGACAGCGCGGAACAAAGATTCACCCAGGTGTTAATGTAGGACGCGGTGGTGACGACACATTATTCGCACTTGTTGATGGTGTTGTAAGATTTGAGAGAAAAGGAAGAGATAAGAAACAGGTTTCTATCTATCCAGTTGCTCAATAATTAGGAATCAAAGAGAGTGTTGCGATGTAGCTGATTTCAGTTATAAGGCAGCGCTCTTTTTTAAAAATTATTATTCTGTACAAGGTTAACAGTGAGAAGTTTAAAGGAGTAGACTTATGTTTGCAGACAGAGCGAAGATATTTATCAGATCCGGAAAAGGCGGAGATGGGCATGTGAGCTTTCGAAGAGAGCTGTATGTACCGAACGGTGGACCTGATGGCGGAGATGGCGGAAGAGGTGGAGATGTTATCTTTGAAGTAGATGAAGGTCTCAACACACTTCAGGATTACCGTCACAGACAAAAATATGCAGCAAAAGATGGCGAGCAGGGCGGAAAAAGACGTTGTCACGGAAAAGATGCAGATGATATTGTGTTAAAAGTTCCGGAAGGAACAGTTATAAAGGAATTTGAATCTGGAAAAGTAATTGCAGATATGTCTGGTGAGAACCGCAGACAGGTAGTATTGAAGGGCGGTAAAGGTGGTCTTGGAAATCAGCACTTTGCTACTTCAACCATGCAGATACCGAAATATGCCCAGCCGGGACAACCGTCTCAGGAACTCTGGGTAAGTCTGGAATTGAAAGTGATTGCAGATGTAGGATTAGTTGGTTTCCCTAATGTAGGTAAATCTACACTTCTCTCACGAGTGACGAATGCCCAGCCGAAGATTGCCAATTATCATTTTACAACGTTAAATCCAAATCTTGGGGTCGTTGATCTGGACGGCGCAAAAGGATTTGTAATTGCGGATATCCCGGGATTGATCGAGGGAGCGTCAGAAGGAGTCGGACTGGGACATGAATTCTTGCGTCACATTGAACGTACGAAAATGATGATTCATGTTGTAGATGCAGCCGGAAGTGAAGGCCGTGATCCGGTTGATGATATTTATAAGATCAATGCTGAATTAGAGGCTTATAATCCGGAAATTGCAAAACGTCCGCAGGTGATTGCCGCAAATAAGACGGATCTTATTTTTAATGACGGAGAAGCAGAAGATCCTGTAGAACGTCTGAAGAAGGAATTTGAGCCAAAGGGAATGAAGGTATTTTCGATTTCCGGCGCTACCGGAGCAGGAATCAAAGAACTTCTCTATTATGTATCTGAGGAATTGTCAAAAGTAGACGATAAACCAATCGTATTCGAACAGGAGTATTTCCCGGACGAAGAACTTATTTATATAGATCTTCCGTACACTGTCGAAAAAGAAGATGATATGTATGTAGTGGAAGGACCGAAGATTGAGAAAATGCTTGGATACACGAATCTTGATTCAGAGAAGGGATTTGCATTCTTCCAGAAATTCTTGAAAGATACAGGAATTTTGGATGAACTGGAAGCGGCAGGAATCCAAGAAGGCGATACCGTTAAAATGTATGGCCTGCAATTTGATTATTACAAATAGATCGAGTGCAAAAGAATAAGGAGAAGATTATGACGACAAAGCAGAGAGCATATTTAAAAAGCCTTGCTATGACGATGGAACCTATTTTCCAGATCGGCAAAAACAGTATGACGCCGGAGCTTACAAAAGCAATTTCTGAAGCATTAGAGGCGCGGGAATTGATTAAGATCAGCGTGCTTAAAAATTGCGCGGATGATCCGAAAGAGCTCGCATTTCTTCTTGCCGAGCGGACACGTTCTCAAGTAGTTCAGGTCATCGGTAAAAAAATCGTTTTATATAAAGAAGGAAAAGATAAAAATAAGAAAATAGAGCTTCCATAACTTTTTATATGAAATTGGAAGTTTCAGGAGCAAATAATTATGAAAATTGGAATTATGGGCGGAACTTTCGACCCGATCCATAACGGACATCTGGCACTGGGGCGCTGTGCTTATGAACAATTTCAACTGGATGAGGTTTGGTTTATGCCGAATGGCAACCCACCACATAAGGAACAAAGTTCTATTCAAATGGACGGCAATACAAGAAGCCACATGGTAGAATTAGCAATTGAGGGAATGAAAGAGTTTCGATTGGAAACATATGAGATAACGAAAAATGAAGTGTGTTGTTCTTACGAGACAATGGCTTATTTTGCCAACAAATTTCCGGAAGATGAATTCTACTTCATTATAGGTGCGGATTCTCTGTTTGCAATCGAAACATGGGTACATCCTGAGCTTTTATTCCCTAATTGCATTCTTCTTGCCGCATTCCGCGGAGAAATTGATACAGTTGAGGAAATGAATGCACAGATCCAATATTTAAAGGATAAGTACGGTGCTGAAATTGAACTTCTGAATGCCCCGATTATGCCGATCTCTTCCAGTGATTTAAGGAGACGTCTTATGTCAGGAGAATCAACGTCCGAATGGATTCCAAGAGCAGTAGAAGCGTATATAAAAAAGGAACAATTGTATGGAACAGAAAATCACTAAAATTCAGGAACAGATACAATTAGAATTGGATAAAAGCCGGTATGAGCATACACAGGGAGTCATGTATACTGCAGCAGCTCTTGCCATGCGTTACGGAGAGGATATAAACAAAGCAATGCTTGCAGGCCTTCTCCATGACTGTGCAAAATGCATACCTGCAGAAGAGAAGCTTCGCATGTGTGAAGAGAATCATTTGCAGATTTCAGACGTGGAGCGTGCAAATCCAAGTCTTCTTCATGCGAAGCTCGGAGCGTTTCTTGCAAAAACAAAATATAAAATTGAAGATTATGATATTCTAAAGGCAATTGAAAGTCACACGACCGGACGTCCTGATATGTCGCTTCTTGAAAAGATTATTTATATCGCAGATTATTTAGAACCGGGAAGAACAGAACTTCCCAATATGGCGGATGTACGCTCACTTGTCTTTCGGGATATCGACGAATGCTTATATCGTATCCTGAAGGATTCTCTTGTATATCTTGAAACAAAACATCTGCCAATTGATATTATGACAGAGAAAACATACCTTTATTATAAAGAAACATTGAAGAAACAGGAGGAAAATTAATATGGAACAAGCTATGAATATGGCACGTATTGCCTATGAAGCTCTTGCTGACAAAAAAGGAGAAGACATCAAAGTGCTTGATATTTCTGAGATTTCTCCTATTGCAGATTACTTTGTGATCTCTAACGGTACCAGTTCAAGTCAGGTAGATGCTCTGGTTGATAATGTGGAAGAGAAAATGCATAAGGCAGGATATTCTCTGAAACAGCAGGAAGGCACAAACAGCGGTACATGGGTACTGATGGATTATGGCGATATTATCGTCCATATCTTTGATAAAGAAAATAGAAGCTTCTATAATCTGGAACACATCTGGAGTGATGGAAGAGAAGTAGAAATGTAATTTGTCATATGATTTATGCAGGTAATTAATTTATGCAGGCGTGGAAATAAAATTCCTTGCCTGCATTTTGCTTGTTATGATTTATATTTTTAGAGTAAGCTTTCTCTTTACTTCATAAATCTGAATACACCAATTACTTTGCCTAAAATAGTGCAATCCGGCACAATGATCGGCTCCATTGTATCGTTTTCAGGCTGAAGACGAATAATGCCTTCCTCCTTATAAAATCTCTTTACCGTTGCGCCGTCATCTACAAGTGCAACGATCATTTCGCCGTTATGGGCAGTCTTTCGTTCCTCAACGAGCACATAATCACCATCCAGAATTCCCGCATTAATCATGCTTTCTCCTTTTACCTTCAACATGAAGGTCTGCTTATTCGGCATAAAATCCATTGGAATAGGGAAGTACTCTTCAATATTCTGCTCTGCTAACAGTGGTTCTCCGGCTGCTACACGACCAACAATTGGAACATTAACCATTTCTCTTCTTGTGAAATTAAAAGAATCGTCTAAAATCTCAATAGCACGCGGTTTCGTTGGGTCACGTCTGATGTAACCATTTTTCTCCAATGTTTCAAGATGAGAGTGCACGGAAGAAGTTGACTTCAAATGAACTGCTTCGCAAATATCACGGACAGCCGGCGGAAAGCCTCGCTCCAAAATCTGTGATTTAATATATTCTAAAATTTCCTGCTGCTTTGCACTGATTTTTCCCTGTGCCATAGTAGTTCCTCCTTAAATAACTCGTCGGTCATCAAATTTAATAAAATAATTTTAACATATACATTCTTAAAAAGCAAACAAATGTTTAGAAAATATGTTCGAATATTTTTCGTAAATCTATTGACAAACACTTGTTTGTTTTATATAATTCAATCAGAACAAAAGTTCGGAACAAATATTCGAACAAGTAAAAACGGAAATAACTTTAATTCGAATGAAAGAATAGGAAAATGGAGTGTAATTAGACGCATTAAGGGGGAGTTTGATTATGAGGACAGAAAGATTATACAAGGCAAGTAAGAGAAGAAGACAAGTATTTTTAAAGAAACTGGCAATTGTTTTTTCTGTGATTGTAATTGCAGCAGGCTTAGGAATTACTATGGGAAGTAACCTTACAGGAAGCAATCAGGTATCTGCCCATGATAAGGATATAGTGGAAAAAGAAAAATATTATAAAAGTATTGAAATTGTATCCGGTGATACATTGTGGGATCTTGCAGAAACATATATGGACGACAACTATGACTGTGTACAGGATTATATTGACGAAGTAAAAGATATGAATGGTCTTTTAGATGACAGCATTCACGATGGGCAATACCTAATGATCCCTTATTATGAATAACTTACAAGTATTTGCATATATTATTAGCGATATATAAGGATTAACCCTATCTTAATCTTATTCTTATATATATTATACTCACCGCAAAAGCAATAGTTCAAAATCTATTGCTTTTGTTATAGAGATACATCTATACGACAAATACCGATTTTTCCAAAAGATATGGACAGAAATAAACGGATATGCTAATATGTCTGTATGGAAACCTAATCAGATATGATTTTTGGTTGTATGTATTAAATTTGGATATATAAGATATAAAGGAGAATTTGTATGGCTGATCATCAGAATACCAAGAAGACAAAATCTTATCATGAACAGACACAAATCGACAACACATTGAGGCTTCGAGAAGTTTTAAAGACATTACCTCCTTTTGCAAAAGATTATTTTCGTGCAATAGAACCAAGATCATCCTCAAGAACCAGAATTAATTATGCTTATGATATCCGCGTATTCTTTCACTTTTTAATGGAGAATAACCCTGTATATAAGAATTATTCAATGGAACAGTTTACTCCTTCGGATCTGGAAGCTTTGGAACCTGTTGATATTGAAGAATATATGGAATACTTGAAGGTATATAAGCGTGAGGAGGAACTGATCACCAACAATGAGAAAGGTCTGGCAAGAAAAATGTCTGCGCTGCGAAGCTTTTATAGTTATTATTTTAAGCATCAGATCATTTCTAAAAATCCTACACTTCTTGTCGATATGCCCAAGCTCCATGAGAAGGCGATCATCCGTTTAGATACCGACGAGGTTGCACTTCTTCTTGATTATGTGGAATCAGCTGGGGATACTTTAACCGGACAGGCTTTGACTTATTATCACAAAACAAGGGATCGTGATCTTGCCCTACTTACACTTCTTCTTGGTACAGGAATTCGAGTTTCAGAATGTGTAGGGCTTGATCTCACAGATGTTGATTTTAAAAATCAAGGGATTACAGTCACAAGAAAAGGTGGAAATCAGATGGTTGTATATTTTGGCGATGAAGTTGCATCTGCCCTTGAAGTGTACATCAATGGAGATCGCAAAGCGATGACTCCCCTCTCCGGCCATGAAAACGCTTTGTTTTTGTCAACACAGAAAAAACGTATGGGCGTTCAGGCTGTAGAGAATATGGTGAAAAAATATGCCCGTCAGGTAACACCGAATAAGAAAATTACGCCCCATAAGCTTCGCAGTACTTACGGTACCTCCCTGTATAAAGAAACCGGAGATATTTATCTTGTTGCAGACGTTCTCGGACATAAAGATGTAAATACAACGAAGAAGCATTATGCTGCAATTGATGAAAACCGAAGAAGACAAGCTGCAGGCGCTGTAAAATTAAGGGAAAGCTAGATCAGGTGGCGCTCTGAAAAGTAAGTTTTTATTTACATTACTGTATTTATATGATATGGTATGTTGGAAATGCCGAAAAAGGAAAGGAAGAAATATAATATAAATTATGAAATTACAACAATTATTAAGCCAGACGCGAAAAGCTGTGGACGAATATCAGATGATTGAAGAAGGTGATCATATTGCAGTCGGTATCTCCGGCGGCAAAGACAGTCTTACTCTTCTATATGCACTGCATGGTTTGAAACGTTTCTATCCGAAAAAATTCGAATTGAGCGCAATTACCGTAGATCTCGGATATCGCGAATGCGATTTTACACCGGTTGTAAAACTGTGTGAAGAGCTTAATGTTCCGTATCGGATCGTTAAAACAGATATTGCCCACATTCTTTTTGAAGAGCGAAAAGAGCCAAATCCGTGTTCTCTTTGTGCGAAAATGCGTAAAGGTGCACTCAATCAGGCAGTAAAGGAAATGGGCTGTAATAAAGTTGCCTATGCACATCACAAAGATGATATTATTGAAACCATGCTCCTCTCTCTCATTTTCGAGGGCAGGTTTTATTCTTTCTCACCGAAAACTTATCTGGATCGTATGGATCTTACTGTAATCCGTCCAATGATGTTCGTAGATGAAGCAGATGTAATCGGCTTTAAAAATAAATATGAACTTCCGGTTGTTACAAGCCGCTGCCCGATTGACGGTTACACAAAACGTCAGTATGCAAAAGAACTTGTAAAAGACTTAAATCATGAACATCCCGGCGCCAAGCAGCGTATGTTCACAGCGATTTTAAACGGAAACATTAAAGGGTGGCCGGAACGCATTCCACATGTACGTTAGATTCATCGAAAAGCCCGGTTAAGAGTATATCTACCTATTGGTAAAATGCTCTTAACCGGGCTTTTGTCAGTTGCTTGATTTTTTTATAATTTTTTATCACATTGACGTTCTTTTAATTCAACCAGTTTTTCAATTGCCTCTGCAGTGCCTTCGATGCCAAGCATAGAACTGTTCAGACACATATCATAGCTGTCTACATCACCCCAACGCTTATTACTGTAATAATTGTAATAGCTGGAACGTTTTTTGTCTGTTTTGATGATCATATCCTTTGCTTTTGCATCGGTCAGATCATAGATTCTTGCAATTCTCCGAATTCTTGCATCCATATCTGCATGGATAAATACACTTAAGACATTATCATATTCTTCGAGAGCATAATCTGCACATCTTCCAACTAAAATACATGGACCTTCATCGGCAATTTTCTTGATTGTATCAAATTGTGCAAGAAATACTTTATGATTGATTGGCATATCTGTGTATCCGCCGGAAGAATACCCGAGAGAATAAGTATCCATTACAAGAGAATACAAAAAGCTGTTTGTTGGTTTTTCATCATGTGTTTCGAATAATTCCTTACAAAGTCCGCTTTCTTGTGCTGCACGACTTAGCATTTCTTTATCATATAATTTAACATCCAGATGTTTTGCAACGATACGTCCAATTTCACGTCCAGCACTTCCGAATTGACGTCCAATGGTAATAATTGTATTTGTTTTTGCCATACATATCACGCTCCTCATTTTTATATATGAGGTATTATACAACAATTCCGCTGAAAAGTATATAATATTTAGAAAATTCCATCTAAAATTTCACCAAAATGTCATTAAAATATTATTTGCGCAATTGGGATAAAAGCTTTTGAAAATATTCCGGCAGTGGCGCTTCTGTCTCTACGTATTCTGCTGCTCTTGGATGAACAAAGCCCAATGTCTTTGCGTGCAGTGTCTGTCCCTGGAGTCCCGGGAATGGACATTTCTTTGGACCATATACTTGATCGCCAAGAAGCGGATGACCGATGCTGGACATATGTACGCGGATCTGATGAGTACGTCCGGTTTCCAATCTGCATCGGATATAAGTAAAATCACCAAATCGTTCCAATACCTGATAGTGTGTCACAGCATTTCGAGAGTTTTTTGCGTGAACACTCATCTTCTTTCTATCTGTAGGGTGACGCCCAATAGGAGCATTAACCACACCCTCTTCTTCTTTAATATTTCCATGAACAATCGCTTCATATTCTCTGTGCATAGAATGTTCTTTTAATTGCTCTGACAATGCCTGATGTGCCAGATCATTTTTACACACAACAAGAGAGCCTGTCGTATCCATATCGATGCGGTGTACAATTCCAGGTCTTAGATCACCATTGATTCCGGATAACTGGTCTTTGCAATGATACATCAGTGCATTAACCAGTGTGCCGCTATAATGCCCGAGAGCCGGATGAACAACCATCTGCTTCGGTTTATTAACGACAATCACATCCTGATCCTCATACAGAATATCAAGAGGAATGTCCTCAGGCACGATATCAGGCTCTTTTGCCTCCGGGACGGTAATTTCTACTCTGTCACCTAAAAGAAGCCTGTAACTGGCTTTTACAGGCTTTGTGTTGACTTTAATCAGTCCGTCTTTTACTAATTTTTGAATCCGAGAACGAGAGAGCTCTTCATACTCTTCCGCCAGGTAGCGGTCCAGCCGCATCCCTTCTTCATTTTCTACTACGAACGATTCGTTCAAGGTCTTCCTCCTTATAATAAAAAAACAATAACAGACAAAATACAATGGTAGATACAGTCACGTAAATATCTGCCACATTAAATACCGGAAAATCAATCAGTTTAAAATAGAAAAAGTCGATCACATATCCAAGCCGCAGTCTGTCAATAAAATTACCGTATGCACCTGCCATAATAAAAACGGCACACAATCTTAACGGTAGAAATTTCTTTTCCATTGGTACACGCAGATAGAACCACACGACGACTACACTGATCAAAATAACGCTGAAAAAGAAAAAGATCTGTTGATTCTGAAGCATCCCAAATGCTGCGCCCCGATTTTCAAGATATTCTAATTGAAAGACCTGATCCCATAATACGTACGCTTCTTTTCCTTTTAAGTGCACTACGGCAAGATATTTAGTGATCTGATCTAAGAAAATACCGGCCAGCGCAATTATTAGCGCAGCCAGATAGTATGTCGTCCGTTTTCTTTGTTGTTTCATAATTCATCCTTTTTTCGGCAGAGTGCCTCTTTTAAATATATTTTTTTACCGAGATCATATATCGTCCTTTTTTCGTCTCAGAGAGCGTTTCTTCATATTTGATACGACCCATTCCGCGTACCGATATGATATCTCCCGGCTTTAATTGATATCCATTGTTTGTAATCAGCTTCCCATTTACAAATACTTTTCCATTTTCAATATATGGAGTGACTTTGCTTCTTGAAAGCGGATAAGCGGTGGAAAGTACAGTGTCCAGACGAATAGACGGAACGGTTCCCTTAATCTCCTCATATTTTGGATTATAGTTGATATCAGAAGCATCTTTCACGACGGTTCTTACTTCTGTATGCCGAATACGAAAAAGATGTTCTGCAATGTATTCTGTAATTTCTTCTTTCGCAAATACAACCGCTGTTTTCCCATCTACGACAATATCGCCCAATCTGGCACGATCGATTCCCAGATTCATTAGAGCCCCTAGATAATCACGATGGCTTAAGTCTTCGGCGAATTTTTGATGAAGAGGAGTGATCTCTACTGCTTTCAGAGGATATTCATACTCATAATAAAGAGCATCAGGTAGAAATGCAGCCATCTGACGCTCGGACATATCATACCCGCCATAGGTCTCATATCTCGTAAGGAGCATGTCCTTAGGCGTAGTATGAAGAATATGAAGTTCGTTCAAATTTAAAAAATCTGAAAAAGTTACAATATCACGTGAATACGCCTGATTGGATAATTCAATCAGACGTTTTCTAAGCATAAGTTCTTCTTTATTCATATTATCCCTGTCAAATTACTAGAATCTGGAACGCATAGAGGATGCATCAAAAGAAGTATTCAGAAGATCCTGAAGATCTCCGGAAATATCAACGTTTGTCGGTGTAACTAAGAAGATATAATTTGAAATCTTCTGCAGGTTGCCGCTGATTGCAAATGTGGCTCCGGATGTAAAATCAATGATGCGCTGAGCAACTTCCAGATCCAGTCCTTCTAAATTGAGAATGACTGTTCTTCCGCTCAACAATGTCTCTGTGATTTCACGCGCATCTTCCACAGAATTCGGTTTGATCACACATACTTCCATACTCACATTGCTTCTTCTTGCAGGCTGACGCATCGGTGTTACTTTATTGCTGGAACGAGAACTTCTGGATGTTTTTGCCGGAAGCTCATCGTAATCATCATATTCTTCATCTTCATCAAAATCATGATCCTTTTTATTACGACCGAAGAAACTCTTTTTCGCTGGTTTTTCATCGTAATCATCATCGTAATCATCATCGAAGAAATCGTCATCATCATAATCGTCATCATCGCTCAATTTCATGATGTCTAAAAACTTATCTAATACTCCCATGTCAAAATATCTCCTATCTTACGTTTATACTTGAGCATAATTACGCGCGCCAAAAATCCCTGTTCCAACGCGGACCATTGTTGCTCCTTCTTCTACAGCGACTGTATAATCATTTGTCATACCCATAGAAAGTATACTCACATTAACATTATCAACGTTTTTGTTGCTAATGTCAACAGATAATTTGCGTAATGAACGGAAAATCTCCCTATTTGTCTCTGGATTTTCTACAAAAGGAGCAATTGTCATGAGTCCTTTGACCTGAATATGATTAAAATCCTTAATTTTATCTATAAGTTCATCTAATTCTTCCGGCATAAGACCGAATTTGCTTTCTTCTTTTGCTACGTTTACTTCAATCAGAATATTAGCAGTTATGTTATGCTTTGCAGCTTCCTTTTCGATCGTCTCTGCAAGTCTTATAGAATCTACAGAATGTATGAGCGCAACCTTATCGATAATATATTTTACCTTATTACGCTGAAGATGTCCGATCATATGCCACTGAATATCTTTCGGAAGA
>FR892679.1:48227-93150 GCA_000433535.1 Dorea sp. CAG:317
TTTATTTTCACCAAACACGCGAACGCCAAGATCATAAGCCTCTTTTAAGGTTTCCACCGGTTTTGTTTTGCTGACCACGATAAGCGTTACATCGTCTCGTTGGCGGCCGCTGTTTTCGCATGCCTTCACAATCTTCGCCTCTACATCTGCCAGATTTTCCTTTAACATGATAGAATCACTCCTTTTTTTTTCTATTGAAATACAACGTCATTTTCTTTTACAGAGTCACTGTCGAGGGCTATATGGTCATAATTGGCAAGTCCGTAATCATTTCCTTCTTCTACGACATAGTACTCTTCGCTTTCACAAAGGATTTTGATCTGTTTGAATACTGCGTATCCTTTATTGATATTGTATACGCCCTTCAGCTTTTTCTTTTTCTTCAAAGCATATGTATCACTGGAATCAGGCTTGATCAATATCGGAGATTTTATATCCTCAAAAACAGCCGGGTCCAGGTAGACCATACCGGTTTCGTTGTCACGATAATAGACTTCTGCCGTATGGAATACCGCCTGATCCTTTCCTTCATCCACAAGAACCCCCGCAGATTTGCTGTTTCCGCCCTGGGTGAGATAATCTTCCGGTACGATATAAAATTCTTTGGATGTAACAGACGATTTTGGAATCTTAAGTCCTGATTCGTCTTCAAGAATCAGTTCCAGATCAAGATATCGTTCCTGCGCATAGCGGATCATTCCCGCATCAAAGGTAAGGAACCCGAGATTGGCATCTTTAGTATTATAAATCTGAAAAGAAGCCACTGCTGTCTCATTATCTTTGGAAAAACGAACACGAACGCGCTCAATATCTGCCATTTCTTTTGCTGTTTTGTCATTTAATAAAATCACGACATTCCAGATATCATCCGTGATCAGTTTATAGACAGGATCGCCGGCATTCACTTTACGGTTATCTTTAAAATTTTTCTGTTCATAATTTTGCTTTGTGATCATATCTTCCGTGATGTCGCTGAGTGCAATCTGCTCATAACCATCTGCCGAGTATATGACGATCCCATCTTTAGCACTCTTATGTACTTTCAGACGGTCACCTTCCGTCTCAAGCATATCGGTCAATTGTGCCTGCCGGCTTTGATTGGATTTGCTTTCCAGCACAGAAGAAAAATGGTCTTTTAATGTATAAATATCATGGAATTCCTCATCTTTAAAATTTTCGCCGAAGGACTGTACTTTAACTAACAGAGCTTCCTTCTCCTCTGATGTCAAATCCTGTGACTCTTCCTCTCCGTTTGTCTTAAAGTTAAGCTCCTCCGGAGAAACCGTATATACATTTGTCTTTGCACCGACCTTGCTTCCTTCTGTGGCAAAGTAATTCACATATCCGCTTTCTTCCGCGTTGACGATCGTCTCACTGCGTACAACAAGGCCTGTATAGGCGGTATCTTTTAAGATAGAGCCTTCACGAACCTCATAAGCGGAAACATGTCTGTCTGTCAAATATAAAAGCACGAGCACGATCAAATATACAAAGATTGCACCAAATACAATAATTCCGATATTCACATGATTTTTTTTCCGATAAACAGTAATATTTGTTGTTTTTTTAGCAGCCAAAATATAAGCCCCCTATAATAATTTCAATGCGGCACCATTTAAATAGTTAAAACACCTTCCCTGATATGCACCGCGCTCTTTCATAAGTGTTTCTGCCTCTTCTTTCAACTTCCACCAACTGGTCCCCCAGTTACAAAATACGGAGTCTTTTTCAGGAACACGGCTGAATAACCGCTCGACGACAATATTCGGATTTAAATACTCCAGAAATGAAATGAGCCGTTCATAATATTCTTCTTTTGAACATATTGTTATTGTACCATTTTCATAATCCTCACACAACCTTGTGTTTTTGGCAATATAAAGAGAATGTATTTTAACTGCATCTATGCGAAGTGCAGAGAGACACTTGGCGGTTTCTATGCAATCTTCAAGATGGTCATTGGGGAGATTCAGTATCACATGAGCACAGATCTCAAAGCCATATTTTTTAATCTGCAAAACGGCATCCAGAAATTCTGCCAGAGTATGCCCTCTTCCGATTTCCCGGAGTGTATGATAGTTAACAGTCTGAAGTCCAAGCTCTATGGAGATGTTGACATGATACTCCTTCTTGACGCTTAAGAGTTCTTCAAGATAGTCTTCACGAATACAGTCCGGTCTTGTAGACACCGCAATTTCTACAATATCCGGTACGCTGGCAGCTTCTCTGAGAAAACGTAGGAACTGCTCCACAGGCAGAAATGTATTTGTATAATTTTGAAAATATGCAATGAATTTATGAGCATGATATTTTCTTTCAATATGCGCTTTCGTTTCTAAAAGCTGTGTTGTTACCGGAACCGTCTGCTCCATTGCCTCAAAACCGGTTCCGCATCCTGCACAAAAAGCACATCCACGATTTCCATTTTGGCGGTTTGGACAGGTGACCGGGAGATTAACCGGAAGTTTATATACTTTTTCTCCATATTGTTTCTTCAAATATTGTGAATAACTGTTATACATGGAATTCCTTTCATCTATTTCTATAATTTCTGTATAAAAAAGACGGATGTGAGAGATACTATGACCAGCATAAAAAGGAGGCAGTGTTTATATGAAATGGTTCGATAATACAGCGTTGACAATTGTGATCATCGGTGCAATAAACTGGCTGTTGGTCGGTATTTTCCGATTTGATCTGGTTGCTCTTTTATTTGGAAATCTCTCATGGATGTCTCGCATTATCTACACCTTAGTAGGACTATGCGGACTTTATCTGATCAGTTTATACGGGAGAATCCGTTCTACATCGGATATGTAACCATAAGAATAGGGGTATCCTCATAGCGAAGATGCCCCTTTACATATGAGCGAATTTTAATTTAAGATTCCGCCTGATTTTCAGCCGATGCGATTCCCTGAATCAGAGTTGTCATATCCTGATATAGAAGATCCTTGGACTTCGCCCCCATCACAATGGAGATATAGGGTTTCCCATCCTGACTCTCATTTAAAAGAACAAGACAGTTTCCTGCTTTCTTCGTAGTACCTGTTTTCCCGCCGATTATTTTCGCGTGTTCCGGAAGTTCAACGGTTCCCTGTGCATAGTAATTGCTTGCTTCCCATGTAACTTCCCGTTTCGTTCCATCCGCGCCTGTAATCTCTGCTTTATAATCTTTCTTATCTATGATATCTACAAAATCTTTATTTTTGACACACTCATTGAAAATAAGATAAATATCATAAGCAGTTGTATAATGATCGTCATCGTGAAGTCCGCTTGAATTTACAAAATGAGTACCTGTCGCCATAAGTTCGGCAGCTTTTTTATTCATCATTTTTGCAAATTCTTCAACACTTCCGCCAATATATTCTGCAATTGCATTCGCATTATCATTGCCGGAATGAAGCAGAAGTCCGTTTAAAAGCGCCTCGAGCGTAAGCTGATCTCCTCTTTTTAACCCGCATGTCTGCTCATCCGCAGCAAAATCAGACTCGTCCACATTTACAGTGACAACATCCGAGAGATTGCCGTTTTCAAGTGCAACTAATGCAGTCATAATCTTCGTCACACTTGCGGGATAGAGCTTTTCATATACGTTATAACTGTAATCTACGGACGCCCCATCTACATCAAGAAGCGCTGCAGATGTGAGTGTCGTACTGTCGGGAATTTCTGAATTTCCGTCTTTTGACATTGTTCCGTCTTCTAAGTTTTCACCTTCCCTGACCACACACAAATCCGAGGAAAAAAGAGAGCCCTTATAAACTGCCTGATTGTATTGCTGCTGTTCATATTCTGCTACAAGTGTCTCTTTCGCAAAGAGATTTTTAATGATCAAAAATGATGCGACAACACATAACACTAACAGACATAAAATCATTGATCTGAGGATCCGCTTTCTTCTGCGTCTCGCCTGCATCCTTTTTTTTCTGGAATTATTTGTACATCTCACGCCAATCAAGATCTCCTCTGTCTATTGATAATATAATAAGCTCTGCAGTAGCAAGGTTGGTTGCGATTGGAATATTATAGATGTCACACAAGCGAATCACATCATTGACATCCGGCTCTGTTGGCTTTGGAGCATGTGGTTCGCGAAGAAAGATCAGCGCATCCATATCATTCTGAGCGATCTGTGCACCAAGCTGCTGCTGACCGCCAAGACGTCCTGCAAGATATTTATGGATATTCAAATTCGTGACTTCTTCGATCAGCCTTCCTGTTGTGCCGGTAGCAAACAGATTATGCTTACTCAGGATTCCACGATACGCGATACAGAAATTCTGCATCAGCGCTTTCTTTGAATCATGCGCTATTAACCCTATATTCATTGTAAATCACTCCTTATTGATATTTTTTCGGTTGTAATCCAACATTCAATACGAATCCGATACCGATATATAAGCTGACCAGTGAGGTCAGTCCATAACTGACAAACGGAAGCGGCACACCCGTATTGGGAATCAGTCCTGTGGCAACTCCAATATTAATAAAGCTCTGAACTGCAATTAACCCTCCTACCCCGCAGCAAATAATCTTTCCTGCGAGGTTCTGGGCTCGTGCCCCTGTTAAAATACATTGTATCACAATTAGCAGCAACAACGCAATAACTATACAACTTCCCACAAAACCAAGTTCTTCGCCTATAATCGCAAAGATAAAGTCTGTCTGCGGCTCTAAAATGAAGTTTCCGTTTTTTACAGAAGTTGTTGTGTTGTTGTTAAGCCCCTTGCCGGTAAGCTGTCCGGAACCGATCGCCATGACAGAGTTATTCTGCTGATAAGCACCGTCATCCGCATATTTCTCAGGCTCCAGAAAAGATAGAATACGTTTCTGCTGATAATCCTTCAAAAACGGTTGATTCGGCTGTACGGCAATACTTAAAAAGATAACAGCTGTAGGGATTAAGATCAAAAGAACCGTTAAGATAAACCGGTAGCTTAATCCTGCAATATAGATCAAGATACACAGAACAAGCGCTGTACAGATTGTTGTGGACAGATTCGGTTCTGCGATAATAAGCACCAACGGTATTCCGCACAAAACAGCATATTTAAACAAAGTAGCCTTGTCATTCAGATCGTCCTCGTGCTTCATCAGAAAACGCGAAAAAAACAGAATCAACAAAATCTTCGCAAGCTCTGACGGTTGAAAGGTTGTAAATCCAAGATTGATCCATCTGGTAGCACCATTGACTTCTGTTCCGATCACCAGAACAAGCCCAAGGATGAGAACTGCAAATCCGTAAATCAGCCAATAGAAATCCAAAACCCAGACATAATCAATCAACGATACAATGACCATAATGATAAGTCCGGCTACAACACCAAATATTTGCTTTGTCTGGTATATTTCTTTTGCACTTCCCACTACAAAAATACCGAGGATCGACAGCGCCGTTACCAGTGCAACTAATATACAGTTGTAATCTTTTAACCGATATCGTTTCGTAAATCTAAATCTTGATAGTCTCAAATTTCTTCTCCTAAAAAATTGATATATATATGTGTTCTCTCTATTTCTACTTGAAATTCATCTTCTGTAATTTCGATATATTTTGAAATCGTTTCGTATAATTCCCTGCAGATACTTTCATAAGAATCCGGGAGACATTGAACTCTGTCACTTGTAACCAACGCTTTTAAACGGTTTTTCGCAACAGAAACAGAAGATTGTTTTAACATTTCAAGACCCTCCTATTCTTTTCTGAAAAGCCCGGAGAGCTTTGAAAAAATACTGTTTTCTGCTTCCAGATTAAGAAATGGAACTGTTTCTCCCATAATACGTCTGCAAATATTTGTATAGGCTTTTCCTGCCCGGGAGTGAAGACCGATAACCGGTTCCCCCTGATTTGTACCTATGACAACCTGTTCATCATCCGGAATCGCACCGAGAAGGGGGATTGCCAGAATGTCTGTCACATCATCGACAGACATCATATCTCCTCTCTTCACCATATCCATGCGAATACGATTGATCAGTAAGTCGTTGTTTTTTAAGCCGCTTTTTTCTAACAGGCCGATAATACGGTCGGCATCTCTTATAGCCGAGACTTCCGGAGTTGTCACAACAATTGCCCGATCCGCTCCGGCAACTGCATTTTGGAATCCCTGTTCAATTCCTGCCGGACAGTCAAGCAATATGTAATCAAATTCTTCCTTTAGCTCCGATGTGAGTTTTTTCATCTGTCCCGGTGATATAGCTGACTTATCTTTTGTCTGGGCGGATGGAAGAAGATAGAGATTTTCATATCTCTTATCCCGGATCAATGCCTGTTTTAAGCGGCAGCTTCCTTCGATAACATCTACCAGATTATAGACGATCAGATTCTCTAATCCCATTACCACATCCAGATTTCTAAGTCCCAGATCCGTGTCGATCACAACGACTTTATTTCCAAGCTGTGACAGACCGGCTCCTATGTTGGCGGTTGTAGTTGTTTTACCTACACCGCCCTTTCCTGATGTAATTACAATAACCTCACCCATGAATAATGTCCTCCTATAACTCATTTTGTATTGTCTCTTGTGCTTTGTATAGGATTATCCTTTGTTTATGTTTAGTCACCGCCGGATGTGCTTCCAATCTGAGCAGCCTTTCCGGTAATGATTTCTTCTGCCGGCGCTTTGCCGTAATAGTATTTTATAACATCCCTTCCGACTTCAGCAGCGCGTGAAGAGCTGTATCCATTTGCAATACGGATCGCAAACGCCACTTCCGGATTTGCGCTTGGCGCGAAACCAACAAATAAACCGTGGTCAGGATGTGTTTTACTTTGCTGTGCGGTACCGGTCTTTCCGGACAATTCAAGTCCGCTTCGGTTCAGTTCCGAGAAAATATCAGCATTGTGTTCTACCTTAACAACATTTCGCATTCCCGTGTGTACTGCATTCCACGTAGAAGAAGGGATGTCGTCTAATGTGTTTTTGACTTCAGCTTCATATTCTTTTACAGTCTTACCATTCGAGGTAGTTACTTTATCAAGAAGTGTCAGGTCATATACAGTTCCTTTATTGGCAACAGTTGTAATATATCTTGCAAGCTGACTGGTAGTGTAGTTATTGGTACCTTGTCCGATTGAAGAAGGTACGGATGATTCATCTGAAATCTGTGGCTCTGCCTCCGGGATTTCAATTCCGGAAGTTTCAGACAAACCGAACTGAATCGCATACTTCTTCAAAGTATCGGTTCCAAGATCACTGGAATAATATTGTGCTGTTTTGTCCCCATCTGCTGTGTCAGAACCGATATTTGCAATTCCCTGATCCTTAAGGCTCATCCGGTATCCCACTTCATAGAAGAAGTTGTTACAGGAATGTTCAATCGCCTGCGCAACAGTCAGACTGCCGTGTGAATTTGGATAAGCCCAGCACTTCGGATTCGGCTCTACCTTCTTGTAGACGCCGGAACATGGAAGGGTTGACTCAGTGTTGATCACACCTTCTGTAAGACCTGCAATCGCAACCAGCGGCTTGTAGGTAGAACCCGGAGCCGTCTTTTCCTGAGTTGCATTATTATAAAACGGTCTTGCACTGTCTGTAAGCAATTTATTGTAATACTCGGAATCCATTGTATTGGCAAGACGATTGTTATCATATCCCGGATAGGACACACAGGCAAGCACATCTCCGTTAGTCGGATCTGTCATGACAAGAGATCCTGTACTTGGCTCAAGTCCCAACTGTCCCGGTGTAATTTCGAGATTCTCAATTTTATTGCGGATAAAGTCATAAGCGCCCATACTTCCGGCAGCCAGACTGTTATATTCCTCATCTTCTGTATCAAGAACTCCCTGCTCATAGAGCATAAGACAGATTTGATGTCCTGTGATGGAACCCGCTTTGATCATATATTTATAAATCAATTTATCAAAGCTGCTGCTGTCACTGATATAATCTGTAATATAAGCAGTCAGTGCTTCATATACTTCAGAAGAATCCGAATATTTTCCGCTTTCCGGCATGTAGTCCGCAAGCTTTGAGCTGTCAATCCAGTTTTTGGAGATCGCATAATTCAAATAAGTATAAATATTGATTGATTCATCATTATGCCATGCTTTATAAGTTTCGTCATTTGTATCAATGGCATCGGAAGATAATACTTGTGTATTACTTTTCAGCATGTCATTGACGATAAAAGACAGATATGCTTTTACTTCTTTGGAACAATCTTTATAAGCCTTCGCAGACGGATCTGCAAGAATAGATGTCAGGTTTGCCAACACTTCTTCTTTTCGGGCTGAAAATGTATTCCATACGGATTTCTCAGTGTCCTTGGCATCTTCTTCCGAAAAATGTGTCATATCTAAAATATCGTTTGAGAGAAATGCATTATACACATCTCCTATCGGAATGATCACATCACTTGCATCCCCTGCCTTTGTCCGGTCATAGTCCAGTGTATTCTGAATTTTAGACAACAGAATTCCGGCAAGCTCCTGCTCCAATATATGATAAGCCGCCACCTGAAGATCCGCATCAATGGTAAGGTAAAGATCATTTCCGGCTTTTGACTTTTTGCCCTGTACGGTCTCAATGACTTTACCTACATTGTTGACATACAGTTTTACTTCTCCCTTTTCCCCTTTAAGGTAAGAGTCCATTGTCTGCTCAATCCCGGATTTACCAATGGTATCATTCTTGTCGTAGATTTTCTGGTCTTCCTTACTGAGCGCATCGTATTCTTCCACAGAGATCTGACCGGTATATCCGATAATATTGGCAAAACATTTGCTGTCCGCATAACGTCTGAGAGCTTCTTCCTCTACGTTGACACCCTGGAGTGTATCCAGATTCTCCATAACGTCTGCCACTGTTTCATCACTGACATCTTCTGCGATCGTCGTAGCAATGTATTTCTGGAAACTGTTCAGTGACATTGCATAACGGATATTGATAAGCTTCAGAACTTCTTCTTTGCTGTATTTTTTCTGATTAATGCCATAGCCATATTGCTTGTCTGTACAGAGATACTTAATAATCTCATCCGGCGTCTGATTTTTCTGCTCCTCCTTCAATTTGTCAATGGTTGCTTTTCCATACACATCGGCAATAAAACGAAGTCTCTGTGTATCAGATTCCGCAGTGAACATGTATTGATTATCTTTATTCAGAATAATTCCAAAATCATTGATCACCGTGTCACCATTTGATTCCACCATATCGATCACTGTACGGATTACTTTATTTAACTCTTTATTTTTTTGCTCTTTTGAATCATAGTCGCCATTATCTTCAATGGTCACAGAATACGCCAATTCGTTATAAGCCAGAAGCTTTCCGTTTCGATCGTATATATTTCCTCTTGTGCCCTCCACATCTTTGGTCTTTTGAATCTGCAATTTATAGTTCTCTACATATTCCTGACCTTTGACGATCTGAAGATAAAATACACGTTGTATCAGTACCGCGGACATAATGCAAAATACGATAACAGCCACAAACAATCTGGACTTTAGCACTTCCGCAATCCCCGATTTGATACGTTTCCATAAACTAGACAAATCTGCTTGCACTCCTTTGTTCTTCTGCATCCAGCTTCCGATTGATCTGCAGAATGATCTGATACAGAATCAAGGTCGCCAGAATCGTGTATACAAGTTCCGGGATGATGATATGAAGAAGATAGGTTCCAAAATGAAAATCTCCATTTAACATATAGACACCCACATAAGTAATTACACCGTAAGCCAGTTCACTGGCAGCGATCAATGCGATAGGAAGTTTGATATCCTCATCATAGAACAGACGTTTAAACATTCCGTTCACATAACCGATCACCATATAGACCAGCATATAGAAGCCAAGACTTCCGCCCCAGAATAAATCTACAAACAGACCGGAAATAAGGCCTACGGTCATACCGCTTTTCTTGCCGCGCATAAACCCAAAAGATGCAGTTGTAATGATCATCAGGTTCGGGCAGATCGAAGCGAATCTTAACTTATGAAAAACAGTGCTTTCCAAAAGAAAACAGATTAATATGATGAAAAATGTAATCACTTTTCGTTTCATAAGAACTACTCCTCTTTCTTAGCTGCTGACTGGGCAGTCAAGTCATCCTTCGTTGATGTAATGACAAGAACTTCCTGCAGCTTACTAAAATCAACTGCCGGTGTAATGTAACCGGAATAAGTAAGTTTATTTGAATCCAATTCCAATTCACTGATATATCCGATGAAAAGTCCCTGCACAAATCGATCGCTGACATGCGCAGTCACAACCTGCTCTCCCACTTCAATTTCATTTCCGTTATTGGCGAGTTTTTCAAATCTCAGTCTTCCGTCTGCGGCAAGCTTCAGATCTCCGCGGACAATACAAGTGTCTGAAGTAGACAACACCATCGCACTTACATTGCTGGAATCATCGATAATGGAACGAACTCTCGCATAATCCGGTCCAACTTCCGTTACAATACCTGCCAGACCACTGCCTGCCAGAACATTACAGTTTTCTTTGATTCCGTCATTACTGCCTTTATCAATAGTAAAGTCATTGAACCAGTTTGTTCCGTTATTGGAAATGACGTGCGCCCCTACCTTTTGGTAATCGGAATAGTTTTCGTCCAATTTGTAGAGTTCCCGCAAACGCTCCAGCTCATATTGATCTTGACGCAGTCTCGTATTGTCAATCGTTAAGTCATCTACCTTTTTTTGAAGTTCGTCGTTTTTATTCTGCATATCTTCCATCGTTTCAAAGTTACTGGAAACATCACTGATCCACATTCCCATGTAACTGATTCCCTTCTGCATAGGAACGACGGTATAATTGGCAATAAAAGTAAGTGGACCATTTCCTCCGGTAGCATGCTCAATCCCCATCAGGACAACACAGAAGAATGCAATGATCAACAGCCAGTATTTACTTGGAAGCGAAGATTGATTTCTAATTTTCATATTATCTCATCCACCTATAATTATCATCTAACATTGAAAATGCAAGTTTTCTCAATTCCTTGGAATTGATGATCTTTTCAAGTCCATGAACAGCACAGACATCCGGGTCTTTTGCCACAGCGACAGGGAGCCCTGTTGCTTTTTTGATATAAGTATCCAGTCCCGGCATAGCAGCCATTCCACCGGTTAAGAAAATACCGTTCTTATGAATCGCGTTTCTTACTTCCGGCGGTGTCCGATCGATCATAGAATGAATCGCACGGACACATTCCAGCAGCGGATCGCGAAGAGCCGCACGCACCAGAGTATAAGAGATGTTTTTCTGCATCGGTACGCCTGTGATCAGATCTCTTCCGGCTACATTCAAAGAAGCATCGGTTTCTCCGGTAAATACTCCAAATCTTTTGCGCAATACTTCTGCTGTCTGTCTCCCGATCAAAAAGTCATGGCTGTGACGGACTAAAGTAACGATGGATTCATCATAGAGTGTTCCTCCGGTTTTAAGAAGCCGGTTTAGAACAAGACCGCCGCCTGCAATTACAGAGAGCTCCGTTGTCTCTCCGCCAAAGTTCACGATCACCATTCCTTTTGTTTCTGTCACATCAAGACCAAGTCCGATGGCATCCGCAATGGAACGCTCTACAATATTTACCTCTTTTGCTCTCGCTGTAGAGTGGATTACCAGATCAAAGAATGCTTTCTTCTCCACCTCAGTCACATCCGTAGGAACCGCGATTACGTATTCAGCGCCTCGCACAAACTGCCGACCTTCCTTCAACAGATTTTGAAGAAGGAACTGCATGTTGTTGAATCTGGAGATTACTCCTCCTTTCATCGGAAAAATAACCTCGATATTCGCCGGCGCTTTCTGGTACATCTCATAAGCGGTATCCCCTACTGCAAAGATTTCCCGCTGGTCTCTGATCGCAATGACATTT
This sequence comes from Dorea sp. CAG:317, assembly GCA_000433535.1. GTDB lineage: Bacteria > Bacillota > Clostridia > Lachnospirales > Lachnospiraceae > Dorea_D. Next base: position 60,063 of record FR892679.1, read on the forward strand.
TTCTCTTTCCAGATTGTATCTTTTTTCTTGTCATAGACTTTAATCTCATAAGAACCAAGATCCAGTCCATATGTATTTTTTACCATCTGAACTTATCCTTTCCAAAGCAAATTTTCTTCTTGAAAGCTTACATAACAATTATTCCCAATAATAATATGATCTAACAGCTCAATTCCGATCAAAAGACCGCATTCGCTGATTCTTTTCGTCGTCAAAACATCATCCCTGCTGGGAGTCGGATCTCCGCTCGGATGATTGTGAAGTAAAATCATAGACACTGCTTCTTTTTTCAGCGCCTCCACGAACAATTCTCTTGGCGTGACAAGAGACGCATTCACTGTTCCTTTGGATATGTTCGTCTCATCGATTAATTCCGCCTTGGAATTCAACAGAAGAAGCTTCATCACTTCCTGGTTTCTATGCCGCAGATCTTCCATATAATATTCTGCCACCGATTGGGATGAGGAAAAACGAAGTCTCGGCTCAACAGAAGCTTTCGAAAGCCTCTTTGCCAGTTCCGACAGACAGAGAATCTGTACTGCCTTCACTTTACCTATGCCTTTTAACTTCATCAGACTTTGAAATGAAAACTGATGAATGCCCAGAAGTCCTGCTCCTCCATCTTGATAGAGAAGCCTTTTGGCCAATGCAAGTACATTTTCCCCCTTCGTTCCGGTGCGAAGAAGCACTGCTAGAAGTTCGGCATCACTCAAAGCTTCAGCGCCCTGTTTCAGGCATTTTTCATACGGACGCTCTGCATTTGGAATGTCCTTCATTGTATTCATTCGATTCATCTTAAGTTAAGATTCGCTATACTCCACCTTAAGTTTCTCTCCTTGAAAAACTCAATACATTCTACCATATTTACCAAAAAGTGTATAGAGTTATACCATTAAAATTTTCTTAATACGTAAGCCCTTTGTCGAAAGGAGCATACTTTTGGCTGACAGATTCTGCCACTTTAAGTCCATCCATGGAGGCAGATGTAATACCTCCTGCGTAGCCCGCTCCTTCCCCACAGGGATATAATCCTCTCACCACACTCTGCATGGTTTGATCCCGCAAAATTCTCACCGGAGATGAGGTTCGGCTTTCCACTGCTGACAAAACCGTATCCGGGTCAGCATAGCCTTTCAGCTTCCGGTCAAACATCAGAATCCCCTGTTCCAACGCATCTGCAATTACTTCCGGGAAAATCTGACGGATGTTCGTCCATGTAATGTCCCCTTTTATCTGTGGCAGAATCGCTCCTGCCCCGGAAGAAGCCTTGTTTTGGCAAAAATCACCAAACAATTGTACCGGTATCCTTCCATTTCCAGCATGGTAAGCAGCTTCTTCTAATTTCTGCTGAAACGCGACTCCTGCAAGGATGTCTTCTGTTCCGAAGTCCTCAGGTGTGACGGTGACAATCACTGCACTATTTGCATTTTTGCCGTCCCGTCCGCTGTAGCTCATGCCGTTGACTGCAATGCGTCCCTCCTCGGAAGAGGCATTGACAACATAGCCTCCCGGACACATGCAAAATGTATAGACCCCTCGCCCATTTTCCAGCTTGGCGGTCAATTTGTAGGCAGCCGCCGGAAGAGAGTTCTTTCGAGCGCTTCCATACTGACTTTCGTCGATCATAGTCTGAAGGTGCTCTGCACGCACACCGACCGCGAAGGATTTTGCTTCCATCGGAATCTCTTTTTCGTGAAGCATATGGAAGGTATCACGGGCGCTGTGACCGATTGCAAGTACCGCAAGCTCTGTCGGAATTACGGATATTTCATTCGTATGCGTATCTTGAATCTCCAGAGAAACCAGTGCCTTTTCTCCATCTTTTTCTTCAAAGTTCACAGCGGACACTTTGGTATGGAACCTTACTTCTCCACCGGATTTCTCAATGGAAGCTCGCATGTTTTTTACTACATCTACCAGGATATCTGTTCCGATATGCGGTTTGTTATCATAAAGAATCTGTTCTGGAGCGCCATGCTTTACAAAGACTTCTAACACTTCTCGTCCTCTTCCTTCTTTGTCATGCACAAGCGTATTCAGCTTTCCGTCAGAAAATGTTCCGGCACCGCCTTCCCCAAACTGTACGTTCGAATTGGATTTTAACTTCCCGTTTTTCCAAAAATCTTCTACGTCCTTCACGCGTACGTCAACCGCTTCCCCTCGTTCCAGAAGGAGCGGTCGATATCCCATTTTCGCAAGCGCATATGTACAGAAAAGCCCGGCCGGACCACTTCCTATGATAACCGGACGCTCACGGAGGGACTGCTCGCCGCAAGGTATAATCTTATAATCGGCAATCGGTCCGCGAAAGAGAACGTTTGGATTTTTGATTTTATGTTTCAACGCTTTCTCACGTTTCACTTCTGCTTCCACTGTATATACATAAAAAAGTACCGGCTTTTTTCTTGCGTCCAAAGACCGTTTTAAAATACGAAAAGACAGAAGATCTGTCTTACGTATGCCCAGCACTTTTTTGATTTTTTCTTCTAACTGTTCCTCTGTGTGAGGAATCTGTAATTTCAGTTGACTGATCTGAATCATATATTACTCCAATCTTCCTGCGGCTGTTCCTGCTAAATATCCGCTTGCCCATGCCCATTGCAGATTATAGCCGCCACAGATTCCATCTACATCTAACAATTCTCCGGCAAGATACAGATTCTTACAACAGAGAGATTCCATTGTATCGTGAGAAACTTCGTCAAAACGAATACCGCCTGCACATACCTGTGCCTGTTCAAACCCATTGGTATCTGTGATTACGAATTCCATATTCTTACATGCATGAAGAAGTGCGGAAAAAGAAGTCTTTGAAAGTTCCGATACTTTCGTCTGTTCTCTGATGCCTGCATATCTGAGAATACAGGGAATTAACTTCTGATTGAATATACCGATAAGAAACTTCGACATGGTAAGCATTTGCCGCTGTTCCATTCTCTTTGTCAAGAAGCCGCACAGCTCCTTTTGATCCATCTGCGGGATCAGATCCAGATGGACAACTGCATTTTTATGATAATAAAGCGCTTTTGCCGCACAGCGGCTAATCTGAAAGATCGGGATTCCCGAAAGACCGTAAGCGGTAATCTGAACTTCCCCTCGATCTTTTGCTATATAGGTTCCATCTTCATAGAAAGACACTTCTGCATCTGTTCTTACGCCGACAGCCGCTTTCAGCGCAAAACGGTCTACTTTCAGCTGCACAAGAGCCGGTACCACCGGAACCATATGGTGCCCCATAGATTTTGCAAGGTCATACCCGCTTCCATCGGAGCCCAGCGCCGGCGCTGCCTTTCCGCCACATGCCAGAATCACTGCATCCGCCTCGTATTTTTTCCCGTCCGTGAAAATAAGAAATCCTTTTTTTGTTTTCTTTAATCCGGTCACATATACATTCGTCTCTACTTCAACGCCTGCCTGCTGAAGTCTCGTCCTGAGTACACTTACGATTGATGACGCCTGATCAGAACGCGGATAGTAATAGCCGTTTCGGTCCTTGGGAAGAATACCAAGATCAGAGAATACATCCAGTGTTTCAGTTGTTCCGAATTGCTGCAGCACTTCCTCAATCCCGTTTGGAGTATCCGAGAAAAAGCAGTTCGCATTCATTACCTGATTGGTGAAATTACATCGTCCGTTCCCGGTAGACAAAATTTTCTTTCCCGGCAGATCTTTGCGTTCAAGGATACGAATCTGAGCCGCGGGATTTTCTTTTGCTGCAGCTATGGCTGCCATCATTCCGGAAGCTCCGCCTCCTACGATCACGATTTTTTTCATAGTGCCTCCTTTATAGTTCTTAGAGCTGTATGATCTCTGCACGAACCAAATGCTCCAGAGACATTAAGATACCAAGCTTGGCGTGCGGCCATGTCAGTCCACCCTGGAAATAAACTGCATAAGGCTCTTTGATCGGGCCGTCTGCTGAGAGCTCGATAGAGGAACCCTGAACAAAGGCTCCGGCAGCCATGATCACATCACTGTCATATCCCGGCATTGCCCATGGCTCCGGATACACATAAGAATCTACCGGCGCTGCCGCCTGAATCCCACGACAGAAAGCAATGACACCCTCCGGGGTTCCGAATTCTACTGCCTGTATAATATCGTGCCGGCTCTCCGTCCCGGTCGGAACGACTTTATAGCCTAGACGATCGTAAATATTTGCCGCAAGGATGGCTCCCTTTAAAGCACTTGCCACAACGGTTGGCGCAAGAAAGAGCCCCTGATAAAAGGACTGCATAACGCCAAGAGATGCCCCCACTTCTCTTCCCAGTCCCGGAGATGTCAGACGGTAACCACATGCTTCGATCAAATCTTCTCTTCCGGCGATATATCCGCCAATCGGAGCAAGTCCGCCGCCCGGATTCTTAATCAGAGATCCGACAACCATATCAGCTCCCACATCACTTGGTTCCTGATCTTCTACAAATTCTCCATAGCAGTTATCGACCATGCAGATAATCTCCGGCTTAATTTCCTTCACGAATCGAATTACCTCTCCGATCTGTGCGACGGAAAAGCTCGGTCTTGTCTGGTAGCCTTTGGATCTTTGAATCGCAACCATTTTTGTTTTCTCATTGATAGCCGTCTTAATCTTCTCAAAGTCAAAGCTTCCATCTTCCAAAAGATCTACCTGACGATAGGAAACTCCGTATTCTGCCAGAGAACCGTTGGACGGACGGATACCTATGACTTCTTCTAACGTGTCATAAGGCTTTCCGTTTACAGACAACAGTTCATCTCCCGGTCTGAGATTCGCTCCCAGCGCAAGCGCAAGCGCATGAGTTCCGCAAGTCACCTGTGGACGGACAAGAGCGCTTTCTGTATGAAAAACAGAGGCATATACTTTCTCTAACGTGTCACGTCCATAATCGTCGTATCCATAACCGCTGACAAAGTTAAAGCATTCCGCATTGACACGGTTTTCCTGCATTGCGCGAATGACCTTTAACTGGTTGTATTCTGCCATTTTATCAATAGCTTCAAATCTCTCTTTTAACTGTGCTTCTATCTCTTCTCCAAAACGGTAAACGGAAGGACGAATCCCCATTTCCCGATATAATTCCATAACATCTGTCATGTTTTAGTTCCTCTCTTTTCTTATCGTTTTAAAATGCATCCATGATCTTAGTCTTAAGCTGCGCGCAACGTGCGTCAAACTCCGGATTCAGAGATGGTATTTCACGTACTACGTCTGCTGCTGCATTTAATTTACGCATATCGTAAAGCAGCGCCGCCCGGTTTAAATCATACCATGCCTGCTCCCCATCCGTTCGGATCAGCTTCTCTAATGCCAACAATTGCTTGTATGTTGCTTCCGGGTTCTTGCTCACCGCATAAATCTCCATCAGCGTATTCATTTTTTTTAAAAATTTAGAACCACCAAATAATCTTCGAAACATCTTCCATTTCCTCCCCAGCTGTCACAGCCAAATCTATCTTATCCCTTTTAACTGTGTAAGCATTGTATCTAAAATTTTCTTTTCATCGTAATTATGTTCTTTTTTATCGATCCAGATCACATCACGCTCCCTCTTAAACCATGTGATCTGTCGCTTTGCAAAATGTCTGGTATCTCGTTTTAACCGATATACGGCTTCCTCCAACGTGCAAGTTCCTTCCAGATATTCCAGAATTTCCTTATATCCAAGTCCCTGCATGGATACCATGTCCTTCGTACATCCGCGCGCCTTTAATGCACGGACTTCCTCTACAAGCCCCTGAGCCAGCATTTCATCTACCCGCGCATTGATTCTCTCATATAGATGAGAACGCTCATCATTTAATACAAAATATCGGAACTCATACGGAGAAACTTTTTGACGTTCTTTCTCATTATGCTCCGATATGGGCATCCCTGTCTGCTCATAAAATTCAATTGCACGAATCACCCGTTTTACATTATGCGCATGTATTTCTTCTGCTGACTTTGGATCTACCAGAGCAAGCCGGTCATGAAGCGCTTCTGCTCCATGTTCTTGTGCATACTGCTCCAGTTCTTCCCTTAGTGCATCATCCTGCTCGCTTTCTTCAAAATTAATGTCATAGAGAAGCGCCTGAATATAAAATCCGGTGCCGCCTGCGATAATCGGAATATGACCGGCAGCATAGATCTCTTTCATTGCCTCTTTCGCCATTTGCTGAAAACGCACAACATGAAATTCTTCTTCCGGGTCAAGTACGTCAATCAAATGATGCCTGACCCCATCCATTTCTTCTTTTTTTATTTTCGCGGACCCAATGTCCATATGTCGATATACCTGCATAGAATCCGCCGAAATAATCTCGCCGCCGATTGCATGTGCAAGTCCGATAGACGCTTTTGTTTTTCCGACCGCAGTAGGCCCTGTCAGTACCACTAATGGCTGTTTTCCCATTTTATACAATCCTCTTAAATTTTTTCTCTAATTCTCGCTTGGACATAGAAATAATTGTCGGTCTTCCATGCGGACAATGATATGGGTTATCCAGCTTCAGAAGTTCTCCGATCAGTGCGTCTACTTCCTGTGCGGACAGACGCATATTTCCTTTCACTGCCGCCTTGCAGGACATGGAGGCAATTTTCTCGTCAAGCAGTTCCGACGATTGCCTGCGATGTACTTCTTCTGACAACGAATCGATCATTTCCATGAGCAGCTCTTTTTTTGCAATGCTGAATAAATTCGCCGGAACACTGCGCACAGCATAGGAATCTTGACCGAATTCTTCGAATTCAAAACCAATTCTTGTAAATTGATCCATATAAGCACGAAGAAGCTGCGCCTCCTGCATAGTCAGATTGAGAATTACCGGAGGGCTGATCATTTGAGAGGTAAACTCCCGTGTCTTCATTTCCTTGAGTGTCTTCTCATAGAGAACCCGTTCATGCGCAGCATGCTGATCGATAATATATAAGCTATTATCGAATTCTACCAGCCAATAGGTATCAAACACCTGTCCGATGATCTTGTAGTTTGCCCGCTTTTCCTTATCCAGAAGCTTTCCGTCAAAGAGAGTCATTTGCTCCGGAGATTGCTTTGCTCGATAAGAAGCAGCAGCCTCTTTTACGCGGTCTACCTGCACCTGCGGCTTGAAGATTTCTGATTTTCCTTTCACTTCTGCAGAAGAATTTTGCTGATGATAGGACATTACCCTCTTTTTCATCTGCTCCATGAAATAATCAAGATCCCGTTCACCTGATGCTTTTTCCGGCTGTACTTTTGCAGACCTGTTCACCTCAGGCTGTATCACTTCTTTTGACCGTGCCACTGGTTCAGGTTTTACCTGCGCTTTCGGTACGGCTTTCGGCACATCAATTGTGACTTCCGGAATCAGTTCCTTCTCATGGAGCGCCTGATCCACAGCTTCATAGATGCTGTTATAAACCATTTGCTGATTATGAAATCTGACTTCCATTTTGGTTGGATGCACATTGACATCAACGTCTTCACCGACGACTTCGATATGTAATACCGTAAATGGATATTTGTGCTGCATCGTGAAGTCCTTATAAGCGTCTTCGATGGCTTTGTATATAATGGAACTCTTAACATATCTTCCGTTAATAAAGTAAGTTTCAAAGTTCCGGTTTCCTCTGGATATCAACGGTGCCCCGATATAACCGGTAATACGAATGCCGTTCTTTTCATATGTTACATTTATAAGATTTGCCGCAATCTCTCTCCCGTAAATATGATAAATCACGTCTCTTAAATTTCCATTTCCTGACGTGTGAAGCTTTGACTGTCCGTTATTAATAAATTGAAAAGATATGTGAGGATGAGACAATGCCATGCGTGTCATGAGATCACTTACATGCCCTGCCTCTGTCATTGCTGTTTTCAGAAATTTTCTTCTCGCAGGGACATTATAAAACAACTGACGCACCAGAAAGGTCGTCCCGTCCGGAGCTCCGATGTCTTCCATCCCCTCTTCTTTGCCACCGGAAATCATATACCGTGTGCCAAAGCTGTCTTCCGGTGTTTTTGTGATCAATTCCACTTGCGAAACGGCCGCAATACTGGACAGTGCCTCTCCGCGGAAACCAAGAGAAGAAATGTGTTCCAGATCCTCAGCATTTCGTATTTTACTGGTCGAATGTCTTAAGAAAGCTCCGGGAACATCTTCTCTGTCTATCCCGCATCCGTTATCTGCAATCCGCATAAAGGAAATGCCGCCTTCCTTAACCTCCACAGTTACAGCCGCCGCTTTGGCATCGATTGCATTTTCGACCAGCTCCTTTACAACAGAAGCGGGACGCTCTACCACTTCTCCTGCCGCAATCTTATCAATCGTCACCTGATCTAATACTTGTATCTTACTCATCTTACCACCTGTTTTTTAACTTGTTCTGCAATTGATATAACGTATTCAGTGCATCGATCGGTGTCAGATTACTTACATCAAGCTCTTTAAGTTCCTTTAATACATCATCATCTTTCACCGTGTCAAATAAAGACATCTGAGCCAAATCCACCTCATCATATTTCTTTGTCTTTACTTTCGGCTCACTGCCATGTGCCGCAATATCTTTGATTCTTGTCGTAATATCAGCATGAACAAGCTCTTCTACGATTTCCTTGGCGCGATCGATCACAGAAGACGGAACGCCGGCAAGTTTTGCTACCTGAATTCCATAACTTTTATCAGCGCCTCCCTTGACAATCTTGCGCAGGAAGATAATGTCGTCGCCTTTTTCTTTGACTGCAATACAATAATTATTTACATTGTCAATCTTGCCTTCCAGCTCTGTCAATTCATGGTAATGTGTTGCAAATAACGTTTTTGCGCCGAGCAGCTTACTGTTGCTGATATGCTCGATGACTGCCCATGCAATACTGAGTCCATCGAAGGTGCTCGTTCCTCGTCCGATCTCGTCAAGGATCAAGAGACTCTTACTCGTTGCATTGCGGAGAATATTTGCCACCTCAGTCATTTCAACCATGAAGGTACTCTGTCCGCTTGCGAGGTCATCCGATGCCCCTACTCGTGTAAAAATACGATCCACAAGACCGATATCCGCAGACGAAGCCGGAACGAACGAGCCAATCTGCGCCATCAGAACAATCAACGCTGTCTGACGCATATAGGTGGATTTTCCCGCCATATTAGGACCGGTAATAATAGAAATCCGTTTCTTCCGGTCATTGAGATACGTGTCATTTGTAATAAACATATCATTCGGAATCATCTTCTCAACCACCGGATGGCGGCCATCTTTAATATCGATCACACCTTTTTCATTGATATGTGGGCGCACATAATTATTCTGTTCTGCCACAAGTGCAAGAGATGTCAGTGTGTCGATCTGCGCCACCGCTCGTGCTGTTTTCTGAATTCTGACTACTTCGTCCGCGATAGCATTTCGCACTTCGCAGTAAATCTGATATTCCAGTGCATACAGCTTATCCTCGGCTCCCAAAATTGTATCTTCCAATTCCTTTAATTCCGGAATAATATACCGTTCCGCGTTGGCAAGTGTCTGCTTTCTTGTATAATAGTCCGGAACCATATTTTTAAAAGAATTGGTCACTTCCAGATAATACCCAAATACTTTGTTATACTTAATTCGAAGGTTTTTAATCCCGGTCTTCTCTCGTTCTTCACTCTCCAATTTTGCCAGCCATTCTTTACCGTCGGATTTGGCATGGCGGAGTCTGTCTACCTCTTCATGGTATCCATCCTTGATAATCCCGCCCTCTTTCATGGCAAGCGGAGGATCGTCCTGAATGGCATGTTCAATAAGGTCACAGATATTTTCCAGTGGGTCCAGCTCTTCATAGAGTTCCTGATTGAGACTGCTCTTCATATCACTTAATATGTATTTAATGTGCGGGAGCATGGACAGGGAACTTTTAAATGCAATCAGATCCCTTGGATTCGCAGACTGATATACAATCTTACTTACGAGACGCTCCAAATCATACACCGGAGAAAGATATTCTCTGATCTCCTCACGATTAATCGCCTGAATCTTCAGTTCTTCTACTGCATCCAGTCGTTTATTAATGCTGTTCTTGTCAATCAGAGGCTGCTCAATGTATTTTCGCAGATTTCTCGCGCCCATTGCAGTCTTTGTCTTATCCAGCACCCACAGAAGAGAACCTCTTTTCTGCTTTTCCCGAAGTGTTTCGCATAATTCCAGATTTCGTCTGGTGGAACTGTCAAGAAGCATGTATTTTCCTGTAGTGTAAGGCGTCAGTCTTGACATGTGCGAAAGGGAAGTCTTCTGTGTTTCTTTTAAATACTGAAGAAGTGCTCCTGCCGCAACCATTCCACAATCATAATCGCCGATTCCAAGTCCTTCCAGTGTCCCGCAGTGGAAATGCTCTTTTAATGTCTTCTCACAGATTACATCATCAAAATACCATGCATCCTGTGCGTATACAGTAATACCCAGTCGATCTTTTAAGTCGTCGATATCCATGCCGCTCATATAAAAAGCCTCATTGCAAATAAGCTCTGAAGGCATGAATTTATATATCTCATCGAATAATTTACTGCTGTTTTCAATCTCTGTTACAAAATAATCTCCGGTAGTCACATCTGCCACTGACACGCCATAGCGATCGGCAATATAGGCAATGCACATGAGATAATTATTTTTTGTCTCATCAAGCGCCTGCGTATCAAGATTGGTTCCCGGAGTGGCAATACGCACAACCTCTCGTTTTACGATTCCTTTTGCAGTTGCAGGATCTTCCACCTGTTCGCAAATAGCAACCTTATATCCTTTTGATACGAGCCGGTTTAAATATCCGTCTACCGAATGATAAGGAACACCACACATAGGTGCGCGTTCCTCAAGTCCGCAGTTTTTCCCGGTTAATGTAATTTCAAGTTCTCTTGACGCAGTCAGTGCATCATCAAAGAACATCTCATAAAAGTCTCCCAGTCTATAAAACAAGATGCAGTCTTTGTACTCTTCTTTTGTCTTCATATATTGCTGCATCATTGGTGTTAACTCAGCCACGTAATATCTCCTCTTCTAATTTCATTTTTACATTTTATTATATCATTTTTTCATTTATAATCAAAGACTTTTTAAAATACATGATACTGTGGTTTTTCCTCGCCGTAGATTCCCCACGCAATATACCCACTCAATATGATTCCGATCGCACACAGACCGGAAAAGATAATAGCAAAAGGCAGGCAGATTTGTCCAAACAGTTGAAAAGGCAGGTCACTGTAATCCCAGACTTCCCAACACAGCCATTTATTTACAATCAGTCCGGTCAGAAATTCCATTGCCGTTACAAAGATCATACAGCGAAGAATCTGACGCCACAGCGGTTCCTGAAAGCTAAGCACTCTTCCCTGGATATAGAAAAACAGAAAACAGATTCCTCCAAGAACAAACATGCTCCAGTGAGAAAAGCCACGAAACAATATTTCCAGTCCATAATAGATGCTTCCGCCAAGGCACCCCAAAAACAAATACTTACTTATTTTTTTACACATGAAAACGCCCTCACTTTTGTATTCTCACTACATAGTTTGGGCGTTTTTTGACTATAATATGGATGGTATTTATTTCAATTCACCAAGATAATAGAAGCCTTTGCACTCCGTCAGATGAACCGTCACATATGTTCCGATCATCTCTTTTGTTCCTTTAAAATGCACCAGCAGATTATTGCTCATGCGTCCGGTCACCATAGATGCATCATGGTCACTGACAGACTCTACCAGCACTTCCATATCTTTTCCTTCATGAACCGCACACACTTCGGATGCGATTGACTGTACTTCTGAAAGCAATCGGTCAAACCGGTCTTTGACGACATCTGCCGGAATCTGATCTTCCATAGCTGCCGCCGGTGTTCCGGTTCGTTTCGAATAGATAAATGTAAATGCACTGTCATAGCGAACCTTTCGCACGACATCCAGTGTTTCCTGAAAGTCTTCTTCTGTCTCTCCCGGAAAGCCTACGATAATGTCTGTTGTCAGAGAAATATCCGGCACTGCTTTCTTGATCTTTTCTGCGAGTTCAAGATAGGATTCTTTCGTGTAACGACGATTCATTTTCTTAAGAATCCTTGTGCTTCCAGACTGAACCGGAAGATGCAGATGTTTACAGATCTTTTCCGATGATGCCATAACCTCAATCAATTCATCGGAGAGATCCTTCGGATGCGAAGTCATAAAACGAATCCGCTTTAATCCTTCAATCTTCTCAATTCTGCGAAGAAGCTCTGCAAAAGTAATCGGCTCGTCCAAAGTCTTCCCGTAAGAATTGACATTTTGTCCAAGCAGCATCACCTCAGACACCCCATCCTTGACAAGGCGTTCGATTTCCCGGATGATTGCTTCCGGCTTTCTGCTTCTTTCCCGTCCACGCACATATGGAACAATACAATAGCTGCAGAAATTATTGCAGCCAAACATAATGTTAATTCCAGATTTGAATGCATATTTTCTTTCATTCGGAAGATCTTCCACGATTTTGTCAGTATCTTCCCATATATCGACAACCATTTTTCCGGCTTCATATCGTTCACAGATCAGTTCTGCAAATTTATAAATATTGTGCGTTCCGAAGATAATGTCTACAAAAGAATAACTCTTTTTTAATTTTGCAATTACTTCCGGTTCTTGCATCATACAGCCGCAGAGTCCGATCATCATATGGGGCTGCTGCTTTTTGCGTGGTTTTAATTGTCCCAGTCGTCCATAGACTCTTGTATTTGCATTTTCACGAACTGTACACGTATTGTAAATCACAAAATCCGCCTCGTCCTCTTCTGCTTCTTCGTAGCCAATCTGATTTAAAATGCCTCGAAGCTTCTCAGAATCTCTGGCATTCATCTGGCACCCAAAAGTAGTGACACAGAAAGTCAGGCTTCTTCCTAGATTTTTTGCCTCTTCTTCTACATACTGTTTTGCTTTTTCTATGTAATAATACTGTCTCAAAGGCTCTTCTTGCGGCGCTTCTTTAGACAAATTGATGTCTGGACTCATCATATTCATAATCTATTCCTTTCAATGTATCTATAATCTTCTGTTTTTCCGTCTGCATATCTTCGCAAAGTGCATCCAGAGATGTATAATAATCTCTGAGTTTCGTGTTAACAACACTTAAGAGCATAACCGGATCTTTTGGTAACTCCATGTGAATCACTCCTCTTTCACAATTTTTCGTTAATAACTGTTTTTCTCTGTGATCAACACATCCGGCCGAATATCTGTCTCTTCAACCGGAAGTTTTTCCAACACCTGAAATTCAAACGCTGCTGCTATTGTATGAAGTTCTCTCTTATCTGACAGATAGCGGTCATAATAGCCACCTCCGTAGCCAATCCGATTCTTCTGCCGATCAAACGCAACTCCCGGGATGATCATAAGACAATTTTGGAAGCTCTGCATATCCAAAAGCTGACTTCCCTTGGGCGGCTCTAAAATCCCATAAGAGCTTCGAACTAATTCCTGCCGATTTCTCAATTCATAAAATTCCATGTCTTTCCCGTCAACCCTCGGAATCCACACTCTTTTCCCGGAGGCTGTCGCCCTCCTGATGATTCCATCCGTTCCGACTTCACCATTATATGACATGTAGATACAGAGGTGATCTGCCTCTTGAAAATAAGGATGCGCAAATATCTTCTCTTCGATACTTCTTGTCCACTCTGCCGAAAGGGATTCGTCAAAGCTTCTTCGGATTTTCAGTATCCTCTTTCTAATTTCCTTTTTTGTCTCCAAATTTTTCACCCAGATTCGTAATGCTTCCGTCTTTTTCCTGAATGGAAATATTGTTCAGCTGTCCGCGAAGATTTCTCTTGAAAGAATCGATATATTCTCTTCGCAAAATCTGCTGTTCTTTTGCTTCCTCAGCAGTCAGTCCCTCTGCTTTTGATTTATGATATAATTCATTAATTCTTGCTATTTTCTTATCATCCATAATCTTTTGTCCTTTCTAAAACTCTTTTTATCTTACACTATCTGAATTCAGAAGTCCACCGGTTCTTTCAACTGGAGTAGTTTTCCAAAAAACCATAGAGTTCTTCCGGCGATTCTATATATTTCCCATTGCGCACCTCAGCTCGAACAGTAGGAGGAAGTTCATCATATGCAATGGCAGTGTACTCATAAGGAGTGACTTTATCACTCAGATAAACTACCACATAGCCATTGACCTCCATCAGGTAATAACAATCTTCTTTCATCGCTTCCCCGTCAGCCTCAACCAGCGCGCCTGACTCTTCTTCAATTTCCTGCTGCTCTTTTTGTGCGTGAATTTTTTCCGCCTGTTCTTTTGCCTTGTGAAAACTGAACTGATAAGCACAGGTGATTACTAACATTGCAATAATCGCCGTCGCAAAAAAACCAATACCATACTTATTTCGCATTCGGACAACTCCTTTTTTAGTATAGTATTGGTGATTTTCTTATTTTTTATACACTATTTCAGTACATGAATCTTTTTAAAGAACGAGATGAATACTCTTCCCTTCGGAACCGTTTTCAATTCAGCCTCTGTCACTCCGCCGAGAAGAATCAGCGCTGTTCCGTATGCGATAGCCGCAATCGGAAGTGCAATCAGCGTTGCGATCTGTGTGCCTGCAAATAATTCAAAGAGAAGATGCACAACTTTCGCAACAATTCCCATGATCAGTGCTGCAATTCCGGGGATAACAAAGGTTTTTTTCTGTTCCTGCACATATCCCACTTCATCCCGAAGAGAGTGCGAGTTTAAAATACACGTACACGCGGAAAATACAATCTTACTTACGACAACTGCATAGATTCCCCATTTAAATACAACCATCATAATAAACAGTGCCACAACATGAACAACCAGCGCGATCGCTGCATTTCGAACTGGAATCATCATTTTGTCCAGTCCTTGCAGAACTGCATTTGTCACCGTAGACAAACAGTAGAAAATAACGGAAATTGCTCCTAATTGTAAAATAAGCGCGGCTTCTTTGTTATCTTCTGTAAAGAAAAGGAGATCCAGTACCGGTTTTGCCAATACAATCAGTCCGACTGCACTGGGAATTGCAATCATCATATCAAACTTGGCAAATGTATTAATCTTGCGATGCACCTGCTTTCTGCTTCCGGTCTTTACCGTTGCCACAAGACTTGGAATCAGTGACGCTGCCAATGCGTTGGAAAATGCAAGCGGCACATTAATGACCGTATCATACTTTCCACTTAAGATTCCAAGATAACTGGCATATTCACTTTCTTTAAATCCCTGTGCTGACATGATCACACCGTACATGGAATTGTCGATCACTCCGCACAGATTGTAAACCGTTGCACTGATAAGAACTGGAGCAATGGTAATCAGCAGAATCTTGAAGATTCTCTGATAACTCTCTACCGGTCCTCTTCTCTCTCTCTTTATTTTCTTTTGGAACACCTTACGAAATGCAAGGAAGATCAGCACCAAAAATGCCAATGCAATCGCTGCACCCATAACGGTTCCGACGGTTCCGCCGGCAGCAGCATAAGCATAGCTATATGCGTGAACCCCACGCTTCTTGGCAATATTTTTCCCCAGCTTCAGAAGGAAGTATGCTCCTGCAATACTTGCCACTGCATTGACCACCTGCTCAAGAACCTGAGAAAAAGCAGTCGGGATCATAGAACCATTTCCCTGGAAGAATCCACGGAAAACACCCATAACTGCAACAATCAACACACACGGCGCCAACACTCGCATAGCAATGGCACTGTATTTCATTGCCATAATGTTTTCCGCAATAAAATCTGCTCCGAAGAACAGAATCAGACACGCAGTACCACCTACTACAAATGCAAAAGTCAACGCACCGCGGAACACACGCAGGGCATTTCGATATTCCTTTGTTGCAACTCTGGCAGATATCAATTTCGATACTGCCAGCGGAAGACTGTAGGACGTCAGGGTAAGGACGATTGCATAGATCTGAAATGCAACTCCGTAATATCCCATTCCTGTATCTCCCAGAATATTAACAAGCGGTACTCTGTATACAGCACCGATAATTTTAGTTATGACTCCGGCAATCGCAAGGATAGAACCTTGTACCATAAAATTCTTACCGGATTTTTTGGCTTTTTCTGACATGCTTGTACTCCATTTATCTTAAGATGTTCAACTTCGACAGAATCTGTCTCTGTCTGTCTTCCATCACAAGTCTTTCCTCTTCTTCTATATGATCGTATCCTGTTAAGTGTAACACAGAATGTGCAATTAGAAAAGCAAATTCTCGCTCTATGGAATGTCCGAATTCTTCTGCCTGTTCTATGACTTTTTCTTTTGAGATAACGATATCTCCGAGAAGGAGTTCTCCTGTCTCAGGATGGAAATACTCATCTGCCTCCTCAAGAAAATCAAACTCTCCCGGCTGTTCATAATCTACCATCGGAAATGACAGGACATCGGTTGCTCTGTCGATTCCGCGAAATTCCAGGTTCATCTCATGAATCTGTTCGTTCATAGTAAGGAGCAGATTTACTTCCGCCTCATATGGACAACCCACATCATCAAGCGCAGCCTCAATGACAGTTCGTGCTAATTCTTCGCATGGAAGGGATAACTTAAGCTCCCCCTCTTCTTCATAATAAAGTGTCATCACTTTCTCCTTCTGTTCTTCTCTCTTGTTTTCGCATGAGAAGCTTTTTTCTCATATTCCTCATAAGCTTTTACGATCTTTTGTACCAGCGGATGACGTACCACGTCTTTGCTGGTCAGCTTGCAAATGCTGATATCTTCAATATTTTTTACAACCTGCACCGCGGTATCAAGACCGGATACCTGACCGGACGGAAGATCCTTTTGTGTTTCGTCACCGGTAATGACTACCTTTGATCCGAATCCGATACGGGTTAAAAACATCTTCATCTGCGCCGGAGTTGTATTTTGTGCTTCATCGAGAATGATAAACGCATTGTCCAGTGTACGCCCTCTCATATAGGCAAGCGGCGCCACTTCAATCAATCCTTTTTCTGAATTTTTCAGGAAACTCTCCGCTCCCATAATCTGATAAAGAGCGTCATATAAAGGACGCAGGTAAGGGTCTATCTTACTTTGCAGATCCCCCGGAAGGAACCCAAGCTTCTCGCCTGCCTCAATCGCCGGTCTCGTAAGAATGATCCGTCCTACCTCATTATTTTTAAATGCTGTGATCGCCATTGCCATTGCAAGATATGTCTTTCCGGTTCCTGCAGGGCCAAGACCGAACACGATCATTTTCTTACGGATTGCATCCACATACTTTTTCTGACCGAGAGTTTTAGGCTTGATTGGTTTACCCTGAATTGTATGACAGATAATATCACGATCAATGTCAAGTACACTCTCTTCTTTATCTTCCATCACAAGAGACAACGTATAATCTACATTTTGCTCTTCAATCGTATTTCCTCTTCTGGATAGTTCAAGAAGCTGTCGCAGAACCTGCTTCGCCTGTTCAACTTTTACCGCTTCTCCCATGATCTTCACATGCTCATTTCTTGCGATCAATGTAACATGAAGCGTCCGCTCTATTTTCTTCGCAAATGCATCAAATTGTCCAAATACATTTCCGGCGTCTTCTGCCGGAATCTCAATGACTGCCTCCATCATCCCCATGAATTGTCTCTCCTTGTTGTTTTTCTTCGATTCTTGGAACTTCTTTTAATTCGGAAGGTCTGCTTTCTCCTATCGGCATGGAGACCTGAAGATGCCCCGCTGCCTTTGCACAATCCTTCCCTCTGTATATTTTAACATCATTCCCGATAATTTCTACCCCTTTTTTCTCTAATTCTTCCTTATATTTTAAGAATTGTCTGCTTAAAATCTGTTGTTGATCTTTTTTTGTATATTTTCTTCTCTCTGACTGATACGGAATCACCTTGCGGACACCGAAGTACACCGGAAGCGAAAAGCTGTCAGACAGACAGAGCTGTCTTATGCTTCCTTTGATCTCATACTCCTTTCGCGTGCTTTTTATATTTCCCAATGTGAAACGATAGTTTCCGAAAATCAAAGTATATTCTTCCTTGATGCCTGTTTGCTTTTTTGAAATAGACTCATACTTCTTTTCTTCATAATAATCTTCACAGCTCTCCTCATACTCTAAAGTTGTGATACCTGTAATGTCTGCATCCGCCTGATGATATTGGTATCCGGTCACTTCTTTGGCATCATTTAGAACCGGCACCTGACCGGAGACAAGAACCGTCCCTTTTTTCACCTTCTCTCCCCTTTTTACCTGTACAGTCCCTTTTCGCACAGTTATGCTGTCTATGACACAATCTCTGTCAGCAACAAGATCCATTGCATTTTCTGTCTCGTCTTCCTTCGTTCCTGTTGAAATAGAATCCTCATTCTCCTTTACCTGTATATACAGCTTCGTCCCCTGTATAGAAGCGGACACCCATATGATATCTCCGTATTCCCGCCGCAGATCTTTTACAATTCTCCCACAATCCACTTGCGACTTCTTCATGCCGCTTTTTATTTCTCTGGAACTTAAATACTTCAACAGAATCTCATCGGTATAGCTTTTATTTCCGGAAATATCAATCCCCCATATAAAACGGGAAAATAAATAAAGCAACGAAATACAGAAAACAGCGCCTGCAAAGAACATTTTCCGATTCCGATATCGGTGTAAAAAAAAAGGAAGACCGGTTCTTTTGATGATCACGACTCTTGTCCCCGTCTTCCGAAGTACCGGCTTTAACTGCCGGAACCCTTTTATCGTAATATTCATTTCGTAAGCCTGACCGACCGGTCTAAGCCCCCACAAGTAGATTCCTCTATGACTGCATGCGTTGAGGAATCGCTCCACGGAAGATCCGCTTACCCGAATCTGTAAATAGCCTCTGACATATCGGATGATATCTAACAGCACTTTATACTCTCCTTCCGGTCAATGTTGATACTCAATCCCCGTGATCTGCCCACGGATCATCATTTCATCATTTGTATAATAAGCTACTTGAAGACTTTTACCGGTCACTTTAATAAGACCTGCTTTTGTCTGAATTCGTACTACAGAATCCGTATATTCGATCATTCCCCGATAATTTTCAATACATAGTTCCTGCTGACCTGTCATAGTAAGAACCGGCATCCCCATCACCACATCTTTGGGAAGCTCTGATACTTCCGCCATTTTTTTCTTCAATGACTGTCCCATAGAAACACCAATTTTTCATTTTATTATAACTTATGTCACTGCACAGCTTCTTATGTCTGAATACTTACTGATTAAGCAGCCTATTTTTTTCTTCCTCCAAGGAGTACCGGAACTCCAAGCTTAAAGACGGTTGCCGCCGATAACAAAAGCCACGGGAGCACTCTTCCGGCTCCTTCCTTCTCATTACAGACCTCCGACACATGTTCAAAAGAAGCCATGAAACGCTTCTTTCCATCTATCGTATCTCCAATAATTTTCAAGATTCCATATCCCTGCGTTACCATGTGTACAGAAAGAAGAACTTTACAAAAAGTCTTCGTTCTCTTCTGCAAGAAATAATACCCTGCAATGAAAAATCCTAAAATTGTTGCAATATGATGAATGATTTCTGCGATACAGTTCTTCTTTGTCTCCATGTTCTTCTCCTTCACTTCTGTCCGATCCGTATTCTAATCTATGCGTACATTGCTCTGTACATACCTCGTCTATAAGAATGATTATACATCATGCTGCAGCAAAAAAACAAAAGGAAATGAACGCAAATTTCTACATAAATCTCCGAAAATCTCTAAGCATACATTTTCCGCAGCGCTTTCCTGAATTGAATTGCAAACAGCACGATCGTGAAAGATACCGCCAGAAAGTCTGCGATTGGTTCCGCCAAGTATACTGCCATTGTCTGGTCACTCTTGAAAATCTGCGGGAGCACAAAGATAAGTGGAAGCAGTAATACAAATTTTCTCATAATCGCTACGATTATAGATTCCACTGCCCTTCCCAGTGAATTAAATGTCATCTGGCAAGCCATCTGAATTCCCATCATAAACAGTGCTGCAAGATAAACACGAAGCGCTGTTTTCGTGAATGCTATAAGCTTCAGATCTGAAGTAAACATTCTTACAAATCCACCCGGAAGAACCATAACCATTGCCCAGAGAAAAAGTGCGTACCCAAGGCTGATCTTCAATAATAATTTAAAGGCATCCTTCACACGCCTTGCGCTTCCTGCTCCATAGTTATAGCTGATGATCGGCTGCGCTCCCTGACCAAGTCCCTGCAAAGGAAGCATAGCAAACTGCATAACACTTGTCAGGATTGTCATAGCTCCCACGGCAATATCTCCGCCGAATTTTTGAAGCGAAGAATTAAAACAGATAGAAATGACACTCTCACTTGCCTGCATAATAAAAGTTGATGTACCAAGTGCAAGACAAGGAAGAATTACAGATGCTGACAGACGCATATTTTCTTTCCTGATCTTTAAAATAGTTTTCTTTCCAAACAAAAAAGATACCACCCAGACACAGGATAATGCCTGAGAAATAATTGTTGCAAGCGCCGCGCCCTGCACATCCATATTGAAACCAAAAATAAAGATTGGATCTAATACGATGTTAGACACTGCACCAATCAGAACAGACAGCATTCCGGTTTTTGCAAATCCCTGCGCTGTAATAAATGCATTCATTCCAAGCGTCAACTGTACGAAAATCGTTCCGACAGAATAAATGTTCATATATCTTGTTCCATAGCTAATCGTATTTTCACTTGCTCCAAACGCCATAAGAAGATCTCGGTTCCAGATAAGGAGCACTACTGTCAACACAAAAGAAATGAGAATCTGTGTTGTAAAGCAATTGCCCAGAATCTTTTCTGCCAAATCGTTATCTTTTTTCCCCATGGCAATGGACGCTCTGGGTGAACCTCCGAATCCAACCAGCGCTGCAAATGCCGACACCATCATAATAAGCGGCATACAGACTCCGACACCGGTAAGTGCATCTGCCCCGATCTCCGGAATGTGACCGATATAAATACGGTCAACAATATTGTAAAGCATATTAATAAGCTGGGCTGCAACCGTAGGCAACGCCAGCTTAAGAAGTAATTTTCCTATGGGTTCTTTCCCAAGAAATTCTTTATCCTGATCCATGACTAACCTCTCCTCGTAAAATCTAATTGCAGAGAATAATTATACTATCCTTGCAGAGGTTGTCAATCATTACAAATCGTTTAATAATTTCTTTATATTTTCTATCTCTATCTTCGAATATAATTTTCCGTCAATCATAAGGTTCGGAGACGTTCTGCATTGCTTCAGACAATTTCTTGTGCGAAGCTTGAACCTTCCGTCTTCGGATACTCCCTGCCTGTCTACTTTGAGCTCTTTCTTGAGATAGGAAAGAATCTCGCCACCGCCCTTCTTTCCACATCGTTCCCCGGAACACACAATAATCTCGTGCATATCCTGGGACTCATGAAGACTTGGATACATCCGAAACAGGCATTGGAGAAATGTTTCTTTCACCCCGGTAATCTCCAGCACCTGCTCTTTTAATTTCGGACTAATATAGCCTTGAACATCCTGAAGTTCTCTTAAAAGCGCCACAACCATCTCCTGATCGGAACGGTCAGGCTGTTGTTTGTAATAATCAAATATTTCCTGTATCTTTTCCTGTTTGTTCATATGATTTACAATTCCTTTTTTGCTTTATTTTTTATTTTATGTAGTAACTATAATACTGTATCCATTCACACACAAAATTATCAGCTTTGAATCTTATTTAACATTACCTTATTACGCTCCAAAGCACAGGTAAAAATGCAAGCAACATAGTAATACCAGCGGTTAAAAAAATATCCCAAATAGAATTCCGATGACAGTGCTCACATTGATCTTCCGTGAAAAAATAAATACTGCGGGGTGCTTAGGATCGATATATAAACAGTACACACTTCCCTCTGTCATATTTTTATTTAATTGTTTGTAAGATACATTTTGTGCTGTTTGCTCACGATAATGAATACCATTATATGTATATTCAAATACTGGAGATTGCGTAGAAATGCCATTCCCACCATAATAAGTATTGTAGCCACAATACACACCGTCTATCTTTTCTTTACATCTAAGCAATGAATAGAAGTCGTTGTAGCCAACTAAAATAAATATCAGCCCCAATATAATAGATCCTAAAGGATAAATCAATGTTCCTCCGTATGGGACAACCAAAGATATAATAGAAATTATTCCAAACCCAATGAAAGAAATAAATATAGTCAAACTGATCAGCGGCATAACCTTATATCGTTTCTTCTTAATAATAATGAACGATGCTATAGCAAACAGTACCGTTAGTATATGAATAATAATTACCATATCTGTTATTTCCTATAATAATTCAATTCTTCTAAAATTTTTACATTTTCTTTAACCCATGAATTACCTGCAACTGTTTTATTTCCTTTCAAATATCTTGCCATGAGATAGTCAGTTGATAAAATAATACGAGGCACTACTCGGAAACGGTAGGCGGTTAGTCCTTCAACAAAGGTTGCCTTGTGAAAGGAGGGCAAACTTATGAGTGATTTTGAAATGCTCTCCCTCGTACTAATGATACTAAGTATCGTTGTGACGATTTTGTTAGCATATATCAATCACCTATTCAAATGTCAAATCTGACACTCTTAAAGTCTCTTCTAGAATAGATTTTTTGCAACTTTTTACACTTTTCTATTCCGGTTTATCACATGATTAGTGTGCTCAATATGAATATTTAATATTATAAAAAATCAGATAGAATCTTTTATTATAAATTCTATCTGATTTTAATTTCTGATAATTCTTATATTACACAAATGTTCCTTTATACAAAACTATATTTTGATATTTTATTTCCTATAGAATGTTATTTCACCATTATACCCCATATCCATTACAAGTGTATCGCCTTCTACTGAATATTCAGTAACTTCCTCTGCGTGTTTCCTAATTAATTTTATCTCTGAATCACTAAGCACTTCATATGTTCCGGTGCCGCCACTCCAGTTGTAATCTCCTGATTCGTAAAATGCTATTTGAAGCTTTCCATCTTCCGTTTCCCATTCACCTATTAAGGAATTTTTTTGTTTTGAGCACCCTATACTCAGTATACACAAAATTCCAATCAGTAACCATCCCATAATCCTCATTTTCATTCTTTTCATCATCTTACATCCTTTCCACTTTATTTGTGCAATATATATCTACACTGTAATTCTACCATACATATCAACCCCTTACAATAGACTGTGAAATAAAATATGATATATATACAGGAGGTTTATATTAATGAACGATTCAGAATTTGGAACTATAAAATTACATTTAAAAGAATTGATGGAAGAACAAAATCTTTCCTTAAGCAAGTTATCTTTTCGCGCTGAAATGCAAAGGACACAATTAAAGCATTACTATGACAATACCATCCAGCGATTAGACATTGCTGTTCTTTCTCGTCTTTGTTATGCACTAAATTGTAACCTTAATGATTTATTAGAGTATATTCCCCCTTCTACTAATGATTAATATGTACAAAAAAAGCACTTGCTTCACAATCAAAGCCTGTGCTTATTTTTATAATTCGATTATATTTATCATTGTAATATTTTATAAAATTTTCACTTCTATTTTGCTTTATTTTACAATCCCTTCTCTTTCAATCCATGCACCAACTCTACATAGAATTCTCTCACATCAAACCCTTGAATATTTTCTCGATTCAGATCAATCATATCTCCATGAGAGATTCCTCTTTTTCCATCAACTGTCAGAAAATGATAATCTTCTCCCCACGGAAACGAGCTTTCTGACACGAGTCCGTCATTTGATCCATCAAAATATTTTACCAATTCATAGGAAAAATTTAATGGAAATCTTCCGCCGGAAGCAACATTTAACTTAGAACCGACACTCTGATAATACACATTCGGCTGATCTACTACTTCTTCATTCAAGTTTCGGCAGGCAGATGCGGTCAAATCTTCTACAGCCGCAAGAAAATCCGGTTTTAAATCACCAAGCTTCTTAAGCGCTGCATTATATCCGTCTGCGATTTTTTGTTTCGCAGCTTCCGGAATCTTATCCAATAAATAATCTGCAAATTCGCATCCTCTGTGTGGAGTGTTAATCGTCGTAAGTGACGCCACATACTGTGACATACCCAGCCGGCTGATTGCGTAACGGGTATCAAGACCTCCTTTGGAATGTGCGATTACATTCACTTTAGAAGCCCCTGTTTCTTTTAGAACTTCCATGATCCGTTCACTTAATTCTCTCCCGCTGTCCGCAACAGATGCTGCTGACTGATGATTTCCGTAATAGATTCTTGCACCGTGTCTTTTTAGTTCTTTCGGAATACGCCCCCAATAATTAAAATATCGGAAATCGCGAAAGAAGACACCATGAACCATAAGAATCGGATATTTTGTGTCGCAGATTTTTTCATTCCTTCGTTCAAGGTAATATAGATTTTTTCATTTTCAAAAGACACTTCGTTGGAAGCAAGACGCATAAGTTTTGTAAGCACAATAAGATTTACAATCGGAATAAAACCGCACATAATTCCTATCACACGCCATTTGATTCCGATTTGGACAGAGCTTATATATAACCGGATGATCCCATTCCAGAATACCACCGCCTCTGCCAAAAATACACAAAGAAGGTTAAGTAGCCACAGTAGCTTATTTTCTTTGAATACGACCGGAATCATAGCCAGTATATATACTGCTGATATCAGCATAGAAATCAAAAATATTCTGAGGAGCTCACATCCGCTATAACAAAAGCGAAGTCTTCGGCTTGTAATCTTTCCCCTTTCCATTGTCGGTTTTATATTTACTATGAAATAAAAAACAAGTAGAAAAATCATTCCCCATATTCCGAGAAACTTATCGTAAAGAATCGGAAGATTCCCAGTTAAAATAACGACTGCCGATGCCACAAGCCTTACACACCACGTTTTGATTGTATTTCCCATATCTGCTTTTCCTCCTTACCTTACAGAAAGAATAACACTCTTATCACCCCAAGTACAAGTAAATGTACCGGATAAAACCAATAGAAAAACCATTTGGAAAAATTCTGTCCTTTTTCCGCTCTTTTCCCGTTATAAAAATAAAGGAGTATGATTGCGGCAAATATCATTCCTGCCATACTTCCAAGTGTATAGGTGACATTCTCAACCAGCGAAAATCTTCCAATTCCTCCAAGAAAGTTAAAGCTGCCAAATAAACAGGTGGCTGCTGTAAATGCAATCTTTTTCCTTGTTCTGTTCTCTCTTGCCCATGCAAAAAGAAGAGTAAAAACAGGAGCCAGAAGCGCCCAGTCAGAAAGCAACGATATCATAACAAAGAGGAAAATCAACGAGTATTTCCATTCTTTAATTTTCACATATTCTAATACGCACAAAAGGAAGAAGCACAACAACAACGTAAACATCATGTTCATTTCTGTAATGTTCAGTATTCTTCCCTTCGTATGAGACAGGCTATATGGAAGCTGTGACAAGACCGCGAACACAAGTAATCTCTTTCCGTATTGCTTTCTGGAATGTGTATAAGTAAAGCCCTCCACTAAGAAATAACACATTGTGATCGCAGTAAAGTAACCGATATCTGTAAAAAATTCAGCCCAAAATGTACCTGTCTCCATAAAAATATAGGAAATATGATTCAATAACATGACAAACATAGCAAAGTATTTAATTGTATCCCGGGTGAAGCCGGATTTCGTATTCATTATCATATTCATTGTTGTTTTCTCTTTCTCGAAGCTTTTATCGGATTTCGCATCCTGTATAATGCCGGATTCTTCTTATACGTTCTCATCAATATTCCTCCTAAATCCTACATAGGTTGCAATAAAGTAAACGGTATAGATTCCGAAGAATAGAATAAATGCTATGCCAAAATATTGGAAAATTGATTTAGAGACACCTGTGAAAAATATAAATTTCCGGCTCATGTAGATTCCGATGATTCCACTGATTCCGGCTGCAAATAATGCCGGGCACAGATAATAAGCGATCAACTGTTTCCGCACAGTCCTTGAAAGCTCTCTTCTGTCAAGTCCCAACTTTCGAAGCACATCATAGCGGAAGCGGTATTTTGTGGAATCTGATAACTGTTGAACCGATAGCACTGTAAGTGCAACGCATACAAACACAAGTCCTACATAAAAGGCTGGAAATATGATCGCCGATAGCATATAGCGCACCTCCGGGACTGCATTATCCCTCACCAGATTTACAGCAGCGTAGGTTACCACTGTATCCGAGCCAAAGCACCAGTTATTTTCTTTCTCGTCCTGATCGCCAAAGGCAAGGTCGTTACAGAGATTGTCAAGCTTCTGACTGAGAGACTGCGGTGCTTTCCCATTAAGATCAACTGCCAGCTCCGAATAATACGGCGTCATCTTCTCAATGATATGATCCGGTACTACAATGACATAGTCTCCTCCGTTATGTCCGTCTTGGGAAAAGGGTTCTGTTCGGTATCCGGCAAAGATAAGAGCTTTTCCTTCATTTATCTTCTTGCAGATCGATAAGTTTTTAGAAAAATCCCCCAATTCGTTATGAATGCGCTCCTTTAGATGAATCAGATATTCATTCTCTTCCAACACTGTCGGACGATACCCGAGCATCCTCCGCAAATGATTATAATCTGTAAGGCTCATAAACGTATCGGAATTACAATAAGACTGATCATTTCCCGTTCGGATCTTTTTCTCATTCGGTGTTCCGTCTTCGTTTTTGTAAATTGTACCAAAATATTTAAGGTGTGTATAAAGCCATGTATTTACTTCATTTGTTCCATCTGTATAAATCCGATAAGTAAAAAATTGTAAAAAGAGAGGTTAATGTTCCCATTGTAAAACGCATTGTCTTAAGCTTGGAGGCAAATTGTCGGAGAAGAAAAAGATTCTCTCCTTTATAAACTGCTTTCCCTTTCTTTCTCACATAACAGATAATCCACGCAGACAAGCCCGTATAAAAAAGATAGATTACAAGGACAAGACCAACGAGAAATAGGACGATGCCTCCGGTGCTTCCAACACCTCCGCTAAGCAACAATACTCCGAATGTGATTAAAAATAAAATTGAAACCGGAAACAACCAGCGTTTTATTTCTTCTCGCTTCTCCGTAATCTCTTCATTCCGATCAACAGATAAATCCCGAATTCACGGCTTCTTTTTTCCAGAATAAAACGAACCATGTAATGAATGAGCCACGCAATGATCCACACGATAAAGAAAGTGGCAATCCCGACCATAGCCGCCATCATTCCTGCAATGTTTCTATTCATCAGCCAGCTCACCTCCTGTCAGAGACAGTACGTCCAGAATCTCATTTAAAAAGTCTCTTCTTGTTTTCTTCCCTCTTACGAGCTCGTGAAAAATACTGCCGTCCTTCAAGAACAGGATTCTGCTGCAATAACTTGCTGAAAACGCATCGTGTGTGACCATGAAGATAGTTGTCCGCAAGGTTTCGTTAAGCTTTGCAAATGTCCGAAGTAAGGTTTGCGCCGATTTTGAATCCAAAGCTCCTGTTGGCTCATCTGCAAGGAGAAGGCATGGTTCATTTACAAGAGCTCTCGCGCACGCACAGCGCTGCTTCTGACCGCCGGATACTTCATATGGAAACTGGTTCTTTATCCCATCGATTCCGAGAAGCTTCATCATCTGATCACATTTTCTTTGTATCTCTTTGCGGTTGCCCTTGCGAAGCGTCATTGCCAGAAGAATATTTTCCTCTAATGTCAAGGTGTCCAGAAGATTGTAGTCCTGAAATACAAAGCCCAGATTCTTCTTTCGAAAATCTGACAGCTCATCTTCACTAAGCTCTGTAATATCGACATCCTGATAATAGATATGACCTGCTGTTACGCGGTCAATTGTAGAAAGCATATTAAGAAGTGTCGTTTTGCCGGAGCCGGACGCCCCCATAACACCTATGAATTCTCCCTGATCCACATGAAAGCTTACCCGATCGACTGCCTTTGTCACATTGCTTCCATTTCCATAATATTTTTCTACATCACTTACACGAATATAACCCCATACCTGTAGAACGCTCTGTCTTTCGTCCGTTGCTTCCGGTGAACCCTTTTTCGAAAATCCGCTCGATTTCCTCCGGCTTTATACCGATTCCGTTGTCTTTTACCGTCAGACGGACACCATTTTCTATATGCTCGGTAAAGATTCTGATATAAGCCCCTTGCTCCTTGCTGTATTTTGCACTGTTTAATAATAGTTGATTCAAAATAAAACCGATCCATTTCCCATCGGTATATGCAACGTCCGGGCAATTCACTTCTGCCTGTATTCCCTTTTGTATCAGATATTGTTTGTTTCGCTGAAGGATCTCTGCCGCCGTTTATCCAAGATCTGTTTCCCGAATCATATAATCCTGATAAACCTCGTCTGATCTTGCATAATACAGGGCCATGTCCACATAGTTTTCTATTTTTCGATTTTCAAGTGCAATTCGTCTGGTCAGTGTTTCTTTATGATTTTCACACATAAGATCAATCCCTGTGATCGGCGCTTTGATTTCATGTACCCAGCTCTCGATATATTCCCGATATTCTTTTTTCTCGTCTTCAATCGCACGAATCCGCTCAATGACCGATTTATTTGATTTTCTGATCAACTCTCGATAGATCTGATCCTCCAGATGCACAGAATCCGGCATCAGCTCTCCCAGAAGATAGCGCTGATCGATCTGCTCCATCATTTCTTTCATTTTCTTAAAATAATTCCTTCTGGAAAAATAGTGGACACTAAGCCACACAAGAAAGACCAGTCCCAAAACAACTGTAATCAGAATGCAATTGCTTTTCGGATAACCGGTTATACGAAGAAAAAATAAGAGAAAACCAAGACACACAATCTGCAGAAGGATCAGCAAGATGCGATCCTTCAAGTATGACGCAAGGCTCATGGAGCCTGTACTTTCTCGTCTCATATATAATACCCCATTCCTCGTTTTGTCTTAATATAGTCTTGTGGAAGGCCAATTTCTTTTAATTTGCCTCGAATACGAGTCATATTTACGCTCAGCGCATTATCATCAAGAAAGACCTGCTGATCCCACAAATATTCAATCAGATCCATGCGGGAGACAATCTGTCCTTTGTGTAAAAGCAGACAGTGCAGAATCTTCAGTTCATTTTTCGTAAGCTCCGCCTGTGCATTTTCCCGATTGTCGGCAGTTTTCCTGTATATAACGCCTCTGGCAATGTCCAAGGTTAAATCACCGCAAACAATCGTTGTCTGTTCTTCATAATCTTTAGCTCTGGCAGAACGCTTCAACACGGCTGCAATACGCGCCAATAAAATAAGGGCTTGAAATGGTTTAGTGATATAGTCATCACCGCCCTTTAACATTCCGGTTAATTCATCCATAGAATCCGTGCGGCTGGTGAGAAAAATAATCGGCACTTCAGAACTTTTACGGATTTCTGTACAGATATCATAACCGGACTCTACCGGAAGATTAAGATCCAGTAAGAGAAGATCCGGTTCTTTTTCTAATACTGTTCCAGCCACATCCGTAAAATCTTCTACTTCTGACACCTGATATAATGCATTCGATAAAAGTTGGCATAATTCCTGCCGGATGGCCGGCTCATCTTCCACTACCATTCTTTCACGCTTTATTTATGATACGGTTCACCATGGATAATCCTGTAACTGCGATAAATCTGTTCCAGAAGAATCACCCTCATCAACTGATGCGGAAATGTCATTTTTGAAAAACTGAGTGCATAATCAGATCTTGCAAGCACTTGTTCACCAAGTCCGATGGAACCGCCGATGATAAACGTAATATGACTGATCCCCTGAACGCCGAGCGTATCAATCTTATCTGCAAGTTCCTCGGAAGTTACCTGCTTCCCCTGAATTTCCAATGTAATAACATAGGCGTCATCCTTCACATATTTTAAGATTCGCTCTCCTTCTTTGGAGCGGATCATCTGCTCCACATTCTCACTTGCATTATCCGGTGTTTTTTCATCTGCGACTTCCATAATCTCTAATTTACAGTATTTGGATAATCTCTTACTGTACTCGGCAATCGCGTCTTTTAAATATTTTTCTTTGATCTTTCCGACTGTAATGATTGTAATTTTCATTGATTTCTCCTGTATTAACGCTTCCAGCTTTTTAATTCTTCCTTTTCTTCTCTGCTCACACGGTAAGATTCCCGTATTTTCTGGATCGTTTTATTATGCGTAAATTCATCCATTGTGTTTTCCTTTAAAAGTCTTCTTGTCTTTTCGGGATATTTCACGTAGCAGACTGACAATGTCCACGCCACTGCCATTTTCACATAATATCCTTCATGTCTTGTATGTTCGCATATAGAAAGCACCCGGTCAATATAAGAATCATTGATAAAATGATCCAGAAGGGACACAATTCCGAAGCGAAGCTCGTACTCTCTCTGGCTGTGCAAATACGTTTCAAGATAGGCGAAGCTTTCTTCCTGATACTTTTCCATGAATTTATAGGTGTTGCTGCAGCAGTCACAGACTGCCCAGTTATGAATCTTCGGTACAAATCGATCAAGGTAGAAAAACCGCTCTTTTAATTCCATCTTTGCATATGCGATCACCAGACCTTCCAGCATGATTTCTTCGTGATAAGAGCCTTTGTCCGCACTTATTTTCTCATACGCCTCATTAAGATATGCTCGGAAATCTCCCTTTGCAATTTCTTTTGCCAGCGCGCGCAGCTTGGGCATCCGCACGCCAAGCACATGTTTCGTTCCCGGCAGCAGGTTTTCATTGAATTTTTTATAATCCTCTTCTGATAATTGTTCCAGACGTATTCTTACATTTTCTATCATTTAACTTTCCTCATAAACATATAATTCGTGCAATGCACGCGTAGCGCTGATATATTTTGCCTGCTTATAGAGAGGATTTGTCTCTCTTCCCAGTACAGCAAAGACCTGATCGAATTCCAACCCTTTTGCAAGATAAAAGGTTGTGACAGTCATTCCTTTCTTGAATACGGATGTGTCGCGCTCCGTATAAGATACCGGAAGCTGGCGATTCTTGAGCAGACGGTAAATATCATAGGCATCCGATTCATTCATTGTGATTACTGCTGCGGTTTCATATTGAGCATTTGAAGATTTCACCTGTTTTTCTATATTTTCCAGCATTTCCTCCATCGAAAGACCATGAAACTCTTCTACTTCTTTGCCGTGCCGCTGAAACAGCTCCAGACCCTCACCGCCTCGTATTCTCTCCGCATATTCTGCAATTTCCAACGTATTGCGGTAACTTTTGTTCATAACGATTTTTCTTATTTTTCTGCCAAAAATCTTCGGGAGGAACTTTGTCACGTCCTGGCATTCTCTGTCCATCGTCTGTGCGCGGTCCCCGAGAATGGTCATTCGACAATGAAATAGCATGGACAGAATGCTATATTGCAGATAAGAATAATCCTGCATTTCATCAATGACCAGATGCTTGATATTCTTATGCTTCCTGCTTCCTTTCAAGCGGTATTTCAAATATAACATCGGAAATACATCTTCATATTCTAATTTTCTTCGCTCATACTCCGCATTCGAAAGTTCTGGATATCCGCAGTCTTTTAACAGCCATCCGTAGATTTCATAAAGATCCGTTGTCACATACATTTTCTGGAAAGTCTCACGAAGTGCTTCCATATCTTCCTCAGAAATATTCTTCCCGCGCAGCGTCTCATATTCGTCGATCAAGTATTCCATTACCGCATCCATTCTCGCAAGCAGCGGAACTGTCTGGAATTTAAAATAAAAAAGATGAATGATCTCTTCTTCGGTCTTATGAAACCCTTTAAATGTAAAGCTTCGGATATTCACAAGATCTTCCTCCAGCATTGCCAGAAATCCTTCCATCTGTCCGATGAAGCTTGCTGACTGCTTCTCCTTAAAGCGGATTTCCCATTCACTGTCTTGGAATTTCATCTTCTTCTCTAAATAGTCATAACGATCTTCACAGTCATTTGCAACTTCTTTTAATTCCTTGTAAGCAAAGAGATCAAAACTCATTTCCTGTATATGTTCCTCTCCCAATTCTGGAAGAATATGAGAAATGTAATCGGAAAATGCATTGTTCGGTGACAGGATCAAGATATTTGCCGCTTTCAAATTCTCACGATCATGGTACAAAAGATAAGCAATCCGATGAAGCGCCACAGAAGTTTTTCCGCTTCCTGCCGCACCTTGAATCGCTAAAATTCGATCTTCTGTATTTCGTATGATTGCATTTTGTTCTTTCTGAATCGTGCGTACAATATTTTTAAGCTGTACGTCCCCTCCACTTCCAAGCTCCTGTTTCAGAATTTCATCGTCAATCTTCGTATCACTTTCGAAGCCGTAGATCATATGTCCGTTTTTTATCTTGTACTGCCACTTGGATGTGATCTCGCCCTCCATTCTTCCACCCGGAGCGTCATAGGCTGCCGGACCTCTGTCATAATCGTAGAACAACCCGGACACCGGCGCTCTCCAATCGTAGATCAGCGGGCGCATTCCTGCGCGAGGAGCAAAATTCCCAATTCCGATATAAAAGGTCTCTGATTCCTCTTCTCCGTCATAACGAAAATCTACTCTTCCGAAAAACGGAGACTCCAACATCTTTGTAAGCCTCTTTCTCTTTGAAAGCTTTTCTTCATTTGCATGAACCTGATGGAGTAGCGCCTGCTGATTGTCATAATTTTCATAGCCATACTCATCCATTTCCGTATAATTTTCCCAGTAATATTCATGCATATTTTTGATTTCCTGCTGTCCGGCAGATAATTCTTCATCCAACTCTTTGATTTTCTGTTGTAAACAATCTGTTATCTCTTTTAAAAACTGCTCCATAGTCTCTCTTTCTTATTTACCCTAATGCCACATCTAAAATCATCATCAATACAAATCCTGCCGCAAAGCCGACCGTTCCTATGTTACTGTGCTCACCTTCCGCAGATTCGGGAATCAGTTCTTCTACTACCACGTAGATCATTGCCCCCGCCGAAAATGCTAAAAGATATGGAAGTACCGGTGTCAGATAGGTCGCAAATAACAGCGTAAGTCCTCCGGCGATCGGCTCTACGATTCCTGAGAGCACGCCGGCTCCGAATGCCCTGCCTCTTCCCTTTTCAGAGCGGATCGGAAGAGAT
>FR892679.1:93169-141859 GCA_000433535.1 Dorea sp. CAG:317
GAGATACAATAAAACCTTCCGGGAAATTTTGCAGCGCAATCCCGATAGACAGAGCAAATGCGCCTGCCAGCGTAACATTGGCATTATCCATTAATAAACCGGCAAAAATCGCTCCGCTTGAAATACCTTCCGGAATATTGTGGATCGTAACAGCTAATGTAAGCATGGTCGATTTATTGAGCGAACATTTCGGACCTTCGCATTCCTCAGAACCAATATGAAGATGCGGAATCACCCTGTCAAGAATCAGTAAAAATGCAATTCCAAGAATAAATCCTACAGCAGCCGGGATAAAAGAAAGCTTTCCCATATGCGCAGACATATCCATTGCCGGAATCAAAAGCGACCAGACAGAAGCCGCCACCATCACCCCCGCCGCAAAGCCAAGCAAAGACTTTTGAAGAAGCGGTTTCAATTCATTTTTCACAAACAATACACATGCAGCGCCAGCCGCAGTACCGATAAACGGGATCATAAGTCCCCAAAAAATAGTCATATCATAAACCCTCGTTTCTTCTCTAATGGACTTATTCTACCATAATTGCCCCAAGTGGTACAGAGCATTTTTCAATTTGGGACACCCTGAAATGCAATTTGGGACGTAGCATTTTGTAAAAATGCTACGTCCCAAATTACTATTTTTTAGAAAGGAATTCGTGAATTCCTTTTGCTCCTGCTTTTCCTGCACCCATGGCGAGGATTACGGTTGCTGCACCTGTTACGGCGTCTCCGCCTGCGAATACTGCTGCTTTTGATGTCTGTCCGTTCTCTTCTTCTGCCACGATACATTTTCTTCTGTTTGTTTCAAGTCCTTTTGTTGTAGATGCGATCAATGGGTTCGGTGATGTTCCGAGTGACATGATCACTGTATCAAGTTCTATCTCGTATTCGGACCCCGGAATTTCTACCGGACGTCTTCTTCCGGATGCGTCAGGCTCTCCCAGTTCCATCTTGATTACTTTCATGCCTTTTACCCATCCATTTTCGTCTACAAGAATCTCTTTTGGATTTGTAAGAAGATCGAAGATAATTCCTTCTTCTTTTGCATGATGTACTTCTTCTACTCTGGCCGGAAGCTCTGCTTCACTACGACGATATACGATATGTACCTCTGCTCCTAAACGAAGCGCTGTTCTTGCTGCATCCATAGCAACGTTTCCGCCGCCTACAACAGCAACTTTCTTGCCGGCTGCGATCGGTGTATCGTAATTATCATCAAATGCCTTCATAAGATTACTTCTTGTCAGATACTCGTTTGCAGAGAATACCCCGTTTGCTGTCTCGCCCGGAATCCCCATGAACATTGGAAGTCCTGCTCCTGATCCGATAAATACTGCCTCGAAATCTTCCTCTTCCATTAACTGGTCGATCGTTGTTGATTTACCGATAACTACGTTAGTCTCGAATTTTACACCGAGTTCTTTTACTTTCTCGATTTCTTTTTTAACAACCTTCTCTTTTGGAAGACGGAACTCCGGAATACCGTAAACCAATACTCCGCCAAGCTCGTGAAGTGCTTCAAATACTGTCACTTCATATCCAAGCTTTGCAAGATCGCCGGCACATGTAAGTCCTGACGGACCGGAACCTATCACTGCAACTTTATGTCCGTTTGTCTTTTCTGCTTTTTCCGGTTTGATATCATGCTCTAATGCATAATCCGCAACGAATCTTTCCAATTTACCAATGGAAACCGGCTCTCCCTTGATACCACGGATACATTTGCTCTCACACTGTGACTCCTGTGGACATACACGTCCGCAGATTGCCGGAAGTGCGGAGGATTCACCAATTACCTTATAGGCGCCTTCGATATCTCCGTCTTTCACCTTTGCGACAAATTCCGGAATGTTGATAGATACCGGGCATCCCTGAATACATTTTGCGTTTTTACAATTCAGGCATCGAGAAGCCTCTTCCATTGCTTCTTCCTGATTATATCCGTAACAAACCTCTTCAAAGTTTGTTGCTCTTACTTTTGGTTCCTGTTCTCTTACAGGTACTCTCTTTAATACATCTGCCATTACTCGTCACCTCCGCAATGACCACATCCACCGTGATGGGTGTCGCCTTCCTGTAATTTCAACATTGCACGGCCTTCCTGTGTCTTGTACATCTGCTGTCTCTTCATTGCATTGTCGAAATCTACCAAATGTCCGTCGAATTCCGGTCCGTCTACGCAGGCAAATTTTACTTCTCCGCCAACGATCACACGACAGGCACCACACATACCTGTTCCGTCTACCATGATCGGATTCATGCTGACAATTGTCGGAATGTCATATTTCTTCGTTGTCAGACAAGTGAATTTCATCATGATCATTGGTCCGATTGCAACACAGACGTCATATTTATTTCCTTTTTCAACCAACTCGTCTACCATAGTAGTAACCATGCCGGCGTGACCATAAGAGCCGTCGTCTGTACATGGGTAGTAATTACCGGATACTTCCTCCATCTCCTTTTCGAGAATCAGGAGATCTTTTGTCTTTGCACCGACAATAACATCCGCCTCAATACCATGCTCTTTTAACCACTTCACCTGTGGATAAACCGGAGCAGCGCCAACACCTCCGGCTACAAATAAGAATTTCTTCTTCTTTAAAGTCTCTAAATCCTCTGCTACAAATTCAGACGCACATCCAAGAGGACCGGTAAAGTCACGGAAAGAATCTCCTGCTTTTAACTCCGTCATCTTTGTCGTAGACGCGCCAACAGGCTGGAATACGATAGTTACAATTCCTGCCTCTCTGTCGTAATCACAAATGGTAAGTGGAATACGTTCGCCTTTTTCATCCATCTTGACAATGACAAACTGCCCCGGCTCGCAATGTCTTGCAACACGAGGTGCTTCTACATCCATAAGATAAATATTAGCAGCCAGTTTTTCTGCTTTTAATATCTTGTACATCTTGTCTCCTCCTAATAATTCATGCTCTTTTAATCATAATGTATTTATCACAAAATTTCAAGTAACAGATCGCTGTTTTTATGCTTATTCACTAAGTTCTAAACTATAGTTTCTGGTGGTTACCCCGCTTAATCTTCCGTCAGCGGACACAAGAACTGCTTTAAAAAGAGTGTCTCCTTTTGGCATATCAATGGGACCGGTATACTTTGTAGATGCTGTTGTCGGATCTTCTCCGTCCATCGTATAATAGGCATCGTACCCTTCCGGAACTTTTACTTCGATCGTCATTTCAGATTCATACTGTCCGGTAGAAGGGGAAACAGCCGGCGCTTCTTCGATCGGAAGCTCGATAACATAAGTTTTCTCTTCATATTGGCTTGGTACTCCGCGCTTATCAACAGAAATTGCCTTGATTGTTGTCTCACCTTCATCAAGCTGAATCGGCTTTGTGTATTTTGTACTCTGGAAGGTTGGATCGGAACCGTCCGTAGTATAATAAATCGTTTTTCCTGTTGTACTAAGCGTCAGCTGCTGAACATCATCATAGGTTTCCTCATCATCCAGACTATATTCCGGCTTGTCGATGATATATCCATTTAACGCTTCTGCCACACTGTCCGATGCCTCATCCATAAGCTCCGGTATTTTAATCGCCTGCTTTGTATCCAAATAGAATTGAATACATGCTTCATAAAGCTCGGTATTCTTACTATGTTTTTCAATCGCATCCGTAAATACCTGCTCTGCCGCATCTAAATCATTTTGACCGATGTATACTTTGGACAACCCCACATATGCATCCGGTTTCTCGTCATTTTTTGACAGAGCCTTTTCAAAAGATTCCTGTGCTGCTCCATACTCTTTAGATGTAAGAGCTTTATTTCCTTTCGCCACAATTCCGGTATAAGAATTTTGATAGAGAACAATACTGATTCCTACGATCACAGCAAGAATCAGCGCCATGATCAACAGAACCTTTCTTCTTTTCTTACGGCGTTTCTGCTTTCTCTTCTCTGCCTGACGTCTCTTTTGCTCCTTTGTAAGCGGAGCCGTCCGTCCGGTATTTTTCATCCGCCCTGTGTTTCTTGTACGTCCGGTATTCTCCATCCTTCCGGTACTGCCAGTTCTCACTGTCCGTCCGGTATTTCTGCGTGCAGATGTTGCGCGCGTCTGAAAAGACGCATCATCATAGACAAGGTAATCCTCCTCTCGTCCTGTTCCGTCAATGGAATCTCTGATCTGCTCCGTGAGCATATCATCCAACGGATTGTATTCAGGAACAATAAATACTTCCCTGCCGCATGCTTTACAATATAATGCACCTTCCGGTATTTCCTTTCCGCAATATCTACACTTCATTGCTTCTTATAACCTCCTGTTAGAATCAATTAGAATAATCCGGTAATCATTCCATCCTCAGATACGTCAATGCCGTTCGCAGCCGGTACTTTCGGAAGTCCCGGCATGGTCATGATCGCACCTGTCAGTGCTACCACAAATCCTGCTCCCGCACTTACATATACTTCACGGATATGAATATCAAAATTCTCCGGTCGTCCAAGCTTCTTCGCATCATCAGATAAAGAGTATTGATTTTTTGCCATACAGATCGGAAGATTTCCAAATCCCATATCTTCAATCTTCGCAAGCTGTTTTGAAGCTGCAGGTTCATAGACAACACCTTTGGCTCCATAGATCTCTGTTGCAATTTTTTCAATCTTTTCTTTCAATGAAAGTTCATCTTCATAGAGCGTATGGAAATGGCTTTCTTTATTTTCCAATGTGTCCAGAACCTTTTCAGCAAGAGCGATTCCACCCTCGCCACCTTTTTCCCATACTTCTGAAAGAGCGAACTCACATCCTCTCTCTTCACAGAACTCCCGGATAAATGTATTTTCCGCCTCGGTATCGGTAATAAAAGAGTTCAAAGTAACGATCACCGGTACGTCGTATTTCTGAATATTTTCAATATGTTTCTCTAAATTTACAATTCCTTTTTTCAATGCTTCCAGATTTTCTTCTGCAAGGTCGCTCTTGGCAACCCCACCATTATACTTCAATGCACGCACAGTTGCAACTAAAACTACAGCATCCGGTTTAAGTCCGGCTTTGCGGCATTTAATATCGAAGAATTTCTCAGCACCGAGATCCGCTCCGAAGCCTGCCTCTGTAATCGTGATATCACTCATCTTCAGAGCCATCTTTGTTGCGCGTACACTGTTACATCCATGTGCAATATTGGCAAATGGACCACCATGTACAAGCGCCGGAGTATGTTCTAATGTCTGAATGAGATTTGGTTTGATCGCATCTTTCAAAAGAGCTGTCATTGCACCTGTCGCCTGAAGATCATCGGCTGTGACAGGCTCTCCCGCAAAAGTATATGCTACAATAATTCTTCCAAGTCTCTTTTTTAGATCGTCGATATCGTCGGCAAGACAAAGAATTGCCATAATCTCTGAAGCAACCGTGATTACAAAATGATCTTCTCTCACCATTCCGTCCATTTTATTTCCAAGTCCCACCACTACGTTACGAAGGCAGCGGTCATTCATATCCAGACAGCGTTTCCACACAACCTGTCTCGGATCGATCTGAAGAGCATTTCCTTGTTGAATGTGATTATCCAGCATTGCTGCAAGCAAATTGTTTGCAGAAGTGATCGCATGGAAATCTCCGGTAAAATGAAGATTGAGGTCTTCCATCGGAACAACCTGTGCATAGCCGCCTCCTGCTGCACCGCCTTTAATTCCAAAGCATGGGCCAAGCGAAGGCTCTCTTAACGCAATCACTGCCTTTTTATTTAATTTTGCCATAGCCTGTCCAAGTCCGACGGTAGTTGTTGTCTTTCCTTCTCCTGCCGGTGTCGGATTGATCGCAGTAACGAGAACAAGTTTTCCATCCGGTCTGTCCTTTACATTGTTCCATACCTCGTCAGAAAGTTTTGCTTTATATTTTCCATAAAGCTCCAACTCATCCTCTTGAATCCCCAATGTCTGTGCCACCTCTCGGATATGTGACATTTTTGCTTCCTGTGCAATCTGGATATCTGTTTTCATTGCCCTTCATCCTTTCTTTTTCTGTGTTTTTTTGCTTCCATTTTACATTTATGAATTTTCACCCATGTACTGTTCAAATTCTTCCTTTGACATCAGCACTTTTCTTGGCTTCGTGCCTTCTTCTCCGCCAACCACTCCTGCCTCGCAGAGTTGATCCATAATTCTTGCCGCGCGGTTAAATCCAATCTTAAAGGTCCGCTGTAGCATTCCAATGGAAGCCTTGTCCTTATCTATAATGAGGCGACCTGCTTCTGTAAAATACATGTCGCGTTCATTCTCTTCACTACCGGCACCCAGACCTTGTCCGGTTCCGATCTCACTGGTATTTACATGCTGTACAATCTCATTATCATAATCCGCATCACCATTATGATTTTTCAAATATTCTACCACACTCTGTACTTCTTTATCTGTGACAAACGCACCTTGCACACGAGCTGGTTTTTGATATCCTGATGGATAAAACAGCATATCTCCTTTTCCAAGCAGCTTCTCTGCTCCGTTCATATCAATGATCGTTCTGGAATCCACACCGGAAGATACCGAAAATGCAATACGTGACGGCATATTTGCTTTAATAAGTCCTGTGATGACATTGACCGATGGACGCTGGGTTGCCACTACAAGATGAATTCCTGCTGCTCTTGCAAGCTGTGCCAATCTACAGATTGCTTCTTCCACATCTCCGGGAGCGACCATCATAAGGTCGGCAAGCTCGTCAACGATGATCACAATCTGAGGCATCATCTTTAACTCTTCTCCATCAATCGCAGGAGAGGACGCTGCTTTTTCATTATAG
Organism: Dorea sp. CAG:317; assembly: GCA_000433535.1. Taxonomy (GTDB): domain Bacteria; phylum Bacillota; class Clostridia; order Lachnospirales; family Lachnospiraceae; genus Dorea_D. The sequence continues at coordinate 99,939 of FR892679.1, forward strand.
CCCTTCATATCTCTTACATTTTGCTCTGCAAATGCCTGATATCTCCGCATCATTTCCGCAACCGCCCAGTTCAGAGCGCCCGCCGCTTTCTTCGGATCTGTCACTACCGGAATCATCAAGTGAGGAATTCCATTGTACACACTTAATTCCACGACCTTCGGGTCGATCATAATAAGTTTTACTTCCTCTGGTGAAGCCTTATACAAAATACTCATGATCAGCGTGTTAATGCAGACCGATTTACCGGACCCCGTCGCACCTGCAATGAGAAGATGCGGCATTTTCGCAATATCTGCCACTACGACCTTACCGGCAATATCTTTGCCGGCTGCAAAGGATATCTTCGACTGACTGTTTTTAAATTCCGCAGTCTCCAAAAGATCGCGAAGCATAACCGCTGAGTTTTCCTTGTTCGGAACCTCGATACCAACTGCTGCTTTCCCGGGAATCGGCGCCTCAATACGGATATCAGCCGCCGCCAGATTTAATTTGATGTCATCCGTAAGTCCTACGATCTTACTGACTTTGACACCCATCTCCGGCTGAAGCTCATATCTTGTAACTGCGGGTCCGCAGCTTACATTGGTAACTGTAACGCTCACACCAAAATTTTGCAGAATCTGCTGAAGCTTCATAGCTGTTTCACGCAAATGTGCATCGGATTCACCGGACGTTTTATTTCCACGCTTCAGAAGGTTCATCGGTGGAAAATGATATGCTTTTTTCGGTTTTGCTTCATCCGCAGCAACTGCAGCCGCCACACGCTCCATCTCTGCAGCCGCCATAGCTCCCGACTTCTTTTTTGATTCCCTGACCGGCTCGTACGGTTCTTCCGCAAATGGTTCTGCTTCTTCAACATCCGGCGCCGGTTCTGCGCGGTTAATCACAAATGATGGGCTTTCTTCCGGCTCTGGTACAGGTTCTTCAGCCGGTTCCGGTGCAATTTCTTTCATATCCGGAGATTTTCCTGTCAAAGTAGTGGCAAAAGAGACTCCCACGGCATGTTTATCTGTTCTCTTTTTCTTCTCTTTTTCAGAATTCCCGGTAGTTTTCTTTTTCTCCTGTTCTCTTTCTTTTCTTCGAAGTTCTGCTTCTTTCCAACGTCTTGCATTGTCTTCTTTTGCTTTGTCATAAGCTTTTCCGCTCTGTGTTTTCACGCCCTGAAGCAATGATTTTCCTGTGATAATCACACAGCAAATGATCATAAAAATAATGATCACTACATATGTACCCGCTGTCCCGATCGTAGGCGTCAATATTTTTGCAATACTCTTCCCCAGACTTCCGCCTTTATGATCCACAAGTTCTAAAAAGGTACAGGCAAGAATCAGAAAAACGATTCCTGCCGCTACTTTTATATAAGCTGACACATTTCCTTTGTTCGATACAAGAAATGCCGCTATACCAAACAAAGCAAATGGAATAATATAAGTGATCAGACCGAAGATTCCGCTAAAAAAATAAGATACTTCATCGCCGATCCATCCCCCCAGTCCAAAGTTACTGAGTATCAGCAAAAGACTGACTGCAAGTGTCAGCCAAATGATCACCTCATCCTGCAAAAAACTCTGTTCTGTCTTCTTCTTTTTCGTCGGTTTCCTGCTACTCTTTTTCTTTGACTTTGCAGCCATTAACTTTTCCCCCTTATTATTGGCAATACTATTAATAGTATAGCATTTTTTAAATGGACTGTCATTACATAATTTTGCCCTTTTTCTTCTCCTCTTCTTCGATCATTGCGTGCAATTTGCCAAGAGCATCCTTCATGCCTCCTACTGCATCTATCAGTCCTTCCTCCACCGCTTCTCTTCCTTCCAGCAGTGTCCCTACATCTTTGACAAGTTCCGTTGGGTTAAGCATAAGCTCTTCGATTCGCTCTTTAGAGATATGTGAATGCTCTGCCAGAAATCTCGTAATTCTATCCTGCGTTCTGATCATATTCCGAAGGCTCTGTTCCACACCGATGAACATCCCGTTGGTTCGCACCGGATGGATCACCATCGTTCCGCTTGGTACAATAAAAGAATACTTTGCCGATACCGCAAGCGGGCCTCCGATAGAATGGCTTCCTCCCAGGACAAGGGATACCGTTGGTTTACTGATTGATGCGATCATCTCGGCGATAGAAAGACCTGCTTCAACATCTCCGCCCAGTGTATTTAATAAAATCAGCAATCCATCCACCTCTTCACTGTCCTCAATTTCTGCAAGCATCGGAAGAAGATGTTCATATTTCGTTGCTTTTGTATTGCCGGACACTGCTTCATGCCCCTCAATTTCTCCAATAATCGTAAGTAATTTAATCCGATGATTTTTCCTGTTCTCATCGAGACTTACACTTCCTGTTTCCCGGATTTCCGCTTCTGAGCGCTCCTCCTTTTCTTCCTTTCCCATACAAAAAACACCTCCATACTTTTTTCTTAGTATGGAGGTGTTTAGATAATTTTATACCTGCTCTAACGCCTGTTCAAGATCTGAAATGATATCTTCAATATTTTCAATTCCTACACTAAAACGGATCAGATCCGGCTGTACGCCTGCTTCCATTAATTCCTGATCGTTCATCTGACGGTGAGTATGGCTTGCCGGATGAAGCACACAGCTTCTCGCATCAGCCACGTGTGTGACAATCGCGATCATCTTCAGGCTGTCCATCATGCGAACAGCTGCTTCTCTTCCGCCTTTAAGACCAAAGGTGATTACACCGCAGGTTCCGTTTGGCATATACTTGCTTGCAAGATCGTAATATTTATCTCCAGGAAGTGACGGACAGGATACCCATGCCACTTTTTCATGGTCTTTCAAATATTTTGCCGCATTTACTGCATTTTCACAGTGTCTTGCCATACGAAGATGCAAAGTCTCAAGTCCGAGATTCAACAAGAACGCATTCTGAGGAGACTGGATAGAGCCAAGGTCTCTCATAAGCTGCGCTGTCGCTTTTGTGATATAAGCGCCCTTTCCGAATCTTTCTGTATAAACGACTCCGTGATAAGTCTCGTCCGGTGTAGTAAGTCCCGGGAATTTGTCTGCATATGCTGCCCAGTCAAAATTACCGCTGTCTACAATTGCTCCGCCCACACAGGAAGCATGACCATCCATGTATTTTGTTGTAGAATGAGTTACAATATCAGCTCCCCACTCAAATGGACGGCAGTTGATCGGTGTAGAAAACGTATTATCTACGATAAATGGAACACCGTGAGCATGTGCTGCCTTGGCAAACTTTTCAAAATCAAGAACAACTAATGCCGGGTTGGCAATAGATTCACCGAATACTGCTTTCGTATTCTCCTGAAATGCTGCATTTAATTCATCCTCACTGCAGTCCGGATCAACGAAGGTTGCCTCCACACCCATTTTGCGAATAGTGTGTGCATACAGATTATATGTACCTCCGTAAACAGCAGATGCGCATACAATGTGATCTCCTGCTTCGCAAATATTCATAATCGCATAAAAGTTTGCAGCCTGACCGGAAGAGGTCAGCATAGCAGCCGCTCCGCCTTCCAGATCGCAGATCTTTGCTGCTACTGCATCGTTCGTTGGATTTTGCAATCTGGTATAAAAATAGCCGGATTCTTCCAAGTCAAACAGACGTCCCATCTGTTCACTGGAACTATACTTAAATGTCGTGCTCTGGTAGATTGGAAGCACTCTGGGTTCTCCATTTCCCGGCTCATAACCGGACTGAATACATTTTGTTTCAATTCTGTAATCACTCATCTTGTTGTCCTCCTATGAATATAAGTATTCCTTTTGCAGATTATGTACCATATCCATATATAGATTCTGGCACGCTTCATTTTCCCCAGCTTCGATCATTTCAATACACGGCACCAAATATTGCTGATACAGGTTGCTGTAAACAGCTTCAGCATCCTTTCTCATATTGATCATCATCACAATTCCCGGCGCGATCTCATAGTAGTCCTCTACAATACCCCGTCCTTCTTCTGTCTGCATTAAATAGTGGTCTCTGTAATCTCTAAGTGTCGTAAGTTCGTAACAATCATCCGGTTTGTCAAGGTGTTCGCAGACTGCTGTCGTAATATAGCATAATCTGCTCTTAAATCCACTTTTTATATTATCATAGGTGGAATATGACAGTGTAAGCTTTGAAACTTTCTTTTCATTCCATAACTCCACCATTCGTTTCGCTAATTTTTCACACCATTCATTCCCCGAATAGTTGAGAACCGGGACTACATACACAGCCATATTAAGATTAAAGTCTACATATAGCTGGTCTTTTTCTTTCTTCGATCGTTCCCCTATTTTCCCCAGCGCATAATCCGGAATTACCAAAGCTAATTCTTCCACCAGTTCTTCGCGTCTGTCTTCTTCTGCCTCTTCGCATAAACCGGCGATTTCCTCCGGAAGACTTTTATAAATCCCGTAACCTTCTTCAAAAACATCACTATAGGTTTTTCGTTTGAATTCCCCAACCTTCGTCAGCATATCATCGAATAGATCACGCAGCTTCTTCTTTACATCTTCTTCCATCTTCTGTCCTCCGCTGTGTTTTTATTCATCCCAGTTGTGGTATACATTCTGGACATCGTCATCGTCATCCAGCATATCCAGAGTCTTCTGAATATTCTTGATATCTGTCTCATCTGTAAGTTCTACGTAAGTCTGCGGGATCATAGTAACCTCAGCCGCAGCCATAGGAACGCCTGAGTCCTCTAATGCCTGTCTCACGTCGCTGAAATCATCCGGATCTGTCAGAATCTCAAAGCTGTCTTCCTCTTCTGCAAAGTCCTCTGCTCCTGCATCCAGAGCCATCATCATAAGCTCGTCCGCATCTGCTTCATATTCTTCCTTATCGATCACAATCTGTCCCTTTGTATCGAACATAAAGGATACACAACCCGGTGTTCCTACATTTCCGTTTCCTTTCGTAAATGCATTCTTTACATTTGTCGCTGTACGGTTGCGGTTATCGGTCAATGTCTCTACAATGATCGCTGTTCCGTTCGGTCCATATCCCTCATATGTAATATGCTCATAATTAGCTGCGTTGGCATCGCCGGAAGCTTTCTTAATATTACGCTCGATCGTATCATTTGGCATGTTGTTTGCTTTTGCTTTCGCAATTACATCACGAAGTCTGCTGTTGTTCGCAGGGTCTGTACCGCCACCCTCTTTTACTGCCACAGCCAGCTCTTTTCCGATCTTCGTAAAGATTTTTCCCTTCGCAGCATCATTTTTTTCTTTTTTGTGCTTAATATTGGCAAATTTTGAATGTCCTGACATAAATCAATCTCTCCTTGTATCTCTTATCTTTTTCACATTTTTTTATTCTAACACTCTTCTTGTGTTTTTTCAATCTTAACTCGATCTATTGTATTGTTGTCCATCGATAAAATCGTATAGCGATAGCCGTCCTTCTCGATAACACACTTTTCGTCTTCTGCCGGAATCCGTTCAAGTTCACCAATCAAAAATCCGTTTAATGTGTCATACTCTTCATCTTCTTCGCACTGAAAACTGATGTTCAGAAGATCAGACAGATCTTCCAGAACCGTCATTCCGTCAACCAGATAGCTTCCATCCGGCTGTGCATGGATCAGCTCCTCTTCTTCATCATGTTCATCAAGGATATTCCCCATAATTTCCTCTACAATATCTTCCATCGTCACCAGACCGGAGGTTTGTCCATACTCATCCACCACGATCGCAATATGGTTTTTCTTCATCTGCATTTCTTTAAACAGACGGTCGATTCCTTTTGTCTCCGGAATAAATACTACCGGTCTTATGTAATCCCCAAGCTCCTTCACAGAAACTTTTCGAAGTTTTTCTTCCTTAAGATAACAGGTCATTGCCTCTCTCAAATGCAGAAATCCAATGATATCGTCAATACTCTCATGATAGATCGGCACACGAGAATATTTGTCATCCAACATAAATTCAAGCGCTTCTTCCATCGTAAATTGCTCATCAATGGCAACAATATTTTTTCGATGCGTCATAATATCCTTCGCATCTTTATCCATATAACGGAAAATATTTCGAATCAAGGAAGCTGCTTCTTTTTTCGCCTCATCGTCCATATCATCTTCAATCTTCAGGATCTGTCGTACTCTTTGAAATAAACTCCCATTTTCCATATTATCTGTTCTTTAACTCCTTTGCTATGTATGAAGCTCAAAGCTTACTTTGATCGCCTCATCTACTTTCTTCATAATTGTTTGATCTAAATGACATACAAGTTCTTTTAGTCTCAGTTTATCGATGGTTCGAATCTGTTCTAAAAGAACAACTGAATTCTTCACAATTTGATATTTCCTTGCATCAATCTCCACATGCGTTGGCAGCTTCGCCTTATTCATCCGTGAAGTAATTGCCGCACAGATTACCGTAGGGCTGTGTTTGTTTCCCACATCGTTCTGTATAATAAGAACCGGGCGTACGCCGCCTTGTTCTGAACCGACAACCGGACTTAAGTCCGCATAATAGATATCTCCGCGTCTTACCTGCACTCTCTTTCACACTCCGATTTCTTTAAGATAAAATTAGTATTTCCATCTTTTTCGGATGTATTCCACAGAGTTCACATTCCTGTTTTTAAGCAAAATAATCCATCTGTTCCTGAACCTCTCCACGTCTTATATATTCTCTTGGAATTCTCTTACCCATCAAACAGACAAATTCATAATTAAAACGGTCAGACAGCCGGCTTAATGTTTCTACGGAAAGATACTCATCCCCGTCGCGCCCTACCAGTACAACCTCATCGCCAAACTTGACATCTTCAATCTCCGTTACATCAACCATACATTGGTCCATGCAGACTCTTCCTATGATCGGAGCCTTCTTTCCGTGGATCAGCATATACCCTTTGTTCGAAAGACTTCTCGGATAACCGTCTCCATATCCTACCGGGATCGTGGCAATCTTCGTACGCCTCTTTGTTACATAAGTACCGCCATAGCTGATCATTTCTCCTTCATCTACCCATTTTACAAATGCCACATGACTGATAAGCTCAAGCGCCGGTTTAAGATCTACATTTTCCTTATGCACTTCCTCCGAAGGATACATGCCATAAGTGGAGATTCCGGCTCTGGAGAGATTTTGACCTGCCCCTTTTAGGTCAATGATTCCGGCACTATTACAACAATGATAGTACGAAAATGTAATGCCCCGACCGGCCAATTCTTCTTTCATCCATGTATACGCTTCCATCTGTTTCATTGTATAGCTTTTATCACCTTCATCAGCCTTAGAAAAATGAGTATATAAGCCTTCCATTACAATGTTCGGAAGCTTACTGATCTCTTCTATCTTATCGGCACCTTCTTTTCCCGGAGTAAAGCCGATTCTTCCCATGCCCGTATCCAACTTCACATGCACATAAGCTTTTCTTCCTATTTTCACTGCAAGATCCGATAAAACCTTTGTCAATTCTTCTGTATAAACGGTAATTCGAATATTATTTTCCAGTGCGTCTACCCACTGTTCAGGGAAAATACAGCCAAGTACAAGGATCGGCTTTGTAATTCCTCCTCTTCGAAGCACGATTGCCTCATCCAGCGTAGCTACTGCAAATCCCCACACATATTCTTTCAACGAGAGAAGACTTGTGGTCTGCAAAGCCCCGTGTCCATAACAATCTGCCTTGGCAACAACGATCAGTTTGGTATCTTCCGGAAGGTTTTCTTTCATTTTTTCAATATTGTATTCAATTGCATCCAGATCAATCCTTGCACGAATTCTTGTGTAACTTTTCATGTCTTATCTCCTCCTCGCCTTTCCATACAACACTTAGTTTCCTTATCAGATCTGTGGCAAGAACACTGTAGCTTCCCAACTCATCCCTTGCAAGATCTCCACATGTTCCATGTGCATATACACCAAGAACGGCCGCCTCTCTCTCCGGCACTTTTTGTACCAGAAGTCCGGCAACAATTCCTGCCAGCACATCACCGGCTCCTCCCTTCGCCATTGCTTCATTTCCGGATTGGTTCACATAAGTATGTTCCCCTTCTGCTGACACAATGGTGCAGGAATCCTTCAATATACATGTGCATCCATATTCCTGTACGAATTCTTCAAGAAACGGAATTCTCTGTTCCTTGATCTTTTTGATGCCAACTCCCGCAAGTCTTGACATTTCCTTCATGTGAGGGGTCAGAACAAATCTTCCTTCACGCAAAAGTTCCATGTATTCCGGGTACTCGCCAAGAAGATTTAACCCATCCGCATCAATGACACATGGCACCTTTGCTTCCCGAAGAACGGTTCGCAGAATCTTTTTTGCCTTTTTCCCGGTTCCTAGCCCCGAGCCAATACATACTGCATCTGCTTTATCAAGAAGTTCTCTTAATTTTTCTTCTTCATAGGAATCGTATGTGGTAACGATTGCCTCCGGAAGAAGACTCTGCAGCACAATACGATTTGCTCCGGAAGTATAGATTTCCACCAGTCCGGCACCTGTTCGGTATGCTGCAGCTGCATTAAAATAAGCTGCGCCGCTCATCCCTTCGCTTCCTGCGATCACAAGAAGTCTTCCATACGTTCCCTTATGTGAATCTCTTCTTCGCTCGGGAAGGAACCTCCAGTATTCCTCTTTGTCATAGCAGCAGGCAACACTTTTATTACGCTCAAAAATATTTGTTGTGATTCCTATATCTGCCACAACCACTTCTCCGGCATAGCTTCTTCCCGGATAGAGGATGTGTCCTGCCTTTTTCGTCTGGAACGTAACCGTAAGATCTGCACGAAAAGCTGTTCCTAACACGCATCCGCTGTCAGAACTGATTCCTGAGGGAATGTCAACTGCAACCTTGACACCGGATGACGCATTCATATGTTCAATCGTCTTAGCATAAACTCCTTGCACCGGACGATTTAATCCCACACCAAACATAGCATCTACTATAATACTATATTCACCTTGTGGATATTCGTCACCGACAGACGGATGAATTTGATACACGGTGACAGGATACCCTTTCTTTTTGAAGATTTCCGCCATCACCAGCCCGTCTCCGCCATTATTTCCTTTTCCACATACGATCAGTATATTCCCGAGATCATAACCGCTATCTATCATACAAGATACACACGCGTTCGCCGCACGTTCCATAAGCTTCGAAGACGGAATATGTTCCTGCTCTATCGTATAAGTATCAGCTTCCTTCATCTGCATCCCATTGGGAAGATATTGCATATTCGTTCATCCTCCTTCATAGAAAAAAACGTATGAGTAAAAGCCTGCCATGCACAAGCCTTTCTCATACGTCTTTGTATCACTATTCCTTATGCTCTTCCTTATAGCGACTGATGTTATAAGATAATTGCATCAGACTTTCTGACAAATGCACATTCTCTACAATTATATTCTCCGGAAGATTCAGATCTGTATGTGCGAAATTCCAGATCGCACGAACTCCGTTATCTACCAGCATATTTGCAACTTCAATAGCCTTCTCCTTCGGTATCGTAAGCACCGCGATCTCAACATCATTTTCCTTCACAAAAGATTTTAGTTCATCCATCATCCGTATTGGGACACCACGAATCGTCATCCCCTGAAGTCTTGGATTCACATCAAAAATACCGCTTAAAATAAACCCTCTCTTCTCAAAGGCTGCATAATTTGCCAGAGCCTGTCCAAGATTACCAGCACCAATGATCACAATGTTATGATCTTCCTCCAGTCCGAGGATCTTTCCGATCTCTGTATACAGGTATTTCACATTATATCCGTAGCCTTGCTGTCCAAATCCACCAAAATTATTCAAGTCTTGACGAATTTGCGATGCAGTTACTTTCATTTGTTTACTTAAATCGTTTGAAGATATCCTTTCCACTCCGTTTTCCAGAAGCTCTCCGAGATATCGATAATATCTTGGCAGTCGTCTTATTACTGCCTGAGAAATGTCTCTGCTCTCCAATTTTCTCACCTTCCCATTCACTCTCTATGAATTATTATATAAAATTGTAGTTTCAAAGTCAAACTTTTAGTGGTTTTTTTATGTTCTTTTCGCTATAATAAGGTCGTATGTTATAGATATAGGAGGTTACATATGATACTTGCATGTCACGGAATCAGTAAAGCATTTGAAGAAAAAATCATTGTTGACAATGGTTCCTTTCATATAGAAGACCACGAAAAGGCTGCTCTTGTAGGACCTAACGGCGCCGGAAAATCCACCATCCTGAAAATGATCGTAGGTGAACTTCCGACAGACAGCGGAAATGTAATCCTGACAAGAGGAAAGACACTTGGCTATCTGGCACAGCACCAAAACATGGATAGTTCCAACTCTATTTATGACGAAGTGAAGTCTGCAAAAGCACATCTGATCGCTATAGAAGAACAGCTTCGCAGCATTGAACTGGAAATGAAAGATCTCTCAGGGAGTGAATTAAACAGCCGTATGGAGACCTACCATCGGTTGACTGCCGCTTTTGAGCGGGAAAATGGTTATGCATATGAAAGCGAAATCACCGGAGTTCTGAAAGGACTGGGTTTTCAGGAGGAAGAATTCTCAAGACCGGTCTCCACTCTTTCCGGTGGGCAAAAAACGAGAGTTTCCCTCGGAAAACTGCTTCTTTCTAAACCCGATATTTTACTTCTCGACGAGCCGACCAACCATTTGGATCTAAATTCCATCACATGGCTGGAAACTTACCTTCTCAACTATACGGGCGCTATCCTTATTGTCTCTCATGACCGATATTTTCTCAATCGAATTGTCACAAAGGTAATTGAGATTGAAGCCGGTCAGGTTATGACATACCTTGGAAATTACAGCGACTTTTCCTATAAGAAAAAGCAGCTCCGGGAAGCACAGTTAAAAGAATACTTAAACCAGCAGCAGGAAATCAAACATCAGGAAGCCGTAATTGAAAAGCTTCGTTCGTTCAACCGCGAGAAATCTATCAAACGTGCTGAAAGCCGCGAAAAGATGTTGAATAAGATTGAGCGCATTGAAAAACCACAGGAAATCAACACCGACATCCATTTAACACTCACCCCATCTGTTGTCAGCGGAAATGATGTTTTATCTATCGAACATTTAAGCAAAGCATTCACACCACAGCAGTTGTTCTCAGATGTTTCTTTTGAGATCAAGCGCGGCGAGCATGTGGCAATCATCGGTGACAATGGAACCGGCAAAACAACGCTTCTTAAAATTTTGAACGGACTTGTAGATGCAGACCATGGTTCTTTTACCTTGGGAACAAATGTACATATTGGATATTATGATCAGGAACACCATGTCCTTCACATGGAGAAAACCATCTTTGATGAAATTTCCGACGATTATCCGTCTCTTACAAATACAGAGATCCGCAATATGCTGGCAGCCTTTCTTTTCACCGGGGATGATGTATTTAAATTGATCGGCGATTTAAGCGGTGGAGAAAGGGGACGCGTCTCTCTGGCAAAGCTCATGCTCTCAGAGGCTAATTTCCTCATTTTGGACGAGCCTACCAACCACTTAGACATTGCATCCAAAGAGATTTTAGAACACGCTTTAAATGATTACACCGGAACACTGCTCTACGTGTCCCATGACCGTTATTTCATCAACCAGACTGCCACAAGGATTCTTGATCTGGTAAATCAGAAATTCGTCAACTATATCGGAAATTATGATTATTATCTGGAGAAAAAAGAAGAACTGACCGCCGCATACACATCTGAAGTCAACGCGTCTGACTCTGCTTCCCCCGCTTCCGCTCCTTCCGAGAACAAATTAAGCTGGCAGGAGCAGAAAGAAGCACAGGCAAAAGAACGAAAACGTCAAAACGATTTACGAAAAACAGAAGAACGAATTACAGCTCTGGAAGAACGAGACAGCGAAATCGATCAGCTGATGATGAAAGAAGAAATCTTCACCAATTCCGTAAAATGCCAGGAACTGGCACAGGAAAAAGCCACTATCGCAGAAGAATTAGAAGAATTATATGAAAAATGGGAAGAGCTGGAAGAATAATTGGGACGTAGCATTTTTACAAAATGCTACGTCCCAATTTAACTTCTGGGGTGTCCTTTTTTACAATTTTTCTGCGATTGCTTTGATAAATCCTTCGCTGTTTAATACTGTCGGATTCGGAAGTGTTGTGATCAGTGCCAGATCTTTTGTCATTTTTCCTTCTTCGATAGTATCAATCGTTGCTTTTTCTAATTTATCTGCAAATTCCATTAATTCTTGATTTCCGTCTAATTCTCCCCGTTTTCTGAGTGCTCCTGTCCATGCGAAGATTGTTGCTACGGAGTTAGTGGATGTTTCTTCTCCTTTTAAGTGCTTGTAATAATGACGCTGTACGGTTCCGTGCGCCGCCTCATATTCGTAATATCCATCCGGAGATACAAGCACAGATGTCATCATTGCAAGGGAACCAAAAGCGGATGATACCATGTCACTCATTACATCTCCATCATAGTTTTTACATGCCCAGATGTAACCGCCTTCTGACTTCATCACACGTGCCACTGCGTCATCAATCAATGTGTAGAAATACGTGATTCCTGCATCTTCGAACTTTTCTTTATAATCTGTATCAAAAATCTCCTGGAAAATATCTTTAAAGGTGTGATCATATTTCTTGGAAATCGTATCTTTTGTCGCAAACCAGAGATCCTGTTTTGTATCCAGTGCATAGTTAAAACAGCTTCTCGCAAAACTTTCTATAGAACCATTTAAGTTGTGCATTCCCTGAGCTACACCGGCGCCGGTATAATTATGTACGAGTTCCCGCACTTCTGTTCCATCTTCCGCAGTATATACAAGCTCTACTTTTCCCGCTGCCGGAATCTTCATTTCTGTATTTTTATATACATCGCCATACGCGTGTCTTGCGATTGTAATCGGTTTCTTCCAATTCTTCACGCATGGTTCGATTCCTTTCACTACGATTGGCGCACGAAATACGGTTCCGTCTAAAATTGCACGGATCGTTCCGTTCGGGCTCTTCCACATTTCCTTCAGATTGTATTCTGTCATACGGGCTGCATTCGGAGTGATCGTCGCACATTTTACAGCCACTTTATACTTCTTTGTCGCATTTGCCGCATCTATAGTTACCTGATCATTGGTTTCGTTTCTGTATTCCAGTCCCAAGTCATAATACTCTGTATTCAATTCAATATATGGTTCCAAAAGATCTTCTTTGATCATCTTCCAGAGGATACGTGTCATCTCATCTCCGTCCATCTCAACGATAGGGGTTGTCATTTTAATCTTCGCCATAGTTCCATTCTCCTTTTCTTGATTTTCAAACCATACCTTCATTAATTCTCCATATGCAGGTTCTCCATCACATTCATAATGTGTTGATTCGCAAGCTTCTCAGCCAGATCGGCATCTTTGTTCCTGATGGCTTCCAGAATATCTCTGTGCTCTGCAATTGATTTTTCTGCTCTTTCCTTTTTCTTTACAGATAACCTTCTCGCCATCTGTACATATTTATGGAAATCAGATAATACATGTTCCAGTATACGACTATCTGACGCTTCATACAAGACTTGATGGAATTTTCCATCAAGTTCTGATACCTGAGCAGTATCTCCGTTCCCTCTTTGTACATGAAATTCCGATAATACAAGAATCTCTTCCAGTCTTCCGATCTGTTCATCTGTAATATGCTCGGTTGCCCAGCGCGCACACAAGCCTTCCAGCATAGAGCGGACATGATAAATGTCTGCCACATCTTTTGCCTTGATACTTGTGACATACGCTCCTTTGTTCGGAATAATCGTCACCAGTCCTTCCAGCTCTAATTGCCGCAAAGCTTCCCTGACCGGCGTTCTGCTGACTCCCATCTCTTCTCCGATCGTAATTTCCCGAAGCTCTTCCTGGTCTTCATAGACGCCGGATAAAATATCTTCCCGAAGCTTTCGAAAAACTCTGCCTCTTAATGAATTATCCTGATATTCTTCCATTTATTTTCACCTTCTCATTTCTATCATCACATACCGTATCAAAATAATACCCAGACTAGAGCAGGCTTACTCCAAGCTTCTTACAGGCATCATCTATAACCTTCAAGAGTTCTTCATCTGTAAGAACCGTCACACGGCCTCCCTCATATTCATTGTCTACCCACGCTTTGATCATTGCTACAAGCTCGGAATTTTTATCCACCTTCTTGTCATCTTTTAATTTAAAATAGGTGTTGATCCAGTGTGCGATTCCGGCAAGCCCGGAAGTATTCGACACTGCCACAAGCGGTGCGCGGTTTAAGAATTTCTGTGTATCAAACACATTATAGATCTCTTCATTTTTAAGAAGACCATCCGCATGGATACCGGCTCTTGTCACGTTAAAATTCTTTCCTGCAAATGGAGTCTGTGCCGGAATCTGATATCCAATCTCTTTTTCATAGTACTCTGCCAGCTCAGTGATCACTGTTGTATCCATACCGTCTAATGTACCTCTAAGCTGCGCATACTCAAATACCATTGCTTCCAGCGGTGTATTTCCTGTACGTTCGCCAATACCAAATAACGAACAGTTGACGCTGGAGGCACCATAGAGCCATGCAGTGCTGGAATTGCTCACAGCCTTATAAAAGTCATTGTGTCCGTGAAATTCGATCAACTCGCTTGGTACACCGGCATGGATGCGAAGACCATAAATGATTCCCGGAATACTTCTCGGAATCACCGCTCCCGGATAATTCACTCCGTACCCCATCGTATCGCACACACGAATTTTAACCGGAATCTTGTATTCATTCATTAAGTTCATAAGCTCCAGACAGAACGGAATAACGAATCCGTAAATGTCTGCTCTTGTAATATCCTCCAAATGGCATCTTGGGCTGATTCCCGTTTCCAGACATTCCCGGACAACTGACAGATAATGCTCCATACACTCTTTTCTTGTCATTTTCATTTTGTAGAAAATGTGATAATCCGAACAGCTTACCAGTATTCCGGTCTCTTTCATTCCGATTTCTTTTACCAGTTCAAAATCCTTCTTATTTGCACGAATCCAGCTTGTAACTTCCGGGAACTGGTACCCCTTTTCCATACATTTATATACTGCATCACGGTCTTTTTTACTATAAAGGAAAAATTCACTCTGACGGATTTTACCATTCGGTCCGCCTAATTTGTGAAAGTAATCATAGATCTTAACAATCTGCTCTGTGCTGTATGGCGCTCTGGACTGCTGTCCATCCCGGAAAGTAGTATCTGTGATCCAGATCTCATCCGGCATACAGTGCGGTACAATACGATCGTTAAACGCAATCTTCGGAATCTCATCATAGTGAAACAGATTACGGAAAACATTCGGCTTTTCCACGTCCACTAACGGATACATATGCTCTTCTAACTGCAACAGATTATTACTATGATTTAAATATACCTTACGATTTTCCATGATGTCCTCTCTCTCTTTCTTTTGTTTTGTATCATTGTATACAATTATACACTTCTTTCTTGCTATGTCAAGATAAAGTGATAAATTCTTTACACATTCATTTCCTGCAAAAGACAAAAAAGACAATTGAAAATCTCTTTTGATTTTCAACTGCCTTTTTCTGTTATTCAACACTCTTTTTCTTAATATAATTTTGCTCCGATTTCTCTCGGGCGGAAACCTTCGTCTTCCAGCGCCTGCATGATCTCATGCTTATGCTCTGTTCCGAATGCTTCAATGGTCAGACGAAGCTCCACTGCCGCATTACGGTTGGTGCTTACGAACTGGTTATGCTCCAGTTTAATAACGTTTCCGTTATTGTTGGCAATCAGTGTTGCCACCTTCACAAGTTCACCCGCTTTATCCGGCATCAGTACAGATACGGAGAAGATTCTGTTTCTCTGGATCAATCCGTGCTGTACCACAGAGGACATGGTAATTACGTCCATATTTCCTCCGCTTAAAACAGAAACTGCCTTCTTACCTTTTAAATCAAGTTGTTTCAGTGCAGCAACTGTCAAAAGACCGGAATTTTCAACTACCATTTTATGATTTTCCACCAGATCAAGGAATACACCGATCAGTTCATCATCTTCTACCAGAAGCACATCATCAATATTTTCCTGTACATATGGGAAGATTGTTTCTCCAACACGTTTGACCGCAGTACCGTCAGCAATTGTGTTTGCAGATTCCAATGTTACAGGTTCCCCTGCCTTCAAAGCCGCAGTCATGCTCGCTGCTGATTTTGGCTCTACACCGATCACTTTAATCTTCGGATTCAGCATTTTCGCTAAAGTGGAGATACCTGTTACCAGTCCGCCGCCACCGATCGGAACGAGAATATAATCTACTGTAGGAAGCTCCTGCACGATTTCCATTGCGATACTTCCCTGTCCGCAAGCTACATCAAGGTCATCAAACGGATGTACAAATGTATAACCCTTTTCTTCTGCAAGCTTCAGTGCATAGGCACAGGCATCGTCGTACACATCTCCATGAAGGATGACTTCTGCGCCGTAGCTTTTCGTACGGTTTACTTTGATCAGCGGAGTCACCGTCGGCATAACGATTGTCGCTTTACATCCGAATTTGGACGCTGCATAAGCAACTCCCTGCGCATGGTTTCCTGCGGAAGCAGTGATCAGTCCTCTTTCGCGTTCTTCTTCACTCAATGTGCTGATCTTATAATACGAACCACGCACCTTATAAGCACCTGTATACTGCATATTTTCCGGTTTCAAATAGATTCTTCCACCGGTCTGCTGACTCAAATATTCACTGTACACCAGCTTTGTCGGAAGCGTTACTTTTTTTACAATTTCACTTGCCTGTTCGAATTTCTCTAATGTTAACTTGTCCATCTGCTTCTCCTCCTGTTCTCTCATTGTCTGATTCTAAACTTCTCCTGTTGTAAATAACGCATTTACAAATGTATCTGCATCAAATTTTTGCAGATCATCTATGGACTCACCAACTCCGATATATTTTACCGGAATGCCAAGCTCTGCTTGAATCGCCACGGCGATACCGCCCTTTGCTGTTCCATCCATTTTGGTAAGAACAATTCCTGTAATATCAGTTACTTCATTAAATTCCTTCGCCTGCTGCAATGCATTCTGCCCAGTAGTGGCATCGAGGACTACTAATGTCTCTCTGAATGCTTCCGGAAATTCACGATCAATAATCCGGTTCATTTTTTTCAATTCTTCCATAAGATTCTTTTTATTATGGAGTCTTCCTGCCGTATCGCAGAGCATCACATCTGCATGTCTTGCTTTAGCAGCTGCAACTGCGTCATACACTACAGATGCCGGATCAGAGCCTTCCTGACCGCCGATCAGTTCCGCCTGTGCCCGATTTGCCCATTCCTTAAGCTGCTCTCCTGCCGCCGCACGGAAAGTGTCTGCCGCTGCCAGAATCACTTTCTTATTCTGCGCTCTTAGCTTTCCTGCCAATTTCCCGATGGTCGTTGTCTTTCCCACGCCGTTGACACCAATCACCATAACGACAGACGTTTTATCTTCAAATTCGTATGCTGCTTCGCCTACATCCATCTGTTCTTTAATGCTTTCAATCAAAATTTCTCTGCAATCAGAAGGCTCTTTAATATGACGTTCTTTGACTTTGTCTCTTAAGTCGTCCAAAATGTCATACGTTGCCTGCACACCAAGATCCCCCATAATAAGAACCTCTTCTAATTCTTCATAGAAATCTTCATCAATATGTGAAAATCCATTGAAAATGCTGTCCATCCCGGACACAATATTATCTCTCGTTTTACTGAGTCCTGAAACCAAACGCCCCCAGAAACCAGTTTTCTTTTCCTCTGCCATAGCAAACTCCTCTCTATGCATCCAATTCATCTTCTAAAAGACTTACAGAAACCAAGGTGGATACGCCTTTTTCCTGCATGGTAATACCGTACAGTCGATCTGCCGCCGTCATAGTTCCTCTTCGATGTGTAATCACAATAAACTGTGTATATTTCGTCAACTTATGAAGATATTTGGCAAATCTTGTAACATTATTATCGTCCAGCGCCGCCTCGATCTCATCAAGAAGACAGAACGGAGACGGTTTCAAGTTCTGAATCGCGAAAAGAAGTGCGATTGCCGTAAGCGCCTTTTCTCCACCGGACAGCTGCATCATATTCTGAAGCTTTTTCCCCGGCGGCTGTGCAATAATACGGATTCCCGCCTCTAAGATATCTTCATCCTCCATCAGTTCCAAAGTTCCCTTCCCGCCACCGAAGAGTTCCTTAAATACTGTATCAAATTCTGAACAGATCTTTGCGAACTGCTCTTTGAACTGTTTTCGCATTGCGGCATCCAGTTCTTCAATAATCTGCTCCAGAGTCGCCTCTGCCTCCACAAGATCATCGTGCTGTGTCTTTAGAAATTCATAACGCTCCGACACATTTTTATAATCTTCGATAGCATTGACATTGACATCTCCAAGACTTCGGATTTCTCCTTTTAATTCAGAGATTCTCTTCTTCATTTTAGACAGGTCTGTCAGATTTTCGTCTCTGAGTTCAAGGGCGTGATTATACGTGATCTCATATTCTTCCCACATATAATTGATCTGCTTTTCAGAAGCTTCCTCATATCCTTCTTTCTGACTTTCCAGACGAAAGACTTCTTTGTCAAGCTGTGACATATGCTTGGACAGTTCTTCTCTCTTCTGAAGAAATGTCTTATGCTGCTGATTCAGCATTTCTCTGTCTTTTTTGAATTTCTCGATTTCCTGCTGAATCTCCGTAAATAATTCTTTTGAATTTTCAATTGTCTGTCTAAGATCCGCAATCTGTTCTTCTTTTTCTTCAATCTCTTTGGATGTGCCGCTTTTACTTTCTTCCAGCTCTTTCATCTCCTGAGCAAACTTTTCCAGTTCGTCACGAATTCGAGTCACATTCTCTACAACAAAGGCTTCTTTTTGCTCCAGACCCGCACTGACAAGGTGGATCTCTTCTACTGTCTTCTGCTTTTCCGCCTCGAGCTCTCGTTCTTTTTCAAGTATGCTCTGCTCATTATCTATCTTACCGGATAATTCCTCTTCAAGATGTTCTGAAGTATCAAGCTCTACGGTAATAGACTCCTGATTATCTACAATATCTGTGATCTGACGGTCCAGATTTTCAGCTTCGGACTCTATATCCTCCAACGTATTGAAAATGGATCTGATGCGTCCTTCCGCCTGATCTACGTTCATCTTCGCTGTATTCTGGATGACATAAGCCTTCTGAAGTTTTTCCTTTAAGGATTCAATCTCTTCATAGTAACCGGCTCTTTCCTTTCGAAGTCCGTTACAATATTCTTCCAACTGATCCATCTCAGATTTCAACTGTTTCACAGTCTTTTCAAATTCTTCTATTTCACGGCGTCTGCTCAACAGATTACTGGAATTCTTAAACGCTCCACCTGTCATGGAGCCGCCGGGGTTAATAAGCTCTCCTTCCAAAGTCACAATACGGATTGTCTGCTTATATTTTCTTGCAATGGCTGTTCCGTGATCAATGTGATCTACCACCAGTGTTCTGCCAAGAAGATAACCTGCCAGATCTCTGTATTTAGCATCCACATTGACAAGTGTACTTGCAATGCCGATCACACCGTTCTCTTTCAAAGCCTCCGGCTTGTGGAACGCTCCGTATGACTGAATACTGGTCAGTGGAAGAAATGTGGCACGGCCGAATTTGTTTTTCTTTAGAAATTGAATCATACGTTTCGCCGTATCTTCATCTTCCGTAACAATATTCTGGATACTTCCGCCAAGCGCAGTTTCCACTGCAACCTCGTATTCCTTTTCAACTTTGACAATGTCTGCCACAACGCCAAGAAGTCCCGGCTCCTGCTTCTTATTATCCATGACTCTTCGAATACTGTTACCGTAACCGTCATAGCGTTCTGTAATATTTTTCAAAGATTCAAGTCTTGACTGCTCTCTGTGATAAGCCGTCTGACCAATGCGGAATTTCTCCGTTTCTTTGGCAAGGATTCTCTGAATATCTTCTATTTTCTTTTCATAGGCATGGTGTTCATCACTCAGACGAATAATCTGATCCGAGATATTCTGAAGCTCACCTGTGTACTTGTTTTTCTCTTCATTTTGAAGCTCTACTTCACTTCTCGCCTCAAGAATCCGCTGGTTGATCTGCGCTTTCCGCACTTGGATCTGTTCCAGCATTGTATCGTATTTTTGAATTTTGGCTTTTGTAGAAGCACGGTTATTTAAAAGTTCTATAATATCGCTTTTATTCTTCTCAATCCCGTCTGACAGAGCCGCGATTCTACTCTGTACTTCGATCAATTCTTCTCTTGCGGCATCCTCAACTGCTTTTCGTTCTTTAAGCTCTGTCTGCAAGCTTTCACGCTCTTTGCCAAGTTCCTTTAGCTGCTGCTCTCTGGTCCCTGTCTCAGATTGAATCGTAAGCGCTCTCTGTGCGTAGTGCTCATCATTCATATGGGCACTGTTGATCTGTTCCTTTAACAGCGCGATTTTATTCTCCAACTGCTGTTTCAGCATCGTAGTTTCATTTAACTGATTCTTTGCATGTTCAATAGACTCGTCAATGGTGTCTACCTGTTCTTCCACAGCCTCATATTCCTGCTTCATATCCTCGTACCGGATACCAGCCTCAGATAATTCTTCCTGCGTCAATGCAAGCTTTCCTTCTGTGCTTTTTAACAGTTCACGAATTCGTTCTGTCTCCAACAGGAACATATTGATATCGTAAGTTTTTAAGGACTCTTTCTTCTTTAAATACTCTTTTGCCTTCTCTGACTGACGTTCCAGCGGACCAATCTGCTTCTCAAGTTCCGCCAAAATATCATTGACACGAAGAAGATTCTGCCGCTCTTCCTCCAGCTTTTTTACAGATAACAGCTTTCTTCTTTTAAATTTCACAATTCCGGCAGCCTCGTCAAAAAGTTCTCTGCGCTCCTCCGGTTTCCCGCTTAAGATTTTATCAATCTGACCCTGTCCGATAATCGAATATCCTTCTTTACCGATACCGGTATCATAGAACAATTCGTTGACATCTTTCAATCTGCATGTACTTCCGTTGATCAGATACTCACTTTCACCGGAACGATATAATTTTCTCGCTACCGTTACCTCTTCATAATCAATGGGAAGCTGATGATCTGAATTATCTAATGTAATTGCAACAGATGCGTAGCTTAACGGTTTTCGATTCTCCGTACCTGAGAATATCACATCCTGCATAGTACCGCCACGAAGCTGTTTGACTCTCTGCTCTCCAAGTACCCAGCGCACCGCATCTGCAACGTTACTTTTTCCACTTCCATTCGGTCCCACAATTCCGGTAATTCCATTGTGAAAATCAAATTTCAGCTTATGGGCAAAAGATTTAAAGCCCTGAACTTCTATACTCTTTAAATACATAGTTTCACCTACTTTTCGTTTTTTGCCCGCAGTTTTAAAATACTCTCATATGCAGCACTTTGCTCCGCAGCTTTCTTCGTTCTTCCTGCTCCCACTCCAAACCTCTCTTCTCCGATATATACTGCATATTGGAAAGTTTTGTTGTGATCCGGTCCGGATTCTCCAATCATCTCGTATCTGATACCTTCTTTATACTCTGACTGTACGATTTCCTGCAAGATAGTCTTGCTATCAAAAAAGAGTTTTTTATTCTCCAGATCATTTAAAATATATTTCATAACAAACTCTTTTGCATTAGCAAAACCACCGTCAATGTAAATA
This sequence comes from Dorea sp. CAG:317, assembly GCA_000433535.1. Classification (GTDB taxonomy): domain Bacteria; phylum Bacillota; class Clostridia; order Lachnospirales; family Lachnospiraceae; genus Dorea_D. The sequence goes on from FR892679.1 coordinate 121,565, forward strand.
GCCCCGATCAAGGCTTCCAACGCATCAGAAGTCAGTGAATCTCTTTTTCTTCCTCCGGTAGCTTCCTCACCTTTTCCAAGGATCAGATATTCTCCGAGGTCAATCTCCCTCGCACAAAAAGCCAGTGAAGGTTCACACACCATACTTGCTCTTGCCTTCGTCAATTCTCCCTCCGGCATTTCTTCATTGGAAAAAAATAAAAACTCACTGGATACCAGTTCCAAAACAGCATCCCCTAAAAATTCCAGTCTCTCATTACATTCACTTTTCGGGAGCTGCTTTTCATTAGCATACGAACTGTGAAGCATGGCCTTCTTCAACAAGTTTTTATCCTGAAACTTATATCCGATTTTCTGTTCCAGTTCTTCTATATTTTTTCTCATAATAATAGATACCTCATAAAGCGAAAAAGCCCTTTAGGGCTTTTTCACTTTCCTTCTATGCCTAGTCGTTAATTGCATTTTTGATCTGTTCTACAGCATCCCCTACTGTAACGATCTTCTCCGCTTCATCATTATCAATTTCGATATCAAAGGTTTCTTCAATTCCCATGATGATCTGAAAAATATCCAGAGAATCTGCACCCAGATCATCTACAAATGTAGACTCCATTGTAATCTCCTGTGTATCCTGATTTAACACATCCATGATAATTGATTTTAATTTTTCAAATTCCATAATCATTCTCCTTTTTCATTCATAATACATCTATCCAACGGAATCTACTCCGCTTGAATACTTTCTCTGATCTTCTCATTGATCTTCTGCTTTTTAAATGTTACACACTGCACCAGTGTATTACTGATCTCTTTGCTCTTAGAACTTCCATGCGTCTTTACTACCAGACCATTAAGTCCAAGAAGCGGCGCTCCGCCGTGTTCTGCGGTATCAAACTTTTTCAGCGTCTCTTTTAATGCCGGTTTTACAAGAAGTGCTCCGATCTTGCTTCTTAAGTTTTTCATCATACCGCCCTTAATCTCGCGGATCAGCGTATTCCCCACACCTTCGAACAGTTTCAATATAATATTTCCTGCAAATGCCTCACAGACTATAACGTCCGCCTGACCGCTCGGAATCTCTCTTGCTTCTACGCTTCCGATGAAATGAATACTCTTTTCTTCTTTTAACAACGGGAATGTCTCTTTTACAAGTGCATTTCCCTTTTCTTCTTCTGCGCCTATATTCACGATTCCAACAGTTGGATTTTTAATTCCCATTACATGTTCCATGTAAATAGAACCCATTTTTGCAAACTGTACAAGGTGGGACGGTCTTGCATCCACATTCGCTCCACAGTCTACCAGAAGCGATACGCCTTTCTCTGTAGGGATCAATGGAGCAAGCGGTGGTCTTTCTACTCCTTTAATCCTTCCGACGATTACCTGGCCTCCTACCAGAATAGCCCCGGAACTTCCCGCAGAAACAAAAGCATCCGCCTGACCTTCTTTCACCATCTTCATGCCGACTACGATAGACGAATCTTTTTTCTTTCGAATCGCATTTACCGGTGGTTCTGCGGTCTCAATCACTTCCTCTGCATGAACAATTTCCATACGGCTTTTATCATAGGAATATTTCGCTAATTCTCTCTCAATATCTTCTCTTCGACCCACGAGAATAATGTGAAGACCAGCCTCTCTTGCGAGGGCGTCTACTGCTCCCTTGACGATTTCTCCCGGAGCATTGTCACCTCCCATGGCATCTAACACTACTTTTGTCATATCTTCCATGATCTTTCCTCCTGACAGTATCTAAGCGCAATACTGCTAGAGTTCATTCTACTAAACATTACTATAAAAATCAATATTTGTTGCAAAAAAAGCTGTTCTATTCGGCCACTAATCTTCCGTTCAGTATGGAGTATTTCTTCTCACTTTTATTTGCAAAATCAAGATCGTGAGTTACTAAAATAATTGTTTTCTTCATTTCTCTGTGAAGCATATCAAAAATATCTTCCACCACTTTGCTGGAGGCATCATCCAGATTTCCTGTAGGCTCGTCGGCAAATAAGAACGGCGGGTCGTTACATAAGGCTCTTGCTATGGCAATTTTTTGCTTCTCTCCACCGGATAATTCCTGCGGATACTTTCCTAATAGCTGTCGATCAATCTCAAGGTACTCCGAAAGTTCATGCGCGCGCTTTACCAGTTCTTCTTTATTCCTTTTATCCAGAAGCCCCGAAAGAATCACATTGTCAAGGACAGTTATTTCACTGAGAAGTTCATATTCCTGAAATACAAATCCCATTCTCCTTCTGCGTATATCTGCCAACTCGTCTGTCCAAAGCCCGGAAATCTTTCTTCCGTCTATGAATAGTTCGCCTTCCGTTGGCGACATCAGAAGTCCCACAATTTTAAGAAGCGTAGTTTTCCCACATCCTGATTTCCCGATAAATGACACATATTCTCCCTGCCCGATCACAACATCAATTCCTTTCAATACATCCACTGAAAGTTTCTCAGCTCCTGCTGACACATATGTTTTTTTAATTCCTTTTAATTCGATCTTCATAAACAATGCTCCTCCTCATTACGATATATGATTCCATATACTGCTGCGTGTATCACAAAATAAATCCCCCACAGCAGCAGACAGGCCCCCGCAAAAGCAATTATTTCCGAATACGTCATTTTGCGAAGATAACAAGTAATCACAGCCAATGGCACAGACAATAACATGGCGTAAATAAGTGGTTTTATGAAAACTTCTCCAAGTTCCCTTTTAAGAAATGATTTTAGTACAGATCGATAAGCCCCCAGAGACAAGAGTAAACGATATTTTTGACGTCGTTCCTTTCGTTCCAACTGCATTTTCATTGCTTCTATGAGAAATACGCACATTATAAGAAGTGCGATTTCAAATAGTAATGATGTTTTTTTCAACATACGTTCTGTTTCAATATCACGGACTTTTTCTGTTTTTCTGTAGCACGGCTGAATGGAACGGGACCATGAAGAATCTTCGGCATGGACTTTTTGAAAACTTTCAAGCCTCTTTTTTGCCTCTTTTTCTTTTCCTTTTCGAACATCCAATAGATAAAGCCTGCAAGGACCTTCTGTAACCGATAATTTTTCAAAATAATCATTTGAAAACACAACCAGATTTTCTTCTCTTCCACCTTGGAACACTCCGGTTAATACCTCTCTTTCCGTGCCAGCAACCTTTCTTGGAGGATACAACCTCTCTCTGGAAACAAATTGATAATATTGAAGCGGCTGTCCAATACGCACATATGGCTTTCTCCGACTCATATACCAATCCAGCGGATGGGCTTTTACTGACAAGTCCTGTTGAAATACAATATAGATTTCATCTCCTTTTAATTGGAGTTTTTCCTCCGGAAGTCCCAGGTTTTCTCGTAATTCCTTATATGTATTTTCGGAAATACCTACATGCTGCCCCTGTGGCCAGATAACTTTCATATAATAATTGTTAGCTACATCTATCCAGCTTACCGGGGCTCCCTGCACAGTTGTAACTCTCGTCATCGGATAAGACTTTACTTCTCCGATATCCTCTTCTTCTATCTTCTGAAATAATTCTTCGTCTTCTTCATAAGCCATACATACATAGTCATATGGAAATAAAGCTGCCGCTTCCGGCGCCGTTAAATTTCCTGCTAAATCCATTGACAGGACAGCAAAAAACACCAAATGCAATAAGAAAAGAAGACTTGACGTTCTATTTATGAGACATTTCCCCTTTCGCTTATTTCCGGCAACGTTCAAAAGAAGGACACCGCCGCCGATTCCAAAAAGTATCGTATAGATATTTTCACCATTTCTCGGCATTGAAAAACAATAAAAAGAGAGACCTGTAATAAGGGCACCTGTGAAGAATAATATTTTTTGAAACTTGGAATTACGATAAAAGTTATATCTAAAACGAACTGACTCCGTTTCTCTTATTCTTCCCCATTTATCATTTGTAAGAAAAGCGGTAATACATGCTACAACAAAATATACACCTGCGCTTTCTAAATATGCAGGGAAAGAACCTTGCAGCGGAAGCATAACTGTGGAATGCTTCTGAAAGCTCTCCCAAGCCAACAGATAAATTCCCATCCCCAAAATATGTCCAATTCCAAAAGACAGTACGATCAAAATACAGTATTCAAGGAAACGAACCTGTGACTTGAAACCACTCCTTGCCCCCAGTCTCCAAAATGTCTGCTCCAGCGTTCTCCGATTTCTTGCATAATGATAAAACGCCAATACTTCAAAAAAGAGATATAAGATTATCGTCACTGTCGTTGCCGAGTGAACAATTCCACTAATACCTGTTGTCGGAATCGCATCCACGGTACTGTATTCGTGCTGCAAATGTTCCCGCATTGTAAACAATACACAAAGTGTTGCAAAAAATATACTGTTTCCGATACAGATGAGGAATACGGATTTTTTCCGATGTGTCATTGCTCTTTTAACAACTTTCCAAATCTCTTTGTCATATTTCCCTTGAAAGAAAAGTCTTTTCTTTTTCTCGCTTTTTTCTTGTTGCTCCTTTACCTTTGTGCGTTCCCATTCTTTTGTAAATGTCTCATAATCTGAAGCATAACGACTGATCATGAATTCCGCAAAAACAAGAAGTACAGCAACCAACGCTGTCGGACAAGGCATATACCCTTGAAACGCAAAATAGGTAGCGATATACACAAGCTCTGCCCCGTATATCACCTTCCCTAGCAGACTCGAACGGATTCCCAAAATAAGAAGCACTGCTTTTATCCCCGACAGACAAGAGGCTGTCAGCGGAAAAATCAAAAAGTACGGCAACAGTTGAAGAATCGCCCCATTTTGAACTGTTTCTGTCAGAACGTCGTTAGCCGTGATTTTTCTATAAAATTCAAGAATTGTAAAGCTTTCATTTCCCATACACACCCACGGAAAAAACACAGCCAAAAATATAAGAAACAGTAACACAATACGGATATACTTTAACCGTTCTTTCTTCATATCATTCACCATCCCTTCCTACATCGCATTTTATATATCGATAATCTATATATTTATTATATATCGTTCTTCGATATATTGCAAGATAAATAAAGCATGTGCCATGGCACATGCTAGAGCCGAGCGCGAGTGTACCGCCTTCGCGGAGCGTTTTTATAGAATAGGAAGATTACAAAGTAATTTCCAATTACACAAAAAAACAAGGTTCCCACGTTCTCACGCGAAAACCTTGTTTTCCTCTCATTCAGTAACAATTAGTCCTGAGCAATGATTTCTTTTTTGTTGTAAGAGCCACATGCTTTGCACACTCTGTGAGGCATCATCAACTCGCCGCATTTGCTGCATTTTACCAAGTTTGGAGCGCTCATTTTCCAGTTAGCTCTTCTTTTGTCTCTTCTTGCTTTAGAAGATTTATTCTTTGGACAGATTGACATAGGTTACACCTCCTTATAATTCTTAAAAACATCGCGGATAACTGACATTCTCGGATCGAGGCCTGTATCTTCACAGTCGCAGGTTCCCTCATTTAGGTTTTGACCACATACGCTGCAAATTCCTTTACAGTCTTCGCTACATAGAACTTTCATCGGCCATCCTATCAATATCTCATTATAGAGTAATTTGTCTACGTCAAGGTTATATCCGTCAATATAGTTTGTTTCGTCTGATTCTTTATCATCTTCTGCCTCAAGATTCACATGTTTTTCAAAATCAAGTGAAAATGGAACCTCTACCTCTTTTAAGCATCTGTCACACGGAATATTTAATGTAACATCAGCCTGTCCGGTAATGACCAGCTTCTTTCCCGATTCATTCATATGTTCAACTTTTATATGGCAGCTTTCTTTCCTGCTTACTTGAAAACATCCCAGGGAAGATCGAAAATATTCCATCTCCACCGGTACGTCCGTCTCAATCGTACGGAAAGGCTCTGATAAAGTGTCTGATAGGTTTAAATTCATTATATCTACTCCTATTCACACTTAAACTATTATATCACGTAAAAGCTTTTTGTCAACTGAAATTTCTGCATTTTCCGTGAAAATTTTCCGTGAAATTGCAAAGCTTTTTTTCGCAATTTCTTTTAACAGATATCAACACCCTCTCCAATCACTTGGGAGGGTGTTGAAACATACATTTTTCAGTTCAATAAAACTATACGAGTGCTACTGTCTCACGTGCAATTGCAAGTTCTTCATTTGTAGGAATAACAGCCACCTTCACTTTAGAATCCGCTGCGGAAATTACAAGATCCTCGCCACGTTTTTTATTAGCTTCCTCATCAACAGCAATGCCAAGATATTCAAGATTTTCCAGAACCATCGCACGTACAGTACCGGAGTTCTCACCAATACCCGCTGTAAATGCAATTGCATCCACACCGTTCATAGCAGCAACATAAGAACCGATATATTTTGCAACACGGTAGCAGAACACTTCCATAGCAGCTTTTGCAAATTTATTCCCATTGTTCATGCCATCTTCCAGATCACGGAAATCGCTGGAAAGGTTATTAGAAACGCCAAGAACACCTGACTTTTTGTTCAATACATTCATAACGCCTGCAATATCCAGATTCTCTTTCTTTGCAATATACTCCATGATCGCAGGATCCATATCACCGGAACGTGTTCCCATTACGAGACCTTCCAACGGTGTAAGTCCCATAGAAGTATCTACACATTTGCCATTTAATACAGCACTGATAGATGCTCCGTTTCCAAGATGTGCAACGATGATCTTGGAGTTTTCAAAATCCAGTCCAAGGAACTCTGCTGCATGTTTGGATACAAAGCTGTGGCTTGTACCATGGAAACCATAGCGTCTTACTCCATACTTCTCATAATACTCATATGGAAGTCCATAGAGATAAGCTTTCTCAGGCATCGTCTGATGGAATGCTGTATCAAATACTGCAACCATTGGAGTGTTTGGCATTAATTTCTGACATGCATTGATACCGATCAGGTTTGCCGGGTTATGAAGAGGTGCAAGATCATTACATTCTTCAATCGCTTTCAGAACATCTTCTGTGATCACAACGGAATTTGCAAATTTTTCTCCGCCATGTACGACACGATGTCCTACTGCTCCGATCTCATCGAGGCTCTTAACAACGCCTGTCTCAGAGTCTGTCAAAGCATCAATCACATACTGGATTGCCTCTGTATGTGTTGGCATTGCCTTGTCAGAAACAGCTTTGTCCCCACCTGCCGGCTGATAAGTAAGACGTCCGTCAATACCGATACGCTCACAGAGACCTTTTGCAAGAACTTCCTCTGACTCAGAGTTGATGAGCTGGAATTTCAGAGATGAACTTCCGCAGTTGATAACTAATACATTCATTTTATTTACCTCTCTTATTTTTATTCAGCAGCCATACACTGTACTGCTGTAATTGCTACTACACCCTCGATATCTTTTGCGCTGCAACCGCGAGACAAATCGTTAACCGGTGCTGCGATACCCTGTGTCAGTGGTCCGTATGCTTCCGCTTTTGCAAGTCTTTGAACAAGCTTGTATCCGATATTACCGGCATCAAGGTCCGGGAATACAAGTACATTTGCTTTTCCTGCTACCGGACTTCCCGGTGCTTTGGACTGTCCGATTTCCGGAACAATTGCTGCATCCAGCTGGAACTCTCCGTCAAGCATAAGTCCTTCCGGAGCATTTTCTTTTGCAATGCGTGTAGCTTCTACTACTTTATCTACATCCGCATGTTTTGCGCTTCCCTTTGTAGAGTGAGAAAGCATAGCCACTACTGGTTCTTTTCCTGTAAGCGTCTTGAATGATTCTGCAGAAGAAAGCGCGATTGCAGCCAGTTTCTCCGGATCTGGATTCTGTTCAAGTCCAGAATCTGCGAAAATAAATGTTCCGTCAGCTCCCATATCACAATCCGGAACTACCATTACAAAGAATGCAGAAACTAATTTTGTTCCCGGTTTTGTCTTTAAGATCTGAAGACACGGTCTTAATGTGTCTGCTGTTGAGTGGCATGCACCACTTACCATACCGTCAGCATCTTTCATCTTAACCATCATAACACCGTAATACAGGTAATTTGTAAGAAGAAGCTCTCTTGCCTGCTCTTCTGTCATACCTTTTTTCTGTCTTAATTCTACGAGCTTTGCGATATACGCATCTGTCTTTTCATATGTTGCAGGATCAACAATTGTTGCTCCGCTGATGTCAAAGGAACCTTTATTCTTCGCGATCTCCTCTTCACTTCCGATCAGAATCAGATTTGCTGTTCCTTCTTTCAACACAGCCTCTGCCGCCTCATAAGTTCTGATATCTTCTGTCTCTGGAAGAACAATTGTCTTCTTGCAGGTTTTTGCTTTTGCTTTAATCTCGTCTATGAATCCCATTTCTGATAGACTCCTTTCTTTTTCTACTACTGACATTATAATACAAAAGAATGTAGTATACAAGCCACTCTTATGTCTCTTTTTTCGTACATTTTAACGAAAAAGAGACTGGTTTTGTCTACCAGCCTCTTTTTCATGTCATTGAGAAATGTTCTATCTATATGTACAGAATATTGTTAAAAATTAGACTCTACATACAAATCGTCTTTTGCAATTTTATCTACTACTTCTTCCTGCCATTGATCCTTCTCGATATCTTCTACAGATACAGAAAAGAATTTCTCTTCCATTCCCATTTCCCGAGCAAGGAAATCTCTTGTTTTCACGGCAATCTCTTTTTTCAGCTCTTCGCTTCTTCCCGGATACATTTTAATTGCAATATGTGGCATAATGTCTCCTCCTTCTATCTCATATACTCAACAATTCAAACTATCTTATCCCCAGTTTGTACCCACACCGGCAGCTACTGCCTTTTCATAAATGCTCTTTGCTGCAACGAGGTCCTGTGTTGCGACACCAACTGTCTCAAACACAATGATTTCTTCATCATTTTCTCTTCCAACTACATTTCCCTTGATCACATCACCAAGATCTCCGGTAAAGTCCTCTTTTGTGATGATTCCTTCTTCCAGTGGAATCAGAATGTCCCCGGATTCTGACAGCACTGCATCTTCGGAATCAAAATAGATCTTAGATGCACGTGGAAGGATTGCAGGGTCCATCTCCTGCATATGATGCTGATAAGCACCTACGCAACTGATGGTTGCACCCTTTTTCACCTTTGTTCCATCAAATACAGGTTTAGAAGATGGTGTTACCGTAATCAAAAGATCCGCATCGTCAATGGCTGCATCTGAAGATTCTACTGCTACGATGTTTGTTCCATATGCTTTCAGCTCTTCCTGCATTTTTGCCGCAAATTCTTTCGTACGCTCAAAGTTCAGGTCAAATACACGGACTTCTTCCAGCTTTCTTGCTGCTAACATTGCCTCTAACTGTGTAGCTGCCTGTCCTCCGGTTCCGATCAACGCACCGATTCGGCATTCTTTTTTAGCAAGCACATCAAAAGCAGCCCCCGATGCTGCTCCTGTGCGAAGCTGTGTTACATAGGTTCCATCTAAAACAGCCGTCACAACACCTGTTTTTCCATCGATCAATAATACCTGTGCCGGTGAAGATGGAATTCCATTATCAATATTGTGCGGGAAAATGTTAATGATCTTCAAAGATGCTGTATCCATTTCTTCTACATATGCAGGCATAAACAGAAAACATCCATCATGCTTCGGCGCCTGAATATTTGTACGCAGCGGTGCGTCACATTTTCCTTCTACTACTAACTGAAACGCTTTTTTATCCGCTTCAATCGCATCCTGAATGGTAAACACTTTTTTAATATCTTCTCTTGACAATAATAACATATCCTTCTCCTCCTGTTTTTTACACCCTATAAACTCAGATTATCTGTGAAACTTTGCATCCAGATCCCATGGCTGCATTGCTCCGCCCTCTTCTGCCGGACGACACATCTTGGCAAAAATATTCAGGCATCCTTTTTCTTCTTTTAATGGCGGACATACCCACGCCGCTCTTCTTCTTTCTAACTCTTCCTCAGACACAAGCATGGACACTTCCCCGTTTGGAATATCAATGACAATCTCATCGCCATTTTCCACAAGCGCAATATTTCCCCCGTCATACGCTTCCGGAGATACGTGTCCGATAATTGCTCCATAGTTAAATCCTGAGAATCTTGCATCGGAGATCAGTCCAACGCTCTTATCTAAGCCAAGTCCGATCAAAGCATCAATACTCAGCATTAACTCTTTCATTCCCGGAGCTCCTTTACATCCCTCATAGCGGATGACAATAATGTCACCCGGAACGATCTCACCTGCCATGATCGCTTCAAATGCAGGACGGTCGCCTTCAAATACTTTGGCTTTTCCCTTCATGTATTTAACTTCATCATAGACTGCTGTCGGTCTTACGATGGCACCATTTGGTGACAGGTTACCTCTTAAGATCTTAAGTCCCGGCTCGTTGAACAACGGCTTCTCCAGTGAATGGATTACTTTGTTTTCCTGTGCTTTTACTCTGGATAACATATCAGCCCATGTATTTCCATACATACTCGGAACATCTGTATAAAGCTTGCTCTCCAGCATCTTCATTACATTCATTACTCCGCCTGCGTAATGGAAATCAACAACTGTATACGGACCACTCGGCACAACTGCATTAATACAAGGAATTTCTTTAGCATATTTTTCAAAATCCGCCAGTGTAAGCTTAATCCCAAGCTCATATGCATATGACAAAATATGTAAAACTGCGTTCGTAGATCCTGCCACTGCCATATCAAACATAATTGCGTTCATAAGCACTTCTTTTGTAATAAGATCAGAAGGCTTTCTTCCGGCTTTTGCCATCTCTACCATACACATTCCTGCTTCTCTTGCTTTGCGAAGTTTTGCATTGTCAGATGCCGGAATCGTGGATGTGCCCGGAAGTACAAGGTTTAAAACTTCTCCAAGCATCTGCATAGTATTTGCAGTTCCCATGGATGGACATGCACCAAATGACGGACATACGTTATCTTCCATATCCATCAATTCTTCTTCGCTTGCTCCTGAGAATCTTGCAGCATCCAGATCAGCCTCTACCACTGTTTTTCCACAATACTGTCCCGGCTGCATAGAACCTCCGGTTACGATCATAGATGGAATATCAAGACGCATAGCTGCCATATAACATCCGGCAATAATATTGTCACAAGAAGCGATCATTGCAAGACCGTCAAAATTGTGCACTCTTGTCACAAACTCTACAGACATCGCAACGATATCTCGTCCAACCTGCTCGTATTTTAATTCTTCTGCTCCATTGGCAATATTTCCACAGGTAGCCGGAATACCAAACTCAACCGGAATACCTCCTGCCGCCCAGATTCCTTCCTTTACTGCTTCTGCAATCTGACGCAGATGTGCGGAACCCGGAGAACCTGCCATATAGGAATTCGGTACGCCGATATGCGGTTTCTTACGAATATCCTTATCTGAATATCCGGCAGCCTTCATCATAACTCTTCGATGTGCCGCTTCTGCGCCATTCCAATACTCTGTTCCCATAGAACGCCTCCTTTTATGAAATATATTTACATCCTCTTCTTGACAAAAAAATGTCAGATATGTTTATACTTAATATAACGAATTCTATTCCTTAAAAAAAGACAGGTTTATTAAAGGCAGACTTCACTTTTTCTTATACATGACAAATTGTGCCTGTCCGCAATAGAAATTCAGTTATTTTAATAAGCACCATTACTTTTTCTAATACAACAATTTATCAAAGGAGCATTTTCATATGAATAAATACGAGATTATCTTAAATGTATGCGAAACCCACAGTATCTCTAAGACTGCGTCTAAACTTAATTATACACAATCCGCGATCAGTCAGGCCATAAAATCCTATGAAAAGGAATTGGGCTTTCCTATTTTTAAACGTTCCAAACACGGTATGGAACCAATCCCGGGAACCGAAGATGTCTTTGCCTCTCTGCGCATTATATGTCAGGAAGAAGAAAAAATCCAACAGATTGCTTCCAGCCGTGCCAATTTAGACAGCGGCTTTATTCGCATTGGAACAATTCAAAGTATTTCCTATCACTGGCTTCCCGATATTCTCAAGCAATTTTCAGAAGTTTATCCTAATATCCGGTTTGAATTGACGGTTGATGGATTTAGTGTATTAAAGGAAAAGGTTAAAAACGAACAACTGGACTGCATATTTGTATCCCAGTATTCCGTTCCCAAGCTTTCATTTATTCCGATCGGCAAAGATGAGTTAATGCTTGTAACACCAAAGGATCATCCATTGTCTGATCAGATTACAGTATCGCTCTCCAACATTAACAACGAACATTTTGTCTTATCTTCCGACGGACTGGATTACGAAACAGGTAAGATTTTCGAGCTCAACAACATCAAGCCTAAAATTCAATACCGACTGAACGAAGATTACGCCACAATAAAAATGGTAGAACAAGGATTTGGAGTAACCATCCTGCCAAAACTCCTTTTGAAAGACGCACCATTTCACGTATGCATCCGCTCTTTCACGGAGCACTATTCCAGAACATTAGGAGTTGCATACACAAATGAAGCTTCTCTAAGCCCTGCAACTCAACGATTTTTGAATTATGTCAAAGAATGGGCGGAGACATTTTTACCATAGGAAATCTACAGTGCATTATATGAAGAAAAAGAAAATTAGTATATCAAAAGAGGACGTGCTTAAAAGGCGCGTCCTCTTCTTTTCTTTATAAACGAAATACAAAACTTACAATTGCAAAATATACACTGATTGTACTAATATCCACCAGTGTAGAGATCAGCGGTGTCGCCATAATCGCAGGATCAAGCCCCACCTTCTTGGCAACTAACGGGAGGGTACAGCCGACAACCTTGGCAATAATAACCGTACATGCCATTGTAGCTCCGATCGTTAATGCCATCATGGCATCTCCCTGTCCCATAAGTACAATACGCGCTCCATTGACCACTGCAAGAATAATACTGATGCAGACTGCAATCCGCACTTCTTTCCAGATGACTTTAAAAAGATCCCGGAATTCTATCTCTCCAATTGCAAGTCCACGAATTACAAGTGTAGAGCTCTGTGAACCACAGTTTCCTCCTGTTCCGGTCAGCATAGGGATAAATCCTGCCAACTGCGGCATAACCGCAAGAGCAGCCTCGTAACTGTTCATAATCATCTGCGTCACGGTAGCAGACAGCATTAAGAACAACAGCCAAGGAAGACGACTCTTCACATGTTCATACACAGTCGTTCCGAAATAAGACTCTTCGTTCGGAGCGACACCGGCCATGATACTGATATCCTCAGTTTCCTCTTCCTGTAAGACAAGCATCGCATCATCAACGGTAACAATACCGACCATACAATGCTCATGATCCACAATCGGAAGCGCAATAAGACCGTATTTGGTAATCATTCGGGCAACTTCCTCCTGATCATCTGTCGTCTGTGCATACAGCATATTCGTATCCATGATCTCGTCAATGGTTCTTGATTCTCCCGTCGTAAGAAGATCTTTAATATCAACAACTCCGATCAAACGCCTCTTCTCTGTCACGTAACAGGTATAAATAGTCTCTCTGTTCAAACCCACCTGTCGGATCTTCATAATTGCATCTTCAACAGTCATCTCCTGACTAAGTGCAATGTAATCCACATTCATAACACTTCCGGCACTGTCTTCGGGATATTGAAGCAATTGGTTGATTTGCGCCCTCTTTTCTTCATCTGTCGCCATAAGAAGACGATCTACAACATTGGCAGGCATCTCTTCCAATACGTCTACCGTATCATCAAGATACATCTCTTCCATCACTTCTTCCAGCTCTGAATCGGTAAGCGCATTGATCAAGATCTCTCTCATATCGCTGTTCATATAAGTAAAGGTCTCCGCAGCTTCCTCTTTCGCCAGCAAACGAAATACCATTACAAGCTGTTTCTGCTCAAATCCTTCTAAAATCTCGGCAAGGTCTACCGGGTACATGTTATTTTCCAGTTCTTCTTTTAATTCTTTGAACTGACGATTGTCAAGCATTTCCAGAATACGTTCTTCCGTGAGTTCTTCTCGTTCTTCGATAATTTCACTGATATCGTGATCAAATTCACCTTGAGCTACTGCGTCCCCCCACTCTTCTGGTGTCATCTGGCTCATTTTATCCTGCCCCATGAATACCCTCCTTCCCAAAATATTGCTTACATAATCTTTCTATAGTATAATCAATTTAAACACGATATACAAGGAGATTTTTATGAATATTGTCGGACTTATTACAGAATACAACCCATTTCACAATGGACATCTCTATCACATACAGGAAGCAAAACGAGTAACCGGAGCGGATGCTGCAGTTGTCATTATGAGCGGTAATTTTGTACAGCGGGGAACTCCGGCGATCATGCCAAAGCACCTAAGAGCGAAAGCTGCACTCTTATCCGGCGCTGATTTAGTGTTGGAACTTCCGGTATGCTTTGCCACCGGTAGTGCAGAGTTTTTTGCTATGGGAGCTGTAGCTTTGCTTGACAGTCTTGGATGCATTGATTCCATTTGCTTCGGAAGCGAGTGCGGAGACAGCGAGACGCTTGGTAAAATCGCAAGGATTCTGGCGGAAGAACCGGGCGATTATAAAAGCATCCTGCAAGATGCTTTACGCAAAGGAGTATCATTCCCACAGGCAAGACAGACTGCTCTCACTCAGTATTTCGACATGCCTTCTACCGATCCTGACCGCATTTCTTCTGTAAATGCAAAGACTGTAGCTGCCATTTTATCCCAGCCCAACAATATTCTCGGTATCGAATATATGAAAGCACTATATAAAAGGAACAGTTCGATGAAGGCTTATTCTATTAAACGTATTGGTGCAGGCTACCACGAAAGTGAACTGACAGAAAGCTATAGCTCAGCCTCTGCAATCCGCCGGGCATTGATACAGGACAGTCTTTCAGAAAGCATATACAGGCAGCTTCCTTCAGCTGCACAGAGCATTATGAAGGAGGCATTTGGCACGCGCTATCCGGTGTATGCAAATGACTTTTCTCTATTATTAAAATACAAACTCTTGCAGGAAACAAAAGAAACACTGACAAACTATATGGACATTTCCGAAGATTTAGCAAACCGAATCATAAATCTGCGAAATGATTTTCAATCCTTTGATGGTTTCTGTGACGCATTAAAAACAAAAGATATGACTTACGCAAGAATCAGCCGGGGACTGCTTCATATCTTATTAGATATTCGGACAGAACACCTGACATATTATAAAAAAAATGGATACTGTCACTATGCGCACATCCTCGGTTTTCGAAAAAGTAGCGCAGAACTTCTGTCTTTATTAAAAGGCACTTCCAAAATTCCTCTGCTCACAAAACTCACACAGACGGAAGATTTATCTGAAGCAGGATGTCAAATGCTGCATCAGGACATCTTCGCCAGTGATTTATACGAAAGCGTGATTACCGATAAATTCGAGACGCCATTTATCAATGAATACCGGCAGCAGATTGTGAAAGTGTAAAACATACAACCAATTTTAATTATCCAGTAAATCACCTTGCTCCCTCTCTTTCTTTTTGAAGAATTTGACTTATAAGTATAAAATCGCAACAGCCATTACTTCTGTTGCGATTTTTTCATATCAGATGATGCAAAAACTCTCGAATTCTATTTACCAGGTTGCCTTCATAATAGCTCATTGGTGGATCACCCGGGAAATATTTTTTCACTCGATACACATAGAACACAACCAGTGTAGTCAGCATGATCCCCGCAAGCCACGAAAGATACTTGGGCATCGGACGCATGCGAATATAGCGATTCCATGCAAATAATATTACAAGTAATACTACTCCGTAAATAAAGGGATGAATCTCCCATGCTCCGGCGAAATCCAGATGAAGAAGTCTGATTCCGGCGCGTGTCATCCCACAGGACGGACAGGGATATCCTGTAATCATCACCATCGGACACATACTAAATATCATATTTCTCAAAAAAGCAAAATAGGCGATTACAAAAATAATCACCCATTTTGCTGACTTGATATCTTTTATAAATAATTTTATCCCATCTGATAAAATTTCTTTGAAAGATCGTCTCATCCAATTTCTCCAAACTACTGAATAATCTTCTTTGGACATTTCTCTGCACATTTTCCGCAGTTCGTACATTTCTCAGGATCAATATGTGCAATATTGTCAATAACTTTGACCGCATCAAATTCACAGACTTTTTCGCACATCTTACATCCGATACAACCAACAGAACAAGCCGCCATAACGTCTTTTCCTTTATCTCTTGAGCTGCACTGTACTAAGTGTTTCTGCTCATAAGGAACAAGTTCAATCAGTTTCTTCGGACATGCTTCAATACATTTTCCACATGCTTTACATGCCTCTTTATCTACAAGAGCCACACCATTTACAATATGAATCGCATCAAATGGACAGGCAGCTACACAGCTTCCCTCTCCAAGGCATCCATAATTGCAGGCTTTTGGACCGCCATCCTGCATCATATTGATCATGACACAGTCTTTCAGTCCGTGGTATTCGTATTCCTGTTTTGCCTTATCGCAAGTTCCGGCACATTTTACAAATGCAACCTGATGTACCTGCGTTCCGGCTTCAACGCCCATGATCTCACCGACTTTTGCCGCAACAGGAGCACCACCGACAGGACATCCGCCGATCTCTGCTTCTCCCTTAACGATAGCAGCCGCAAGACCGGAACATCCGGCATATCCACAACCTCCACAGTTGTTTCCCGGAAGAACTTCTAAAATAGCTTCTTCTCTTTCATCTACTTCTACTGCAAATTTCTTTCCCGCAATACCAAGGAACACACCAATGAATAACCCGGTGCCGCCTACGATTGCAGCAGCAATAATAATTCCTGTAATACTCATAGTCTGTTTCCTCCTAAATCAATCCAGAGAATCCAAAGAACGCAATAGACATAAGTGCCGCAGTAATCAGCACGATCGGAGTTCCCTGGAAAGACTCTGAAATATCATTGTACTCAATTTTTTCACGGATTCCAGCCATAATCACAATAGCAATAGCGAATCCGACAGAAGTTCCGATACCATTTACAACACCTGTTAAAATTCCGTACTCTTTCTGTACGTTTGTAAGTGCAACACCGAGAACGGCACAGTTTGTTGTAATCAATGGCAGATATACACCAAGCGCATTATAAAGGGATGGCATACTTTTCTTCAAGAACATTTCTACAAACTGTACCAAAGCTGCGATCACAAGAATGAACACGATAGTCTGCAGATAAGCAATGTTCAAAGGTACTAAAATAAACTTATAAATTAAACTTGTAAAAAATGAAGCAATTGTAATAACGAAAATAACAGCTCCCCCCATTCCGGAAGCAGTCTCAACCTTTTTGGATACTCCAAGGAATGGACATATTCCTAAGAACTGGCTGAGTACAACGTTATTTACAATGGCAGATCCAATTGCAATGATCAATAATTCTTTCATCTATGTACTCCTCCTATTCTTCATTTCCCGTTGGGAACACTTTACCGCTGCATCCGCCACATGAAGCGCATCCGCCTTCATCACAGCCTGCAGTCTCTGTTACTTTCTTGCCCTTCTGTGCCGCTTTTCTCTTAATGCGGTTCTGAAGAGCTACAAGTCCTGCCAATACAAGGAATGCACCCGGCGCAAGAATAAAGATTGTAACCGGAACATATCCTGCTTTTCCGGCTGCTTCATCAGCAAGCGGAAGAAGCTGATAACCAAATGCCTGACCGGCACCGATAATTTCACGCACTACACCGATACATGTAAGACCTACGGTAAATCCAAGTCCCATTCCGATTCCGTCGAAAATAGATGGAAGTACCGGATTCTTGGACGCATAGCTTTCTGCACGTCCTAAGATAATACAGTTAACAACGATCAGCGGAATGTAAAGTCCAAGCGCATCATACAGACTCGGAACAAAGCCTTCCAACAGGAACTGTACAATTGTAACAAAAGATGCTACGACTACGATAAACGCCGGCATTCTCACAGAATCCGGAATAATCTTACGCAGCATGGAGATTAACATATTGGACAATACCAATACAACTGTTGTAGACAATCCCATACCTACGCCATTGATAGCGGATGTGGTAACGGCAAGTGTCGGACACATACCAAGCATCAGTACGAAGGTAGGGTTTTCTTTAATCAGACCATTATAAAGTCTTTCTGTACATCTATTCATCTTCACTACCCCCTAAACCGCATTCTGATAATAAGCAAGAGCAACATTGACAGCACCTGTAACCGCTCTGGATGTGATCGTTGCACCACTGATCGCATCGATCGGCTCTCCTTCGCCGCCATCTTTAGACACTGCAAATTTTTCAGCCTGTTTTCCCTGATACTGCTCATAGAAAGCCGGTTCTTTCGCTTTCATACCAAGACCTGCTGTCTCGCTGATGGACAGAATAGAGATTCCATTTACAGTTCCGTCAGAAGTGATACCTACGGTAATCTGAATATCTCCGCCATATCCTTCTTTATCTGTTGTGGTGATGACATAACCTTCTTCGCCCACTTTACATACTTCATCAACTGTTGCTTTTGCACCAACTGCTTTGATTGCAGCCTCTGCTACTTTCTCATCAACATCAACTGCTTCAAACTCATTAATATCGGCTTCTGGGAATACAGCCTGCCATGCTTCTTTCTTAGCCTTATCCTGTGCCTGAGCAATCGGATCTTTTGTAATCTCATATACAAAACCAAGACCAAGACCTGCAATCAATGTGATCATCGTAAGAATAATCGTATTTTTTAATATTTTATTCATTATTTCTCTCCTCCTTTACCAAATGGTTTTGGAAGAGTAACTCTCTCGATCAAAGGAACCAGAAGGTTACTAATGATAATCGCATAAGAGACTCCTTCTGCGGAACCGCCAAAGAGACGGAACAGACCAGTTAAAATACCAAGCAGCACTCCATATACATACTGTCCTTTTTTCGTGATCGGTGAAGTTACATAGTCAGTCGCCATAAACCATGCTCCAAGCATCAGTCCGCCTCCACACAGATGTGCAGTGATGTACTGTGGATCGAAAAGTCCCGCCTGTGCATCTGTAAACTGTCCGAAGATACCAACAAAGATCACAAATGTTACAATGTAAGTACCCGGAATGCGAAGATCGATCACTCCTGTTAAGATCAGGAAAATTGCTCCGATGATAATCGCGATCACAGATGTCTCACCAATCGTTCCCGGAATTGTTCCAAGAAGCATGTCCATGGTATTTACAGACTCGCCTGCCTTTAATGCTGCAAGCGGTGTAGGACCTGTCATACCATCGTAAATGAATTTGGTCATCGGACCTGTAAAGGAGATAAGGAGGAAACATCTTGCTCCAAGAGCCGGGTTCATAAAGTTCTGTCCCAATCCTCCGAATAACTGTTTTACAATCAAAATTGCAAATACACTTCCAAGCGCTCCCATCCACCATGGTGCCGACGCCGGCATATTAAGTCCAAGTAAAAGTCCGGTAACGGCTGCACTCCAATCGTTAATGGTAATCTTTTTATGCATTAACTTTTCATATATGTACTCCGTCAAAACGGCTGTTACTGTTGTTGTGATCAACATGATCAATGCAGGGAATCCAAAGTTCCATACTCCAAACGCCGAAGCAGGCAAAAGAGCAATGACAACGTAAAGCATGATATTGCCGGTGGTAACTTTGTCCCTTATATGTGGTGAAGATGACATTTTTAATAAATTGTTCTCACTCACGTTTGTTCACCTCTTCCTCTTTCTCTAAATTGTTATTTCTTCTTGCGATTTGCCAATGCAATCTTACGCATAGAACCAATTGCCTGTTTCAATGGACGCTTTGCAGGACATACAAAACTACAGGAGCCACATTCCATACATTCCAGTCCTTCATGCTTGGTAAATGCTACTTCATCGTGATGCTCTGCATAATCTGCAAGTCTTGATGGAATCAGTCTGCTTGGGCAGGCCTCTACACATCGTCCACAGTTAATACATGCTGTCGGTTCATATTTTGCAACTTCATCTTTGGTAAATCCGAGAATGGATGAAGAAGTTTTTGTCACTGGTACATCCAGTGTAAACATTGCAAATCCCATCATCGGTCCACCGGAAATCAGTTTCTCCGGCTCGCTCTTGAAACCGCCTGCCGCTTCTACAAGTTCAGCCTGATTTATACCAAACGGAACTTTGAAGTTACCCGGTTCATTTACTGCGTTACCGCTGACAGTAACAATACGTTCCATAGAAGGCTTTCCTTCTGCCACTGCCTGATAAATGCTGATCAGTGTTGCAACGTTATCTACTACACAACCTGCATCTGCCGGAAGCAT
>FR892679.1:141985-161403 GCA_000433535.1 Dorea sp. CAG:317
TTGACAAGCTCTTTTAACTTCTCGATACAATCCGGTTTGTTATCTTCCACTGCCAGAATACCTTTTGCGTTATCGAATAATTTCAACACAATCTTAAGACCGCCCACAAGCTTCTCCGGCATTTCCAGCATACATCTATAGTCTGCAGTAATATATGGCTCACACTCTGCACAGTTTGCGATAATGTAATCAATCTTATCCGGCTCTTTCGGTGACAGTTTTACCTTCGTCGGGAATCCCGCACCTCCCATACCTACAACACCTGCCTGACCAATGATGTTAAGAATCTCTTCTTTTGTCATCTCGTCTACAGGCTTCACTTCCGGATACTCTACTTCCTTGTATTCACCGTCATTCTCGATCACAATACTGTTCACCGTACCTCCGGTAGGGTTCAAATGTGGAGCAATCGCCTTAACGGTACCAGAAACTGACGCGTAAATCGGTGCAGATACAAATCCGCCGGCTTCCGCTATCATCTGGCCTTTTAAAACATGGTCGCCAACCGCTACAACTGGATTGGCAGGCGCACCGATATGCTGGGAGATTGGATATACAAGATCCCCTTTTGGTGCCACTTCAACAATCGCCTTGTCTTTTGCAAGGTTTTTGCCATCATCAGGATGAATACCACCCTTAAATGTCAACAATGCCATTCCTTTTTCCTTCCTTCCTTTTAACTCTTTCTATACTATACATGAAAACACACAATTTTTCCAGTCAATCAGAATATTCCATTGTATATTTTCACAAACAGTTCGTTGTTTTTTTAACATATAAAAGATAGAGGCCTGCCAGCCTCTATCTCATCTATTTTCGCTATGATGTTTTGAATTATTCTTCTGTAACATCCTCACTGACTTCTCCGCCTTCTACCGCTTCTTCAGCCGGTTCTAATGCTTTCATGCTCAAGCTGATCTTTTTCTCAGCTTCGTTAAGATCAACAATCTTGGCTTCGACTACCTGTCCTACAGACAGAACATCAGATGGTTTGTCCACATGTGCTCTGGAAATCTGAGAAACATGAAGCAGTGCATCTACGCCTGGTGCAAGTTCTACGAATGCTCCGAAGTCTGTCATTCTTGCAACCTTTCCTTCGATCACTTTGCCAACTGCATAAGTCTCAGAAGCATTTGCCCATGGGTTTGTCTCTGGGAACTTGAGGCTTAACGCAATCTTTGTATCGTTGATATCTTTGATCAGGACATTTAATTTGTCACCAACCTGGAATACTTTCTTCGGATTTTCTACACGACCCCAAGACATCTCTGAGATGTGAAGAAGTCCGTCTACGCCGCCAAGGTCAACAAACGCACCAAAGTCAGTTACGTTCTTAACTGTTCCTTCTACTGTATCGCCAACCTGAAGTTTTGCGAACAGCTCTTTCTGCTTCTCAGCTCTCTCAGCAACAAGAAGCTGTCTTCTGTCACCGATCACACGGTTTCTTCTTGGATTAAACTCGCTGATTACGAACTCAATCTCCTGATCCTGATATTTGCTTAAATCCTTCTCATAAGTGTCAGATACAAGGCTTGCAGGAATGAATACTCTTGCTTCGTCCACAACAACACTTAAACCGCCGCCTAAAATCTGAGCAACCGGTGCTTTCAACACTTCGTGATTCTCATATGCTTCTTTTAATCTTTCGTTACCCTTCTCAGCAGCCAGTCTCTTGTATGTCAACAGCACCTGACCTTCTCCGTCATTAACTTTTAAGACTTTTACAGTCATAGTATCGCCTACTGATACGAGAGTTGTCAAATCTACATTTGGCTCGTTAGTATACTCATTTCTCATGATGATACCATCTGCCTTGTAGCCTATATTCAAGATAATCTCATCCGGTTTCACGTCGATAACAGTACCGTCTACAACCTCTCCATTTCTAATTGTCTTAAAAGACTCTTCTAACATTTGTTCAAAAGTTAATTCTGACATTATTTTGAACCTCCTCAATTATATTGTTGGGCGTGGATGCCCCTGCTGTAATACCTACTGTTTCCACGGACCTTAATTGATTCATATCCAAATCGTCAAGTGTCTGTATGTAGTACGTATCCGCGCATGCATTGCTGCAGATTTCAAATAACTTTCGGGTATTGGAACTTCTCTTGTCTCCAATGACGATCATTGCGTCCACCCGCTTTGCAATGTCGTAAGCTTCTTCTTGCCGCTCTTTTGTAGCACTGCAAATCGTATTTAAAACAGTTATATCATACCTCTTTTTCTCGATAATTTCAACTATATCTTTGAATTTCTTGTAATTAAATGTCGTCTGTGACACAATACAAGCCGGCTGTTTCTCATCTTCAAGAGAAAATCTTTGCGCTTCTTCTATATTTTGGATAATTGTCACCTGATCTTTTGCCCATCCTTTGATTCCTTCCACCTCCGGATGTTCTGCATTTCCAATGATCACAATATGCGCGCCATTCTCACTTTCTCTCCATGCGATTTTATGAATTTTCTTCACAAACGGGCAGGTTGCATCCACATAAGTAATTCCCCGTTCTTCCAGAAGATCATAAATAGATTTGGGAACTCCGTGGGAACGGATGATCACAATCCCCTCGGTAAGCTCCTTAAGTTCTTCCAGACTGTTAAGGACACCGACTCCGTGGCTTGCCATATCTTTGATCACTTCTTCGTTGTGAATAATCGGTCCATAGGTATAGATCTTTTCTCCACTGTGCTTCTCCACCTGTTCATACACCGTTTCCACTGCTCGTTTCACTCCGAAACAGAATCCTGCGGTCTTCGCAAGTTCTACGTTCATAATTTTTGTCTCCTTTTACAGATTCTTCTTAATCACACAGCTTCACAATTGCCGCCACCACTTCTTCAATGGTCATATGAGAACTGTCCACAAGCACTGCGTCCTCTGCCTGCTTAAGCGGTGCAATCTCTCTTGTAGAGTCCCGTTCGTCTCTCTCGGCAATATCTCTTGCAATCTCCTCCAGATTACAAGGTACACCCTTCTCCACAAGCTCATCATAGCGGCGCTTAGCACGGGTCTCCACACTGGCAGTTAAAAATACTTTCACATCGGCATCCGGCAGAACGCACGTACCGATGTCTCTTCCGTCCATGATGACATCTTCTCTCCTTGCAAGCTCCCTCTGAAGCTCCAGAAGCTTTGCTCTCACCTCCGGAATGGCAGAACTCTTCGACGCCATATTTCCAACTACTTCTTCACGAAGCTTTGCTGTAATATTTTTTCCATTCAAATACACCTGCTGCTGACCATCTTCGTAACGGATTGTTACATCCGCATCCTTACAAGCTTCTACAATCTTCCCTGTCTCTTCCGCTTCAATCCCATTTTCAAGAAAATGAATTGCAAGCCCGCGGTACATCGCCCCTGTATCTACGTATACATATCCTTTTTCCTTTGCTACCAGCTTGGCAATGGTACTTTTTCCCGCTCCGGCAGGTCCGTCAATTGCTACATTATATCCCATAACTGCTCCTCCATCTATCTTATAATTTATAATCTTCAACGCTTTAAGTATAACCGATTGTCGGGATGGAGACAAGGTGGGAATTTTTCGGCAATGTGAAACATGAAACTTAACAGTTGATCCAGTCTGTAAGCCAACAGTTACGTGTAACGGACCACAACCTCTTCTGTCGTACTCCATTGTATGTTCTATATCTCCATTCAACGCGTTCCACCTTCGTTTCTATCTCTGTATTTTCACCACAAACAGCTATATTTTTAATTCCATTTTCTTTTGCCATACAAGGAAGTTCAAATACAAAGCTGAATGTAAATATAATTACTGCAACTTTTAACATATTTTTCATTTATTTTCCTCCATAGATTTGCATTTCATTAAATGGTGGCTCCATCAACTGTTTTTTCGTAATTGACCTCCAATACTTTCCATTTTTGTATACTCGTAATTCATCTTTATTCTCCAAAATAAAGGTGGCTTCATTCGTCTCCCCTGATTTTCCTTCCGCTGTCCCATCATTCGGATGATATTCTGGTTGAATGACCATCAAATATGATAAAACAAACAAAGCAACTATTATACAGGAACTAACTATCTGTAACCGTATTGTAGACTTACGTCTTAGAACAATATCAAAACGCTGTTTTAGTATTCCATTGCTTCGCATATTTAACAAGGTAGATGTCACATTATTTTTTTCTTTTGTTTCCTGTTGTGACTTCTTTGCAATTTTAAGAATCGCACTTAAATAACTTACCTTCTCCGTCTCATTCATATCTTTAGTTATTCTTAGATCACATCGAAGTTCCAGAAGGTTATTCAGCTCTTTTCTAAATCGATACATAAGCGGATTCCACCAAAAAATAACCAACAACAGATTATAAAACAACTTAATCAGCAGATCCTTCCCTTTAACATGACAAAACTCATGCTGCAAAATGATTTTTGTCTCCTGTTCTGTCAATTCAATATGAGGCATAAAAACGTGTGCTTTTTTTATTCCATATACTTGTGGAACATTGATGTCTGAAGTTGATTCAACAATTACTTTCCCGTCAAAACACTGATCTGCTATTTCTTGTACCTTATAATTCCGCACAGTCCGATAATTTCTCACAGTTTTTACTTCTTGATACAAATCATAAAACAAATAGCATCCAACGATAATACTTCCTAATATCCAAACAAGCACTAACATTCCACCAACATCTAGCCAAGCATTCATCTTATAACCTAATATGGAATCTTTAACAAATGGAATGATTTTTTCTGATTCCAGAAGATAAGCATATGGATTATCCCATGGAATCAAAAGCCTAACAATAGAAAGAACAAACAGCAATTCCAATACTCCCGTACTGCTCTTCACTAAAAATATTGTATTCTTCCGAAGTACACCCACAAAAATCAATCCAAGATTAAAAAACAAAACTGCACTGATAATCGAATATGCTGTAATCTCTCCTATCACTGTTTTAACCTCTTTTTTCTTTCGTTCAAAATTGCTTCCAGTTCTTCAAGCATTTCGTCATTTAATTCCTCGCTATTAAACAAAGCTGACATAAATAATTTAGGAGTTGTTCTTTTCGCAATGGTTGCCAGAAACTCAGCATAATATTTTTCACCCGATTCCGTTGGTTCAAAAGTTCTTCCATAACCTTTCCCTGTGCGCACATACCCCGCTTCTTTAATTGCTCCCTTATCAAGCAGACTATTTAATAGAATATGTATCGAACTATCCTTCCACGTTTTATCGATGGAGTTCTCTACAATTTCTTTACTGGAAAGCGGTCTTCCGGCTTTCCACAACACTTCCATAAGTTCTTGTTCTTTTTTTGTAAGTTCCATAACTTCCCTCTTTCTACAAATCTTCCATCCGCCCCAAAATCTTCTGATAGAACGCCTTCTGATCGCATTCCCTTTCTAACTCATCTAAGATCAATCCGTCTTTCAGCAAAATAATACGGTCACAATTACTTGCCATCTGAGGATCATGCGTAACCATAACAATTGTTTTCTGATATTCTTTATTGATATCATTTAATGCCTGTATGACAATCTTTCCTGACTTCGAATCGAGATTTCCTGTCGGCTCGTCAGCAAGAATTAAATCAGGATTATTAATAAGGGCTCTACAAATTGCAACACGCTGTTTCTCACCGCCTGATAATTCATATGGGTTTTTATTCAACAGAGAATCAATCCCGAACTGAACAGCCAGTTCTTTCGCTTTTTTCTTCATTGGTTCAAGTTTCTCTTTCCCAAGAATCATCGGAAGCATAATATTCTCTTCTACGGACAGGCTGTCCATCAAATAAAAGTCTTGAAATACAAATCCTATCTGTGTTCTTCTGATTTCTGCCAGTTCATCCCCGTACAGCTTATAGGTATTCTTTCCCATGAATTCTATTGTTCCGGCTGTCTGCTTATCAATCATGCCGAGAACTTTAAGAAGTGTTGTCTTGCCACAACCGGACTTTCCCATAATCCCGACAAATTCTCCTTCACGGACTGAGAAATTCAGCCCTTTTAACACTTTGATATCATCGTCGCTTTCTTTCAGAACTGACTTCTTATAATTTCTTTTTAATTCTTTTACTTCTAATACGTTCATTCTGTTTTCCTTCCTAACTTACACTGCATATACCATACAAATATTTTTTCTATCAAATATTCTACTCCAATATAGACACAGATCAACAAGATCCAATACTTCCAAAATACTGGTGTGATTTCAGTTCCCGCCTGCTTCTGCTTGCACACAAATGCGATTGCATACAGTATCCCCATACATAACGACGTCGTTATTGCAATAACAGGAAGTGAACGAATTTCAAACCCCAGATTCTTCTTTCTTTTTTTCTTCTTCATCCCCATATGCTCTAAGAATTCATAGCGTCGTTCATAAAGCTCATACTCAGATAAATTCTTAAGCCCTATAACAAAAGCTCCACTAACAAGAAGTGCCAACAGGATAAACAGCTTACTTGCAGCAGAAAAAAGTAATCTCATTTTTTCTGCAACGACAAATTCATCCGTATTATAATATATGCTTTGTTGGTCCGCATTTTCTTTCACACTATGCTCCACTGCATATTTTTTCAACTGGTTTGTGGCTTCTTCTCTATAAGACACCGGAAATTCAAATAGTTCTAACACTGAGGGCTCTTCTTTATCTTTCAATATCTTTTCTCTGGAATATTCAAAAAAATCATCTGAAAATACAATCATATTTTCTTTCCATTGATCAGGCGAATACTGACCAAGTACATTCTGTGTATGTAAATCAGACACTTCATACAAAAACTCTTCATCATCCTGTCTATAATCTACCAGTTCAGGAATATATTTTCCTATATAGAGCCATGTGTAATTATTCACATACTCTTCTCCACAGACTTTCTTCTCTTTCTTGTACTCCCTGTCTTCTATACCCACTGCAATTTCCCGATTTTTAAGATTAAGCTCTGTACCCGTCAACTCCTCATAATCAGACGCCGAGATGCCAATATGCTCTGCGCCCCAATATGTAGTTACTCTTAACATAGGAAGATAGGTTACAGTACCGTGATACTTTTCTGCCAATTCATCACTGTATTCTTTATCCTTCTCCTGCGCCATCCACACTGTATCATATGGATAATTCTCCCTGTACTTATCTAACGGAAGCAACGCTGCAACCTCCGTCACCAAATAAGTCAGTGCAAAAAAATGAATCACAAACAGCAGTAAAACGATCAAGATATTGCTCTGATATTTCGTATATAACTGATTCACTCTCAAAAGATTATTACGATAAAACTTCTTATTTTTTCTCAAACTTTCCAACAAAATACTGCCGCCAAAAGCAAGGATTAACAAACCGCCAAGTAACCATATAATATGGGAATATAGATACGCAAGATCATGACCATTGACATATTGATAGAAGGCAAGAGCTATTAATGCTATTCCAATAAATGCAAGTACAATACCCCCAATCCCTTTAGGCTTTCCTTCTTTTTTGTCTGCTTTAGACATTAATGTACTCAAATCTCTGCTGTCTAACCATACCATTAAGATTACAAATACTCCTGCCATAAGACCAAGACAGAGATAACATGTATTCTTATATACATCAATTCCAACTTTCGACATTTTAATGAATTCCGGATAGATATTATAAAATACTTTTTGCACACCATAGAGCAGACCATTCCCTGCTACAAGTCCGAGAATAAGAGAAGCCAAACATCCAAACACATATTCCATTAAAACAAGCATATAAGACATACGTTTCTTCATTCCAAGTAATATAAACGTACTGTAGTCCTTAATGCGAAGTTTTATATAATTCCTCATAGCAAACACCATGAGAAACACGGTAATAAATGTTACTAATCCGGCTGCAATCCAAAAATCATATCTCAACGCTTCTGCAGTCACTTCGTCAGAAACTACTTTCTTAATAATACTGTTCATTCCCCAAAATGCGAACAACTCTGCTGCAGCAATAATGTTGCTAATAAAGAATAAGATATAGCTTTTTAGATTACTTTTGAAGTTTTTAAAAATGATTTTGTACAACATAGCAATTCCTTTTATTCTAATTCCTTTCTACTGTTTAATAGTAATTATATTATTATTTATGATTAATTTCAATATTAATCGTTTATTTTAATAGGGTTATATTATAACCAAGCAAATTCTTCTTTATTATCTTTTATTCTTGCATTATCATGAATACGATAAAAGATAACTCCCCAGATAAACTGAGGAGCTTTCAAAAGCTTATACAAATTTCGCACATCTGCTTTTTACCACCGTATAAATCCACGCTTTACTTAACACAAAAATCTATCAAATACAGCATCCCTACTCCAACTGTTAACAGAAGTACTGCAACACTCAAAACATAATACATCCCTTCCATCACAAGAAGTTTCCGCTTCTGCCTTTTTGTCATACCAATTTTCTCCATAACGAGGAAGTCCTGTTTTCTCTCTATTATGCTTGTAAGCATTACATTTGCGAAGTTCATCAATCCAGCGATCAGAAGAACCGCACTGATACTGCCAAAAAGGATTCGATTCCCTTGGATATATGAAGATGCCTCTGCAAGAAGTTCTGACTTATAGATGCAGAAAATACCTGCCTCTCCCACTTCTTCGCCGGACCAATTGATGCGCTTTATTTCTGCACGTCTCTGGTTTTCTTTCGCCAAAATATTCTGAACCTCTTTTTTGACAAGTGTTTCTTTTCCCTCCTCTGCTTCAAGCTCCATATATAATGTCTTTTTTGTTGTCGGAAGCTTCTGAAAACCTTTTTCGCTCATAAGATACGTAAACATCCCTTCTGAATTATGCCAAGTTCTCGCTAACTCCGGAAAGTCTTCTTCCTTACTGTCAAGATAGCCTGCAATACCATACACTTCCGATTGCTGTCCCGTCATCATTCCTGTATCAATCATTTTTCTTCTTTCTTTTTCAGAACTCTTAGCGAATTCTTCCCATTTTTCTTCTGACGGAAGCGCTTTAAAATACACCCGTTCTCCGATTCCTTCTTCTATCTCTTTTCCTCGATTTCTGCCAATCTGATGATCATGGAGAATCAACACACCCGTTCCTTTTCTGACACTTTCCATATCCGCTGGAATATGGTGTCTATCTACGTATCTTTCTAATTCCCCCAAATCTTTCTCATTTAAAATCTGTACTGCGTGCGGAGACGCGTTTTCTACCATCTCATATTCCGTAGAAAAACCAACGCCTTCTTTTATGATTTCATTTTCCCGAACTGCATTTTCCAAAGGAAGATATGCCTTTCTCGCCATACTCACATTCATGTAAGCTCCTTCCAATATGCAGGAGCCATTTTTATTCACACCGTCTATCCCCAATAATTCATTTCTTACAGTTGTAGAAATAGGCGAGAACCCATCACTCTCATTATCATACAAAAGCATTGTTGCATCCCCTGTTGTTTCCATAGGATCTTTTTCCGCATCCTGACTTTTGTATTCCAGACCATAGCCTTCTTCCTGTCCGAATTTGCTGAATGTTCCGGCAATTAGAAAATCAGGGCGTTTTTCAATCACTTTGGAGTAGTCACTTTCCCGTGTAATAACAAGCGCACACAGAAACATTTCGATTCCGAGGAAGAGCGATAACACCGTCATCACAAATCTTCCTCTGTACCGTTTCACGTTCTGCCACGCCATATACCACAGTTCTCCGTCTGCACTCCGTTCACTTTGATATTTCCACATGTGGGCATTTCTCGTTCTTTTCTTTTTCCTTGTCTTACACACATAATTCATGCTTTCAAGGCAGGATAGATTGACCATACGATAAATAACAATTCCACTGACCACCCCCGTTACAAGAACTGTAAAACAGACGGAAAGCATAAGAACCTTCCATTGAAAAATCTGAAATGTTACCGACCGCCCAAATGTTTCCATGTAAGAATTTCCAAGAATCCGAGGCAGAACAAATACTAACAATACAATCGAGCATATGGTTCCAAGCGTCGTTCCTCGGATGAGGATACCGAAAATCTGTCGAAAATAAACACTTCGGATCTGTTTCATTGTAGTTCCAATCGTATTGAGAAGCCCCATTTGTCTAATGTCCTCTGCCATAGACAGACATAACACATTATAGACAAGGAAGAACATACCGCCCAGAATTATGAGTGCCTCCACTCCTGCCATACCGTAACCGCCCGCCATTTTTCGAAACGCCTCATAGGCGAAAGGATTTTGAACAGTGATGATAATATCTGTCCTCTCTCCTACCAGATCTTCATATAACTTTTGTTCTGTTTCTTCCCAGCTCATCCGATTCTTCGGACAAATCAAAATATCCGATTCCTGTTCAAGATCGCATCCAAGAGATGCCGCCTTCCCCTCTGAAATATAAGCCGCCTGCTCTTTTCTGTCTTTTACATAGCTCTTATACCATCCGCTTAAGACAAAGTGCTCCTGTCTTTGTTCAAAGAAACCGATGGTTACGGTAAATGAAAGCTTCATCCCTTCTTTTGGCTGAGCAATTCCTATTTCCTTTAACACATCGACAGGCAACATCATTTCCTGCTCTTTTGTCGGATAATGACCTTGGACATCTGTATATGCAGGTTTTTGAATGTACTCCCATGCATTTTGATCCACCGCCTGCAAACTGCACAATCCGGAGGCGTTCGTCTTATTCTGCGAAATGCTTCCCACAGTAACTCTTCTTCCTGCCTCTTTCACATACGGAAGGCCAAGTACGCTGCTATATAATAACTTATCACCTTTCTCTATGCAGGCTGACGCTGTTGTCCCCGCCTCTCTTACCGCCTTTAAGTATTCTGCTTCGATTTTTCCGGACGCAATTCCAAATACAATCGTCAGTGTGAGAATACACAAGCAAACCGCTGCTGTTAAAATGCGATTACGTCCTTTATTGTATCGACTGTGAGTCTTGGCAA
Organism: Dorea sp. CAG:317; assembly: GCA_000433535.1. GTDB lineage: Bacteria > Bacillota > Clostridia > Lachnospirales > Lachnospiraceae > Dorea_D. Next base: position 152,896 of record FR892679.1, read on the forward strand.
GCATTTCTGTTACAGAACTCATGCAATCCCTCCCTCACCTTCTTGTGTATGTATTCTTTCTTCTTTATAAATCTTTCCGTCCAAGAGGTGGATGATCCGGTCCGCCATCTGCGCCACCTCCTGCTGATGTGTCACAACCACAATCGTCTGATGATATCGCTTTCCGCAAGTTCTGAGTAGTTTCATCACTTCTCTGCTTGTCGCCGAATCAAGACTCCCTGTAGGTTCGTCCGCTAAGAGAAGCGCCGGTTTGGCAAGAAGCGCTCTTGCGATTGCCACCCTTTGCTGCTGACCTCCAGATAACTCCTTCGGAAGATTTCCGAGTTTTTCTTTTATTCCAAGAAACTTTACAATTCCCTCTAATAGCTCATCATTAATCTTAGCACCATCTAACCGAAGTGGCAGCACAATATTCTCATAGATATTTAGTATGGGCACCAAATTATATTGCTGAAACACAAAGCCAATATACTTTCTTCGAAAAACCGTCCGTTCTTCATTATTCATATCCCGAAGGCTTTGACCTTCAATCCATACGCCGCCCTCCGTCGGAATATCCAAGCCACCCAACAGATTAAGAAGCGTCGTTTTCCCGCTCCCCGAAGTTCCCATAATGGCAAGAAATTCTCCTTCTTCCACAGACAGACTCACATCATCCAGCGCACGCACTTCATTTTCTTCTGTATCATAATATCTTTTCAACCCAACTGCTTTCACCATTTCCATGCTACGCCCTCCCGATTTTTAATTTTCCCAAATATACTCCTATTCCATATTTTTGTCAAATCACACATCTAAGCACGAGCGAAACGGAAGATATTCCTTTAAAAGAACTATATTTTTGAATAGTCCCGAACAAATTGTTTGTATCTTTGTCATTCAGGCACTATAATAGATACCATAAGTCTAAAGACATTGGGGGAAAAAGGAAATGTACGAATTGACAAAGAAAGATTTCGAATTGATTGAACATGCCAGAAAAGTAATACAGGCAAATTATGATGAGAACAACGACCGCCATACGGTCGGCGCTGCTGTGCGCTGCAAAAACGGACGGATCTTCACCGGTGTAAATCTTCACTCTCTCCACGGAGCCTGTGCCGAGCAGATTGCACTGGGAGCCGCTATCACACACGGGGAAAGAGAGTTTTCTGCGATTGTAGCTGTCCGTGGCGGAGAAAGCAACGTTGTTATCCCGCCGAACGGAAGTGGTCGGCAGCTTCTACATGATTACGCTCCGAACTGCAAAGTAATATTACTTATCAATGACGAATTGCACAAAGTCGTAGCAAAAAAACTATTGCCCTTCTCTTAAGATTATCTTTCTAATATATACTTTCACGAAAGGATTTTTACTATGAAGTTAGACATAAAAAAAGAAAGATCTGAAGAACTGTTAGAAAAAAGGATTTTATTGCTATCCTTCCTCACAGGAGTCGGCTTTGTAATTGTAGAGCTGATTTACTCTGTATACAGCCACTCACAATCTACACTGATGGATGCTCTGTATGACGCATCGGAACTGATTTTTATTATATCCACTTTGTTTCTCACTCCGCTCTTCCACATGCCGGTTTCTGAGAAGCATCCTTACGGATTTTTTCAATTAGAATCCTTTATTATTTTAATCAAGAATATTATGCTCATCTCTGTAACCTTCAGTGTGTTAACCAGTGTTGCTGAAACTATGTTTTCCGGAGGAAATCAAGTAGATAAGGGACAAGTATCACTCTTTCAATTCTGTCTTGGATGTGTAAGCTTCCTTATCGTTCTTATTATGAAACTGATGAGCCACAAGGTATATTCGCCTACCGTAAACGCGGAGATTCTCGGATGGAAGTTGGACGTTGCATACAGTCTTGGCATGTCAATTGCATTCTTTATTGCCAAAGAACTGAAATATACGCCTCTTGCTTTTATCTCTCCTTACTTTGACCAGATTGTTGCAATCGTAATTATGATCTTTATGATTCCTGAGAGTATCAAAATGTTGATAGAGACTTTCCGTGAACTGTTCCTCTTCTCCCCGGAACAAGAAACAGTAGATAAGATCAAAGAGACGGCAGGTGGTATCTTGCAGGACTACTCTTTTCATCCTGTGTTTTATGATATTGCCCGTACCGGAAGAAAATTATGGGTTTCCATTTATTTCAAAGTACCGGATAAATTGATTCATGTACAGGAAATTCATGAAGCCAGCCGAGATCTGAATACACGGCTGGCTGAGGAATTTCCCAATATTTCCTGTGAACTTGTATTGGATGACTCATGGAACTAAGTGTTCTCAGTCCACGGCCCTTTTGTGACTGTCTAATAGTTCTCAGCTCTTAATTCGAAGTAACTCTGTGGGTGTGCACATGCCGGACAAACTTCCGGTGCATTCGTACCGACCACGATATGTCCGCAGTTTCTGCACTCCCATACGCTTACTTCACTCTTAGCAAATACTTCCGCAAGCTCAATATTTTTAAGAAGCGCACGATATCTCTCCTCATGATGTTTCTCAATCGCTGCTACGAGACGGAACTTTTCTGCCAGTTCCGGGAACCCTTCCTCATCTGCAGTCTTGGCAAATCCCGCGTACATATCCGTCCACTCGTAATTTTCTCCTTCGGCAGCAGCCTTCAGATTGTCAGCAGTATCACTGATTCCCTTTAATTCTTTAAACCATAATTTTGCATGTTCTTTCTCGTTATCTGCTGTTTTCTGAAACAATGCAGCAATCTGCTCATATCCTTCTTTTTTGGCAACCGATGCAAAATAAGTATATTTATTTCTTGCCTCTGATTCTCCTGAAAAAGCATCCCTTAGATTCTGTTCTGTCTGTGTTCCTGCATATTTGTTCATTTCCATATACCACATCTCCTTTTCTTTTTTTAGTATCTGGCGTTCCTTACTTTTATCATACCATTTTATTTTCAAAAACATAACAATTTATTTTAATTTTTTTATTTGAGGATTTTTTTATTTGATACCATCGTCTTCCTCTGTTACAATCAATTTAATAACTTATGTGTATACAAAGCACCTATTCATTACAAAAGGAGTATTTCTTATGATAAATTATATTCATTCTTTTGTTTCTCCTCTTGGGAAAATCCTTCTGTGTGCCGATAAAATCGGTCTTTCCGGTCTATGGTTTGAGAATCAGAAATACTATGCTGCCGGGTTGGATCTAACACATGCCGTTACTGTTGACGAATCGTTTTCCGACTCTGAATTTCCGATCATTTCTCAGACGCGGAAATGGCTGGAACTATATTTCTCCGGAATCGAACCGGATTTTACAGTTCCACTTCATTTAACCGGCACCGACTTTCAAATAGAGATATGGAAACATCTTCTTGAGATTCCCTACGGCATTACAACAACGTATGGGAAAATCGCCGAAACATATGCAGAAAATCACAGCCTTCCACACATGTCTGCGCAAGCGGTCGGAAATGCTGTCGGTCACAATAAAATCAGCATTCTTGTGCCCTGTCACAGAGTTCTAAGTACAACCGGAAGTTTGACCGGTTATGCCGGTGGTCTGGAGCGTAAGAAACATCTGCTCTTATTGGAGCAATCTTTTGACAAATACCGAGACTAAAATAAGGACATGCCAGATAAATGTCCTTATTTTAGTCTATTTGCTACAGTCTAAATATTCAGTAAATCACTGTAAACCTTAAGTGCTCCGTCTGTTTCATGTGCAAGTACACGTTTTGCCAGAACCTTTCCAAGTTGAACACCTTCCTGATCGAAGCTGTTCAGATTCCATACAAAGCCCTGGAACATGACTTTATTCTCAAAGTGAGACAACAGTGCTCCTAAAGCTGCCGGAGTCAATTTTTCACCGATAATAATGCTGGATGGACGTCCACCTCTAAATTTCTTATTATTATCTTCATCATCTTTTCCGCATGCAAATGCAACGATCTGAGCTGCAACGTTCGCACAAAGCTTCTGCTGGCTTGTGCTTCCCTGAATCACAACATCTTTCTCCATCTGATTATTCTTAAATCCTACAAACTGAAGCGGAACAATATCTGTTCCCTGATGAAGGAGCTGATAGAACGAATGTTGTCCATTTGTTCCCGGTTCTCCGAAGATTACCGGACCTGTTACATAATTTACCGGCTCTCCGAAACGGTTTACAGATTTTCCGTTGGATTCCATATCAAGCTGCTGCAAATGTGCCGGGAAACGGCTCAGCGCCTGAGAATACGGAAGAACAGCAGTATCTGGATAGCCCAGTACATTGCGCTCATATACGCCGATCAACGCATCTAACATTGCCGGGTTCTTTGCCAGTTCTTTTTCTTTTGCCAGTTGATCTTCCTCTGCTGCACCTTTCAGGAACTGCGCAAATACATCCGCACCGAAAGCAAGTGACAGAACTGCTCCGCCAACAGCTGATGTAGAAGAATAACGTCCGCCGATATAATCATCCATGAAGAATGCAGCCAGATAATCATCACTTTTTGCCAACGGAGAAGTCTCACTCGTAACTGCGATCATATGTTTCGATGGATCAAGACCTGCTTTTTCAAGGGCATCTTTTACAAAGGATTCATTTGTCAATGTTTCCAGTGTTGTTCCGGATTTGGATACCAGTACGAAAATAGAATGTGCAACGTCGATTTTACTTAAAACTCCAGATGCATCATCAGGGTCTACGTTGCTGATAAATTCTGCTCTCATTTTTAATGTATCATTTGCTTTTGCCCAGTTTTCAAGGGCAAGGTACATTGCGCGCGGTCCCAAATCACTTCCGCCGATTCCAATCTGTACAACGGTTGTAAACTTCTCTCCTGCTGCATTGGTGATCTCGCCTGTATGTACTTTCTCGGCAAATTCTGCAATCTTTGTCTGCTGTTCTACATAAAACGCACGCTTATCGACACCATCTGCCACAACGCTTTCTCCCAGCTGTCCACGTGTCAGTTGATGGAGCACAAGACGTTTTTCCCCGGTATTGATCATTTCTCCGTTATAGAGAGCTTCATACTTCTCTACAAGCTGTGCTTCCTCTGCCAATTTAGAAAGTGCTTCTAAAATATCCTCATCTACCTGTTTTGCACCGTAATTATAGGCAAGACCTTCTGCCATCGGCACACTGTATTTTTTTACACGCTCTGCTCCATTTTCACCGGACATAACTTCTGCCAGCTGAACCTTCTTCTTTGCTTCCAGTTCTTTAAATGAAGCAAGTGTGTCTAAATTGTTCCAAGTAACCATATCAGATTCCTCCTCATCCCGGAAGTAACTTTCACTTCCTCAAAATACTTCACAGAAAATTATACTATCAAACTACTTCAAATTCAAGTAAAATGAAGATTTTGTATCTTTCATAATATCTGCCAGCGTCTTACTGTCAAAACTTATTATGATGGCTTTTATTCCGATACTGCCATTCCTGCTGCGTAGGCTGTTGACCATGCAATCTGCAGGTTGAATCCTCCGGTTACTGCGTCAAGATCAAGCACTTCTCCGGCAAAATACAATCCCTTCACTAATTTGGACTCCATAGTTGCCGGATCGATTTCCTTCACCTTTACGCCACCCTTTGTGATAATCGCTTCATTATAGCCTCTCAATCCGGTCAATGTAACTGGCAGATTTTTAATCAGCGACACAAACTTTTGACGTTCCTCTCTGGAGATTACATTTACCTTCTTCTCTTCCCCAATTCCGCTCAATTCAATCATCACAGGGATTAGCTTTGACGGGAATAATTTCCCGACTGCATTCTTGAACTGCCGGTTCTGGTTTTCTTCAAAATCCCGAAGCACCCGCTTCTCCAACTGTTCCATGGACAGCGCAGGCTTCAGGTCAATCGTAAGTTTTAATTCTTTATCTTTCAGTTTTTTCCCGATCACACTGCTGGCACTCAACATCAGGGGACCGCTTACACCGTAATGTGTAAACAACATTTCTCCAAATTCATCATACAGCTTCTTTTTGCCATCAAAAATTGCCGCTCTTACATTTCGAAGCGACAGCCCCTGCAGCCTTGGCACCCATTCCTCTTTTGTCGTCATTGGCACAAGGGAAGGCATGCAGTCTGTAACTGTATGTCCATTGTCTCTGGCAAACCGGTATCCGTCTCCGGTAGATCCGGTTGTCTGGTAGGAGAGCCCGCCGGTTGCAACAATGCAGGAATCTCCTTTGACAATACTTCCATCCATCAGTTCTATATGGGCAAAACTTCCGTCTGCGGAAATCACCTGTTTTACACCGGTATGAAGATGGATATGTACTCCCAGTCTGCGCATCTCTGCTTCCAGCGCCCGAATGACATCCGAGGAATGATCTGACTGTGGAAATACACGTTCTCCCCGTTCCGTCTTCGTCTGCACTCCTATATTCTCAAAAAAATCAATCACATCCTGATTCGTATATCCATAAAAACTACTGTATAAAAACTTGGAATTTGTAATAACCGAATCAAAGAGTGTATCCATGTCACAGGCATTTGTAATATTACATCTTCCTTTTCCTGTGATAAACAGTTTCTTTCCAAGCTTCTCATTCTTTTCATAGACATGGACTTCCTGCCCCTGTCTTGCAGCCGTAATTGCCGCAAACATTCCTGCCGCACCGCCTCCGGCTATTAATACCTTACTCATCCTGCTTCTCCTTATCATCAGGCAGATGTTTGCCGGATAATTCCACCTTATTATCTACCATATTGAGTTCATCCTTACTGTACACTTGATATTCGTCCCAAATCTGTTCTAACCGCTCAAGTGTAGAAATCACTTCTTTTTGCTTCTTCATGCAAAGAGCCACTACAAGCGCATTGACGACACTTAGAGGAGCTACCAGAGAATCTACGATCGACGCCATGTCACTTCTTGCGATCAAATTACAGGAAGAATAAAGAGTCATCGGCGAATGCACGCTGTCTGTCAGTGTAATAACCTTCGCCTTACGGTTGCTTGCGAACTCTAACGCTTTTAATGTACGCATTGAATATCTTGGGAAACTGATACCTATGATCACATCGTCCTCGCCGATACGAATCAACTGTTCGAAAATCTCACTGGAGCTATTTGTATTTACTGCAGTCACATCTTCGCAGATCAGATTCAGATAAAATCCCAAAAAGCTTGCAAGCGGCGCACAGCTTCGAATACCGATCACATAGATTTTTTTCGCATGAAGAATTGTATCCACCGCAAGCTCAAAGCTTTCATGGTCAATTGCTTCCATGGTCAGTTTAATCTTCTCAATGTCAGAATGGAGCACAGATGTAAGAATCTCTCCCTGACTGATTCGTCCATACGTCACTTCCATTCGCTGAATCGAATTTAATTTCGTCCGCACCAATTCTTCTAATGCCTTCTGGAAGCCCGGGTATCCTTCGTATCCAAGCGCCATAGCAAAACGCACAACTGTTGACTCGCTGACACCGACTTCCTCCCCCATCTTCGCAGCTGTCAAAAATGCGGCTTTATCGTAGTCTTCCCGTATAAAATCCGCAAGCTTCTTCTGCCCTTTGCTGAATTTTGAATATTTTTCATCAATTTTTTGAAGCAATTCATTTTTATTTCCCATGATAACGTAATCCTTCTCTCAACCATAATTAACACTTTAATTATTATATAGCGAAATCTTTTATTGTTCAAGTATACAGATTTCTATAAAAAGAGATTGTGTGATCTTAATTCCAACCACACAATCTCTCTGATCTTTGTTATTTCTTCTATATGCGCTTCACTTATACCGGATAACTTCCGTTTTCTGTGTCTGCCACTGTCTGATCTACTTTTGTCTGCTGCGCTTCTCTGTATTTAAAGAAGTCAGTTGCTACCTGTGGGAACAATGCGTATGTCAGCACGTCCTCATCCTGCTGGCTCCACTGTGACATCTCTTCTTTCAAAGTATCGAGCTCATCCGGAATCAGATCTGCCGGACGACAGGTGATGATTTCTGCATCTTCGCCGAGAACTTTCTTTCTCACATCCTCGTTAAATGGTTTTACAGTTGCACCGTATTTTCCGCTTAACACGTCCTTAGTCTCCTTAGTAGCCATCTTATATCGCTCACCCATCAGCACGTTAAATACAGCCTGTGTACCGACAATCTGAGAAGAAGGAGTAACAAGCGGCGGTTCACCGAGATCCTTACGAACCTTCGGAACTTCCTCAAGCACCTCATAATATTTATCTTCTGCATTCTGTTCTTTCAACTGAGAAGTCAGGTTGGAAAGCATACCTCCCGGTACCTGATACAACAGAGTCTTAATATTTACTCCCATATTCTTCGGATTCAAAAGTCCGCTCTCAAGCGCCTCATCACGAATTGGTCGGAAGTAATCTGCAATCTCTGCCAACAGCTTCTGATCAAGCCCGCTGTCATAAGGTGTACCTTTGAATGTCTCTACCATTACTTCCGTTGCCGGCTGAGATGTTCCCAACGCAAATGGTGACATTGCCGTATCAATAACATCCACACCTGCCTCTACTGCTTTCAGGTATGTCATAGAAGCTACACCAGATGTATAGTGTGTATGAAGCT
>FR892679.1:161444-187960 GCA_000433535.1 Dorea sp. CAG:317
TACTGCATCTTTCAATGCTCCGATCAATTCTGTTGCCTTATATGGCACAAGAAGTCCTGCCATATCTTTGATACAGATAGATGTTGCTCCCATGTCTTCGATTCTCTTAGCAATATCTACCCAGTAATCCATTGTATATGCATCGCCCAATGTATAGGACAGAGCAACCTGTGCGTCTGCTTTTTCCTTGTTCGCTGCTGTAACTGCTGTCTGAAGATTACGAAGATCATTAAGACAGTCAAAAATTCGAATAATATCTATTCCGTTTGCAACGGATTTCTGTACAAAATATTCCACTACGTCATCTGCATATGGACGGTATCCTAAGATATTCTGTCCACGGAATAACATCTGAAGCTTTGTATTCTTAAATCCATCGCGGAATTTACGAAGTCTCTCCCACGGATCTTCCTTTAAGAAACGAAGAGAGGCATCAAATGTAGCGCCGCCCCAGCACTCTACAGAGTGGTATCCTACCTGATCCATTTTCTTGATGATCGGCAGCATCTGCTCCGTTGTCATACGTGTGGCAATCAGAGATTGGTGTGCATCACGCAGGATGGTCTCTGTTATTTTAATTGGTTTTTTCTCTATTTCTGCCATGATTTCTTTCCTCCATAATTTTGTAAAATAAAATTACTAATCTTTTTATACTACTCCGAAGATTGCCATAAAGGTTCCGGCAGCTACTGCTGTTCCGATAACTCCGGCAACGTTAGGTCCCATTGCATGCATCAGCAGGAAGTTGGTAGGATCTGCCTCTGCTCCGACTTTCTGGGACACACGTGCTGCCATAGGAACTGCGGATACTCCGGCAGAACCGATCAGCGGATTTACCTTTCCGTGAGTTGCAATACACATCAATTTACCAAACAATACACCTGTCGCCGTACCTACAGCAAATGCTACAAGTCCAAGAATGACGATCTTGATCGTATCCCAATTAAGGAACGCCTCTGCACTGGTTGTAGCGCCGACAGAAGTTCCAAGAAGGATAACAACGATATACATCAGTGCATTGGATGCTGTGTCCGTAAGTTGTCTTACAACACCGGATTCACGGAAGAGATTTCCAAGCATCAACATACCAACCAATGGCGCTGTCGTTGGAAGGATTACACATACAACGATCGTAACAATGATCGGGAACAGGATTCTCTCAAGTTTGGATACCGGTCTTAACTGCTCCATCTTGATCTTACGCTCTTTTTCGGTTGTCAGAAGCTTCATAATCGGAGGCTGGATAACCGGAACTAAAGCCATGTAAGAATAAGCCGCTACTGCGATCGGTCCCATAAGAGCTGTCTGCTGCAATTTACCGGCAAGGAAGATAGAAGTCGGTCCATCGGCTCCTCCGATAATGGAAACTGCCGCTGCCGCCTTGTCGGAAAATCCCATCGCCATAGCTCCAAGATACGCTGTAAAAATACCAAATTGTGCCGCTGCACCTAAAAGAAAGCTCTTAGGATTCGCGATCAGAGGTCCGAAGTCTGTCATCGCACCTACGCCAAGGAAGATCAACGACGGAAGGATTGCCCACTCATCCAGTTTAAAGAAATAGTAAAGCAGTCCGCCGGTTCCGTTAGCTGCATCTTCCGCATGCAACATAATATCCGGATAGATATTAACAAGAAGCATACCGAAAGCGATCGGTACCAGAAGCAGAGGCTCGAACCCACGTCGAATTGCTAAATACAGGAAAAAACATGCTACAGCAATCATGATCAAATTGCCCCATGTGAGACTGAAGAATGCTGTCTGCTGCACGAGGTTTCCCAATGTTTTTGTTATATATTCCATTTTTTAACCTCCAGTCGTGTCTGTTCCATCTAAGGAATCAGTTTCACATTAGTTTAATGTAGCTAACACCGCGCCTGCTTCAATTGCATCGCCCACTGCTGCGTCAATGCTTGCAACTGTTCCGTCTTCCGGTGCCACAACTGGAATTTCCATCTTCATTGCTTCGATAATTACAACAGCATCGCCCTTCTTCACGCTCTGTCCAACATTTGCCTCAATCTTAAATACTTTTCCTGCTGCTCCCGCTTTCACTTCCACAGAACCTGCTCCTGCTGCTTTTGCCGGAGCCTTTGGAGCCGGCGCTGCTTTTGGTGCTGCTTTCGGAGCCTTAGGTGCTGCCTTTGGTGCTGCCCCTGCTCCATTTTCCTCTACGGTCACATCATAGACATTGCCATTTACTGTAATTGTATAATTTTTCATTTTGATTCCTCCTATTTTCACTATGAATTCCATTTATTAGCCGGACGTCTTCGAATACTTCTTACTACGAATCCATCCGTTGTCGTACCATCTGCAGCTGCGATCGCAGCTGCGATTACTGCAACAAGCTCTGTGTCATCGGTCACATCCTGCTCTTCGGATACCTCTTCTACAACAGGTTCTTCCACAACCTCTTTTTCCGCTTCTTTTGGTTTCTTCTTCAGAGCATTTTCAATTGCCGGGATATATTTAAACAGGGAAATAATAAGGGAAATGAAAATCAATACCATAAATACAGTTCCCATTCCAAGCAATGTATTAAGTCCTGCTTTCTTTAAGATCTCTCCTGTAGAATACTGTGCATCTACCGTCATACTCTCAAGATTTAAGTTGTCATCAAAGATAAATGTAAGAGATGCGTCTCGATTTTTAAACTGTGCCTCTGTTGTTACTTTCAGTTCATCTTCAGAAGCTTCGTACACATAATCTCCATGTCCTACATAAGCACCGCATTCTTCCACGCCTGCTGTCCAGCTCTCCATTGCTCCCAGGAAGCTGTCCGGTGTATATGGAAGCCCTGCCTGCATCAATTGATACTGGATTTCATAATCTGATAGTTCTCCCCACTGCTCCATTGCCGCATCATCAGCAGAAGAACAGTAGCTTACCAGGAATTCTACAGACTGTTCAACAGTTGCTTTGTCATAGTCAAGCTCTGCCTTTGTACTGGCACATCCTGTAAAACACAATATCGCAGTCAGAGTACAGATTAATAAGCTTAATTTTTTCTTCACTTTGCCTCACCTCTCTAAACTGTTCCGTGTTTTTTCATGGGACGGTCTTCCCTCTTTGTAAATAACATTTCAAATGCTCCGATTACATATTTTCTTGTATCAGCCGGAGCAATGATCGTATCTACATATCCTCTCCTTGCCGCTGCATATGGACTGGATTGCAATTCTTTGTATTCTGTCGCTTTCACCTTTATCACATCTGCATCTGCATCTGCATACATGATCTTCGCTGCAAGTGCTGCATCCATCATTCCGATCTCAGAAGTCTCCCATGCATACACCATGTCTGCACCTGTAGATTTACTGTTCATGGCAACATAAGCACTTCCGAAAGCTTTGCCTGTCACAACATTTACCTTCGGCACTGTTGCGTTAGCAAATGCATACGTCAATTTTGCCGCAGCTTTCGCCAGATGTTTCTCATCATACTCGCTTGCCGCAAAACCAGATACATTTGTCAGGGACAATACCGGAATATTGAAAGCATCACAGAACTCAACAAACTCTGCGGCTTTGTTCGCACCGTCTGCGGATAAGGAACCATCAAACTGAGCAGCGATCTCTCCTTCTTCATTATATACAACGGAACGATTCGCAACTGCGCCGACTGTCATTCCGTTTAATCGGATAAATCCAGTCACCATATCTTGTGCGAAATCTTTCTTTGTCTCAAAGAAAATCTGATCATCTGAAATCTGTGAAAGCGCAATCGCTACATCCTCAAATGCATCTTCAATCCCTTCACATACTCTGTTAAGATCATCATTACATTCATCATAAGAAGCATCCTCTTCATTATTACAAGGAAGCATACAGATCAACGTGCGGATATCTTCAAGAATTTCGTCTTCTGTCTCCACGCCATCCACAAGACCAACTTCTTTGCTTTGGAATGCTGCACTTGCTGTATCACACTTTTCAATGCGGTTTCCTGCAATAGCATTTGGAGAATTAACAAATAATCTTCCCTTTTCTTCCATAAATGTAAAGTCTGCAAGCGCCGGAATCAAGGAAAGACCGCCGCCGCACATTCCGAAGATCGCTGTGATCTGAGGAATCACGCCTGATGCCATAGACTGTTTCAAATATAAGCCTCCGAAAGCTTCCAGTGCATCTGTTGCTTCCTGAAGTCTCAATCCTGCACAATCAATCAGTCCAATGACCGGAGCACCCATCTTCATTGCCATATCATAAATACGCGCAATCTTCTTCGCATGCATCTCGCCAATTGCACCATTTAATACAGATACATCCTGACTGTATACATACACCAAGTTCCCATCAATCACTCCATAACCGGTAATTACACCGTCTGCCGGAGTTTCTTTTTCCTGCATGTTGAAATCTGTATTTCTCGCTGTAACAGCACCGCCGATTTCAACAAAGCTTCCTGCATCAAGCATCGCTGCAATTCGTCTGCCTGCTGCATTTTCTGTTTTGTTGCCCATAGTCCAGTCCTCCATTTTTTATTTTAAATTGGGTTAATTACTTCCTTATTAAAAGTAAAACCAAATTTTTGCCAATTATATTATATCCTTTTTTATAGTGCTCCGCAATACTTTTCACTCTGTTTTGTCAAATATTTGACGTTCAAATTTTATTCTAAATAATTTATTAACTTTTTCTTAAGTTCTCATTGTAATAATCAATTCTTTGTGTTATAATTTACAAGTCGAGCTTGTACATATGCATTTCTTTTATCTAATGCTGACAAGTTTCACTAATATTTATTTTCATTTTTAATAATTGGAGGGATAAAAAAATGGAAAAAGCAAAAAAAGGAAAACCATTTGGCTTTTACGTTTGCGCACTCGGATTTACATTTGAGCGTCTTGCATTCTACACAGTAAAATATCTGTTAGCCATTTGGATCGCAACAGAAGTTGCATCAGGCGGTCTTGGATTATCCGACGTCGAAGGTGCTGCTATGTCTGGTTCTTTCGTAGCATGGACATACATCACACCTATCTTTGGTGGTTACATCGCTGACCACTGGATCAGCCCAAGAATCTGTGTACCATTAGGAATGATCCTTATGGGACTTGGATATGTATGTACATGGAAAGCTGATTCTATGGCACTTGTATGGGCAATGATCATTCTTGTATCAATCGGTACTGGTCTGTTCAAAGGTAACTTATCCGGTATCAATGGTCTTCTGTTCCACGATGCTGAGGAACTGGACGAGGCTTTCTCAATTCAGTACTCTTTCGTTAACATCGGATCATTCATCGGTACAACATTCATTGCTATGCTTGCTACAACAGGTTTGTTCGGTATCAAGACAAGCTTCAACACTGTATTCTTAATCTGTGGTATCTTCATGTTCATCGATGCTGCATGGTTCATCCTTAACAGCAAAGCTCTTGGCGAAGCTGGTAAGAAACCATTCAAAGTTGACCAGCGTGAATTCGAAGCAGCAGGTAAAAAAGAAGGTACTGATGCAAAACTTACATCCGGTGATGTTAAGCGTATCGTTGCAATTATCCTTGTAACTCTGTTCTCCAGTATCTTCTGGATGGTTTGGTACATGGCTTACATGCCAGCTTACTACCGCTTCGGTTGGGGTGATGGTGCTGACTACATGAACCTTGCTAACTGGTACGTTGGAAGCTTCCAGATTCCTACTTCTTGGTTCGACTCTGTAAATGCTTTAGTATGTATCATCTTAGGTCCTGTACTTGCTATGGTTTGGGCTAAAATGGCTAAGAGACCGAAGGGCGACATGAGCATGTTCAAGAAAACAGCTCTTGGTATTATGCTTGTAGGATGTTCTTACATTGTAATGGTTATCGCTGACAAGATCGCAGCTGCTAACGGACAGTGTTCTGTATTCTGGTTAGCACTTGTATGTCTGTTGATGTCAGTTGGTGAGATGGTATTCTCCCCACTTGGTAACTCATTTGTTTCCAAACTTGCTCCAGCTAAAGTACTTGGTCTGTTACTTGGTTTCTGGCCAATCGCAGTATTCCTTGCTCAGAAGATTTACCCAAGCTTATATGCATGGTTAAAGACTCTTGACTTCACAATGGGATACGGTGGATTAGCAGCAGTTATTATCGTTCTTGGTCTTATCCTCTGGGCATTCAGTGGAAAACTTGACGAAATGGAAAAAGCTGAATAATCAACAATTTCATAAAGATCGAAAAAGAGATTGCGCCAGCGGTCTCTTTTTCAAATGACAGATTTTTTAAGACATCATTCTATTTTAAGGAGGTTTTTGGTCATGACAGTATCAGAAAGAATTGCAAAGCTTCGCTCTCTTATGGACGAAAAGAACATTGATGCTTACGTTGTTCCTACTGCTGACTTCCATCAGAGCGAATATGTTGGGGAACACTTTAAAGCAAGAAAATTCATCACTGGTTTCAGTGGCTCTTACGGAACTGCTGTCATCTGCAAAGATGATGCAGGTTTATGGACAGACGGAAGATATTTCTTCCAGGCAGAAAATGAAATGGCAGGTACCGGTGTACGCTTAATGAAGATGTTCGTAGGCGACACACCTTCTATCACAGAATATCTGGCAGACAAGATTCCATCCGGCGGAACTGTTGCATTTGACGGACGTGTTCTCTCTATGGGTGAAGGTCAGGAATATGAGGATGCACTTGCTTCCAAAGGAATCAATATCGACTATTCCGAGGATCTCATCGATACAATTTGGGAAGACAGACCGGCATTATCAGACAAACCGGCATTCTTCCTGGAAGAGAAATATTCCGGTGAAAGTACAGCATCTAAACTGGAGCGCGTGCGTAAAGTAATGACTGAAAAAGGCGCTACCGTACACGCAATTGCTTCTCTTGATGATGTATGCTGGCTCTTGAATGTACGTGGTGATGATATTGATTTCTTCCCACTGCTTCTCTCCTATGCCATTGTAAAAATGGATAGTGTTGAGCTCTATGTCGATGAGAAAAAATTAAATGACCAGATTCTCGGTGAACTCAAAAAGGCAAATGTAAATCTTCACGCATACAACGATATTTACGAAGATATCAAGAAACTGGATGCTTCTGAGACCATCCTGATTGATCCAATGAAGATGAACTACGCTCTTTACAAAAACATTCCTTGCCACATCGTTGAAGCTGCTAATCCGACCATTCTCATGAAGGCTATGAAGAATGAGACAGAGCTTGAAAATATCAGAGCTGCTCATATTAAAGACGGTGTTGCTATTACAAAGTTCATGTACTGGATCAAAAATAACTTCGATAAGGAGACTATTACAGAATTAAGTTCTATTCAAAAACTTACTTCTCTTCGTGCAGAGCAAGACGGTTATATCCGTGACAGCTTCGAGCCACTGTGTGCTTACAAAGATCACGCAGCCATGATGCACTACTCTCCTTCTGAAGAGACAGATGTAAAATTAGAAAAAGGCGCTTTCTTCCTGAATGATACAGGCGGCGGATACTATGAAGGTTCTACCGATATCACAAGAACATTCGTCCTTGGCTCTGTCGACCAGCAGATGAAGAAATACTTTACTGCTGTTGTACGTGCAATGATGAACCTTTCCCGTGCAAAATTCCTGTATGGATGTTACGGATATAACCTTGACGTCCTTGCAAGAGGACCGATCTGGGATCTTGACCTTGATTTCCAGTGCGGTACAGGACACGGTGTCGGATACCTTGCAAACGTTCACGAACCACCGACAGGTTTCAGATGGTATGTTGTACCAAGCAAGAACGAACATCACAAACTGGAAGAAGGCATGGTTATCACAGATGAGCCTGGTATCTACGAAGATGGTCAGTTCGGTATTCGTATCGAAAATGAATTTATCGTAAGAAAAGGTGTCCAGAATAAATACGGACAGTTCATGCACTTCGAGACAATCACTTTTGCTCCAATCGACTTAGACGGTATTGATCCGGAAGAAATGAGCAAATCTGAAAGAGAATGGCTGAATAACTACCACAAAGATGTATACGAAAAGATCGGACCACATCTCACAGAAGAAGAAAGAGAATGGCTGAAAGAGTATACAAGAGCAATCTAAGATATTGCTTACGAGCCCCGGGGGAAAAGTAAAATGTCCCCCGGGGCTTTTTGCAAGTTTACCCCGGGGGACATAATCATTATTTTTCATTTCTGAACTGGATCGGTGTCATATTATATGCTTTTTTGAACAGTCGGTTAAAATGTTCTACGTTCTGATATCCTACGCTGAGCGCAATATTTTCAACTGTCATATTGCTTCCCTTTAACAGAGATTTTGCTTTCTTCATACGAATCTTTTTCACCATTTCTCCGAATGTGATCCCTGATTTTTCTTTGATGTATTTTGATATATACGGTTTTGAGAGATAGAATTTTTCTGCCAGATCTTCTAACGTAATATCAATATAATTTGCCTGAATATAGTTCATGATCTCGACCATTCTGGCATCCTGACAGCTTTTTGAATTGCCAAGCTCTTCTAATTTATTCACCGCAACAATCAGCGCCTCTATGGAAGCTCTGATAATATCAGGATCAATGCCGACTCCCCAGAAGGTTTTTCCTTTGCTTATAATGCCCACGTATGCAACCGCTTTGGAAGATGAGCCTTTCGACTGAGAATGTTCTTCATAGAAAGTAAGTTCATAACTGATATTAAAATATTGTTTGATAGCATTGCTTACGGCGTCAAGACGTCCATTTCCCATTGCAGTAACAACTCTCGTCTCTCCTGCATGATTGATCGTTGCCTCTGCTGTAATACCATCCCCCTGCTTAAAGTGACATTCATCTACATGGAATACCGGTTTCGTATTAATATAATTATCTGAAAAGATCTGATATACCCAATCCGGTGTTAATTCCTTATGTGCCTTATCAGATACATCTTTCACCAGATAACCGACTTCTGCACGCATTGCCTGAGGAAGGTTGATTCCATGACTCTGTTTTAAAATGTAGTTTACACCACCCTTACCGGACTGGCTGTTGATACGGATAACATCAGAGTCATACTGTCTTCCGACATCTTTCGGATCGATTGGAAGATAAGGAACTGTCCATGTATCACACTGCTTCTCATCACGATAAGCCATTCCTTTAGCGATCGCATCCTGATGAGAGCCGGAAAAGGCTGTAAATACAAGGTCTCCGGCATATGGCTGACGTTCATACACATGCATTCTTGTAAGCCGTTCATAAGTCTCTCTGAGCCTTTTCATATTTGAGAAATCAAGTCCCGGATCAACACCGTGAGAATACATATTCATTCCCATCGTAATAATATCAACATTTCCGGTACGCTCTCCGTTTCCGAATAACGTTCCCTCAATACGGTCAGCTCCTGCCAGAACGCCAAGCTCCGCTGTTGCAACGCCGCATCCTCTGTCGTTATGAGGATGAAGACAAAGAATTACATTATCTCTGTATTTCAGGTGTTTATGCACGTATTCCAGCTGACAGGCAAATACATGAGGCATAGCATTTTCAACGGTTGTCGGAATGTTAATGATTGCCTTGTTCTCTTTCGTCGGCTTCCATACATCCAATACCGCGTTACACACTTCTACTGCATAATCCACCTCTGTGCCCGGGAAACTCTCCGGACTGTACTGGAAAGTAAAATTACCATCTGTCTCAGATGCCAGCTTTAACAGCAGCTCGGCACCGTCAATAGCAATCTTTTTGATCTCTTCTTTACTCTTTTTAAATACCTGTTCCCGCTGTGCTACCGAAGTGGAGTTATAAAGATGAATCACTGCATGAGGCGCTCCCTTAACTGCTTCAAACGTCTTCTTAATAATATGTTCTCTTGCCTGTGTAAGCACCTGTACGGTCACATCATCCGGAATCATATTTTTTTCGATCAATGTTCTCATAAACTGATATTCTGTCTCAGAAGCCGCAGGAAATCCAACTTCTATCTCCTTAAATCCTACATCCACCAGCATCTGGAAAAATTCTAATTTTTCTTCCAGACTCATAGGCTCGATCAACGCCTGATTTCCATCTCGCAAATCTACGCTGCACCAGATTGGTGGTTTTTCAATTGCGTCTTTCTTTGCCCAGTCGTAAGTAACTTCCGGCGGCATAAAATAGGTTTTCTCATACTTCTGATAATTTTTCATGTCTCTTTACTTCCTCTCTATCACACATTTCAGTGCTTATTATGTTGAATAATAATTATCAACTTTGTTGTCTATTTTTAATACTCCCTTATCCTATCATATGCTTAAGGAAAAAAAAAGTGACATTTTTAATCATTTTAGTTGATATATTTTAATATTTCACATATTATCTTTCGGCTTCCAGAGAACGTTTCTTAGTAATCGTTACCGTCTCCTCATAGCAGGCAAAAATCTGTTCCACCGTCTTTGCCTCCGGTTTCGGTGTAATGATGCTTACAAGCGGAACAACTACAAGCCCTGCGATCATTGCCACCGCTCCTGCATTGATCGGAGAGACAATGTAATGAAGAAACAGGTTAGAAACGGTAATACCTACACCTGTGATAAAGCTTGCCCATACAGCAGCCCTTGTCACACGTTTCCAATATAATCCATACAAGAACGGCGCCAGAAATGCTCCTGCCAGCGCTCCCCATGAAATTCCCATAAGCTGCGCAATAAAGGTAGATGGATCTAATGCAATCCATACGGATAATCCGATAAAGAACACGACTAAAAACTGCATCCAGCGTATTTGTTTCTTTTCACTCATATTTTTCATAACATTATCTTTTAAAAAATCCAGTGTCAGCGTCGAACTGGAAGTCAGCACTAAAGATGCAAGTGTCGACATAGAGGCTGATAATACAAGCACAACTACTATTCCGATCAAAAGATCCGGAAGAGACGACAGCATATGCGGAACAATACTGTCAAACACCACACTTCCCGTCTCATCATAGATTTCACTACTGTCAAAGAGACGTCCGAATCCTCCGAGAAAATAGCTTCCTCCTGCCACAACACAGGCAAATAATGTAGAAATCACGGTTCCTGTATTAATGGATTTTTCATCCTTGATCGCATAAAATTTCCCGATCATCTGAGGCAGTCCCCACGTTCCGAGAGACGTCAGTATGATAACACCTAACAGATTCCACGGGTCCGGTCCAAAGAAGGAAGTAAATGCTCCCGGCTGTCCCATAGTAACCGGAAGATCGCTTGGAATCTCCGCCATCTTTCTGATTGCCTCCAGAAAACCACCCTGACCGCTTAACACTGCAGCGATCACCGCTACAATTCCAATCAGCATAATAATTCCCTGAATAAAATCGTTAATGGCTGTCGCCATGTATCCGCCCAAAATTACATAAATTCCAGTGAACACTGCCATTCCCGCAACACAATAAGCGTAAGGAATATGAAATGCCATTTCAAACAATCTGGACAGACCATTATAGATGGATGCCGTATATGGGACCAGAAAAACAAACACGATTGCCGACGCCATGATCTTTAATGCCTTGCTCCCATACCGTTCACCAAAAAAATCAGGCATCGTTTTACTTCCCAGATGCTGTGTCATAACCTTCGTTCGTCTTCCTAACACTACCCATGCCATTAAGCTTCCGATCACAGCATTACCGATTCCAATCCACGTACTTGCAATACCGTACTTCCAGCCAAATTGACCTGCATATCCAACAAATACAACTGCGGAGAAATAAGAGGTCCCATATGCAAATGCTGTAAGCCACGGTCCAACTGACCGCCCGCCAAGTACAAATCCATCTACACTGGCTGTATGCTTTCTGGAATAGAGTCCTACTCCTACCATGACTGCAAAAAATACGATTAGCAACGTTAATTTGATTTCCATACTGTTACCCTTCCTTCTCAAACTTCCTTATATCCATCTTCTTACGCTACTTTAAAGCGTTACGCTTTAAAGTAGCAAAGTTTACTGTCCTAGAATAGCATAATATTCCTATTGCTGTCAACTGCATTCTTATACAACCGAATAAAACCGCAAAAAAAGAGCAGATAAATTATCCACTCTTATTTTTCAGACACTATATTTTATTTCATCTGCTCAACACGTTCCTGAACGGTTCTCTGGAAATTCTCCACTCTCCGGTTGTATGTTCCATCCATATATTTAGAATGAAGCATAAAATCTGCCGTTGCAAGATTATTTGCAATCGGGATATCATAGACAACAGCGATACGAAGCAATGCCTTCACGTCCGGATCATGCGGCTGGGCCTCCAGCGGGTCCCATAAAAAGATCATAAAATCAATCTGACCTTCTACGATTTTTGCACCGATCTGCTGATCTCCGCCTAATGGACCGCTGTTATATCCTTTCACCGGAAGTCCTGTCTTCTCAGCGATCAGTCTTGCTGTTGTACCGGTTCCGCACAAGAAATGTCCCTTTAAAATTTCTTTATTTTTATCACACCATTCTACCAGTTCTTTCTTCTTTCCGTCATGTGCGACCAATGCAATATGTTTCGTCTTTCCGATTTCAAATGTTACATACTTATCATTCATTTCCTACTCCTCCCCTTCTGCTTCATAATATTTAATCAATGCCTGTGTGCCAAGATCCCCATATCCTTCTGCTTCCAGTTCTTCATAGTTCGAAAGGACAAGACTTAACACTTCCAGGAAAAGATCACTGCGATTAGCCTCTGTCAAAGCAATCTTCATATCTTTAATAAAATGCTTGATAAAAAATCCGGGCTCGTAATTTTTTTCCAGAATTTTAGGTGCAAAGAGATCTAACTGCTTGCTTCCTGCCGCTCCTGTTGCTACTGATTTGATCACTGTAGGAAGATCAAGCCCCTTTGCTTTCGCATAAGTGAGCGCTTCACACACACCGGACAATGTCCCTGCGATCATAATCTGATTCGCCATCTTTGCGTGCTGCCCGCAGCCTGCACCTCCCTGATAATTGAGGTTGGTTCCCATTGCTTCAAATAACGGAATACATGCTTCGTAGTCTTCTTTGTCTCCTCCGACTAAGATTGACAGTGTTCCCGCCTTTGCTCCTGTATCGCCTCCTGTCACCGGAGCATCCAGTACATGAAAGCCTCGTTTCTTACCCTCTGCATAGATCTTCTCTGACAGCATCGGACTTGTTGTTGTCATATCAATAAGGTAAGCTCCTGATTTGGCACTGTCTAATATATTTCCTTCTTCAAAATATACTTCTTCTACATCTGCCGGGAACCCTACGATCGTGATCACTGCGTCACAATCTGACACACATTCCTTGATGGTGCTGTGGAATACAGCTCCCTCGCTGATCACATCCTCTACTTTCGCTTTTGTTCTCGCGAAAATATGAAGCTCAAATCCAGCCTTCATCAGATTTCGCACCATGGATTTTCCCATAATGCCAACGCCGATAAATCCAATCTTCTTCATCTGTCTACTCTCCTTTTTTTTCTACTACTTCACCCTGTCTCTTATAAATGCTTCCTGCCGGAACATAGCCTCTTACACTGGACAACGGGTAAATATTCGTATGTCTTCCGACAACACTTCCCGGATTCAGAACAGTTCCGCATCCTACTTCAACTTCATCTCCGAGCATTGCTCCGAATTTCTTTCTTCCGGTCTCGATTCCACCTTCCGGTGTCTTTACAACGACCAGCTTTTTATCAGATTTTACATTTGAAGTAATAGAGCCCGCTCCCATATGCGCTTTATATCCAAGCACGGAATCGCCCACATAATTATAATGAGGAACCTGTACTTTATTGAACAGAATTACGTTCTTAAGCTCTGTAGAATTACCGACTACCGCGCCCTCTCCTACGATGGCATTGCCGCGGATAAATGCACAGTGTCTTACTTCTGCATCCTTGCCGATGATTGCAGGACCATGAATATACGCAGACGGAAATACGTTTGCCGACTTGGCAATCCACACATTCTCTTCCACCTGATCATACTCCTCTTTGGAAAGTGTCTTTCCAAGCTCCACAATAAAATCTCCGATTTTCGGAAGCACTTCCCAAGGGTAAGTTACATCATCAAAAATGTCTTTCGCAATTGTTTCATTTAAATCATATAATTCATTTACTGTCAATTCTCTCATTGTTGTCTCCTGTCTTTCTTCTATCCTCAAGTTACTATGTAAAGAATAGCACTTTTCCGGTTATTAGGCAATTATTTCTTCTTGTAGAACTTCGCCGATCGGTCATAACACTCCCGAAGCTGTCCTTGATTGTTAAGTCCCTTTACCCCCATTGTACGGCTCACGATAAAGTGATCCAGCTTCTGCATGTACTCTTCCGGCGTAATATCACCATCTGCCACATAAGTAAGCCCCTTCTCCCAGCTTGCTGTTAATTCTGGATTTAAAAGCGAACGAATAGAGTGTTCCACTACATCATAGATCATTTCTCCAAGCAGCGTCGGCGTCACGATCTGTGTCTTTTTATTTAAGGATAAATACTTAATGTGAAATAATTTCTTTAAAATTTCTCCTCTTGTGGCGCTGGTTCCGATACCGCTTCCTTTGATCTGTGCCCGCAAATCTTCATCCTCGATCAACTGTCCCGCATTTTCCATAGCAAGAATCAATGAACCGGAATTATAACGTTTCGGCGGAGAGGTTTTTCCTTCTTTGATCTCAAATGCCGAAACCGGAAACACCATTCCTTTTTTCAGTGCATTTACCCTCTCGAACATCTTCTGGTCTGCTGATTTTTCCTGACTCTGGTTCTCCTCATTTACCACCTTAAGATATCCTGCTTCAGCCAGCACCTTAAAATTAGAGAAAAATGATTCTTCTTTTACTTTTGTTGTGATTGACACCTTCTGGTACACCGCCGCAGGGTAAAAGATACTCAAGAAACGCTTCACGATCACATCGTACACCTTCGCTGACAGCGCAGAAACGCTTTTTAACGCTCCGATTCCCTGTCCGGTAGGAATAATCGCATAGTGATCGGTAATCTGCTTATCATTGACATATCTCGTCTTTGCTAACCCTTTATGGCTTCCAAAAGAAACAATCTCCTGAAGATAAGAAACAGCCGGCTCATATTTCATCAAACCGTTTAAGTTTTTATGAATCTCCTTTGCAACCGCTGTAGACAGCACTCTGGCATCGGTTCTCGGATAGGTGACAAGCTTCTTCTCATACAGTTCCTGTACAATGCGAAGCGTCTCATCGGGACTGATCTTAAAACGTTTGGAACATTCATTTTGAAGCTCCGCCAAGTTAAATAAAAGAGGCGGATTTTTTTTCTCTTTCTTCTTCTCTATGGCTGTGATCTGACAGGTAACCGGTGAAGGAGCTTCCAGATAAGCAACCAGCTCTTCCGCCTTCTCCCTCTCTTTAAAGCCATTTTCTTTATAGAGGTCAAAGGACTCAAAATATCTGGAGCCTTCCACCGCTTTCCATTCACCTTCAAAGCTTTCCTCTGCTTCTCCGATCGTACTTAGCACGCGGTAAAAGGGTGTTTCGACAAATTCGCGAATTTCCCGTTCTCTACGCACCACCATGCCAAGCACACAAGTCATCACACGGCCAACGGAAATAACGGAATATTTCGTATGAAGATAATTGGAAATACTGTTTCCGTATTTCAGCGTCAATAGGCGGGAAAAATTGATTCCCATAAGATAGTCCTCTTTTGCTCTTAAGTACGCCGAAGCTGACAGATTGTCATACTCCTTCAAATCCTTTGCCTCACGAATCCCTCGCACGATCTCTTCTTCCGTCTGAGAGTCGATCCACACCCGTCGTCTTTCTTTTCCATGTACGCCGGCCTGCTGTTCTACGAGGCGGTAAATATACTCTCCTTCCCGCCCGGAGTCTGTACACACATAGATTGTGTCAACATCGGGACGATTCAGAAGCCCTGACACAATCTTAAATTGTTTGGCAACCGCCGGAATGACTTCGTACTTAAACTGCTCAGGAATAAAAGGCAGAGTCTCAAGACTCCACCTCTTAAGTGACGGATCATATTCTTCCGGATAACTCATCGTTACAAGATGCCCCACACACCAGGTAACGACTGCTTCCTCCGATTCCAGATAGCCGTCTTTTCTATTTAGCTTCAATTTCAACGCCTTTGCAAATTCTTGTGCTACGCTTGGTTTCTCTGCAATATATAATGATTTCCCCATGAAATGCTCTTCTACTCCTCTTATATCTATTTTGTATTATCTCTTAAATAGATCTTTTATCTTTTCCATGAATCCTGCCTTCTTTGGCTCTGCCGGTTTTCTGGAATTTTGAAGGGCTTCTTCCATAAATACTGCCTGTGAATCTACAAATGGTTCTGTCTGCTCTCTCTTCTGATACGTTCCGTCGCGCTGAAGCACCCTCGCTTTGATATTATCACTTAACATCACTTTCAGATAATGATTGATCTGTCTCTTGACATCCTCGTCCAAAATCGTACAGGCAACTTCAACACGCTTCTCCGTATTTCTTGTCATCATATCCGCAGAACCAATATATATCTTCTGTCTGCTTCCTGTACCAAAGCTGAAAATGCGCGGATGCTCTAAAAATCGCCCCACCACACTGGTCACACGCAGGTTCTCTGTATAACCCTTCACTCCCGGAAGTATACAGCAGATTCCACGGATAATCAAGTCAATCTTTACTCCGGCTCTGGAAGCTTGGGCGACTTTTTCGATAAAATCTACATCTGTAAGGGAATTCATTTTCATGACGATTCTTCCCTCTCTCCCCCTTGCAATCTCTTCATCCATAAGTGAAAGCACCTTTTGTTTCAGACTCGTAGGAGATACGATTAAGTGCTGATATTCCCCGTCAAGATTACTGATGGACATATTTTTGAAAAATTCCATTGCGTCCTTACCAATCTCCCGATTCGCTGTCATAAGCGAAAGATCTGTATACATCGCCGCAGTCTTTTCATTATAATTTCCGGTACCCACTTGTGTGATATACTGAATTTCTCCGCGATTCCGGTAGGTGATAAGACAGAGCTTTGAATGGACCTTATAATTGTCAAACCCATAGATCACGCGGCAACCGGCTTCCTCCAGTCGTTCTGACCAGTCAATATTATTCTGTTCATCAAATCTTGCCCGAAGTTCAATGAGAACCGTAACCTCTTTCCCATTTTCCGCAGCTGCACAGAGATATTCTACAAGCCTTGCTTTCTTTGCAAGACGGTAGATTGTAATCTTAATCGTCATCACATTGGGATCTGTGGACGCCTCTTTGATGAGCTTCAAAAAAGGATTCATACTCTCATATGGATAAAAGAGCAACAGGTCTTTCCGGCGGATCTGCTTCGTAATACTTCCTTCCTGTACCCGCGCTGATTCCTGCGGAGAAAACGGCGGATAAGTCAGCGCCTTCTTCATCGGCTCCGGAAGATTGCCGCTCATTGCAAACGCATAAGAAAGCTTCATCGGCATTTTCGTACGAAAAATCTGTGTCGGTCTAATATTGAATTTCTCACAGAAATATTTTTCAACTTCCAGGCTCAGCTTTTCTGCCACTTCCAAACGTACCACAGCCATCCGGCGTCGTTTGTGCAGCGTCTTCTGCATTAAATTTCGAAAATCATCTGTAATCTCCAAAGACTCGTCGTCCGGCGAAATATCCGCATTTCTTGTGACACAGATATAATTTGCATCTGACACATGATAATTCTCAAACACAAGGCTTAAATACTCCATGATCACCTTTTCCATTCGGATATATCGGATGTCATGCCCCGGCAGATACAGTACCTCTGATATAAACTGGGGAACAGGAATGATTCCCATCCTTGTTTTTTCTTTCTCCCTGTCTTTCTCCCGCAAATTAGCAGTCACATAAATCTCTTTATTCAATAAATGAGGAAATGGATGGTTTGCATCCACGATCTGCGGAGACAAGATTGGAAGAACCTGCTCTTTGAAATATTTCTTTACATACTTTCTTTCAGACTGCTCAAGCTCTTTGAAATCCAACCCGCACACGCCATAAGGATGCAGCTGTCTCTTTATCTCTCCGTATGTCTTATCCCGTTCCTTATATAGCGGCGCTACCGCTTCATAGATCTTCTCAAGCTGTTCATCCGGCGTCATACCGGATCTGGCATCCTTCGCCTGCGCATCTGTCTGTGCCATGTCAAAAAGACTTCCCACACGGATCATAAAGAACTCGTCCAGATTACTGGTAAAGATTGCGACGAACTTCATTCTCTCCAACAGAGGAACCGTTACATCTCTCGCCTCTTCCAATACTCTCTGGTTAAACTTCAGCCACGAAAGCTCTCTGTTCTGTGTGTAATTCAAAAGATTTCTGTCCTTACTCATATAATTACTCGTCATTCCTTCCTGCAAAGTGCCAAATACTACAGTCCAAACTCTTCAAATAATTTTATCATATATATTTCACACTTCCAAGATATTCTCATTTAAATATATGTTAAAGATGTGTAAAAGGAGCCGAACTTTTCGACTCCTTTGCTCACTTATTCTTTATTTTGCTTCAATATATCCTTTTGCTGTCAGCGCCTCTGCACAGAGCACTGCTCCGCCTGCTGCGCCACGCACAGTGTTGTGGGAAAGTCCGACAAACTTAAAGTCAAACATAGTGTCTTCTCTCAGACGCCCGATAGATACACCCATGCCATTTTCATAATCTACATCCAATGTAACCTGTGGACGGTTATCTTCTTCTAAATACTGGATAAACTGCTTTGGTGCGCTTGGAAGTTCTGCTTCCTGAGGGAATCCTTTGAAGTTCACCAGCTTCTCGATCAACTGCTCTTTCGTTGGTTTCTTCTCGAAATTGATAAATACAGCTGCTGTATGTCCGTTTAATACCGGTACACGGATGCACTGGCAAGTAATCTTTGGAAGCTCTGCTTTCACGATCTCACCGTTTTCAACTTTACCAAGTACGCGAAGCGGCTCCTGTTCACTCTTTTCTTCCTCACCGCCAATATACGGAATAATATTCTCAACCATCTCCGGCCAGTCTTTGAATGTCTTACCGGCTCCGGAAATTGCCTGATAAGTCGTTGCAACAACTTCTTTTGGACCGAATTCTTTCCATGCTGCAAGACATGGTGCATAGCTCTGAATTGAACAGTTTGGTTTTACTGCAATAAATCCTCTTGTTGTGCCAAGACGCTTCTTCTGGTCAGCGATCACTTCAAAATGCTGGGAGTTAATCTCCGGAACTACCATCGGAACATCCGGTGTCCAGCGGTGTGCACTGTTGTTAGATACAACCGGTGTCTCTGTCTTTGCATATGCCTCTTCAATCGCACGGATCTCATCCTTTGTCATGTCAACCGCACTGAACACAAAATCAACAGTAGCTGCAACTTCTTCCACTTCATTTACGTTGTGTACGATCAGTTTTTTTACTCCTTCCGGCATCGGTGTCGTCATTTTCCAACGTCCGCCCACTGCCTCTTCATAGGTTTTCCCTGCGGATCTTGGACTTGCCGCAACTGTCACCACTTCAAACCACGGATGATTGTCAAGCAGAGAAATAAAACGCTGTCCTACCATTCCTGTCGCTCCTAGAATACCAACTCTTAATTTCTTCTCCATCTTTCTCTCCTCCTAATAATTCTTCATATATTCCTCATAAATGTTGATGGCCTTCTCCATTGCTTCCCGTCCCGGAGCTCCAATCGTTGTACGCTTATTTACACAAGTTTCCAGACTGATTGCTTCGTAAATATCCTCTTCAAACACCGGGCATATCTTCTTATATTCTTCTAAGGTAAGTTCATCAAGCGGAATCTTCTTCTCAATACAGGTCAAAACAAGCTGACCTACTATCCCATGTGCATCTCGGAACGGAACCCCATGATTTACCAGATAATCCGCTGCATCTGTGGCATTGGTAAAGCCGTGTTTTGCGCTTTCTTCCATGCGGTCTTTGTGAAACTCCATCGTCTTTAACATTCCGGTAAACAGGGCAAGGCAGCCTTTCGCTGTGTCAATCGCATCAAATGCCCACTCCTTATCCTCCTGCATATCTTTGTTATATGCAAGCGGAATTCCCTTCATTGTAGCCAATAATGAATTTAAAGCGCCGTATACTCTTCCGGTCTTTCCTCTTACAAGCTCTGCAATATCCGGATTCTTCTTCTGCGGCATAATACTGCTTCCGGTACTGTATGCGTCATCAATCTCTACGAATTTATATTCATTGGTGTTCCAGATAATAATTTCTTCTGAAAATCTGCTCAGATGCATCATAATCATAGATAATGCCGATAATAATTCCAACAGATAATCACGATCTGACACACCATCCATGCTGTTTAATGTAGGTCCGTCAAATTCCAGAAGCACCGCTGTATATTCACGGTCCAGAGGGTAAGTTGTCCCGGCCAATGCACCGGAGCCCAGCGGACAGGTATTCATTCTGTGATAAAGATCACGAAGCCGCTCATGGTCTCTCTTAAACATCTCAAAATATGCGCCCATATGGTGAGCAAGTGTAATCGGCTGGGCCTTCTGAAGATGTGTAAATCCGGGCATATAAGTATCTACATGTTCTTTCATGATACTAAGAAGCGCCTGTAATAATTCTTCCACAAGCCCATCCAGAGCCTCTACCGCATCCCTTGTATAAAGTTTCATGTCTAATGCAACCTGATCATTTCGACTTCTTCCGGTGTGAAGCTTCTTTCCCGCTTCTCCGATCCGGTCGATCAACGTTGCCTCTACAAAGCTGTGGATATCTTCGTATTGATCTGTAATCTCCAGCGTTCCTGCTTCTACATCAGACAAAATCCCCTGAAGACCTTCCATGATCTTCTCCGTCTCTTCTTCTGTCAGAATTCCCTGCCTTCCGAGCATCATTACATGAGCAATACTCCCTTTAATATCTTGTGCGTAAAATCTTTTATCAAAAGAAATAGATGCGTTAAACTGATACACCAGCTTATCCGTCTCTTTTGTAAAGCGTCCGCCCCACAATTGTGCCATCTATCTTCACCCTTTCATAATTTAATGTGGTAAAACATAATATGTATTCGATTGTACCACATTTCTGCATAAAATCAAATGAAAATGTATTATTTTGCAGTTTTTTTGGAAAATTCACATCCACAGTAGTCCTGTCGATACAATCCGTATTGCTTCGAAAGCTCAATGGAACGCTTATATCCATTCTTTTTCTTAAAATCCGACAGCAGATAGGATACCCCGTACTCTTCCGCAAGCTTTACACCAATCTCATTTAACTTCTCAGCATTTTTCAAAGGGCTGATACTCAATGTCGTCGTAAAATAATCAAAACCTGCCTGTGCCGCAATTCTTGCGGTTTCACGCAGTCTGAGCTCATAACATCCAAAACAGCGCACGCCGCCTTCCTTCACTTCTTCAAGCCCTTTTGCCATTTCATAGAACTTTTCCTTATCATAAGGACCTGCCATGAATGAAATCGGATATTTCACATTCATCTCATCGATCAACTTCTGCTGTTCCCAGATTCTCTTCGTATATTCACTCTCCGGGAAAATATTCGGATTGTAATATAATACCGTAATCTCAAAATAATTGCTAAGATATTCCAGCACATAGCTGCTGCATGGAGCACAACAGCTATGGAGAAGGAGCTTAGGCACCCGCCCGTCATCGGATAGTTTCTGAACTAATTTATCAAGTTCTTTTTGATAATTCATCGATGATACACCTCCTTTATCACCTTTTGATTCTTCTGAAATTATAAACGTTCTGACACATTCTGACAAGCCCATGCCCTGCACTTATTTCTTATATTTACATAAACTAACTATATATTCTTCTTGTGGAGGCTATTATGGAGCAGGTACTGGAATTAAAAAATATCTACTACGCTTACCATACATTAGAGGGCGAAACACCCGCGCTCACAGATATTTCTTTTACGATGAATAGAGGTGATTTTATAGCGATCGTAGGTCCATCAGGATGCGGCAAATCAACGCTGTTATCTCTGATCTCCGGTCTTATAAAGCCGGAACAGGGGTTTATCAAAATCAACGGAAAACACCTGAGAGAAAGTACAACTAATGTAGGCTATATGTTGCAGCACGATGAGTTATTTGAATGGCGCACCATTTATCACAATGTACTCCTCGGACTGGAAGTCCAGCATATGCTCACTGCACAGACACGCTCCAGAGCACATGATCTTCTTGACCAGTACGGGCTTAGTCGGTTCGAAACTTCTCACCCTTCGGAATTATCCGGCGGTATGCGCCAACGTGCTGCACTCGTACGCACGCTTGTAATGGAACCGGATCTTCTCCTTCTCGACGAACCATTTTCGGCATTGGATTATCAGACCAGACTTACTGCCGGAGATGATATCGGACAGATTCTGCGACACGAGAAGAAGTCTGCTATTTTGGTAACACATGATCTCTCCGAAGCGATTTCACTTGCCGACCGCGTTATTGTTCTATCGAAACGCCCTGCCACAATAAAACAAACGATTCCTCTGATCTTTGACATAGAAAATGATACGCCGCTGAACCGCAGAAATGCGCCGGAATTTAAAACCTATTTTAATCTGATATGGAAGGAGTTAAACCGCAATGAATGAAATTTCTAAAGGTCAACAGCTTTATCTGAAAAGCCATCGAAAACACAAACGCATCGTACGAATTTCCCGTATTCTGATTTTGTTCAGTTTTCTCTTTCTCTGGGAATTTACTGCAAATACAGGACTGATCGACTCCTTCATTTTCAGCAGTCCGTCCAAAATTGCACTGTGCTTCTGTCACATGGCATCCGACCAGAGTATTTTCAGCCATATTGGTATTACACTCTATGAGACAATTATAAGCTTCCTTCTCGTCACTCTTTTTAGTGTTCTGACGGCTGTTATTCTCTGGTTCAGCATCAAGCTGTCGGAAATTCTGGACCCTTATCTGGTCGTTTTAAACAGCTTGCCAAAATCGGCATTGGCTCCGCTTCTTATTGTATGGCTGGGCGCCGATAAAACTACCATCATTGTAGCCGGTATGTCCGTCGCGATCTTCGGAAGTATCCTGAACCTTTACACGAATTTTACTACCGTAGACCCCGGCAAGATCAAATTGATCTATACGATGAGAGGCAGCCGGTTTCAGGCGCTTACAAAGGTTGTACTCCCAAGCTCTCTGCCTGCTATTATAAGCAATATGAAGGTAAATATAGGACTTTGTCTTGTAGGAGTTATCATCGGTGAATTTTTAGCCGCGAAAAACGGGCTTGGGTATCTGATCATCTATTCCTCACAGGTCTTTAAAATGGATTGGTTATTAATGTCCATTGTTCTTCTCTGTATTATGGCAATGGGATTATATGCTGTGATCAATGTACTGGAAAAATGGTGCGAGAAAAGATTTTAAATGCTCTGCGCAAGTTGTATAACACAGAGACGGGAGATGCATCCGCACCTCCTGACTACATAGCACATGTTCAAAGGATCTATGAATTTCAATATTAATTTCTCAGGAAAAAATGCTTGCAAATCTTTTGAAATGCGATATAATATTAGTTGTGACTGACATAACGTTAGTTTCTATATCTGCTGGAATAGCTCAGTCGGTAGAGCACTTCACTCGTAATGAAGGGGTCGTCGGTTCAAGTCCGATTTCCAGCTTTTCAAAAAACAGCGTAAAAAAGGGACTTCCCAGTATTTGGGATAGTCCCTTTTCTTGTCACAGATATTTTTATATTAGGCTAACTTTAGGCTAACTTTTTCGTTTTATGATTTCTGACTTTCTGCCATATGAACCATCAACTGCTGATATGGAATCGAGATGTGATGTTCATCCAGCTGCTCTTTGATTTCTTCTAATATACGCCATTTAGCCGACCAGAAATCTTCATTCTTTGTCCAAGCACGCGCTCCCAATACAACGGAGCTTTCACCAAGCGCATCCACAAACACATTGATATCTTCATCCTGCAAAACAGCCTCATCATTTTTCAGAATCGTTTCAATCACTGCTTTTGCCTCTTTAATACTTGCTTCATAAGCGATATCTACCTTCAGATCCAGACGTCTCTCATCCTTTGCAGTTGCATTTGTCAAACTGTTATTCGTAAGTATTCCGTTTGGAATTACAATAGTCTTATTGTCGATGGTGCTTAATTTTGTATAGAAAATCTGAATCTCTTTCACTGTTCCCTCGTTTTTGTTTGTATCCTCTATAATATAATCTCCCACTTCAAAAGGCTTCAAAAGCAGGATCAGCACACCTCCGGCAAAGTTCGACAGACTTCCCTGTAATGCAAGACCGATTGCCACACCTCCGGATGCGATCAATGCCGCCACAGAAGCTGCATCTACCCCGAATTTCGTCGCAATGGAGAATAGCAGGATAAAGTACAGAACTACTTTAAGAACGGAATCTACAAACTGCCGCACTCCTACATCCGCATTGGAACGTTCCATCGAATGTCTTACAATCTTTCTGATCCATTTAATAACAGCTCTTCCTACTAAGAAAAATAAAATTGCAAATAATACTTTAACTCCAAACCCAATGATATTAGGTATATTTTCCTGTAAATAAGCAGTAAATTGATTCATTTCTTCTACTGCATTTTTCGTTGTCTCCACCACTTCTTCTGCTGCTGTTGTTTCATTCATCTAGTTGTTCTCCTCTCTTTTTATCGCTAAGAGCGCACTTAGGTTTCCTCTCTTTACGCCTGTACTCCGGTGAGAAAATAAGATTTCCGGATTACAATGGGTACATAAATTTGTCACTGCAATATTCTGAGCCTCAACACCTGCTTCTGTTAAAACAATCTGATTTGCTCTCCAAAGATTCAGTTGATATTTACCGTTTTCTTTTTCATAAAATAGTTGCGGCCAGACAAACTCTGAAAAATTCTTCCGAAATTCCTCAATCACATCACCGCTTACTTCATAACAGTCCTGACAAATGGAAGGACCGATCGCAGCAAATACGTCTTCTGGTTTTGTACCATAAGCCTCTTTCATTCTCTCCAATGTAACCTGACCCATTCTTTTTACTGTCCCGCGCCAGCCCGAATGGCTCAGTCCGATTGCCCTGTGAACAGGGTCCACAAAATATAACGGCACACAATCAGCATAGAATGTCACCAGACAGATTCCCGGCACATCCGTCACCATTCCATCCGTCTCCATGAACCGCTTTCCTCTGTCTTCTTCTCTTACGACTGCAACATTGGTCGTATGTGTTTGATGCGTATAAGTAAAATCTTCGACTCTCACACCTAACGCACGGGCAAGCCTTCTCTGATTTTCTTCAATCGCTTTCGGATCGTCGCCTCTGGTGGTGCTGATATTCATTGTCGAACAATATCCTTCGCTTACACCGCCCATTCTCGTCGTGAAGCCATGCGTCACGAATTCTGTCTTTTCCAACAGGGGATACGTAAGAAGTGGAACTCCTTCCATGATCTTTTCTTCAAAAACCGTCTCTTTATTTTTGTATTTTAATCCAAATCCCATAATATCTCCTTATGCTCCGGCATAATCAAATGCATTTTTTATAACCTGAAGCTTGCCATTTAATATTGTCACCACATCAAATCTGCAAGGCAGTTCCATAGTTCCTTTCTTCGTCAGATAATAAAGCGCACATTTAGAGATAACACGCTGTTTTCTTTTATCGACAGCTTCCGACGGATAACCCTTTCCTGTCCCCGCACGGTATTTCACCTCACAGAACACCAGATACTCTCCGTCCCGCGCAATAATATCTATCTCTCCCATACGACAGCGAAAATTATATTCTAAAATCTCATATCCTATGCTTTCCAAATACGCACCGGCTTTTTGCTCCCAATATGCGCCTTTTTCTCTCTGATTTTCTTTCAACCACATACCTGCTTTCCAGTATCATAACAGACGACTATTTCTTTTGCACATGTTTCCTAGGAAACAAAATTCTTAATAAAAGAGGCACGGTGGATCGGCGTAGGTCCAAGTTCTTTTAGTGCCGCAATATGCGCCTTTGTGCCATACCCTTTATTACTTGCCAGATCATATCCCGGAAGAACCTTATCATATTCAACCATCATCCGGTCTCTTGTCACCTTAGCTACAATACTTGCCGCCGCAATAGACACACTCTTTGCATCGCCCTTGACGATCGGCACCTGACGGATAGAAACCTCCGGTATCGTTACAGCATCATTAAGAAGCACCTCCGGCTTAGTTCCAAGCTTTTTCTCCACTTCCTTAATTGCCGCACGCATTGCTTCATAGGTAGCCTGGAGGATATTGATCTCATCAATTCTTGCAGGACTTGCCATTCCGATACCGACAGCTAATGCCTTTTCCATAATTTCATCATACAGAAGTTCTCTCTTTTTCTCGGATAACTTCTTGGAATCATTCAAATACAAAATCTGTGCATCTGCCGGAAGAACGACTGCCCCTGCCACAACAGGACCGGCAAGCGGTCCTCTGCCCACTTCATCAATCCCGCATATATATTTGCAGGAAGCGTATTCCTTTTCATAGAGACGCATCGTCTCCAGTCTTTCCAACTCTTTTTGCAATTTTTCCTGCTGTTTTCTAAGTCTTTCTTCTTCACGCTTATTCATGCCTGATAACTCCCATTTTGTCGAAAGGATAAATGCGTACCCATGCTCTTCC
>FR892679.1:188007-199512 GCA_000433535.1 Dorea sp. CAG:317
GATTCCGACACTCGGATCGCGGCTGTCCAGACTGTGATTTCGATTATCTCCCAATACAAAATATTCATCTTCACCAAGTGTAATCGGCTCACTGGCTGTTCCTGCTTCTATCATAACTTCCGCACCATAAATATCACTTTCCAGCAGTTCACCGTTGATATAAGTATATCCGTCCTTTACCTGAACTATATCGCCGGGCAGACCGATGATTCGTTTAATATAGTAAGTATTTTCTTCGTATTTATACGGAAATACTACAATATCAAATCTCTTTGGTTCTTGGAATCTATAGGATAATTTATCAACGATCAGATTATCTCCGTCACTTAATGTTTTCTCCATAGAAGAACCGCTGACTCTTGTTCTCTGACCCACATATGTAATAATCAGATAGGTAAGTCCGATAATGATCAATATATAAAAAAGCCATCCGAGAAGTTCCCGCATCACACTTCCGACTCTGTTTTTTTTCTTTCGTCGCGCCATTTTATATGCTCCCCTTTTCAAATTTTTCTAATTCTATCATATTTCCTGCGGATATTCCAGTGTCAATCTTCCAAGCTTCCCGTTTCGGAAATCATCAAGGAGAAGAAGTGCCGCTTTCTCCGTATCCAGTTCATTGCCTCTTACAATACAATTCCGGCTTTTCGCGATACGGTTTAATACAACATAATCGTCTTCATCCATCTCTATATCATATTTATCCGCCAACACTTCCGGATATGCAGTTCTTAAGAAATGAATCAGCTCTGCAGCCAGTTCTTCTGTCTGAAGAACTTCATCTTTGATCGAGCCGATAAATGCAAGCTTAAGCCCGACTTCCTGATCTTCGAATTTAGGCCACAGTATTCCCGGAGTATCCAGAAGCTCTACCTGTTTATTTAACCTGATCCACTGCTTTCCTTTCGTAACTCCCGGTTTATTTCCGGTTTTCGCACATGCTTTTCCCGCAAGAGCGTTGATGAATGTAGACTTTCCAACATTCGGAATTCCGACTACCATGGCACGCACCGGACGATTTAAGATTCCTCTTTTTCTGTCTCTTTCAATCTTCTCTGCACAGGCTTCCCGTATAACTCCCTGAATCGACTTGATCCCGCCGCCTTTTCTGGAATTCACTTTCACCACCGAAAATCCTTTTTTCTTAAAGTATTCTGCCCACGCATCATTCCATTTGTCTTCTGCAAGATCGGCTTTATTAAGAAGCACCAGTCTTGCTTTGTTTTTACCCAATTCATCAATGTCCGGATTCCTGCTGCTCAAAGGAATACGGGCATCTACAAGTTCGATCACAAGATCGATCAATTTTATATTTTCCTGCATCATACGCTTTGCTTTCGTCATATGACCGGGATACCACTGAAAATGCATATTTTTTACCTCACAAATCCAAAATCTTTTTTCGGGGACACAACAAACCATGCCTTTCCGTAAATATAACTCCGTTTTACATTTCCTACGTCTGCATTTCGGCTGTCCTCACTATTTTCTCTGTCATCTCCAAGTACAAAATACTCATCCGACGCAAGCTGCATCTTCTCTGATACAATGCCAACGTCATTTATATCGGTTGTTTTATAATCTTCTTTTAGCTTCTCACCATTGATATATACGTGATTTTCTATAATTTCCACGGTTTCCCCCGGAAGTCCGATGATCCGCTTAATATAATAATGGCTGTTTTCATTTCCCTTTGGCTTAAAGACAATGATATCGCCGCGTTTTGGTCTGGAAGCATTATATACAATACGGTTTACAAGCACTACGTCTCCATTTTGAAGGACTGGCTTCATGGAATCACCGACGGTACTGACCTTTTGCCCAAAATACCAGACTGACACAAATGCCAGAAGGCATACCACTGCAATTTTAAATATCCACATGCCGATTCTGGTGATCTGTTCCATCCGGATATGCTTCTTGCGATGTTTTCTCTTTTTTCGAAAGTTTAATCTTTTCTTTCTCATAAGATCCCCTTATAACAGAAAAAGGACAATATACACATATGTACTTGTCCTTTTTACCTTGTTTCTTATTTTACTAATTCTTTTACTTTTGCTTTCTTACCAACGCGGTTTCTTAAGTAGTTCAGTTTCGCTCTTCTTACTTTACCTTTTCTTACTACTTCAACCTTCTCTACGTTTGGAGAATGCAGCGGCCATGTCTTCTCAACACCTACTCCGTTAGAATTTTTTCTAACTGTGAATGTTGCTCTTGTGCTTCCGCCCTGTTTCTTAAGAACTGTACCCTCGAAGATCTGAATTCTTTCGCGGTTTCCCTCTTTGATCTTACCGTAAACTTTTACAGTATCACCAACGTGAAACTCTGGTGCGTTCTCTTTTAACTGTTCTGCTTCAATATTTCTGATAATATCGTTCATTGTGTGTGACCTCCTTGTTTACTTGGATGTTCTTAATACATTGGTATCAGAGGACCATCTATTTTTCTTCACAACATGTTAAATGATATCACAAATCGTCGCAATTTGCAAGGATTTTTTCTGCGATCTCTCTTTCTTTTTCTGTAAGCTCCGCCTTCTCAAGAAGATCGGGGCGATTTCTTGCCGTGCGGATAACAGACTGTTCCCGGCGCCATTTTTCAATATTGGCATGATGCCCGGACATCAGAACTTCCGGTACTTTTTTGTCGTGCCACATTTCCGGTCTTGAATACTGCGGGTATTCCAGCAAATTGTCCTGAAAGCTTTCGAACTCCGCAGATACATCATTATGAAGTACCCCCGGCACAAGTCGGGAGATTGCATCTACCATGATCATGGCAGGAAGTTCTCCGCCTGTCAATACATAATCACCAATCGATACATAATCTGTCACGATCTCCTCAAGCACTCTCTCGTCAATCCCTTCATAGTGACCGCAGAGGAATACCAGCTCCTCTTCCTGTGCAAATTCTTCCGCCATCGTCTGATTAAAGGTTTTTCCCTGCGGAGACAAGTAGACGACTCTTGGCTTTTTATTCATCTTCTCTTCCAGCGCCCTGTAACACTGATACACCGGTTCTGCCTGCATAAGCATTCCGGCGCCTCCGCCATACGGATAATCATCCACACTGCTATGCTTGTTAAAGGCGTAATCGCGGATGTTGACCGCTTCAATGGACAAAAGCCCTTTATTTACCGCCCGGCCGATAATGCTTGTACTGAGTCCCTGCATGACCATTTCCGGAAATAATGTCATAATATAAAACTGCATCTTCTTACTCCTCTACACAAGACCATCCATCAGGTGAATCGTCATTTTCTGACTCTCAACATCTACATCTAAGATGCATTCTTTGATTGCAGGAATCAGAACCTCCTCATGTGCGTGACTGTCGATCACATACACATCATTTGCCCCGGTCTCAATCACATCTTTTAAAATTCCAAAAGATGAACCGTCTTCTGTGAACACTTCCATCCCGATCATATCCGCGATAAAGTATTCATTTTCTTCCAGCTTCACTGCATCTTCCCTCGTCACAAGGAGCGGACACCGTCTATATTTTTCAATTTCATTAATATTGTCAAATTCTTTGAATTTAAGAATTACAAACTGCTTAAAGAATTTCGTGCTCTGCACTTCCAATTCTATTTTTTCTTTCCCGGCATCAAGAAGAACTTTCTTAAGCTTCTTGAAACGCTTTACATCGTCTGTTGTGGGAAATACTTTTACTTCCCCGCGCACGCCATGTGGCTGCGTGATCACGCCAACCTGTAATAAGTCTTCCATATATATCTCCCTAAGATAACGATAAGGACAGACCCCATATCTGCTGTCTGTCCTTTCATTTCTAAATTAGTCTAAAATGTCAACAATAACTTTTTTGTCTTCCTTAGATGCCGCTGCTTTTACAACAGAACGGATAGCTTTTGCAATACGTCCCTGTTTTCCAATGACTTTTCCCATATCGGAATCTGCCACACGTACTTCCAGAACGGTCGCTTTCTTCTCCTCGCGCTCTGTCACAACAACGCTTTCCGGATCATCTACCAAAGCTTTTGTAATGACTTCTACCAATTCTTTCATACTGCACACCTCCAGGGCACTTTTTATTTTTCAATGCCTGCTGCTTTGAAAATCTTGCTTACTGTCTCTGTTGGCTGTGCTCCTGTGTTTAACCATTTTTTAGCTGCTTCCTCATTTACAGAGATTGCGCTTGGCTCACAGTTCGGATCATATGTTCCGATTTCCTCGATGAATCTTCCATCTCTTGGTGATCTGGAATCTGCTACAACGATTCTATAGAAAGGAGCTTTCTTCTGTCCCATTCTTCTTAATCTGATTTTTACTGCCATGTTCTTTCACCTCCACATTTGTATCATTCTAAAGTTATTTATTTATATAATGCGTGGTTTCACGCCTTATACCATAAGGATTTCCATCTTAAAACGGAAGACGGAATTTGTTTCTCTTGCCGCCTTTGCTAAAAGTCTTCATCATTTTCTTCATCTCTGCGAACTGCTTTACCATTCGGTTTACTTCGCTGATGTCGACTCCAGCCCCTCTTGCGATTCTGTGCTTTCTTGATGGATTCAAAATATCTGGATTTCTTCTCTCTTCTAATGTCATCGAGTAGATCATTGCTTCAATGCGTCCCATTCTCTTCTCAGCTTCGGCGGTCTGCTCATCGTCAAGCCCTTTCATTTTGCCCATACCGCCCATGCCGCCAAGTCCCGGAAGCATACTCATAATACTGCCAAGTCCGCCCATATTTCTCATCTGTTTGACACTTTCCAGATAATCTTCAAAGTCAAACTGGGCTTTCTTAAGCTTCTGATTCATCTCTCGTGCTTTATCTTCATCAATCTGGGCTTCTGCCTTCTCGATCAATGTCAGCACATCTCCCATGCCAAGAATACGGGAAGCCATACGATCCGGATAAAACTGCTCCAAATCCGAGAGCTTTTCTCCCATACCTACATAGAGAATCGGCTTTCCGGTCACCGCCTTAACAGACAATGCCGCACCACCCCTGGTATCACCGTCCAGCTTCGTAACGATCACACCATCGACACCGACCTTCTCATTAAAGTCCTTTGCAACATTTACTGCATCCTGACCAGTCATCGCATCGATGACAAGAATCGTCTGATGAACGGTTACGGTATCC
The DNA here is from genome assembly GCA_000433535.1 of Dorea sp. CAG:317. GTDB lineage: Bacteria > Bacillota > Clostridia > Lachnospirales > Lachnospiraceae > Dorea_D. Next base: position 193,120 of record FR892679.1, read on the forward strand.
TTGATCTCCTGAAGCTCTGCCATCATATCCTCATCAATGTGAAGACGGCCGGCTGTATCAAGGATAACAAGGTTATTGCCGTTTTTCTGAGCGTGCTCCAAAGCAGCTTTTGCAATGTTCGCCGGCTTATGGTTCTCGCCCATGGCAAAGACTTCTACGCCCTGTTTTTCTCCGTTAACCTGCAGCTGTTTGATCGCTGCAGGACGGTATACATCACAGGCTACAAGAAGCGGTTTCTTGCCTTTTAATTTATATTTTCCCGCCAGTTTTGCGGTGGTTGTTGTCTTACCTGCACCCTGGAGACCTGCCATCATAATTACTGTGACAGCGCTGCCCGGCTGAAGCTTAATCTCCGTAGTCTCAGACCCCATAAGTTTGACTAACTCTTCATTTACGATCTTGATGACCATCTGCCCGGGATTAAGACCGTTCATCACATCCTGACCGATCGCTCTCTCCTGAACATTCTTAATGAAATCTTTCACCACTTTGAAGTTGACGTCCGCTGCAAGAAGAGCTCTTTTAATCTCCTTTAACGCTTCTTTTACATCATTCTCTGTGAGACGTCCCTTGCTTCTTAAGTTCTTAAATACATTTTGAAGTTTTTCTGTCAGACTATCAAATGCCATCCTATAACTCCTCTATAATTCTGTCCGCAATTTCGCGGATCTCTCGTATCATCTCATTTTCCGGCTTAGCGGAATCCTTCTGTCTGTCAAGCACCTGATCAAGATTCTGAACTTCTTCCTTAATTCTCAGGAATCGTTCTACCAGATGAAGCTTCGTTTCATAGCCTTCCAATGTCTTCTGACATCTCTTTACAAGGTCGTGAACCCCTTGCCGGCTGATCCCTGCTCCCAGCGCGATCTCGCTCAATGACAGATCTTCTAAAACAAACTGCTCATAGATTTCCTTTTGGTGTTCATTCAGAAGTTCGCCATAGAAATCATATAACAGCGCCTGTTTTAATATTTCATTCATGTTTATCACCTTTGTTATCTTACTAGGTCTTTCACATATTGTCAAGTATTTTTTCTTGACACCTCGATTTTTTCTTCTTTTTTACTCCAGAAGCTGCTCAACCTGAAGAAGTCCCCAGCCCTGTGTCGTTTCCGTTTCCACCCTTCTGCTGCTTGAACGAAGCTTTAATTTTGCTTCTACATTGCTCATATCCGGGTATTTAGATAAAAGAAGCGCCATTGCTCCGGAGACGACCGGCGCCGCCATAGACGTCCCGCTTTTGACCGTATAGAACTTTCCGGTCTTTTTCCATTCTCCGTTGCAGGAAATGATCCTGCAGCCCGGAGCCAGCACATCCGGCTTAACAACACATGCTTCTGTAGGTCCTTCCCCGGAACAATAAAAGCCTCTCTTCTTTTCTGCCAGAGCTCCTGCTGTAATCACCTTCCTGCTGGTTCCCGGAATGGTAATGGTTCCTTGTCTGGGTCCGTAATTTCCTGCCGCTGCAATGACAAAGAGACCTTCATCCCATAATTCTTCCACTTTTTTAACGATTTCCTCTTCCTTTCCTTTTTGTATACCCGCTCTTGCTCCCACAGAAATATTTACGATTCGAATCCCGTATTTCCTCCAGTTTGACTTCACCCAATCAACTGCTGCACTCATTTGTTCCATACTTCCCTCCCCTTTTTGATCCAGCATCTTCACAACAACAAGCTCTGCCTTCGGAGCCATACCAGCAAAGACGCCTCCCGACATTCTGCCGCTTCCACACAAAATTCCAGCCACATGCGTCCCGTGTCCGCTGTCATCATATAGTGTCTCTTTCCCGTAGACGCAGTCTCGAAACGCTTTTACTCGGCCGGACAGATCCGGGTGTGGCGAAAGTCCGGTATCAAGAACAGCTATACCGATTTTGTCGCCCATACAACGCCCATTTCTTATATCATCACACCAATAATGAATCGTCTGCTTTACTTTGTCCATAAAAAACAATCCTTTTTCATTAGGATATTCGTAAAGAAACAAAGTGGAATAAAATTTCAAATTGATTTCTCCACCGATTTATCGTAAGATAGTTATGTTCTGTATTGGAATATCGCGCCAAGACTTGACCACAGGTCTTGATTAATATTAATAAGGGGAGGATATTATGGCGCACAAAAATTATTATGACATACTGGGAGTTTCTACAAAAGCATCGCTGGATGAGATTACAGCTGCCAAAAATGCACTGGCAAAGAAATATCATCCAGATGTTAATTTAAAAGATGGAATTGATACAACCGAACAGATGCAGGAAATTCTGGAGGCTTACCGCATCTTATCAGATCCTGCCAAACGGAAAAAATACGACAGAAAAATGCAGGGACGTACCGCTGTCATGCAGACATTTGATCTTCAGCGGGACGAAGAACATCCTGAGAAGGAAGAAGGCTTTATTATATACTGGAGAGCCGCCGGCGAGCTTTATGACATCATTTTAGAAAGCGATGACCTGTTCCATCAAAAAGAAAACCGGCATCAGCTCGGAGCACTTGCCATGCAGGCATTAAAACCAATTCTTGTACTTCGTGCCGGTCAGATTCCTGAGAAATACTGGCATCCGGACACCATGAACTGGCTGCTCCTTGCTTCTTATAAGAATCGAAATTATACAACAGCGTTTTTACTTACTTTATATGATGAACATACAAAGAAAGAGATCTCTGTAGTGGACAAAATGCGACTGCAAAAACAAACTATGCAGTATCAGCATTCCGTAAAAAAACTGCTCAGATATTAAATTATTATTTCACACATCTTCATCCAACGCATATTATGTTACTGTAAATAACCTATATGGAGGCTTTAACATGAGTGATTTAAGTGCTGCAAACTGCGGATGCGGATGCGAAACTGACAGATACTGCGGAGATAACGGATGCTGCAACAACAGTTGCCTGTGGATCATCCTTCTTCTCTTCTGCTGTGGCGGTGGAAATGGATGTGGCGGAAATCACGGTGGCTGCAATGACAGCTGTCTGTGGATCATCTTACTTCTCTTCTGCTGTGGCGGCGGAAACTTTTTAGGCGGCGGAAACTGCTGCTAATGACTGTATAGTCAAGGGATGGAGTACATCACTCCATCCCCTTTTTATATTTCGTAGTTCCTTTTCTTTCCCCGTTCTTATTTTCATGTTTCTTCAAATCTTTTTCTCCATTTACATCAAGCCTCTTTTTCAACATACAATCCTCATCAATTTCATATACCGCATTTCCATCAATGATCAATTTTCTTCTCATCAATTTTTCCACCTTTCCGGAACTTCCTTTCTATTTAATATATGGAAAATCCTGTAATTAGTTTTCCCTTCTTTCATAAAATCCATTCCATCATCATATATATCTACAACGTTACTTCAAGGAGTGCTTATGGAATCAAAAACCCCAAAACCAATGACGCCCTTTGACGTCCTTACAACGCCTTCTCATTTATATACCTTGAAATTGCTGCTTCCATACACTCCGCCTTCCATGCAGCATTTTTTTGCTATTTATATAAAGCTTCAGGAATTAACCTATACATTCCAACATTTTCACGGTTGTAAAAATCATTCCGGTCTTCCGCAGATTTTCTCCGATCTCAAATCTTATATGAGTCCAGAGGAACAGGAACAAATGGAAACGGTGGAGAATATAATGAATATGATGACACTGATGCAGAGTATGCCCGATTCTGCAGAGCCTGATCTCTCCGATCTATTCAGCAGCATGTTTGCGCAGGAAACTGAGACAGGGGGCAAAAATATGGAAGGGAACAAGGAAAACAAAGAAGGAGATGCAGATTATGAACGAATGGATGAACCATCCACTAATGAAAGAGATCGATCCACTGAAGCTGGAACTGATCAAAAAGGCGGCTGCCCAGACCAATGGGAAGACCGGCAAAGCTCTGGCACCTGTGATGATGACTTTGATTACCAGCGCTAAGAAAAACGGAATCCAATTCACAGGCGAAGAGATGGCTTTAATATTAGACATTCTGAAAGACGGCAAATCAAAAGAAGAACAAATGCAGATCGATCAGATGGTAAAAATGGTCCAGCACTATATGAAATAACAGAAATCCGCTAAAAAGAAGAAGGGCTTTAAAACCCTTCTTCCTTTCTAAGCATACGTATCTCACGCCGTTTTTTGGCATTCTCCCATTCTTCCTTTTCTTTTTCTGTTGTGAGAACAAGTCCGGGAATCACTGCCGGTCTGTCATTTTCATCCAAGCCTACCATTGTAAAATACGCGCGGTTGATTAATGTCCGGCTGCTGTCATTTGCTTCAATATAGGTATCCACCTTCACTTCCATAGATGTTCTTCCTACATAGGTTGCCTTGCCGATGATCACGATCACATCTCTTTGATAAGCTCCGTGAAGGAATTTTAAATTGTCAACAGAAGCCGTTGTCACATTCATTCGCGCGTGGCGTTTTGCAACAAGCCCTGCCACTTCGTCAATCCACTGCATGAGCACGCCTCCGAAGAGACGCCCGGACGCATTCAGATGATTGGGACGCACCATATGCACCGTCTCTACTACAGATTCTGACACTTCTCTTTTATCTACACTCATTGATAATACTCCGTTTCCGCATGTTTTCATGCTAATTTTTGTAAGGCTCTTTCATTATAACACAAGATTTGTTATACTGAAATTACTTTTGAAATGGAATAAAGGAGTAATCGCCATGAGAAATATAAAACTTACAATAGAATATGACGGAAGCCGATATCAGGGATGGGCACGCCTCGGAAAAAACGAATCAAATAATACGATTTCCAACAAAATTCTGGAAGTATTAAAAAAAATGACGGACGAATCTGACATAGAACTTTACTGCGGCTGTCGTACAGAGGTGGGTGTACATGCCTACGCACAGATTGCTAATTTCAAGACCTCCTCAGCGATGTCCATTCAGGATATCAAACATTATCTGAACCGCTATCTTCCTATGGATATTGCAATCATAGATGTGGAGGAAGTCTCTGAACGTTTTCATGCACAATTGAATGCGGTGTCTAAGACTTATGTATATCGCATGACGATCTCAGACGTTCCAAGCGTATTTGACCGCCGACACACATACCACTGTTTTAAAATACCGGATAAGAACCTTATGCAGCAGGCTGCTCTTCTTTTAGTAGGAAAACACGATTTCAAAAATTTTTCCACTGTCAAGAAGTCCAAATCTACGGTCCGAGAAATTTTAGACATTGATATTTACGGAGATATTGAAGAAATGCAGATCATGATTCACGCTGATGATTTTCTCCATAACATGGCAAGAATGATTGTCAGCACACTTCTCGATATCGGTCTTGGCACAAGAAAAAAAGACGTCATTGAAGATATCTTCGACGGAAAACAAGAGCCAAGCGCTCCTTGTGATCCGCGCGGTCTTTATCTTCAGGAGGTTGCTTATTAATTTCACATTCAGCAAAAAAAGAAACTTAGATGGAAGGAAAATCCCCCGTTCTAAGTTTCTTTTTCTATTACCTCTTATACACTTACTTACAGTATTTTTTCAAAAGCGATCCTTTCGTCTCCGGTCTCCGGACCTTCCGCAAGCTTGATTGTCCCGCAGCGGACAAAGCCTGCTTTCTCAAGCGCTCTCTGCATAGGCAGATTCCCTGGATGCGTATCAATTCGGACTGCTTTAAAGCCTGACTTCTCAGCCATCTCAAAACCGTATGAAAACATTTTGCCCGCAACACCTTTTCCTTTGCTTTCATCTGCCACGCACACCCGGTGCATCGAAGCATACTCTCCGTCTGTCAGCCATTTCCCATCAATTTCATAATAGGAAACGTCCGGTGTTGTCTGGAAGGCAAAAATGCCGAGAATCTCCCCTTCTTCAACCGCCAGATAAGTACATCCTTTTTTCACATCATCAAGCCATACCTCTCTGGACGGATAACCTTTTTGCCACTGATCAAGCCCAAGCCCCTTTAACTGTCTCTTTGCCTGATCTGTAATCTCACACATCCTATCTACATGTTCATTTTTGGCAACAATAAACTTCATTGCTTTTTCTCCCTAATCATTGATTTGTTCTGTTTCTTCTGCTTTCTTTATCCCGCATACGTACGCCGTTCCGTCAACGACCCGGAATTTCACTTCCATTCCGGCAAATTCCATGCCATACACACGCTTTTCATCCTGCTGATAAGCCGGTCTTGGATCCTGCATCAAAATCTGCTTCAACGCTTTTTGTTTCTCCTCTGGCACTTCATCAAGATATCTTTCCGGGATATGGACATTCAGTCCGTATTCTTTCACTTCATCTGCAAAGCCGCCTTTTGCTTCCGGGTGTGCGTCAATATGAGCAAGATATGGTTTAATATCGTAGATCGGTGTTCCGTTCATCAGATCCGCACCTTCTACAATAAGAACCGGT
>FR892679.1:199578-206296 GCA_000433535.1 Dorea sp. CAG:317
CAGGATAATCCCACCGGATTAGGTCTAAACGGCGACCGCGTGGCAAAAACTCCCATTCGCTTATTGCCACCCAGCCTTGGCGGCCTCACCGTCGGATTCCACGCGCCCCCGACTGTTTCAGAAAACCCCCAGATGAGCCAAAGGTGTGTATACTCTTCCATTCCTCTTATTACTTCCTGCTGGCTGCAATATGGCTCAAATACAATTTCCGCCGTTGTATCCACAAGCCCGCTCTGCCTTGGGATTCCGAATTTCGTCGGGAAATCACTTCGCATATATGCAATTGGCTTCAATTCCAAGCTCTGTTCTTTCATATCTATACTTTCAGCCCCCGATAGCGGTGAAACGCCGCATAGATTTCCTGTTTTCTGGGAAGAGACAGATTCCCGGGGATTGTTCCCTCTTCGCAAATTGCCGCGAAACCGTCTCTCATAAGTTCGCGGTAAACATGCTCCACAAGCTCTGTCACATTTCTCCTGCCGTCCATTCTCCTCGTTTCCATATCCCGCAAAATATATCCAAGACACGTAAGCTGTTCTGCATCTGCAAGCTGCTCCACATATCGAAGATCAATCTCCTCTCGATTCAGAGACACACCGTCTCGCCCCAGTGTCTTAATCTTAATTCTTCCCTTATGAATCAGTCCCTGATTTCTCTTCGGACATCTGTGATCTTCCGGAATCACCGGCTTTACTTCCGGCAGAGAAAGCCCCGGATAAGCGCTTGCAGCCTCTTTTGCCTCTGCTGTAATCTCCTTTGGCTCATAACGATCCATCTGAATCACTGTATCTGCTGTTTCAAAATAAGCTCCCGAACTTCCGGCTACAAGAACGGTTGAAATTCCATGAAGTTCATATAAGTCTCTCATCCGCTCAATAAACGGCGTGATCGGCTCCTGATCTCTATGGATGACCTTCTGCATCAATTCATCCCTCACCATAAAATTCGTTGCGCTGGTATCTTCATCGATCAGAAGGGTATGCGCCCCGGCCTCCATTGCTTCAATAACATTTGCTGCCTGAGACGTACTTCCACTTGCATCTTCTGTGGAAAATTGTTTTGTATCTTTTCCATTAGGAAGATGATTGATAAACATTGAAATATCAGTACATTTTATACTGCGTCCATCTTCTGCACGTATTTTTACAGCCTCACCTTCTGTCACCACATATTCCCGCCCATCGCCGGATATATGTGGGTACACACCCATTTCCAATGCTTTCAGCAAGGTAGACTTTCCATGATAACCGCCGCCTACAATCAACGTAATTCCGGCTCTTATCCCCATACCGGTAATCTCTCCTTTGTGCGGAAGCTTCATAGACACTCTCATGGAATCCGGTGAGCGAAAGGCAACTGCCTGCTTCATAGGTTTGGACGAAATACCGGATTCTCTCGGAAGAATTGCTCCATCGGCTACAAATGCAATCAGTCCCTGTTCCTTCATATGCTGACGGATTGCATACTGGTCTTCGGATAGATCCACTGCTTTTTTCACTGCATTTTTGTCTTGATTCTTAAACAGCAATGCTCCTTCTACACATTTCGGAAGAAACTCAAACAAAATCTTAATCAATTCTTTGGACTGAATGCTTCTTCCGTTTGCAGGGAACCCAACTTCAAAACGAACTTTCACATCTCCTGATTTTTCGTCAATCTCACAGGCGCTTCTCTTCAAAATCTCCTGCCCGCATCTCGTGACAGAGATCATTCCACTCTTTCCTGAGCCCTTTGCCTGAAAAGAATATTTTTCCACCCATTTTCCAAACCGGCGGATCAGGTAATCTTCCAGCGCCAGCTTCTTATGGGGCAGATCGAACAATTCCTTATCATACCCCGCCACAGACCCGGATACCTGAACATGGAGTTTGGACGGTGATGCAAAAGGATCGCCCTGCACATGTTCGATGCACAGGACGTAATTCGAAAAACGATAACTTCCTTTTGTTCCTTTATATGCAGGATATCCCTTCCTGTCAATTTCGTATAATAGTTGTTTTAACTCGTTTGCAGATTTCATCTCATTCCCTTTCTAATAATTCTCAGCTTCCTGCCTTGTCATCCAGAAATGAATACCGGTCGTCGAATCTTGCCAGCGGTCTTCGTTAAAATCTTTCACTTCCACCCACTGTCCTCTCCGGTAAACAAAATTTTCATCAACCAAGGACCATGCTTCTTCATAATTTTCTTTAAAATCAAAGCTCTTGATCGTCAGAACTTTCGCCTTGTTACAGCGGCAGGATGGAAGTGTTGCGCTCGTTCTCTTGGCATCTGCCGGGATGAGAAGCTGCACCATCCGATCGTTGACACATTTCTTATAACCGAGAAAAGCCCCTGTCTCCGGGCAGCGCAGCCGAAACCATTTTGTATCTTCATTAGAAATAATTCCGTCAAGCTTCGCATACTCTAACACTGCGCCAAAGATGTTTGCGCCTTCGATATTGCTCTCTCGCAAATCGCAATAACGAAAAGATGCCGTCTTAAGATTTGCATTTGTAAAATTAGCTCCGTGAAGAGAACAGCCGTCAAACAATGCATTTTCCACACTGCTGTTTTCCAGATTCACATGATCAAGTACCGTATTCTGAAACGAACTCAACTCAAACTCCATATTACTAAGATCCATTCCTGTAAGATCCATATTCCAGATCTCCACTTCCCGAAAGCTAATCCTCTCTCCCGGACTTCTATGTGCTACAGCTGCCTCCAGCTCTTCCTTGGATATTGCTCTCATTTTCCGCTCACCTCTTATCTTCACTGACAACATGAATTTCTATAAATCTACGATTCTTGGACGATGATGTGTGTAAGGAAGAAACTTTTTCAGAAGATCCTGTGTTTTAAATTTTAAATGTGTCGTATTGATTCCTGTATTACATACAAAATATTCTGCTTCTGCAACTTCTTTATCAATAATCAACTGTACATAGTCGTCTTCATCATTCAGAAGACCCACAACACTTGCGGAACCCGGCTTTGTTCCGAGATGCTCCCACATATGTTCCGGAGACGCAAAAGACATATGAGACACGCCAAGCTTCTTACTGAAGGATGCTGTGTCAAATGCTTTTTCCTCCGGCATTACAAGAAGGAAAAACGTTGTTTTCTTCTGATTACACAAAAACACGTCTTTTCTTACCGGAGCCTGAAAAACCTTCCCGATATCTGCACACTCTTCCATTGAAGATGCCGGATCATTATCTACTCTCTCATAGGAAATTCCCACTTTTTTAAATACCTTATATACTTCCTGTTCCAATGGAACTCTTTCACTTACATTTTCCGGTGGTGTCGTAACAATTTCACTGATATACATAAAAATCCCTCCATTTATTTTTTATCCATTTATAAACTCTTTGACAGTATTTTATCACAGATACTCTGTCGTTGCCAGACTCAAAATAACTGTGTATAATGAGCCTGTATCAGTTAACAAAAACTATTATACAGGAGTACATGATTATGAAATATATTTTAGCCTCCGCCTCACCGCGGAGAAGAGAATTATTGAAAAAAACAGGTATTGATTTTGATGTTTTCCCCTCTTCCATTGAAGAAAAAATTACAAAAACAGCTCCTGCTGAAGTTGTAATGGAATTAGCTGCTCAAAAAGCCTGTGATGTCTTTCACAGATTATCTTCTGAGAGTAATTCCTCCGAACCACTCACTGTCATCGGTGCAGACACCGTTGTTGTATATCAGGAGGAAATCCTAGGAAAGCCGGAAGATGAAACGGAAGCTCTCGACATGCTGTCTATGCTTGCAGACCGTACGCATCAGGTATATACCGGAGTATCTATTATAACGGAAGAAAATGGGCGCTGCCAAACCAACACCTTTTTCGAGAAGACAGATGTTACTTTTTATCCAATCTTTCGCGAAGACCTTCTTCGCTATATTGCTTCCGGAGACTGTCTTGACAAGGCAGGTGCTTATGGGATTCAGGGAGATTTTGCTATTCATATAAAAGAGATTCAAGGGGACTACAATAACGTTGTAGGATTGCCGATCGGACGTGTATACCGCGAATTGAAGAAAGAATATTAAAAATGAGATGTTCTTACGAACATCTCATTTATTGCACATATTAGTTATACTTACGTTTTCTAGCAGCTTCAGATTTCTTTTTGCGTCTTACGCTTGGTTTCTCGTAATGCTCTCTTTTACGAATCTCCTGCTGGATACCTGCTTTTGCACAGTTTCTTTTGAATCTGCGTAAAGCACTATCTAACGTTTCGTTTTCTTTAACGATTACATTTGACATAGTCTCACACCTAACCTCCCCTCCAGTCCTATATTGTGCATCATACGACTGTTCGGGTATTTTTATTGCACTACATATGATTATATCACATATTTCGTTTACGTCAATAACTTTTTCTCCAATTCTCGCCAGTTTTGTATATTTTTGAAAATCTATTTTTGAAAATATACGATTATTGAGAATCTCCAAACACCACTTTATAATAGTCTGTTTTTAAAATCTGATCAGAAAAACGTATCTTATTAGTCACCGTATTATTGATAGACTCTATATAGTTTTCATCTACTTTTTTACCTTTATTTGGTTTGAACTCATCCGTGGCAGCATTAAATGTTCCTTTATCTGTTTTCCACGAATAATCATTCCAAATAACAAGCGGTGGTGTATCAGAAAATACGTCTCTTCCCACAAGCAGTCTGGAATCATATTCTATCCCGAAAAGGTTCATCAAGGTAGGCGTAATATCGATACTGTATGTCGGCGTTTTGATTTCGCATGCCATATCTTTATTCTCATTTTCCAAACAGCCGGACCACAAAAGCCATGTGTTATGATCCTTTTCCCATGGGGTCTTATATTTATAGCCATACAAATCAGTCACAAAATCTTCTGTATTTCCAAATGTCTTAGATATTTCAAGACCATACGGATAATGATCCGAAGTCATACAGATCACCGTGTCATCTGCAATTCCCGCTTCTTCCAGCTTTTCTACCATAACAGTAAGCGCTTTCTCAAGCTCCAGCTGATAGCAATAATAATACAAGGTTGTATCTTTAAGGCCATCCCCCAAAACTTTCTTAACGGTATCCAGATTTTCTTTCACCTTCGCATTGTCTTTTTTATAAACACAGTGACCGCTCACCGTCATATAATAAATGCTGAACGGCTGTTGATTCATATATGTGTCCATCGTTTTATCAAACATTACACTGTCACCGACCCAGGAACCTGCAATCTCTTCCAGTCCGTTTCCTTCTCCAAGGAAATCCGCATAGCCGAGATTTTTATGGGTTAGCTGTCTGGAATAAAAATCATATGCTCCATTATGATAAGCACAACTATAGTATCCTTCTTTCATAAGCTGCGTTCCCATTGTGTAATAGTTCAACTTATCTCTTGTTTCCTGTATCGTCTCTACACCGTCAATCGGAATCAATCCTGTCAAATAAGAATATTCTCCTGTAGACGTGCTCCCGCCCCAGCTTGGCTGATAAAAATCCGAAAAATAAATCCCTTTATGCGTTAATCTGTAAAGCGTAGGTGTCAATTCTTTACTTATCACTTGGTCTGAAAACGCCTCCGCACAGATTAAGATCAGATTCTTCCCTTTAAAAAGCCCTGTATATTCATTTTTCTCAGATGGAGCAACACTGTTCACATATTGATGCATAGATTTTAACGTCTCATCTGATTCCGATTCGCTTAATTTAGCAAAATCAACATCGGAGACATTTTCGCCATAATCTTTATTCTTTTTACTGTTCTTTTTCGCCTCGGCACTGGTTTCCACAGCGAATTGACTTGCGGCATCATTTCCGAAAATCGCATATTTACTGCTCAGCTTCACGCTTGTCAATAAACCAAAGGTTTCTGTCGCCTTATTAAATTCAAACTGGCTCTTATACTTATCTTTAGAGCCCAGATGAGACGCTGCAAATGAGCCCACTCCGGTCAGAACAAATGCGCATAAAAAGAGCAGCACTGTATATGGAATTTTCAACCGCCTTGCCGGAAGTTTCTTCTTTCCCAGAAGAACATAAAGAATCCCCGGAAGTAAAAAAAGTAGTATGACCGGAATTCCTGTAAATATGGATCGGAACAGATCACTGGAAAATCCAGTCATAACACCGCCCGCTCCTCTTACAATTGCTACAAGCGTCATATACATTTTCCAGCTTTCTCTGACCAGACATTCCACGATAAACAGAATCCCTACGCCAAAAAGAATTGCTATGCTTAAACGCCGATTAATCTTTTTGGGAAATAATGATACGACTGCTGAGCAAAAGAATCCTGTTCCGACGGCAAATAGCAGCATATATGCGAAACCTTTAAATATTCCTGTTTGTCCAAAAATCCGAAGAAGTAATTCAAAATAAAAAAAAACAATAGGAAACATCCACGCGTGCGATAAATATCTCACGAGTTTTTTCCGGAAGCGGGCAGCCGCCCGCTTTTTCTTCTGATATTCCGGATCGTTTTTCTTTTTAATCTGTCGTCGTTTCCATCGTTTATAACGTTTTTTTATTCTTGTTTTCCAAGAGGTGACGGCTGACCCCTCGTTTTCTTCTTGTCCCTTCATTCCCTTTATCCTCTGTAATTCCTTTAAATAATTTTCTTAAGAAAGCTGTTCTTTTAACACTTCGACTGCTTTTGCCAACGCATCCTGCACGCCTGCCGGGTTCTTACCGCCGGCCTGAGCCATATTCGGACGACCGCCTCCGCCTCCGC
>FR892679.1:206309-235951 GCA_000433535.1 Dorea sp. CAG:317
CCGCCTCCGCCTCCGCCTACACAGGCTGCGCAGGCTTTAATAAGATTCCCTGCATGTGCGCCTTGACTGACTGCATCTTCCGTTGCCATTGCCATAAGATTTACTTTCTCTCCTGAAGCAGATACTAACAGGATTACACCCTCGCCGAGTTTTTCCTTCAACTGATCGCCAAGATCCCTAAGACCGTTCATATCCACGCCTTCCACGCTTGTTGCAAGCAATTTCACACCTGCAACTTCCTGAACCTGATCCATAACATTTCCCATGGCATCCTTCGCCATTTTACTCTTCAGACTCTCCACTTCACTTCCCAGCGCTTTATTTTCTGCCATCAGATGCTGGATCTTATCTGCAAGCTGTTCCGGTTTTGCTTTCATAAGTTTTGCAGCATAATGAAGCTGTTCTTCTACGGCATGATAATAGTCCATAAGTCCTTTGGCGGTCAGCGCTTCAATACGTCTTACTCCTGCTGCAACGCCGGTTTCAGACACGATCTTAAATGCCATAATCGCACTTGTATTTTCCACATGGGTTCCACCACAGAACTCTTTGGAAAATTCGCCCATACTTACTACACGTACAACATCACCGTATTTTTCGCCGAATAACGCAGCGGCACCGGTCTTTCTTGCTTCTTCGATCGGCATGTTTTCTGCCTTTACAGGAAGCGCTGCGCGAATCTGTTCATTTACGATTGCTTCTACCTTCTGAATCTCTTCTTCTGTCATGGCAGAGAAGTGTGTGAAGTCAAATCGGAGCCTGTCTGCATTTACAGAAGAACCTGCCTGTTCTACATGACTTCCAAGCACAGTTCGAAGTGCTTTCTGAAGAAGATGCGTTGCACTGTGATTGTTGGCAGACAATCTTCTTCTCTCTGTATCAATCTTAAGTGTCACTGTATCTCCGGTCTTCACCATACCCTTTACGACATGACCTTTATGCCCGATCTTGCCTCCGGAGAGCTTCATAGTATCTTCGACTGCAAATTCAAAATCCTTGCTCACGATCACACCGGTATCTGCTTCCTGTCCACCGCTTGTCGCATAGAACGGAGTTTCTTCTACAAGAATTGTTCCCTCTTCGCCGTCTGACAGAGCATCTACAATCTCCGTATCCGTTGTAAGAACGGTCACTTTGGAATCGCAAACCGTCTCATCATAGCCTACAAAGGTACTGGTAATCTCCGGATCGATTTCATCATAGACATTTGCTTCTCTTCCGCTGTAATTATGTTCACCGAACGTGCCTTTTGCTTTTTCTTTCTGCTCTTTTGCAGCTTTCTGGAAGCCTTCTTCATTGATAGAGAACCCTTTTTCTTCCAGAATCTCAATAGTAAGGTCTACAGGGAATCCATAAGTGTCATAGAGGCGGAATGCTTCTTCCCCGGACATGACCTTTTCATTCTTCTGCTCCATTTCTTCTACAGCCTGTGCAAGAATGGAAAGGCCCTGATCGATCGTCTTATTGAACTGTTCTTCTTCTTTTACAATTACTTTAAAGATAAATTCTTTCTTTTCTTCCAGCTCAGGATATCCATCTTTAGAGCCCTCGATCACTGTCTCTGCCAGTTCTTCCAAGAACTGTCTGTCAATTCCGAGAAGACGGCCATGACGGCTCGCACGACGAAGCAGGCGGCGAAGCACATATCCTCTTCCGCTGTTTGATGGCAGTATTCCGTCTGAGATCATAAAGGTTACGGAACGAATATGATCTGTAATCACTCGCAGAGAAATATCTTTTTCCGGGCTTTCTCCATATTCTACCCCTGCAAGACGGCACACGTGATCTCGTAATTCTTTCATTGTATCAATGTCAAACATAGAATCTACATCCTGTACAATACATGCAAGACGCTCTAATCCCATACCTGTATCAATATTTTTCTGTTCCAGTTCTGTATAGTTGTTATGTCCGTCATTATCAAACTGTGTAAATACGTTGTTCCAAATTTCCATATAGCGGTCACATTCGCAGCCTACTGTACAGTCCGGACTTCCACAGCCGTACTTTTCTCCACGGTCATAGTATACCTCAGAACAAGGGCCACACGGACCGGAACCGTGTTCCCAGAAATTATCTTCTTTTCCAAAACGGAAGATTCGCTCCGGTGCAATTCCAATCTCTTTGTTCCAGATCTCCCATGCCTCGTCATCCTTTTCGTATACAGATGGATAGAGACGCTCCGGATCAAGACCAACAACTTCTGTCAGGAATTCCCATGTCCAATGAATAGATTCTCTTTTGAAATAATCACCGAATGAGAAATTTCCCAACATTTCAAAAAATGTACCGTGTCTTGCTGTTTTTCCAACGTTCTCGATATCACCTGTACGAATACATTTCTGACAGGTAGCCACACGTTTTTTCGGTGGAATTACCTGACCTGTAAAATATGGCTTCAATGGCGCCATACCGGAATTGATAAGAAGAAGACTCTTATCGTTATGTGGCACGAGAGAAAAACTCTTCATCACCAGATGCTCTTTGCTTTCAAAAAAGTCAAGAAACATCTTTCTTAATTCATTTACTCCGTATTTCTGCATAATTTCCTCCTGATTATCTAGTTTAATTCAATCTCTGCAAGCTCTGCCGGCGGAAGTGCCTTCGAGGATGCTTTCACAAAATCTTTGATCTTCTTCTGTGCTTTTACAACCGGAATATTCGTTCCCGCACCTGCTACACAGCCACCCGGACATCCCATACCTTCAATCAGACATCCATTCATCTTACCTGCCTTCGCAAGCGCCAGAATCTTCTTACACTCTGCAAGCCCTTCTGCATGTTCAATACTAACTTCCACTCCAGGATAATATTCCTTTACACACTTTTCAATTGCTTCCGCAACTCCGCCTGCCACAGCATAGCCACGACCTGCTCCTGTTGCATCATGGAAGGAAGACTCTGCTTCATATTTCGTAAGGTCAATTCCTTTTGCATTAAACATTGCCTGAAGTTCCTCAAAGGTAATAACAAAATCTACATCACTTCGCACAGAACGTCTCATTGCTTCTAATTTTTTTGCAGCACATGGACCGATAAATACTACCTTCGTGTTCGGATGCTTCTGCTTGATCGTACGGGCAGTTGCCACCATCGGTGTCAGCTCCTGAGATACCTCGTCAATAAGATCCGGGAAATATTTCTTCGCAAGCATAGCCCATGATGGACAACAGGAAGTCAAAAGGAATGGAAGCTCCCCTGTCGCCACTTTTTCTACATAGTGATGTGCTTCAGCCACTGCTCCGATATCTGCTCCAAGCGCCACTTCATAAAATTCTGAGAATCCCAGTTCCTGAAGAGCCGCCTTTAAATTTCTCGGCGTAATATTATCGCCAAACTGTCCCGCATACGCCGGTGCAATTTCAGCTACGATCTCCTCGCCGGACTTCAACGCATGCGCCAACTGGAAGATCTGTGATTTATCGGAGATTGCGCCAAATGGACAACTTACCATACACATACCGCAGGAAACACATTTCTCACTGTTGATCGTTGCCCGTCCCATAGAGTCTGTCTCTATCGCACCAACTCCACACGCTTTTGCACATGGACGCTCCTTTTTAGAAATTGCATCATATGGACAGACAGATTTACATTTTCCACACTTAATACATTTTTCCTGATCAATATATGATTTCCCATTTACCATGGAAATTGCGCCCTTCGGGCAAACTTCCATACATGGATGAGCCAGACATCCTTTACACATATTGCTGACCTCATATCCTCTTTCTTCACAGGCAGCACAGGCAGATGGAATTACCTGCATAAGCGGCGGCTCATAATATTTATCAGAAATATTGCTTGCCTCCACGCCGGAAGTCAACGGGCTTGGTCGATTCTGCGGTCTTAAGGAAAGTCCCATAGCAAGTCTCATTCTTTCACGAACGATCGCGCGGGCACGATAAACGCTGTCACGATATTTCTGCGTCTCCTCCTGAACCATTTCGTAAGGAATTTCTTCCATTCTGTCTTTTAACGTCTCATCATCTTCTTCAAATCCAAGTCTTGCAACTTCTTCAAATACTCGTCTGCGAATTTTTCGAACTGTTGTGTCAAGTCCTCTCATCATAAATGATCTTTCCTCCTCGTTTCCTTTTTCTTTCATCTCTGTAAGTTTCTTTATTATAATAAGAAAATCTTATGTTCCTTACATATTTTACGCATATCCTCCGGCCAGATACTTGCCTGAACCTCACCCACATGTGCTCTGTCCAAAAGAAGCATACACAATCTGGACTGACCGATACCGCCTCCGATCGTATACGGAAGTTCTCCATTTAACAGCGCTTTGTGATATGGAAGTTCTCTTCGATCTTCACAGCCTGCTTTCTTCAGTTGTTCGTCCAGAGATTTCTCATCGACACGGATTCCCATACTGGATATCTCGAGCGCAGAATTCAAATGTTCGAACCAGAATAAAATATCACCGTTTAACTGCCAGTCATCATAATCCGGTGCACGTCCGTCGTGAGGTTCACCGCTTGCCAGTTTCTCTCCGATCTGCATAAGAAATACACAACCATATTTCTTTGTGATTAAATTTTCTCTTTCCTTCGGAGTCTTATCCGGATACATGTCTTCCAATTCCTGTGATGTGATAAATGTTACATCATCCGGAAGATGTTTCACTGCTTCCGGGTATTTATACCATACCTCATGTTCCATGTGTTTGATTACTTTGAAAATTGTACGTACTGTTTCCTTCAATGTTTCAATCGTACGCTCTTCCTTTGTGATTACTTTCTCCCAATCCCACTGATCCACATAGCAGGAATGGAGATTGTCAAGATCTTCGTCTCTTCGGATTGCATTCATATTGGTATATAATCCTTCTCCCGGCTGGAAACCATAATCGCGCAGCGCCATACGTTTCCACTTTGCAAGAGACTGCACCACTTCTACCTCTTCATTCGGAATTCCATGAATGTCGAAGTGAACCGGACGTTCTACACCACTTAAGTTATCGTTTAATCCACTCGCCTTTGATACAAAAAGAGGTGCTGAAATACGCTCCAGATTCATCTCTCTTCCAAATTCCTTCTGGAAAGTATCTCGGATATATTTTATTGCTTCCTGTGTTTTACGCACATCAAGATGCGGATCATAATGTTCCGGTAAGATTAATGCCATTTACTTTTCCTCCGTTTCTCTATTCTTCTCTTTTTTCAAGACTCGCTGCGCATAATACACAGACTGCATTGCGTCTTTTCCGTAGAAATCTGCCCCGATCATATCTGCATACTCTTGATTGAGGACAGCACCACCAACCATAACTTTACACCCTGGCTTTAATTTTCGCAACAATTTAATTGTATCTTCCATACTAACTACGGTTGTTGTCATCAATGCACTTAAGCCTACAAGCTCTGCCTCTTCCTTGATCGCAGTCTCAACAATCACCTCCGGGACAACATCCTTCCCAAGGTCAATCACTGTAAAACCGTAGTTTTCAAGCAGTACTTTCACGATATTCTTCCCTATATCATGGATATCGCCTTTGACCGTTGCCAAGATTACTTTTTCTTTCTTTTCCTGCTTCTTTCCGCTTTTTTCCATCTCATCTTTCAGCACTGCAAAAGCAATCTTTGCAGCGTCTGCGCTCATAAGAAGCTGCGGAAGAAAAACCGTTCCTTTCTCGAATCCTTTGCCTACTTGATCGAGAGCCGGAATCATTTCCTCATTGATAATCGTCAGCGGCTCCTTAGCTTTTAACAATTCTCTTGTCCCGTGATGTGCTTCTTCTTTTAACCCCTTCCGAATGGCTTCTGCCAGAGATATCTCTGAAGGTGCATTCGTCCCTCCGGCAAGGACTGGCGTCTGATTTCCATATTTTTCAATATAAGCTTCACAATTTTTGTCGTAATTCATAAGCGCGCAATACGAATAATACGAGCGCATCATATCCTCAGACAATGGATTGATGATACCGGCGCTTAAGCCCTGCTGCATTGCCATCGTATAAAAATTAGAATTTACAGCCGGGCGATAAGGCAGGCCAAAAGAAATATTAGAAACACCAAGCACCGTACAGACGCCGTATTCTTCACTTACCCGCTTTAATGCTTCCAGTGTTGTCTTCGCGCCCTCCGGTTCTGAACTGATTGTCATGGCGAGAACATCTACTACAATATCTCTTCTTGAAATACCATACTTCTGTGCCTCCTCAATGATCTTTCCCGCAATGCGTACCCGGCCTGCTGCGTCTGATGGAATTCCATCTTCATCAAGCGTCAACGCTACCACTGCGCCTCCGTATTTCTGTATCAGTGGGAACACCGCATCCATTGATTCCTGCTTTCCATTTACGGAATTCACCATTGGTTTTCCATTGTAATAACGCATAGCTGTTTCCATGGCTTCTATATTAACGGTATCGATCTGAAGGGGGAGACTGGTAACACTCTGTAATTCTGTCACCGCTTCTCTCATCATCTTAACTTCGTCAATATCAGGAAGTCCTACATTGACATCTAAGATGTGGGCTCCGGCATCCTGCTGTGCAATTCCTTCCCGCAAAATGTAATCCAAGTCATGCTCTTTCAACGCCTGTTTGAATTTTTTCTTGCCGGTAGGATTAATTCTCTCTCCTATGATTACCGGACAATCGCCGAGAATTACAGCATTTCCATAAGAGCATACTATGGTTTTTTGTGTAGTGCCGGTTCTTTTTCGCTCTTCAAACGCCGAAGATTTTTTTAATCTGGCTGTCATCGCCTTGATATGTGACGGTGTGGTTCCACAGCATCCTCCGATCAGTGTGGCACCTCTCTTTACAATTTCCTCCATATATCCGGCAAATGCTTCGGGTTCTACATCATAATAAACTTCGCCGTTGCGCTGTTTCGGAAGCCCTGCATTCGGTTTTACAATCACAGGAAGAGACGTATACTCCATAATCTCATCCAGAATCGGAAGCATCTGTTCCGGGCCAAGACCACAGTTGATTCCGAGCGCATCCACACGAAGACCTTCCAATAAGGCAACTACTGCAGGCACATTGCCTCCTGTCAGAAGCTTCCCCTTCTCATCGAAGATCATTGTGACAAACACCGGAAGAGAAGTATTTTCTTTGGCAGCAAGAACTGCTGCTTTCACCTCATAGGTGTCGCTCATTGTCTCAATATGAATCAAATCTGCGCCTGCCTTCTCCCCGATCATCATCATTTCTTTAAATGTATCATAGGCTTCATCAAAAGACAGATCGCCCATTGGCTTTAAAAGCTTTCCGGTCGGCCCTACATCCAAAGCCACATACGTTTCTCTTCCATCCTGCACGCCAAGGCTGGATGCCTTTTTCACATTTTCTATAGCATGCGTTATAATTTCTTCCAATTTATACTTGGAATCAGTATATTTCAAAGCATTAGCACCAAATGTATTTGCAAGGACAATGTCGCTTCCCGCCTCAAAATACCGGCGATGGATCGATACCACATCTTCTGCATGTTCTACATTCCATGTTTCAGGAAGTTCTCCCGGTTTTAACCCTTTTTCCTGAAGCAGGGTTCCGGTTCCTCCATCAAAAAACAGTAGTTCTTTTCCTAATCGTTCTTTTAACATCCTCTGTCTATTCCTCCAGTCTTCGATATGCACAGTTTGTCTTTTCGCAGCTTACACAGGACTGCTTACGGTCACAACTTTTTTCATTTCTTTTAAGACCGATCACTGCTGTCACTGATTTCAGCGGCGTAAGCATGTTTCCTTCTGTCATTGTCAGCCCAATCTTCTTCGGTGCATCCAGAATCTTCAAGATTTCTCCCTGATGCGCAATAGAGAAGTCTCCGTATCCGGGACTGAACCGCGGACGCAGTCCGTACTCCTCTACACTTAATTCCTGTGCCAGATTCTCCTGCCAATCATCCAGATATTCTTCCAGCATAGCTGCCGCGCAGGCCTGCAGCACAACTGTTTTCGCCATATTAGTGTATGCATATCGCTTCATGAGCTGATCCACCTGAACTCCAAGCGTAGCTCCCAGAAGGACCACTTTCTCACAGCCACACAGATTTTTCGCCAGATTCTTACTCTGAATCTTTATATTTTCAATTTCCATGCGATCGTCGCCGGACATATGAATATTAAAAATGCGATAGATCATCCTTTTTTCTACAATCCGGTCAAGCTCATCAAATGCTTCTAAAACCAGCGAGAATGTCTGATTATCTATCGCATGCTTTCCATATCCCAAGTAACGAATTGCTTCTCTCGTTCTTGTATCCATATCTTTCCTTTTATCTTTTTACAATTTCTGATAAATTATCCATGATAGCTGCTGCTACTTCCGGTTTATTCATAGAATATACATGAATATGATTGATTCCATTTGCAATCAGATCAATGATCTGATCTGTTGCATATGCAATTCCCGCCTGCTGCATAGCTGCCGGGTCGTCTCCGAAACGGTCGAGCACCGCACGAAATCTCTCCGGGAGAATTGTGCCTGACAGCGAACAGATTCTTTTCATCTGCTTGCCGTTTGTAACCGGCATAATTCCCGGAAGAACCGGAACCGTAATTCCTTGTTCACGGATACGATATAGAAAATTATACAATATATGATTATCAAAAAACATCTGAGTTGTGAGGAAGTCCACCCCGCAATCTACTTTTTTCTTCAAATTGGCAATGTCATCCTTCTTATGCTCTGTTTCAACATGTCCTTCCGGATAACATGCTGCCCCGATACAAAAATTACCTTCTTTCTTAATATCCTCGATCAATTCACTTGCATATCGATACTGATTCGGAAGAGGAAACGAATCATCTGACGGGATATCTCCACGCAGCGCCAGAATATTTTCTATCTTCTGTTCCTTTAAGCGCCGGATCACTTGATGCACTTCCTCCTTTGTAGAGGAAACACAAGTCAGGTGCGCAAGACTTGTCACACCTAGATCATTGCTGATATGAGAAGCAATACTTACCGTGTTCTTACTGGTACCGCCTCCGGCTCCGTAAGTAACACTGATAAAGGATGGCTTTAATGCAGCAATCTTGTTTGTGGCAGACAAAACACTTTCATAGCCGGCATCTGTCTTAGGTGGAAATATCTCAAAAGAGATATGAGGGTTCTTATCTTTTAACAGGTCTCTAATCATCATGTTGCTCTTCACCTCATCGTTTTTCTTCTGTGTCTTCTGTTTCGTGTTCTATTTACATGCTTTCATATAAATCTTCGTAATGTTTTGCAGATGTCTTCCATGAGAAATCTTCTTTCATGCCACGCTCAACAATTTTATTCCAGTCACGCTTCTTGTCATAATAGATGCGCTCTGCATAACGAATCGTTCCGAGCATCTCGTGCGCATTGTAGTTTGCAAAGCTGAATCCGGTTCCAGTCTTATCGAATTCATTATAAGCCTCTACAGTATCTTTCAATCCGCCTGTCTCTCTTACGATCGGAACAGTTCCGTATCTCAGGCTCATAAGCTGACTCAAACCGCAAGGCTCGAACAGGGACGGCATAAGAAATGCATCGCATGCTGCATATACTTTATGAGACATTGCTTCTGAATAATAAATATTTGCGGAAACTTTTCCCGGATACTTCCATGCAAAATGACGGAACATATTTTCATAACGCTCTTCTCCTGTTCCGAGCGCCACAATCTGCACCGCATCCTGACAAAGCTCGTCCATCACATAAGCTACAAGATCAAATCCCTTCTGATCTGTCAGACGGGAAACAATACCGATCATCATTGTTTTGTGGTCTTTTTCCAGACCCAGCTCCTCTTGAAGCGCTGTCTTATTTTTAATCTTTTCTTTTCTGAAAGTATCTACGCTGTAATTTTTAGCTATGTACTTATCTGTCTCAGGATTATAATCCTCATAATCAATACCATTTACAATACCGGAAAGACAATTAGATCTTGCATTCATAAGGCCTTCCAGCTTCTCACCGTAAAATGCGGTCTTAATTTCCTGTGCGTAAGTATTACTTACCGTTGTGATTCTGTCCGCATACACAATTCCGCCTTTTAAGAAATTCGCATCCTTATATGCCTCCAGCTTATCCGGTGCAAAATAATACTGCGGAAGACCTGTAATATCACGCACTCTCTTTGTATCCCATGTTCCCTGGAATTTCAAATTGTGAATCGTCATCACCGTCTTGATTCCTCGATACCACTCGTTTCCATAACGGAAATTGTCAAGGAACACCGGTACGAGTCCGGCCTGCCAGTCATGACAGTGGATGATATCCGGTCTGAAATCAATCATCGGAAGTGCACTCAATACTGCCTTAGAGAAAAACGCAAACTTTTCAATATCGGCATACATATCTCCATACGGTGCAAATCCGTTAAAATAAAACTCATTGTCTATAAAATAGAAGGTTACACCATCGTACTCCATTTTCAAAATTCCAACGTACTGCTGTCTCCAGCTCAGATCCATGTAAAAATGAGTCACATATTCCAGTTTTTCTTTCCACTCATCTTTCATACACATATATTTTGGAAGCATTACCCGTACATCATACTTCTCTTTGTCGAAATATTTCGGCAGGGAACCGGCTACATCGGCCAACCCTCCTGTTTTAATAAATGGTACTGCTTCTGAAGTTACAAAAAGTATTTTTTTCATTGCCCTTCCTCCCTACTCTCACGATATATTACATTATACCGTATTTTTTTCAGAAAAAAAAGCCCTATCTGGTTTTATATTCCAGTCTGATCGTATCCGAGATCAGTGCAATGAACTCTGAATTCGTCGGCTTCCCTTTCCCATTGCTCACAGTGTATCCAAACAATTCATCAAGTGTATCTAATTTCCCTCTGCTCCATGCCACTTCAATCGCATGGCGAATCGCTCTTTCCACGCGGCTCGCTGTCGTCTGATAAAGCTTTGCCACCGTCGGATACAGCACTTTCGTAACCGCATTCAGCACATCCATATCCTCCACAGCCATCATGATGGCATCTCTTAAGTAATGATAACCTTTGATATGTGCCGGAATTCCTATTTCATGGATCATGTCGGTCACCCGCGTTTCCAGATCAATCTCTGTTTCCATCCCTGCCGGTTCATTAAAGCAACTTGTCATATGTAAATCGTGGTGCCTTCCGGCACCCGCACTCTTAATTCTATTTAAAATCATTTCATTGTTAAATGGTTTTAAAATATAGTAGCTTGCTCCCCTCTTAAAAGCATCTTCTGTAATTCTTTCCTGTCCGATTGCAGTAATTACAATAAAATCCGGTCGTTTCTTCAGTTCTTTGTTTTCATTTACAAGCTCCATAACACTAAGTCCGTCCATCTTCGGCATAATCAGGTCAAGAAGCACCACATCCGGCTGTTTTTCTTTGATCAGTGTATAGGCATCTTCTCCATTATTCGCCTTTCCTACCAGATTCAAATCTTTGTCCTCATCAATCATTTCGCCAAGTAAATCCAGAATTCTCTCATTATCATCGGCAACCGCTACATTTATTTCACTCATTTCGTGAAATACCTCCTCTCTTTTAACAAAACTCAATAAAAACCGTCAGCTGCCATTATATAGTTTCACGATATTTAAAATCAAGAAATTAATGTCGTAAAACATTGACACTTTGCGACTATTTTTTTAGAATTTCGAACTTTTTTTCGCAGTATTATTTCTTCTTCCAGTCTATATCTATGTCAAAACGGCTGAAATATGCAATATTTTCGTCTTTCCCACTAAAAGAGAGTCAAAATTATGTCGAATGATTATCCTCTATTCTTTATTATTCTACATTTTTTTCACAAAGTTTTTTTGCTGTTTCAGACTCAATTCCCCAGCATATTTTCAATAAAGATCCCATACCCTCTCGTCGGGTCATTGACAAATACATGTGTCACTGCCCCTACCAGCTTCCCGTCCTGAAGAATCGGGCTACCTGACATTCCCTGTACAATCCCGCCTGTCACCTCCAGAAGCCTTTCATCGGTCACTCTCAAAATAATTCCTTTATTAATTTCTTTAGAATGGATATCAACTTTTTCAATCTCTATCTTATATTCTTTTACTTTCCCTTCTGCGGCGCACAGAATAGTAGCAGGTCCTTCTTTTATTTCTTCTTTCCCTGCGGCTTCCACCGGTGTCTGATCGGAAAATAAAGTATCAATACGCTGAATAGTACCGAAGATTCCCGCTTCGGTATTCTTCG
The DNA here is from genome assembly GCA_000433535.1 of Dorea sp. CAG:317. Taxonomy (GTDB): domain Bacteria; phylum Bacillota; class Clostridia; order Lachnospirales; family Lachnospiraceae; genus Dorea_D. The sequence goes on from FR892679.1 coordinate 218,450, forward strand.
TGATTTTCCCTAAAATATTGTAATTGTTATATACTATGATTCCTTCCATCCCTCCGGGTGTCCCCGTTTTCCCTTTCTGAATATCTTTGACGCTGGTGGTATACACAGTTCCGCCTTCTATCTCCAGCAATTTGCTCGTATCTACATCATGGATTCCGTGCCCCAATGCTCCAAACCGGCTGTTTGCATCTAAGTAAGTCACCGTCCCCAGTCCCTGCGTATTGTCTCTCACCCAGATTCCCAATTTATATTTATCTTTTTCACAGGAAACGGCTTTTGTCTTAACCTTAATTGAATCCTGATTTCTGTGAAGGGTAAGTATGACATCGTCATTCGACAGTTTTTCAATTTTCTGTATCAATTCATTTTTTGTATTTATCGCTTCGCCATTGACCTCTGTAATATAATCACCCGCTTTCACAAGATGCTCCGACGGATTATGTTTTTCTCCGTCAATCCCTTCAATCGCATCCGTTCCAAGTACCATAACTCCATTTGTCTCAAGATAAATTCCTATCGGCATCCCTCCCGGAATTACCATCGTTTTATCTGTTGTCGCCGCACTTACTTCTCTTTGGAGTTTTCCCTGCTCTGCCTCGATCAGATAATAACTCCCGCCTACAACCATTGAAAAAGTAACGACCATAATGAGTATCTTTCGATACCAGTATTTTCTTGTATTCATGCTTCTTCTCCTCCCGATTCAATAAAAAAAGAAAGATACCCATTTTCAGATATCTTTCTTATTATGTGGAGTTTTCTTATTTTCAATCAGATTTTCTTAATCTCTTTTGCAAGCTGCTTCATCTCTCTTGCATTATCTGCCACCGCATCTGTGATCTTCGCTCCTCCAAGAATTCTTGACAGTTCATCCACAGATTCTTTTTCATCCAGTCCACGGATAACCGTTTTTGTTGTCTGATCTGATACAACTTTTTCAATCATATAATGCTGATCTGCCATCGCTGCTATCTGTGCAAGATGCGTAATACAGATCACTTGATGATTTTTACCGATGACCGCCATCTTCTCTGATACTTTTTGCGCAGTACGCCCACTGATTCCTACGTCGATTTCATCAAAGATCAATGTCTCGATTTCATCACGATCCGCCATAACGGTCTTGATCGCAAGCATAATCCTTGAGAGTTCACCTCCCGAAGCTACATTCACAAGCGGTCTTACCGGCTGTCCCGGATTCATAGAGATCATAAATTCAACATCATCTATTCCTGAAGCACCGCATTCCTGCAGTGTCTCAAAATGAATTTCGAATTTAACATCCGCAAAATTCAATTCCTGCAGTCCCTTACAGATTTCTTCTTCCAAAATCTGCGCCTGTTCTTTTCTGGCAGCAGACAATTTCCTGGCACAGCGAATAAGCTTTTTCCTTTCTTCTTCACATCGCTTCTTTAATCCTGCAACATAATTTTCATAGTCTTCTAATTTTTTAATCTTTTCCTGAAGTTCCCCATAGTATGCTAAAATATCTTCGATTCTATTTCCATACTTCACCTTCAGACGATTGATCTCATTAAGACGCGTCTCTGTTTCGTATAACTCTTCCTCAGAACACTGACAGGACTGCGTATAATCTGACAGCTCTCTGTTAAAATCATTCAGCAGACTGTCCACTTCCACCAACTGTTCGTAGAGCTGTGAAGCTCTCTCGTCACATTCCCGGATCTCAGAAAGGGCACGGATTGCCCGGCTTAAATTTTCACTGACACTTTCTGAGCTCTCACTTGTATACTGATAGGTTTCTTCCGCACCGTCTGAAATCTTCTTGCTGTTCACCATAAAACGATAGGAAGACTCCAGTTCTTCATCTTCGCCTTCACGAAGCTCCGCATCCTCAATCTCCGATACCTCAAAGCGCATAAAGGAAAGCTCTTTTGCTCTGCTCGCCTCATCCATGTCTGCTTCTTCTAGCTCTTTGCAGGCATTCCGGTAACTTTTATATAAGCCGGATACTTCTTCTTTTAATTCACCGACCTGACTTTTGGCAAAAGCATCTACAATGCCAAGATGATTCTTCTTATACAGAAGCGATTGATGTTCATGCTGACCGTGGATATCGATCAACACCTCCGCCGCTTCCTTTAACAGCGCCATCGGAACCGTCTCTCCGTTGATACGGCTTACGCTTCTTCCCTCCATCAGCCTTCTGGACAGAATGACGCAGCCCTCTTCCGGGAAAATATCCATCTTCTTTAACTTCTCTTCTATCAGATGGTTTTCAATCAGAAAAGTAAGTTCTACGAAACCGTAATCAGCGCCTCTGCGAATGATATCCTTTGTGTATCTGCCGCCGAGGGCAAGGTTCACAGAGCCGAGAATAATTGATTTTCCTGCTCCCGTCTCTCCCGTCAATATATTTAAACCATGTTCGAATTCAACTTCAATCTCGTCGATCAGAGCGAGATTCTTTACATACAAACGTTGTAACATGCTCTTCTCCTATAATACAATCTTGCTGATTTTATCCATCACCGTGATCGTATCCTCAATGCTTCTCACCGCACACATAATAGTGTCATCACCGGCTATGCTCCCTACAATTTCATTCCATTTCATGGCATCCAGAGCAGCGCATACAGCCATTGCCATACCCGCAACTGTCTTGATGACAAGAATATTCTGAGCCATGTCCATTGACACATATCCATCCCGTAAGATTCGAATATACTTTTCACCCATTCCATTCTCACTTGTCTGATGAACTGCGTACCGCTGCTTACCATTGTCTGCCGGAATCTTTGTAAGCTTCAGATCTCTGATATCTCTGGATACCGTTGCCTGTGTCACTTTAAAGCCTGCCTCATTCAGATAATCTGCCAGTTCTTCCTGCGTCTCAACCTGATATTTGTTGATCAACTCGATGATTTTTGCATGTCTGTTTACTTTCATAGTTTTCTAATTTCCTTTCATCTTTCTGCGCATAATTTCCAAAAAGCTTACCTTACTTAATTTCATAATTTTTGTACACGCGCAGGCTTTGTGTATCTTCATCTGGTCTCCGGTAAATAAGGTCACCATATCCGCACCGTCAAATGCCACGGACACTTCTTCTACAGAGCCATTCCGTCCTTCTCCGATCTCAATCATAATTTCATCCTCGCTGGACAACACAATGCTGCTTGTATTAAGCGCATGCGAACAGATCGGAGTAATTACGATTAATGATGCAGTGGGTTCCACAATAGGGCCGCCCGCCGACAAATTATAGGCTGTTGATCCGGTCGGTGTTGACAGGATGATTCCATCCGCTTTATAGGAATTCAAAAGCTCTCCATTTACAAACAATCGGAAATGAATCACACGAAGCGCACCTTTTCTGGAAACAACAATATCATTCAGCGCCACATTGGAGTCTCCATTCTGAAATTCTCCTTCCAGCATCATACGCTCTTCCAGAGAATATTCTCCGTTTACGACCTTCTCAATTGCCTCATCAATATGATTAAGTTCTACTTCTGTCAGATATCCAAGCGTGCCCATATTAATACCGAGGATCGGAATATCCCTTTCCTCCAGCACACGAGCCGCCTCAATAAAGCTTCCATCTCCGCCGATGACAATTGCACAGTCGAGCTCCTTTGGAACCGCCTCACGGATAATCTGCTTCTTCTCGTCTTTTTCACAGATCACACATGTCATGCCCGCCTGTTCAAGGAGATTTTTCACGTGATCTGTAACTTTATATTCTTTATCTTTTCCGTCATTTGTAACAATTAAAAAATGTTTCATTTTTCTATCTTTTATGCCTTTGTCAATGTCTCAAAAGCTGCATCCGCGGTAGCACGGATATCTACTTTTGAAGCAATACAGGCATCTCCCTTAGTTTTTTTCAAATGTACCAGATACTCGATATTGCCTTCCGGTCCGCGGATCGGAGAAAATTCCAGATTTAATACATCAAATCCGATAGAAAGCGCATATTGAATCACCATTTCAATCACTTCCAGATGTGTGCTTTTCTCCCGGACAACACCTTTCTTACCAACCTTCTCACGTCCCGCTTCAAATTGCGGCTTAATAAGAGCAACGATTTCTCCATCCTCCGACAGATAATCAAAAATCGGCTTCAGCACTTTCGTCAACGAAATAAAAGACACATCAATGGAAGAAAACTGCACTTCTTCTCCGATATCTTCCGGCGTAACATACCGGATATTCGTCTTCTCCATGCAGACAACCCGATCATCCTGCCTGAGCTTCCAATCCAACTGTCCACGGCCTACATCTATAGCAAATACTTTCTTCGCCCCGTTTTGAAGCATACAGTCCGTAAATCCTCCCGTTGATGATCCTACGTCTGTACATGTCTTGTCCTGAACCGTGACATCAAAATTTTTCAATGCCTTTTCCAGCTTCAGTCCCCCTCTGCTTACATACGGAAGACTGTGGCCGCGCACTTCAATCTTTACTTCCTCCGGAAATGTAGTTCCAGCCTTGTCTTCCTTCTGACCATCCACATACACATTTCCGGACATAATGATTGCTTTTGCCTTTTCTCTGGACGGTGCAAGATTTCTCTTTACCAGTAAAACATCTAACCGTTCTTTCATCTTTTCTATAACTCCTTATATGCCTTCATGATTTTCTTCACCATTGTCTCTTCATCAATTCCGGTTTCTTTTCTCAGCTGGTCAACACTTCCATGCTCTACATAATCGTCAGGAAGTGCCAGCGGCAATACTTTTACATCCAGACTCTGTTCTCCGGCAAAGGAAAGCACTTGCATACCGTAACCGCCCGTCAATACATTTTCTTCCATCACAGCGATCAATTTATGATTTTCAGCTAATTTCGTAATGCATACTCCATCCAGCGGCTTTACAAAACGTCCGTTTACAAGCGTACAGGAGTAGCCTTCCCTCTTCAATGACTCCCGGACTTTCACCGCCTCACTGAACATGTGACCCATACTTATGACAGCGATATCCTTCTCTTCATAGATCATTTCGCTCTTTCCGTAGACGACAGGGCTTCGGAATTCTTCATACTGATCATACGCCGCTCCTCTTGGATAGCGGATTGCGATCGGACCCTCATGCTGAATCGCGAATCGAAGCATGTCTGCAAGTTCCCATTTATGTTTTGGAGATAACACAGTCATATTCGGAATACTGCTCAAATAAGACAAGTCAAAAATTCCCTGATGTGTCTCGCCGTCACTTCCTACAAGGCCGGCTCTGTCTACTGCAAAGACAACCGGAAGATTCTGAAGCCCCACATCATGGATCAACTGGTCGTATCCTCTCTGCAGAAAAGAAGAATATACTGCAAACACCGGTTTAATTCCCCCTGCTGCTAATCCGGCAGCAAAGGTCACCGCATGCTCCTCTGCGATTCCAACGTCGAAAAAGCGTTCCGGGAACATTCTCTGGAACCTAGAGAGCCCTGTTCCATCCTTCATCGCGGCTGTAATGGCAACAATATCTTTGCGTTTCATAGCCTCGTCACACATAACTTTACCAAATATATCCGTGTAACTGTCCTTACTGCTCTTTGCCTTTACTTCCCCGGTTTCAATCTGGAACGGACTGATTCCGTGGAATTTACTCGGCTCATTTTCAGCCGGCTCATAGCCTTTTCCTTTTGTTGTCAACACATGGATCAATACCGGACCCTCAATTTTTTTTGCTTCTTTAAAGGCACGGCAAAGCATGCTGACATCATGCCCCGGCACCGGTCCTAAATAGGTAATGCCCATATCTTCGAAAAACATTCCGGGAACAACCAACTGTTTAATGCTGCTCTTTGTTTTGCGGATCTGTTCGATCAGAGAATCACCGACAACCGGAATCTGCTCCAGCGTTCTCGTTACTCCCTTTTTGAGACCGGTATAAAAATCTGCGGTACGGATCTTATCCAGATATTTTGACATTCCGCCTACATTTTCTGAAATAGACATATAATTATCATTTAGAACAATAATAAAGTTCGTATCCAACTGTGACGCATTATTCAATGCCTCATAAGCCATTCCTCCGGTCAGAGATCCGTCACCGATCACAGATATCACGCTATGCGATTCTCCTCTTAGATCTCTCGCCTTCACAAGCCCCACACCTGCAGAGATGGAGGTAGAACTATGTCCGGTGTCAAACGCATCACAATCGCTTTCCTTCCTCTTTGGGAACCCGCTCATTCCGCCATATTGGCGCAATGTCTCGAATCCCTCTTTTCTTCCCGTCAGGATCTTATGAGTGTAAGACTGGTGTCCCACATCCCAGATAATCTTATCATCCGGAAGATCGAACACAAGATGCATTGCCATTGTAAGCTCCACCACACCTAAATTAGATGCCAGATGTCCTCCGGTTCTGCTCACCTTATCTACAAGAAATTCACGGATCTCCTGTGCAAGCTGCGGCAGTTCTTCTTCTTTTAGATTTTTAATATCATTTGCCTTTTGAATGCGTTCCAGCATATCAAACGTCCTCTCTATTTATCTCGATGTATGAGTGTCAATAACAACTCTTCAAGATATGTATTTTCTCCCGGAAGCTTTCTAAGAAGGGTAATTGCTTCTTTTGATTTTTCTTCCACAATTTTTGCTGACATTTCCACGCCATACAATGTTACATATGTCGTTTTTTCATTTTTTTCATCACTGTGTACCGGTTTTCCAAGCACTTCCGTCGTGCTTGTAATATCCAGAATATCGTCCTGAATCTGAAATGCAATTCCTACATTTTTCGCGATCCGTTCTACACTCTTTACCTCTTCCTCGGAAGCGCCGCCTAAGATTGCGCCAATCATCATAGACGCCTCTATAAGTGCGGAAGTCTTAAGCTCATAGATTGTATCCAGCACTTCGCGGCCTACTGCATTTCCGGTCTCTTTTACGTCTATGACCTGTCCGCCGATCATTCCATAGATTCCGGCTTTTCTTCCGAGAACAGCAAGCGCTTTTCCGATCGTCAAAGCTTCATCTGGCTCTTCTGTAAATGATTGAAATGCAGTTTCAAACGCATAATTAAGCAGTGCATCTCCTGCAAGAATCCCCATATCCTCTCCGTACACGACATGCGTCGTTTTACGACCTCTGCGGTACTCGTCATTATCCATTGCAGGAAGATCATCATGTACAAGCGAATAAGTATGAATCATCTCGATTGCAGCCATAAATGGATGAATGGCTTTGGAATCCCCGTCGAACAGACGATATGTTTCCTGCATCAACATAGGGCGCAGTCTTTTTCCTCCCGCCAAAAGGCTGTAGGTCATCGCTTCCATAATTAATTTCTGATATCCCTGTTGTTTTGGCAGATACTGTTGTAGGATTTTTTCAATTTCTTCTACCTTTAATTTCTGCATCTCCGAAAAATCAGTTTTCGAACTCATGTGCCTCTCCTTTATCATCTAAAATGAGCATTTTCTTCTCTACTTTATCAATCTTATCATTACATGATTTTAACATATTCATGCCTTTATGATACAGGTCAAACGTCTCTTCTAAAGAAACGTCCCCTTGTTCCATTGTCTTAATCACAGATTCAAGCTGTGTAAACATCTCTTCTAATGTTTCTTTTTTCTTATCCATGCTGCTCCTTTCGCACATCCTCGACTTTTGCTTGTATCACACCATCGGTCACGTGAATCGCAAGAACCTCTCCCGCTTGCACTTGCGTGATACTTGTCACTGCTCTCCCTGAATCACCTTCCACATAAGAGAACCCCTGACTCAGCTTGTGAAGCGGCGACAAGCTCTTCATACGTTCCACATAGATGTTCCACTGCACTCTTGCATCCTTTATTGCCTGCTCCATGTGAAATCTCAGCTTATCTTCATAGTCCACCAGACGCTGTCTGTTCTCTCGCAACTGATTTTCCGGATGAAGATAGCGAAGCTTTGTCTGATATTCACGAAGCTTCAGTCTTGCCATCTGCGTTTTGACTTTTATCTGACGGAGGAGTCTTTGCTGATATTCATTGATCCGATATTCCATCTGATAATAATCATAAACTGCCAGTTCCGCTGCCGCCGACGGAGTCGGTGCACGAAGATCTGCCACGTAATCAATGATTGTCGTATCTGTCTCATGTCCTACCGCAGATATCACAGGCGTCTCGCAGTCAAACACCGCTCTTGCAACCATCTCTTCGTTGAACGCCCACAGATCCTCCATCGATCCTCCGCCTCGTCCCACTATGATCACATCTACGCCCTGCTTATCCAACAGCCGGATTCCGCGCACAATACTCTCTTTTGCCCCTTCGCCCTGCACAAGAGCCGGATAGAGATATAATTGTACAAACGGATTTCTCCGCCCCGCAATATTCATAATATCGCGAATCGCCGCGCCGGTAGGTGCCGTAACGATTCCTATGTTCTTCACATAAGCCGGAATCGGTTTCTTATACTCCGGTGCAAACATTCCCATCTCTCCAAGCTCTCTCTTTAGCTGCTGATATCGTTCATAGAGAACACCTTCTCCATCTAACCGTATCTCTTTTGCATAGAGCTGATAAGAACCACTTCTTTCATATACGCTGACAGAGCCAAACACTATAACCTGCTGTCCTTCCGTCATACGAAAAGCGAGCCCGCCTCGCTGCCCGGCAAACATTACGCAGGCAATCGTTCCGGACTCGTCCTTTAACGAAAAATATATATGTCCTGAGGTGTGATATTTACAATTTGACACTTCACCTTTGACATAGATACGGTTCAGCATATAATCCTGAGTAAACATATTCTTAATGTAAGCATTTACCTGTCTTACCGTATATACATTCTGTGCCATCGTTCACCTCTTGTTAATCTGCAAGCTTTGCAAGTACTCCATTTACGAAAGAAGGACCTTCCTCACCACTGTACTTCTTGGCAAGCTCTACCGCCTCATCGATCGCTACGCCCACCGGTACATCCTCGTCCCACTTCATCTCATAGACGGCTACCCGCAAAATACTCAGATCAACTTTATTCATTCGGGTTGTCTTCCAACCTTTTACATTCTCATTGATGACCGCATCAATTTCTTCCGTTTTTTCCGCAATCTTCTGTGTCTTTGTGCGGATATATTCCAAATCCTGTTCTCTAACCTCTCCAAGCTGGTCAAAATACATCTCAAACTGTTCCGGCATCTCATCTGTCTTGTTGAATTCAAGCCCGAACACCATCCTGAAGATATGTTCTCTTAGTTCTGTTCTCTTCACCTATGCTTCCTCCAGCACTTCCACTCCGGCAACGCGAATATTAACATCAGCAACTTCCAGACCGGTCATATTCTCAATCGCTGCTTTTACTCGTTCCTGCACTTTTCCAGTAATGTCTTTAATACTGCAACCATATTTTAAATTCAGCGCCAGAGAAACGGTAACGATTCCCTCCAGCACATCAACCTTTACACCCTTGGATAAAGACTTCATCCCTAGCTTGCTGATCAGCTCTCTTGTGGCTTTACCTGCCATAGAAGCAACTCCTTCTACCTCCATCGCTGCAAGACCTGCGATCACAGCAACTACTTCATCTGCAATCTTTACTTCACCCACTGTAGCATCGGTTTTTATTGTATAGGCATTTCTTTCTTCTCTACTCATCTATTAAACCTCCTGTCTGGTTTTCACTTCTTTTTATTATAACAAATTTCTATTCTTTTGCAAAGTCTCGAAGTATAAATATTTTACCGTCCAAACTCAGACAAGATCAGTCCTTCATTTCTCTCCTGTGTCATACGGATACTCCATTCATTGACAAAGAGAAGAAGCGGACGATCTTTCAGATCTTTGATCTTCTTCATATCAGAAGTACCGGACAGCTTATCCATATCCACATCTTCATTTTCAATCCACCGGATATACTCATATGGAAGACTATCCATTCGGATTTCCACGTTGTATTCATTTTCCAAACGGTACTTCAGCACATCAAACTGAAGAACGCCCACCACACCTACGATAATTTCTTCCATTCCGGTATTATACTCCTGGAAGATCTGAATGGCACCCTCTTGAGCAATCTGATTGATTCCCTTCATAAATTGCTTTCTCTTCATCGTATCCACTTGGCGCACGCGCGCAAAATGCTCCGGCGCGAAGGTCGGAATGCCTTCATAGGCAAATTTTGAAGGTGATGTGGTCAAGGTATCTCCGATAGAGAAAATGCCCGGATCAAACACTCCGATAATATCTCCTCCATACGCCTGTTGTACCATATGGCGCTCACTTGCCATCATCTGCTGCGGCTGAGACAAGCGTACCTTCTTGCCTCCCTGAATATGGAACACATCCATTCCCGCTTCAAATTGTCCCGAACAGATACGCATAAATGCAATTCTGTCTCGATGCGCTTTGTTCATATTCGCCTGAATCTTAAAGACAAACGCAGAGAAGCTCTCCTCTTCCATCGGGTTGATCATCCCCTGATCCGACTTTCTCGGCAGCGGTGAAGATGTCATTTTAAGGAAATGCTGAAGAAATGTCTCCACACCGAAGTTTGTAAGTGCAGAGCCGAAAAATACCGGAGACAATTCTCCTTTGCTTACCAGTTCCTGATCAAAAGGCGCACCTGCTCCGTCCTGCAGTTCAATCTCTTCTTCCAGCTGCACGCGCTGCGAATCGCTGATCAGCCATGCAAGCTCCGGATCGTTAATGTCTACTTTTTTCACATCTCCCTGTGTGGTTCCTTTCTGTGTGTCAGAAAACAATTCCACCTTCTTTGTCTCTCTGTCATACACCCCGCGGAATTCTTTACCGGAACCGATCGGCCAGTTCACCGGACATGTTGCGATTCCAAGCTCATTTTCAATATCATCCAACAGCTCGAAAGTATCCATAGCCTCTCGATCCATTTTATTGATAAACGTGAAAATCGGAATGTGTCTCATAGTACAAACCTTAAATAATTTTCTTGTCTGTGCTTCTACACCCTTTGATGCATCAATCACCATAACCGCAGAATCCGCCGCCATCAAAGTACGATACGTATCCTCAGAGAAGTCCTGATGCCCCGGCGTGTCCAATATATTAATACAAAAATCTCCGTAATTAAACTGCAAAACAGAAGATGTTACAGAGATTCCTCTCTCTTTCTCAATCTCCATCCAGTCAGATACTGCATGCTTTGCTGTAGCCTTACCCTTTACACTTCCCGCCTGATTAATGGCGCCTCCGTACAATAGAAATTTCTCTGTCAGCGTTGTTTTTCCCGCATCCGGGTGAGAAATAATCGCAAATGTTCTGCGTTTTCCAATCTCCTGCTTGATTTCCTTTGATAATTGTGACATGTATTTCAACTCTCCTAAATATATTATATCCGCATAAATACGCTATTATTTAGTATATCATACCTTCGTTCAATGCTCAAATCTTTTTTCTTGTCAAAATATCCATTGTCAAAATATCCATTCCAAAATGTCTATTCCATAGAAACATAACAGCGCAATTTTTTATTACATAAAAAACATGCAGAAGATCTTCCCACTCCTGCATGCCCGATCATTTTATTTCTCTTTTTTCTCGCTTTTTACTTTCTCTGTATGTATCGGCGTGATCACAATATTCTCTGCTGCCACCCCTGTCTTTCTTGTGATGATGTCTTCTATCTGTGCGCGGTTTGCATCACTTAATTCCGAAGCATTCACGACTACGTCCGCAGAATCTTCCGACAGACTTACCACTGCTTCTGCGAATCCTTTCGATGCCAGCAATGTCTCTGCTGCCACCTCTTTTTCCGACAGATCCGTCATGGCTACCATCTGATCGAGCGCTTCTTTTTTCTGCGCTTCACTGAGCGTATCATTGTCAATGATCTCCTGTAAGGTTTCTTTATTCTTGGCGCGCACCTGTTCTCTTGTCACTTTTGCTTCTGCGACAACAGCGCTTGCTTCCCCGCTGGTCAGCACTGCCTCTCCGGGCGTACCTTCTACACTTCCGTCTTCTTTTGCCTCTCCATCCACACTTTCAATGTCTTCCGATGATGTCTCAACATCTTCTTCTGAGATATCCAAAAGCTCCTGACTCGCCAGCTCTGCGCTTGTCTGCGTTGTCTTCTCTTTGTCCTGGAACAGCCTTCCGGAATAGTTTAAATATCCTGCTGCCGCGATCATAACCGCCAATGCAGCAATAATGATCTGATTTCTTTTAAAAATATGTTTCACTTGTGTTCCCTCCTGCTCTTTCTTATTTTTCACTCATCTTGATTATTCTAATCTTATGCGTGTCTATGCCAAATAATGCCTGTGCAGCCTCAGTAATATTTTTCTTCACCACTGCATCATCTCCCCCGGCTGCAAGCACTACGACTCCTTCCACCTGCGGTGTCAGTTCTTTGCTCACATATGGATGCTCCTGATCGGTTTTCCCTCCATATACGGTTGTCTCATCATTGACAATATTTGTCGTTCTCCGATTTCCTCCGGCACTGTCCTCTTCTGTTATCGTCTCACTCTCTCCATTCGTGTCTTTCTCCACAATTTTCTCGGAGGAAGAAGCAAGTGTGATCATAACCTCCACCTCTCCTGCCCCTTCCATACGAGAAAATAACTCTTCCAGATGAACCTCCAACGCTTCTTTATAAGCTTCCTCATCCCAGAGATTCTGTTCTCCCTGCGAAGAACTTGACTCTTGAGATATTCCTTGCTTTTCTCCCTTCTTCTCTGTCGGAAGACTGATCACAAGCAACAAAATACCTGCCAGCAACAGAATCAGAAGCTGATCCTTTTTGAGATGCTTCAACTCCTTGATCTTTCGATAATCCGGAGGTTTCCATTTCCATCTTTTCTTATCTTCCAATTTTAATCTCCTCCACTTCTGCAATACCATCCCGCATCGGGTCTTCGCTTATCCCTGTACCTGTGAATTCTTCCTGAATATCTTCCATCTTCTCTGTCCATTCTCTATAGTTCTCTTCCGGATCGTTCATCCATCTGTCCACATCCGTCTGAAAAAGCTGTAAGACCGGTGACGCCAACAAAAGCACAAGTATCAAGCCTGTGAAAAAGCGAATATATTTTTTATATCCGGAATCAGGAAGCGCATGCAGTACCGCAGTGACTAAGATAAGATAACACGCCAGTTGCTCCAGCCAGTTATAGATTGCCTCTTTCATTTTCTCCTCCTTATACATTTCCGGTAACCGCCGATACGATTACGATCGTAACCAAAAAGAGAAGTCCCACCGTAAATACAACTTTGATCAAAAGGCGGCCTCCTTCGCTGACGCTTTCTATGCATCCGATCACTCTTTCGTTAGACACAGGTTCTAACAGTGCCGCCGCCAGCTTATACATCAGCACAATGCATCCAATCTCTACAATCGGAATCAGGCAAAGAGAGACACAAATAATCGCTCCTGTCATTCCGATTCCATTCTTCACTAACACTGCCGTACCTAGTACGACCTCTGTGACTCCTCCGATCGCGTCCCCGATTCCGGGAATCGCCTCCGCACTTCTTGTAAGCGTACTCCTTTTTACCATATCGACTGCCGGGCTAATGAGACCTTGTACAATATTAAGTCCCACAACCAACGCTAATACTGTTTTTAAAATCCACGCGATTGCTATTTCCAGAAGTTCTGACAGACGATTTAAATATTTCTCTTCCGACAAAAAATTCAGAACCTTCACCATAATATAAATGTGGATACTCGGAAGTACGATTTTCCCAATAATCATTTCTACAAGATAGATCAAAAACAATACTGCCTGATAAAATGCAGATGCTGTTACACTCCCCCTGGCAATCGACACTGCCAGAAAATAAAGCGGGCAGAAGGCTCCCATGAAAGACGTCAGGTTTTCTATCCCATCTCTCACCCAATCCATAACCGCTCCGAATGTATTAAGACACAATGCCAACAGAAGCAGATACATAGCATAAAAGCTGATTTCCGCAATCTGACGATTTTGAAACACACTCGAAAACTGATTGAGCACTGCCGCAATGAGCGCCAGAAGGATGATCTGTATCAAATTCTTTCTTGCGCTTCGGAATGCATAGAACACTTGATCTCTTACCATCCGATTCAAAAGACTTGCTGTCGCTTTTGTATCCCCTGAAATTAACTCTGTCACGGTTTCCTTAAAATCCAGACGTTCTTCCGGGAAAAGCTCCTTTAACTGTTCATTCGTTTCTTGAAAATCCAGTTGCCCCAATATTTCCTGCAACGCTTTCTCATCCAGTGATTCTGTCCGACTTTCATTTTCTTCCTTTGCCCACACCTGCATCTGCCCTGCCAGCATCCACATCATTAAGATACAAATGAAACCAACCGAGAATCTTTGTCTTCTTTTGTGTCTTGTACTTCTCATGTGAGAAACTCCCGTATCGTCTGCAGCAGAGCAAGTAAGATCGGCATGCTCATCACAAGAATCGTAAGCTTCCCCAGAATCTCAATCTGCCTGGCAATCGTCTGATAGCCTGCATCCTGACAGATACTCGCCGAAAACTCTGCCACATAGGTAATGCCCAGCATCTTCAGAAGCGTTCCTGCAAATATCTTATTTAGCGGCAGGAACTCTCCGATGGTCTTTATGACCTCAAGTATCACATTCAATTTCCCTAATATCTGAAAAAAGATAAGGATACTAAGCGCTGCTCCCAGATAAATTCCATACTCTGCTTTTCCGCTCTTAAACTGCACTGCCAACAGAACACCGGCAACAGCCAGAGCTGCCGCTTGTATCACATCCATCCTTCATCCTTCTTTCTACAGTGAAAATAGCCGTTTGATCGACTCAAACAATTCATATATGTATGGCACGATCCAGAACAGCACAAGAAGAAGCCCTGCAAGGCTTGTAAGGAATGCCTGCTCTTCTCTTCCGCTATGTTTTAATACTTGACTTAAAACTGACACAAGAATTCCCACTGCGGCAATTTTAAAGATAAGATTTACATCCATGAGCCCCTCCTTTACAGTAATAAAATCACAAGAAATATTCCTCCGATCACCCCTATGCTGCGGCACAGTTTCACCTTGCCGTCCATCGTCCTTCTCAATTCTTCCAACGTCTGCGCCAGCTGTTCCTGATAGAGCGACAACGTCCTCATTTGAAATTCCATATCTGCATTTCCGATTTGACTTCCAAGTGCGCACAGCCTGCTGATTTCTCTCTCCGGAAAATGAATATCTCCCAAATGTTTTCTGACTCCTTGTTCCCACAGTGTCGAAAATGACTTCCCATCTCTTTGCTTCATTTCTCTTTCCAGCGACAGCAGCCATTTTTTATATGGATCTCTGCTTTCCCTTCCGATTCTCCCTGCGATATCACCAAGCGGTGCCCGCAGATAGCGAATCTCACTCTGCATCTGATATAAGATTCTCTGCAGATACAGCAATTCCTCATATACTCTCTGAATCTCCGCTCCTTTTTGTATCCCCAGAAGCGCCGATGTTCCCAACACACAGATACTCCCCAGCACCTTTAACATAGTTGTCCGCCTCGTTCATCGTAGATCCCCGCGATCTGACCTGCCTTTCCTGTTCCAGACAGAACGATGTACCGTTCAAATCTCCTTTCTTTGATCATCTGCCCGATAAGCGGTTTCTTCCGCAGTTCTTCCATGGAACATCCGTGGATCGTAGCGATCATTTTGCAGCCACAGTGCATTGCATATTCGATTGCGCTGATATCTTCCCCTGTTCCAATCTCATCAACTGCGATCACTTCCGGTCCCATCGAACGAATGAGCATGATCATCCCTTCCGCTTTCGGACATCCGTCTAAAATATCGGTCCTTAGTCCAAGCTGATTCTGTGCAACACCGAGATAACAGCCGCCAATCTCCGACCGCTCATCAACGACACCCACCGACCTTCCGGAAATATATTCATTTCCTGTAGATATCTGCCGGATCAAATCCCGAAGAAGTGTTGTCTTCCCACATCCCGGCGGCGATACGATCAACGTATGATACAGATTCTGGTTGAAGGTGATATACGGTAAAACAGCGTCTGCGCACCCCAGTATCTCATGCGACATTCTTACATTAATGGAAGAAATGTATTTTAAGTTTTTCACCTTCCCATTTTCTACGATTGCCTGTCCTGTCATTCCGATCCGGTGTCCTCCTTCTATTGTGATAAACCCCTGCTTCATTTCCTCTTCATATGCATACAACGAATAATCACTGATATACTCCATCATTTCTCTCATTTCTTCTCTCGTTACAAAATGAGGTTGTCCTTTTTTCTTTCCCGCAAGCACCTCGCCGCCCTGATACAAAAGCAGCAGTGGTTTTCCGGTTCGAAGCTTAATCTCCTGAAGATATCGATAATCCAATCCTTCCTCTTCTATCAATCCTCGTATTTCACGAGGCAGTACATGAAGTATTTCCTTTTCTTTCATAGCTTTGTCCACCTTTCTAACTCCATGTATATGAGAAAGGGGAAAAAATATGACTGCTTTTTGTACACAAAGAAAGAGCAGATTTTTCTCTGCTCTTCTTTTGCAAACCGGACCTTTTCGACTTCTTTACTGTTCCGTTTCCCTGTCATCTACGCGCTTTAACATATTGATAAATCTCGGATCATCCTTTAGGAAAGCTGTATGTTCATCCTGATAAATTGCATTTAAAATCATAGTGCGCATCATATCTCCCAGACGCTTTCCTTCCTGTTCCTCTTCCTCTGGTTTAAATTCTTTGTAATGGTAAAGCGGTGATTTCATTGGTTTCCACCCTTCTTTTAGGGTAAGTAATATCTTCTCCAACACCTCGAGGAATTCATCCCATCTTCCAAGCTCGGTATACAATTCGAATCTGGCGACGTACCAGCCATATTCCCACATATCAAAGCCTCTGGACGTCTCCTCGTATCGTTTCACAATATACTCAGCATCTTCCACCCGCCCCTCTTTCAGCGCTAGCTCCATTAACATCATAAGGGAGGCATAAATATCAGAAACTCCGGAGATCAAATGCTCTTCTGTCAATTTACCCGCCTCTTCGTATTTTCCCTGATCAAACAAAAGATTGGTCTGTATCTGTTCTTTATCTATAAGATTTTTGTCCGGCAAGCTGTCAAGAAGCTGCTGTGCCTTGTCATATTCCTTACGCCCCCGATATTTAGAAATCAGCATAGACTTTGCTCGATCAGAAATGGAAGAATCCTCACTTTTTGATGCCCTGAGATATAATTCTTCCACCCATTGCATCACCTCTTCTTCACACTCCGCGTTTCCAAAAAGCAGTAATCCTTCCAGCGTTGCCCCCACATTCAGCATCAAGTTATAAGACCTTGGATATTCCTTCACTTTAGCATATGCTTCCCTGTACGCCGCATCAAAACCTTCTTCTTCCGCAAGCTTAGACAGATGGTTTACAAATAATTGGACTTCCTTCTCCGATAAATCCTCATGAAAAGACAGTAAGGTATTTAAATCAACTCCGAGAAGTCTGGCGAGCGGACAAAGAAGCGTAATATCGGGATAAGAAGAACCCGTTTCCCTTAATTAAAGATATTGTTGGGTAAAAAAGAAAGGTCAGTCGATTTTGCCGATGAAGCGGTAGTAGATTTCTACTTCCTGCTCACGGCTTCCGTCC
>FR892680.1:0-19355 GCA_000433535.1 Dorea sp. CAG:317
TAGAGCGCGCCCATGGCGCGCAAACACAAAAATGGTGTAACCCTTCAAGGTTACACCACGACTCTTCTTTATTTACTTTTCAACAAGCAAGACGATAAGCCGGGTTATGTCGTTGAGTAATCATCTATCTAGCCCCACCGTTACCGGTGAGATCAAGCAACCTACCTAAGACGTGACGGGCCGCCACATTGTCTTTATCCGGTCTTGCTTCGGATGGGGTTTACATGTGCCCCTGCTGTTACCAGCAGGGCGGTAGTCTCTTACACTGCCCTTCCACCCTTACGTTTGCAATGAGCCACACGCCATGCTCGTAGCTCCAATCGCTTCGCTCTTCTCGCTACACGGCATTCGCCGTATGCCATGGAAAGACCAGAGACATTCATAAGTAAACTTACTATGTCTCTGGTCTTTCCATGGCGCATGGCTCATTGCAAACGCGGTACATTTCTGTTGCACTGGCCTTGGAGTCGCCTCCACCGGACGTTATCCGGCATCCTGCCCTGTGAAGCCCGGACTTTCCTCACCTGCTGCCTTTCGGCGTCTGCAGCTGCGATTACTTGTCTTACTTGCTGAATAAGTGCGATTATATCATATTTTACAATCCTTCGTCAATGATCAGATCGTTGCCATCTGCAGCCGTCGTTGCCAAGGTATCACATCGCTCATTTTGCGGATGACCATCATGACCTTTCACCCAGACAAAGGTTACTTGATGTGCTTCTTTGGCTTGAAGAAGCCGTTTCCACAAGTCTACATTTTTCACCGGCTCATTTTTTCCACGTTTCCATCCTTTCTTCAGCCAGCCGTCGATCCAGTGCTGATTAAAGGCATCTACTACGTATTTTGAATCCGAGTAAAGCGTAACTTCGCAGGGTCTGTTTAAAGCTTCCAGCCCTGCGATTACTGCCATTAATTCCATTCGATTATTCGTCGTCTTCTTATATCCTTGTGAAAGTTCTTTTGTATGAAGCTCCCCTTTGGAATCCACATACTCCAATACTGTTCCATAGCCGCCCGGTCCGTCCGGATTCCCTCTTGCCGCTCCGTCTGTATAAATACTTACACGCATACTGCCTCTCCTAGACTTCCCCTTTAATCACTTCTACGCCATGTATGATTTCCGGAAGCAGATACTCTAAACACTCTTTTACAGCCCCTGCTTTTCCCGGAAGGTTCACGATCATCACATTATTTCTCACACCTGCTGCCGCACGATTTAACATAGAGCGTTTTGTCAATGTCATCATATGCGCACGCATTGCCTCCGGAATCCCACGGATCTCACGATCTACAACTTCTAATGTTGCTTCCGGTGTACAGTCGCCCTGTGCGAGTCCTGCACCTCCTGTTGTCAGAATCAAGTCTGCCATCTGTCCGTCTGCCATACGCTGCATAATGGTAGACAACACCTTCTTATCCAGTGGCAGCGCTTTGGCAAATACAACCTGATGTCCCGCAGCCTCTACGATCTCGCGGATCACTTTTCCCGCTTTATCCTCTTCCTGCTCTCTGTATATTTCCGTATTTGCTGTAAGAATCGCAATTCTCATGATTATCGTACCTCCACTTATATCTTCTCTTATGCATATAGTAGAATTTTAACCCTTTTACACAAAATTTGCAATCCTTAAATTATAATACACACCATTCCGCC
Organism: Dorea sp. CAG:317; assembly: GCA_000433535.1. Taxonomy (GTDB): domain Bacteria; phylum Bacillota; class Clostridia; order Lachnospirales; family Lachnospiraceae; genus Dorea_D. Next base: position 1,655 of record FR892680.1, read on the forward strand.
GTTACTGTCATTGACAATCTTCTGCATGGTATCCTGTAGTTTGACCTGGCTTTCATCACCGATCATAGCCATTTTATTTCTCATACCGTCCATAACCAGCTCTTCCACTGACTTTCCAAAAATATTGGTACTCCAGATACCGCCTTCGCTGTCTTTTCTGTCATGAATATAAGTGATCAGATCCTGCGCCTGCTGCTCGCTTCCTACGATTGGTGCAATCTCTGTCTCTATGTTAGCGCGGATCAGATGGATGGAAGGTGCTTCTGAATGAATTTTCACCCCATATTTCCCGCCCTGTTTGATGATTACCGGTTCTTCTAAGGTAATATCTTCTTTCTTAGGGCTTACCACTCCGTATCCACGCATTTTCACAGAAGCAAACGCATCTTTGACTCCGTCATATTCTGTCTTCATTCCAGACAATTCTTTCATTGCTTTGATTAGTCCGTACTGTCCGTCTATTTCCATGCCTGTCAGTTCACTTAACATTTCGTAATAATAACCGTCTTCAATCTGGATGGAGACTTTTACACATCCGGTATCCATTTCGACTGTTTCTACCTTCGCACGCTCTATATAGAGACTGTCCGCAGTCTTTAATTCTTTTACCGTATCTTTGATTTCTGAAAACTGTCCCATAATCCCTTTGATCTGTTCAATGAGATCTGTCTTGATCTTATGATCTCTGGGAAGCATTTCTACCCACTTAGGAACAAAAAACTGTATTTCGGATATTGGAAATTCAAAAAGAACTGCTTCTATAATTTTGAAAATGTCATCTTCCCTTAACTGCTCGCAATTGACCGGCATTGCTCTTACACCATATTTTTCTTCTATTTCTTCTGAAATACGCCTTGCCTCTTCTCCATATGGTTTCTTAGAATTTACCAGCACTACGAATGGTTTCCCAATGGACTGAAGCTCCCGGATTGTCTTCTCTTCCGGTTCTTCATACTGTCTTCTCTCAAGCTCCCCGATCGTTCCGTCTGTTGTCATTACGATTCCGATCGTCGCATGATCGTGAATCACCTTTCTTGTCCCTACAGCTGCTGCCTTGGTAAATGGAATCTCGTGCTCAAACCACGGGGTTTTTACCATCCGCTCCTCATTTCCTTCCACATGTCCGACAGCCCCTTCTGCCATATACCCCACACAGTCAATCAATCGAACCTTTACCGGAATATCACCCATAAGCTTTACTTCCGCCGCCTCTTTCGGAACGAATTTCGGTTCCGTTGTCATAATCGTACGGCCGGACGCTGATTGCGGCAATTCGTCTTTCGTGCGCTCCCGATCATTTTCATCTTCCATATGAGGGAGTACCAGCACATCCATGAACCGTTTGATAAACGTAGACTTTCCCGTACGCACCGGACCAACCACCCCTATGTAGATTTCTCCCTTTGTTCTTGCCTTTATATCACTGTACAATTGAAACGTATTCATTCTAAATACCCCCTTGTTCTGCTGATACCAGTTTATGTACACCCCGGGAGTTTTTAGAACCTTTTTTCTTCCTCTTAATCTTAAATTTCACTGTACAGAATTCTTGCGCCTCTTTTCAGTGCTTTTGTACACAGATAAATGCAGCTGTTCAGTTCTTCTAAAACTTCTTTTTTTCTTACGAGCACTCCTTCTTTCTGTTGATATTCCCTGCTGTTATTCCTCCGCGTCAGATAGAATTCTTCCGGTGAACACTGGAACAATTCTTCCCATCGCTTCATGATATGGAGGAATTTTTCTATCTCTCTTCGGTCTATCACAGAGAAACCGCCTTCCGTAAAACCGGTGGTAAGCTTCTTTCCGTTCCATCTTGTATTTACCCACATAAGACTGTCCTTCATATATTGAAATAATAAATTGGACAAAAAAACTCTCTCTGTGTCCAGCCACACATTTTCCTCTGGATTTTCTCTGGTGATCACAACTAATTGATGTGCAAGTGCCATTCCCTCTCCTCCTACTCCTCTTGAGACAAACAGACATCCAGAAGTGAATAGATCAGCTTCCGTTTTTCCTGACTGATCTTACCAATCCGTTTCGTATACTCTGACATCCTGATCTCATAACCGTGATCTACCACTCCACAGAGAAGTTCGTCAGCAGACACCTCCAGAACATTGGCGATTTCAACAAAGGTCTCGAGGCGCGGTACTTTTTTCCCCCGCTCAATCATGCCTATGTACGACGCACTCAGATCCACCTTTTCTGCCAGTTCTTCCTGACACCATCCTTTCTCGATCCTTTTTCTGTGTATACGTTTTCCGATATCCTTCATCTCCATAAGCAGACCTCCATTGATTGTTCCAACTTACTTATAGTATAGAATTTCAAATTCGGTTATTACAGAAACTAATAGTACGCCACCCATACTACTGGTTATGTTTTTCCACGAAAATACGTGTCATTTCAACACAAAAAGACACCTTGCAAAACGCAAGGTGTCGATTTGTGACGTTTTCTATTTCCCCCACGGAAGAGCACTGTGCTCAGCTTTGCTGTCCCGTAACATTAATTCATCTACCGCTTCTTTTGGATCTTTTTCCTCAAACAGTACTTCATTTACCTTATCGACAATCGGAAGTGCTACACCGTATTTCTTGCCAAGCTTTGCCGCAGCCTTGGCGGAATATACACCTTCTACAACCATCTTTACTTCCGCCATTGCCTCTTCCATTGTTTTGCCCTGTCCCATCAGGTATCCGGCTTTGCGGTTACGACTGTGTACGCTGGCACAGGTTACGATCAGATCTCCGATTCCGGTAAGACCGGTGAAGCTTTCAATCGCTCCCCCCATCTTCACTCCTAATCTTGCAATCTCTGCAATTCCTCTTGTAATTAATGCAGCCTTCGTATTATCTCCATAGCCCATACCATCTGCAATTCCCGCTGCAAGAGCAATGACATTCTTAAGCGCTCCGCCAAGCTCCATTCCCAACATATCAGAGCTAATGTAGACACGAAATACATGATTCATGAACATCTCCTGAAGATATCTTGCTGTCTCCTCTGTCTTTGCTCCGATGACAACTGCTGTCGGAAGTCCTCTTCCCACTTCTTCTGCATGGCTTGGACCGGACAACACTGCAACATTAGCCTGTGGGATTTCTTCCTCTATCTGCTGGGAAAGAGTCATAAGTGTATCTTCCTCTATTCCCTTTGCCACATCTACAATGATCTGACCTTCCTTCACAAAAGGCTTCATGTTACGTGCAGTTCCTCTTGTAAATGCGGACGGTACTGCCAGCACGAGGAAATCTTTTTCCTTAATTGCTGTCTCCATGTCACTGGTAAATACCATATCTTCCGGAATTTTCACACCCGGCAGCTTACTTTTATGCTCCCGTTCTTTTGAAAGCATTTCCACCTCTTCTTCATTGATGGACCAGACAGTCACTTGATGCCCGTTGGAATGAAGAAGAAGCGCTAAAGCTGTTCCCCAGCTCCCGGCTCCCATTACGCCTACATTTGCCATACTCTTACCTCCTGACTACTTTTCATTCTTATGTTTTCCGACACTTAATTTATTTTCTGTGCCGTTTAATAGCCTCTTGATATTTGCTTTATGCTTATAAAAGGCAAGCAGCATTAAACATGCCGCCACCGCATACATCTCATACAAATACGCCGGCTCCATCTGAAACCTTCCGGTCTGTCCGCAGATTATGATCTCAACGAGATATATAACTACAATCGCAAGAGAACCAAGAGACACGTAACGTGTCACCCCTACGATTCCCACAAACGCCACGAGACAGACAAGCACCATCGGAAGACTTAAGGTGCTGATGATAAGTCCAGCTGTCGCCGCAATTCCCTTTCCACCTTTGAATTTCATATAAAACGGAAAATTATGTCCGAGAATTACGCCGGCACCTGTATACATCATAAGAAGCGGCCAGATCTCTGCCTGTGTTTTCCCATAGATGAAATACGTTGCTGCAACAGCAAGCACACACTTAAAGCAATCCCCCAGAAATGTAATTGCTCCTGCCTTCCATCCCATCGTGCGCAGTGCATTGGTAGTTCCTGCATTCCCGCTTCCTTCTTTTCTAATATCTACGTGCTGCGTCTTCCCATAGAGATACCCCGTCTGCAGCAATCCGAACAAATAACCGATCGCCACACATATGATGCGTTCCATACTACTGATCTTTCTCCTTTCTCTCCCGGATAAAGAACCGAAGAGATGTGCCTTTAAAGCCAAAGGCTTCACGAATCTTATTTTCCAAATATCTTGTATAGGAAAAATGCATCAATTCCTTGTCATTAACAAAAATCACGAATGTTGGCGGTTTTACCGACACCTGTGTAATATAATACAATTTCAGACGTTTTCCTTTATCAGACGGTGGCTGCTGCATCGCAACTGCCTCTGACATGATTTCATTTAACACTCCCGTTGCCACGCGAAGCGTCTGGTTGGCGATGACCATATCGATCATATCATAGAGCTTAGGAAGTCTCTGTCCGCTCTTTGCAGATACATACATGATCTCCGCATAAGGCATAAAGGACAACACTCTTCGCACTTCTTTTTCGTACTCTCTCATGGTCTTGTCATTTTTCTCAATGGCATCCCACTTGTTTACTACGACAATGATTCCCTTTCCTCTTTCGTGAGCGATTCCTGCAATCTTAGCGTCCTGCTCGGTAACACCTTCCACTGCATCGATCACGACAAGCACTACATCAGCTCTCTCTACTGCTGTTACAGTACGGATGATACTGTATCGTTCAATCTCTTCTTTGATCTTATTCTTTCTTCGAAGTCCGGCTGTATCGATAAACACGTATTCTCTTCCGTCGTGTACAATATCCGTATCAATGGCATCTCTCGTTGTTCCGGCCACATCAGAAACAATCACCCGGTCTTCTCCCAGAAGCTTGTTGATAATGGAAGATTTTCCTACATTCGGTTTTCCTACGATCGCAACTCTCGGACGTTCATCTTCCTCTTCTTCTCCACTTTGCTCCGGAAAATACTCCGCCACTGCATCCAGCATATCACCGATTCCCAGTCTGGAAGCTGCGGATACCGGATGCGGATCACCGATTCCAAGATTGTAGAATTCATACACATCCGGCATGAATTTCTCAAAGCTGTCCACTTTATTTACAACTAATACAATTGGTTTTCCCGAACGTCTGAGCATATCTGCCACCTTGGAGTCTGCGTCAACAAGCCCTTGTCTTACATCTGTGATAAATACGATCACATCTGCGGTATCAATGGCAATCTGTGCCTGCTCTCTCATCTGGGACAGAATCACATCCTTACTCTCCGGCTCGATACCTCCGGTATCTATGAGCGTAAATTCTTTATCCAGCCAGCTGGTATCTGCGTAAATCCGGTCTCTGGTCACTCCCGGAGTATCCTTTACGATGGAAATCTTCTCTCCAGCCAGCACATTAAAAAGTGTAGATTTTCCTACATTTGGCCTTCCTACAATGGCCACTACTGGTTTACTCATTCTAATTCTCCTATCCTAATACTGCGTCAATAAAATCTTGTCCGCTTGATTTTACAATATCCACCGGCACTTGTAAAGCATCTTTCACGTCCTGAAGCGTTACATCATCCAGAAAATCCTGCTCTTCAATCCGAAGCATATTGCATGGAAGTAACAATTTCTCTCCTAATGCCTTCCCCTTTAGCTGACCGATAAGATCCTGTCCGGTAATCAGACCGGATACCGTAATTAACTCCCCGAAGAAATCATTTCGTATTCCATAGACATGAAGCTTACTTTTCGGATATTTCTCCATGATCCGATCCGCCATCCTCTGGATATAAGGATAAGCAAGGAATCCCGTCGCTATGGAGACTTCACGGTCTCTCTCGTCTCCATTTAATCTTTCATATCCTTCTTCAAATTCATTCATAAGGAGGCGGAGCATTCCTACACCATTTTCCAGCTGCAAATATCCATCGTAACGCTCTTCTTCCGGAAGCTCTTCCTCTGCCAGAATATACCACTCATCTCCTCCGTGGATAAAGTGGATTCCGAATTCTTCGTATGCTTTCTTCTGCCATTTGTGGATAATGTGAAGAACCTCTTTGGCATCTTCTTTCGTAAATGGAAGAAGGGGATACAATCCGTCTCTGTATTTACTAAGTCCTACCGGCACAACCGATACGCTCTGAAGCTGCGGTGCATACTTCATCAGATCCCGAATGCTTCTCTCCAGCTCTTCTCCATCGTTAATTCCTTTACAGAGTACGATCTGACCATTCATCGTAATGCCGCCCTCATACAGCCTGTCCACCTTCTTCAGCGCCTCTCCCGCAAAACGGTTGTGAAGCATCTTACACCGAAGTTCCGGATTCGTCGTCTGAAACGATACATTGATCGGCTCCAGATGATACCGGACAATCCGGTCAATATCGTGATCACTCATATTGGTAAGCGTCACATAATTCCCCTGAAGGAAAGAAAGCCTGGAATCATCATCTTTAAAATACAATGTTTCACGCATATCTTTCGGCATCTGATCGATAAAGCAGAAGATACATTTATTCCTGCAGGAACGATACTCATCCATCAGTCCCTGTTCAAACTCAATCCCCAGATCTTCCTCGTATTCTTTCTCAATCTCCAGTTCCCACTGTTCTCCGTCCGGCTTCTCAATAAGAACGGTCAGATATTCCTCATTTGCAAGAAAATGATAATCAAAAACATCTTCGATCTCCTGATCATTGATCGCAAGAAGCTTGTCTCCTGCAGAAATCTCCAGTTCCTCTGCGATACTGCCCGGAAGAACATCTTTTATAATATGTGTATGTGTCATAAAAATCTATTTCCTCTCTTTGACTCAACTGCTGACTTGAATTGCACTTTGTGCAATTATTATACTCCGTGCGCAAAAAAGGAAGCGCTCGTTAGAGCATTTACTTTTCAAGCCGGAGATTGTCTGGTATAATCTGCCACACTTGTGACAGCAAGTCATTTATGACTTGAATTGCACTTTGTGCAATTATTATACCCCACATCTTGAAATTAGTCCAACCTAAACATTGACCTTTTGCTATGATTAATGATATAAATAATTATATAGCATTTTAAAATAATAGTTTAGGAGATTGTTATGCCAAACATTAAATTAATGGAATCGGCGCTTCCGGTTGCGCCGCTGAAGATCGCAGCTTTAGACAGCTGTATCGATCTTGGAAAAAAGGTAAATGACTACATTGTAACATTCAGACAGGATTCACTTAAGAAATATCTGGATTCCCCATTATTTTCTACGTATAAACAGGACAACTATCTGATTGACTGTCAGTGTCCTCGTTTTGGAAGCGGAGAGGCAAAAGGAATCCTTGGTTCTTCTATCCGCGGAAAAGATTTATTTGTCATGGTTGACGTATGTAACCACAGTTTAACTTACACGGTTAACGGACATTTGAATCATATGTCACCGGATGATCATTATCAGGATCTTAAGCGTGTGATTTCTGCTGCTAACGGAAAGGCTCATCGTGTGAATGTGATCATGCCATTTCTCTATGAAAGCCGACAGCACAAACGTACAAAGAGAGAATCTCTGGACTGTGCTTTTGCCTTGCAGGAACTGGTCGATATGGGTGTCAGCAATATTATTACTTTTGACGCTCATGATCCACGTGTACAGAATTCTATCCCGCTTCACGGATTTGACAACTTCAATCCACCTTATCAGTTTATGAAGGCTCTCCTCCGCGCCGAGCCAAATCTTAAAGTGGACAAGGAACACCTTATGATCGTCAGTCCGGATGAGGGCGCTATGCACCGTGCAGTTTACTTCTCAAACGTTCTCGGTGTGAATATGGGTATGTTCTACAAACGCCGTGACTACTCTACCATCGTAAATGGAAAGAACCCGATCGTGGCTCACGAATTCCTCGGTGACGATATGCACGGTAAGAATGTAATTGTTATTGATGACATGATCTCTTCCGGTGAAAGTATGCTGGATGTTGCCAAAAAGATGAAAGACCGCGGAGCAGACCGTGTATTTGTCTGCACAACATTCGGACTTTTCACAGACGGTTTTGAGAAATTTGATGAATTTTATGCAAATGGTTACATTGACCGCGTGATCACAACAAACCTTACATATCTTCCGGCTGAAGCTTACGAAAAGCCGTATTTTGTTGTTGCTGATATGAGTAAATTCATTGCATTGATCATTGATTCCTTTAACCATGATATTACAATGAGTTCCGTTCTCAATCCAACAGACAAGATTCATCGTCTTCTGGAACGTTACAAAAACGCTTAACAATATAAGGACGAAAAAAAGGTGCCTGCAAAGTCATGGGATTGACTTTGCAGGCACTCTTTTGTTTGTCATACTCTCTGTACCGTTTATTTGATAACTTCCCTTAAGCTGCCGAACTATTTACGTGTCATATATGTTGTCAAAGCGGTGTCTTCTGTAAGTAATTCTTTTAATACAGAAACTAACTTTGCCATTACTTTTCCCTTCTTTCCTTCAATGATCTTCCATCCGTTAAAAGATTAACATTTTGTTTCACCTTTGTAAAGGGTAAAAATCAACAAAGATAGCATCTGTTTTTTGTCTATTATTTAACGCTTTGTTTCAGTGATTTAAAAATCCGTATATCTTCCTCCATTTTCCAAAGTAACTCCCTTGGCAGCGGCAAGCTCCGATACTGTAACAAGCTGATAACCTGCCTCCTGAAGCTTCGGAATTAATTGAAGTGCCGCATCAACGGATTCCGTATGGATATCGTGAAGGAGAATGATATCCCCGTCATCAACATTGTTCATTGTAGTCTCGATCGTCTTCTGGGCATTTCTCGTCTTCCAGTCCAGCGTATCAATGTTCCATAGGATCATCGGCATTCCAACCGTCGACTTCAAAGTATCACTGATTGCCCCGTACGGTGGCCGCATAACGGTTGCTCCCTCTCCTGCTATCTGGGCAATTCCGGCATTTGTCTTGCCAAGTTCATCTGTAATTCCCGCCACACTTGCCTTGGCAAGATTTTGATGACTGTACGAGTGGTTTCCGAGTTCACAGCCGATCTCTTTCATTTTTTTCACTACGTCCGGATAACTCGAAACCTTCTGACCCAACATGAAGAACGTAGCATGTGCATTGTATTTTTCAAGCTGCGCCAGCAATTCGCCGGTTCGTTTTCCCGGTCCATCATCGAAAGTAAGCGCCACCATCGGTTTCTTCGGATCAATACTACTCTCTTTTTTAGACACTAACTCACCCTTTTTATTAAACTCACATTCTGCCAACCCGACTTTCTGTTTACCGGTTGCCATCTTGCCGTCCGCCGTAAAATAATACGTCTTCCCTTTTATCTCCTGCCAGCCGATGAGGGCAGCGCCATTTTCACCCATGTAATATTTTCCATTATCATCCTTTTGCCAGCCGGTCTGCATAACACCTTTTTTGTCAAAGGCATATGTCCCACCGCCGATTTTATGAATTCCAACAGCTTTATTCCCATCCGCATCAAAATAATACGTCTTTCCTTTGGACACTACAAAATCCTCTGTCACATAGCTTCCGTCATATTTTTTGAATTTCTTTCCTTCCCACTGTCCGATCGGGTTCTGTACGACGATCTTGCCTGGTTTTAATGTAAGCTTTACTTTTCTCTTCCACTCACCGTCTAATTTTTTCTGAATCTCCTTATCAAATACAACCTCTGTTTTATAACTTCCTTCCGCTGTCGGATCTGCTTTCGTCTTGATGGTATAGCCCTTTCCGGCTTCCAGATCCTTAAAAAAGTCCTCAACTGTATACTTCTTCCTTTTATCTAAGATAATCTTCTTACTGTCCTTCTCCGATAATTTCACTCGAAGCTCCGGCAGTTCTTCCCCTTGTTTAATTGTAACGACCGACGCCGTAACCGTTGCTTTTGCAATATGATTTATGATTACAAAGGCAAGTGCGCCGACAGCTAAAATTAAAACTGCTGCCAAGGAAAGAATCAGAAGTCGTCTTTTTCTGTCTTGTCTTGTCTTTTCTTCTTTAATTTTTCCCATTGCACTTTATCTCCTCTATTGCGATGTCTCAGTATGCCTTATCATTATAACTTTGTTCGACATATTTCGCAATGAAGATAAATGTAAATAATTCTTAAGATTCATTTAAAAATGCGTCTAAGATATTACACGAATTCGTAATATTTCCTCTACGGTTCCAAGCTCTTTGATCACATTTTCAGAGACTGCAGAGTCAATATCGATCATGGTATATGCATATTTCCCTTTACTTTTGTTCGTCAGATCCGCAATATTCATATTGTCGTCTGCTAAAATCTTTGTAAACTGTCCGATCATATTCGGTACGTTGTGATGAAGAAGCAAAATTCTTGTATTATTTCCGCGAAGTCCCATATCACAGTCCGGATAATTGACGGAATTTTTAATATTTCCATTTTCCAGATAGTTTTTAATCTGACTTGCAGCCATAACTGCACAGTTGTCTTCCGACTCTTCTGTAGATGCTCCCAGATGTGGAATTACAATGGCTCCTTTGACACCTGCGATCTGAGGTGTCGGGAAGTCTGTCACATAATGCTTCACATGTCCGGATACAAGGGCATCGACCATTGCTTCTTCTTCTACTAACACATTTCTTGCAAAATTCAAAACAACAACACCTTTTTTCATAAGACCAAGCGCATCTTTATCGATCATGTTCTTCGTGGCATCTGTTGCAGGCACATGAATGGTAATATAATCACAATCTTTATATATTTCATCCACTGTCTTTGCATGACGGATACTGCGTGACAATCTCCATGCGGAATCTACAGAGATGTATGGATCGTATCCATAGACTTCCATTCCAAGATGCGTCGCTGCATTTGCCACCAGCACGCCGATAGCGCCAAGCCCGATCACTCCAAGCTTCTTTCCTTCCAGCTCGCAGCCGGCAAAAGCTTTTTTCGCTTTTTCTGCATCTTTGGCAATATTTCCGTCTTCCTCATTCTCCTGTACCCAGTTGATTCCACCGATGATATCGCGGGAAGCAAGAAGCATCCCTGCCAGAACCAGCTCTTTTACGCCGTTTGCGTTAGCCCCGGGCGTATTAAATACAACAATTCCTTCTTCCGCACATTTTTCAAGATGAATATTATTTACTCCTGCTCCTGCTCTCGCAATTGCTTTCAGTTCTTTGGCAAACTCCATCTCTTTCATATTAGTGCTTCTGACGAGAATGGCATCTGCTTTTTCCGGTTCGCTCACCGGTACATACTCTTCTGTAAATGTTTCCAATCCCACCTGTGAGATTGGATTCAGGCAATGATATCGATACATAATTATAAATTCTCCTTCTCAAACTGCTTCATAAATTCCACTAAGGCTTCCACCCCTTCTATCGGCATGGCATTGTAAATACTTGCTCTCATTCCGCCTACACTTCGATGTCCCTTTAAGTTTTTAAATCCGGCTTTGTCTGCCTCTTTTACAAACTTGGCGTCCAGTTCCTGATCTCCTGTGACAAAAGGAACATTCATAAGAGAACGATCTTTTTTGGCAACTGTTCCGTGAAACATCTTGCTTTCGTCCAGATAATCATAGAGAAGCTTCGCTTTCTTCTCATTATATTCTTTCATTGCTGTAAGACCACCCTGTCTCTTCAGCCACTGAAAGACTTTTCCGCAAATATAAATACCATAAGCAGGCGGTGTGTTATAAAGTGATTTTGCATCCGCATGAGTCTTATATTTCATCATTGTCGGTGTTCCCGCAAGAGTATCCTCTGTAATGAGATCCTCCCGGATAATCGCGATCACCACGCCTGCAGGTCCGATATTTTTCTGTACTCCTCCGTAGATCACACCATATTTTGTCACATCTACAGGCTCAGACAGAAAGCAGGAAGATACGTCTGCTACAAGTGTCTTTCCCTTTGTATTCGGAAGTTCCTGAAATTTTGTTCCGTAAATCGTATTGTTCTCACAGATATACACATAATCGGCATCTTCGGAAACCGGAAGATCGCTGCAGTCCGGAATATAAGAGAACGTCTCGTCTTCTGACGATGCGATCACACGCACCTCTCCATATTTTCCCGCTTCTTTTGCTGCTTTCTTCGCCCACTGTCCGGTCACAATGTAATCCGCCTTCTGATTCTTCATCAGATTCATTGGAATCATGGCAAATTGCAGAGATGCACCTCCCTGTAAAAATAACACTTTATAATGATCCGGAATATTCATTAATTCGCGCAGATCTGCCTCTGCTGTATCGATAATCTCCTGGAAGGTCTGGGATCGGTGACTCATTTCCATTACTGACATGCCACTTCCTCTGTAATCCATCATCTCTTCTGCTGCCTCTCGTAACACCTCTTCCGGCAATACTGCCGGACCTGCTGAAAAATTATACACTCTTCCCATTTGCTGTCCCTCCATGTTTCTTCAAATTTTATTCTTTCTCTTTCCTATCTTATTCCCGCTGTTCTAAATCTTTCTCATCAAATACTTCATTGATGGCTGCGCCCGGCGCTACCATTGGCCAAACTTTATCGTCACATCCGATCTGACAATCGATCACGACCGGTTTTCCAAGTGCCAGTGCTTTTTTGAATCCTTCTGCAAATTCTTCCTTCGTTGTTACCTTGATTCCTTCTGCACCCATAGCTTCTGCCAGTTTCACAAAATCTACTGCGTCATTTAATACCGTTGCGGAATAACGCTGTCCGTAGAACAGATTCTGCCACTGGCGCACCATACCGAGTACGTGGTTATTGACAACCACCTGAATAACCGGAATCTGGTGCCGCACTGCGGTAGCGATCTCATTCATATTCATTCGGAAACATCCGTCTCCTGCAATATTTACGACAATCTTATCCGGTCTTCCCATTTTTGCACCGAGAGATGCACCAAGGCCGTAGCCCATCGTTCCAAGACCACCGGATGTTAAAAGTGTTCTTGGTTTTGTATATTTATAATACTGAGCTGCCCACATCTGATGCTGTCCTACTTCTGTAGAAATGATAGCCTCTCCATTTGTCTGGCGATAAATTTCTTCTACAATATAAGGACCGGTCAGAATATCCTGATGATAAGTCAGTGGATATTTCTCCTTATATTCCATAATTTTCTGAACCCATTCTTCATGGGACTGCTGCTCTAACTGTTCATTGATCTTGTGAAGCACAACGTTCAGATCTCCGACTACTCCATCCGTAATCAGTACATTTTTATTCATTTCTGCAGCGTCAATGTCAAACTGCAAGATTTTTGCATTCTTTGCAAATTTCTTCGCATTTCCTGTCACGCGGTCACTGAATCTTGCGCCAAGTACGATGAGAAGATCACATTCGCTGACTCCGTAATTGGCTGTTTTGGTCCCGTGCATGCCAAGCATTCCTGTATATAATGGATCGGTTCCCGGAAATGCTCCTTTTCCCATCAGGGAATCGGTAACCGGCGCATCTACCTTCTTAACAAATGTTCTGATTTCTTCACTTGCACCGGAGAGCACAGCTCCGCCTCCGATGAAAACGTAAGGTTTTTTTGATTTTTTGATCATTTTGACTGCATTTTCAATATCTTCTTCGCAGACATTCTCCGAAGGAACCACCGGCTGAATCTCTTTCTTCTGATACTCCGTCTTATTTGCTGTCACATCCTTAGGGATATCGATGAGCACCGGCGCCGGTCTTCCTGATTTTGCGATTACAAATGCTTTGCGGATGGTATCTGCCAGATCTTTAACATCCTTGACAATAAAATTGTGTTTGGTGATCGGCATTGTGATACCTGCAATATCTATTTCCTGGAAGCTGTCTTTTCCAAGGAGCGATACTCCTACATTACAAGTGATTGCAACGATCGGAATGGAGTCCATATAAGCGGTGGCAATTCCTGTCACCAGATTGGTAGCTCCCGGTCCGCTGGTAGCAAAGCAGACACCCACTTTCCCGGTTGCTCTTGCATAACCGTCTGCCGCATGAGATGCCCCCTGCTCATGGGATGTCAAAATATGGTGGATTTCTTCACTGTGTTTATATAATTCATCATATACATTTAAAATCGCACCGCCCGGATAACCGAATACGGTATCTACACCCTGCTCTTTCAAACATTCTATTACGATCTGTGCTCCTGTTAACTGCATATTTTTCCCTCTCTTGCTTCTTAATTCTTTGGTACTTCCAAGATTGCACCCCTGTTACCGGATGTCACCAGAGAAGCATATCTTGCCAGATATCCGGTCTTAACCTTTGGTTCTTTCGGTGTCCATGCCTGTCTTCTCTTTTCCAGTTCTTCATCTGAGACTGCTATTTCAAGCTTCAGATTCGGGATATCGATCTTAATAATATCTCCCTCTTCTACAAGAGCGATAGGACCTCCCACTGCTGCTTCCGGGGATACGTGACCAATGGAAGCACCTCTGGAGGCGCCGCTGAATCGTCCATCTGTGATAAGTGCCACACTGGAGCCAAGCCCCATTCCTGCAATGGCAGAAGTCGGATTGAGCATTTCTCTCATACCCGGGCCTCCTTTTGGTCCTTCGTAGCGGATTACGACCACATCCCCTTCTTTGATCTGTCCGCCTTTAATCGCGGCAATTGCATCTTCTTCGCACTCAAACACTCTTGCCGGACCTTCATGCACTAACATTTCATCGACCACTGCGGAACGTTTTACAACGCTTCCATCCGGAGCAAGGTTTCCCTTTAATACTGCCAGACCTCCTGTCTTAGAATATGGATTTTCCACAGGACGGATGACTTCCGGATTCAGATTGACCGCGTCTTTGATATTTTCTCCCACCGTTTTTCCGGTAACTGTCATACATTCGGTGTGCAGAAGTCCCAGTTTATTTAACTCATTCATCACAGCGTATACGCCGCCAGCTTCGTTGAGATCTTCCATATGAGTCGGACCTGCCGGAGCCAGATGACAGAGATTTGGCGTACGTTCGCTGATTCCATTTGCAAAATCAATCTCAAAATCCATACCGATCTCGTGAGCGATCGCCGGAAGATGAAGCATGCTGTTTGTGGAACATCCAAGTGCCATATCTACAGTTAAGGCATTTAACATAGCCTTTTCTGTCATGATATCTCTCGGACAGATGTTTTTCTCCCACAGCTCCATGACTTTCATACCTGCATGCTTCGCCAGACGGATACGTTCAGAATAAACTGCCGGAATGGTACCATTTCCGCGAAGTCCCATGCCAAGCACCTCCGTCAGACAGTTCATACTGTTTGCGGTATACATACCGGAACAGGAACCGCAAGTCGGGCAGACTTTATTTTCAAATTCCACAAGGCCTTCGTCAGATAAAGTTCCTGCTGTATTTGCTCCCACAGCCTCGAAAATGCTGGAAAGGCTTCTCTTCTGACCGCCCACACGTCCTGCAAGCATCGGACCTCCACTGACAAAGATCGTCGGCACATTGATTCTTGCCGCCGCCATCAGAAGCCCCGGTACATTTTTATCACAGTTTGGCACCATCACGAGCGCATCAAACTGGTGTGCAAGTGCCATCGCTTCTGTAGAATCCGCAATCAGATCTCTCGTAACAAGAGAATATTTCATTCCGATGTGCCCCATTGCAATTCCATCGCACACCGCAATTGCCGGGAATACAATTGGCGTTCCCCCCGCCATTGCAACACCTTGTTTCACTGCATTTACGATCTTATCCAGATTCATATGACCCGGAACAATCTCATTATACGAACTGACAATACCGACCAGCGGTCTGTCCATCTCCTCCTGCGTAAGACCAAGCGCATTCATCAAAGAACGATGCGGCGCCTGCTGTTTTCCTTTTGTAACTGTATCACTTCTCATTATTCTACCTCCTGGGGACGTAGACTTTTTAAACTTTGCTACGTCCCAAATTACATTTTGCTACGTCCTAAATTGCTTTTTGACCTGTCCTAAATTGATTTTGCGATGAGGTCGCCCATTTCTTTTGTGCCGACCTGCTTCTTTCCTTCAGACATGATGTCTATGGTTCGATATCCTTCTTTTAATACGTGTTCGACTGCTGCCTCGATGGCATCTGCTTCTTGATCGAGATCGAAGCTGAAGCGGAGCATCATTGCTGCAGACAGGATGGTTGCGATCGGGTTGGCTATGCCTTTGCCTGCGATATCCGGTGCGGAACCGCCGCTTGGCTCGTAGAGCCCGAATTTTGTCTCGTTTAAGCTTGCGCTTGCCAGCATTCCGATGGAACCGGTCACCATGCTCGCTTCGTCGGATAAAATATCTCCGAACATGTTCTCGGTGAGAACAACGTCAAATTGTTTTGGATCTTTTACTAACTGCATGGCACAGTTATCGACCAGCATATGCTCCAGCTGAACTTCCGGATAATCTGCCGCCACTTCCTCCACTACTTTTCTCCAGAGTCTGGAGGAATCAAGCACATTTGCCTTGTCTACGCTCGTCACTTTCTTTCTGCGCTTCATGGCGATATCAAATCCACGCTTTGCGATCCTTCTGATTTCCTGTTCGTTATATGTAAGGGAATCGTAAGCCGTCAATACCCCATTCTCTTCCACGGTCTTCCGCTCTCCAAAATACAATCCGCCGGTCAGTTCGCGCATGATCATCAGATCAAATCCGCCTTCTGTGATCTCTTCCTTCAGCGGACAGGCACCTTTTAATTCATCATACAAAATTGCCGGTCTTAAATTGGCAAATAGATTCAACGCCTTCCGGATTCCGAGAAGCCCTGCCTCCGGACGCTTCGATGGTTCCAGCTGATACCACGGTGATGTCTTTGCGTCACCGCCGATCGACCCCATCAACACAGCGTCACACTGTTTTGCCTGCTCGACAGTCTCCTCTGTAAGCGGGACTCCGTGTACATCAATGGACGCCCCTCCAAGCAGCAGCTGTGTATACTTACAGGAATGTCCATAGACTTCTGCAACTTTATCCAATACCTTCATTGCCTCCGTCACGATCTCCGGCCCGATACCGTCCCCTTTGATGACTCCTATATTTAACTGCATATTCTCTCATCCTTCCTGTATAAAATAAAGTATAGAACTTATAATATCTTATTTTAATGGATGTTTCAAGACTTTAGTACATTAAAAAATTAATCTGTTAACATTTCTCTTCTTACATCCTGTTTTTCTTTTGGAAATTGTGGAAATCACACACAAGTAATACAAACAAAGCAGGCGCTTCTGTCACCGGAAGCCCCTGCTTTGTTTGCTTATTTTAAATTGTCTGGTCCAAATCCAAGCGGCAGCAATTCTTTTAATAAATAACATCTGTATTCTTTGCTGCTCTTTGCCAGCACCACAGTAAAAGATTCCGAATCGCAAAATTCCATCATCACCTGCCGGCACACTCCGCACGGAGCGCAAAAATCATGCTCTCCGTTCACATTTTCATTTACAATACAGATTGCACGAAACTCGCGCTTTCCCTCGCTGACCGCCTTAAAAAATGCAGTGCGCTCGGCACAGTTGGTCGGTGTATACGCTGCATTTTCAATGTTGCAGCCGGTATAATAGTCTCCGTCAGACGTAAGAAGACAGGCTCCCACTCGAAACCCGGAATAGGGAGAATAAGACATTTCCATCGCCTTCATTGCTTTCTCCACCAGCTCTTCTACCGGAAGTGTTTCTTCATATTTTTTTACGCTCATACTGTCACCTGCCTTCTCTATTACTTGATTTGTATATTTCTATAATTCTTCTGCAATTCTTTTGCGATCTTCACAATACGGCTTTT
>FR892680.1:19442-34736 GCA_000433535.1 Dorea sp. CAG:317
CCGCCGCTTTGATCTTCACATCTTCGCCGACATAACGGGCAAATAATTCCACATCTTGGGAGGTCGCTCCTGCTTTGGAAAATCCGGTAGATGTCTTAATATAATCTGCCCCTGCCGCAGTCACTGCCCGGCACATACCAATCTTCTCTTCTTCGGTGAGAAGGCAGGTCTCAATGATAACTTTCAGGATCTTATCTCCCACGGCCTCCTTGATCTTTCGAATCTCTTCTTCCACAAGATCAAACCGGTTGTCTTTGACCCACCCAAGATTAATTACCATATCCACTTCATCCGCACCGTTATCCACTGCATCTTTTGCCTCGAATACAGACAGAAGCTGTTTCATACTTAAGCGCATCCTCGCACAGCGCTTTCACTTCCTCCCATGAAGCAGTCTGAGCAAGTAATGTGTGATCCACCCGATGCAAGATTTCTTTCAATTCCATAATACGCTCCCTCTCACTGGCATATAGCCCTTTCTCTTCTATTCTGATACCTTCTATAACAATGTCTTCCCGCTTTCGCGATCTTCACGGATCAAGGAACGAATTGCCTCAATTGCGGTCCGGATCGGCGCATCCGTATCGTGCACAACCGGATTGGGCAGTCCCTGTTTCGCCCGCTCCTGATTCGCCATCACAAGCAGCACGGTACCTGTTCGAACCCGAAGGGTACTTCCCACAATAAAAATTGCCGCAGATTCCATCTCCGATGCAAGACATCCGCACTTGATCCACGCATCCCATTTATTCATAAGCTCGTAGCCCACAGGCATACTCATCGGATCATGCTGTCCATAAAAAGCATCCTTACACTGTACCACTCCTGTGTGACACGGGAAATTAAGTTTCCCGGCTGCTTTTACAAGGGCATTGGTTACTGTAAGATCCGGCACCGCCGGATATTCAATAGGCGCATACTCTTTGCTTGTTCCCTCCATACGAATAGCTCCGGTTGCAACCACCAGATCTCCGCTCTTTACATCGAGCGCCATTCCTCCGCTTGTTCCCACACGGATAAAAGTATCTGCACCCACTCTTTTCAATTCTTCCATAGCGATCGATGCGGACGGACCTCCGATTCCCGTAGAAGTGACGCTCACTTTCTCCCCGTCCAGATAACCGGTATATGTGACATATTCCCGATTATCTGCGATCAGCTTTGGTTCCTCAAAATAAGCAGCAATCTTCTCACAGCGCTTGGGATCTCCCGGCAGGATCACATAGCGTCCCACCTCTCCTTTTGCCACCTGAATATGATATTGCCTCTCCTGATCTTCTGAATAATTGATCATAACCAAGCCCCCTTTTCTATGATTTTCTCATCTTCAAGAATACTTTCCTGATGATTTTAACTTCTTAACAGCCCAGTCTTCGTTTGGCGTTCTCAACCCGCTCTTTGGTCGGCGGCTCCACACCGGCAAGAGGATATTCCATGCCAAGCTCTTTCCACTTATATTCGCCCAGCGTATGATAAGGAAGAACCTCTACCCGCTCCACATTCTTCAATGTCTTGATAAATGTACTCAGGCGGTCAAGATACTCGTCCTTATCGCTTCCCCCCGGGACAAGTACGTGGCGAATCCAAACCGGCTTATGAATCTCAGATAAATATTGTGCTAATTCCAGAATATTCTTTCCGGTACATCCTGTCAATATCTGATGCTGTTCTTCATCGATCTGTTTTAAGTCTAAGAGAATCAGATCTGTGTATTCCATTAATTTCTGAAATTTGGAAAAGAATGGTTCCTGCTTCGTAAATGGTTGTCCGCTTGTGTCAATGACTGTATGAATTCCTTTCTCTTTCGCTTTTTCAAAAAGCTCCAATAAGAAATCAATCTGCAAAAGCGGTTCTCCCCCACTTACGGTAATACCGCCCTCACTTCCCCAGTAAGAGCGGTATTTCAATGCTTTCGCAATCAGTTCATCTGCCGTATACGGCGTCCCCGACTGCATGTTCCAAGTGTCAGGATTGTGACAGAACTGGCAGCGCATAGCGCATCCAGAAGTAAAGATCACAAATCTTACACCCGGTCCATCTACGGAACCAAAACTTTCCAAAGAATGAATATATCCCTTTGTCATAGTTTTGCTCCTTCTTTTCTGTTTTTATTACATTTCTTATTACATTTCTTTGTGACATGTTCTTGCAATTACGTCCATCTGCTGTTCCTTTGTCAGGTCGATGAATTTTACTGCATAACCGGATACACGGATTGTAAAGTTTGCGTACTCTGGTTTCTCCGGATGCTCCATAGCATCAATGAGCTTCTCTGTACCGAATACATTAACGTTCAGGTGGTGTGCTCCCTGATGGAAGTAACCATCCAGTACGTGTACCAGATTTTCTGTACGCTCTTCATCACTATGACCAAGCGCTTCCGGGCTGATTGTCTGTGTATTAGAGATTCCATCAAGAGCAAGCTCATATGGAAGCTTAGCCACAGAGTTCAGAGATGCAAGGAGACCGTTCTTCTCTGCTCCGTAAGATGGGTTTGCACCCGGTGCCAGAGGTTCTCCTGCTTTTCTTCCATCCGGAAGAGTACCTGTTGCCTTACCGTATACTACGTTAGATGTGATTGTAAGGATTGATGTTGTAGGCTCAGAGTTTCTGTAAGTATGGCACTTATTTAATTTGTGCATAAATGTCTTAAGAAGCCAGATTGCCAGTTCATCTGCACGGTCATCATCATTTCCGTATCTTGGGAAATCACCCTCGATCTCGAAATCAACTGCGATTCCGTTCTCATCACGCACTGGTTTCACCTTAGCGTATTTGATTGCACACAGAGAGTCGATCACATGAGAGAATCCTGCAATACCTGTTGCAAATGTACGTCTTACATCTGTATCAATAAGAGCCATCTCTGCTGCTTCGTAGTAATATTTATCATGCATATAGTGGATCATGTTCAAGGTATCTACATATAACTTAGATAACCAGTCCATCATCTCATCGTAACGCTCCATCACTTCATCATAGTCAAGATACTCAGAAGTGATCGGTCTGTAAGCCGGTCCTACCTGCACGCCGGTCTTTTCATCTACACCACCGTTGATTGCGTAGAGCAGACATTTCGCAAGGTTTGCACGTGCACCAAAGAACTGGATTTCTTTTCCTGTCTGTGTTGCAGATACACAGCAGCAGATAGAATAATCGTCACCCCATACCGGACGCATCACATCATCATTTTCATACTGGATAGAGCTTGTCTTTACAGAAATGAAAGATGCGTACTTCTTGAAGTTCTCCGGAAGTCTCTCAGAATATAATACTGTGAGGTTTGGTTCCGGTGACGGTCCCATGTTCTCCAATGTATGGAGGAAACGGAAGTCTGTCTTAGTTACCATAGAACGTCCATCCTGTCCAAGACCTGCAACCTCTAAGGTAGCCCATACCGGGTCACCGGAGAACAGTTCATTGTAAGATGGGATTCTTGCGAATTTCACCATACGGAATTTCATAACCATGTGGTCAATGAGTTCCTGAGCCTCAGCCTCTGTGATCGCACCGTTCTCTAAGTCTCTCTGGATATAAACATCAAGGAATGTAGAGATACGTCCTACACTCATTGCTGCTCCGTTCTGTGTCTTGATGGCAGCAAGATATCCGAAATACAGCCACTGTGCTGCTTCGCGGGCGTTCTTCGCCGGTTTTGAAATATCAAAGCCGTAGATCTCCGCCATTTCTTTCATTCCATTTAATGCACGGATCTGATCTGCGATCTCCTCACGAAGACGGAAATCTGTTCCTTTCATACCGTGTCTTGCATATCTTTCGAAGTCATACTGCTTCTTCTCGATCAGGAAGTCGATTCCGTAAAGAGCAACACGTCTGTAGTCGCCCACAATACGTCCTCTTCCGTATGTGTCCGGAAGACCTGTGATGATCTTATTGTGACGGGCTTTTTTCATCTCTGGAGTGTAGATGTCAAATACACCCTGGTTGTGTGTTTTATGATATTTTGTAAAGATCTCGTGAAGCTTCTCGCTTGGCTGGTATCCATAAGTTGTACAAGCCTTTTCTGCCATGTTAATACCGCCGTATGGCATAAATGCTCTCTTAAGAGGTTTGTCTGTCTGAAGACCTACAACTGCTTCCAGATCTTTCATCTCTTCGCTGATATATCCCGGCCCATATGCAGTAAGTCCGGATACAACCTCTGTCTCCATATCAAGAACGCCGCCTTTTGCACGCTCCTCTTTCTGAAGTTCCTGTAATTTGCCCCATAATTTATCGGTAGCCTCTGTTGGATCTGCTAAAAACGCTTCATCTCCATCATATTCTGTATAGTTATCCTGAATGAAACTGCGGACATCCACAGAATTTCTCCAGTCTCTCCCCTTAAAACCTTCCCATTGCTCAAAATATGGCATGATCTTTATCTCCTTTCACTATATGTAGTATGTTATTTTTTAGACAGGCATAGTATATCATCCTTTTTATAAAATAGCAATACATTTTTTGATAACCATTATCATTTAAGCTCATGTATGTGATTTTATACAAAAAACTGCCGCTTCATTTCTGAAACGACAGTTCTCTCTTATCTTTTCTTATTTTTCTGCAAATTCTTATTCTGCAGAAGCTTTTTCTACCTGTGCAACTGCTGCCTTCTGCATGGGAATACGACAGTTCTTGTTGCTTCCAAACTCTACAATGATATCAGAATCACTGATGTCAATGATGACTCCGTAGAAACCGCTTGTTGTAAGAACGGTATCTCCTACTTCCATATCAGCGATCATTGACTGTACTCTCTTCTGCTCTTTCTTCTGTGGTCTGATGAAAATGAACCAGAAACCTCCGAAGATCAATGCATATACGACTAAGAGTGGTATCCAGGTGCCTCCTGCACTCTGTGCTGCTAATGTCCACATAACTAATTCCTCCTAATTATCTTTAAGCACTATTGCTATCATACACAATAATGCAATATTCATCAAGTGATTTCCTTGATTTTCATAAAATTTTCACTATTTTTTTACAGCCATTCCCGCAAGTTTTGCTTCTTTGTATTCCTTGTAACATCCTTGATCAATGGCATCTCTGATCTCTTCCATCATTGTATTGTAGAAATACAGGTTGTGAAGAACACACAGTCTCATACCAAGCATTTCTTTTGCTTTTAACAGATGTCTGATGTATGCTCTGGAATACGTCCGGCACGCCGGACACTGACATCCCTCTTCGATCGGGCGGTCATCCAGCTCATATTTCGCATTGAACAGATTCAATTTTCCTGCATTTGTATATACATGACCATGACGTCCGTTTCTGCTTGGATATACACAGTCGAAGAAATCAACTCCCCGGTCTACTGCTTCCAATATATTTGCCGGCGTTCCGACTCCCATAAGATAGGTCGGCTTATTCTTCGGAAGATGCGGCACCACTGCATCCAGAATACGATACATTTCCTCATGGGATTCTCCCACTGCCAGTCCTCCTACTGCATAACCGTCCAGATCAAGCTTGCTGATTTCCTGCGCGTGTCGGATACGGATATCCTCATAGATACCGCCCTGATTAATTCCGAAGAGCATCTGCTTTTTGTTGATCGTATCCGGAAGACTGTTCAATCTGTCCATCTCTGCCTTACAGCGGGCAAGCCATCTTGTAGTTCGGTCTACGGAACGTTCCATATAATCGCGGTCAGCCACACTGGACGGACATTCATCAAATGCCATGGCGATAGTGGAGGCAAGATTTGACTGGATCTGCATACTTTCCTCCGGTCCCATGAAAATTTTCTTTCCATCAATGTGAGAATTAAAATATACGCCCTCTTCCTTGATCTTACGAAGCCCTGCCAGCGAAAAAACCTGAAATCCGCCGGAATCAGTGAGAATCGGTTTATCCCACGCCATGAATTTGTGAAGACCACCGAGCTTCTTAATCACATCATCCCCCGGTCTTACATGAAGATGATACGTATTCGAAAGTTCTACCTGTGTCTTAATCTGTCTCAGATCATCAGTGGAAACAGCGCCCTTGATTGCTGCAGCTGTTCCTACATTCATAAATACCGGCGTCTCAATCACACCGTGTACTGTGTGCAGTCTTCCCCTCTTGGCAAGACCATCTTGTTTTAATAATTCATACATATATTTTCACCTTATCATTTATCGTATTAATAATGACATATAACCGGTGTCCCATCGGAAATCAAATTATACATCTCTTTTGCTTTTTGTGTCGGCATATTGATACACCCGTGAGAGCCATGACTCTTATATCTGCTTCCTCCAAAGGAAGACTGCCACGGTGCATCATGGAAGCCGATTCCTCCATTGAACGGCATCCAGTATGCAACCGGAGACTCATAGCTATACGTGCCATCCGGACGCTTCTCTCCGCGAAGCACTGCATTTCTCGTCTTATAGGTCAGTGTATAGGTTCCCTGCGGTGTCGCATTTCCTCTGTTCGGATTACCGGTTACCACGTCCGAACTTAACACAACCTGTCCATCTTTAATAAAATAAGCTTTCTGATTGCTGAGATCCACCTCTGCATATGTGCTTCCCACATCCATTGCTCCGTGGCTTGCCGCTCTGCTGGAATATGCCGGTTCTCTCGTCACTTTTTCCGCATTCTGGATATTGGCAATCAGAAGTTTATATTCTTCTTCCTGATTGATCTGCCATCCATAACTTCCACCTTCTACGGTCACGGTATTTCCTGTAGCAGTTGTGAATTGTCTCGGTTTCCCTTTAGTGTTATATTTCTCGGCAAGGCTGCTGATATATGTCTTTACCGCTTCCTCATTGAATGTCACTTCCATGTTGTCATTTACCGTAATCCACTGTGCGATCACTGCAGAGTTGACAACTTCCGTATTTGGGTTAAAGTCGTACGTGATCTCAGCGCCAAGATAACTGTTCATGCTCTCCGCAGCTTTTACTACTTCTTCAGAATCTGATACGAACTTAGGCAGAATATAACAACCACTTTCTAAAAGGTCAAGCTCCGGCTGAAAACCATCCAGCGACTTCTTAATCTCTTCGGTAAACTTCTCTGTGTTAATCTGCGTACCGATCACTTCCGGCACAACCTCAAACTGCGTCTCCTTAAATTCCGGATGCGCATTCACAGATGCGGTCTGGTTTTCTGCCTTCATGCACTGAAGTGCTGAAATTACTTCCGAAAGCTTTGTCTCATCATATTTCACACCTACTGCCGCCTCAATCTCCGGGTGATCCCACAGGCTTGTGATCCACAGAAAATTATTCTGCTTCTTAACATATTTCTTCAATTCATCCCCCGGCACATAAGTAAGTGAGATATTCTGTCCATCAATCTTTTCAACATCTCCGTCCGATTCTTTCAGTGTCAGCACATAGTCAGCCACCTGCTGTTCCATGTACTTTTCCACCTCAGCTACATTCTTCATAGAAAAATCTGTACCGTTGATTTTCGTATAAAACATAAAATGACTGCCAAAATAGAGGGCAATTCCTACATAAGCAACAATCAGCACACCAAAAATACTGCCAAGAATAATTGCCAGTTTCTTTCTGAACTTATGCTTGCGGTATGCACGCTCGGCTTCTGTCTCCTCCTCAGGCTCCTCAAATTCCTGTTCTTCTTCAAACTCTTCTGATTCTTCTTCAAGTTCTCGTTCAAATTCCTCACCCAATTCAGAATGCTCTTCCTCTTTATCCAAATTGTCGAGATCTTCATAAATAGACTTCATTGTTTCTTCTACAATCTCATCTGCTCTCTTATCCTTATTACTCATGAATTTTCTCCTTTTCTTACACGCTACCATTATAATATGGAGCAAATAAAAAGTACAGTCTTAAATTGTCGAATTTTCTGCTTCAAAAGTCCCCTCGTTCAGTATATAATAAAAAACAAATTATGATTTTAAAAGGAGATACATTCATGGCAGGTTCAACTTACGGAACAAATTTCACCATTACAACATGGGGAGAGTCTCACGGTGCTGCTATCGGCGTCGTTGTCGATGGCTGTCCGGCAGGTCTTTCCCTTACGGAAGAAGACATCCAGTCCTTTTTGGACCGCAGAAAACCGGGGCAGGGAAAATTCACCACCGCCCGAAAGGAAGCTGACAAAGCCCGCATCCTCTCCGGTGTCTTTGAAGGCAGAACAACCGGAACTCCGATTTCAATTCTCATCCCAAACGAAGATCAGCGTTCCCATGATTATGGAAATATCAAAGACTGCTATCGTCCGGGACATGCAGACTATACCTTTGATACCAAATATGGTTTCCGCGATTATCGGGGCGGAGGGCGCTCTTCCGGAAGAGAAACGATCGGACGCGTCGCTGCCGGGGCTGTTGCTTCCAAGATCCTTGCAGAGCTTGGCATTCACCTCCAAGCGTACACCTGCGCAATCGGAGATATCAAAATTCCGGCTTCTGAATATCGTCTGGAAGAAATATCAGAAAATGCTCTGTATATGCCGGGCAATGCCTATGCCGCAAAGGCCGCTTCTTACTTAGAGCAACGCATGAAAGCGTGCGATTCTTCCGGGGGAATCATTGAATGTCGGATCGACGGTATGCCTGTAGGCATCGGAGAACCTGTTTTTCATAAATTAGACGCCATGCTTGCCGGCGCGATCATGTCCATCGGAGCCGTTAAAGGAGTTGAGATTGGTGACGGTTTTCTTGCAGCCGGTTCCTGCGGCAGCAAAAATAACGATCCTTTCTATATGAAAGATGGAAAGCCCGCCAAGGAGACAAACCACTCCGGCGGTATCTTGGGCGGCATGAGCGATGGAAGTACCATTCTTCTAAGAGCGGCAATTAAGCCAACACCTTCCATTGCCCAGGAACAAAAAACAATCACCCGCGACGGTGATGAAACTACCATCACCATTCACGGGCGACACGATCCTGTTATTGTCCCAAGAGCTGTAGTTGTGGTAGAATCTATGGCTGCGATTACGATCTTAGATCTGCTTATTCATAATATGTCCGCAAAATTGGATAATATGAGAGATTTCTACCTTTCTGATCATTAAATATGGAAACAACCACCGCCGATAAATTCACGCAGCAGTGAATTTGTCGGCACATTTTCGCTTCCGATTCCCACAAAATAATCCAAAAACTTCAACAGCCTTTTGGCTTCCATATATTCCGGTGCTTCCCGGTCAATACCGAAAAGCAGCGCCTCTACATAAGGCTTTAACACTGCCAGTTCATAAATAAGCGCTGAATTAAACATCACATCTGCCTGCTCCTGATACGGGAAAATGTTGCGTTCTTCTCCTCTTCTCACAGACGGCCACATGCGAATGGTTCGTTCTGCCGATGATCCTCTCGTCCTTGCATCCCGCACAATCCTGCGAAGAAGTCTTCCGTCTGTCGTCGGAATCCGGTTATGCTCGTCAATGTTAAGCTGCGTCAGCGCACTGATATAGATCTTGAATTTATTTTCATCCTGCAGATGTTCCGTAAGCTTCGGGTTCAGACAATGAATTCCTTCTATAACAAGTACATCATTTTCTCCAAGCTTCTTTGTCTCCTTTCCATATTCCTTATGACCGGTGACAAAGTTAAACGTCGGGATCACAACTTCTTTCCCATCCAGAAGATCCTGAAGCTGACGATTAAACAGTTCTCTGTCCACCGCCTCCAAGCATTCATAATCGTAATTTCCGTTCTCGTCCTTCGGATTTTCTTCCCGCTCTACGAAATAATTATCTACAGCGATAGGATGCGGCACCAGACCGTTGGCACGAAGCTGGATAGATAATCGGTGAGAAAATGTTGTCTTCCCGGAAGAGGACGGTCCTGCGATCAGGACAAATTTAATCTTGGGGTTCGATGCGATCGTTGCCGCGATCTCGGCAATCTTCTTCTCCTGAAGCGCTTCCTGCACAAGCACCGTCTCCATCATATCCCCTTTTGTGATCTTATCATTGAGCGCGCCTACCGTTTCGATTCCCTGCATATCTCCCCATTTTGTAGACTCCTTAAGCACCTGAAAGAGCTTATTCTGAGGTTCAAACGGAGGTACTATTTCCGGTACAGAGCGTTCCGGCATCTGAATCACAAATCCATCGTCGTATTTGTATAATTTAAAATATTTCAGATATCCCGCACTTGGCACCATATACCCATAATAATAGTCTTCAAATTCATTCATACTGTATATGTTGACTTTGGATACTCTTCGATAAGTAAATAATTTCTCCTTATCATACATTCCGTGCTGTCTGAATGATGCAATCGCATCGTCTGTATTTACGGATTTCTTCGATATCTCAAGATCCATGTCTACAATCTCGCGCATTCGGCTTTCTACATGGTCGAGAAATTCCTGCGTAAGTTCCATGTCTCCGTCAATGGTACAGTAATAACCCTTGCTCACGGAATAGTGGATACGCACCTTTTTGATCTTTTCATGGTGCGCCACATCATAGATGGCTTTCACAAGCAGAAGACTCATACTTCGTTTGTAAGTCTTATGCCCCATATCTCCTGCTGTTGTCTCAAAATCCAGCACACAGTCCATCTTCACCGTCTTATGAAGTTCCTGAAGCTTTCCATTTATGATCACAAGAACAATGTCGTGGTCATAAAACTTCTGATATTCACGTGCAATCTCTCCATAAGTCGTTCCCTCTTCGTAGGTACGGATCTCTTCTCCGATTTTCACTTGATACGTTAACTTATCCATACTCACCGCCCCTTTTCTTTTACAATATGATAAATGGATGGCTGATCGGCGCCCCGATCACTTCCATTTCCTGAAAATGTTGTATGAGATATTGTTTCATATCTTTAATAAAAATATGCTCCACGCCATAATGACCGGCATCAATGATCGAAAGCCCCTGCGCAGCTGCATCAATTCCTTCATGATGACCAATGTCTCCTGTGACTAGAACATCTGCCCCCTTCTCAATAGACACTCCGATCACACTTTTTCCGGAGCCAGGACAGATGGCAACACGACGGACTCCCCGGGACAAGTCGCCAAACACCTTCACATGCTCCAGTCGGAAAGCTTTCTTTACTTGTTCACAGCACGCTTCCAGAGTCATTTCCTTCGGAAAGTTTCCAATCCTTCCGATTCCCTCTTCCTCTTCTGTGATTTCCAGAACTTCTGTATCACGAAGGCTTAACATTTTCCCCGACAGACTTGCCATTCCAAGCACATCATAATTCGTATGCATGGCATAGTAGGAAATATCCTGCCTGATCAATTTCAAAAGTCTTCTTCCTATAAAATCTTCGTTGGTGATCTTCATTCTCCCGCCGAAAATCAGAGGATGATGTGTGATGAGCATATCTGCTTTGCATGCGCAGGCAGCTTCAATCACTTCATCTGTAGCATCTACAGCCACATAGATCTTCTTTACCTCTTTGTCGTCTCTCCCTGCGAGAAGTCCTACATTATCCCATGGAAGTGCATAGCTTCTCGAATAATCCTGCTCCAGTACCTCTATGATCTCTTTACACTGCATCCGCCTCTCTCCTTACCTGCCTTTTTCATCTGCTGTTTGTTCGTTTATCAATGCTCTTCGAATACCTTCCAGGCCTGTCTCGTAAGCTTCATTTCATCTCTGACTTCTTTTTCTCTCTGTCTTGCACTCACACTTTCGGTTCTTGCCTCCAGCTGTCTTAAGATACTCTCCTGAATGCTGATTTCCCTTAAGAGATATTTATGAAGCACGGGATGTCTTTTTTCCAGAAGTTTTTTCCCGTAAATGTATTCATACATTTCATACGTTTCCGGCTCTCCGTGAACAACACGCATGATCGGATAGAATTTTCCATCCTCTTCCACCATGTCTTCCTCTTCAATGACAAGACCGTGTTCACACAGGTATTTACGCACCTTCCAGATCTCGGACTGGGGCTGGAGTATGCAGGCTGTCAGAGAATCTACGACCTTCTTACCCTCCGTCAGGATCTTAATGACAAGTGCGCCTCCCATGCCGGCGGCAATCATCGTATCCACTTCCCCCGGCATTACTTTGCAAAGCCCGTCCGACAGTCTCGTCTCAATCTGTCCTTTCAGTCCGTTTCCTACAATGTGCAGTCTTGCACGCTCCAAAGGCCCTTTGTTAATATCCAGTGCAATCACCTTCGAAGCAATTCCTTCTTTCATAAGATAAATCGGTATGTAACCGTGATCGGTTCCAATATCTGCAACAGAGGCGCCCTCTGTCACAAGACTTGCAACCGCATAAAGTCTCTTTGATAGTTCCATAGGCGCCTCTTTCTTAATCCAAATAATCTCTTAATTTTCTGCTGCGGCTCGGATGGCGGAGCTTGCGCAGCGCTTTTGCTTCAATCTGACGAATACGCTCACGGGTAACATCAAATTCTTTTCCTACTTCTTCCAGTGTTCTTGCTCGTCCATCATTCATACCGAAACGGAGTCTTAACACCTTCTGTTCTCTCTCTGTCAGTGTATCCAACACTTCATCAAGCTGTTCTTTTAATAATGTCTGAGCTGCGGCTTCTGCCGGAACCGGCACATTATCATCCTGAATGAAGTCTCCCAAATGGCTGTCTTCCTCTTCTCCGATCGGGGTCTCAAGAGACACCGGTTCTTGAGAGATCTTCAGAATCTCTCTGACACGCTCCACCGGCATGTCCAATTCCTCTGCAATCTCTTCCGGCGTAGGTTCACGTCCCAGCTCCTGCAATAACTGTCTGGAAACACGGATCAGTTTGTTGATGGTCTCCACCATATGAACCGGAATACGGATCGTTCTTGCCTGATCTGCGATCGCTCTTGTAATTGCCTGACGAATCCACCATGTAGCGTACGTACTGAACTTGAATCCTTTGTGATAGTCAAATTTTTCAACAGCTTTGATCAGTCCTAAGTTTCCTTCCTGGATCAGATCAAGAAACAGCATGCCTCGTCCCACATAACGCTTTGCAATGCTGACAACGAGACGTAAGTTCGCCTCTGCCAGTCTTTTCTTTGCATCTTCATCCCCATCTGCCATTCTTCTTGCGAGCTCAACTTCCTCTTCTGCAGACAGAAGCGGAACCTTTCCGATTTCTTTCAGATACATTCTCACCGGATCTTCAATGCTGATTCCATCCGGAACAGACAGGTCGATCTTCTCCATATCCACTTCGTCTTCATCAGAGAGCATAATATCCGAATCATCAATATCATCATCGTCTGAGCTGATGCGCAAAACGTCAATATTCTGACTTTCTAAATATTCAAATACCTTCTCCATCTGTTCTGCGTCCAGATCGATATCATTGAAATAATCATTGATCTCCTGAATCTCCAGAACACTTTTTTTCTTTTTGCCAAGCTTTACAAGTTCTTTTAATTTTTCCTCGAATTTCGCCATGTTTTCTTCCATGTAGTGTCCATCCTCTCATTGCTTGTTTATATTTTATCCTCAATTAATAGAAATATGCAGTTTTTCAAGGTCCTGCAGTTCCCTTTTTGCTTCCATCAACCGCTGAAGACCGGCGATATCTGTCGGCGCAAGATTTTTTGCAGCCGTATCAATGCTGTGCCCCTTCACCCGGATTATGGTTTCTTTCAGCGCCTTTTCCTGTTCGCTGATCGTCGTCAGCTCTCTGATCTTCGTATGGAACAGGCTGGCAACCTCACGGTGTTCCTCTTCATCTGTGAAATGATTCATGATTCTTGCCGGATTTACATCCTGTCCCTCATACTGTTCATAGAGAAGTGCTGCCACCTTTTTATATAACTCTCCGGTAAAATCATCCGGAGTGATATATCTTCTTATCTGATTGAAAATGCCCTCGTCTTCGATCAGCCATGTGAGAAGGATCTTCTGAGACTTCACATGTCCATCCTCTTTTTCCCTGCTCTTTCCATCTAATCGCTTCGGGCGTTCCACTTGTTTTGCAAGCCCTGTCTGAACCGCCATTTTCAGTACCAGCTTTCGAAGCTCTTCAAAACCTACGTGATAGGTCTTTGCCACCGCCTCAATATAGTTGCTGCGTTCGATCTCCTCATCAAACTGAGTGAGACGCTTCGCCGCTTCTTTCATAAAGTCTGTCTTTCCTTCCGGCGTTGTAAGGTCGTAATCTCTTTCCAGAACTTCCAGACCGAACATGAAACCATTTCGCGCCTTATGTATCCGCTCCTCAAAAGCTTCCGCGCCCAGATGTTTGATAAATTCATCCGGGTCTTTATACGGCTCCATGCGAATGATCCTCGCAGTAATTCCCACGTCTTTTAAAATTGGCATTGCACGAAGCGCCGCCTTTGTCCCTGCCTCATCACTGTCGTAGGTCAAATAC
The DNA here is from genome assembly GCA_000433535.1 of Dorea sp. CAG:317. Lineage (GTDB taxonomy): Bacteria > Bacillota > Clostridia > Lachnospirales > Lachnospiraceae > Dorea_D. Next base: position 33,682 of record FR892680.1, read on the forward strand.
ACTTCCTTCACATACCGTTTGATAAGAGAAGCATGCCCCGGCGTCAGCGCTGTGCCAAGTGATGCCACCGCGTTGGAAAAACCTGCCTGATGGAGCGAGATCACATCCATATACCCCTCGCACAGAAGAAAATATGGTTTTCTTGAACTTCTCGCCCGATTGAGTCCATAGAGATTCCGACTCTTATCAAAGATCATCGTCTCCGGTGAATTCAAATATTTCGGTTTTGCATCTCCCATGACACGGCCGCCAAACCCAATCACACGGCTGTTGCTGTCCATGATCGGGAACATCACGCGATTCCAGAATTTATCCGACACTCCATAACGCTCGTCCACCGTGACCAGACCGGCTTTCACGATCAGCTCATCACGGTAGCCCTTGCTCTTCAAATATCGATACAGATCGTTGCTGTATTTGTTGGAATATCCAAGCCCAAACGAATGGATCATCTCATCCGAAAGCCCCCGGTCTTTGAGATAAGAAAGCGCATGTGCGCCTTGCGGACTCTTTAACTGCACATAAAAATACTGTGCCGCCACTTTATTGATCTCCAGCAAAATTGCTTTCTGATCCGCCCGCTCTCTGGCCTCTTTGGAGTATTCTGCCTCCGGGAGCTCCACGCCTGCCCGATCTGCCAGATATTTCAGCGCTTCCTGGAACGAATAGTTTTCGTATTCCATCAAAAATGTAAAAACATTGCCGCCTGCACCGCATCCAAAGCAATAATACATCTGCTTCTCTCTGCTGACCGAAAAGGACGGAGACTTCTCATTATGAAATGGACAGAGTCCAAAATAAGAGCTTCCTTTTTTCTGTAATTTCACATAACTGGAAATCACATCTACAATATCATTTTTTGATCTTACTTCTTCTATAATCTCATCTGAATAATACATAAATCAGTCCTCATATATAATATTCGACAAAAGTATCGGATTTCCTTTTAAAATTTCCAAGATTCCGGAACAAAATATTCCTGAAACTTTTTCACTGCATAATTATCCGTCATTCCTGCAATATAATCACACACAATCCGCTCTTTTGACTCTCCC
>FR892680.1:34805-52771 GCA_000433535.1 Dorea sp. CAG:317
GCCTCCATATGTTCCATATAGTATTCAAATAAATTGGAAATCATATTGATTGCTTTCGTTTCTTCTCCTTTTGCCTTCGGATTCAGATACACATGCTCAAAGAGAAACTTCCGAAGACCGGACATGGCTTCTTCTATCTCTTCGGACATCTGAATCTTAGGCTGTTCCATACTGTTGATGATCACATTGTGAACCATCGTATCCAATCGGCTTCTTGTTGTAGTGCCGAGAAGCTTTGTATATTTCTCCGGCAGATCCTCCGGCTTAAGAATACCGCCTCTGATCGCATCATCGATATCATGGTTAATGTAAGCAATCTTATCAGAGAGTCGTACAATCTGTCCTTCCAGCGTACATGGCTTCCCGCTGGTCTTATGGTTCTTAATCCCGTCCAACACTTCCAACGTAAGATTTAATCCTCTTCCGTCTTTTTCCAGATACTCAACCACGCGGATGCTTTGAAGATTATGCTGAAATCCTGACGGACTGATCTGATTAAGCGCACGCTCTCCTGCATGCCCGAATGGAGTATGCCCCAGATCATGCCCCAATGCAATCGCTTCTGTGAGATCTTCATTTAAGCGCAGCGCCTTCGCGATCGTTCTTGCATTTTGAGACACCTCCAGTGTATGTGTAAGCCTCGTCCTGTAATGATCCCCCTTGGGAAGCAAAAATACCTGCGTCTTCTGCTTCAGCCTGCGAAATGATTTGCAATGCAGAATACGGTCTCTGTCTCTTTGAAAGACCGGGCGAAGATCGCATTGCCTTTCCTCCCGCTTTCTTCCGGCGGAATCTCTGCTTAATTTTGCATATTGGCTTAAATACTGCGTCTCTCTTGCTTCCAGCTGTTCTCTGATCGTCAGTTCCTGTCTATCCGGCATAATCTCCCTCCTCACCAAGCAGTTCCTGTCTCTTGTGATATGTTTCATTATACACCAAAAGCTTTTCACCGCCAAGAAATCCTCTTCGCAGGAAAAGCTTTTTATTTTTTATCTTTTATCTGTTAAGAATTGTTAAAGACATCTCTGTCGAGCGCCTTATTCTGATGCGCAACAATAGTTGTACATACCGCATCTCCGGTAATATTGACAGCAGTTCTTGTCATATCTAAGATACGGTCAATGCCCATAATAAGACCAATTGCTTCCACCGGAAGTCCTACAGAATTAAATACCATCGTAAGTGTTACCAGTCCAACACTTGGCACTCCGGCTGTTCCGATAGACGCAAGTGTTGCCGTTCCGATAACCGTCAGATAGTCCATTACATCAAGCTGGATTCCAAATGCCTGCGCCGCAAATACAACCGCTACGCCCTGCATAATTGCAGTACCGTCCATGTTGATCGTAGCTCCAAGCGGAATCGTAAAGGAAGAAATCTTCTTGGATACTCCCATTTTCTTAGCCAGCGTGTCAATAGACAGTGGAATGGTTGCATTCGATGTAGCTGTCGAGAATGCAAACGCCATAACCGGGAAGAAATTCTTAATGAATTTAAATGGATTCAATCCTGTAAACACTTTCAGAAGTCCCAGATATACGATGAAACACTGAATTGCCAGAGCAAGAAGCACACCAACCATATACTTGGCTAATGGAACAAACGCGCTGAATCCGATATTGGCAAATGTTCTTGCGATCAGGCAGAATACACCAACCGGAGCAAGGCTCATGACCATCATAGTCATTTCCATCATAATATCGTTAAACTGACTGAAGAAGTTCCCAACGGTCTCGGTACGTTCCCCTAATTTTGCCAGAATAATACCTACGATCAATGCAAACACAATAATCTGAAGCATATTACCGCTTGCCAGAGAATTCAACGGATTGTCAGGGATGATATTGAGGATTGTATCGGAGAGAGAGGTTGCTGCCATCTCTTCTACCTCAGCTGCATTGGACTTAATGGCGCTCATATCAAGACCGATTCCCGGATTGATAATATTTCCGACACTGAGCGCTACTGTAATAGCAAGCGCTGTCGTAAAGAGGTAAAAGATCAGTGTACGCACACCAACTGTACCAAGCTTCTTCGTATCTCCGATCGCCATACTTCCACACACCAGTGAACAGAACACCAACGGAACAACCAGCATTTTCATCAGGCGAATAAAGCCCTGTCCAACCACATAGAGGATTCCCTCTACAATAATATCGTCTTTCACATGACCGGAAGGTACCATATAACATAACACAATACCAAACACAGCACCTGCAAGGAGGGCAATAAATATTTTTGTTGTAAGACCTATTTTTTTCTTCTGCTTTGTCTCTGCTCCCATCCTAGCTCTCCTTTCTCTCTTCCATATATTCTTTTAACGAATCTTTCCACTGCGGCATCTGATACAGATCAATAATACGCAGGATAAAATTATCGAGCACTGCATATGCCGGTCTTGCGGAGGAAAGCTGTGACTCTGCAGTCGGTACTGCGCGAAGCCCGGTCTCCATACCTGCCAGCTTTAAAATCTCCTGAGCAAATTCGTATCTGCTGCACACACCCTGACACGTCACATGATAAGTTCCATATTCATTTGTCTTGATCAAGTGAAGAATCAGTCTTGCCAGATCTTTTGCGCTTGTCGGAGAACCAAACTGGTCAGAAGCTACCGGAAGTTCTCTTCCTTCCTTCGCTGCTGCCAGAACATTATTGACAAAGTTATTTCCTTCTCCGTATACCCAGTTGCTTCGCACAACAAAATGCTTATGTGTAAACTCCTTCACGTAGTTCTCGCCAGCCCGTTTGGATCGCCCATAAACGGTCTTCGGATTCGTGTCATCAAACTCACTGTACGGAACTTTGCTGAGACCGTCAAATACATCATCTGTAGACAGCTGTACAATCTTCGCCCCCACCTTGCGGGCAACAATGCTTAAGTTTCTTGCCCCAAGTGCATTGACACGATATGCCAGCTCCGGATTTGCTTCACAAAGCTCTACGTCTACGACGCCTGCACAGTTGATGATCACATCAGGACGGTTGATTTCTCCAAAATTCAACACTTCATCTGTATGAGTGATATCAAGTTCTTCCTGATCCGTATTAAATATTTCCACTTCCAACGGGTCCAGCACTTGATTGATCGCCATTCCTAATTGACCGGCTGCCCCTACAATCCAGATTTTTAACATTTCTATATACCTCCATAGTCTAATACATGAATCATATCATAAAAGCGCCTGCACGAAAAGAAAAAACTAAGAGCAGAACACAAATTTAGAGAGCAGAATACAAATATTCCTGCGCTCCATAAATAATCAGCACATCATATCCTTCTTCAAGCCCTCCCAAGGAGGTTCTTATTCGAAATTCTACAACTGCATCGCCTTCCGTGTAACCGGTTGAGTGGGTGGCTGGCATCCTATTCTTTTAGTATCTATTTCTAGTATCTATTTCACCCTCGTCCATATAATACCTTTGTTTCATATCCAGCTCACCGACTTTTTGCACGAAAAAAGCACCCCTGAGGATGCCTCTCTCAAATTTTCAACTAGATAATCAGTTAACATGTTCTTGTTATTCCAAGCGCTTTCACAATTGCATCTTGCAAAAGTTTGGAATAATTAATACCAACTTTTTCTGCTTCTACACTCATCCAATATGGAATTGTGCAGTTTTTCTTTACTGCTTTGTTGTCTACCTTCTTTCTGTATTCAACAAAATCAACATCTACTAATGTTGCAATATCTCCTTCTTTTGTATCAAACTTCACACTATTAGGCTCTGGTATTAGTTTTCCATCGTCCATCAAATCAATTCCCATCAATCCAATAGCGTCTCTTGCCATTTCCATCGCATCTACTACATCTTCTCCTTGTGTTGCAATATCGAAATCTGGAATTTCTACATAAAAAAAACCGTCATCCTCTTTCGATATTACGATTGGATATGCTCTCCTTTCTTTCATGACTGCCTCCTTTTTTCCATTCACTTAATGATGCATCTAAGTCTTTGGGGCTATTTGAGCCCCAGTTTCTTGATGATGCTTTTTGCTAGTCGCTCGTTAATCTCTGGATGCCTCGGAATAGGTTCTATCTTTCTTCCATCCGTATATATGTCATGATTTCCACCATTTCTTTTTATATACCATCCATTCGCTTCAAGCAACTTAACCAATTCCCTATGTTTCATTAAGTGCCCCTTTTTATTTTATACGTATATTATACGCATTTATTCAATTTTAGTCAATGGTTTATGCGCATTTTATGCGTATTTACGTGGATAGTCACAAAAAAATACCGCAAACGCTATTGTTTACGGTATCTCTTCTTCAATATTCAATGCGGAAGATGGGACTTGAACCCACACAAGCACAATGCTTACAAGATCCTTAGTCTTGCTCGTCTGCCAGTTCCGACACTTCCGCAAGCGACGCTCTATCGACCGTCCGAAGATTATATTACTATATCACAATATAAATGTCAACAACTTTTTTATATTTTTTCAAATTTATTTTCCTGTGATATTTTTGAGGATTTTATTTCGGGATTCTTCCCTTCTTAAGCTCCCGCTTATGCTCACGGATAAAACGAAATGTCGCTTCTTCTCCCTTTTCTGCGAGCATAAGAAGAAGGCGGTGTAATAACGCCGCTGTTTCCGGATGAATCATTTTTCCCAGTCTTGCTGCTCCTCGTTCATAATATTGAAGCGGATGTTGATCGGAATAATCTTTTCCCATATAGGTCTTAGACGCGGCAATCCGATCCATAAACATTTCAATCACATATTTTCCCGGCATCTTAAGTCCGACAATCCCTTCGGACGGATCTACACTGTAATCAATCCAATACTCATAGTGATGCTTATTCCGCCCTTTATGATGAAGCCATGCCTTTGAATAGCCGGTTGCCTCCCGCTCTGCATTGTTAGGACTTCTTGTGCCCTGATAATATTTACAACCCACAAGAAATTCCGTAGGCGTATATTTTGACAGATCATGAAGCAGCCCCTGCTTATACAGTCCCACTTGAAAACACTGTTTCATTACCAACATTTTATGATGATTAATCGTCCGCAAATGCTCTAACGCTTTCATAGTCCATTCTCCATCTTCATTCTATATTTTTCCTCTTGTATTCCCGTTGTGAGAAACTTCCTATTTCCCAACGAGAACCACGATCGTTCTGGCATCTACCTCCAAAGCCTTCTGCTCTTTCATAGGCGCCGGTTCTCTAAGCACGCCTTCATCTGTAGAGGCTGCACGATACCAGCTTTTTCCTTTTGGAAGTGCAGGAAGCGCAAAAGTGTGCGCCAGCCAGTGCATATTGTAGATCACAAAGCAATCCGTTCTTCCGTCTTTTGCTCCGCAATAATAAATGCCAAGCTGACGACTGGACACCTCAGACTGCACCCGCCATGCATTTTCTCCGTGATACGACACATCAGGCACGCCACAGCCCACCTTATCCATGCCGTTCATCTCCTCTTCCGGATGAAATACACGGTAAGTTTTTCTTAAATGGATCAGTTCTTTTACAAACTCCCACTGTTCTCGATTGCTCTTAAGTCCGCGCCAGTTCACCCAGCCTGTAGGGTTATCCTGACAATAGACATTGTTATTGCCTCTCTGTGAGTTCCCGAATTCATCTCCTGCCAGAAGGCATGGCGTTCCCTGCGCAAGCAGCACAAGAAATAACGCATTTTTAATCTGTCTGTTTCGCAGTGCACACACTGCTTTCTTACGGCTTGGTCCCTCTGCTCCACAGTTCCAGCTATAGTTATAATCCGGGCCGTCCTGATTATTTTCTCCGTTTGCCTCATTGTGCTTTCCGTCATAAGACACCAGATCATTTAAAGTAAATCCGGTATGAGAAGTAATGTAATTAAAAATACCTTCCTCTCCACCCAGATGACGAAGCCAATACATTACTGCTTCAATCATCCCTTCGTCTCCCTTCAGAAAACGGCGCATGATATCTTGGAAATCTGTGCGATGCACCAACAATTTGGTGTCTTTTAATGCAGGATCGGAAAATGCTGCACGCGAAGCTTCCAGACATGGATTCAGAATAAATCCATCCACATGATACTCCATTCGATAATACCGAAGGCATTCGATCGCTTCCATCACGGACACATTTCCTTCAAACGGCATCTCAAGAACAACTTCTATCCCAGCTTCATGACACGCCTTAACCATATTCTTCAGAGAGATCACACCATTTCTGTATGCAGAATAGGCACTTTTCGGCGCAAAATAATAAGCTTCTCCGTACCCCCAATAATTAGGCACTCTTCCGCGCTCCTCAAATTCATACACCGGCATACAATGGATCTGATTAATTCCAAGCTCTTTCAAATAGGGAAGCTTCTCTATGACTCCCTCAAAGGTTCCTTTTGCAGAAACCTGAGAATACGGATCTTTCGTAAATCCTCTGACATGAAGATTATAAGCAACCACATCACTATTGGCATGCGACGGCAGTTTGTCGTTCTCCCAGTCATAAGTTTCCGTTTCCAGAATCCCTCTGACCTCGTGAGCATCCTGTTTCTCCGGTTTCCCCCACACGCAACGCCCTGTCAGCCTTCGGACATATGGATCGACTTTGACTTCTCCATCAATCTCATAATTATACTCATAATCTGTTCCATCCAGTTCCGTCAAGGTAATCGCATGTATCTCTCCCAGTACAGCCTCCATGTCATAGCTGATACATGGGCGCATTTCACCTGCCCGATATAATAACAATCTGCACGTTTCACCTTTTGGAACCGCCACTGAGAAATTCCAGTAATCCTTCGTTGTCGTAACTCCCAATGGCAACGGCCATCCCCTGCTCTTCTTCATGTCTTATCCTCTCTTTGTCTTACTGCCAGCCATCTGTACCGTACATATCTACATTGTCTCTGTTGATCATAAAGACATCTTCATACACTTCTTTTTCGTACTCTTCACCATTTAAGACCTGAACCGCTGTAAGCGACGCCTGTTTTCCCATATTGATCGGAGACTGAGCCGCTGTTCCGGCAATCTGGTTTTCCGGTTTCTTTAATTCTTTCTTGATATCCGGAGAACCGTCCACACCATAAATGATCACATTATCCAGTTCAGCTACGTTAACCGCTGCCTTGGCCGCAACTGCCAATTGGTCATTTCCACACATGATCGCGCTGATATCCGGGTGTTCCTCCAAAATCTTCTGAGCAGCCTCAAGCGCTAATTCAAATTCACCCTTTGTATCCATCCGCTCTACCACTTCAAACCCGTTTTCCGCCTGCGCGATCGCTTCTTCAAATCCTGTGATACGGTCATTGATCGAATTCTGTGTCGGACATTCTAAAATTGCGATTTTCCCACCATCCGGGCATTTTGTGATCAGATCTTCCCCGCAAATATATCCTGCCTTCTGATTATCTGAGCCGATATAAGCGTCTACATATTCCATCTCTTTTACTTGAGTATCCACATTGATGATCTTAACTCCCGCTTTCTTAAGCGCCTGAAGAGATGGAGTAATCTTCTCCCAATCGACCGGGCTTAAAATGATCGCTTCAATTCCTTCATCGATCATTTCCTGAATCTGTGTCTCCTGAAGCTGCGGGTCCGTCTCCGGGTTCTTCGTGATCATCCGGTAGCCGTCTTCCTCTAACTCTGCTTTTGCCGCACTCTCCAGTGTTATAAAGTAAGGATTTTCCATATCAATCACAGAGAAACCGATCAAATGCTCCTGGGTTTCTTCCGTATTAGTTTCATCTTCATTCTCTTCTGCCTGAGCATTATCTTCCGGTGCTCCTACGTTTTTCTTACACGCCGTCATTCCGATCATAGAGATGATTAGAATGAACGCCATTATAAAACTTTTTTTCTTAAACATTCGAACTCCTCCCTTATGCATACAACCTGCATATACACCTACATATTACAACATTTTTATGTTTTTGGCTACTACATCCTTGCTTTTTCACCTCTCCTTTGGTACAGTTAAACTATCTTAACGAAAAGGAGAACGTGCAAATGAGCGAACAGAATATGAATCCAGAAGAGGAAGTTGTTACTGTAACACTTACCTTAGACAATGATGAAGTTGTAGAATGCGCGGTACTTACCGTTTATACCGCAAATGACAAAGAATACATCGCCCTGCTTCCACTGAACGAAGAGGGTGAAAGCGAAGACGGTGACGTTTATCTCTACCGCTATGAAGAAGTAGACGGCGAGCCGACACTCTCTAACATTGAAGATGATGACGAGTACGAGGTTGCAGCTGACGCTTTTGACGAGTGGATGGACGAACAGGAATTTGAAGAATTATAAGTTTTGAAATAATTCACCTACAAAACGGGAGGGACTTTGTTCTCTTCCGTTTTTTTCTTTTACATAGCTGATCACCAGACGGTTTTTTGCTCTTGTCATTGCCACATAAAATAATCTTCTTTCTTCCTCTTCCCCTTGTTCCGCCAATGCTTTTTTATACGGAATAATTCCTTCATTCGCCCCGAGGATAAATACTGTATCAAATTCCAGACCTTTTGCTCCATGCATTGTAAGGAGACTTACGCCTTCTTTTGCATCGGGATTCTGGCGCTTCTTTTCTGCCAGCCTTTCCCGGTAAGCATCCACATGCCGGAACCATTCCTCCAGAGATTTCATCCCCTTGGAGCGCTCTTGTATCTCATCCAACACTTCCCTGAGTTCTGCCGGATCAAGTCCCCTGTAAGCAGCATAATCCTTGAGATATTCGTCATATCCCACACTTTTCCGCAAATACTGGATCGCAGTATACGGCGTCTTATTACGGATCATTTTCATATCCCATTCCCACTGATCAATCCGGTCCTGCATCCACTTCTTATCACAATAAAAATTCCGAAGGCTTTCATAGCTTACGGTTCCTTCGCTCATACTGTCTCGGCCGATAAAGCGATTCGGTTTGTTTGCCACCTGCAGAAGGCATTTACGGTCGCACTGTCCAAGCGCCAAATGAAAATAAGCCTCAATATCCTGTCCTACTGCATGATCGTAGAGATTATTCAAATGCTCTTTCATCTGAAACGGCAGCTGTTCTTCCAGAAGCGTTTCTGCCAGAATACCGGCATCGGACGCAGTCCGGTAAAGCACTGCAATCTCCTCTGCTTCTATCCCGTCCTTCATGATTTTTTTAATCTGTTCGGTAATATACCGGCTCTCCTCTGCCGGATCTTTAACTTCCTGCACATGGATCACCTGCTCCGCTTTCCTTCCGGCACGGATAGACTTCTTATAACGTCTCTTATTATGTTCGATCACTCTTAACGCACCATTTACAATATGAGCGGTGGAACGATAATTCACATCGAGAAGAACCTGTTTTGCTTCCTTATAATCTCTTGGAAATTCCATCATAATTCCCGGTCTTGCCCCGCGGAATCCGTAAATAGACTGATCGTCATCTCCCACTACGAATAGATTGTCAGACGGAGCTGCCAGCATTTTCACCACATCGTACTGCACCTGGTTAATATCCTGAAATTCATCCACCAGAATATACGTATATCGCTGCTGCCACTTTGCCAGTATATCCGGCCGCTGTTCAAACAACTGATAACAGCATAAGAGCATATCTTCAAAGTCCAGCTTGCGAAGCGTTCGTTTCTTTTCCTCGTATCGTTCATAGACTTCCCGAAATCGAAAAACACCATACCGTTTTGACTCATATAAGTCTGGTTCCAGCCGGTTATTTTTCACGTTCGCAATCTCTTCTAACAATCCCTGAAGAAAATCTTCTTCACGCAAAAGCTCTTCATCTTCTCCCCAGTCGGTCTCTTCTGCCGCCTCTTTTACAAGCGCACTCTTTTCCTCGTCAAGAAGGAGATTATCCTGACCGATTCGGTAGGCCCATTTTAAAATTCCATAGAAAATCCCGTGAAAGGTACCGAAGGTTACCGGAAGCTGTTGATTTCCCATGACACGATAAAACCGCTGCCGCATCTCTGCCGCCGCATATTTTGTAAAGGTAATGACCAGAATTTCTTCTGGTCTTACCTTATATTCTTTGATCAAATATTCAATTCTCTTTGCAATGGTAAGCGTTTTCCCGGAACCGGGACCGGCAAGGACCATACATGGTCCCTGATAATGAGAGACTGCTTCTTTTTGAGCACGATTTAAACTCATAGATACCCCTTACTTTATCTTACTTGCCAAGCATTTCAATTCCCTTTTTAATTCTGGCAATGGACTCTTCTTTTCCGAGAATCTCCATGATCTCAGTAGCGCCGCCCGGTGTATTCTGTTTGCCGGAAACTGCGGTTCTCACCGGCCACATAACAAATCCGGTCTTCACGCCCTTCTCATCCACATAACCTTTCAGAAGTGCAAATAATCCGTCGTTGCTGAAGTCTTCCTGTGCCTCTAAAAGCGGCAGAACTTCACGCAGGACTTCCAGAGAATTCTCTTCATTTGTCTTCATTTTCTTATGACAATACATTGCTGTATCATATGCCGGAAGTTCTTCGAAGAAATCAATCTGTTCTCTGATATCCGGGAAAATCTCAATTCTGGTCTTTACAAGATTTGCGATCTTATGAAGGTCATAGTCCTTTGTCACAACTTCCTGAATATATGGTTTCGCCATCTCATAGAACTTCTCTTCATCCATGGCTTTTAAGTATTCTCCGTTCATCCATTTCAGCTTTGTAATGTCGAAAACTGCCGGAGACTTACTCATATGATGATAATCAAATTCTTTTACCAGCTCTTCCAGTGAGAAAATCTCCTGATTGCCGGACGGACACCATCCGAGAAGCGCCACATAGTTCACTACCGCCTCTGTCACGAAGCCCTGATCAATAAGATCTTCATAAGAAGAATGTCCGCAACGTTTGCTGAGTTTCTTGTGGTTCTCGTCTGTAATCAACGGGCAGTGTACATAAGTCGGAATCTCCCATCCAAAAGCTTCATAGATCTTATTGTATTTCGGTGCAGAAGACAGATACTCATTTCCTCTTACTACATGTGTAATTCCCATCAAATGGTCATCAATAACATTTGCGAAATTATAGGTCGGATATCCGTCGGATTTAATCAGGATCAGATCCTCAAGCTCTGCATTTGGCACAGTGATATCACCGTAAATGTCATCCTGGAACGTTGTTGTTCCTTCTGTCGGCATATTAAAACGGATTACGTAAGGTTTTCCTGCGTCCAGATTCGCCTGCACTTCCTCTTTGCTAAGTCCCAGACAGTGCTTATCATATACAACAATCTCTGTGCTTCCTTCTCCAGCCACGCTGCTCTTTAAAGACTCCAGTCGTTCTTTATCACAGAAACAGTAATAGGCATCTCCCTGTTCAATAAGCTGTTTTGCATATTTCAGATACAGACCGGACGCATTTCTCTCACTCTGTACATAAGGTCCGACTCCGCCGTCTTTGTCCGGTCCCTCATCATGAACAAGCCCTGTCTCTTCCAGTGTATGATAAATAATCTCAAGCGCACCTTCTACAAAACGCTCCTGATCGGTGTCCTCGATACGGAGCATAAAATCTCCATCCTCGTGCTTTGCGATCAAATATGCATACAACGCAGTTCTTAAATTTCCCACATGCATTCTTCCTGTTGGGCTTGGTGCAAATCTTGTTCTTACTTTACTCATCTTTCTTTTCTCCTTATATTCTGTATTTTCTATTTTCTGAATTTTCTTTATTCTATATTTTCTATTTTCTATATTTTCTCTGCTCCCAGTACCGGATCTGGAACACTTCCCTTGGAATTGCAAGTACCACTGCGATTCCGAGGACAATACCGAAAGCAATCTTAAGCGCTTCCAGTCCTTCCTGCGCCGCTTTTCCCATTTCACTTGTCACAAGATAGTATACGGTATAATAAACCCTTGCTCCCGGAACAAGCGGGAAAATGCCGGATACAAGAAAAATCGTGATCGGACACTTCATACGCACCGTAAGAAGTCTGGATATTAATACAACGACCAGCGCTGCAAAAAAAGACGCCACCGCTGAAGAAAGCGGGGTTCCGTTTTTCACTAAAAGGAATGCCAGCCACCCCATTGTTCCTGTAAATCCGCAACTGAGAAAATACCGTTTAGGCACATTATATAACACGGAATAGCCAACCGTTCCTATAAAGGCACAAAAAAGATTTGCCGTCATCTCATAGATCATAACATCAGCCCTCCTAACAGATTATGGTAAACGCTGAATGTGATACCCACGCCGACCGCAATATATACAAATACAAGCAGCGCATCGATCATACGTACCGTTCCGGACAGAAAGTCATTGTCCGCAATCTCACGAATAGCATTAACAAATGGAAGTCCCGGAATAAGAGGCATGATCGATCCTACGATCATCCCATTCATGTGAAGCGTTCCGGCCGGTGCAAGCTGCTGAATTATAATTGCCAGCACTGTGATGATGATGCCGCCCACAAGATTCAGAACGATCTTGGACATATTAAGCTTTTTAGCTAATAACACCCACATATAGAGCAGGCATCCTATCCCAACCGCCGCAAGGCTTTCCAAAGGTGTAGCCCCAAGAATGAAACCAAAGCCTCCGCTTCCGAGTCCTGCGCCAAGAATCTGATAATAATTTTTCGCCACAGGCATCTGATCAATTTCTTCTAACTTTGCCTCCGCTTCCTCAATTGTTACCTTCCCGGACGAAATATCTCTGGACAATGCATTTACTTCCGCTACGGCTGTCAAATTCGTACTGGATAGCGGAATATTTTTCACCTTCGTATATACTTCTTCTCCATTTTGCACACTGAAAAAGATACCGTGGCTCAAGGCAAATATCTCCACCTTCTCCACATGGAACCTCTGGCAGATTCTCGTCATAGTCTCCTCTACACGGAAGATTTCACCACCATTTTTAAGAAGTATCCTTCCCGCTTCCAGCGCAACATCTGCCACCTTCTTCACATCAATATCCGACTGAAGCTTCTTCTTTAAGTAGATCATATCCATCAATTGTTTTCCTTCTTCATAGATAGGTTCACGATAATGATCCACAAAGAAATCGGCTACAATATGCGACACCGAAAAGCCACACTTCTCATAGAACCCCACAGTGTTCTTCGAATTGCCTGTTCCCACGAATATCGTCTGAAACCGGCTGCTGTAATGTTCACACACATAATGAATCATATGTGTGCCATAACCTTTTCCTCTTTCGTCTTCAATGGTTGCTATATTTTTAATCTCACATGCGCGGTCATTTAGTCTGACTACCGCACATACCGTCTTAATAACTCCTTCTTCACTCAAAACAAACAAGTCGCTTTGATGGAGATATTTTAAAATCATATCTTCCTGAGGGTCTGCTAGAAGCAGAATATCCATGTACTTTTCACGGTCTTCTGTAATTATATTAATTCTCATGTCGAACTCCCCGCTTTTATAGTCCCATCCATTATAGCACCACTTGTGAAAAAAATGTAGTATCTTTTTATAGCTCTGCCATCTTCTTTATAATTTCTTCGTAAAACGCTTCCTGATTCCCTTTATTTCTTAATTCCTCTAAAATAATCCCATCCTTCAGAAGTATGATTCTGCTGCAATAACTTGCCATTTGCGGATCATGTGTCACCATAACAATCGTCTTCCCATTTTCTTTGTTGATACGGGTTAATGCATCAATTACAATCTTGCCGGACTTGGAATCAAGATTGCCTGTAGGTTCATCGGCCAAAATCATGTCAGGATCATTAATCAACGCGCGGCAAATTGCGACTCTCTGTTTCTCACCGCCAGACAGCTCATATGGATTCTTTGTAAGCAAATGTTCAATACGGAATTGTTCTGCATACTTTTTTGCTTCTGCCAGCATGACTTCCTTTTTCTCTCCATCTAAGATCATAGGAAGAATCATATTTTCTTCGACGGATAAACTGTCCATCAAATAAAAATCCTGAAAAACAAAACCTATCTTCTTTCTTCGGATATCGGCAAGCTCATCCTTCTTCAAAGCGCTGGTATCCTCTCCCATAAATTCAATCGTTCCGTCTGTCTGCTTATCAATCATTCCCAATACTTTTAAAAGTGTAGTCTTTCCACTGCCCGACTTCCCCATAATTCCTACAAATTCTCTTGGTTCTACAGCAAAGTTCAATCCTTTTAATACTTTGATTTCATCTTTATTCTTTCCTGTCGTTTTCTTGTAATTCCGAATCAAATCACGAACCACTAATACACTCATTAGATTTCACCCTCCTGTTGTATTTTTTTATATATCATCCGATAGAAAATCTCCACTGCCACACAATTGACTGCAAAATATATGACTGAAACACCGATCCACCATTTCCAATATCCACTCCACACTGCTCTTCCTCCTGCAATCGTCCCTTTCAGACAGCACCCAGAATAGAGCAATGCCAGTAACAACGCCACTCCCAGCGAAAACCACATTTCTCCGGCAATCTCGCGGTGAAGGTTCTGCTTGCATTTCTTGGCTCTTGTTCCAAGGTCGTAGAGTAATTGATATTTTCTCCGGTAATCTCTATAACGAGTAAGAAGATTTAAACCAAAAATAAAAATACTGCACAGGAATAAATCAAGTCCTATAATCACTCCACACACCAGATAAAATAAAACATTACCCCGAACCATATTAATCACCTGTGAAGTGTCATAAAAATGCGACCTCTGAAATGTTCCCATTTCTTTTTGTGTTTTAATACCATATTCCTCTGCATATTGTTGCAATTCAACTCCCGCCTGTTTTCTTGTCTCTTCAGGGAAATTCATCAAAAACAGTTCGGTCGGTTCTGATTCATTCTCACAAAATCCTCTCCAACACGTTTCAAAATATTCATCAGAAAATACAAACAGACTCTCTCCTATAATAGAACCCGGCCATGAATTCGGCAACACAGACCGCGAATAGTCCCCCAACACATTTTCTGAAATCTGGTATTTGACAACAAACGTATTTTCCTCCGCGTAGTTTTCTGATACTGACTGACCACGCGCTAATAAAAATTGGTTGTTTGTATATTTCCCCGGATACAAATGTAAATACTCTATTTTACTTTCACACTCTTTTCTTTTATTGCTTTTTCTATTTGGAGCGCTGAATAAAATTTCCTGTCCTTTTAAATCAATAGTTTCTCCCGTCAATTTTTCATAGCTTTCTTCCGAAATTCCAATATTCTCATCAAAATCGTATACTCTGATCATCGGAAGCTTTTCTAAAGACCCACCATACTTATTTACAATCTCCATTACTGAATTTTCATTCTTTTCTCTGTCCATCCACACATAATCAGACCGGTATTTTTCTTCTTCACCGCCAATCGGCAGACAGTTTGCTATCCAGTTAGCCGCATATCCCAGAACAAAAAAATGAATACAAAAAAGCACGCTGATAATGATAACACTATTAATATATTTACTATATAATCCATTTATCCATACAAGCTGATGATAATATGCCTCCCTTTTTTTCAATCCTACAAGCACCATTCCTAATACGGCAATCACCAGAATCATCCCCGCAAATACCCAGAGGAAATGGGAATAGAACCAAGGCCAGTCACCTTGAAGATAAAGTGCGTAAGCTATCAATACAAAACCGATACTTACCAGAGCCCCTAACCCCCACCATTTACTTTCCGGTCTTTTTTCATTCGCATGAATGGTATCTCTTATATCTCCAATGTTTTTATCCTCCAACCACGTTAAAATTCCCAAAAAGACAATGAAAGCTGTTACAATGCAAACGTAAAAGGTTCTTTTGATTGCTTCTGCCCCCATCCCCTGCATCGAAAAGGATGCTATTGTATAACGATTTATAATATGAACAACACATAATAACAATCCTTTTCCAAGCAACAGTCCAATGGCAAAAGAAACAATCCAATTCGCCAGATATTCCAAACCAAGCATTGCTAAAAACCTTCTGTTTCTCATTCCCAAGGTCATATACATACTGTAATCCTGAATCCGAAGCCATATGTAATTTTTAAATGCTATGAACATCATAAATACAGATACCAGTGTAATTACAACACAAGATAACAAAAGATCCCACTGAATATCTGAAAACAAAACTTCAACTGCATTATTCTCTATCCCTGCCTGTGTAAAAAGTGTCATAATGCTCCAAAAAAGGTAGATCATTGACACCGTAAGAACATTGCACAAACTGTAGATCATGTACTTTCCAAGGTTCTTTTTGTAATTTTTTATAATGATTCTGACAAACATACGCTTTCCCCTTCCTACACCTCATGTCAGTAATTCTCGTGTCGAGCCCCACTTTTACTTTATTCTAATCATATATTATTTCCAAAGACTTTACAATCATCCGACCATTATTTGCCGACTTTCGGGGGGCATGGATGTTGTCTTTTATTTAGATCACTATTTCACTAAATGATCTCCACCTTTCATATATAATTCTCCATTTTCACTATAGTACACCGGATTGTCCTCTGCTACTTCAATATAGATCAGATTTTTAAGATTCTCAAAAGCTTCCGGTGCGATATAGGTAATATTTGCCGGAATATAAATCTCTTCTACCATTTGAGCCAGTTTATCAAAAGCATGAGCGTCCACTCCCGTACAGGAATCATCGAAAGGAAGCAACAGCAATCCGTCGGATACCATCTCCGGTTCGCAGTCTATCAAATAACCGCGATCGGATAACGTATATGTTTCTGTCTTCCATCCGGCATACAAGGACATGGTACGTCTTTCTCCTTCTGCTCTGTCAAATGGTATCGTACACGCTTCATCCTCATACCATCCGGTGAAAATCTTCCCTTCATATACAGGCACCGACAGCTCATCTCCCGCAAAAGAATCTGCGTCAAACGAATAAGAAGCAGCTGCCGGAAACCCTCCATTTCCATAACAGGTAACCTCCCACAAGATCGGTGTCCCGGTCTCTTCCGTTGTCGGATTCTCCGTCTCTCCAACTCCCGCATTTTCTGAAGAAACTGTTACGGTATCAACTGCTGCATTTACCGCCGCATCGGCATCCATATCATAGAATCCGTTCATTGTATTTTCTTTGCCATCAATTTTCATACTCTCTACAATCATCGAATCCGGCAGAAGTGCGGTCTCAATCCTGTCAGCCTTTATCTCCGTCTTCACAAATGGATCTAAGACTCTTTCTTTCAACACATTCCCTTTATCCACAAATACATCTTCCCCTGCCATAACCGGAAATACTTGTGCGCTATTCTCCGGCTCGTCTGTCACCGAGAACCTCTCTGTCGACACTGCAAGCATATGCAGCAGCACAATAAGCATTATCCCTGACAGACATTTACGTCCATATTCTCTTACGTTTACTATCGGAACAAATAATCTCAAAGTACCTTCCATAATTTCCCACCTCACTACGTTTCTTTTCATTATAATACTTTGAGACAGCAAAAAAAGTGGCGTCTTGGAACATATCCAAAACGCCGCTTTTTGTATCCTTCCGGTTTTCATTAATTGATATAACCGGCTTTCTTCAATTCTTCTTCTGCCTTTGCAAGATTTGCATCTGATACACGGATGATTGGTCCTGTACAACCCATTCCGCTCTCAGCGTAAATGTTGATCTTCCAAAGAACTTTTACTGCATCCTCAAGATCCATAACCTCAATTCCAGGAATCTGTGCTGTTACAATCTCCTTTGGAGGTTCTTTCACATCTTCTTCCGCTGCCGCAGGTTTTGATGCTGCCTTTACTCCATTTAAGATTTCGTCAAATCCAGCTTTCTTCACTGCTGCAAATTCTGCCTTTGCAACTTCAAAGACTTTTCCTCTTACAAGCTGTGCTGCATAACGAATTGCATTTGCAATAACCGGAGCGCCACTTGCTCTTGATACGATCATTACAAGCTGCTCATAACCTTCGCCGATTCCAGGGCCATAGCCATAGCCTGTTGCTTCAAAGCTTCCGCCTGTATTTGCAGAAGAGAGCATCTTCACAAGAATATTTCCTGTCAGAGAATCTGTAACCATGATATCAGGAGATGCCTGAAGCACATCATTTCCTCTCATTACACATCCG
>FR892680.1:52848-96582 GCA_000433535.1 Dorea sp. CAG:317
CTTCAACTGTTTTAATGCTTTCTCTGTCTGACGGGCGCCATCTACATTCAGAATACCAACTGTCGGATTCGCATTTCCGCATGCTTTTGCAGTGATGATACCATACACTGCATTTTTGATCATGCCTTCAATACGATCTGTGCTGGATGTTCCTGTTGTGTTGGCAATGTACATCTCTTTTCCCTGCGCCGGTGTTACACAGCGTCCTACCGTAGATACTCCGATTGGGAATGGGAAATGCATGGTTACTGCCGCATCAACTTCTTTATTTTTCAGCATTTCTTCCATCTTATCGTGACCTTCCTCATCGTTAGCCACTTTGACAGTTGTCACGCCTTCTGCCTCTAAAGTACCGATATAGTATACATCGATACCGTCTCTTGCAGCTGCTACTGCCGCTGCCATGGAGTTTTCCTCTCCATGCTCACTGCCCATACCGGTAAGTGCGATCTTAGGTCTTTTTCCGAAGCTTCCCGTCTCAAGGCCCTGCGCCATCTCCATAAAGGTATCGGCAATCATTTTTTCAATATTATTTGCCATTGTTAACACCCCTTACTCTGCTATCAGGGAAGCAGCGAAATCTTTCATAGCTTTTGCGATGAGTCCTTTTACTTCTTCCTCAGATACGCCGGCTGCTGCTTCTGCCTCTGCCTTTGTATTTGCCTGAATTACAAAAGATACACCGTCAAATAAGTTTGTCATACGTCCAAGGAACAAGCTTCCTTTTCCGATGATCATTGCTTTGTTGATCTTTCCTGCAAGGATATCTTCTCTTGCAAATCCGATATATGGTACACCTGATGGAATATGTCCCTGAGTCGGAGCCCATCCTGTAAGTCCGTGATTTGTTGTAAAGCTTGCAAGCTCTTTTCTGTCAAGCTCACCACGTTTTACAGCCAGTGCTGCGATCATCTTGTAGTTTGCCATCGGAACATCACCTGCTCCTGCCGGTTTTGTAATATCCGGGTTCTGCATCTCCGGTGAGAATTTGTCGATATCTGTGATCTTAAGTCCGGCTCTCTCTAATGGATCAGCTACAAGACTTCCGATTACGTTCTGTGGAGCACTTCCTGTTCCTACTGTATGACGGCCAAGGATATCAAGGTTGATCTCTGGATTTTCCCCGTCATTTTCTGCTACGATCACACAGAATCCAGCCAGACAGTCCTCTAAGATCGGAAGACCTTTTTTCACATGGTCTTTACCGTTCATACCGAGTTTTGCTGTACATCCGCCGGCTGTTACTGCTACGCATTTGTATGCTCCTGATTTTACAAGAGCTGCTGCTTCAATAAGTGCATGGGATGGTCCTGCACAGAAACCACGAGAGTCAGATCCTGTTGCATTGTTGAGCATTGCAATCTCTGCTGCTGCTTTTGCAAAGTTACCGCCTCCACGCTGGTTCATGTCACCACATGCTTCTTCCGCACAATCGATTACATATTCTACATCATCTTTGCTGATTCCTGCATTTTTTACACCGTATAACAGTGCAAGTACGCTGGATGCTTTACTCATCAGGTTCTCATGCATTACATGCGCAGATAAGTTCACATCAATATCATGAGCTCTCTTCACACATCCTACTAATTTTCCTGCAATATAGAGACCTTCTGCATGCTCTTCATTTACTGCTGCTTCTACAACAGCAAGCTCTACACCTTCATGGATTCTCTCTACGATATCATCAGTGATGATCGGATCCGCTGCAAGTGCGTCTTTGTGAGCTGAAACGAATTCTTTGTCGAGCATAACAACTTCAAACTGGTCACAAGCCTGAACGAGAAGAAGGAATTCTTCCTCCGGCATGATCTCACCGTATTTTCCGTATCTCTCTGCTCCGTCTTTTACTTTGTCATAGTATGGGAATTCCACTTCTGCAAGTTCTTCCGGAGTTGCATTTCCGATATATACCTGGTTTGGCCAGTAATTTACACAATCCTCGTAAGAACGAAGATGACCTTCTAACTCTTTGAGATACTCAGACTCTGGATTTACGATTCTCTCTGTTGTCTGAGTTGTTCCATTATATACTACCATCTGTGGTGTATGTGCAAGTACATAGCTTGCCCCTTTAATTACACTGTTCATTGGTTTTGTCCACCTTTCTTATTTTTCAACCACTTTATTCTTATACTTGTTGAAAGCGCGAAATGAACTTAAAACAGTCTGTCAGACTGTTCTCCTGCACGAATAGAACAAAAAGAGGAACAGTCCCCTATATGGGAACATATCGGGTCTGCCCCTCTTCATATCACATGAAATGATTATACCTGTTCTCTGATAGCTGTCATCTCGGAAACGATGTCATCTACATCAAGAACCATTTCCATCATGCTTACCTGCTCATCATAAACTGCTTCGTCAAATTCTTCTTTCATCTCTGGTTCACATACGTGATATACCGCGAGTCCAAGCTGGACCCCTGTCAACGGACCTGCGAAAGTAGGATCGCCTAAAGTAACAGTCTCAGCTGCAAGACCTGCAGCCTCACCTTCTGCTGCTCCAAGAACTACTACTAAGTTCTCTGCACCATATTCTTCAGCGAATTCTTTTACTCTCTTCTGGTTTTCCAGATCCATTGCGCCTGCGCTTGTTCAGACGAAACATTCCGTAGATGAAAATACGATTTCAGCACCAGCAGTTTTTACACATTCAGCGATAGCTGGTCCCGGAATTCCATCACGGTCTCCGATAATTATTGCTTTTTTGCCTTCTAAAATAGCCATAATTACGCTTTCTCCTTTCTTAAATTATACAAAAAATAAAGTTGTTATCTATGATTTAGAAACCATCCCTGTATTAGATGTATTTCTTAATCATCGCCTCAATTGCCTCTTCTGTGCAATCTTCTTTTACAAGCTCTTCTACTTTTGCTCCATCTTTGTAGATAGCCATTACTGGAAGTCCAAGAACTTTCTCTTTGATTGCAAGACGGCGTGCTTTTGTTGTGTTCAGAGATGCAAATTTTAATTTATCTCCGTATGTGTCAGCGAATGCATGTACTTTTGGCATTAATGCCTGACATGGTACACATCCGTCACCGTAGAAGTCTACGAATACATAGCCTTCTGCTTTTAACACTTCGTCTTCAAAGTTTGTTTTATCTAAATCTAACATCGTAATGTTCCTCCTTATGATTTGTTCCATATAAATCTGTACACAGCAAGCTCCAGATTGTTGCTGCTTTTTCGCATCCTGTGCTGTGCTTGTCAGTTTTAGAAGTAGTCAGACATGCTTCTTTCTACTTGAACTGCTGCGATTGCTCCATCAGCTGCTGCAGTTACTACCTGTCTTAAGCTCTTAATACGAACGTCTCCTGCTGCGTATACACCCGGGATATTTGTGTGCATATCATCATCTGTCTTGATGTATCCACGCTCATCCATATCAATGATACCTTCGAATGGTTTGCTGTTTGGAATTGTTCCGATAAATCCGAACACACCGAACATTCCGTCTTCTTCATCAGCCTCTACAGTTGTAACTTCACCTGTTTTCACGTTCTTAACTTTCATCCACTGAAGGATATCGTCTCCTCCAACTTCTTCTACTACAGAATCCCACATAAATTCGATCTTGTCGTTTCTAAATGCTTTTTCCTGAATAGATTTTGCTGCACGAAGTTCGTTACGTCTGTGAATGATTGTAACTTTTCTTGCAAATTTTGTAAGGTACATAGCTTCCTCAACAGCAGAATCTCCGCCGCCTACTACATACACTTCGAAATCTTCGAAGAAGTTTGCATCACAAGTTGCACAGTAAGATACTCCTTTACCTGTGAACTCTGCTTCTCCCTTACATCCGATTGGTCTTGAATGAGCACCAGTAGCAATGATCACGTTTCTTGCCTGATACTCTGCTTTTGCGCTCTTTAACACTTTCACTTCTCCCTCAAGAGATACTTCTGTGATTGTGTCAGATACACGCTCTGCTCCAAACTTCTCAGCCTGTGCAGTCATTCTTGCGATAAGAGAAGGACCTGACTCTCCCTCAACGATCTGTCCAGGATAGTTCTCGATCTCATCTGTGATCGCAATCTGTCCGCCGTCCTGACCTTTTTCAAGGATCAGCACAGACAAACGGCTTCTACCTGCATACAGTCCTGCCGCTAAACCGGCAGGACCTGCACCCAGGACGATAACATCATAAATCTTGCTCACTTCTGTTATGCCTCCTTTGTTTTGTGATTACTTTGCGTCATTTCTGCCGCAAAGCCTCACTCATATTCTACTTTTACTCTACTCGAAAATAGTCTGTCCGTCAACCTCAGTTGTCAGGGCATTCAATGCCTTCTCAACGATACGACGGCGAAGTGCCTTCTCCTCAGCTTTATCCAATGCCGGATTTCCGAGAGGATGTGGAATAGCGATTGCCGGAACAATTCTGTTAGCTCCAACAGTCATAGAAATTGGAGTTACTGTACATACATGTACAACAGGGATTCCTGCTCTCTCAATTTCTTTTACCATCGTTGCACCGCAACGAGTACAGGTTCCTCAAGTAGAAGTGAGGATAACAGCGTCTACTCCGTCAGCTTTCAGCTTCTGAGAAAATTCATCTGCGAACGCTTTTGCAGATGCAACAGCTGTACCATTTCCTGTTGTTGTATAGAATAAGTGATGTAACTCACCGATCACTCCCTCTTTCTCCATATCACGAAGAACATCTACAGGAAGGACACGGTCAGAGTCTTCATTTGCGTATACCGGGTCGTATCCGCCATGAGCTGTCTCATAGGTCTCTTCTGTCAGATCCATAACACCGGCGATGTCATACTCACCATAGTGAGAAGCACTTGAACTCTCGATGTGATCCGGATTTCCCTTTGGAACAATACCACCGGATGTTACAAGAGCGATCTTAGCATGTGCAAGGTCTTTTACTGCCGGATTTGGCTCAACTCTGTCAAAGTCAGGCATTGGGAACTCTGTTACAAACGGTTTGTCTGCCAGTTTCTTAAGAAGCATATCTACTGCTCTCTTAGAACCTCTTTCTTTCTCGAAGAAGTTTACACGAACACCATTTGGCATATATCCTTCTTCTGCAGAAGCACCGATTGGCTCTCCCTTACCAAGTTTTACAGCTAAAGGAGCCATTTTCTTCACTGCATCTCTCATGCCGGCTGCACTGTTCTTTGTAGAAACCATGTATACCTGGTTCTTGAACATATCAGCACCTGGGTTCTCTACATACATACCTGTAAGAGATGGAATTCCAAGTTCTTCCTGAACTGCTGCTGCGATTGTACCACAAGCAACACCGTAACGACCTGCGTTAAATGCCGGTCCTGCGATAAATACGTCTGGAGCCTGCTCTTTTACCATAGCAAGAATCTCTGCTTTTGCGCTCTCCAGATTCTCATTGAAATAAGAGTCACCACAAATGATTGTTGCGATGATCTCTGCATCATCTTTAAAATTCTGTGTCAGTGCCATACCCGGTCCAACGATTTCGCCTACTCGAAGCTCTACCGGATAATCTGCTTTTTCTTCTCCACCAATCTGAGCAAAGAACTGATTGATGTAATGAACAACTTTTAATTTAGCCATTATTTGATCCTCCATTCCTTATCTTGCACTCAGCTTATTGAAACCTGTTTCATTTGTTGCGCCTGTTAATACCTGAAGCTCAACTTCAAGAGATCCGTCTGCACGAAGTGTCTCTTCACTTGCACCTGCGATCTTTGTTACATAGTCCAGTGTTCCAATTACTTTGTCGAGTTTCGGCAGGATAATTACCTGGTTTGCATTTCCGCCTGTTACTACTGCATCTGCTGCTGCATCTGCGTCAGCAAGTGACTGAGATTTTCCGTCACGTCCTGCATACTCATCTGTGATGATAACAGTCTTAACGCCTTCTGCCTCGATCTTCTTACAGTTCATGATAAGGTCTGTATCCGGGTTACCAAATCCTTCCTGAGATACGATAACTCCATCAAGATCTAACAATTTACAAAGCTTTGCTGTCCAGTCAGAAGAACGCTGTTTATCAGCAAGATATACGTTCTCATTTGTGATGATCTGACATACAAAGTTGATTGTTTTTCCATGCTCTTCAAACAGGTCATGTACAACCGGGTTGTTAAGGTGTACATATGTTGGGTTTTTATCACATGCAGATACACAGTTACCGGATACGATTGCTCCGTCCATGATCTCTGTTGGATTTAAAATTGTAGGAACGATCTTCTTAGCGTCAACGCCGTATACATATGTATCGTGAAGAAGTCCCTGACTCTGAAGCATCTGTACATAAGCAACTCTCGGAAGGTCTGGATATTTTTCAAATCCTTCTTTGATTGTGCATGTCTCATATACTTTTGTCTCATCCGGTGTAAGATTGCGTGCCAGCTCACCGATGTAAGCTGCAACTCTGAATCCTGCGAAACGAACTGCTTTCTCATAATCATGCTGTTTGATATCGTCAACCGGCTCACATACCATAACTAAGTTTAATGTCTTGGAAAATGGTGTGTAATCAGCTCCAGGACCT
Organism: Dorea sp. CAG:317; assembly: GCA_000433535.1. Classification (GTDB taxonomy): domain Bacteria; phylum Bacillota; class Clostridia; order Lachnospirales; family Lachnospiraceae; genus Dorea_D. The sequence goes on from FR892680.1 coordinate 59,344, forward strand.
GTCATATCGATGATACCTTCCTGGAATCCAACGATCTTACCTGCTGTTACAACTGCCATTCCTTTTAATGCATATGTTTTACCTTCACCTACTGTATCAACTTTAGAGATAACTCCCGGGAAGATTCCCCCTCTTCCCTCAACTTTTACTCGTGGTTCAATAACGTCTTTTACCGGTGTAATTCTTACTGACTCTCCCGGTCTTGCAATGTCAAATGATGCGCTCTTAATCTTCTCGTCTTCAAGAGCTACTGCCTTAACGGCCTCCTCGGATACATACAGGATTCCATCTTCGATCTTAGACTCAGATGCGAACTGAATATCCTTAATGTAAATGTGTCCCATTTCTAATCTCACTTTAAGTTCCCTCCTTCAAAAGAATCATTTTATTGTGTAAGCCTAAACGCTTTTACAACCTCTTCCAAAACCTACATTACATCTGCTGATGCCAACCCGCTTTCTAACAGTGTCCAGTCGATCAATTGGAAATCCTCAATCGCACGTTTTCCATATTTCCCGGTTCTGTCCTGGAACTTATGACATGACGCAATCGCATTTTCAACGATAGCCAGACTGTCTGCGCTGACCGCCCCCTTGTCTTTGGAAATCAATACGGATTTGTAAGGTGTCTCATTCGGTTTGACACTTCCGGACAACGGATGTGTCAAAAGCATATGTCCTTGATGAATTCTGTCTCGCAGTTCTACAAGCAGACCTTCAAAAGTTGTCTCCTTATAGATCATCTCACGTGTTGTATGAAGTTTTTCCCATACCAGTGGATTGTTGGTCACAACAATGTACTTTCCCCGATTCATATGTACCATTTCTCCTTTGCCATAAAAAAAGGACGTCTTAAACACAATCGTGTGCGTAAGTCGTCCTTTCTGTCTTTTGCCCTGATAAATCACATCTAGTTAATCTAGCCATATCATACAGCACAAGATTCAGAATGCGGTCCATTTCCTCCTCCTTTTGCCTGAAAGTTTCACATCACGCACACTCACTTTTACGCTCCGTTTGCCTCTTCGGCGACCGAACAACTCTTCGGTTCTCTCTTAGGAAACATCTTCCCGCTATCAAGTTTTATAGACATTTCGAATAAATCTTATTGCCTGTTTCTATAATAACTTATTGTGAAATATTTTTCAACAGCTTCAAAACAATATCACAGATTTAGTTGATATGCACAATTTCTTTTTTCTCTTTTTGTGCAAGATTACTTACTCTTGTTTTTGAAATTTTTGAAGTAATCATCATGTACTTTCTTGATCGTACCACTCAGGAAGATCAGACCGATAAAGTTCGGAATTACCATCATAGAGTTGAAGCAGTCTGCCATATTCCATACAAGGTCAACCTGTGCAAGTGATCCAAGCACTACGCAGATACATACGAGTACAGAGTAGATCTTTACTGCTTTTGGTCCGAATAAGTATTTAATATTTGCCTGTCCGAAGAAGTACCATCCTATAATTGTTGAGAACGCGAAGAAGAACATACATATTGCAATGAAGATATCTCCGCCTTTTCCATATAATGTAGAGAATGCATACTGGCTAAGTTCAGCTCCTGTAAGTCCTGTCGGAATAGATTTTGTTGTAATAATAACAAGTGCTGTCAGGTTCAATACTATGAATGTATCAATGAACACACCTGTCATAGCTACGAATCCCTGCTCTACCGGATGATTTACCTTTGCCACTGCATGTGCGTGAGGGGTAGAACCCATACCTGCTTCATTAGAGAAAAGTCCTCTTGCAACACCCTTTGTAAGAGCAAGTTTTACTGTTGCACCGACTGCTCCACCGGAAATTGCGGATGGATTGAATGCTCCCACAATAATCGCATGGAAAGCGTAAGGAATACTTCTCCAGTTTGCAATAATAACGATCAAAGCTCCAACAATATAAAGTGCTGCCATAACCGGAACGATGGTCTCTGTTACTTTCGCGATACGCTTCATACCACCTACGAATACGAAAAACGCAATAACTGCTACGATCACACCCATAACAGGCTGTGGAATTCCAAATGCTGTATGGAAAGATGCTGCGATTGAGTTAGACTGTACTGCATTTCCCATAAATCCAAGTGCAAAAATGATTAAAACTGCGAAAAGTGCTGCAAGGAATTTACCAAATTTTCCAGAAAATGCTGCACGGATATAATATACAGGTCCTCCTGTCACTTCTCCGTCTACGCCCACCTGTTTGTATTTCTGAGCCATCAATGCCTCTGCATAAATGGTTGCCATTCCTAAAAATGCTGCGATCCACATCCAGAAAATTGCTCCCGGTCCGCCAATTGCAATCGCTGTTGCAGCACCTGCGATATTACCGGTTCCAACCTGTGCCGCAATCGCTGTTGCCAGTGCCTGGAAAGAAGACATTCCGTCTGCATCTGCGTCGCCTTTCTTATGGAACAATCCACCGAAAGTTCTTCTCATTCCTTCGCCGAAGCCACGCACCTGAATGAAGCCCAGTCTCAATGTAAACCAGATACCTCCGCCAAGCAGTGCAATGATCAAAATGTAGTCTGCCAGATAGTGTTGAATTGTTAAAACTATGTTGTTTAAAGTATCCACAACACGCCCTCCTTTATAGATTATTTGAATAATGTAATATGTTGTATCTATCATAACACTCTCGTTATTTTTACGCAATATTAATAAATTCTTTATATTATTTTTATTCAGTTTTCACAGTTTTCTATTTTATTTACCCAAAAACAGAAAATAAAAAATGGCTGAAAACGTTGATTTTCAGCCATTTTTATTTCTTAACTTTTTCTTAACTTTGATAAATTTTCGTCAATATTGCTAATAATTTATCACTATCTTACACGTTGATCTCCGCCTTCACGCCAAGAATATCTTTATTTTCTTCAAGCATTGGGCGAATCACATTGTCAAGATACGCCTCTACCTGAATCGGAGCACGTCCGACATACTTTGACGGTTCCATCGTTTTCTTCAATTCGTCAAGGCTTAAACCAAATGCCGGATCATCCGCAATCAGCTCAAGAAGGTTATTGTCCAATCCTTTTTCCTTGACGTTACGGCCTGCTTCCATAGACAGTTCACGAATTCTCTCATGGAGCTCCTGACGGTCTCCCCCTGCTTTTACCGCATCCATCATAATATTCTCTGTTGCCATAAACGGAAGCTCGGACATCAGACGTTTTTCAATCACCTTCGGATATACAACAAGACCATCTACAACATTCAGGCACAGATCTAAGATTCCATCGATGGCAAGAAATCCTTCCGGCACGCTCAAGCGCTTATTCGCAGAATCATCCAGTGTTCTCTCAAACCACTGTGTCGCAGATGTGATGGCTGGATTTAACGCATCGATCATCACATAACGGGACAGTGAAGCAATTCGTTCACTTCTCATTGGATTTCTCTTATATGCCATAGCTGAAGAGCCAATCTGTGTCTTTTCAAATGGTTCCTCCACCTCTTTCAAATGCTGCAAGAGGCGAATATCATTGGAGAACTTATGCGCACTGGCTGCAATTCCCGCAAGCACATTCAGCACTCTTGTATCTACTTTTCTTGAATAAGTCTGTCCGGATACCGGATAACATGCCTGAAATCCCATCTTCCGGGCGATCATCGGATCAATCTTATCAATTGTTTCCTGATCTCCGTCGAAGAGTTCTAAAAAGCTTGCCTGCGTACCGGTTGTTCCCTTTGAGCCAAGAAGCTTAAGGCTTCCTCTTACATACTCCAGATCTTCCAGATCCATGAAAAACTCCTGCATCCAAAGGGTTGCTCTCTTGCCTACTGTTGTCGGCTGTGCCGGCTGGAAATGAGTAAAGGCAAGTGTCGGAAGTTCTTTGTACTCATCTGCAAATTTTGCAAGTTCGGCAATTACATTTACCAGTTTTGTCTTCACAAGATCCAACGCTTCTGCCATGAGGATTACATCTGTATTATCTCCCACATAACAAGAGGTTGCTCCCAGATGAATGATTCCCTTTGCTTTCGGACACTGCTGACCATAAGCATATACATGAGACATTACGTCATGGCGGACGATCTTCTCGCGTTCTTTTGCCACTTCATAGTTAATGTCCTCTGCATGTTCTTTCAATTCGTCAATCTGCTCCTGAGTGATGGAAAGTCCCAGTTCCTTCTCAGTCTCAGCAAGTGCAATCCAAAGTTTTCTCCATGTGCGGAACTTCTTGTCCGGTGAAAAGATATACTGCATCTCCTTACTTGCATATCGCTCAGAAAGCGGGCTTTGATATCTGTCGTTTGTCATTTGCTCATTCTCCTACTCAACTTATTCTTGATTTTCTTCGTTTACTGTGCGTTTTTGCACATCTTAGTATAATACAAAGCAGAGGGAAAATCAATATTCCCCCTCTGCTTCTTTCTCTAAACATCATTAATCAATATGAAATTTCCCCAGAAATTCTTTCATTCTGGCATGTTCGGAGCTAAACACCTCTTCCGGTGTTCCCTGTACTGCAATCACTCCGCCATCCATGAAAATAATCTGGTCAGACACATTTCTTGCAAAATTCATTTCATGTGTCACGATCACCATCGTCATATGTTCTGCCGCCAGATCTTTGATGACCTTCAGGATCTCTCCGGTAAGTTCCGGGTCTAACGCAGATGTAGGCTCGTCAAAAAACAGGATATCCGGTTTCATAGCAAGCGCTCTCGCTATAGACACACGCTGCTGCTGACCACCTGATAACTGAAACGGATAAGCATTTTCCTTATCCTGAAGTCCCATCTTCTTAAGAAGTTCCCTTGCCTCCTTATAAACCTCATCTTTTCCTCTCTTCTGCACACGGATCGGTGCATCTGTAATATTTTTCATCACTGAAAAATGTGGAAAAAGATTAAAGTTCTGAAAGACAAGTCCAAATGTGCCGTCATATAAGATTTCTCCCGCATCCTGTTTCTCCAGACCGGTTGCACACCGAAGGAGCGTTGATTTACCGGAGCCGGATGGTCCGATAATGCCAAGCACCTCGCCCTTTTCCACTGTCAGGGAAATATCTTTCAACACTTCGACGTCACCAAAACTTTTCTTCACATGTTTTATCTCTAATAAGCTCATGACATCCCCCTAACGATAGTAGTTCATTTTCTTCTCCAGACACTCCATAAGAAATGCCACGATGAAGTTAAATACATAATAAAAGATTCCTGCGAACACAAACGGGAGCATCGTCACCTGAGACGCCGCCAGCGCTTTCGCAATTGTGAACATCTCCAGAATTCCGATTGTAAATGCAAGCGAAGTATCTTTGACCAGTGTGATCGTCTCATTCGTCACAGACGGGAGTACCGTCTTCACTACCTGTGGAAGAATGATCCGCATAAAGGTCTGCGACTTACTGTACCCTAAAATCTGTGCCGCCTCATACTGCCCTTTCGGTATAGATTCGATACCACCTCGATAGATCTCCGCAAAGTAAGCGGCGTAATTTAAAATAAATCCAACAGCTACCGCGGTATTCTTCCACGTCGGTGTATTCTGAATACCGAAAATATAATAAGGTCCGAAGTAAATCACCATAAGCTGAAGCATCAGCGGTGTTCCCCGCATAATTGAAATATATACTTTAAAAACAGCGCGGATCACCGGATTCTTCGCCATTCTTCCAAAGGAAACAAGAAGTCCCAGCGGAAGAGAGAATATGAGTGTCACCGCAAATATGAGCAGCGATACAACCATACCCTCGCTCAATTTACTTAACATGACCGAAATTGTCATAAGTAATTCTCCTTATTTTCCAATTGTTGTAATATCTTCACCGAACCATTTCTCGGAGATTTTTGCCATTGTGCCGTCAGCTGCCATTTCTTCCAGTGTCTTCTGCACCTGATCGCGCACTGCCTCATTTCCTTTGGCAAAACCGACACCATATTCTTCTGCTGCGATCTCATAGTCTAAGATCTTGAACGCTGCATCTCTCTTCTCAATCTGATAAGACGCTACAACGATATCCATTGCCACTGCGTCTACAGCGCCGGATTCCAGATTCATAAAGCCTGTATTGTAATCCGGAACAACCTCAAGATTGCCGAATGTTGCCGCCAGCTCCTGATTGTCATCAAGCGCTGCCTGTGCGGAAGAATCTGTCTGGACATCTACTACTTTCCCTTCCAGATCTTTTTCCGAATTAATTCCGGAATCTTCTCTTACAACAAATACCTGTTTATTATCAAGATAAGCATCCGACCATGTATACTCATCTTCTCTTCCGTTCATTGTAAATCCATTCCAGATACAGTCAATTCCGCCGGAGCTTAACTCTGCATCCTTGGAATCCCATGCGATCGGTTTTGGTTCAAACTTAAGATCCAGTCTGTCGCACACTTCCTGTGCAAGTTCCAGATCGAATCCCGTATACTCTCCGTCATCTCCTACGAATCCCATTGGCGGGAAATCCTGGTCGAACCCTACGGTGAATGTATCTCCTGCCTCTTTAGCAGTGTATTCTTTCTTACTTTCACTCTTTCCTTCGTCTTTCTTCTCTTCCTTGCCGCCACAGCCGGAAAGAACGGTCGCTGCCATCAATGCAAGGGCGAGTAATAATGCTAATCTTTTCTTCATATTCTTATCCTCCTCGTCTCTTTGCAATCTGCATAGGATATCACTGCGTTGTTTTATCAATTGATTACTTTACCATGCTAAATTGCTATGTAATCGTATCATATCTAGCAGCACTTGTCAATCCTGCGATATTCCTTTTTCCATATTTCCAGTTTTTCATCCGTCACATCCATATCTACGCTTCTGCGTGCCTGCTTCAATTCTTCTTTCAGAAGAGAATCCATACTGAGATATACTGAATTTCCCGACAGCATCTTTACATACTCTGCTTCCGGCATAGAACGATACGCACAATACATATAAGCTTTCAGCATCTCCGGGTCTTCGCTCAGCCGATACGCTTCCTTGTATGCAGCAGCTGCCTCTTCATACAAAAACTGTTGTCCGTACGCGGTCCCCAGACACCCATATACTTTTCCGTAAAAGCTCTTATCTACCGAATCATCCCATTCATTTTTGACAATTGATTGATAGACAAGAACCGCAAGCGCATACTCTTTGCTTGCAAGCAGACTGTCCGCTTTGTGTTTTGCACGCTCCACATCTTTTTGATTCTGAAGCTTCTCCAACATATTTTGAACTTTGTTGATCTCACCCGGTGAATAGACATTCGACTTTTCCAAAATAGTAAGCACAAACTGCTCGGCAGTACAGTTTTTTTCCATCTGTCCCAAAAGCTGATCCGCCAGCTCCCACATATGCAGCTCTTCTCGAATCCACTCACACAGCTGACGGTTCATCAGTGTATAATCGATCAGATAGAGGTTATTGCAGATATAATAACACAGCTCTTCAATCGTGTAGATTCTGATATGAACCCTTGTAATCATATAGGGTTGTTTGGCACGTTTTTTATGACATAGAATTAAACTGCCCATTGCTTCCTCCTAAATGTATCACTTTTTCCACCTGAAAATCAGACGCCGGGAAAAACTCTCCAAATCCCACATCTTTGAACAAAAGATGACATGTCTTCTCATCCAGAAACATCACTTCAATGCGAAGCCTCAGAGAATAATCTGTTCTTGGCTTCAACCCTTCAAGGGAAACTGTCTCCACTCTCAGTTCATCCTCTGCAAGCGTCTCGATATGAATCTCAATATCGGAAGTATCTTCCAGAAGAACCTCCCAGCAGTCATCTGCTTCATACCAGTGTGTTCCCCATGACACAATGGGATACCAGCCTTCCTTGCCATCCACTCTCATCCGAAGAGAGATCTGCTGCGTCAGGCGGTTTTCATCCAGATAGATGGGTCCATCATCGTAATTTCTGCATTTTCTCATAGATGTATAGCAGGCGCCCTTGCTGTATAAGTTATTGCCGATAAATGCACGTCGTCCGTTGCAGAGCACGCGCAGAGAATCGGGATACCAGTTTTTCTCAAACCCTTCTCCGGTCAGGAATACAGAAGACACAACCTTCTTCTCAAAAATGTTCTGAATAAATGCCTTAAAATTGTCATCCGCACTCTTTGGCTCCATCTCGCCGAGCACAGGATACATCGCTTCCATCTCTCTTCGTTCGGCACTTGCCACTTCGTCCACCGTAACAAATAACTGTCCGTTTTCCGCGCCGGCTACGTTCAGTTTCCGAAGCATATAGGCGCGAATCACATCCTCGTCACTGTAAAACAGCGCCGACTCATACTGCCACAATTCTTTGGGCTGATAGAACATGTACTGACAGAAGCTTTCCTTATAATCCTGGACATAGATATCTTCTTTGGCAAGTCCCAGATAATGGCCGATTCCCTTCAGCATCTTAGACATATCCACGTTCGTAAATGGTGTAGAAAACGTAATGCACCGAATATCCTCAAAGTCTTCTAATGTCAGGCTGATAAATTTAGCAAGAAGCCAGACCGCATCCCGCACCCTCGTTCCTACGCGGACCTTCTCACGCCTGAGCGCTTTCTCGAAAAGATCCGGTATCACAAGCGCCGGATTTCTCTTTGCCAGATGCCTTGCCTCTGTTCCATATACCCAGCGTCCTTTTACATATCCAAGCATCAGAGGAATCTGATAACGATCTACAGAGACTTCCATAGTCTCCGGTTCATCCTTCTTCTCATCATAATAACTGATCTGACAGTTTTTTTCATTTAGATCATATCCAAGAATACTGCCTCTTCTCATTACTTTTCTTCCTCTCTACATCTAGTACATCTTAAAGAGCTTTTGTGCCATAAGCTCCTCTTCTTCAAAATCCAGCATTGCCTGCTTACGCCTTGCCGGCGACATACGGATCATCGCATTAAGCTTACCGTATTTTCCTTCTCTCTTCCTGCGATGATTGCGAAACTTCGCCTTCTCTGTTGAAACGCTGTCATTTTCACGAATTTCTTCAAAATAATAGTTCACTTCTTCATCCGCATACAACACAAACTGTTTTACATATATATTTTCACAGACCGGGAACAGCGTCTCTGTCTGATAACCGAGACTTTCTCTTCCTGCTCTTCGTATTTTATAAAAGATCTTCACCCTACTGCCCGGCTCCGCCTGATAGGAAACCATGCATTTATCATGAAGCTGCACTTCCCTGAGCCATGCAGACTTGTATTTTAGATAAAACGGAAGTACAATCTGCTTCTCACACATTTCCCGAAGCACCATATGAAGAACTGACGCCATATCCGCAGAATAGTAACGGTCTGAAAAATACGACAGCAACGCCACCTTGCAAATGTCCGGCAACTCTTCCTTCTTCTCACATTCATTGGCTATAATATCAAATACACAACGGTTCAGCTCACGCCCAAAGAGCACATACTGTCTTGCGGTATATGCAAGATATGCCTGTTTTAACCGGAAATACACATTGTCCGACAGATAATAATCTTCGAAGATCTTCTCCTCTTCAAACATATCTTCCGAAAACAGCATCTGTGTAATAATCCGCTCACTCAATTTGTGGGACGGAATTCCGTAGTCTCTTGACACTTTCCACAATGCTTCCATATCAGCAGTTGCTCCGCAGAAATAATTTGCCAGATACATAAGCGTCACCTTATCGTACTGCTGTCTTCTGAATAATTCGAAGCACAGATATGTCAGAAATTCATCTTCTGCATAATTATCTTCTCTGATCCTCCTGCTGCACAGCCGGAAGACCTCCTGTTCTTCAAAGAACTCAATGCCTTTGATCTGCAGATTTTCAAAAGTCGGCTCTTCCTTTTCATCCGTCTCTTTCCATTTTCCGAGCGTTGCACCATATTTCTTACACATCTCAAGAAATCTCGGTTCATAGAACAACCGCTTCGTCTCGTAAGGAATCGAATCCGTATAATGGCGTCCTTCTATGGACTCCCACACAATCCTTGATTCCTTATCATACAGGTAAATAATCGCGCCTTCGTCCTCGTTATATGGAACCTTCTGCTTCACAGACCCGTCAGATTCAATGACAAGCACACATTTCATATTCGGCACTTTTGTAGATACCATATACGCATGACAGATATCTCTCATTGCCTCCATATGCTCCGAAGTCATCTCTTCTTCGGTACAGAATCTTTTATAAAGGATTCGCAATGGCTCTGTAATATGCCGTTTCATAAGCTGATCCATTGTAAAGGAGAACATCTGCTCACGGTACTCAAGAAACATTTCCTCACCACCCTCTTCGTAAGTCAGAAGATTGGCATAGAGAAATGCTGCCTTCTTATAATCCAGCGAATTACCATGCATGAAATACAGAAAGATAGATCTGGGGAGCGTTCCCCGCATCCGTTCTGTATCAAGCGTAAGCATATAATATTCATAAAGCTTTGCAATTTTAAGCTTTGCCTTCACTGCTTTCTGATACCACATAAAATATTTATTCTGTGTCTTATTTCCTTTGATGAGAAGGGTGCAGATTGTATTTAAGATCATCGGCTCATCATAAGTCTCGTAGTTCCGCTCCAATATGCGGAACAACGGTTCACTGTACGCTTTCTGCTGACTGGCAAAATTCGCCACATAGAGCGCCAGTTCCTTCGTCATCAGACGATATTTTGACGCAAAATTAAGTACCTGGATCTCAAACTTTCCAAGCTTCTTAAGAAGCGTAGGCTTCTCTTGATAGCACAGATATGCCTCCAGATAAAAGAGCACTCCGTGAACCTCAAATTCAAACTGCTGCTCCAGAACTTCCAGTTTCTTATATGGATTACGATACCGGTTATCCAGATGAAGAAGCATATAAAGAAGGAACCAGGAGTCCTGATGGCGCATATAAGTCTTGCCGATCTCATCAAGCACACGGTCTGTATGCGGTCCCTTTCCACGCACAAGAGCGGTCAGATACAGGTAATAGCAGTTGGTGATGGGATCTTTTCCTATGGCAAATCGATTGTAATTGTAATTTTCCAATATCCATTTTGCCTCTTCCATCTTCTTGCCGATCACATAAATGTGCGCCTGCAAAAGCTGATACATCTCACTCTGCGTCTCGATCTTCCGAATCGCAGCCACCTTCTCTGTAGCGCTCTCTACCCAGTCGTCCAGTCCAATCCTTCCGCCGATGTATCCCACATATTCTTTTAACGCCTGCGCATACAAAAGTTCCGGCACATGATGGTTTTCATCATATTCCAGATTCTGCAGCACTTCCACTTCATAGGTCAGCGTCTCATACGGTGTCACAAACCGGATCGCACCGTAGTTTCTTCCGCTGTGAAGCCGCTCCGGACGCACCAGATACTCTACTTCATAATTATTTCCCACGAAATCTTCCGTCGTAATATCCGGACGGTTTACTTTCAGGAACCGCCCTTCTGTCTCGATATGGATCGGCATAAAGCCCCATGTATTCTTCATGATCGGGATAGTGCCCTTGGTGGATTCCTTCACATCTTCAAAGAGCATGCCCTCTCCCTGAAGCGTCAGGAAGATACACTCCTTCTGCTTGATCCCCACAAGGAATTCTTCCATTGCCTGATCTCCGAGAGACCACTTTCTCATATTATCATAGAGATGGAAGATCCTCTCATTTTCATATTTCAGAATCTCATAGAAATCTCTGGAGCGGAACAGGCGTCCTGCTTCGGAGAAATCTTTGATCGCAAGCTTTCTGAAATCATCCGTGCTCTGCACCTTTCCGTAGCTTGTCATAACATACGGTTTCTCAATAATGGCTGTAAAGGACAATTCATATTCTCCGCCGGTACACACAACGGTAAACTTCCCCTGTTCCACATGTCCCGGCTTCAATCCTCTGCCATCATATGTAAATTCTATTCTCGACGGGTTCCCTTCGAACCCCTGGTCTTTAAAATGAACACGAAAAGAAGAGGGATATACGATCCCTCGTATCTTACTGTCATTATAACTCTTTATTAAGAAGCTCCCCCTGTATACTTCCCCTTCACCTATGATCAGTACCAGATTCGTCTCCTCAAATACTATATCCGGCTGTACCTGCCGGAAATCTCCTTTGGAAAATTTTTGAATCTTATTTTTCAAGACTACACCTGCTTCTTTCGTTGCTTTTTTCAAAAAACATACTATAATAGATTATAACATTGAATAACTCATAATGGCAATGCTGAATACACAAAATCTTGAATTATACCAAGAAAGGAACATAGATATGGATAAAAAGCCGGAATTTCACGGAAGTGATCTGGAAAAAATCGAAGAATATTATCACATTCCAAAGGAGGAGATCATTTGCTTTTCCGCCAATGTAAACCCTCTCGGGCTGTCAAAAAAAGTAAAGAAAGAGCTTGCATCCAACCTTGATGTAATCACCAGATACCCGGATCGTAATTACACAAGTCTGCGGGAAGCGATCGGAAATTACTGCGGTGCCTCCCCGGCACATATTGTCGTCGGGAACGGATCGACAGAGCTTATCTCTCTCCTTATTTCCCAGCGCGCGCCGAAGAAAGCACTGCTCCTTGGACCAACCTATTCCGAATACAACCGAGAATTATCACTGATCAACGCTTCCACCGAGACATATCTTCTGCGGGAAGAGGACGACTTTCTTCTGAATGCAGATGATTTTCTATCTGCCTGTACGGAAGACATCGATCTTGTGATCATCTGCAACCCGAACAATCCCACATCTTCCGCTATCCAGACAGGAGATATGGAACGAATCATCCGTGAATGTAAAAAACGAAACATTTTCGTTATGATCGATGAAACTTATGTGGAATTTGCTCCTTGTATTGAAGAGATTACTGCCATTCCCTTAACAAAGCGCTATGATAACCTTATGGTGATCCGCGGCGTCTCTAAGTTCTATGCTGCTCCGGGACTGCGCTTTGGCTATGGCATCACAAGCAGTGAAGCCTTTCTCAAGTCGCTTCATCAGCACCAGAATCCATGGAGCTTAAATAGTGTAGGCGCTTATACCGGCGAACTTATGCTTAAGGACACGGATTACTTCCGGGAAACGAGAGCACTCATCCTCTCCGAGAGGGAGCGCATGTTTGCCCGTCTGTCTCATATGGACGGATATAAACCCTACGCGGCATATGGCAACTTTATTCTCGTTCGAATATTAAAAGAAGGGCTCACCTCTTTTGATGTATTTGAAGCAGCTATAAAAAACCGGCTAATGATTCGGGATTGTTCATCCTTCGAATCACTAACCGGCGAATATATCCGTTTCTGTATTATGAACCCTGAAGACAACGACCGTCTTCTTCACGTTCTAAACAGTCTCATTTAAATAAATGTCAGACAAGGGGATGATCTTACTCATCTCCTTTTTCATGCGTTCCGTCATGGAAACGCCATCTTCTTCGCACACTTCCTCCACCGTTTTCGCTCCAAAGACCAGGCTTGTAAGCGCGGCAATCGTAATTGTCCCTTCACTGTTGACCCGTTTCCCTTCCATAAGCATAGCGCCGGAAAACTCCGTACCGGTCAGCACAACACAGCGGTTATTTTCTTCAATTACAGGATCGGTGATCTGAAAACACACCGCCATCAGGCTTGTAAGCCTCAATGACATCAGCATTCTCCTTGCATCTACGATACGCACCATGATTTTGGGCTTCTCCTTTTCTGCCCGCTCGAAATCCGGCACATCGATCAGACAATCTGTAATTCTTCCACCGTCTTTTATCACCATCAGGCGGCCACCGTCACTAGCATACTCTTTCATCAGGCGTTCATAATAAGCCGCATTTCTTTTTGCATACACCTGATAATGTGCAGACAGATAAGACTCTGCCAACTCGGCAAGCTCACCTGCCTCTTCGATTTTAAGCGGTTCTCCCTCTCCATGAAAATATCGTTTTTCCTGCTCATAGACCGTGCGGAAATCATGGGGAAGGTAAATTGCCTCCGCTGCCGGCATCAGAAAGGTAAAATTCTCTCCGTCCTGGTACATATCCTTCAATGCCTTTCGAATCAAGGCTTTCATATAACCCCTTTTTCTCCAGCTCTCCTGCGTAGCAACCGCAACAATATAATGCGCTGTTTTCTCAATCCCGTTGACCATGATCTGATAAGGATTCAGATGAAGCATCGAACGCACAGCGCCTTCTTCTTCCAACACATAGATTACGTTATCTTTTGTCTTCTCAGTGAAATAATAGTCGACGAAAGAGGTGCTGTCCTCTGAAAACACCTCTTCGTACAACGACCTCACCACCTGATGTTCTTCCTTTTCCAGTCTGCGAATCTTCATCGTCTCTTCTACTCCTTCTATCCGCGGGGACACCCTTTGCAATTGCCGCAAGCATCCTCTTCCTCCGGCTCTACTTTATAACTGTAATTTGCAATCGTATCAAGCGCTGCGATGGCCTGCGAGGAGATTCCTTCTCCGCTTCCTGTAAATCCAAGTCCTTCTTCTGTAGTCGCTTTAATATTAATCTGATCCTTTTCAATTCCGAGAGCTTCCGCAACATTTTCCCGCATTTTCTCAATATGCGGAGCCATCTTCGGCCGCTGCGCGATGATGGTCGCATCGATATTACCAATCACATATAATTTCTGTTCGATCAGCGCTCCCACCTGTTTCAAAAGCTCCATGCTGGATGCTCCCTTGTAAGCCGGATCTGTATCCGGAAAATGTTTTCCGATATCCCCCAGAGCCGCGGCTCCAAGAAGCGCATCCATGATCGCATGCAACAGCACATCCGCGTCCGAATGACCAAGCAGCCCTTTTTCATAAGGAATCTTTACACCTCCGAGAATCAGATCTCTGTTTTCTACGAGCTTATGCACGTCATACCCCATTCCTATCCGCATTCATTCATCCTCTTTTCTTCGTTCTTATCGTCTTTCTTCGCTCCATTCAAGAATATTTCCCGAATTCGCGTCAATCTCAAAATCATATTCTTTCTGTTCGTATATAATATCACCTTCATACCGGAATTGTCCATCATCTGAATCAAGTTCTATATGAATATCCTTTTCTGAAGCTCCCGGCACTCTCTCAAGTGCGATCTTCATCGCCTCTTCCTTCGTCAATTTCACATTCGGATTGGCAGTGTTGTTTGTAGAATTTGCAGTTGCATCTTGCGCCGTATCGTCCACCGAAGCTGTGCTGCCAGCTATCAGTTCTTCACGCTCTGCATTTAAGATCTGTCCATCGGAAGCTGCCACCTCGTAATCGTATTCCATTCCGCCTGCATCAAACCGGATCTCATATACTTTCTGACCGTCCTCTCTGTCTTCGCTTACTTTTAATCTGGTCACGTTCTCTTCTGTAGTCTGTGCATCACTAAGTGCCTCTTCTAACGCTGCGTCTCTTCCGATATCCTTACCGCTTCCTGCTGCTCCACATCCTGCTAATGTTCCTGCTGTTAATACTGTTGCTGCTGCTAATGTCATAAATCTTTTCATATTCTATATCCTCTCTTTCTTTCATTTTCTGTACTTATTTTTCTGTACTTATTTTTCTATACTTATGTTTCCTTTGTTGATATGAATATATAACAGAAACATTAAAGAAAGATGAAAAATAAGATGAAAATATATTTTTTATTCCGGAATTTCAAAAATAAATCTTGTGCACTCTCCTAATCTGCTCTCTGCCCGGATCGTTCCTCCGTGAGCTTCCACGATCCATTTCACCATGGAAAGACCAAGTCCCGAATGGCTGTCTGTGCTTCTCGCAGGATCCGCACGGTAAAATCTCTCCCAGATATGGACAAGGTCTTCTTCGGAAATCCCGATTCCGTTGTCCTCCACAATTCCTTCTATCATCTTCCCGTTCTTGGAAAGTGTTACCTTCACCATACCATTTTCCTTTCCGTAATATACGGCATTTTCAAGAAGATTTACAAGAAGCCGGATATAATAACTCTCGTCTGCCCGCGCATAGACCTCCGGTTCGATCTGCAGCTCAAAGGTTCGGCAAAGCCCCTTTTTCTCCGCAAGAAGCTTCTGCTCCTCCACAGCCATTTCTGTCAATTCACTGAGATTAAGACGCTCCACCTGTGCAAGCATCTCGTCAAATGTCTCCGCAAGCACATAGATCTCATCCTTTCTTCCGTGCCCTTCAAGCCCGATTCTACCGGACAGATTTTCTTCTTCCCGAATCTTTTTCACCGCACCCGTCATCTGTTTTACCGGAAGAAGTGTTCGTCCGGTAAAATAAAATCCCGCCAGCACCGTGACCACCAGCATAAGAGGAAGTGACAAAAGTGCGATTCTCATAGTCACATAAAATTTTTCTTCTACATCTGTAATAGAAGTGACACCTCTGACATAAACCGAGTTCTCTCCATCCACCTTAAAAAATTGATCGTATACAAACCATTTCTTTTGTCGGTCATTTAATTTGCGCAAGTTTCCGTCTTCAAATTCCGGCTGCACATCAAATCCATACGGAACCCGTCCATATAAGAAATAGCCTTGTTCGTCATATAATGCCAGATATACGCCTTTCTCCAGCGAATAAAAATCGGAATCTACCCGAACTTCTCCATTTTGAATGGTAAGCTCTTCCACACTCTCGTGCACCTCTTCTTCCAATTCCGCCCCTGCGGAGGTCAAAACCTCGCGACTGCTGAGTGAAAACAGAAGAAAAAGAGATGCCGCTGTCAATACAGTCATAAAAAATGTATATAATAATGTAATTCTTAATCTTACTGATAATTTCTTCATTCTTTCACCTTCAGAACATATCCCGCACCGCGAACCGTGTGGATTAATTTTTCCTCCTGTCCATCATCAATCTTCTTGCACAAATAACGGATATATACATCAATTACATTAGAGCTTCCCACATAGTCATAAGTCCATAAATGTTCTTCCAACCGTTCCCTTGATAAAACAATGCCGGCATTCTGCATCAAATAACGAAGAAGTGCAAATTCTTTCCCGGACAGTTGAATCTCTTTTTCTCCTCGTGTCACCCTGTGTGTTGACAGACACATCTTCAAGTCACCCACCTCATAGCAGTCGCCTCTTGTCTCCCCGGTACTGCGCAGCAGCACCCGCACTCTGGCAAGAAGCTCTTCTAACGCAAAAGGCTTCACCAGATAATCATTGGCTCCTGCTCCAGTCTTTCCACAATAATTCTATTTAAAAGCCTGCTTTTCATATCTCTGAAACATTCAATTCAGCATCTTTTTAAAAAAGTCTTTTTAAAAAAATATTTTTTTAAAAAAAGGTATTGACATTTTGTCGATTTTAATAGTATAATAGCAAAGCGAGTTCGGGGTACGAACTTGAAAACATGGGATCATAGCTCAGCTGGGAGAGCATCTGCCTTACAAGCAGAGGGTCATAGGTTCGAGCCCTATTGGTCCCATACAATTAAAAACATGGCGGGATAGCTCAGTTGGCTAGAGCATACGGTTCATACCCGTAGTGTCGCTGGTTCGAATCCAGTTCCCGCTACTTCAAAGTCCATTTTCATGGACTTTTTTTATTGCATTTTCTCAAGTTTCTTCTTATGCCGACATTTCACATACTGCAAAAATCCCGTGACCGGATCTGCTCGCCTAAGTCACGGGATTATGTTCTATTGTTTTTATCCGCTTCTATTTATATGGTTTATATGTGTTTTCTGCGACAAAGAAGCTTGTTTGATTCCACCTGTTTCTTCTACACAACGCCCTGTGCAAGCATTGCGTCTGCAACTTTCTCGAAGCCTGCAATATTCGCTCCTACTACATAGTTGCCTTCCGCATTGTAACGTTTTGCAGCGTCATCAGCATTATGGCAAATATTTACCATGATACCTTTTAATTTTGCATCTACTTCTTCAAAAGACCAGCTTAAGCGTTCGCTGTTCTGAGACATCTCAAGAGCAGAAGTTGCAACACCGCCTGCATTTGCAGCTTTACCAGGTGCAAACATCACACCGTGCTCCTGAAGATATTCTGTAGCTTCCATTGTCGTAGGCATATTTGCACCTTCCGCCACTGCCATACATCCATTTTCAACCAACATTTTCGCATCTTCCAGAAGAAGCTCGTTCTGGGTTGCACATGGAAGCGCAATATCAACTTTCACAGACCACACGCCGCGTCCGTCATGATATTCCGCATTTGGACGATAATTCTTGTATTCTGTCAGTCTTGCACGTTTTACTTCTTTGATCTCTTTTAATGCTGCAAGATCAATTCCTTCCGGATCATATACCCATCCGGTAGAATCACTGACTGTCACAACCTTTGCGCCAAGCTGCTGTGCTTTCTCTGTAGCATAGATCGCAACGTTACCGGAACCGGATACTGCAACTGTCTTTCCTGCCAGTTCCTTGCCGTTTAACTTCAGCATCTCATTTGTGAAATACAGAAGGCCATAACCTGTTGCCTCTTTTCTTGCAAGTGAACCACCATAGCTTAATCCTTTTCCGGTGAGAACTCCTTCATATAAGCCACGGATTCTCTTGTACTGACCAAAGAGATAACCGATCTCTCTTGCACCTGTTCCGATATCACCTGCCGGAACATCTGTATCTGCACCAATATATTTGCAAAGCTCTGTCATGAAGCTCTGGCAGAATGCCATAATCTCTCTGTCGGATTTTCCCTTTGGATCGAAGTCAGAACCACCTTTACCGCCACCGATCGGAAGTCCGGTAAGAGAATTTTTAAAGATCTGCTCAAAGCCAAGGAATTTGATGATTCCAAGGTTAACAGATGGGTGAAGTCTAAGACCTCCCTTGTATGGTCCGATTGCGCTGTTAAACTGTACACGGTAACCGGTATTCACCTGAACCTGCCCTTTATCATCCACCCACGGAACACGGAACTTAAACTGACGCTCCGGCTCAACAAGTCTCTCAAGAAGCGCTTCTCTTCTATATGTCTCCTCATTAGCCTCTACTACCACTCTCAAAGATTCCAGTACTTCTTTCACTGCCTGATGGAACTCTGGCTCTGCCGGGTTCTTCGCTACAACCCTCTCAAGGATTTCATCAACATATGACATAATCTTTACCTCCTATAATGCTTAAATTACTTTCGTTGTTTAACATTGTAAAGTATTTCAATTCAAAACACAAGATTTTTCTAACAAAAAATCGCAGTTTTTTGCAACTTGTTTTTATTTTTCCTGCAAGTATTCTCATTTTTGTGCAGCTTTTATCTGTTTATGTCATTTTGTATGCAACAAATTTGACTCAATGTTGCAAAACGAATGCAATTTGGGACGTAGCAAAGTGAAACTTTGCTACGTCCCAAATTAATTATTTAAAATATTTCACGCCTGATTCGAAGATCTTAAGATCCTGCTCGCCGTAGATGTTCATTGCTACGGAGCGTGCGCGTCTCTCGGAGTGTGCCATCTTTCCGAATACGCGTCCGTCAGGACTTGTGATTCCTTCGATTGCACAGTAGGAACCGTTGACGTTCCACTCTTCGTCCATTGTGATGTTTCCTTCCGGATCACAGTACTGTGTTGCTACCTGTCCGTTGGCGAAGAGTTTATCTAACCACTCGCCGCTTGCCACGAAACGTCCTTCGCCGTGGGATGCCGGATTGGTGTATACGCCGCCCAGTTCTGCCTCCTGAAGCCATGGGGATTTATTGGAAACTACTTTTGTGTATACCATCTTGGAGATATGACGTCCGATGGTGTTGTAAGTAAGTGTCGGAGCATCCTCGTTCTGTCCGGTAATCTCTCCGTTTGGAACAAGTCCCAGTTTTACAAGCGCCTGGAATCCGTTACATACGCCGAGCACCAGTCCGTCACGCTCGTTTAACAATTTCTCAACTGCTTCTTTCATCTTCGCATTCTGGAATGCAGTTGCGAAGAATTTTGCAGATCCGTCCGGCTCATCACCTGCGGAGAAACCTCCCGGGAACATGATGATCTGTGACTGTGCAATTGCTTTCTCAAATACATCGACAGAATCCAGAATATCTTCCGCGCTCATATTCTTGAAGACTTTGACGATTGTCTTAGCGCCTGCGCGTTCAAATGCCTTCTTACTGTCAAATTCACAGTTTGTTCCAGGGAATACCGGGATAAATACTGTCGGCTGCGCAATTTTATGACTGCAAATGTGGATATCAGACGTATTGTAAAGTCCTTTTTCTACCACTTCTTCCTGTCCTTCCACGCCGGAATTCGTCGGGAATACTTTCTCAAGCGGCTCCTTCCATGCAGCCTCTGCATCTGCCTCTGTAATTTCCATGTCTTTGTACGTAAATGCTGCTGCCTCTGTCACTTCACCGATCACCGTGTAAGTGATTGCAAGCTCAGATACTTTCTCTGCCGGAACCTCTGCTACAATATCTCCAAATGCCGGCACAAAGAGATCTCTTGCGTCCACATCATGATCTATCTTCACACCCATACGGTTACCAAATGCCATCTTGCTGACCGCCGCTGCAATACCGTGTCTGTCCAACGCGTAAGCAGAGACGATTCTTCCTGCCTGAACATCCTCTCTGAATTTTCCATAGAGTTCCATCACCTGATCGTATTTCGGAACATCATACTCATCTGTTGGAATGCGAAGCCATACAAGCTTATTACCTGCCGCTTTTAATTCCGGTGTAATAATATCTTTCTCCACTGCCACATCCACTGCAAAAGATACAAGCGTCGGCGGAACATCGATATCTTCAAATGTACCGGACATACTGTCTTTTCCTCCGATGGATGGAAGTCCAAAGCCAAGCTGTGCGTCATAAGCTCCAAGAAGAGCTGCAAACGGCTGGCTCCATCTGTGTGGATCTTCTGTCATACGACGGAAATATTCCTGGAATGTGAAACGGATCTTGCTGTAATCTCCGCCTGCTGCCACAATCTTCGCAACAGACTCTGTTACTGCATAGATGGCTCCATGATACGGGCTCCATGTAGACAGATACGGATCAAATCCATAACTCATCATCGTTACTGTATCGCAGTCTCCTGTCAATACCGGAAGCTTCGCAACCATTGCCTGTGTCTCTGTCATCTGATATTTTCCACCATGCGGCATGAACACAGAAGCTGCTCCGATGGAACCGTCAAACATTTCCACAAGACCTTTCTGAGAGCATACATTCAGATCTCCCAAGGTCTCCATCCACTTTCCTTTTACATCTTTCACTTCTTCTCTGCCGAGAATACTGTCTTTACGGCTTGGAATATCTACTGCAACCGTTGTCTCCTGATGCGCTCCGTTCGTATCTAAGAATGCACGGGACAGATTTACGATTTCTTTGCCTCTCCATGACAATACGAGTCTTGGAGATTCTGTTACTTCCGCAACTTCCACAGCCTCTAAGTTCTCTTCCTTTGCATAGCCCATAAATTCAGCTACGTCTTTCGGATCTACCACAACTGCCATACGCTCCTGAGACTCAGAGATTGCAATCTCCGTTCCATCAAGGCCTGCATATTTCTTCGGTACTCTGTCAAGATCAACCTTCAAGCCATCTGCCAGCTCACCGATTGCAACGGATACACCGCCGGCTCCGAAGTCGTTACATTTCTTAATTAATTTACTTACTTCTTCTCTTCTGAACAAACGCTGAATCTTACGCTCTGTCGGAGGATTACCCTTCTGAACTTCTGCTCCGCATACTTCAATAGACTCTTCCGTATGTACCTTAGAAGAACCGGTTGCTCCTCCACAACCGTCACGTCCTGTACGTCCGCCCAGCAAAATAATGATATCTCCCGGATCGGAAGTCTCACGGATTACCGCACGTCTTGGTGCTGCTCCCAACACAGCTCCAATCTCCATACGTTTTGCCACATAATTCGGATGGTAGATTTCTTTTACCGCCCCGGTAGCAAGACCGATCTGGTTTCCATAAGAGCTGTATCCATGCGCAGCCTCACGAACCAGTTTTTTCTGCGGAAGCTTTCCTTTCATCGTATCTTTTACGGATACCGTAGGATCTGCCGCTCCTGTCACACGCATTGCCTGATAGACATAAGTACGTCCTGACAACGGATCGCGGATTGCTCCGCCAAGACAGGTTGCCGCTCCACCGAACGGTTCAATCTCTGTCGGATGGTTATGCGTCTCATTTTTGAAATTCACAAGCCACTCTTCTTCCACTCCGTCTACTTTGATCGGAACTACGATACTACAAGCATTAATCTCATCAGACTCTTCCTGATCTTCCAACTTGCCTTCTCTTTTTAATTTACGCATAGCCATAAGCGCAAGATCCATCAGACATACAAATTTGTCCTCTCTGCCTTTGAAGATCTCACTGTGGTCCGCAAGATATCTGCGGTAAGTCTCTTCCATCGGTTCTCTGTAATCACCATCTCCAAAGGATACTTCGGTAAGCTCTGTAGAGAATGTTGTATGACGACAGTGGTCAGACCAGTAAGTATCCAGTACGCGGATCTCTGTCATCGTAGGATCTCTGTCCTCTTCTCCTTTGAAGTAATTCTGAATATGAAGAAAGTCTTTAAAGGTCATGGCAAGGTTCAAAGAACTGTATAATTCTTTTAATTCTGCCTCAGCCATATCTTTAAATCCGTCAAATACGATCACATCTTCCGGCTCGTCAAAATTAGTCACAAGCGTCTCCGGAATCTCTTCCGCCGCCTCTCTGGAATCCACCGGGTTAATGCAGTGCGCTTTGATCGCTGCAAACTCTTCCTCTGAGATTGCCCCGTCTTTTCCTGTCACTACATAAGTAGTAGCTGTTTTAATAATCGGCTGCTCATCTTCTTTCAAGAACTGGATACACTGCACTGCCGAATCAGCTCTCTGGTCAAACTGTCCCGGAAGAAATTCCACAGAAAATACGCGCGCACCTTCTGCCTGGTCAAATTCATTTCTATATAAAATGTCTACCGGAGGCTCTGCAAAGATTCCGTTACATGCCTTCTCAAATACTTCATCTGAAATATTTTCCACATCATAACGGATCAGAACTCTTACATTCTCCACATCTTTGATACCGAGATAGCTGCGGATCTCATGCTTTAAATCTTTTGCCTGTACTGCAAAATCGGATTTCTTTTCTACATACACTCGTCTTACATTACTCATACGTTTTCCTCCATTTTGTAAATCCATTACACTGTTAGTTTTATTGTAACATATTTTTTATTATTAATGTAATTAATATAAATTAACATTTTTATAACTTACACTTATTAATGTCATGTTTTTTCCAAACATACAAAATCATCCAGACAAAAATAAGCATTCCGACAAACACCGCTCCAATCCGAAGAACCATGTCTGAGAAAAAACCTTCCGGGAGCATGCGGATCATATAATCCACCGACGGATCAAAAAGCCACAGATCATTGGTGAAAAAGATCTCGTGAAAAACAGTAAAGCAGGCAGTAAAATCAATGGCAAACGCAACTCCCAGAAACAGGAGCAAACCAAGAAACACGCCAAGGGCAATAGAATACGCCTCAAAAAATTGTCTGCTGATTCTTTTTCTTCCCGCTTTTACGCCTGCCAGCATCAAAAGAACGATTGCCAGCATAAGAAATACAGCGCGAAGCTTCAGACCTCCAAGGAAAAGATTCTTCACATCCGCCATGTGAAGCCGGTCCTGTTCATTGAAGAAATCCTGTTCACGCCCATCAACATCCGTAACGATTGAAAGCTTCTCTTCCTTTCCGATCAAATAGTCCATCATATGCTCTGTCACTTCCATAACGTCTTCCATGGACATATGAAGCGAAGCGGTCACATGATATTTTTCATATTCTTTTTCGTAAAACCTATAAGATGGATCACCGTAGATCACCAATTGAAAACTGGTGATCAGCAAGACAATGACCAGAAGAAACATTCCCGGTATTGCCAATCGTCTGTTAAGCCCCTTCATTCTCCGCCTCTCTTTCCGTCTCCTTATCACAGGTATGACAGCAAGCCGACTTGCCGGCTTGGATTGCATGTAACGCAATTATTATACCACAATCATGGTTGTAATTCACTCTTTTTTGACTTATAATACTATTATGTCTTATAAGGAGGACTTATCATGGATGTGAACTACGAATTATATAAAGTATTTTATTATGTCGCTTCGACTTTGAGCTTCTCAGAAGCCGCAAGCCAACTCTTCATTTCCCAGTCTGCGGTCAGCCAGTCGATCAAAACACTGGAGAAGAAGTTGAATCAGACTTTATTTATCAGAAGCACAAAGAAGGTACAGTTAACGCCGGAAGGGGAGATTCTGCTAAGACATATCGAACCTGCGGTTCATCTGATCGGACGGGGCGAGGCTCAGCTTATGGATACTTCTGCCGGCGGCGGACAGCTTCGCATCGGAGCAAGCGATACCATTTGCCGGTACTTTCTCGTACCTTATCTTGAAAAATTCCACAAAGCATTCCCGGGAGCTCATATCAAGGTAACCAACGCTACCTCTATCAAATGCGTGGAATTATTAGAAAGCGGACAGGTAGATCTGATTGTTGTAAATTGCCCAAATGCATATCTTGGCAGTTTGTTTTCTGTAAACACAATCAGATCTTTTCATGATGTGTTTATTGCTAACCAGTCGTTTCGTGAGCTTAAGGGGAAAAAGCTATCCTACAAACAACTGTTAGAATATCCCATCTTAATGCTGGATAAGAAAAGCACTACAAGCGAATTTCTACACTCTCTGTTTCAGCAGCACCAGTTGGATCTGGTTCCGGAAATTGAACTTAGCAGCAATGATCTTCTTATTGATCTTGCCCGCATCGGGCTTGGTCTGGCATTCATCCCGGACTATTGTATAGACCATGAAGATGAAGATTTGTTCATCATTGATCTGAAAGAAAAGCTTCCTGCCAGAGAACTGGCACTCGCCTACAACAAGCACCTTCCGGTATCCGGAGCACTGCAGGAATTTCTAAGTTATTTTTCAGACAATTCTTGATGCTATACCCCCCCCCTGTTTATAATATAAAACATGTCATTCAAGGAGGAAACTATTATGTCAATTATTAAAACAGAACATCTTGTTCACAACTATATCATTAAGACAAGCACGATGGATATCAACACCATTCATGTCTTAAAGGATATCGACTTCGAAGTAGAAAAAGGGGAATTCGTGTCGATCATGGGACGTTCAGGATGCGGAAAGAGTACCTTTCTTAAACTTCTCGGCATGATCGAACGCCCAACATCCGGAACAATCTACTTTGATGGTATGGACACAGAAGATCTGTGGAAGGATGAATTAGCAGATATCAGAAGACGAAGAATCGGTTTTGTCTTTCAGGATTTTTATCTGTTGGACAGCTTATGTATCAAGGACAACATTCTGCTGCCGATGATTCTTGATAAAGCAGAATCAAAATCTATGGTTGAGAAAGCAGAAGGACTTGCCGAATTGTTCGGGATCAAAGATCTTCTTCCAAAAGCTCCATACGAGCTGTCTGGCGGTGAGAAACAAAGAGCTGCCATCTGCCGCGCACTGATCAATGACCCGGAAATTATTCTCGCAGATGAGCCTACCGGAAATCTCGATTCAAAATCCGGTAAGATTGTTATGGATGCGTTGAAACGGATCAACAAAGAATTCCACAAAACAATTCTTATGGTTACGCACGATCCTTATTTTGCAAGCTTAAGCCAGAAAGTCGTTCTTCTAAAGGACGGACAGATCTCAGACACTATTCAATGCACAGATGATGACAATGATTTCTATGAGAAAGTCTTTCAATACACAACAAAAATCTAAGGCAGGAGGCATACACCATGAAACAACAGAAAATATACGCACGGTTTTTTTCCATTATCTGTGTGATCATTACTTCTGCCCTGGCACTCTTTGCCCCGTGGGCAAATCTTGACGGTACACTGTACACGTTACCGCAGCTTCTCCTTAAAGTCACAAAAGCAGGCGGTCCCAACGGCTTTGTAACAAATGGCGATACAGCAGCTTTCGCCACATACTGCATCACTTATCTGGTGGCTGTACTTTTAATTCTTTATGCCATCTACGGAATCCTTCTGATTTTAGGACGCAAGGTACACCTTCTATGCTATTGTGTTTACGGTCTTGAATTTTTTTACTTTACTTCTTATGTTATCTTTCAAGGACATGTCAGCGGCTATGCGCTTCCTTTTACCGGACTTGTAATGGTCGTCGAATTCCTTGTAGCAACCTACTGTGAACAAAGCAGCGAGATCAATCGAAAATACCGTCTCATGAAGAAGCGGGAAAAAGAGGAAAAGGCCGAGCGAAAAAGAAGACTCTATTTCCCCGGAAAATATCCTGCCGACTTCTCCCGCGTCATTCGAACAAACTTTAAATACAACTGGAAAAACTATGTTTTATTCATTGCCTGCGGCACTTTGTGTTCCACATTTCTTACAACCGCGATTGGCATGAATCAACTGCTATCTGCGGTACATTCAAAAGAATCCCTGCTCCTTGGCACCGGACTTCAGCAAATTCTTCTCCGGTCTCTGGGACTTATTTTATGTACCAGCGTGCTCGTCACAGCCTTTGTATTTTCTTACTATATTAAGAGCCGAATGAACGATTACCGGATGTTCACGCTTCTGGGAATCCGAAGCCGGACCTTATCTTATATGATCGCCGTCGAGTACCTCACAAGCCTCGTTATTTCACTGATCTGTGGTATGCTCCTTGGCACCGTGATCATTTTTGCACTTCGGAGCGGACTTGCCAGAGAGCTGAATGGCTATGCCGTTTTGGGACATATCACTCCAAAGCTCTACGGGCTTTCACTGGCTGCTTATGGCACGATCCTTCTCTTTGCCACTGCCATTAACTACGAATCTTACGTACAGATCCGCGATGCGTTTGGCACTGTTAAAACAAGAGAAAAGGAATCTTATCCTCAAAGCTTTTTATTTCTGCTTGTCATCCTCGGCGTCTATCTGGTGTTTGAAAGTATTGCCGGCTGTGATGAGGCATCCATTGTAAATATACTGGTATTTTTATTCGGTACCCTCTTTTTGATCAAAGGAATTGCAGCCTACATTATCAAATGGGTACACAGATCGGATTCCATCTATTATAAACGGGTTTTATCCCGCATCCCACTGCAGTACCGGTTCAAAAAGACGACACGATACATATTCCTTTTGACAGCGGCTCACATGTTTGTTCTTAGCATCTATCTCTTCTACATCGGAAGCAGCTTTGTTGCAGAACCGGTAGCTGAGATACTGCCTTATGATTATGTATTACTTGCACATGAGGAAGATCAGCCTGCGATTGATGAAATCAGCTGCACAGACGATACCAAACTCTGGCAATATCCTATGGTGCGCTTCAATGTCAAGACCGGCACGTCTTGGGATTTTGTAGCCCAGCTTGTCAACTATGCACCTCCGGGACAATATATCGGCATCTCCGAGAGCACTTATCAAGAACTCTGTAAGCTTCGGGGCATTACACCGCAGGACTCTCTCAAGCTTGGTGACCATGAGATTCACCTTGTTCTCCAGCAGGACAGCTCTTATCCCCGCCGGAATCTGGATGCCACACCGGGCGCTACGTTCGAGCATCCGTTCCTTATGTTGGGACGCCCCGGCGATCCGGGCGAATTCGAGCCGTGGACGGTTACAAGCTATGAAGTATCGAGCCTCACCGGCATGCTGCAGCGAGGCAATCAGGAAAACCTCCTCGTCTGCTCCGACGAGATGTTTGACCAGTGTCTCTCACAAGTTCCGGGAGGACCTACAAACCTCTGTTTGATCAACACCGAAAAAGGTTCCTACAAACAGGTAGACGCTGTACTTCAAAATATTGCAGATGCCCATTCCGACGATGCGCTCTTTGATCTGGATATCAAAGTTTATTACGAAAAGCAGGAGCTTCTGAAAGACATCACTTCCGAACGCTATTCAAAGGATGTGCTTTATACGTTCGTATTACTGATGTTTACCGCATTATCACTGTTCCTTGTATATGCAAAATGTTCGTATGATGCCGAGGATATGAAACGCCGTTATCGCCTCTTCTCCTACACAGGCATCACACCAAAGGATAAGCTTCGCACACTCCGAATGGAAATGTGGCCATTTACCACTCTGCCTCTTCTTATAAGCACTGTGGGCGCCATCCTGTTCCATCTACGGTATTTCGAAGTTCGAAAATACACAAACGTGCAGATTCTTGAATATTTAAAAACTGCCGGAGTCATCGGACTTCTCTATATCGCTGTTCAATTCCTGTTCATGGGATGGCTTGTGCGGATGATGAAAAAACAGATTGATTAACTTCCTATAAGGATTCCAATCAAAAAGGACTAATACCAAATTGATCACTTTGGTATTAGTCCTTTCTTATAATTCTCAGATTGTTTCCCAGAATTCTTTCATCTCTTCTTTTTTCCCACGAAGCGTTCCCTGTACCATTACAGGCTTTCCACCGCCTCTTCCTTCAAAGGCGTCATTCATCATTTTCCCAATCGGTCTGACATCCTCTGTTCTGCTGCCGATCACGTAGCGATATCCTTCCTCATCTGTACCGGCAAACACACCGCAGATTTCAGCCCCTTTCTCCAACAGAAGATTCATAAGCTCCCGCGGTTCATTTCCTGTAAGATCACAGGCAAATACCGCTGTTTTACCGCCCTCTTCTACCGGAATCTCCTGCGCCCGGTATGTAAGAAGCTTCTGCTTCTGAGAACTGTATGCTCCCTTCAGAGATTCCTGCTCTTGCTTCAGGTGACGTACCGCTTCTGCAGTTTCCAGCTCTTTTGCACAGAGAAGCACAGAAATTTCCTTCACATTTTCATCTTTTGCATCATAATCCCGAAGCGCCCTTCTTCCACAGAGCATAGTGATACGCTCGCCGCCTTTATAATTGATCATATTCACCAGCTTGATCATCCCAATCTCACCGGTGTAGTTCACATGAGGCGCACAACAGGCACATACATCATATCCCGGAACCGTTACGATCCGAACCTGTCCCTCAATCTCAATCTTACTTCGATATTCCATTTGCTCCAGCGCTTCTTTGGACGGATAGGACACCTCAATCTTCAAATTCTGATAGACCGCTTCATTGGCAAGCCGTTCTATTTCCTTCAGCTCATCCTTCGTGACCGGTCCGTCAAAATCCATGGTACAGTAATCGCCTCCTAAGTGGAAACCCACATTGTTGTACCCAAATTTCTCATGGACAAGACCGGAGACAATATGCTCACCGCTGTGCTGCTGCATCTTTTCAAACCGCTCTTCCCAACAGATCCGCGCCGTCACACAGCTTCCCACTTCTATCGCTCTATCGCACCAGTGGTAGATCACTCCCTGTTTTTCATGGACATCCAACACCTTTGCCTCATCAAGTGTTCCCGTATCTGCATACTGTCCGCCGCCTTCCGGGAAAAATACTGTCTGATCCAGCACAATCTCATAATGATTCTTCTTCTCTTCGCAGGCAAGAACTTCCCCCGTACATTCTGTCCGGTGACTGTCCTTGTAAAATAATTTTTCTGTCATTCTATCATTCCTTATTTTCCATCAAGCACAGCTTGACTCTATCCTACATTCTCTCCGGCGCTTTAAAGCCAAGCATATCGATGCACTCTTCCAGCACTTCTTTTGTAAGGTTCAGAAGCGCAATATAGCTCTTCTTCTTTGTCTCATCCTCTTCGGAGAGAATCTTCGTCTCATGGTAGAAACGGTTAAATGCATTAGACAATTCGTAAATATACGCACAAATCTTATGCGGAGCCAGCTCTTCATAAGCATTTTCAATAACTTCGTTATATTTAGCAACTTCCAGCATCAATGCCTTCTCACTGTCACTTTTTGCTGCCGTCATTGTAAGACCTGCAGCCTCTTTGCCCTCTGCCTGATATTTATTTAAAATGGATTTGATACGCACGATCGTATATAAAATATACGGTCCTGTATTTCCTTCAAAGGAAGTAAAGCGATCCACGTCAAAAATATAATCTTTGGATGCCTGATTGGACAGATCTCCGTATCGAATTGCGGAAAGTCCTACAATCTTCGCAGTCTCTTTTGCTTCTTCCTCTTCTACGGTTCGATTATCTGTGATCTTCTTATACATCTCTTCCTCGATCTCAGCGATCAGACTCTCAAGACGCATCACACCGCCTTCTCTTGTCTTAAATGGTTTTCCGTCTTTTCCATTCATCGTGCCAAATCCAAGGAAGGAAAGTTTGGTGTCTTCCGGCACGATTCCTGTCTTCTTAGCAGCGCGGAACACCTGAACAAAATGCAGCTCCTGACGCTTGTCCACCACATAGATTATATGGTTCGGATGATAATCCTGCTCTCTCTGAATCAGTGTTGCAAGATCCGTTGTTCCGTAGAGAGAAGCGCCGTCTGATTTCTGGATCATACACGGTGGAATCTCCTTCGTATCCGTCTCCTCCTGAACATCAATGACGAGCGCACCCTGATCCTCATGTGCATACCCTTTTTCTTTCAACTCCCTGATCATATCCGGAATGTAAGGCTGCGCGTCAGATTCGCCCTTCCAGAGATCAAATTCCACATTCAGATTCTGGTAGTTTTTCTTAAGATCGGCTACTGATACACTCATAATGTGCTTCCATATTGCAGTATATCCTCTGTGACCGTTCTGCAAAAGATACGTCGCATGCAATGCTTCTTCTCTATAAGCCTCGTCCTCTTTCGCCTTCGTGCTAGCTGTCGGATAGATTTCTTCCAGCTCTCCAATCGTAAATGGAGCTTCTACCGGATATTCTCCTTCAAAATCCTCCTGAAAATACGGAAGTTCCGGCTGTCTCTTCTTAAGCTCAGTCACGATCAGTCCCATCTGATACCCCCAGTCTCCCAAGTGAATATCTCCAAGCACTGTGTGTCCCATCTTTCTTGCAATACGCTTCACGCTCTCTCCGATAACCGCAGAACGAAGATGTCCTACATGGAGCGGTTTTGCTACATTTGGTCCGCCGTAGTCCACAAGAATCGTTTTTGGCTCTTTCGCCTGTTCGATTCCATGATTATCACAGGTCTTCATGGCATTTAAGTATTCTGCCACTGCATCTTTGTCTGCTTTTATATTAATAAATCCAGGATTTACCGCTTCGATTTCTGCAATATATGTCTTATCTGTAAGGTTAGCGATCACGTCATTTGCAATCATGATCGGCGCCTTCTTATATACCTTGGCTCCTGCCATGGCACCATTACACTGGTATTCACACAGGTCCGGACGATTCGAAATAGTCACTCTTGCATAAGAACGGTCATATCCTGCCTTCTCAAATGCCATCCCCATCTCCTGCTCGATCAAATCTATGATTTTCTTCATGTCTTTCCTCCTCAAAATCTGTAAACCTTTTTCTTCTTCAGCGTTATCTTTTATTTTAACACAAGAAAAACCCGCTCACAAGCTTAAACTTCAATGATCACAGCTCCCATTTCATTAAGAAGCTTCCGGTCTTTTTCCGTGAATTTCTGATCTGTCACTACTCCGGTATAATCCCCCAGACAATTTACCTTTGCCATTGCCTGCTTCTCGAACTTCGAATGATCTACTGCAAGATAAGCTTTTCTGCATTGTTTTGGCGTCTCTCGTTTTACTCTCATCTTCTCAATCGTCGGTGTCGTAACTTCAAAGGCATCGTTGATAGACGCCGCTCCGAAAAATCCCAGATCAAATTTGAAATCTGCCAGCATCTCTGCTGCATATCTGCCAAACATACTTCCCGTGGACTTCTGTACTCTTCCTCCGCAGATAAACAGTTCCGGCTCTCCGTCTTCCAACAATCTTGCAATCTCAAGATCATTGGTAACAATGAGCGTATTCTTAATCCCTTTAATTCTCTTGGCGATCTCATAAGTAGTTGTCCCCGCATCCAGAAAAATAATATCTCCTTCTGATACAAACGAAGCACACATTCCGGCAATCTTTTCCTTCTCATTCTTATTGCTTGTCTGTTTTTGTGCATAGTTTTCTTCCTGCTTTGCCACCGCTCCGCCATGACAACGCTCCAGCTTCCCTTCTTCCTGAAGCTTCACCAGATCTCTTCGTATCGTCATTGCACTAACCTTTAATTCAGACGCCAGCTCTTCAACCTGAACGCTTCCTTTTCTCTCCGTCATTTCTATAATCTTGGACTGTCTTTCTGCCGCCAGCATATTTTCACCTCTATCAAAAAAATATACAGTGGGAAAACTTCCCACTGTATATAATACTATCTTATTACATGAAGATATTCAATACCAGAACTTCTACAACACCCACTGCCCATGCAATCGTAGATGTCACAGACCATACTCTCAACTGATCTTTCGCCTCGCTTACTCCAAGAGTTCTGTTTACCACCCAGAAGTAGCTGTCGTTGAAGTATCCAAAGAACAGAGAACCTACACAACATGCAATTGCTCCAAGAAGCGGACTTGCTCCTGATGCAATGATGATCGGTGCAGAAATACTTGCTGCTGTTGTCATTGCAACTGTTCCGGAACCCTGAATGAAACGCATTGCTGTAGAGATCAGTAACGGAAGAACAACGATCGGAATTGCTGTCTGTGCAAGACCTTCTGCCATGAAGTTACCAAGACCGGAATCTTTAATAATCTGTCCAAGAGCTCCGCCTCCACCAGTAACCAGCATGATGATACCTGCAGACATCATACCTTTTTCCATTTCGCTAAGACATGTGTGTCTGTCTAACTTTCTTCCAAGTGTGAAGATTGCTACTAAAAGACCGATACCAACTGCAACGATTGGCTGTCCAAGGAAGATCAGGATTTCCATGATACCTGTTGTTGCGCCGACTGCCGTTGCAACGGTGTTGATCAGGATTAATACGATTGGAACTAATAATGGCATAAAGGATTCTAACGCTCCCGGCACACCACTCATATCCATTGCAAATGCTCCGTCGTAATCCGGCTCACGATATGGAGCTTCTACAACCTCTCCATCCTCGTTCGGAATGCGATAATATTTCTTTGATAAGTACAGTCTTGAATATGCGATACATGCAATTGTCATTGGAAGTGCAAGAATAATTGTCAAAAGAATAAAGCTTCCTACATCAATTCCAAAGATACCGCAGACTCCAAGCGGGCCAGGTGTTGGCGGTACTAAGGAGTGTGTAATAACAAGTCCTGCTGCCAGTGCCACACCAAGTCCGATGAAAGACTTCTTAGTTGCTCTGGAGATAGCCTTTGCGATCGGCGCAAGCACTACGAATCCAGAATCACAGAAAATCGGAATAGATACAAGGAATCCTGTCAGCGCCAGAGCTTCCTCTTCTCTCTTCTTACCAAACAGTTTCAAGAATGTATAAGCCATTCTCTTTGCTGCTCCGGTCACCTCAAAGATCTGTCCCATCATAACACCGAAACCAATGATAATACCGATACTTCCAAGTGTTCCACCAAACCCTGATGTGATCGAATTGATAATACCAAACGTCTTCTCAACGCCATCCACTTCAATCGTTGTGTTGAGTAACGGCATACCGCCGACAACTCCAACAATCACTGTACAGATAATCAATGCCAGAAATGCCTGTACCTTTGTTTTCAATACCAAGAATATCAGGACTGCAATACCAATTGCCAGACCAATTAACATTCTCTCTCCACTAAGCCCGTTTACCATAGTAGACCTCCTCTTTTTCCTTTTTTACTATTTTATAAAGTTTGGTGCATATTTTGCCGCCAGTAAAATAGCTTCGATCATGCTGACTGCACTTACGATTCCTTTTCCCGCAATGTCGAATGCCGTTCCGTGATCTACGGAAGTCCGTAAGATCGGCATTCCATTTGTAATCGCAATGGTCTTCTCAAAGTCCAGCGTTTTCGTTGCGATGTGTCCCTGATCATGATACAGCGATAATACACTATTATATCTGCCCTGCGCTGCCTGATGGAACACGGAATCCGCCCCAATCGGCCCTACAACCTGATATCCTTCTGCCTGAAGCTCCTCGATAGCCGGCATAATTTCATTGACTTCTTCCCATCCAAAAAGCCCATGCTCGCCGCTGTGAGGATTCAATCCGGCAATCGCCATTGTTCCGTCTGTCACACCAAGTTTCTCAAGAGCTTTCATACAACGCTTCACATAATCAATAATTCTGTCTTTCGTGATCATGTCCAGCATTTCTCTTAAAGACACATGTCTTGTCAGGAAGAACACGCGCATTCCGTTCGTCTCAAACATCGTCAACGGATCTTCTGTCCCCGTAAGTGCTCCGAAGATCTCTGTGTGTCCGATGTAGTTGATACCACCCGCACGTAAGGATTCTTTGTTGATCGGTGTCGTTGCAACAGCATCTACTTTGCCTTCATTGGCAAGCTCAATACACTTTGCAATATATTCATATGCGGCTTTACCGCACATTCCATTGACTTTGCCAAATTCAAATTTGGCCATGTCAACATTGCCAAGATCAATAAGGTTCAAGATTCCCTTACGGTAATCTCCCTCTTCTGCCTCTGAGATCACATGGACAGTCAAATCTACACCGACAATCTTGATTGCATTCTCAATAATCGTCTTATCTCCAACGATTACACAATCCGCCGCCTCAAACACTTCCTCAGATGCAACAGATTTTGCTACAATCTCCGGTCCGACTCCTGCCGGATCTCCAATAGGTACTGCGATTAATGGTTTTTTCATAATGTCTCATCCTTTCTTGATAACTATAGATTAAATGTATAATTTTTCTTTTAAATAAGTAATGCAGCGGTTGATCGCGTCTCTTCCGCCCTGGCTTCCACCCTTGGTAATGATATGAACGCCTTCAAACTGTCCCTTCAAGAACTGTCCGTATGCTGCCAGCGGAAGCACCTCATCCATCAGGCTTAATCCTGCAGTTTCAAACTTCTGACACACTGCAACCGTCACATCACCGCCGCTTGTATAAAGACCGCGAAATGTCGGTTCCGCCTTAAAGATCCGGTAAGTAATCTCCGCAAATGCACGGTTGATCTTTCCTGTCACTTCATCAAGTGAGCACTGATACCGTTCCATATAAGGTGTGAAATCAATCCGGTTTTCCGGATAAATACCATCTCCGGTTACTGTAGATATGACATTTCTGTCACATTCATCTAAGATTTCTTTCGTCACACGGGCAATTTCCTGTTCTCTTCTCTCGTCGCCCTCCAGAAGCTCCCTTGTTTTAACAAACACATTATGTGTTCTCTGGGACAGCCATAATTCTTCCATCTGTACCGTTGTGTTTGGATTTACGCTTCCTACGACCGCCAGAATCTTATTCTTTTCTTTTTTCTGCGCAGGCATAATCTGCTTTCTCGACAAAGTTGCCGTAAAGACCCCCGGGTCCACTGCAACAACTTTCAATCCGCTTGTGATCACCGCGTCTGCGATGAGATCTAAATCTTCCTGTGTCACACAGTCTAATGTAATAATTCTGCTTCCGGCTTTCACACAATCCTTCATAAGATTGGCAAGATAATGTTTTCCGTACATCAGATCTTTCATATAAATAGAAGATACTTTGTATTTACTCTGCTCCCGGAATAATACTTCCACCTCCGACACCTTCACCGGCGTCTTCGGATCAATTGCAATATTCGTCTTATGAAGCGGAATTCCATCTACCAGCATATATCCGCCAATCACAATTCTTCCGGAGGACGGGAAGCAAGGCGCTACAATTGCTACATAGTCTTCTCCCAGACAGTCCAGCATGGCATCCGTCTCACTTCCCAGATTTCCCCTTAATGTACTGTCAATTCGCTTAGCGTACACCTTCACTTCATCATTTTTCAAAAGATTACATACATTATGTACACGGTTATATGCAATCTGTGCATCTACCCCTCGACTATCCGTCGGATACAACACACAGTCACAATCTGCTAATGTAGAAAGTTCAATTCGCTCGGCATTCATAACAGTGTATGCCTTATAATTCATTTTTTTCAGAAGTACACCAGTGGCATTTGCCCCTGTCAGATCATCTGCTATCACAACACACTGCTGCATAATCTCTTTGCTCCTTTCGCACGTATATCATGTTCGTTTATGTTCGTATTGTACTCCATTTGTTTGTTTTTGTCAATATAATCTATTTTTATCAATCTTTTTACACTAATCGCACAATGAAAATGTTATTATTTGTTCACAAGAACTTCTACTGCCTCTTTCAATGTAGAGATTTCTCCCACATTTCCCGGGAAGATCACATATGGCGTCAGTGGGAATTTACTTTCTTCTCCCGTCTGCCATACCGGAATTCCCGGTTTGATCTGTCCTAATACATTTGCTTTCTTTACTTCCAGCGCTTTTGTTCCCACATCGCTGGATGTAATTCCGCCTTTTGCAATAACAAAACTTGGTGTAATGCTAAGTCTTCCAACCAATGACTGCACTGCATCAGAGATTTTAACTGACAGGCGGAGTTCATCCTCCTTATCTCCTGTATCTGCTGTAATCAGAGCACGTGTTGTATAGCAGCATACCGTTTTTCCCGCCCTGATACATTCTTCCTCTCTGGCAAGGCATCTTGATACTTCTGCCTCAAAGGCATCGTCATCTTTGACCAATGTTGCATCCAGCTCAATAAATTCAATATCTTTCAACTCTTTTAAACATTCCACCTGCTTTGTTGTCTTCTCCGTATGAGAACCCACCACAACAATTCCGCCGTTTGTTGTTTCCTTAACTACCATCTGTTCTCTTGTAAGAAGCGGCTGGTCTGTGACTGCTCCCATCACCTTTACGATTGCAGCAGCAGTACGGAACATAAATACTTTTCCTTTGGCCATTGCACGGTAAAGTGCGGTACAGAATACTTTAACATCTGCGTAATCGACTGCGTTAACAATAACTTTATTGAAACCTGTAACTTCCATCAACTGTGCCTCAATTTTGTCAATATCCATATTATGAATATCTTCCAGAGAGATGCAGGTTACATCTGCTGCCTTATATTCTCCCTTTGTCTTCTCTTCAATATATTCCGGCATAGTATATGCGGTATACCCAAAGGTCTTATCTTTTGCAAATTCTGTCTCATTTGCAGGAACCAGTTCTTCACCGTATTTTACATAGTGTACGTTGTCAATGGTAAATCTTCCGCCCTCTTTAAAAAATGGACACATAATTTCCCCATCGATCGTCTTTCCTGTATTTTTCTCATAATCCGCTTTTAAAAGCTGCGTTTCTAACGGATAATGCCCACGCAGCGTGCTGTCGCTTCTGCTGATAAAGATATATTCTTTTCCTGTCTCTCTTGCCACTTCATCTACGACTTCCGCGATCTCATGGTGTGCTTTTGTTGTCTGCTCTTCTGTAAATCCGCGGGAATTTGTCAACACATAGAACAGGTTGTTCTCCTCTTCAAACCCCTGACGGATACTGTCTTTGTCCCAGTTTGTGTACACGGAAATGTCATGAACC
>FR892680.1:96655-114144 GCA_000433535.1 Dorea sp. CAG:317
TTATTATTTGCCTCTATCTCTTTTTTCAGAAGGCTATCGATGTACGCTTCATCAATTTTCTGAAAAGATGTTAATATCTCTGCACTGATTGCCATATCTGCATCCTCCTTGTCTCTTCCTTCTGCCTAGTCAAATTTTTTCACTTCTACGTCTGCCAGTTTCTCAAAGTATTGTACGATTCCGCCGTGGTCATCATTCATATGTCCATGAATCTTAAGTGTCTGAAGAATTTCATAAAGCTGAGCAGTATAAGGAATCGGAACATCAATCGCATGTGCAGTATTCACTACATTTTTAATATCTTTGTGATTGATACGGATTGGTCCGCCCGGTTTGAAATTACGCTCTACAATCATCGGAATCTTCGCGTCAAGCACTGCACTTCCCGCAAGACCTCCACGGATTGCCTCATATACCTTCTGCGGATCTGCTCCTGCTTTTGCTGCCAGTACAAATGCTTCTGATACGACTGCGATTGTGTTGTTCACGATAATCTGATTTGCAAGCTTTGTCACACTTCCACTTCCGGATTCACCGATCAACAACGCAGAAGATCCCAGAATATCAAAATATTCTTTCAGAGCATGAAAGTCTTTCTCATCGCCGCCTGCCATAATTGCAAGTGTTCCTGCAATAGCCCCAGGTTCGCCGCCGGATACCGGCGCATCTACAAAACCAACTCCCTGCTCTTTCAGTCTTGCATAGCATTCTTTGGATTCAACCGGTGTAACAGAGCTCATATCACACACAATGCTTCCTTCTTTCAAGGTGGATGCAACTCCGTTCTCATCAAACAAAATAGACTTTACAATATCTCCGCTTGGAACAATAACGAACACAACATCACAGGCAGCTCCGATTTCTGCGTAAGTTCCTTCGGTTGCTCCTGCTGCGACTACATCAGCAACCGCTTCTTTGTTTAAATCTGTTACAACAAGATCAACACCTGCTTTTACCATGTTTTTTGCCATTGGTCTTCCCATAATTCCAAGTCCGATAAATCCTACTTTCATACTTCTTACTTCCTTTCTTTTGAAATTGTTTGTTTCTGTTTGTTTCTGAAATAATCCGTTCATTATTTCGTTTTCTAACTTCACTTTACTACACACCGGTATACCGGTCAATAGGTTGTTTCTCTTTCTCCATTTTCTACATAATTCACTAATTATTTTTGTGCAAAATTGATATATCTATATCGTCCTATTCGTTATTTTCTTAACATAATATACAATTTTTTCATTTCTTTTATCAACGTGATATTGACCGTTTTTCTTGTTTATTGTATGATATTCTTGTAAAAACACTTTATTTTTCTATTGTTTTTACAGGATTTTTGTTAAAAAAATATTTATCCGAGCAATGTTAAGGAGTTTGCATATGATACCATTAAACGAACAGGCATACCGTCATTTACAACATATGATCCTCACCGATCAATTATCCTATCAGGAAATCTATTCCGAGACAAAACTTTCTAAAGAGCTTGGCATTTCCCGCACCCCGTTCCGAGATGCGATCCACAGACTTGCACAGGAAGGTTATATTGATATCATCCCCAGCAAGGGCTTTACGCTCCACCAACTGACAAAACAGGATGTTGATGAAACATTTCAGATTCGTTCTGCCCTGGAATGTTACTGTACCTTCCAGATTACGCAGGCTTACCACAGTCGGAGTGCAAAGAAACTTTTCCGTGAACTTGATTTTCTTATGGAATGTTTAAAAGAAATTCTGGATACAACGAAATCAATTGAAGAATTCTGCGAATATGATTTTCAATTTCACACCAGGATCATTGAATATCTGGATAATAAGCAATTTGCTTCTGTTTTTGCAGCCTTTATGTATCGGATGAGAAGGCTGGCAGCTCTTTCCCTGTCCCACAAGGGGCGTATGGAAGACACTTATCAGGAGCATATGGCAATTTTAGACGCCATGAAACGCGGCGACACTGAACACATTTATGAAATCACATTAAAACATATGGAGATTCCACGTGGGATTAATTTAGAAGACCTGTAAAACTTCTGTTGCCAGGTCTTCTTTTCTATGGTACTATATATAATAATAATTATTCTTATTTTTATTTTGATCGGAGGTATCTTATGAACAAACAAGCATTTCGAAACTTATCTTACGGTGTATATATTGTGTCTACAATGGATCAGGAGCGTCCTGCCGGATGTACTGCCAACAGTGCCATGCAGGTAACTTCATCTCCTGCAACCATTGCAGTCAGTATCAATCATGACAACTATACGAATTCCTGTATCGACAAATCCGGTGTCTTTGCCATTTCCATCCTGTCTGAGGAATCAGATTCCACACTGATCGGACGTTTTGGCTTCATGTCCGGCAGAGATATGGATAAATTCGATGGAATTAACTACTCTGTCAAAGAAGGGGTTCCGGTGATTGACGATGCCTGTGCATACATTGTCTGCAAGGTGGTTGACCGGATGGAGACTTCTTCACATACTGTCTTTTTAGGAGAAGTCGTAGACGCTGACTCTTTGAAATCAGCTCCGCCTATGACTTATGCCTATTACCACAATGTCATCAAAGGGAAAAGCCCTAAAAATGCACCAACCTATCTGCCAGAAGACTAGAAAGGATTTTTTCATACTATGATTTTAGGTTCACACGTAGGAATGAGCGGCAAAGATATGCTTCTTGGCTCTGCAAAAGAAGCCGTATCCTACGGTGCAGATACATTTATGTTCTACACCGGCGCTCCGCAAAATACAAGAAGAAAAGACATCTCGGAACTGAATATTGACGCCGCCTGGGAATATATGGAAGCCCACAAGATCCATGAAATTGTCGTACATGCGCCTTATATCATCAATCTTGGGAATTCTGTAAAACCGGAGACATATGAACTGGCTGTTGAATTTCTTGCGAAAGAAATCGAACGCACTGAGGCGTGTAAGAGTCGTACGCTCATCCTTCACCCCGGCGCCCATGTAGGAGCCGGAACGGATGTCGGAATCAAACAAGTGATTCAAGGTCTCAATGAAGTGCTCACAAAAGATACGAAGCTATGTATCGCACTTGAGACTATGGCGGGAAAAGGCTCTGAGCTGGGACGAAACTTTGAAGAACTGGCACGCATATACGACGGTGTCACTTACAACGAGAAGCTTCGGGTATGCTTTGACACTTGCCACACACATGACAGCGGTTATGATATCATTCATGATTTTGACGGTGTGATCGAGAAATTTGACCACCTTCTTGGGAAGGATCAAATTGCGGTCTTCCATATCAACGACAGTAAGAATACTTGCGGTGCCGCAAAAGACCGACATGCTAACATCGGTTTTGGCGAGATTGGCTTTGACGCCCTCTCTTATATTGTCCATCACCCGGATTTTACAGATATTCCAAAGATTTTGGAGACACCGTATATCCCTTCTCTTATCAAAGAGAAAAAGTCTTATGCTCCTTATAAGCATGAGATTGAAATGTTAAGAACGGGCAGCTTCCTGCCAGAGATACAGGGCAATATCCTTGCCGAAAATGAAGGATAAGCCTCGTCGTTCACAACATGAATATAGCAGTGAAAACATAAAAAGATTTCATCAGACGGACCTTCTCCCCGAAAGTTCGTCTGATTTTTTATAATGCCGGAAATCTTTTTTCTTTCTTGACAAACTTTCTCTTTTGCATTATTGTATTACTATCTTAATACAATATATCCAACTGAATCGAGGTGAATTCTATGCCATGGGACTTAGATAACAATCGACCGATTTACTTACAGTTAATGGAAAAAATCCAACAGGATATCATCTCCGGCGTCTATCATGCCGGAGATCGTCTTCCATCTGTTCGAGAGCTGGCACTTGAAGCATCCGTCAATCCAAACACGATGCAAAAAGCACTGTCCGAACTGGAACGAAACGGGCTTGTACACACGCAGCGTACCAGCGGTCGATTTATTACGGAGGATAAAACAATGTTAAAACAATTGAAGACAGAACTTGCTGCCGTACACATTCAAGATTTTCTAAACACTATGAAACAGCTTGGTTTCCCTCCGGAAGAAATACTGGAGCTAATCGAAAAAACGATAAAGGAGGATGCATAATATGAAACCCATTTTAGAATGTAGTGGTCTTTCCAAACAGTATACCGCTGGTTATTATGCTTTAAAGAATTTAAACCTTGTACTGGAGCGTGGACAGATCATCGGTCTTCTTGGTCCCAACGGAAGCGGGAAAACCACTTTTATCAAACTGATCAATGATCTCATTACACCAACCAGCGGACAGATTCTGATCGACGGGAAACTGCCGGGTGTGGATACAAAGGCAATTGTCTCTTATCTTCCTGAGCGCACACATTTAGACCAGACAATGAAAATAAAAGATCTGATCAAATATTTCGCTGATTTCTATGAAGATTTCAGAATGGAACGGGCATTTACAATGTTAAGAGATCTGAATATCGACCAGAATGCCAGACTAAAGAACCTGTCAAAAGGAACCAAAGAAAAAGTGCAGCTCATTCTTGTCATGAGCCGGGATGCAAAGCTTTATATTCTGGATGAACCGATCGGCGGAGTCGATCCTGCTGCCAGAGATTATATTCTTCATACGATTTTAAATAATTATAATGAAGAGGCTACCATCCTTTTGTCCACACATCTGATTCACGATATCGAAAATATTTTAGATCAAGTAGTCTTCATCCGTCAGGGAGAACTTGTCTTAAATGCTTCGGTAGATGAGATTCGTATGCAGCAGGGAAAATCGGTAGATTCACTCTTCCGGGAGGTGTTCAAATGTTAACAAAACTTATGAAATATGACTTCAAGGCTTTAAACCGTTATCTGATTCTTATTCACGCCTTCTTGCTTGCTGCTGCCGCTGCCGTAAGAATCTTTTTGACAGAGCCTCTGCGCCCAGGCGACTCGCAGAGCATAATCGTGTCAACATTTGGAATGATCCTGTTTGTGTTGATTGCAGTGGTAATCTCCTTTGCTACAGGCCTGTTGACCGCGATTCGTTTCTATAAAAACCTGTTTTCAGACGAAGGATACTTAACCCATACACTGCCCGTTACAAGGGGACAGCACTTGCTTTCCAAGACAATTGCCGGCTCCACATGGTACTTTCTCGATCAGATCCTTTTACTTGGAAGCCTCTTTTTGATCTTCCACGCCAAGCCGCTTCGCAATCTGTTCAACGCAAATAAGGCAGAACTTTTAAAAGAGTTAGGATTTACCGGTGCTTATGCAAATCTCGCACTTTGGAAAATCATTCTCTACCTTCTTATCTTCCTGTTGATCAGTGCGCTGTCTTCCGTAATCATGATCTATGCATCCGTCGTTCTTGGACAGTTATTCACCAATCACCGGGTTCTGGGAGCTGTCATTTGTTACATCGGACTTACAACGATTCTGTCCATTGTCAGCTATGCTTTGTTGTTTGCTCTGGGTCTTATAAGCCTGAAAGTCCATGACACTTCTATGTCGATGCAATACTTTAACACCGTGTCTTATATGGTAAAGACACTCAACTTATCCATGATTCTTGCCGCTGTTACAAGTGTGATTCTATATGTCATCACTTACCAGTTATTACAGACAAAGCTCAACCTCAATTAATTCTTAATCGATATGAGAATAAATACTGGAGCCGAAAACTTTATGTTTTCCGGCTCCAAAATTCTTTCATAAAACCAGCAGCATTTTCCTGCCTGCACAGCTTATAATTTCCCCACTCTCTTGGAAATACTTCTCGATATCCGGCATCAAGAAATCGATCGTCGAGAAGAAGCACGACTCCTCTGTCTTCCTGCGTTCTAATCACTCTTCCCGCAGACTGGAGCACTTTATTCATCCCCGGATAGAGATAAGCATAGTCAAATCCACGAAAACCCTGCTCATCAAAATGTTGCTTTAGAATCTCCCTCTCTCTGCACACCTGGGGAAGTCCGGTTCCTACAATCACCGCTCCGATCAGCTGTTCTCCGGTAAGGTCGATTCCTTCCGAGAAAATTCCGCCCATC
This sequence comes from Dorea sp. CAG:317, assembly GCA_000433535.1. Classification (GTDB taxonomy): domain Bacteria; phylum Bacillota; class Clostridia; order Lachnospirales; family Lachnospiraceae; genus Dorea_D. The sequence goes on from FR892680.1 coordinate 102,674, forward strand.
ACACAGAAGCCCATAAAACTATTCGCTCTGTCTTCTTCAAAATTCTCAAGAAAAATTTCTCTTGCCTCCTCGGACATATAAGGAGACTGCATTACATCCTCCACGTTCTCAGAACCTTCCGAAACGATCGCGAGAAATTCTTCATGTACATCTTCCATAAAACGATAGGATGGGAAAAATGCAATATAATTCCCTCGTTTTGCCAACGCCGTCTGGTAGAGATACTGCGCATATCTGCGGTAAGTATCCTCTCCCCTTCTTGTATACTTTGTACTCACATCTGTTCCAAGAAGAAGCAATCTCTTCTCCTGATCAAACGGAGACTCTGCATAGACTGCATAATTATCCTTCTCTGTACTCAGCAAGCGTTTATAGTAATGGACAGGAAGAAGAGTGGCAGAAAAAAACACGGTACTATTCCCTTTATCCAGAAATTCCTGAAGATTTCCAGCCGGATTTACGCAGAACAAATGCACCTCAAAATATCCATTTTGAAGAAGTTCCGAATAAATCACATAATTTTCATCCAGCCGGTCATGCGTGCTGATAAATCTTCGGATATCAAAATAAAACTCCAATACTTCTTTTCGCAATTCCTCTTTTTTACAATCCTCAAGAAACCGTTCCAATTCCCCCATTACATTTAACAGTTTTAAATATATATGCGAAACGCTGTTCAATACCTGATAGTCTTCACACTCCCGTTTTAATGCAAGAAGCTGTTGATTACATTCGGAAATCCTTTTCGCAAGCTTCGCATCTTCGTCTTTCACCAAACGTTTCACTTTTAGGAAATCTTCCTTGCATAGCTTTGCGCTGTACATGCTTCTTCCGCGTTCTACCAGATTATGCGCCTCATCGATCAAGAATAGATATTCTCCGTTCATTCCTTCCCCGAAGAACCGACGAAGATGTGCATTGGGGTCAAACACATAGTTATAATCGCAGATCACCGCATCTACCCATTCCGACACATCCAGACTCATCTCATGGGGACATACCTTCCATTTTCTTGCCTGTTCTTCCAGAATCTCCCGGTTCATCTCATCAGAAGTTGTCAGAAGCTCATATACTGCATCATTTACACGGTCATAATGTCCTCTTGCATACGGACATTCTTCGGGATTGCAATTTGTCTCTTCGCAGAAACAGATCTTCTCCTTCGCAGTTAAGACAAGAACCTTCATGCGAAGCGCCTGTTCCTTCAACGTATCAAATGCCTGCCATGCCACCGTGCGGGTGATAGTCTTCGCTGTCAGATAAAATATCTTCTCTCCAAGTCCCTCTCCCACTGCTTTCACTGCCGGAAAGACAGTGGAAATTGTCTTTCCCACACCTGTTGGAGCCTGAATAAAGAGCTTTTTCTTCCTGAGAATCGTCCGGTATACAGAAGCAGCCAGATCACGCTGTCCCTCACGATATGAAAAAGGAAATTCTATTTTCTTAATCGAAGCATTCCTCTTTTCCTTCCATTGCACCTGATAGCGTGCCCATTTTTCATATTTTCCGATCAGATCCCAAAACCATTGTTCAAGCTCTTCATAGACGTATACATTCTGGAATCTTTTTATCTCTTCGGTCTCCATATTGCAGTATGTCATCTGTACACCGATTTCATCCAGCTTCTTCTGCGTCGCATAGATATAGGCATAGCACTTCGCCTGTGCAAGATGAACCTCTATCGGCTCTTTGATTGCATCCAGATCCTTAAGCACTCCTTTGATCTCATCGATCACAAATCCTGCCGGCGTGTCAATAATTCCGTCCGCACGCCCTTCCACAGACAGCAAAAATCCTTTACACGGAACTTCGTATTTCAGCGTTACCTCCGCATGGTAATCAGCTCCCATTCTGCGTTGGATCTTACGGTGAATCTTTCCCCCAAGAAGCATAGCATCTTTATCTGCCGCCGCTATTCGATTGTCAATATCTCCGCTTCTTAAAATAAACTCTACCAGATTCCGCACGGATATACGGATCAAAGGCTGCTCTTTCTCCATCGTCCTTCATCCCCTCATTGTGGTCTAACGTATATTCTACCACATCCGGCAGTATCATAAAAGTACCCGCTAAAACTCTACCATATAAGGGCGGTATCTAAGCGGCAGGTGCCCTCTCTGGCTCTTGATATTTTCACGCTCCTTAATAGAAATCGTTTGGCAAAATCCCTGCCACAATTTTTCATACAGAAGTTCCCTCTCCGACACCTCACTTACTACAGACGGATCAAGCACCTCATTCTGAACAAGTACCCATCGTTTTCCCGCTTCATGAACCGCATATTCCTCATGTGTCCGATCACAGATCATCCAATTCTCCATCGGAAGCCGCTCTGCAAAGTGAGGTGCCAGACACGTAAGAAGCTGCGCCTTCGGTGCAATCTCCGAATAGAGAATGCCTCCGGATAACTCTTTAAACCGCACAAACCCTTTTAACGCATGTGCTTCTGCTCCTACCCTGCGGCTAAGTTCGAATACCTTCTCCACCTTCGGATGACTTAAATGTTCCATGATCCTCCTGCTGTCTGACAAAGTTCGTGCCTCCAGCATCGTTCCAAGCACTGCATCTGCCTTCTGCCGGTCCGCAGAAAGCATTGCGTAATAAAGATCTCCGTACACACTTTCTCCCAAATGTTTACAGATCATCGCTTCCACAGCCCGAGCCTTATGTTCTGTCTCTTCCACTTCTACATAATCACAAAAAAGCTCTGCTTCCACCTTGCCTCTGAACGCAATGGAACAATTCTCACTGTTCTTTTCCTTCTTCCACGCATCGTAAATAGCTGAGAGAATTCCGGTCACCGTATCATTACACACATAGATTCTTTTCATAAAAGTCCTCCCGAAATCTTACATCATCAAATAACGACATCTGTTGATATCCCATATTCACAACCTCTTTAGGAAGTTTTTCTTTCGTATCCAACAGATTTCTTGCAATATAATCTTCCTCAAGCTTAGTCGGATACATCATTTTCCCATTGCAAGTAATAAAATAGAGCGCCCGCTTCAGCACAACTCCCATTTTCTTGATATCCTGAAAATCAAGCACTCCCAGTCGTCTTGCTTTCACAATCCGGGATGCTGATTTATAGCCAATTCCCGGCACACGCAGCAGCATCTTATAATCAGCCCGATTAATCTCTACCGGAAAACACTCCAGATGCTTCAATGCCCAGTTACATTTCGGATCAAAAAGCACATTAAAGTTCGGCTCTTCCTCTGACAATAATTCCTCCGCGCGAAAATGATAATATCTAAGCAGCCAGTCCGCCTGATACAATCTGTGTTCCCTAAGAAGCGGAGGCCCTTCATCCGTTCGTGCCGGAAGCATTGCGTCCTCATTCACAGGAACAAAGGCTGAATAAAACACCCGTTTCAGCTCAAACTTCTGATACAGAGACTCTGTTACCTGAAGAATCTGATAGTCCGACTCCGGCGACGCGCCAATGATCATCTGCGTACTCTGTCCTGCCGGAACGAAGCTCGGCGCATTGCGGTATAGGATCAACTCCTTCTTATTCTCTTCCATTCCATTCTGCACAAGGCGCATAGGTGTCAAAATCTTCTTTCTCGTCTTATGAGGCGCCAGAAGCTTCAGACCTTCTGCTGTCGGCAGCTCCAGATTTACACTCATTCGATCTGCCAAAAATCCGATGCGCCTGATCAATTCCTGACTGGCTCCGGGAATTGCCTTCACATGAATGTATCCTTGAAACCGATACTCTGTTCTGAGCTTATGAAGCGTTGCATAGAGAAGTTCCATGGTATAGTCCGGACTTTTCAACACACCGGAGCTTAAAAATAATCCTTCAATATAATTTCTTCGGTAAAATTCCATCGTAAGCGTACATACTTCCTCCGGTGTAAAAGAGGTTCTCATCACATCATTGGTTCTACGATTCACACAATATTTACAATCATAAATACACTCATTTGTAAAAAGGATCTTCAGCAGCGAGATACATCTTCCGTCTGCCGAAAAACTGTGACAGATCCCCGATTGCTGACAGCTTCCCGTCCCGTTTCCATCATTCTTTCTCTCTGTACCACTGGACGTACATGCCACATCATACTTCGCTGCATCTGTCAAAATATTTAATTTTTCATATAAGGTCAGAGCTTTTTCTATTCTCATCCTACCATCCTCCTACAAAAATAGAACGAATGTTCTATATTTATTATACGAACATTCGTTCTATTTGTCAATGAGATTCTCTATCCTTTTACTGCGCCGCCCATCATACCGGAAATCAAAAAGCGGCGGAAAATAAGTGCTGTGACTGCCGGAGGAATGACCGCTATGATACCGGCTGCTGCCGTCAGACCATATTGAACGGAATCTTTGGTCATAAATTCAGACACTACAATTGCGATTGGCTTTGTTTCCAACGAAGAGGCAAGAATCAATGGAATCTGGAACTGATTCCATGTATTCAAAAACATGATCAGAGTCGCCGATAAAATAATCGGATAGGATGCCGGCACGATAATGCGAAAAAACATATTCATTCTTCCGCATCCATCAATCCATGCTGCCTCTTCCAGCTCTTTCGGAATCGTTGCAAAATAATTGGACATCAGCCATGTGATCAGCGGCAGATATGAGCTCACATACACAAGGCTCAGCCAAAAGACATTGTCAAGAAGCTCTCTTGCAACAAACAATCGAAACAGCGGTATAATTGTTGCCATCACCGGAATGACCATCGTAATCAGGAGAAGATTTCTGATCAGGTTTCTCCCCTTAAATTCCATTCGGCTGAGTGCATATGCACTCAACATACAGACGGGGATTCCCACGATCAACGTAGTTGCCACTGCTTTCAGTGAATTGACAATACCGGTAAGAATCAGCCCACCTCTTCTTCCACCACTGAAGATTTCCATATAATTATCGAACGTAACAACTTCCGGCAGAAGGTCTGTCGTCTTCGCAAACATTGCGTATTCCGGCGTAACTGAGATTACAAATGTCCAAATAAAAGGTCCCAGCACAAGAAATAAGAACACGAGAAGTGAAACAATATATCCCGTTTTTTTCAAATATTTCATCAGTATTCCACCTCCTTATTCAGACTCTTAAGATAGAATACTCCGAGAATTGCAGCAACAAACATCACCAGATACGTCACTGCACTTCCTTTTCCGAAATCAAGGAAGGTAAAGGTTGTCAGATAGCTCTCTACCAATATATTTTTTCCCATATCGCTATAACCGGATAATGCGACAATCTCGTCAAATACATTGACCGCTGTCACAGACGTTGAAGTGATTCCTATCCCAATAAAAGGAAGCATCAAAGGAAAGGTAATCCGCCGGAAAATCTGAAATGTACCTGCACCGTCAATCTTAGCCGCCTCATATAATCCATGGGGAATCGACTGTCTGCCCGCCAGACATACAAGCGCCATAAAAGGTACACTTCTCCATACAACTACAATTGCCACGACAACAAGAAGCATCCAGCGTGAGGTCAGCCATTCCACCGGTTTATCCACCATGCCAAGCCCAATCAGCACTTTATTCATAAAACCATAACCGGAATGAAATACAAATCTCCACAAAATTCCATTCACATAAGGCGGCAGCGCCCACGGAAGTACCGCAACAGCCAGAAGAATTCCCGCCCCTTTCACCTGAATGTTCAGAAAGAGCGACACGAGCACTCCCAAAATCGAAGTTGCCACCACCACGAGCACCAGAAGAAACAAGGTGTTCTGCAAACTGTACCAAAAAGATTCCGATTTCAAAATATTTTTGTAATTGTCAAATCCGATAAAACGGATATCCCCCGGCGCAGTCAGCTTCCATTTTTTCAGACTGTATGAAAATGTTGCCGCTATCGGATAAAATACTAATACACCCATGATTAACATCATGGGTGCAAGTAAAAGATAAGGTAATATCTTTTGTTTCATTTTTCATTATTCCTGTTCTACTAATTCTGTAATCTTAGCGTTCATATCTTCAAATGCTTCTTCTGCGGTCATCTCACCAAGAGCCATCTTATTGATCGCATTGTACATTGCAGAACTCATCTCTGCATAGTAAGCCGGAATACCATTCGGGAATGGAGAAACGATTCTCTCTGCTTCATCCATCATAGCACCTGCATTTTTGATTGTTCCGTCTTCAACGAGTGATTTTAAAACAGAGTTTCTTGTTGGAATTGCACTGTTGGAAGCATTTAATTCTTTCTGCATATCCGCAGATGTATACCACTCAACGAATTTCTTAGCAGCTTCTTTGTTCTCAGAGAATTTTGTTACTCCAAGACCTTCCGGAAGAGCCATTGTCACTTCGGATTTTGCCTCTTTACCCGGCATAAGGATTGGTGCGATCTGTCCAACTACACTGCACTCTTCCTCATTTGTGCTTCTGGATACAAAAGATGTCGGTCCTGTTAAGAAGCTTGCGCTTCCGCCTGTCAGACGTTTGTAAGCATCCATTCCTGAAGATGTCTTATCTTCCGGAGCAACCAGCTCTTCTTTTACAAGTGTTTCCATATATTTCAGAGCTTCCATAACAGACTCTTCGTTTAATGTTCCATCTTCATTCCATACGACACCATTCATCGCATATGCAAGCCACATTAAGCATGTAGAAGTCTTTTCTTCTGCATTTAATGCAATTGCAAATGGATAGTCAACAGTTCCTGTGGATTTTAATTTTCTACAAGCTTCTAACACATCGTCCCATGTCTGTGGCTCTTCTGTAACACCTGCTGCCTTGAACTGCTCTGTGTTATAGTAAGAAAGACGATAGTCATTTGCATAAGGAATCGCTAATACTTTATCTTCCTTTGTAAATGTCTCAAGTGTCGGCATATCAGCTTTGTCTTCTTCTGACACTTCTAATGGCTCTAACCAGTCTGCTGCGTAGAATTCTCCTACCCATGACCAGTCAACCTCTACGACATCAGCGACAGCCTGTCCGCCGGATGCTGCTGTTGCAAGTTTTTCACGAATATCATCCCATCCCACTTCATTAACATCAACTTTGATTCCTGTCTCATCCGTAAATGATGCCAGCTGATCATCTGTCGGAATTGCCCAGTCCGGAGCCATCAATGTGATAGAATCTCCTTTGTCCTCTTTTGGCTTTTCGCTTTTTTCTTCTTTTCCGCATCCTGCGATCATTGCTGCGCACATAGATACAACAAGCAGAATACTTGCGAGTTTCTTCTTCATAAAATCCTCTCCTTATCTTATATATTTACAATAGTTATTTTAACAACAGCTGGAAGATACCTCCAATAAATAATCTTTATGTGTTGTCGCATTTAAAAACCTATTAAAGCATCTCGATAAACGCTGTGATTCTTGTATTCAACTGACCGATATCTGCCTGTGAATAGTCTGTCTCTACACTGATATACGGAAGCTTCTTCTCTTCGTTGACAAATTTGCGAATTCCGAATGACTCAACATTATAAGTATGGCATGCCTGAAGCGTCATTTCTACCACACCGTCCACCTTATACTCATCAATCAGTCTTCCGAGAAGTTCCAGACGATTTGGATTTGGTGTCATAACAGAACATCCGATATCCAGATAACGTCTTGCCAGAGCTCCGTATACATCCGGATCATCTTCATCCACCATCTTATCAATCGCCTTGGCGCCGCTGCAATTTTCGTATGTAACAACAATTCCGCCATTATCCTCGATGGCGCGGATCACCTTCTCTGTAGCTCCGCCCAGAGGACATCCTGTTACAAGAATACGAGGTTTCTTCGGCTGCATCTTTCCTTCTTTATATTCTTTCTCAATCTTTTCTACCAGTGCATTCACCTCTCCTGCGATCAGGCTTCGATCAAGCTTGAAGGTACTTCCATACAAGACTTTAAAAAGATCATATCCCGTAATCGGAGCCGGATCATGCTTCATTACTCCATATAGGTTTCGCAGTGCAAGACGCGCCTCGTTATTGACTTTAATCGCTTTTCGAATATCATCTTCTGTGATTGTTGTCTCGAAATGCTTCTCCAAATATTCTTTGAAACGAATCATTTCATTTCTCCAGAGAACAAGTGCGTCCTCTCTCTGTGTATTTGGAAGTTCCATAAGGTAAGTTTCTTTAAACTCAGCCATGTACTCGTACATTTTTTTCTTTCCGTCACAGGTAGTCTCCCCGACAACTACATCCGAGAAATAAAAGAACGGACATTTATCTGTTCTCGCAAATCCGTAACTGGACTTGATCAACGGACAGAGGTTCTTCGGCAGTTCCTTTTCTGCTTCTGCGATGGTCTCATCCGAAGTAGAACAAAGGCTTACACTTGCAGCTCCCATTGCCATAGCAAGCTCCTGCGGAAAGTATGTACAATAAGATCCTACTATCGGCACCCCTTTATCTTTCAATTCTTTTACTGCAAGAAAGGAATTTTTACGCTGCTCTGCGAATTCTTCAAACACTTCCGGCAAATCTTTAATAATTTCCATGTCATTTCCTCCTAATCTTTTCTATACGCTTCTTTTATTTTAACATTACCGCTTTTTATCTTGAAATTGGAAATATTAATAAATAACACTAATTATAGGCTTTGTCTATAAGTCTTTCCGTTTTAACGACAACATATGTCCTCTGCACAGAAAAAAGCCGGAGAAGAAAGCAGACCTTTCATTCTGCCATCTTATCCAGCTATTGTTTCCAACTTAAACAAATTCCCCCTCCAATGAACTATATGGAGTATCTCTTACACTTTTTTCTTGCCAATATCTATTTATCAAGACGTTCAAAGACCATATCATAGCCATCGTTGCCGTAATTTAATGAACGGTTCACGCGGCTGATCGTAGCAGTGGAAGCTCCCGTCTTCTCGGCAATATCCAGATAGGTTCTCTGTTCTCTTAACATCTTCGCCACTTCGAAACGCTGCGACAAGGACAACAACTCATTGATCGTACAGATATCCTCAAAAAAGGTATAACATTCTTCTTTATCTTTCAGGCTCAGGATAGCTTCAAAAAGATAGTCTACTGCCTCAGTCCTTATTTTTTTACTCATATTCATTATCTCCTTTTGCAACAAAATTCATCACTGTTATATTTTAACACACTAAAACTTTAAAGTCTATACGTTTCTTCTGTGTTTTAAAGAATTTAGCAATTTTTTATAAGAAATATTCGCAATGAGTTCCTCCGGGAAATCCGTCTCCTTCAAAACCTCTTCTACATAAGTATAATCTCCCAGTGTCACATCCACATGAGAATCCGTACCTAGAACTACCATGGCACCCTGCTTCCGGCATTCTTTCAACATAGCAATGCTGTTCTCTCTCGTATTTTTGCGAAACCCTCCCGGCTTCAGGGAAGAATTATTTACCTCCAGCAATGTTCCTGTCCGTTTTGCCACATTTATCAATTCTTCATAATCCACCGGAAATCTTCCGTCATCCGGATGTCCGATAATATCTATCCACGGATGTTCCATTGCATTTCTATACGCGGACATAATATTTACTTTTTCACGAGCCTCCTGAAAACAGAGCGGATGAATGCTTGCAATTGCAATGTCCAGAGATTTCACTACATTTTCCGGAAGATCCACATTTCCTTCGTCATCTAAAATATTAAGCTCTGTTCCAAGAAGGAGTTTTACGCCATACATTTCCCTTGGAACTATCCGCAAATTCTGAAAATAATACAGATTCGTGCTTCCCGGCATTGCCGGAGCATGCTCTGTAAGAGCAAGACCTTTTAAGCCTTTTTCCGCAGCCATCTGTGCCATCTCCCGGATTGTATTATAAGCATGTCCACTCACCAGTGTGTGTGCATGTGTGTCAATTTCAATGTTCATAAGAGCCCTTCTTTCTGATTTTCTTTTCTAACCGATTTACTTTTTTATCTGCTTTACTGGAAATATTATACAGTATACAATCTGCTTTTTCTACCGATTCTATTCATAAAATTTTTTCAAAACAGGAGGTGTTTTTATGCGCAAAAAAAATGAAATGAAAAATCAAGATATCATTGATTCTTTTGACTATCTTTCCAATGCAGCTTCCACATGGGACTGTACCGGACTGATTCCATCAAGCCCTTCCGAGCGCGCAGAGTTGGAATCCTATGAGGATCTGTATCATTTTCTGCCGCCAAACGGAAAAGCTTCTGATATCCGTCCGGAAGAACTTTCTAATAAGGGACGCATATATTAAATAAAAAAACGAAGTGATTTTATGGCAACTATTTATGCACCGGTCACGGGGATGATCCAGCAAGTCCGCCCCGTGGCAAACGAATGCTATCAGCATCTTGTAACCATCCGAAATGCAGATGGAATTACAAATTTTATCGTAGACGCTGACACGTACGTGATCGGAGCCGTCCGGCTGCGCCCGGGCATGATGATCACAGCCTTTTACGACGGCGCTGCGCCAATGCCTCTCATCTACCCGCCGCAATACCGCGCCGTCTTCCTCGGCCGGAGCAATCCGCGGGAAACCATGTATGCAGGCATGTTCGATGATGATCTCGTATCTGAAGACGGAACATTGAAGCTGACACCCGACCAGAACACGGAAATCATTACTTCGAACGGGCAACGCTACACTTGTGAACTGGGCGGGCATGTATTGATCGTCTACTACACAACATCCACAAGAAGCATACCCGCAAAAACCACACCAAGGAAGATCATTGTAATTTAGGACGTAGCCCTTTTGCAAAGGGCTACGTCCTAAATTACAATATGGGGTGTCCTAAATTGAATTTTGCCCTGTCCCTCTTGACATTTTCTTCATTCACCGATACCATACTCTGTGGGATATTTTATGGAAAAACTTTATTTTGAGAGGTATTAATCTATGAAGAAGATACTTATGATAGCTACCGGAGGCACGATTGCTTCTAAGGAAACAGAAAACGGACTAACGCCTGCCATGACAGGGGAAGAACTGGCAGCGAGTGTTCCGGGTATTAAGGATAAATGTGAAATTACTGTCATGCAGTTGATGAACATTGACAGTACGAATATGCGCCCAAGATTGTGGCAGCTGATGAGCGACACAATCATTGAACATTATAACGACTACGATGGCTTTGTCATCCTCCACGGCACGGACACAATGGCATACACTGCCGCCGCTTTGTCCTATCTTATTCAGGATTCCCCAAAGCCTATCGTTTTAACCGGTTCTCAAAAACCAATGGGAAATCCGTACACAGACGCCAAGATCAATCTATACCAAAGTATTTTATATGCACTAGACGACCATTCTTGTGACGTTACGGTTGTATTTAACGGAAAAGCCATCGCTGGTACAAGAGCCAGAAAACAGCGCACCCGCAGCTTTGCCGCTTTTGAAAGTATGAATTTCCCGGTGCTTGCTTTAATCCATGATGATAAAATTCTTCGCTATTTCCGCGACAGAGAGCCTTCTATGGATGACTTGAAAACATACCATAATTTGAATGACCGTGTCTTCGTTTTAAAATTGACGCCGGAAGTAAAAGCGGATATCTTCC
>FR892680.1:114219-118040 GCA_000433535.1 Dorea sp. CAG:317
GGAATCGGCGGTATTCCAGAATATGACGATTCCTTTGAAAAAGCAATTTTTGACTGGGTAAATTTCGGCAAAACTCTTGCCGTAACTACACAGGTTCCTGAAGAAGGCTGTGATATGGAAGTTTATAAAGTCGGTAAAAAATACAGTGAACATCCAGGCATCTTACAGGCTGGCGATATGACAACAGAATCTATCGTTGCAAAATTAATGTGGATTCTCGGACAAACGAATGATCAGAAGGAAATTCGAAAAATGTTCTACCAGACGATCAATCACGACCGTCTTTTGGAAGATTAACCTCTTACTGATGACTTGCGTCATACAGCTTTTGAATATTATCCGGAAGTTTATCCGGTAACATGGCATTAACGCCATCTTCGTTTCCATCTGCAATTGCTGTTTCATAGTACCAACATTTGAATTTTAACAAGGAAAGAGTTTTTTGAAGCGCGTTGATTTCTTCTTCAACTGCCAATTTACGCACCTCAAATAATTCTTTCCTTTTTTCATAACTGGAACTTCCTTCTTTTACCCAGACAAAAAATTGTTGAATATCCTTAATTTCAAGTCCTGAATTTTTTAAGCATTCAATGATTCGAAGTGCTTCAAGCTCGTTTTCACTGAAATAACGCACATTTCCTTTTCGCTTGAGATCGGGAAAAAATCCCTGTTTGTCATAATATCGCAATGTAGAAATAGGAAGATGAAATATCTCTGAGACCTGACCGATTGTATACATATAATAATTTCCTTTCTGACAAAAAGCTTGACCTAAAGTTAGGTTTAGGTTGTATGATGTATTTATTGTAATACACACATCAATTTATTACAAGAGATTTTTGTATGGAGGTAATGATTATGATGAACACCGAAACACTTAAATTGACTGAAGAATGGGATAAAACATTTCCAAAAAGCGACAAAGTCGTGCATAAGAAGATTACATTTGTTAATCGCTATGGAATCACACTTGCCGCAGACATGTATAAACCTAAAAATGCAGACAAAAAGTCACCTGCAATTGCTGTCTGTGGTCCGTTTGGCGCTGTAAAGGAACAATGTTCTGGTCTTTATGCACAGATAATGGCAGAGCGAGGGTTTCTAACCGTTGCTTTTGATCCGTCCTACACAGGTGAAAGCGGCGGGCTACCGAGATATATGGCATCACCAGATATCAACACCGAGGATTTTATGGCTGCAGTTGATTTTCTTTCTGCGCAAGACGATGTAGACGCTGACAGAATTGGAATACTCGGTATTTGCGGTTGGGGTGGAATGGCACTTAATGCAGCATCATTAGATACCAGAGTTAAGGCAACTGTAGCTTCTACCATGTACGATATGACAAGAGTAAACGCAAACGGATATTTTGATGCTGAAAATAATGAGGAAGCACGTTTTGCAAAAAAACAAGCATTAAATGCTCTTAGAACGGAAGAATATAAAAACGGCAAGTACTCAAGAGGCGGCGGGTGTATGCCTTTACCTGTTCCGGAAGACGCACCGTTTTACATAAAAGATTATAGTGAATATTACAAAGGAAGATGTTATCATCCTCGAAGCCTTAATTCCAATGATGGCTGGAATAGCGTTGGCTGTCAATCTTTTATGAATCAACCGATTTTAAAATACAGCAATGAAATCAGAAGTGCTGTTCTTATCCTTCACGGAGACAAGGCGCACAGTTATTATTTTGGAAAAGATGCATATGACGCTATGATAAAAGACAGTAAATATACAGACAATAAGGAATTATTGACGATACCGAATGCTGTTCATACCGATTTGTACGATAACCTTACAGTCATTCCTTTTGATAAAATCGAGGAATTTTTCAAGAAATATTTACAATAAAGTAGAGAAAGGAAAATGAAAAAGTATGAAGAAAAAAGTTTTAATTATATCTACAAGCCTTCGAGGTGGAAGTAATTCAGAAATTCTTGCAAAGGAATGTGAAAAAGGAGCGAAAGCGGCAGGACATGATGTTCAATTCCTTTCCTTAAAAGAAAAAGAGGTTAAATATTGTATCGGGTGTCTTTCCTGTCAGCACAACGGAAGCTGTGTGCTTAAGGATGATGTTGCAGACGTTCTGGAACTAGTCAAAAACGCTGAAGTAATTGTATTTGCAACTCCAATTTACTATTACGAAATGAGTGGACAGATGAAAACTTTACTCGACAGATTAAATCCTTTATATGCTTCCGACTACGCTTTTCGAGAGATCTATTTAATTGCAACAGCCGCAGAAAATGAAAACAGTGCATTTGACAAGGCATATAACGGTTTACAAGGCTGGGTTGATTGTTTCGAAAAGGCAACACTTAAAGGCATTGTGATGGGCGGCGGAATTGACGATGCTAACTCAGCCACAAAACATAACGATATAATGAAAGACGCCTACAGATTAGGAACAAAACTATAGCCAAATATTCTTTTACAGAAAAAGTTTCACACACTCCGGTAACAGAAAAATACCCTCCGCGTACAAAGAGAAAACATCCTCCTTGTACACAGAGGGTAAATAATTCCTGTGCTGATTTCTATATTTTACATATTTCTCAATATCTGCTCTAATGCCTTCAAATCTTCCTCGGTCGTCGACCAGCTTGTTGCAAAGCGAATCACAGTATGTGTATCGTCATATTTTTCCCAGAAACCAACTGCAACTTTTTCTTTCAACTTCTTAAGTTTTTCATTGTCCATTACAACAAACTGCTGGTTTGTCGGTGACCCTAAATAAAATTCCAATCCACAATCACGGACAATTTCTTTTAATTTCTCAGCCATCTGTATTGCATGCTTCGAAATTTTAAAATAAAGATCATCTGTAAATAATGTATCAAACTGAACTCCGAGAAGTCGTCCTTTTGCCAGAAGCGCTCCTCTCTTTTTCACAGATGTGATAAAATGCAACGGTTTATTTTTCTTGGTAAATACAACAGCTTCCCCGCAGAGTGCTCCTACCTTCGTTCCGCCAATATAAAACACATCACATAACCGTGCAATATCCGGCAAGGTCAGATCTGTGTCAAGGCTCATAAGTCCATATCCAAGGCGGGCGCCATCTAAAAAGAGCGGAATCTTATATTCATGGCACACTTCCGCAATCTCTGTCATTTCCTGCTTTGTATACAAGGTTCCATATTCTGTTGGATGTGAAATATATACCATGCCCGGAAATACCATATGCTCATAATTTCCATCTGCATAATAATCCTGAATATATTTTTTTAATACCGGCGCCTGAATCTTTCCATTCTCCTGCGGAATCTCCAGCACTTTATTTCCCGTATACTCGATTGCCCCTGCCTCGTGTACGCTGACATGCCCGGTATAAGCAGCCACCACGCCTTCATAATCCTTCAGCATGGAAGCAATGACCACTGCATTGGTCTGCGTACCTCCTACAAGGAATTCAACTTCAGCCTCGGGACAATCACACGCCTTCCTGATTTTTTCTTTTGCACTTGTACAATAATGATCATTTCCGTATCCCGGAAGGCTCTCCAGATTTGTTTCTGTCAAACGTTTTAAAATCTCAGGATGTGCCCCCGCAATATAATCGCTTTCAAAAGATAACATAATTGATTCCTCCTAACACCATACGTAATTATTATTTTATCACCTATTCCAGAGAATGCAAACCATCTTCCCACACCATCTTATATTCCTTCTCATCCGTCTCATGATCCACATCCTCTGCCTCAATCACAAAGTTTTCTCTCTGATAAAACCGGATTGCATTTTCATTTTTCTGATATACACTTAATGTCAAACGCGGCTTCCTGTCCTTCACATAATCCAGCAACTCTTTCCCAATC
>FR892680.1:118097-119072 GCA_000433535.1 Dorea sp. CAG:317
AAAAATCCCGGCAATATAATCCTCCATCACTCCCACGAAGCCTTGAATCACTCCTTCTTTTTCAAAAACATACACTTCTGTATCTAAAAACATTTCTTTTACCATTTGAAAGTTTCTTCTCCAATATGATTCTGAAATAAAATTATGTGTTTCGATATTAGAGTCCAGCCAGATACACGCTACTTCTTCTAAATCTTTTTCTTCTAATTTGCGAATCATTATTTATCTCCTTCTTCAAAAACGTTCTTTTTCATTGTCGTTCTTTTTAAAGTTTTTTCTCTAACAGCACTAAATTCACTCCGGGAATTCCGTTAAATTCACATGGCACAATTCCCGCTTCCAGATATCCGAGCTTCCGATACAATTTTCTCGCAATTGTATTTCGTTCATTCGTATCCATACGAAGTACGCTGCATCCTTTCTGAATTGCATATTCTTCATAGAATTTTACAAATGCACTTCCAAGCCCTCTTCGAGTCGCATTCGGATTGACTGCTAATGTATGCAATACCATGACCTCTTCCTCTGACCCACAATAGGTCCAATCACCCTCCTCGTATACATCCACTTGGCATTGATTGATAATTGCAGAAGCAAGTACATTTCCTTCTTCCTCGCAGGCAAACAGATCCTGACGCTTTAATGCAGTTTTCGCTGTATCAGCTGTCGGATACACCCCCGGAAGCCATCCAACATACAGACTTCCCTTTTTCTCTTCTTCGTGAATTTTCGAATAAATTTCAGCAATTGCCGGAAGATCTTCCGCCTTCGCTTTCCGAAATATATATCTTTCTTTTTCTATATTTAAGTTTCTCTCACTCATCATCCTTCTCTCCATTTTTCACTTTACAAATTACTGTCTAAAATTTCTAACACTTCCGGAAATACTTCAATGCCGCCTGTAATATCTGCAATCCTACAGCCATCCATACATGCATATTGCATAAATTCTCCCAGTGAAGAATACACTTCTTT
>FR892680.1:119184-168512 GCA_000433535.1 Dorea sp. CAG:317
CTTCATAAGGTTGACCATGATATTCAACCAGTGCAGCTGTTTCCGCTGTATATGTATTCATGTCAATCGCCTGGCGCATGCGTCTTGCATAATATCCCAAAACTTGAATTAACTCCTGTCCCGATATTGTTCTGGTTTCCAATCTTTCTTCTTTTTTAAATATTCCCATTTTATTCACCTCTACATTATACTACCACAAATATGCGCTCCGGCAAATATCAGCTGTCATAAACAATATGCATCCGCCTCTTCGATAGCGCAAAAAGGTGCAGCCTATAAAAAGCTGCACCACATAATTTCTTTATTTCTATCTATCCGCTGTCACTCTCTTAATAACGAGAAGTGTACCAACCATAAGTACAATTCCGATTGGCAGACAAATAAATGCATTTTGAACAAATCCGGTAATCACATAACATACAAAAGATACTGCCGCAACTGTAATTGCGTATGGGAGCTGTGTTGTCACATGGTTTACGTGATTACACTGAGCTCCTGCCGATGCCATAATTGTTGTATCGGAAATCGGTGAACAGTGGTCTCCACACACTGCTCCTGCCATACATGCAGAAATTGAAATAATCATCATTGTCTCGTTCGTTCCCTGGAATACTGCAACAACGATCGGAATCAGGATACCAAAGGTTCCCCATGATGTTCCTGTCGCAAATGCAAGGAAACATCCTACAAGGAAAATGATTGCCGGAAGAAGATTCAAAAGTCCTCCCGCTGCTGAATTCATAATCTCTGCTACATACTCTGCCGCACCAAGACTGTCTGTCATTGCTTTCAGTGTCCATGCAAATGATAAAATCAAAATCGCCGGCACCATTGCTTTAAAACCATCCGGCACACACGCCATAGACTCACTGAATTTTAAAACTTTACGAACTGCATAAAATACAATTGTAATTACAAATGCGAAGAAGCTTCCGAACATCAATCCCACAGATGCATCACTATTGGAAAATGCCTCTACAAAGCCAGTGCCATCAAAGAAACCTCCTGTATAGATCATTCCAATGACACAACTCACGATTAATACAATGATCGGGAATACAAGGTCAATTACTTTTCCTTTTGTTTCATTTACCTGTTCTTCCGCATTGGCATAAGGGCGATCCGGTGTTGTGTAAAGATCACCTTTCATCGCGTTACTCTCATGCAATTTTATCGGACCATAATCAAACTTCAACAATACAATCGTCAGCATCATCACAATTGTCAGTAACGCATAGAAATTGTAAGGGATTGCTCTGATAAAAATAGAAAATCCGTCCTCACCTTCTACGAATCCCGTTACTGCAGCTGCCCATGATGAGATTGGTGCGATAATACACACCGGAGCCGCTGTTGCATCAATAAGATAAGCAAGTTTTGCACGAGACACATTATGTTTGTCTGTCACCGGGCGCATAACACTTCCCACAGTCAGACAGTTGAAATAATCATCAATAAAAATCAACACTCCAAGAGCAATTGTTGCAAGCTGTGCTCCTGCTCTGCTTTTAATATGTTCGCTTGCCCAGCGGCCGAATGCAGCTGAACCTCCTGCTTTATTCATCATGCAGACCATGATTCCAAGAATAACAAGGAATACTAAAATTCCTACGTTGTAACTGTCAGAAAGCACTCCTACGAGTCCGTCCTGAAATACATGTGTCACTGTCTTCTCAAAGTTAAACCCTGACCAAAATACGCCTCCGATCAAGATTCCTACAAATAAAGAACTATATACTTCTTTCGTGATCAATGCCAGCACAATTGCAACAACCGGCGGAACCAACGCCCAAAACGACGCATACATTTTCGGTACATACTCCGCTGCTTCCTCTGCCGCAAATACCGTCATAGAACTGCAAAGCAGAATGCATAAAGCTGTAAGTGTTCCCCAAAGGGCTTTTTTCTTTCCTCTCATTATCTCATTTCCTTTCTCTTTATAATACTTCTATGAATAAAGAGTGTCTTGCGTATCCTGCCGGAGACTTTGTAATATAAAAGTGTATACATTACAAAAGCCATGAAAACGCAGTCTTTCGCTTTCATGGCTCAATCATCTAACTCATACAATCTTCTGTAGATAATCAACACTGATAGCTCTCCACTGCTGTGACAGTACGGGGCATCTTCTACCCACGTCCCAGAGACAAAACTTGGAATCGTCTAATCTCTTCGGCAGATTCCCCTTTCACCGGAAACAGTCTTCCAAACTATCGTTTACCGGATACTGATGAAATCCGCGCCTCTATCAAGTCTTCATTATTCATATAGTAATATATATACCATCTTCTGCATAAAAAGTCAATACAGAAAACTAATATACTCATAAATCTCCGCAAAATCAATCTCACATTCCCCACCAAATATCATCACCGGCACTTTCGAATCAAATCCGTAGATAAGTGGAAGCTCTTCATGTTCCAAGTCGTAGACAAGAACTTTCTTCTTATCCGGATCTACCAGCCAGTATTCACGAACTCCCGCCTCCTTGTATTTTGCTAATTTCGTAAACATATCTTTCTTTCTGGAGGTCAAAGACAATATCTCTATAATAAAATCCGGTGCTCCATATATACACCTTCTTATAACTTTTTCTCTATCACACACAACAAGAACATCCGGCTGCACCATAGTCTTATCGTCACAGTTAAGCTGTACATCGATAGGAGATGCAATTGGCATACAGTCCCCTGCCTTCTCCCTGATATATTCTCTTAAAATCTTCCATATCTCTGTTACAATTAATTGATGTATGGACGTAGGCGCACCCATATCATAGATGACACCATCAATCAATTCCACTCTCCGCTCATCCGGCAGTGCGTAATAATCATCTACCGTGTATTCTCCCTGCTTTTTCACTTGATATGCAGTCACCGCTTCGCTTATCCTGTCTGCATTGTATTGTACTTTTTCCTCTCCCATACTCCCCGGATCATACTTCCCGTCTTCAAACGCCCTTTCAAGCGCCTGAAGCGTCTCATAACGCGGATGTGAAGTAGCTCCTGCGAATACTTTCTGCACTGTTCCCAGCGGGACACCAGACAATGCAGACACCATCTCATTCGTATATCCCAGTTCCTTTTTCTTCTG
The DNA here is from genome assembly GCA_000433535.1 of Dorea sp. CAG:317. Lineage (GTDB taxonomy): Bacteria > Bacillota > Clostridia > Lachnospirales > Lachnospiraceae > Dorea_D. Next base: position 122,278 of record FR892680.1, read on the forward strand.
TTTCATCTCCTGTATTGTCATATATGCCACCTCGACTTTAATATAATCCCTGTCCTTCTTGTTCTATTATGGTAGCACATTTATTTCCATTTCTCAATATATAAGTTCATATTATTTCTATTTTTATTCCATTTCCATTTTTATACATCCTAAATATTTCCATTTATTTTCCATTATGTATTTATGTGGTTACTAAAAAATCAATCAGAACCATATCACTAATTTTGCCAAAAAAGCGGCGGAACAACTTGTCCCACCGCTTCTTCTATACTCTTACGAGCAATTTTAAATTATTATTCTTATTCCTCTCCGTAAAGAGTAACAAGTTTCTTAAGATATGCATATCTTTCCATAGCTTCTTTCTCGTTCTGAGCGAAGAGTTTTTCAGCTTTTTCCGGATTTGCTCTCTTAAGAGCATTGTAACGAACTTCTCCGTCAAGGAATGCCTGGTAATCTTCCTGTTTAGGCTCTTTGCTGTCTAATGTAAACTTAGCGCCTTCTGCTGCAGGATTGAATCTGAAGTTATTCCAGTATCCACATTCTACTGCTAACTGCTCCTCAGTCTGAGCTTTGCTCATACCTTTCTTAATACCATGGTTGATACATGGAGCGTAAGCAATGATAAGTGATGGTCCCGGATATGCCTCAGCCTCTGCAATTGCTTTTACAGTCTGGTTGAAGTCTGCACCCATAGCGATCTGTGCTACGTATACATAACCATAACTCATAGCGATTCCGGCAAGGTCTTTCTTCTTCGTTTCTTTTCCGCCTGCTGCGAACTGTGCTGTAGCACCAGTCTTTGTAGCCTTAGAAGACTGTCCGCCTGTGTTAGAGTAAACTTCTGTATCGAATACCATAACGTTGATGTCTTCTCCACTTGCTAATACGTGGTCAACACCGCCGAATCCGATATCGTAAGCCCATCCGTCACCACCGAAGATCCACTGAGATTTCTTAGCAAGGAAGTCTTTATTCTTAACGATATCTTTACATGTATCGCAATCACATCCGTCTAATGCTGCAACTAATTTATCTGTTGCATCACCGTTAGATACTCCGCAGTTAAATGTGTCAAGATATTCCTGACAAGCTACTTTTACATCAGCAGATGCTGCATCAGATGCTGCAACAGCTTCTACTTCTTCTTTTAATCTCTTTCTGATTGCCTTCTGAGCAAGTAACATACCATAACCAAACTCAGCATTGTCCTCAAACAGTGAGTTGCCCCATGCAGGTCCCTGACCCTTAGAGTTTACTGTGTATGGTGTAGACGGTGAAGAGTTACCCCAGATAGAAGAACATCCTGTTGCGTTTGCAATGTACATTCTGTCACCGAATAACTGTGTGATCAGTTTTGCGTAAGGTGTCTCACCACAACCAGCACATGCTCCTGAGAACTCAAGAAGTGGCTGTTTGAACTGACTTCCCTTAACAGTCTCTGGTTTGAACTTAGCAACAACTTCTGGTTTTACTTCGATCTCTCTTCCAAAATCAAATACTTCCTGAGAAGCTGCATTTTCTTCCAGACTCTTCATAACAAGAGCTTTCTCACCCTTCTTACCTGGACATACGTTAGCACAAGAGCCACATCCTGTACAGTCAAGAGCTGATACTGTCATTGTAAATTTCATTCCCGGCATACCGATCATGTCGATTGCTTTTGTTCCTTCCGGAGCTTTTGCAAGTTCTTCTTCTGTAAGAGCTACCGGACGGATAACAGCGTGCGGACATACATATGCACAACGGTTACACTGAATACAGTTTTCTTCCTGCCATACCGGAATATCTACTGCAATACCACGTTTCTCGTATGCAGAAGATCCGGATGGTGTAGAACCATCTACATAATCATTGAATGCAGATACCGGAAGTGAGTTACCTTCCTGAGCATTAACTTTAGCCTGAATATTCTTAACGAAATCAACAACGTCTTCTTTTCCGCCCTTAACTTCTGGTGAGAATAATCCTTCGTCTTCACAAGATTTCCAAGATTCTGGAACTTCTACTTCAACAACCTGTTTTGCACCTGCATCGATTGCATCGTAGTTCATCTGTACGATCTTGTCACCTTTTCTTCCGTAAGTAGCCTTAGCAGCTTTCTTCATAAGATCAATTGCTTCTTCCTCTGGAATGATAGATGCCAGTTTGAAGAATGCAGACTGAAGAACTGTATTGATACGTCCGCCAAGTCCGATCTCTTTACCAATCTTAATACCATCAATTGTATAGAATTTGATGTTGTGATCAGCAATATAAGCTTTTACCTGTCCCGGTAAATGTTTCTCAAGTCCTTCCATATCCCATGGACAGTTCAGAAGGAATGTGCCACCATCAACAAGTTCCTGAACCATGTTATATTTATTTACATAAGATGGGTTATGACAAGCTACAAAGTTTGCCTGTTTGATCAGGTATGTTGATTTGATCGGGCTCTTACCAAAACGTAAGTGAGACATTGTTACACCGCCAGACTTCTTAGAGTCATAGTCAAAGTAAGCCTGTGCATACATGTCAGTGTTATCACCAATGATCTTAATGGAGTTCTTATTTGCTCCAACAGTTCCATCTGCTCCAAGTCCCCAGAACTTACAGTTGATGGTTCCTTCTGGAGTTGTAACGATCTCTTTTCCTGTCTCAAGGGAAAGATTTGTAACATCATCCACAATACCGATTGTGAATCTTGCTTTTTCTGTGTTGTTAAATACTGCAACGATCTGTGCAGGTGTTGTATCTTTAGAACCTAATCCGTAACGTCCGCAATTAACCGGAACTGCTTCTAATTTTGTTCCCTTTAATGCAGATACTACGTCAAGATATAATGGCTCGCCCTGTGCTCCCGGCTCTTTTGTTCTGTCAAGAACGTTGATCACCTTAGCAGTCTCTGGGATTGCATCAACTAATGCCTGTGCGCAGAATGGTCTGTAAAGACGAACTTTAACAACACCAACTTTTTCGCCTGCTGCCATCATATAGTCAATAGTCTCTTCAATTGTGTCACATACAGAACCCATAGCAACGATTACTTTCTCTGCATCCGGTGCTCCATAGTAGTTGAACAATTTATAGTTTGTTCCAATCTTCTCATTTACCTTATCCATGTATTCCTGAACAATTGCCGGCATAGCATCGTAGTAAGGGTTACATGCTTCTCTTGCCTGGAAGAAGATATCCGGGTTCTGTGCAGAACCTCTCTGACATGGGTGATTTGGATTCAACGCATGATTTCTGAACTCATCAATTGCGTCCATATCTACCATATCTTTCAGATCTTCGTAATCCCATGTCTCGATCTTCTGGATCTCATGAGATGTACGGAATCCATCAAAGAAGTTGATAAATGGAAGTTTTCCTTTTAATGCTGCGCAGTGTGCAACCGGTGTCAGGTCCATAACTTCCTGAACGCTGGATTCACAAAGCATAGCCGCTCCTGTCTGACGACATGCATACACGTCAGAATGATCTCCGAAAATAGATAAAGCATGGCTCGCAAGCGCACGTGCAGATACGTTAAATACGCCCGGAAGCTGCTCACCAGCTACTTTATATAAGTTAGGAATCATCAACAGTAAGCCCTGAGAAGCTGTAAAGGTTGTTGTAAGAGCTCCTGCTGCCAGAGAACCGTGCACAGCTCCTGCTGCACCTGCTTCTGACTGCATCTCTGTTACCTGTACAGTCTGTCCGAAAATATTTTTTCTACCTTCGGTAGCCCATTCATCTACATGCTCTGGCATAACAGATGATGGTGTGATAGGGTAAATGGCTGCAACTTCGGTATACGCATAAGAAGCGTGAGCTGCTGCCTGATTACCATCCATGGTCTTCATTTTTCTTGCCATTTTTGTTGTTCCTCCTTAAAAAATAATAAACATTGACATGTATAATTATTATAACCTGTCCATCTTTTTAAGTCTAGTGATTCTTACTTTTATTTTGTTCCTTTTTCAATGCACAAATACTATTTTCTATCTATTTCATATAATGACAGATAATTTGTTGACATTTGATTATTTGTCAGTTATAATAAAAAAGAGGTTTAAAATAAATGAAGATGCTCTCACAACGCTGGTGAGCGCATCTTTTTTTATTTTCACTTATCAAATGACAACCGTAAAAGCGATAGAATGGAGGGATATTATGAGTAATCACAGTAATTACAACGAACCGTCTCAATGGAACTCGCGTTTTGGTTATATCATGGTTGCTGCAGGAGCAGCGATCGGTCTGGGCAATATATGGAAATTCCCGTATCTTGCCTATCGAGGAGGCGGCGGAATCTTCCTGATTGTATATATCTTCATTATCGCACTCATGGCACACCCAATGGTCGAGATGGAAACTGCCATCGGTCGTCATGGAAAAAGTGATACCGTAACTGTTTTTGAAAAGATTAATAAGAAATGGGGTTTTGTCGGCTGGATCGCCAACCTCTGTACTTTGCTTGTCAACATGTATTATGTCGTTGTCGGCGGATGGATTCTTAAATATGCCGTACAATTTATGATCAGCGGCGACTTCGGTGATAATGTAACTGTCTATTATAATAATTTTATCAGCAAACCTGTAGAGCCTTTAATCTGGGCCGGTATTCTTCTTGCTTTTGTATCTATCATGCTTCTATTCGGAATTACCAATTTTGTAGAAAAAATTACAAAAGTTATTATGCCTGCACTTTTTGTTCTTCTGATTGTCTGCGGCGTATATGCATGTGTCAGCATGGACGGTGCTGTCGAAGGACTGAAATACTATCTTCTTCCTAATCCCAAAGACTTCTCCATAAAAGTATTCGCCGATGCGGCAACTCAGGTTCTGTTCTCCGTTGGAATCGGCTGGGGCATCTACGCCACCTTAGGCGCAAATATCCCAGAGAAAAACAACTTAAAGAAAGACGCAATCCTTGTCAGTGTCTGTGATACCGCAGCAGCAATCGTTGCCGGATTTGTAGTGATTCCGGTTGCTTACGGCGCAGGTGTGGATCTTCAGGCAGGTCCAAGACTGTTATTTGAAGTTATGGCTGGAATCTTCCGTTCTTTCCCTGGCGGCAGAGTGCTCGGTTCTTTCTTCTTCCTTGCAGTCATTTTCGCAGTAGTTTCCTCCCTGTTCACATTCCTTGAGATCATCATCAAAACTTTTGATGAAAAACTGGGACTGGGCAGAAAGAAAGGTGTCGTTGTCGTTTCCCTTATTACATTTGCCGGCAATATCCTTGTATCTCTTGGTTTTGGTAAATTGTCAAACTTCAAACTTCCATGGCCAAGTTTCTCCGGTGTTTCCATGTATGGGCTCTTCGACTGGTTCGATTGTCTGAGCGGTTATGTACTGATGCCTCTTGGCTGTCTCCTCACATGCTTCTTCGTTGCAAAGGTATGGGGATTCAAAGATTATGAGAAAGAACTCTTTGCCAACGGACGTGACGGAAAACTGCGTAAATTCGATAAAATTCTAATTCAATTTGTTGTCCCGGTCTTTATGATCATCATTCTATTAAATGTATTTGGAATCATTAAATAACTTTGTATACCATTGCTGGTTTTATCCCTTCCATGCAGAAACGAGCAGGTTTTCCTCCTGCTCGTTTCTGTTATAATGATAGTTCTTTTATTCTTTCACTGTATTTTCTTTTTTGCTTCTATATCGGAAATATACGATCAACGCAAGCGACATAACTACCAGCACCCCTGCCAACACTTGAGATACCGGAATCTGAGTGTGCGGAATCCACAGCTGATCTGTCCGAAGTCCCTCGATCCACACTCTTCCGAGACCATATCCGAAGAGATAGAGAAGAAAAACTTCTCCGTCAAACTTCTTATGCTTTCGGTAAAGTAAAAGAAGCACCAGCACCATTAGACACCAAAGTGATTCATACAAATACGTCGGATGCACTTGAATATAAGACACCCCGTTCACCGTCTCCATATGTTCTCTCATAAGATCTGTCACATCCGAAGAACGAACCGCATCCAGTGGGAGCCGCATGGCAAGCAGGCTGTCAGTATATTCTCCAAATGCTTCCCTGTTAAAAAAGTTGCCCCATCTTCCGATCATTTGCCCAGCAATCAGTCCCAGACATGCCGTATCGAAAATCACCGCCGCGGACAATTTCTTTATTTTCGCAAAGATTACTACAGTAATGACTGCCGCGATCACACCGCCGTAAATGGCAAGTCCACCCTCACGGATATTAAAAATATTTTTCAAATTATCTTTATACATATCCCACGAAAATGCCACATAGTAAAGTCTTGCTCCGATAATCGAGAAAATCACAGCATAAATAGACAGATCAAAGTAGTCTTCCTCTTTCTGCCCGGTGCGTTTTGCCTCCGCTGCCGCTATAAAAATACCTACCAGTATTCCAAGTCCTATAATCATGCCATAATAGGCAATGTCAAATCCAAAGACTGTAATATGGTCTCCCACATTTTTCAAATGAATTCCTATATTCGGAAATTCAATCGTTCTGTGCATCTTTGTTTCCCTCCTGATCAGTCAATAAATAGAAGATGTACCACTTCCTTTCCGCGATACATCTTCTTATGTACTTTCTTAATAGCCTTTCCCGGAACTTATACATTAAAACGGAACAACATGATATCTCCGTCTTTTACCACATATTCCTTACCCTCCAAGCGGACAAGTCCCTTCTCTTTTGCAGCCGCATGTGTTCCACATGCCATCAAATCATCATAAGAAACTACTTCCGCACGGATAAAGCCACGTTCAAAATCTGTATGGATCTTACCTGCTGCCTGCGGCGCTTTTGTTCCTTCTTTGATCGTCCATGCACGTACTTCCGGCTCACCGGCTGTCAGATAACTGATCAGTCCGAGAAGCTTGTAGCTTGCTTTGATCAATTTTTCAAGACCGGATTCAGAAAGCCCCAGATCTTCAAGGAACATCTTCTTTTCATCATCATCAAGCTCTGCAATCTCCTGCTCAATCTGCGCGCACACAACAAATACTTCACTTTCTTCTTTTGCAGCATACTCACGCACCTTCTGCACGCCTTCGTTGTCAGCTCCATCATTTGCAAGATCATCCTCTGCCACATTTGCCGCATAGATCACCGGCTTATAAGTAAGAAGGTTGTAGCTCTCCAGCCACTCTTCTTCCTCTTCATCCTCTGCTCCGTCAAAGGTTTTAGCCAAACGGTTATCCTCCAGATGCGCTTTGATCTTCTCAAGAAGCTTTAACTCCTTCGCTGCTGCTTTATCATTTCTTGCAACCTTGGTCGTCTTGGCAATTCTTCGCTCCAGAATCTCAAGGTCAGAGAAAATAAGCTCCAGATTGATCGTCTCAATATCACGAAGCGGATTAATACTTCCGTCTACGTGAACAATATTGCTGTCCTCAAAACATCTGACAACATGAACGATCGCATCTACTTCTCTGATATTTGCCAAGAACTGGTTTCCAAGACCTTCGCCCTTGGATGCACCTTTTACCAGACCTGCAATATCTACAAATTCAATTGCTGCCGGGATGATCTTCTTCGTATGGTACATTTCACCTAATACATTCAGTCTCTCATCCGGCACTGTTACAACACCTACATTTGGATCAATAGTACAGAACGGATAGTTTGCCGACTCTGCGCCTGCCTTAGTAAGTGAATTAAACAATGTACTTTTCCCAACATTTGGAAGTCCAACAATACCTAATTTCATTTTTTATCTTTACCTGTTCAGAAAATCTTAATTTTAAAGACTCTCTGCCTTTCATATTATTTTACTACACAATTACTACACCAATTCTAAACGATTTTAAGTATTTTTTCAACATTTGATTCCCAAAGTTTTTCCTACATGATTCCCAAAGTTTTTCCTTATAGAAACACAAACACTTTCGACCAACGCTTCCTAGTTCTGAACAAAGAGAAAGCTGTTCCAGCATTTCACTGTCCCTATTTTACCTCTGCTTTCGAGTAACTCCTATATAAAATAGGCTGCAAAATAAGACAGATTACTGTATACAACGGAATAATAAACGCCGCTACCGTTGTCACCTTACCTCCTAAATTAACAAGTCCGGACTCTTTCATATCAACATACACTTCTAATAATTGATCCGGAAAGAACAAACATAATTGTGGAAGCGTAATAATTCTGCTTAGGAACGGAAATGCACATAATATGATAAATGGTACAATAATCGCTGTTGTTGTAGAACGTGTCGCTGACGATACTAACATTGCCAGTAAAGAAGCAAATAATGTACCAACATATCCACCTAACACAATAAACAAATACGCCTGCAAAAAGGTTACATTGTATACGCTTCTCCATAAATCTAACTGAATCGGACAATTTGCTCCATCTGCTCCCAACACGAAAAGGACAATGGCTGTATAGAGAACCACAAAAACGATGTAAAATACAGAAACAATCATCATTCCTGCACCCATTTTTGATAACACGCCTTTATTTCTCCCCAATTTGGATGAAAAGAAAATAGAATCTGCCTTTGTCTGAACTTCATCCGAAAATATACCGGACACAAAAAATCCGATTATCAGAGCTAAGATCAAAATAAATGTTGAGATATTTTGTAAAAGAGCTGCCCATCCATCCGCGTATTCATAATAAAAAGGTGTCTTTAATTTTTCATATTGCTGAATCAGGAATTTTTGTTCTTCTTCCGTATATGTTTCTTCTCCTGAATTCATCCAGTTTTTCAAAGTTGAAAGTCTTCTTTCATAAACAGTTCCCACTTCATCAGCTGATACGCTGTTGGCAGCATAGGGATTATAATCCCTAAATTCGCTAAAGGCTGAATTAATAATATCTATAATTCCTGCGATCCCCTGATATTTTGCATAAGCCTTATCCTGCTCCGCGATATCTTCAGACATCGCTTCTTTTGAATTATTGATAGTTGTATTTTCCTCAAGAGCCTTGCGCAGTGTATCTTCAGTCAAATATCCTGCCCATTTATTTTTTGCTTCTCTTAGGTTTCGTGATGCTTTAATCCCAACAGAATGATTTCCGTTTTCATCAACGTATTCCACTCTGTTTATCGTCAAAACACTGGTTACCACCAATACAACAAATAATAACATCACCGCAATTTTGTTTTTTGGTTTAGAAAACACTTTTTTCACTTCAAATTTCAACATCTTCAACACCTGCCTTCTCTCCAAAATAATATAAAAATACATCTTCCAGTGAAGGTTCAGCACATTTTGCATTTACGAAAGGTTTTTCAAGAGAAATAATTCTTAACATAACGCCGTTTGCTTCTGATTTCATGTTAGAGATCTTATACTTATTTACAAAATCAGACACCTTATTTTTTTCAACATAACATTCCCATACTTTTTCTGGCATAGAATTGATCACTTCCTCAGAAGTTCCTTGGTGCATAATCTTTCCATCCTTCATCAGCCAAATTTCATTGGCTATATATTCAATATCAGAAACGATATGGGTGGATAATAACACCAATCTGTCTTCTGCCAGTTCACTAATTAGATTTCGAAATCGAATCCGTTCATTGGGATCAAGTCCGGCAGTCGGCTCATCAATAAAATTGGGTAGCCCTCTCCTATCCCTTGAAAGCACTGGCTTTAACGGTAGGCACATCTGTGTATTGTGTATATTTTCTAGTATTAGAGTTCTACTTTCTCTTCTTCCAATGCAGCCTGTAACTGTTTTTCATATGTCACTTGACCACACTTTTTCATTCCAACGATAATTCTTAAACATGTATTTTTCTGTTTCAATTTTCGTATAATATACATTTCATCAAACGCACTATCGACTATATACTTATAAGTATCTTCCAGCTTTTCAACTGCTAAGTTGCTATTTCCCATTTCATAAAAACATAACAAAGTTCTTAATGTTTCCATTGAAATACTCGATAAATACTTTCGCAAAATCTCTGCATTCTGTTGTACTTCTTCTAATTTATACCCCTCTGTAACAATATTTTCTTTTGATTTATTTTTTTTACAATAATATTTAACTAATGAAGCATACTCTTTCAACTCATCTTCTGTAATTGTTCCAAACATTCTTTCGCAACCAATATTGCTTGAAAACAATCTATGTTTCTTGATTAAATTTAAGGCATCTGTTAATTCTTTACTTCCAAGTTGATATTCCTGCTTAATTTGATCTTTGACCTCTTTAAATTTTTCTGTGCTCCACTCTTCGTAAACCGGAAGTTTTTTTGATATTTCCCCTATATCAGTTCTTGATAAACTTTTTGTAAATGTCCCTAACGAATATTCATCAACACAGCTTCCTAAAAAATAAATCAAGTCATCAAATTTTTCCATTACTGCTTTAAATTCAGTTTCTAATAATTCGATACTTATATGAGAAATTTGATTTTTTATCATATGCGGTTGATCATCTTTATTTAATTCATATTTAAAAGCATCTCCCTCTTCATCAAAATAATAAAACTGAATCATATCTTCTATGTTTTCAAAATATGCAGGAACCCTTCTATCTATATTTTTATTCTCGCATGCCATTTTATATAGTTCTTCAATATTATGTGTGTGAAGTTTCTTTTTTCTTTCTGCTATAAATTCAACTGAGTGACTTATCTTCTTTTTTCTCTCCAGTTCCCATAACATCTTAATAACAATTTTTAGAGATAATTCAATACTATGTCTTGCATTATAAACAATCGGATACACTAACAGATCTTCAACTTCCTGACTCACTTTTAATGACTTTATCAGGATCTCAACTGTACGTTTAAATCCATTTCTTATATCATCATCTGTGGTTCCTCCATTGTCACCAACGCATGCAATAATTCCATCCTCTTCATGAAATTCAAACGGATTATCCATCGTCTTTCTGCTCCCTTCTTATAAAGATAGTTTCATTTAGCTAACCGTTCATAAGTATAGCATACGTCAAACTTTATTGCATCTTCTACATGTATGTTTTCTATTCCAATCACAACAACCGGGAGATTTTCCCCGGCTGTTGCAGATTATTTTCTAATTATAATTACAGATTTTTTAGTAGATTCAAATCTTTTTTATTCAACGCTTTTTGCAATCTAATGTTCTCTTTTTCCAATTTTTCTTTTTCTCGTTTTAATTCCCGGACCTGTTGCTCCAGTAGTTCGATTCGGTTTTTCATCACAATGTCCCCGATGTATCTTTTGGGATCAATCATTCCGGCCTGCTGTTCTAATACCCGGTCCATTTCTTTTCTGACGGTTTCGTTCTTGTAAAAGAATCCTCTGGATAACCCTGTCCGCTTTACTAACTTTGGTACAGTTACCTTTTCTCTGTCCGTGAGCATTTGTCGGATTTCTGTCACTGCGCGGTTTACTTTTTCCTCACTTGTTTTCCGGTTACAAGCTATCATCATATCGTATTTGTTCATACTCTTCCTCCCATCCGTCCAGACATTCCAGAACCATCTGCGATAACCTGTTTCTTGCTTTTCTTGTGTCATTTGCCAGTATCTGGTTACTCATTTTTCTATAATATTTTACGTTCTTCAGACTTTTGTGTCCAAGTAACCTTGCAATCGTCCAGTCATCCAGATGCATTTCTACAAGCTTTACTCCGTAGACATGCCGGTACATGTGCGTGCCGAATGTAAAATAATTTCCATTATCATCCCTTAGATTTTCCCGATGAATTGCTGCTGTAATTCTTCCCTGGATCAGTGAGTAGGTCATCGGTTTTGTATGGTCATTTTCATTTGTAAAAATGTATTTACATTTTCCATATCTTTCTTCCGTATAATGGATGGCTTCTCTGATCAAAGCAGCCAGTTCCTGACTGATTGGTTTTTCATAAAAATGTGTTTTCATCTGGTAAATTCTTATCAGTACTTCACCGTTTTGTTCCATCAGACAGTCCGTTTGCAATGTCAGCGTATCTGATATTCTTGTTCCCAGCATCTGATGGATCGTCATGACTCTGGCGGTCTGTATATCTACTTTTACCAGGAACTCATTAAACCTCTTTAATTCTGCATCTGAGTAGACCTTAAATTCTGCTTTGATATTTGGCGGAATATCCCTGTTCAATATCAGATCTTTTGCCTGTGGATATTGGTAGATATCTGCTACCATATTGAGGATTGATCGAAGCCTTGTTATCTCTGATCGATACCTTTTTGTTCCTGTATCCTCTGTTTTCATATATACCAGATATTCTTCGATAATCGTTCTGTCAAAATCCGCGCAGGATTTTACATTTTTCTTATGCTCATTCAGATATCTGGAAAATCTTCGGATGGCTGTCAGTTCCTTTTTTACAGTCTCCAGGCTTTCTATTCTCAGTTGAAAATATACTGCTTTTTTAATTTTTTCCTTCAACTCTGGCTGACTGATTCCTGTAAAAGATATCGTTTTCCTTGGACGTATCAAATCCTGCTTCACCTGTATGTCAAGTTTTTCAATTTTCCAGACATCTTTTGTTATTTCGTTTACATCCACATCTCTTAAGTCGGTTAAATAATCAATCAGGCATTCTATATACCCCAGTGTTCTGGCACGTTGCGTTCCTCTTACGCCACACTTATTTTTAAATGGTGCTGTCAGGGGCAATCCTTGCTGCAGGAGCCAGATTTTCATCTGCTGCATCCATTTTTCTTTATCCCAGTCCAGAAAACTCTCCGGCCGGTTGTTTTTTTCTTTCAACATCCTGCATAAATGATGGTAAAACCTTCGTTCTGTATAAAATTTTTCTGCTACGAGGTTTTTACCTCTGTATTGCAGGAACTCCCACATTTCTTCCTGCATCTGCTTTGTCGGAAGAAGTTCCAAATCATAATTAGGGTTTGTTCCCATACGTTCTTTGCTGAGATCACTTGCTTTCTGATAAGAATCCAGTTCCTTGATATAAAATCTATTTTCCACGCTTGCACCTCTTTATTCCGGAAGCAAGACTACTTCCTTCTTTTGCGAAAAGTTCCTGATTTGCTTTGGAAATTCTCTTCGGCATATAGTCCACATATTGCTGTGTCATTTCTTCATAATCATGTCCCAGATAATCTCTGACACTTTGAAGCGGCACTCCATCTTCATAAAACATGGTTGCTATCGTATGCCTGAAATCATGGGATTTGAAATTATATTCCTGAAACAGCTCATGATTTTCATTAAATATTTTTTTCATACTCCATCGAAAACTGGAGTAATGATATGCTTTTCCCTTTTGATTCTGGAAAATATAATCCTCAGCACCAATTCCGTATTTTTTTATATATACTTTCATGATTTTATATAGAATTTCCGGGATGGGGATTCGCTTATATATCCGCATTTTTATTTGATATACCTGTATCCAGGCGTCTCTCCCCTGCCAGTAATAAGCATTCCCTTTCAGGCAGCATACTTCACTGATTCTCAGTCCTAACAGCATAGAGTGCAGTAAAATCAATCTCGGCTTTTCCGGAAAATCTTTTAAATGTTTTAAAATACTTTCATAAGTTTCCTGTTCTACACTCCGGTCATTATGATGCAGGATTTCCTTTTTCAGATAATACTGGTAATTAAAAGGAACTTCTTTTATGATATTTTTCGTCTGCAGATATTCATAAAACTGATAGATTGCTATGATAATATCATTGAAATAGCTTGCTTCCTTGTAGTCAATTATTTGAAAATATTCTTTTATTTCATTTTCTGACACCTGTTTCAAGCTGATTTCGGTTGTGTCTTCCAGCCAGATAACAAAACTTTGAAGTTTGTAAAACTCCTTTTGTATTACACGCAATGCCAGATGGGTAATACCCAGACAGTATTTCATATACTCTTGAACCAGTTCCCGGTCATCCTTCTTTTCTATATTCATAAAAGAAATCGTTTTTACAGGACTAGACGGATTCACCCGGTATTCTTCCAGATACAGTCTTTCCATAAACCAGACCGTGGAATCCCATGCAATATTTTTTGCATGGCAGAAAATATATTCCTGACACGCTCTAAGCTCCTGTTTTGCGCATTTCTTTTTATAGTCCGTGTCCACATAGTTTTCAATTTTGTCGAACTGCTTCTGTGTAAGATATCTGAGATCTTCAATCTGTTCCTGCATGCAAAATTCATATACACTTTTCAATCCGTTTAGATGCCTGGTGCATTCTTTCATTGTTATTTTCTGTTGCACGATATCTTCCAGAACCGTTAAAATCTGCTGTTTGCATATATCTGAACCTTTTACCCTGAAATCCCAGACCAGCTTACTAATATCTGTCGTATATTCATATCGTTTTGCAATCGCCGGATTGGGATGATACCGCAGGAACAGAATGTCATGGAGCAACTCCGGATGATTCCGGGCATTCCACTTTCCTTTTAAGGTCTGTGCATTTTCTATGATCAGCCGCAACTTTACACGATCTATTCCGAGCAGATAATTACGCACCGTCGAATCCACATAATATTCTCTCAGATATTTTTGATATCCGGCTCTCACCTGATAATTGATCTCTGACAAGTGCCAGATTTCATTCTGAATCAAATATGTTTCCAGACTGCCTTTTCCACATTTTTGTTCATAATATTCATCCAATTCCCGTTCCAGTCCTTTGATCAGTTCTTCCCGCTCCGCATTGGATATGTCCTGTTCTTCCGGCACAAAGGCATACAATCTTGCCGGCATTTATTTTCACCTCCTGCTTTCCAATAGTTGATTCACATTATAAAGATTGGAATATCGGCGGTAAAATTCCTGACTCGCTTCTCTGAGCTTATCATCTAAAACATTCAGATATCGTATGGTTGTATCCAGATGCTTATGTCCTAATGCTTGACTGATCATCTCCAACGGCCAGTCCGCTTCCCATCTGGTATTTGCATAATATCTCCGAAGCATGTGTGGGGTGATCTTGATTCCGGTCTTTTTCTCCATCCTCTCAAACATATCGTAAACACTGTCTACCTTCATTGGTTTTCCTATCGTATTCCCTTTGATGTTGATAAACAGATATTCCTGTTTTTGCAGGATGTCCCAGTATTCTCCGATGTAATAAAGCAGGAATTCAAAGGTGTCATCGCTGAGACGTCCTCTTCTTTCTTCTGCATTTTTTGCCCTTGCATCATTCTCGTTGTCTTCTCGAAAATTCACCCTGATTTCATGGGTTTCGTAGTCTATATCTTTTGTATAATCAATTCCTAAGATTTCACCGATACGAAATCCAAGTTCTGATGTCAGCAGAATCAATACCTGATCCCGACAGTTTGTGCAGGCTTCCAGAATCGTAATGATTTCATTCTTTTCGGCTGCCCTCACATCCCATTCCTCTTCTTTCAGATATCCTTTAAAAGAGCGGGAACGCAGTGTTCTTCTGACTCCGATGGCATTTGCTTTTGTAATCGGCTGGTTATAAGAAAGAACGGATAAGTAAGAACCGTT
Source organism: Dorea sp. CAG:317 (assembly GCA_000433535.1). GTDB lineage: Bacteria > Bacillota > Clostridia > Lachnospirales > Lachnospiraceae > Dorea_D. The sequence goes on from FR892680.1 coordinate 137,621, forward strand.
ATTTCTGACCGCTTCTAAAAAGCAATAAAACCTGAACACTTCTTTTAAGTAAGCGTTACAGGTTTTATTCTGTGGTCCATTTTCTAAATTGTCGGTATGCTTTCCGGCTTTCAGCCATTTCAGATATTCTGCGAAATAATCATATTGTGTTTCGTAATCCATCTCATAGATATCTTCTGCTTTCTTTTCGTTTTCCAGCAGATATTCCCAATAATAGGCAAGGGCGAATGCATTTCTCCGTATTGTATTCGGAGAACGATTCGCCCTGACCTGATGCATTAGATATTTGCTTGGGAGCAACACAATTTCCAACGATTCCATATCCCGGATAAAGAAATATTTTACCGAGCCTTCCCTCTGTGTTTCCACTTTGTATCGTTTCATGCTGCTCACCGCCTTTCCTCTAACGCTATACACAGTATACCCACTTCATGCCGAAATAGCTATTCATCAATACCAACAATCCCACCGAAAATGCCCTTGAAATACCACCAAACTTTTCGTGCAAAATCTGCTTTTTCTGTAGCAGAACCACGAACGGTTACAGGTAGTATTCCACGCCTTTCCGGTTTCGGATAAAGTGCTGGACATCCTTGATATCTTTTGCCATCTTGCAGCTCGGAAGCGCACACATTACTTCCTCATGATACCTGCCGCCTTCTCCTGCACGTTCGTCTAAAATAGACACGACACAAGTATCTGTCTCGGTGCGGAGAGCCCGTCCGAATCCCTGTCTTAGTTTTTTCTGCATGTCTGGAACAATCACTGCCTGAATATAATCTTTCAGGCTGGCATATTCCTTCTTCTGTGCTTCGCTGATGGGATCAGGAACAGCAAAGGGCAGTCTCACAATGATTAACGATGATACCATATCTCCGGGAAAATCTACTCCTTCCCAGCAGGAGCCGGCTGCAAAAAGGACAGCATTGTCCATCTGTTTAAATCTTGTGATTTCTTCCGGCGAATGTCTCCACACTTCTATCATCGGGAACGGAATTTCATCCCTTAACATCTGGTAAACGTTTCCCATCAAATGATAAGATGTGAACAGCACCAGCGTATGCCCGTAAGTCGAACAGATCAGTGAATGGATATGGCCTGCTATCATCTCTGCCTCTTCCTGACTTCCTCTTCTGCATTTTTTCAAATTCTTGGGCAGATATAACAGACAGTTCTTCTGATATTCAAATGGAGAGTCTGCCACATATTCCCGGACTCTCCGCACTCTCTGTAATCCTGTCATTTTCCGAATATGGAAAAATCCCTGTCCGGTTTTTAAAGTTCCGCTTGTAAGAATCGCTCCCATTCCTCTGCTCCATAACATCTGATCCAGATACTGTGGAATCCGTCTGCTTGATGCACACAATATAATCCTGTGATCACGATCCTGCTTCAGATGCAGTACATACTTCTTATCCTGATGGAAAAAACATTCCAACACACTTCTGGTTTCTTCCAGCTTGTTTCTGATCCACTTCGGAATCTTCTTTTCTAATTTTTCTATGATCTTATTCATGGTCTGTATTCCCTCATATAAATACATTGCACACTCTTCTGTCATGTGGAATTCTTCTTTTATTCCATATCTGGTTCTGTGGTTTTCTCCTATGATGTCCAACACCATACGGATCGTCCCGGACAGTTTCCTTATCTCCGGTCCTTGGTATTCTTTCCCAAGATAAAAGCAGATTTCCCGGATATCGTCATAACAGAGGCTCTTCCCGAACATCTGCTTTGCCGCATCCGGCAGCTTATGTGCTTCATCGACAATCAATGCCCGGTAATCTTTCAATAACGGGCGGTAATCCTGCAGTCTGTGATAACCATCAGCCAGCAGATAATTGTGATTACAGATCTGAATGAACATTTCATGATCTCTGGAACGTTCCAGATACTGCTGATACCTGCATGAGCCTCTTTTCGGGCAGTCTCCCGAACAGAACTTTGGCACATTCACCAGCCTTCGGTCAAACCCACTTAAATTAGACACCTCGTCCATATCATAATGTTCTTTTAACGACAGCAGAGCTTCTTTCTGCAACGCATTTTTGTTTTTTCCTTCGATTGCAACGATTCGTTGCATTAATCTCTCATCGCAGACAAAATGCTCTTTTCCTTTCCGTATCACAGCTTTGATAGGAGTCTGAATCGTCCCGTTCTCCTGAAGAATCCGGGAGAGAAAGGGAATATATTCCGTAAGAATTGCTTTCTGGAGTGCAATGCTGGAAGTGGATATCACGACCGGACGCTGCTCATAAGGGGAACATCCTTCTGCAAGGAGAGAATATTTTCTCATCAGAACACAGGCCACCAGATAGGCATACGTCTTGCCGATACCGACACCCGCGTCACACAGTGCTATGTTTCTTCCCAGCAGGTTATCCAGCATTTCGTGGCATAACATAATCTGTTCTTCCCTTACTGCCATTCCATGTTCCGGGAACAGCACTCGGAAAATAGTATCAATTTCTCGATGCGCTCTATTGAGATATTCTCTTGTGTAATACATAATTTGTTACCTGATATGCGTGCTGATACCACATCAATACGGCTGTAAAGGATTTCTCCCTACAGCCGCATGTATCTGATATCAACGACACATTCTTCCTTGATTTCTTATACTTTTGTTTTTTGGCGTTGTATTTGTCCTCGACTCCCCCATTGTCTTACGGGAACATTACAGGCGGATGCTTGGCATTGCACCGCTCACGAATTTTCTAAAGGTCTTGCTGATTACAACCCAAAGTCCATCCTCTGCTCACTGGCAGTTCCTATGTATCATTATCCCCTCGTAAGTGATCCTCGCAAAAGACCGCCACGGTCCTGTTTCAGTTAAAGTGGATTCGCTCGAAACAAAAACACCAGCAAAGAATTTTTTATATTCTTTCCTGTCATTTTCATTTGTCCTCGCGCCTTCCTGACACGCTTCTACTTACGGGAACGTACCTGTAATGCTGGTATGCAGTTGTCAAGGTACACCGGCAAAATTTACCTGCCTATTAAATAGCCGACGAAAACCGCCATAATTATTCAATTTTCAACAAATTTTTTAATTTATTTCTCAAACGGTTTCTCTTTGTGTAAACAGTCTGCTCTGCAAGTCCCATAATCTTAGCGATTTCTCTTCCCGAATATCCCCATGTACTAAGCAAGAGTATCTCTAATGTCTGATGTTCTATGCCCTTTAATAATTCATAGATCCGTCGATCTCCAATGTTGTCTAAAAGTTCTCGGATATCCTGTGCAAACCGTCCTCTGTCCCTTTGTTTTATGGAATCCATATCCTGCATCATTTCATCCAGATGTTCCCGGTATCTGCGCTCTTCCAGAAAATCTTCCCGGTCCATCTGGCGCAGCTTTTGGATCTTCTCTTCTTCCATTCCCAGTTCACGCAATTTCTTTTCTTCCTGTTCTTTCCAATAATTCCACTTTCGTTCTTCACTTGTCTTGTTATAAGCCATTTATCTTTCCTCCGATCTGATTTTTGGTATAGAAATCAAATCGAAGCATGGCGGTGATCGGATAGGTACGTTATAATGTTCGAAAAATGTCGAAGAAAAAAGTGCTGCAACCTCATCGATTACAGCACTTCTTTTCCTCTTACTCTTTTGTTTTTTTAAGGACCTCCATTGATGCAAATATAACTCTTCTCCTTGTCATGCCTTACTAAAACACCACAAAAAGAAGTATATAGAAAAAGACTGTCAGAACTGTGTAATGTAACAGTCATCTGCCAGTCACTTTTCGCATAATTCGACATTTTTCTACATTTTGCTTAATGTATGCCTATATCTAAATAATATCCCACCTTTCGTATACTCTGAATAATCTTTGCAGCCTCCGGTTCTGTCTTTTCCAGTTTTTTGCGGAGTCTGCGTACAAAACACCAGATCATGTTGGCAGAGTCATCTCCATACGGTTCTTTCCATAACTTTTCAAAGATAATCTCATGGGTAACTACCTGTCTGGAGGAATCTGCCAGCAGATACAGGAATGCCTTTTCTCTCTCATTTAAGATTGTAAGCTCACGCTCTCCCCAGTAAGCAGTATGATAACGCCAGTCGATCAGCAGTTTTCCCTTTTGTATCATCTCCTGCTTTTCTCTTTTTCTTCCGATGTTCCATGCGATGTCAGAACGCCTGAGCAATGCATACAGGTACGTGTTGATCAGGCTAACCGAAGGATGTGGAAATACCAGGTCTGCACCCCATTCAATATACTTTTTTACCGCCTGAATCCCCGGTATCACTACAATAATCGGAGCCCTGCTGTACTGCCGGACTTCCCAAATCAGCCTTCCCAGCTTTCTGTTATCATTTCTCACAAGCATCAATACTGCGTCATAGACCGCTATGGTATGGAATTTTTCAAACACATCCAGATTAACGGTCGTACATTCCCACTCATTTTGTAACCCTTCACAAAGCCGACTCCACTTATCTACCTCATCCGCAGCAATCAATACTTTTTCCATTTGTATCCCTTATGGAATGTGTGGATAAAATTGTCAATCTTTTTCTTCTGTCGGACTGTCTGTTGCCTGTCCGTCTACTCCTGTTTATCTGCTTCTGTCTCTCCATCTGCTTCTGCCTGTCCGTCTACGAGGTCGTAGCTCATATCGAGTAAGTCCAGAACTTTTGAATCGCTGACAGAACCATCCAACGGAACTGCCAGCCAGTGCTTCTGATCCATGTGCTTTGCCGTAGCAAGGTGGTACATTTCGATGTAGTTGCCTATCATGTCCGGCTCTGCCTGAACTTCCATGAAAGTTGTTCTTTCGGCTGGTTGGTAAAAAACGGCATAAGGTGTGGCGGTTCTTGGGTTTTTGAAGATGGTGACGGGGTATCCGGATTTGGTGATTGTGTCTGGATGGGTGGGGTATTGCTTTTGGATGTATGTGAATATTTCTTGTTGGTTCATGGGGATTCCTTCTTTTTTCTCATAATGAATGGATGACCTCTTGCCATCCATTATCATTTATTATAACTTTTCTGATTCGCTTATTACAATAGCTTTTTTAACAAGTCTCTGTTTTTGAAACAAAAGAAAACTACCAGTTTTTTCCTCTGATAGCTTTCCATTCCTTCTCTATACCATTTATATTTATTATTATTCTGATTCATTTTTAGTTGATTCTTTTATCTTCTCAACTAATTTTTCTACCTCTTTTTCACTATAGCCAACACATTCTATTCCATTAGCTTTAAAACTTTTCGAATCATTTCTCTTTATAAATGCAATAATAATCTTACAAAGTTTTTCTATTAAAACAACAGCCGTACCTGTTTCCAAAAAGTAATATAAAAGATCGAAACCATCAAACCCATTTTGTTCAAATTTTTCAACCTTAATATCTTCTATTTCTTCCAACGCTGAATCTAATTGACTGATTGCTTCTTCATTCGTATAAGCTACTTCAAGTTTAATTTTCATTTTCTTACCTCCAATTTAACAATTTATATATATCTTGATCTGATAATTTTTCACAAGTATCAGATGAGAATATATTCTTCCAATATTCAAGAGCCTTTTCATTAAAAAAATAAGAATACAACATATTTTCAAGATTATAATTGTCCTCAAAACCATTATAATTCCATAGATTTTCATCTTCGTAATCTTGCAAATCTTGTTGTATGATTTGTATTGTAGAAATAACTTCAAAAAGATACATCCTCATTGATATCGCCTGTTGCTGAATATTTACTTCATCAATATTGCAATTACACTTTTGCCAAAAAGTCTTTAATGAAATCAATATAGAATTATAATAATTCACGATACGAATTGTTTCTGAACATTTAGTAATAATCTCTTTTTCTGAATATTTCTTTTCCCAAACCTTTCTATATACCGAGATACAATTATTAAATGAATATGTATCACATAACAGTTCTTCTTTCAAATCAGTATCTGACATTGCAGAATTAATCATTTCTAATAATTCTGATTTACTTTTCAAATATTTTTCTTTACAATATGATTCATCATAATTCTCATAAAGTCTATGTACTATATCTAGCATATCTTCTATATTCTTTAAATCAAATGCTTTTTGAACTTTATCATTCTCATATTTAAAATGTGTTTGTTCATGAACGGCTACATACAACTTTGCTATTTCAACATATTCCGAAAATTCATCTAAACTCATGTCTATACAAAGCACTTTTCTCTCATGTATTCTGTAGTTATAATAATTTGCGAAATTTAAAGCAAGTTTTTTATCTTCAACAATTAATGCTAAATAATATGCAAATGGAATCAATATTTTCGGCTGTACAGAACTCTCATCATACACAATTATCTTCTTTTGAATAGCATTTAAATCTGTGAAATACGCTAAATACAGACTGAACAATTCCCAATATGTTTGATCCCAAATCAAAGCCTTTTCTTCACTCGCTTTTATAATACGTGGAAAAACATAATTTGTAGAAATCATTTTTATAGTTAATCCATAATTATTACAAACAGATTCTATCACCCTATCTATATGATCTGCTGTATATTCAGAACCATTATCACGTACAATACTATTTTCATATATAAAATCATCAATTGTCATTCATATCACCTTTTTCTAAACTCATCAATTATAAGGTCATCACAACTAATTGAATCATTTTTTATTTGTGCTTTTTATTTCCGCTACCAGTTCTTCATACTTACGTTCATCAATAATATATTTCCGTTTAATCAGTATATAAGCAGCTCCTATAGAAATTACCGGAACAGCTACAATTCCAAGACGCAATATAAATCTTTGTCCGGCATCTGCTGTCTGAATAAATTTATCTGCCTGTACAATTACATTTTCCGAAGTAAGTTCTCCTGTACCAGCTTTTATTTCTAATCCGGATATTTTCTGACTGATTGCATAAATATTGCTTATAATCAGTATTAACGCAACAACCGCCTGATCAACTGCACTTGCCAGCTTTGTTGCAAAAGATCTTACTGCTGAGATAATACTGTCATGTCGTTCATGAAACCGGACTTCATCATACTCTATGGTATTATTTAACATGACAATCATCGTCATATTAAATGCTCCTTGTGAAAAGAAGATCAGGAAACCGATGATATTCAGTAAAACAACACTCTTTGGTAAAATGTAGCCTACACTCATAAAAAGCATATACCCAATGACCGTAATGATGGTAGCTGCAGTTATAATCTGATTCCGTGTGAATTTTGAGGAAAGCCACGCAAAAGATGCCTCTGATATTAGCGTTCCTAATCCATACATAATCGTAAACCAAAATACAAGACTGCCGCCTACAGAATATCCAAATTCAAAATAAAAGAAATTCATTCCAATCATAATCAGAAGACCATTTCCGATTTGGAATAATAAACATGCAATTCCAATCACTATCAGCTGATCATTCCTCAGAAATATATGAAACATATCTTTTAATGACAGTGTTCTCTTCTTTTCCGGTCGTTTTCTCTCTTTTACTCCAAACACTGTAAGTAGCTGGAAACCAATAAAACAAAAAGCAATCACAATCGCAACCGTCCGATACGCCATAATCGCATTTCCTGCTACCATATCAGGGAGCAGACCTGCAACTGAAAACTGTCCGATACAGATAAAAATTCCCTGTACGGTTACCAGCCAGTTCCGTTCTCCCGGATCTGATGTAAGACTCGGCAGCATTCCCCAATAGGCAATATCATTCATTGTGTAAGTCATTCCCCACAAAAGATATCCCACTCCAAAAATGCGACAAATCCCCATCCTTCCGGTCTTACTGTAAACAAACAGATAATTACCAGGCTGTTCAAAATTACTCCTATAAAAATCCAAGGTTTAAATTTTCCGGCTTTTAAATGCGAATTTTCAATAATAATTCCCATCATTGGATCATTAATGGCATCCCACAGCAGACACACGACCATAATTGCTGATATTACTGCATATTGGGCAACTGTCAGTTTCATCGTATATTGAATATATGTAAGAAGAAACATAGAGACGAGTGCATACGCCATATCTCTTCCGGTTGCTCCTATACAATAACTCCATTTTGTGCGTTTATCTAATTTATTGTTTTCCATATACGACTCCACCTCTCTCTATTTCTTCAACAGTCTTTTAAAAGCCTGCAAATATTTCTTATTTGCATTGTAAACTAACATATCGATTAACTTCGGAGTTGCAATTCCACCACTGGTTGCAATCAGACCTTCCAGATTTCCTTCTTCCACTCCCATTTTTACCATTTTAAAGGCCGGGTCCTGCTCTGATTTTCCCCGAAGCATAATCTTAAGTCCGATATGTACGACTCCACGAACAAATTTTCCAAACATGGAGACATTTACCACATCCTGATAGGAATCGTAAACCGTATACTCTCCACGCTTTTTTTCTTTGTCATGTTTTGGTTCACCGCCTAATAGCTGATAAAATTGTTCTGCACTGATTTCCATTCCATGTGGCTGCTCTCTAAAATAATCTGGAAACAGTTCTCTTTCATTTCTAAAATAACTATTTCCTACTACTTCCATATTTGCCTTTAATTGCAAATCATGTACCGATGCTCCGATACAGATCTGATATTTGCCGCTTAACATGGAAAAGGCTTTTTTCTCTACATCATAGACGGAAAAACTTCTTTCATCCAGCTCTAATATAACTTCTTTTTCTTCTCCTGGATGCAGATATATTTTTTGAAATCCCTTTAATTCTATATGGCTTCTGATAACATCTGATTCGTTCGGGCAGACATATAACTGTGCTATTTCTGCTCCACTTACCTTTCCGATATTTTTAATTTTAAAACCGATTTGTATCTTTCCACCACTATATACTTCTGGTGCACTCAATTCCGAATAGGAAAAAGACGTATAGGAAAGTCCATAACCAAACGGATATTTTATCGGAACATGAAATGTCTCATAGTAACGATAACCCACAAAAATACTTTCCCTGTATTCTACATCATCATTCGGAGGTGCAAAATATCTCCATGCCGGAGTATCTTTTTCTGAAAATGGAATTGTCTCTGCCAATTTGCCGGATGGATTCACTTCTCCACTGATTAAGTCAGCAACAGATTCCCCTACAGCCTGTCCTCCGAGGTACATGTGAAGAATTGCTCCTACATTCTTTTCAAAGCTAAAATCCATAGGCGCACCCCCGAAACTAATTGCTGCAATATGATCTTTTCCGACAGTTTCTGCAATTTCAGCCAACAGTTCTTCTTGATTTTGAGGGATTTTAAGATTTTTCCTGTCGTATCCTTCTCCTTCGTAAGATTCTGTAAGACCGATAAAATATAGAATCACACAATCTTTTTTTCTATATTCCTGTTTCAGTTTTTCTATCGTATCCTGTAGTTGCTTTTCTCCTAATTCCTCCGTTTCATTCTGATATCCCTGTATATAAGTTACCTGATATCCTTTTTCACGTATTGCTTCAATCGCATTTGTCATCTTCGTCGGCTGGATATGACTGCTCCCACCTCCCTGAAACCGCATCTGCCTGGCAAGCTCTCCAATAATGATTACCTTCTTCTCTTTTCCAATTGGCAAAACACTATTATTTTTCAAAAGTACTGCACTTTCATTTTCCAGTTTACGTGCCACCTGATTCTGTTCTTCCATATCTACCTCATAATTTTCTTCTATATTTTTATGAAGTGATACAAAATTCTGCAGAACATTCTTAGTCCAGTTATCCAGTTCCTGATCCGTAATCCGGCCATCCTTATACGCTTCTTTTAACACATCTGTGTGGAAGCCTTTCGGATCTGGCATTTCCAGTGTCAGACCATTTTTCATACAGCTTACAATATCATTTGCTGCTCCCCAATCCGACACCACACCACCTTGATATTTCCATTCTTTTCTCAGAACATCTGTCAGTAAGTATTTATTTCTTGCTCCAAATTCGCCATTAATCCTGTTGTATGAAGCCATTACAGAAGTCGGTTTTGCTTTTTTCACAACTTCTTCAAAAGCCGACAGATATATTTCCCTAAGAGTTCTTTCATCAATCTGACTATTGGATGTCATTCGTCTTGTTTCCTGTGAATTAACAGCATAATGCTTTAAACTCGTACCTATTCCAAGGCTCTGTACACCTTCGATATATCCCGTTGCCAGCTTTCCTGTCAAATACGGATCTTCACTGAAATATTCAAAATTTCTTCCGCATAAAGGAGAACGCTTGATATTGATTCCGCAGCCTAGCACAATGGATATCTGCTCTTTTTTTGCTTCTTTCGCAATCGCTTCACCCATCTTTTTAACAATAGCAGGATTCCAACTGCAGGCTATTGCACTTGCAGTTGGAAAACAGGTTGCTGGCTTACTGGTTTCAATATCCCCAACCTTTTCCTGTTCCAGTTTTCGAATCCCATGTGATCCGTCTGTCATCATAATAGAGGGGATTTTCCCATTACAGTCATAAGTATGCCAGTCACCAACACCGCCTAAAAGCCGGATTTTTTCATCTATTGTTAACTGTTCGCATATTTTATCAATGTTCATGGCTTATCCCCTCTTTCAAAGTCCATATCTAATGCCAATATTCTGTCGAAGTTGTTATCCATTGTGATTCATCTCTGCTTGGATATGTATCTGAGTATTTTTCTGCACGTTCTATCATTCTGATATACGCTTCAGCCGAATTAAATGTTGCATTAATATCCACAATATTGCTATTGGTTGACATCTTTTTCCAGAAATCTGGTACTAAACCATAATGTGCAACACCACGATCACCGTTAACATCAAATGTGACATTTCCTGTAGTTTGTTTATTAACCTTTGCTGTTACTCCATCCGCATAAATTCCCGGATATAAATCTGTAAAAGTGTCATAATCAACTGTATCGAAACTTTCTTGTACTTTATCAAAGTTCGGTAACATGCATGCACCATTAACATCGCTTCCATACGGTATTCCAAGAATCATGTCATCTGACTCATCATCGTTCATGTTATACCATGTAGTCGGCACTTCGTATGGTCCGTCATATTTAAAGTAATTTTGATTATCTAATATTCCTGTAGTCGGTGTTTCTGAATTATTACTCAGTTCTATCATATATTCCAGATAATCCGTTGCACATCTCTGATGTCCTGTTGTTGTTTCCCACATCATAGGTGATATAATTCCACCAAGCTGATATATTTTTATCATACGTGGAATATCCAATTGTTCCCATGCCTCATCTTCTGGATTAAACATATCCAAAATTCTTGTATGAGAACATATAATTCCCGGATATTTTTCTTCCCATAAGATATCCAAGGTATCATTTAAGGACTTGTCACTCATGTGATCAAGTTCTATAATCATGTGTCTGTTTATCATCTGATGAATCATCCATTTTCCAGTCTCTGTAAGTCCCTCAACATTGGCATGTCCCTGTGCATCTTCTGGAAGATCTGCTTTCGGCTGTTTGTAGAATACTCTTGGATTGGTGCTTACCTCTGGTTGATAAAAATCTGATGTTTTCAGGTAATTCATAATACTGAATATTTCCCCCTGATATAACTGACATCCACCGAAACCGTTATTCAATGCATGTATCATATAAAAACTTCTTATTCCCAGATCATACACTTCATCCAATTGCTTTTCTATATTTTCCAGACCTGTGTTCATTTCTTCTTCTGTGATTTCTCCAGCATTATATTTTCCAGCAAAATCCGTATCTGCACCAAAAATTGTGTCTACTTCAATTCCTAAGAATACAGCCATTTTGCCCTGACTGATCACATCTCTTGCCTGTTCGGATGATGTTACAATTCTAAACCATCCTTCATTCGGTCCACCACACTGTGCATCTATATAATCCTGCATTTTATATACATACTCTATTTCCTGTCGGATTGCGTCCATATCATTTGTTACGCCATTTTTATAAGGCGGAAGTGCATTGGTAACTTTTCCTAATATTTCATTATTTACGCACTGATGTACCAGCACTCTTTGCCCCGCCAGATAGGAACGCTCCAGCCATTTATAGTATGTCTGTTCGTGGTTTGTAGAATAACTTGTAGGCCAGTAACTAAAATTTGGATATCCCGATGTATTATGTGTCGTTGCACCATCTACTGCTTTTCCCCAAATATCATACGCTCCATTTACTCCATGCAGATCCGTACAATCATTGAGTGCATCTGCAATTCCCAGGGGACTAAATGCATCTCCATTAAATACAACTTCTCCTGATCCTTTGTTATGACACAAATGTGCATGAGTATCTGCTGTTCCGATAATGTTTTCACCACTTGACGGTCTCGCCATCACGTTCGATGTCGTTATTGGATTCCCATCCCCGTCATAAAAATCAATATTTATATCTGCTTCCGGAAACGGATTATTTCCTTCTGTAAGTTCCAGTTCAAACCGGCATGTATCATCCACATTGTCTTTCCAAACCAGTGAAGTTCCCTTAATTCCAACATATTTCTTTTTAACATAAGAATAAAAAGAAAAGGAATTATCTTCATACTGCTCTACTTTAAATCGCGTCTTATCTGACAATGTCGTATTTCGGACAATTGCATTAAAAATGTTATATGTGAGATACTTGCTATCCTGATCAAAAAGAATATATTCTCCCAAGTCAGATGCTTTAAAGTAGAATGTCATTCCACTATCGGCTGTATCTGCCTGAGCTTCATATCCTGCTTTATTTCCAAGCAAGTATTTCCCATTACTGATAGACTTGATTTTAAAATAATGATTGGCCAGTGAATAAATACTTTGTTCCGAAGAACTTTCTGTCTCTGCTGTTGCTGCATAACAATTACTTGGATATGCAAAACCACCAACAGAAGTTCCAACTAACAGCATTGCCAGTAAAAAAATTACTTCTTTTCGTTTCATAGCATCTATCTCCTCTCTCTTAATCTCTTAATTGCATTTTATCTATTTCCGGCATATAATTATATTGATTTATCGTGTTTTATGTCAATTTATCGTGTTTTTGACAGGAGGAATTACCTATGTATAAAATGAAGTCAGACATCAATTTTTCACTCACACATGAAATGTTGGAAAATGCAGAAAATGAACGGATACATACATCTTATGCACAGGAAAAAGCAATTCTCGAATGTGTTTCAAACGGAGATATTCACGCATTGGAGAATACCTATTATTCACTCCCAACAACTGTTTACGGAAAGATGACCTCTTCCAATTCCAAATTAAAATTACTTTTTTATGCAAGTATTGCTAATACAACTTTAGTTACCAGATATGCCATCGAAGGAGGACTTAATGAGGAAACTGCTTTTTCCTTAAGTGATGTATATATACGAAAAATGGAACAATGTACCGATGTTGACGCTTTAATGAAATTAAATGAACAGATGGCTATTGAATTTACGCTTCGTGTTGCTGAAGCAAAAAAGACGCCAAAAACTACTATTCACCAGCTATTTCTCGCGTCATTGATTATATCTATCATAGTAAAAATAAAACTTTAACCTTAAATCAACTGGCATCTTTAGTTAATTTAACACCTAAATATCTGTCTGCCCTGTTCCATAAAGAAACCGGACAGACGCTTACTGTTTTTATCCATAAAGTTCTTATTGAAAAGGCACAGAATTTACTGGCACATTCCGACTATAGTCTGGGTGAAATCAGTACTTACTTGAATTTTTCATCTCAAAGTTATTTTATTTCTATTTTTAAGAGATACACTGGTATAACTCCCGGACAATATCGTAAAATGCATCGCCAGATTAGTTGGTAAAATAGAAAATAAAATAAGAATATCGATGATTAAACGTTACTATCGCCAGAACTTTTCTCGTCTTGAAGATAAAAGAAAGCTACCAGTTTTTTCCCTCTGATAGCTTTCCATTCATTCTTATTCTGTTGGGAACATCGCTGCTTCCAGCTTATTCATCTCTGTATCCGAAAGACCATATTTTCCTGAATTATCTTTTTCCACTGATACTTTTACAGTAACAGTTTTCCCATAACTGTTCTTTTCAAGACTCTTCTGGACACTTTCTGTTAATACAGATGCAAAGACTTCCGGATCATTTCCATCTAATCCCTGCTTTATTTTTTCATTGCTTACCTCTGTAGAGCTTTGTTGCAATGTCTGAAATACATTGGATGGTTCAACTTGTACACTTACTGTATAGACTCCATCCTCTTCTTTCACATCCTGTATTTTGTATTTTGCCAGTTTCTTTACTTCTGCCAGTTTTTTCGCATAATCAGCAATTCCTTTGTTCGTAATGTTATCGGAATCATCAAATTGCTGTTGGATACTCTCATTAAAATCCTCTTCGATTTCTTTCTTGGCATCTTTTTCCGAGATTTCTAACAGATTTGCATAATCTTTATAATCTCCATGATAGTATGCATCAAGAGAACTTTGGACGTAGGATTTGGCATCAAAGTCTGGTTGTTTGGAGCACGCTGATAGCACCAACAGGTTTCCAACTGCAAGTATTATTATTTTTTTATATCTTTTCATTTTTACCCATTTATCTTTTCTTGAGGAATACAATTTAATTTTTTTACCATAAACTCAAATATTTCTGCCTCATATCCTGATGAATATAACATTTGAAAATTGTTACCCTGATGAACAATAATATATCTTTGTGCATTTTCTAAAAAATCGACTTTAAAATCCGCTGTTAATATTCCATTAAAAACAAGTCTTTTTACTCCTTTTACTTTGAGAAAATACTCACCATTTTTTTCATAAAAATCATAGTCCAATGTATCCTTTGCATCATGTGTTTCCAATTTTCGAATTATTTCATTCTGAGATAGTTCTGTTTTAAAAATTAAATTCTGTCCTGCATTTTTATATGTTCCATTAGAATATTTCATATATCTTTTCCAGCGCATTACAATAATCCATATCGAACTAATTGCTAATACACAAAAAAATATATAAAACAGTAGGATACTATACATATTATTCCTTCTCTCTAGTTTACTTCTTTTTTATAATATCAAATACATTTATTGATGCATCCGTCTTTGTAGTAGAAATTTCCGCATGTACTTCTCCACCAGGTGTTCCTACTCCTCCTGCCACAGTTACTCCATAATAATGTTTATCTGAGCTATTAGGATCACCCGTAACTACAAAATCTCCACTACCATAAACCGGTACACCCATTACTGGTGCTGCTAAAGCACCACCAACATTACTTCCTTCATTCTCCAACTCAAATATATCTGGAGCATTAGTAACTGTTGTATATCCAGCTGCAGATATACTAGGTGCTGCAGAAGCTGTGACTCCCCCAGCGAAGCTATGTTGTATTCCAACATTTCCCTTGGCATCAAAAGATAGCCCTATTGAGAAATCATAAGTCCAAACACCTAATGTACCCGATATATTAATTCCTCTAGTAACTGTCAGATTTACATTATCTTTAGTCCCAGTAATCAGGGTATTTATTCTTTTATTGGTGCTACACATAATCCGATTAATATTTGCTCTAATTTCATTTGATCGTATTGTTGCAAAATTATAAAACGAACTATATTGTTTATTCTTGCTTTTACTATGTCCCCCGACTAATTTTACTCCTTTAGACATTTTTGTTCTGTTATAAGAAGCATTAGTATAAAAAGTATTATTCTTATAAGCATTTGAATTAGTACTAACATTTCTTGTTGATCTACTTATTGTACTACTTCTCGAAGATCGGCTCGTATGACTAATTGCATTTTTTACTGTCTTAACAACATTTTTTACAGTTTTTATAGCTGTTTTTGCTGCTTTTACAACCGTTTTTACAACCTTTTTTGCCACCTTCTTAGCTGTACTCTTAATCCTGCTCCATAATGAATGTCCTGTCGGATCACTGTAATTCAACGGATTATTGGTCGCATAATCGTAGCGATTTCTGGTTAATGGATTTTCTGTCGTTCCAAGGTCACTATCTTCAGTTGTAAAGGTTCCGTTCTCTGCGTTATAGTATCTTGCCCGCAGATACTGAAGTCCTGTTTTTACATTTGTGGACTCTCCATTATAAGCGTAGTAATTGACACCGTCTGCTGTTCCTGATGTAAGGTTACCGTATGGATCATACTGATAACTGTTCGTCAGGTTAGCATTTTCTGTCAGGATTCCGGTCACGCTGTTTCTTCCGTCATATAAATAATAACTGCTTTCTGTGGATTTATCAACGCTTATACGTTCTCCGATTCCACTTTCTCCATAAGTATAAGCCTGACGGACTTTCTCGTCTGCCCCATACTCTGCGAGGACTTCTGTATTTTCACGATTGATATCGTTGATATACTCTGTCAGTGTATAACCTTTGGCATTTGAACCGCCTTTTACCAGAGATGCAAGCTGCTCTTTCGGGCTGTCCCCGTCTTCGGTACGCTGATTCTCCGGGATCAGGACTTCATCGCCATAACAGTCTTCCCATTTATAGGTATTATCCAGTTCGAATACCCGGTTGTTATCTCCATCGTACATGGCTGCCATCAGGACTGTTCCACCCTGTTTTACGACTGCCAGACGATTCTCTGCTGTATATTCATAAGTGACCGGATCTGCACTGTTTGTCTTATCGCATTCTTGGATCAGATTACCGTCCTTATCATAGCTGTAGGTTGTTCCCGGATCGCCCCAGATCTTTGCATTCGTGCGTTTGATGAGCTGGTTGGAATCGTTGTACTTATAGTTATATTTTGCTTTGCTGACACCATCCTCGATCTTCTCATAAGAAGTCCGGTTTCCGATCTTGTCATACGAATAATTATGGACTGTCTTTTTACCGCCTTCTACTTTTTCCGTACAGCGTGTCAGTTCCCAGTTGTCATCGTATTCATAAGTACGTGTTGTCTGGATCTCTTTTTCCTGATGCTCACAGTCTGCTTTGCTTGTCTCTTTCTTTGTGCCGCCCCAGTTGTACCAGTCTTCCCAGCTTGGTGTCTTTCTTGTTCCTGCTTCCAGTTCTGTAGCGGTTTCTCCCACTACATATCCCTGATCATTGTACTTGTACTCATAAGTACTGATTACTTTTCCACAGGAACCACAGGTATTCACAATCTTTGTGATATGATCTTCTGCATCGTAAGATACTTCCGTCTTTGTTCCATTGCTTCTAATGACTTCTGTCACACGATTCAGTGCATCATGCTTGTAGGTGGTTACTTTTCCATTACGGTCTGTCAGTTTTACCAGATTATCATTTAAGTCGTATTCATAGCTGACCTTTGTACCATCCGGATACACGATTGCCTGCAGATTATCTGCGTCATCATAAACGTAGCTGACATCCTTTTTCGAACCGCTTGTCACTTTGGTGATTCTTCCGAGCGCATCGTATTCGTAACTGCTCTTACCAGTCTGATCCTTCATGGATACCCGTTCCCCGGCACTGTTATATGCGTAGGTCACGTCCTTTTCGGATTTCTCGCCTTTTGCATCCTGATATGATTTCTCCAACAGGTCATTCAGTTTGTCGTAATCATACGTGGTTTTCTTGCCACTTGCCTGTGTATGTCCGGTCAGTCTGCCTTTTTCATCATAGTCGAATTTCTCTGTTCTTCCTGCCGGATCTTTGATGGATGTCAGGTTGCCTTCCAGATCATAAGTATAATTCGTTGTCTTATTTGCTGCATTGGTGAAGGTCACCAGGTTATCCATGTTGTCGTAACCATAAGTTGTTACACCGCCAAGGGCATCAGTTACTTTGGTCAGGTTGTCATTCTTGTCATATTCCAGATGGCTCTTTAATCCGGTCTTATCTGTAACAACCTGAATATTACCATGCGCATCGTAATCAAATCCCGTTGTGAATCCACGCTTGTCTGTAATAGAAGTTACCCTGCTGTCCTTATCATAAGTATAGGATTCCTTCTGCCCCAGTGCATCCGTCTCTTCTGTTACACGATTATCTTTATCATAGACGGTCTTTGCAACATATCCCATCGGATCTGTTACTGAGGTAACATTATAATTCTTGTCATAACCATAGCTGGTCTTTCTTCCGCCCGGCTTTGTGATGTCTGTGATATTCCCTGCCGGGTCGTAAGTATAAGCAGTTATCTTACCAAGCGGATCAGCTGCAGAAGTCATCTGGCCTGCTAGGTCATAACTGTAGGTATTGCTCCGTCCAAGTGGATCTGTCTCCTTCACCAGATTGCCATACTTATCATAAGAAAAGCTGGTTGTTCCATCCAGTGCATTGGTAGAAGACTTCATGTTGTGGAGCTTATCGTAAGTATAAGTGGTGGTACTCTTTAAGCTGTCGCTTTCTTTTACCACGTTGTCCACTTTATCATAAGAGAAATTCTTGGTATAACCCAGTGGACTGGTCATACTCTTCAGACGTCCGGCTTTATCATAACTATAGGTATACTCTCCACCATTCGCCTGTGTCATCTTTGTGACATTGTCATTCAGGTCAACACTGTACTGTGTCTCATTTCCCTTTGCATCCGTTACAGAAATGACATTGCCATGCTTGTCGTAATCATATTTGGTAACTGCTCCCTTTGGAGAAATCTGTTCCGTCAGATTACTTAAGCTGTCATATTTGTATTCCGTAATAAGTCCCATCGGATCTTTTGATTTGGTAAGATTTCCAATGGCATCATAACGGTATTCATTTGTTTCTTTTAACGGAGAAGTCTCACCGATCTTGCGGTCCAGTTCATCATACTGGTAGGTTGTCGTATTTCCATTTCCGTCTGTCTGGGATACGAGATTGTCATTTTTATCGTATGCATACTTGGTAACCGTACCGTTTTCATCGACAGATTCCGTCACATTATCATTTCCGTCATACTTAAAGGTGCTGGATGCTCCCAGTGGATTTGTCTGAGAAATAACCCGGTCTTTCTTATCGTAAGCGTATTTATATGTGGCTTCCTCTTCTTCTGTCATGGATAACTGGTTGCCGACTTTATCGTAGGTAAAGGTTGTTTTATGACCTTCCGCATCCGTTACCGCTGTAATGCGGTCCATAACATCATATTCATAAGAAGTCGTACTTCCGTCTGCCTCTGTCAGTTTCAGGAGTCTGCCATACTGATCGTACTTGTATGTTGCTGTCCTGCCAAGTTCATCGGTCTGTGTCAGTACATTTCCGGCGCCATCATAAGTATAATCCATGCTGTTTCCACCATTGTCGGAGGAATGGATCAGGTTGCCTGCTCCGTCATACTGATAGGTAATTACGAGTCCCTGTGCATCCGTACATTTTACAAGCTGTCCGATGGCATCGTACTCCATCAGCACCTTGTCCCCTGTCGGCAGTATTATGGATGTGTTATTTCCCTCTTTATCATACACATAGCTGTACGCATTGCCGAGGGCATCTGTCATCTTTGTGCTGTTGCCCTGTGAATCGTATTCGTAAGTGGTCTTTCCTTTCAGGGCGTCCACCGTCTGTTCCAGATTGTCGGTGGAATCATATTTCATTGCTGTAATGTTGCCCTTTGCATCGCTTACCGATGTCATGTTTCCATTACCATCGTAAGTCATGGTACTGGTATTTCCATTTTCATCGGTAGAGGATACTAGATTTCCATTTAAGTCATACTTCATGGATACGGTATATCCAAGGGCATCTTTGGATGAAGTCAGATTTCCTGCCTTGTCGTAAGCATAAGTATCTGTTCTTCCCTCTTCATCGGTAGAAGATACCAGATTTCCTGCTTTATCATAAGTATATGTGGTAGTTCCACCTTCTGGGTTGGTTTCACTTAAGCGGTTTCCTGTATTATCGTAGGTATAAGTCCAGGTTCTTCCACTGTCATCTGATTTTGATACCAGATCGTCTGCCGCATCATAAGTATAAGTGGTAACTGCACCTAATTCATCTGTCTCTTTAGCGAGTCTTCCGCAGTTATCATATTCCTTGGAATGGCTGCTTCCATCTCCATAAGTAATCTTGGTTTCATTTCCTAATGCGTCATATTCATATTTGGTTATATTACCAACTGCATCTTTGGACTGAAGCACCTGTCCAAGAGAATCAAACTTGGATACGGTTGCATTTCCATTTCCGTCGGTATATTTTTTCAGATTTCCTGCTTTGTCATATTCATAGAGCTTTGTTCCAAAATCTTTATTACTCTCTTCTATGACACGTCCCATGCTGTCATACTTATAAGTAATTGTATTTCCTTTTGCATCGGTTGCTTTGACCTGCTGATAATTCTTATCATAAACGTAGCTGATCTGATTTCCTTTCGGATCTGTACCACTGGTCATGTTGTACATCTTATCGTAAGTATAAGTGGTGGTATTCCCCAGTGCATCAGTACTTGCTGTAATATTTCCCACACCATCCAGTGTATAAGCGGTCACACCGCCATCGGCTGCTGTCTTGGAAGTCAGATTGCCATTCGCATCGTAACTGTTCGAGGTTACATGTCCAAGTGGATCTGTCATGGTAACTGCACGATTCATCGCGTCATACGTGAATCCCCATGCTGCTCCATTTCCATCCACATATCCAGTCATGTTCGGTCCGTCATACGAATACGTTGTTGTGACACCTCTGCCGTCTGTCTGGGATACCATACGATGTTTGTCATCGTAAGTATAGGTAATGGCTGTTCCATCCGGTTTTGTAGATGTGACCATATTTCCATTACCGTCATAACTGTAAGTAACCGTTGCTCCGTTATATCCAGTTGCACTGGTCAGCTTATTCTGCTCATTATAAGTATAAGAGGCTGTCTTTCCATCCTCTCTTGTCTCCGTTGCTACATTGCCAAATGCATCATAAGTGTAAGTTTTTGTTCCGGCTGCTGTCGTTTCGGAAGCAAGCTGATTTTCTGCATTATAAGTCTTTTCACAGGTTGTTCCATCCGGATATTCAATGGATGTTGTGCGGTACTGATCATCATAATGATAAACGGTCTTATTTCCTTCGTTATCCGTTGTTGTAGTAGAATTCTTTCCGTACTTGAAAGTCGCTGTCCCTTTTTCTGCATCGGTCTGCTCTACGACTCTTCCTTCTTTATCGTAAGTATTCTTTACAACCGTATTGCCATTCTCATCTTTCCAGCTTGTCATACGGCTGTCATCATCATACTGATATTCTTTTGTTGTTCCTTTCGGGTCTGTTACAGATATCAGGTTTCCCTGCTCGTCATATTTGTAAGAAACTTTTCCACCATCTGGAAGAGACAGTTCCTTGATATGCCCGAATTTATCCTGTTTTACCCCGAATGTTTTTCCGGATGGTGTGGTAATCTTGCTCAGATTATAATCATCGTCATAATCCAATACTGTCTTAAATCCATTCACATCCGTTACATAACGTAAGATTCCGTATTTATCAAATGACCAGATACTCTGATCCGCATCTGTCAGTTCCCATCCGATGTAGTCATGGTCTGTATCTTTATAGCTGACTGCTTTTAAATCATATACATAACCATCCGGAGCAGTGTAGCTGCCATCTTCATTCTTATCAAAGATCAGATAACTTCCGTCCCCTCTCATATACAGAAGGCTTCCGTTCTCCATCTGAGAAAGTGACTGGTCATAGTTAAAGCTCCATCCACGTCCGAACATGGAATGCTGGTCTGTTCCTTTGGAATTGTAGCTTCTTGTAATGGAGAATTCCCCATTCAGCTCATTCATCGTCGCATCGGACTGATCCATGTAGAAGTTACCAGTATTTAAGTTGACTGGTTCAAATCCAAATTCACAGTGCAGTCCTCTTCCCATCAATGCTCCGTCAATCCGCATCTTATCCTGATCCGTAAGAGGTGCCGGACTATATGGGACATTGGTCTGTGGGTTACGGATAAAAATTGTATTATTTGCAACAACCAGTGCATCCATCACCTGATTGTCTTTCATAATGTTCTTAAGCGGAACACCATAATATTTTGCAATCTTCGGAAATGTATCAAACTGCTTGACTTCATAGATCACAAAGCTGTCACTGGTCACTTCTTTTCCAGTTTCCAGCTTTCCATCAATCTCTTTCGATGCTTTTGCTTTGATCTTATAAAGCTTGTCCTTCGTCAGCCCCGAATACAGTGCGCTCTGCCAGTTGGAATCTTTGCTGTAATACTTATTCGCCTCCGGAAACTGCTTATTGTATTCTGTACTGTCTGGATAGGAATACAATGGTTTCGCATCTGTTTCGTGATGCTCTTCTTTTTCCTCATCCGGGAGCAGATAATACTCTACGGTAGATTTACTCTTTGCGATTCCGTCTGCAAATACAGCATCAAATTTCAGCTTTCCATTGGTATTCTTTTCCGTCATCGGGCGAAGCAGGATAGTCGTCTCATCCAGTGACATATCTCGCAGATATGGATCTTCTGCCGGAGACCACTGGATACTGAGCTTCGGTCCATAGGCTGAATTTCGATTATTCAGCACTTCACACTGCATGGATGCCCCAAGATTATTTGCCTCTGCGATTGCTACCAGTGCAAATCCGTTATTCGCATGCGTTCCCTGCACCCAGTCATTTACCAGATCTTTGACGTCATAATTGATATAACTGTTCCTGCTGGTACTTGCATTCTGTACATCCTGAAACGTAAGATTTACTGGTTTTGTTTTCCATGTGATGGAGGTGTTCCACGACTGATCTACACGATAAAGTCCAAACTGGGATGCACCACCACTGTATGCAGTTTTCTGACTGACTGCAAATGTTGCACTGTCAATTTTGGAATCTTTCGGAATCTGACTAAAATTTGAATTTACTTTGATATAAGTCCGGCAGTTCTGGTGTGCAGTACCAAATCCTGCAAGGTTCCCAGACTTAATACCATCATCAAATCCGACATACGGATAATTGTTGTCACCAATCTGACTGGTAGGACTTCCCTCTTCCACACCGATCATGTTAAAGGAACTCTTCTGAATCTCTACTGGTGTCGGGTCGATTCTGACCGGATACTGACGATCTTCTGCAGAAAGCCAGTCCCTGTCTGGTTTTACGGTCAGGATTGTTTTCCCATCTTCTTCCCTGAGTTCCATCGTAATCAGGAAACTGATCTCACCGGCAGCATCTTCCATAGACGGTGCTTCCAGAAGATACTTTGCATCTTTGATTGTTTTTCCTTCTGGATAAATGTATACCTGATTATCTTTTACTTCAGCCTGATATCCCGGAATCTGAAGTTCATATTCATACGATTCTCTGTCTGTTGGCTGCTGAAGTACGATATCTTCCTTAATGCTGGAATCCAGTACCGTATACTGAACATCCGCTCCTTCATAAACTTCATTATAAAGGATCGCATTGTCCTTAATAACGGAATGTGTATAATCTCCATCTACCGGAATGATCCCGATTCTGGTCTTTCCATTTTCAATCGTTACACCATTCTCTTCTGACATCTGTTCCGGAAGAAGGATGGCATAATCGTTTGCCTTGTTCTGATAAACTTCTGTTTTCTCTTCCTTTTGGTCATCCTTCGATGCACTGCTGGCTTCCTGTGCTTCTTCGGATGCCGGAGTATCTGCTTCTTCTGGTTTTACAAGTGTATTATCAACCAGCTCGGTATCTCCATCCTCATTCTTATAAGTTCCGACATAGCCTCCGTAAACGGTTGTATACTGCTTGTCCCCTGTCTTATAAGTCTTGGAAATGGCATCATAATCAATCAGTTCACCTTCCGGTTCTTCTGGAATCGGATAGTAATCCTGTGGTTCTTTCAACTCCGCTTCTTTTTCCTGCGGATTTTCTTCTGTTTCTTCCGCTGGAGTTGTCTGTTCTTCCTGCGTCTCTGTATCTTCTGATGGCGTCGTTTCATTTTGTACGTCCGCATCAGACTGCTGACTCTTATCTTGTTCTCCAGATGTGGAATCTGTAATCCCTGCTTCCTCTTCCGTCAAAGCCTCTGGTCTGGAGAAATCTGCATTCTTCTGTACATCCTCAATGGCCTCTTTTGCCTGTACAAAGATAGGCTCTGTTCCCTGTAGTGCCATCAGGAGTGCAAGTACTAAGGCTATAGCCGACTTTCGAAATCTCTTCATAGTCTCTTTCTCCCTCTTGTAATCTTTTTCTATAATTCCTTTACAAAATAACCGCTACCCTCCTTTTTCCTGACTTTGGCACTACTATAATCTAAAAAATCACAAAATTTTCATAAATGGTAAAAATGCCCCTTGAGGTGGCAAAAATAGACGAAATCGGTCGAAAAAAATAGTAAGACACCATCGCCTTACTATTTTTCATCTAATTTCATATATAATAATATTTTCACTTGAAAGGATTTCTCCGTATGGCAGATCTCCATCTGACCATGATATTTTTCTACTACGAGTTTCACATTTTGTAATCCTATTCCATGTCCTTCTTTCCTACTTTTCGTTGTCAGATAAATTCCATTCCGCACTTTTGGTGTATCTTTTATGCTATTCTCAATCTGGATATTCATGATTCCTTTTCCATAATACATCTGAAACGATAATCTCCTTTCATCTGAAGCTGCTGTCCCACGAATAGCATTATCCATAAGATTTCCCACTATTATACTTAGATCAAATAATTCTTCCCCTATATGATTCGGTATTTCCACAGAAATCTCCGGATTTTCAATTACTGATTTCGAATCTTCCAAAATATAATTCAGCAGATTATTCATATTACGGTTTTCTGTATATAAATGATGACATAAGGCTGTTCCGGCTATATTCTCCATTTGTTTCAGATACGATAGAATCTCTTCATTTCCTCCCGTTTTTGCCATTGCCCCTATTGTTGTAAGATGGTGCTTGTAATCATGATGTATCTTATTCAGCCTGTCCTGTGATTTCATCATCATCTCCAGTTCTTTTGCATACTGGCTCATCTGAATCTTCAGCTCTTCCTGTTTTGCTGTTTCAATATAACTTTTCTGAACCTCATCGTGCAGATAAAAAATAAACACATTGATAAACAGTAAGAATAATACAATCGTAGACCGCACACCTCTTCTGTCTGGCAGCAATATCCTGATACAGACTATAATACTGATCACCGGGACAGAAAGCATAGCAAGCCAATGACGGTTCTTTATATAATAACTTCTCTTTACATCCACTTTTCTTTCAATAACAACTTCCAGTAAAAAGAATATAAAATTTCCCATTACGATAGTTCCCGGTCCCATGTGATGATGCACCGGATTTCTTGCTACCGCATACCGTTGAAAGAGCACGATTGGAATCCCATCACATAAAATTCCCATAATATATACCATAAGTGTATTCCAGGCATGATGTTGCCAGTCTGCCTGATATGCCACTGTTATAATTAACAGAGCGATCAGCTCAAAGATCAGATCTCCGTACATCGTTCCCCACTGCATACTTCCCCAGCAGGAAAGCAGATATGCACAAAAATATGCAAATAGCTTTTGTGTATCCTCATTTTTTTGATACAGGATGGTATTATAACGGAACACAGTATAAATCCAGAATAATTTACTTGTCAGATAAGTGATCAAATGGATATTCATAATCTTTTCTTCTCCGTTTGTAATAGTCTTTCCCTGACCTTCTTGCGATTTGCTTTACTGATACTGAGACGTGTCTGGTCTTTCATAACCACGTTGTCATATTCGTAATGCTCCACGTGTTCCATATTGATGAGATAGGACTTGTGAATCAGTAAGAAATATTCTTCTGTTACATCCGCTACATCCTTTAATTTTCCTCGATATTCAAATTCTTTTTCCGATGTCACGATATGTACTCTTTTTCCCAGACTATAAAAATACAGGATCTTGTCATAAGAAATTTTGTGGATTCCTTTTGTATCTGTATATTCAAATATTTTCTTCCGTTCTTTTAACAGTTCCCGTAATTCACCTATTACCCGGAAAAGTTCTTCCTCTCGGATCGGCTTTACAAGAAAATCAAATGGATGAATGCGGAATAATTTCATAGCATATTCCTGATATGTTGAAATATAGGTAATCTGCAGTTCTTTTCCATAATTTTTCTTTCGTATCTCCGTTCCGATATCAATTCCATTCTCATGTTCCAGACAAATATCAAGGAATAACATATCGTAGGATTCTTCTTCTAGCCTGTTAAGAAGCTGCACCGCAGAATAGTATATTTCTACAGATATCTGACAGTCATTCACTTTCCCATAATGGAGTATCTTCTGTTCTAACCAATTACATAGGATGATGTCATCATCACAGATTGCAAGTTCTAGCATATTTTCTTACCCTCAGTCTTTCGTATCACGACAAATAGGGAAAAGAATCCCCTTCAATTCTTTTCCCGAATGGACGTCACTAATTTTGTGTCATTTTTCCGATGCAACAGCACCTCTTCCTTTGCTGTCTTATTTTGTCCTCTATATAATAAACACTTGAGCAAGAAAAAACTGTCGCCATTTTATGATTTATCCTGGATTATTCACGGCGTAGCCGTGAAAGTGGCTGAAAGCCACATAGTTACTGTATTTTAATTGAATATTGCTTTTCACTTATCTAGTGAATAAAAAAAGAGCATCCATTTGTGGTAAAATTAAGGTGTTCAAAGCCATTAATAATACAAACAAAGGAGCCCTTCATGAGTATTGTAAACACCTTATCACTAGAAAGCAATAGACAGATTAAAATAAATTTTGATGGAGGAGATTTATCCTCCGATGCAGGCCTGCTTCTTATCAAAGAATTCGTAAGTAAACTTGACATTGATAAACTTTTCAGTCGCTCATTTAAGACTAATGATTCTGCATCATTTAGATATCACACTGACAAGGAGAATCTCCTTCAGATAATCTATATGATTATTGCAGGTTATTTTGAAGATGATGCTTCAGATGAACTTACAAATGACCCAGTATTTAAAGCAGTACTAAATAAAGATGCTTTAGCATCACAACCTACGGTATCAAGATTCTTTAACCGTATGGATGAAGATACTTTAAACCAATTCCTTACGATTGGCAGAATACTTCGAAAAAGAGTTTACAGTATTCAGATGCCACAGGCTGTTATTCCGGATCTGGATTCCACTCTTCTTGATGCATACGGTAAACAGGAAGGCAGAGCCTTTAACTTTCATTATCAGAGCAATGGATACCATCCACTTGTCTGTTATGATGGAATGACTGGGGATCTGATAAAAATCCAACTTCGTGATGGAACACAGTATTCCTGCACTGGAGTGGTTGACTTCCTGCAACTAATACTTGATGAATATCTGAATGATTATCCAACAATCCAAATTCTGCTTCGGGGTGACAGCGGTTTTGCTACGCCTGACCTTTACAAGCAGTGCGAGGAAAATGGCACAAGCTATGTCATCCGGCTGAAGGAGAATGGTATTCTCCGTGAAAAAGCATCCCATCTTGTGGATGAGCTTGATGAAATCACCAGGAATAACAAAGTTGATTATGCGGTAGTTTATGGTGATTTCATGTACAAAGCAGGTCCATGGCCTTATGAAAGGCGTGTGGTTTGCAAGGTTGAAAAGCCGGAAAACCAGATGGTTTACATGTACACATTTGTTGTCACAAACATGGATTCCTCACCAGAGTATCTCATAAAATTTTACTGCAAAAGAGGACGGATGGAAAACTTCATCAAAGAAAGCAAATCCGGTTTTGATTTCGCTTCTGTAAGTAGCCATGCTAGAATCGTAAATGCCAACAGACTTCAGGTACACGCTCTTGCGTATAACATATTTAATTGGTTTAGACGATTGGCATTATCAGCAAACATGCGAAAACAACGCATAGATACCGTCCGTTTAAAACTGCTGAAGATTGCTGCAAAAATAATTCGTTCAGCAAGATATATCACATTCAAGCTGTGCAGTAGCTGCCCTTATAAGAATGAATTCTATGAGACACTTTCAAATATCGGTAAGCTGAATGTACAGCTGGAATAGCAACTATTAACGAACCTTGATAGCTTAACAATTGCACTCTGAACTCTGCCACAGGGATTTTATACCCTTTTGACGGGTTAATTGAGTGATGTTATGGCTGCGTGGATCAATTTTTAGATTCATGGCACAGTTATCGCTTCAGATACTGTTCCGTGAATAATTTAGGTTTATCATTCGTTATTACACTCCACCAGATTACACTCCACAAAATGCAAAGTGCAATGGAACCCGCCTCACTTGTATTCTTTTTACTGCACAGCATTCCAAAGCAAATACATCCGGTCACTACCGCAGGAAATAAAAACTGCGACAATAAAGACAGTAGTGTAATATGCAATCTTCCATGCAGGAACAAGCAATTACATATTCTCGCAATATAAAGCAACGAAAAAGGAATGTCACTTTTGGTAACATTCCCTTTGAAACGATCTCTTATTTTTTATAACTTACTATCCTTTGTCTCCATCAAAATCACCACACCGGACAAGAAACTTATCACCGCTTCTTCGTCCTCAATCTGATTGCTTACGCACAGACTGTCATAAGGTGTCAGTGTATGGTTATGGAGCGGATATTTTGCGCCGGTAATATTAAATTCGAAGATTTCCTGTCCAAGCGGAAATACTGAGAAATACGTTCCGTACGCCTCGTCTTTTCTGAGAACGGTTTCCTCACCGATCAGACGTATCCGGTTCTGGCGGTCGATAATTTTTGCATCAATTCCTGCCCTAAATGGAATATATAATGACTGCACATTTGCCCAGAGGTGATCGATCCGTCCTCCGGTTGCTCCAAGGAGCAGCATCTCTTCACATCCAAGCATCATGGCAAGGCGGATAGCATGCTCTGTATCAGATGCATCTTTTACCGGATTAAATTCCCGGATAGGCACATCCGTCTCATCACGATAGTAATCTCTCACCGCTTCATCTACACTGTCAAAATCTCCTACGATGTAGCTTGGCCGGATCTTGTGCTGATACAAAAACTCCATGCCCTTGTCCACACCGATAATGTGGCTGTATCCTTCTTCCAATACAGATAACGTGAATTTCTCATCCAACTCGCCGCCACTTACGATCACGATTCTCTTACTCATAACTCTTCAGTATCTCCATAAATTCCTTTGTGTTCTGCGCCGCATCTCCGTTGAATACAGCCGATCCTGCTACGATAATATTTGCGCCCGCATCCAGAACTTCTCTTACATTCGTCAAATAAATGCCGCCATCAACTTGAATATCCACATTTAATCCCTGTTCTGTGATCATTTTACGGATAGCGCGAATTTTATCCAGCGACTCCGGAATAAATTTCTGACCGCCGAATCCGGGATGTACACTCATCACAAGAAGCATATCAACTTGAGACAAGAGATGCTCCACCTCTTTTTCACTTGTCTCCGGGCAGATAGATAAACCAACCTTCATACCGCACTCACGGATCTTAGAAATGGTTTCCTCTACATTTTCACAGGCTTCCAGATGAACTGTCACCAGATCGGCTCCCGCTTCTTTGAATGCCTCCACATATCGAATCGGCTCCTGCACCATCAGATGTGCATCCATAAACTGATTGGTTGCATTGTGGATAGACTTAAGTACCGGCATACCAAAAGAAATACTCGGCACAAACATACCGTCCATTACATCAAAATGGATATATCCGGCTCCGTTTTCTTCTGTTTTCTTCATTTCCTCTCCCAGATTTTTAAAATCTGCCGCCAAAATGGATGGCGCTAACACATAGTTCATACTAATACCTCCTCTTACTCTTCAGTTCCTCATACATTTCAAGATAATCCTTGTATCGTATTTCGTGGATTTCTCCTGCCTCTACCGCTGCCTTCACAGCACAATCCGGTTCATGGACATGATCGCACCCTAAAAATCTACATGTTCCTTCATAGGGATCGAACTCCGGGAAATAATATTTTAACTCTTCTTTTTCAAAGTCATTGACATACAGAGAGCTAAAGCCCGGAGTGTCCATGATATATGAATCCTGCGCAATAGTAAATAGTTCCGAATGTCTTGTCGTATGTTTGCCTCTCTCGATCTTACTGCTTATATCCCCGGTTTCCATCTTCGCATCCGGATTAAGAATATTGATAAGAGATGATTTTCCCACACCGGAAGGACCTGCAATGACAGTTGTTTTCCCTTTCAGCAGTTCTTTTATCTTCTCGATATTCCTCTCTTCCAGCGCACTGGTAAATACGCACGGATATCCACAGCCTTCATAAACACTTCGAAGCTTTTCCACCTGTTCATCCTCTGCGATATCTTCTTTGTTAAAGCATAAGACAACCGGTATATCCTGTCTCTCCATCATAACAAGGAAACGGTCCAGAAGATTAAAATGCGGACTTGGCCTTGTGACTGCAAATACTACCAGCGCCTGATCAACATTTGCCACGGCCGGACGGATCAGCTCATTTTTTCTCGGCAGAAGTGCGGTGATATTTCCTGTCATTGTCTCTTCATCCAGCACTTCAATTTCTACGTTGTCTCCCACAAGCGGTTTCTGCTTTTCTTTTCGAAAGATTCCTTTCGCTTTACACTCATAAACACCGAATTCTACTACATTCACGTAGTAGAATCCGGCAATTCCTTTTATTATCTTTCCCTGCATTACAGTAAATTTTCCTTACCTTTTCTAATGCTCATCTTACTCATCAGTTTCAGAATCGGAACCTCCCTGACCGGAAGATTTCGGTCCTAAGCTTAAGACATATTTGATCGTACTTCCCTTAGATGCATTTCCGGAAGACGGAGTCATGGAAATAATCATACCTTCCGGATAATTATTACTGTACTCTTCACTCTGCTTGGTTGCATTTAATCCATTTGCATATGCCCAGTCAAGAAGCTCTTCTTCATCTCTTCCGACAAAACTCTGAATGGATACTTTTTCTTCCGGTTTCTTGCCGCGGCTCACCAGAATGTCAACCGTTGTTCCTGCGGAAACCTTCTTACCTCCGGCTACGCTCTGGGACACAACTTTTCCTTCTGCAACACTGTCATCGTACTCATAGGTTACCGTACCGACCTTAAGTTTTGCACTCTTGATCATAGACTGGGCGT
>FR892680.1:168580-171011 GCA_000433535.1 Dorea sp. CAG:317
TCTCAGAGCCCTTGCTCACCTGCATCACGATCTTGGTATCCTCACTTACTTTTGAACCGGATGCCGGTGTCGTTCCGATTACAATACCTTCTTCATACTGATCGCTGTATACTGCTTCGGAAGTTCCGACTTTCAAGCCTTCTGCTTCCAATGTCTTCTGTGCTTCTGCTTCATCCATTCCCGCAACATTCGGAACAGTGATCTGATCTCCCACAAGCTTGGAGCTTACAACAACCTCTATCATTGTATTCTTCTTAACTTTTTCTCCCGGCTCTACACTCTGTTTGCTGATCAGACCTTCTTCGTATTTCTTAGATTCTTTTCTTGCCACAACCTTAAATCCAAGTTTCTTATCGTTCAGAATCTTCTTCGCTTCTTCCTCTGTCTTACCGACTACATTCGGTACCTTCACCTTATCCTCTGTCTCTTCCGCCGTAATACCGGAACCAAAGCCCTTGAAGATTCCCGCAGCTTTGCCAATTGCAAAGATTGCTATGAATACAATGATCACCGCCACAACAATCGTTAAAATCTTCATGATTTTATTCATGCGTGGATTTACTTCCTCTGATCCACGTTTCTTTCTGCCGTACTCATCGTCATCATACTCATCATCGTCGTACTCGTCATCATCGTACTCGTCGTCATCGTACTCATCATCGTCATATCCATCATCGTACTCGTTGTCGTCATATTCGTCATCGTACTCGTCATCATAGCTGTCTCGGATATTGTCCAATTCTTCGTCTGTGATGATTACCGTATCTGCACTTCGAAGCGGTGGAATCACAACAAAGTCTCCATCCGGATCGACTAAGGATCGCTTCAGATCCTGAATCAGATCACTGGTGTTGCTGTAACGTCTCTCGCCGTTTTTCTGTGTACATTTCAGAATGATCTGCTCTAAGCTGTACGGAATATCCGGCACGTACTCTGACGGTGGCGTAATCTCCTCCTGAAGATGCTTGATTGCAACAGACACCGTAGAATCCCCATCAAACGGAACTCTTCCTGTCGCCATCTCATATAACGTGATACCGATTGAATAAATATCACTTTTTGCATCACTGAATCCGCCTCTTGCCTGTTCCGGCGAAGAATAATGAACGGAACCCATAGCGTTAGAACTGATGGTATTTGATGTTGTTGCTTTGGCAATACCAAAATCCGTCACCTTCACCTTACCATCTCTGGAAATAATGATATTCTGAGGCTTAATGTCTCTGTGAATAATATTTGCCGCATGCGCCGCGCCAATACCGGTACACATCTGAATCGCAATACTGATCACTTCTTTGTGAGACAATCTGCCTTTTCTTTCAATATATTCTTTTAATGTGATGCCTTCTACAAGCTCCATGACCATATAATACAGGCCGCGGTCTTCCCCGACATCATAGACATTTACAATGTTCGGATTCAGAAGCCCTGCTGCCGCCTGCGCTTCTGAACGAAACTTACGAACGAAATTCTCGTCCTCTCTATATTCCTTTTTCAATACTTTGATCGCTACAAAACGATTCAGCATGGTGTCTTTCCCCTTGTAGACATCTGCCATTCCGCCTGCGCCGATCTTCGATAATACCTGATATCGATTTCCTAAAAATATTCCATCTTTTACCATACACTCACCTCATCTGCAAGTGGTTCTGCCATAACAACCCCTATGTTATCTCTCCCACCATTACTATTTGCCTTCTCGATCAGCATGAGAACTGCTTCCACGATATCTCTTGCTCCCTTCACGATATCGAACATGTCCTCATCCTCCACCATATTACTGAGTCCATCTGTGCACATCAAAAGAACATCTCCCTTTTTCAGGCGATATTCGTAAATATCAGCTTCCACATCTTCTTTTACACCGATGGCCCGCGTGATAATATTTTTATCCGGATGATTCTTGGCTTCCTCTGCCTTGATTCCTCCAAGTCTTACCATCTCTTCCACTAAAGAGTGATCCTTCGATAACTGCCGGATCTTATCATTGATCAAATACAGACGACTATCGCCTACATTGGCAAAATACAACGTATTCCCAATCACGGTTGCAACAACCAGAGTGGTGCCCATGCCTTCCAGCTTTACATCTGAATGAGCTGCCTTGATAAGCTCATGATTCGCCGTATGGATAATTGTATTCAGAATCTCTTCCGGCTTATCAAGCTTTGTATTCTCCAATTCTTCATGCAGCACCTTCACGGTGTATTTGGAGGCAAAATCTCCTGCTTTATGACCTCCCATTCCATCAGCTACTACCAAGAGATTCGGAAATGGTCCTACCGGCTTATCGGTCACATATACAAAGTCCTGATTGACTTCTCTTTTTCTTCCTACGTCTGTCATTGCATATATTTTCATCTAGTTCTCCTTTTTTGCAGCAGCATAACGTCGTCTGAGCTGACCGCAGGCTCCGTCAATATCAGAGCCT
>FR892680.1:171099-172782 GCA_000433535.1 Dorea sp. CAG:317
TTTTGAATTCCTGCGCATTTTTGCTATCCGGCTTCTGGAAATCTCTTTCCCGGATCGGATTGACCGGTATGACATTCAAATGACAGTTTCTGTGTTTCAAGATTGCCGTCAATTCACGGATATCTTCCGGCTGGTCATTGACCCCTTTCACAAGACTGTATTCAAAAGTCACCCTGCGCCCTGTCTTCTCAAAATAAACATCACAGGCATTTAACACTTCTGACAGTTCGTATTTATTTGCCACCGGCATCAATTTCTTTCGCTTCTCCTGATTGGAGCCATGCAAAGACAGCGCAAGTGTGATCTGCAGGCCTTCCTCAGAGAGACGCAGAATATTGGGAACAATCCCGCAAGTGGAAGCAGTTATATTTCTCTGGCTGATATGAAGTCCATGTTCATCACTGATCATATGTATGAACTTCACAAAATTATCGTAATTATCCAGCGGCTCTCCTGTCCCCATCACAACGATATTAGACACTCTCTCCCCGGTAATCTTCTGGATATGATAAATCTGTCTTAGCATCTCGGATACAGTAAGATTGCGTTCCAGACCGTCAATGGTAGATGCACAGAAACGGCATCCCATGCGGCACCCCACCTGTGAGGAGATGCAGACGGAATTCCCATAGTTGTACTTCATCAATACACTTTCGATCATATTCCCATCTTCCAGTTCAAAGAGAAATTTCTCTGTGGGGTCTACCTGGGAAATCTGTCTCGCCGCCATCGTCACTTTTTTGATTTCATATTCGTGATCCAGTTTTTCCCGCAATGCTTTTGACAGGTTCGTCATCTCATCAAAGGAATCTGCAAGTTTTTCATGGAGCCAGCTATAGATCTGTTTTGCCCGAAATGGCTTCTCCCCTATCTGTTTCATTTCTTCTATCAGTTCGTCATAACCAAACGACGCAATATCTTTCTTATCCATGCCTTTCCCTCTCAAACAATGCGATATAGAATCCGTCTCCCTCTTCTCTTCCCGGAAGAAACTGCTGCTCCTTTACGAGCCGGAACTGAGGATATGTTTCTTCAAACCAGCGGGCATTGTCTTCATTTTCACCGCGATGGATGGTACAAGTGCTGTATACAAGTTTTCCACCCGGTTTTACATATGTGTGTACGACTGACAAAATCTTCCTTTGAAGTCCGGCAAGATCACGCTGCATATCTTCCGTCATCTTATATTTCAAATCTACCTTTTTCCCAAGCACTCCAAGACCGGAACAAGGGAGATCTGCGATAACGATATCTGCTTTATCTTTTGCCGCTTCATCATAGACCGTCGCATCATGACAAACTGCCTCGATATTATCAAGCCTGCTTCTTTGAATATTCTCATTGATCAGACCTGCTTTGTATTCCGTAAGATCTCTCGCCTCTACGTGACCGCTTCCCGCAAGCTTTTCTGCCATGTGAATGGCTTTTCCTCCCGGCGCCGCACAGACATCGATCACATAGTCTCCTTCTTTCGGATCTGCCCATTCCGCCACCTGCATAGAGCTAATATCCTGCACGTAGAAATGACCTTTTTGGAAACTTGTAAGTTTATTCAGATAATCATATCCGTGAATATGAAGTGCATACGGAAGACTTGTCTCTTCTACTTCCACCTGTTCCTCACGAAGTTCTTTCGTCAACGCTTCTATACTTACTGCATTCAAATTGCACCGGATAGTTGTC
>FR892680.1:172810-175831 GCA_000433535.1 Dorea sp. CAG:317
GCTCTTCCAGAAAAGCCTGTCCCATACGGGCAACTGTATCTTCATCATAGCTTTCCAACCACTGATCCACGATCCACTGCGGAAGGGAATACTTCACCGACAGACTCGTTAATTCTACGCTTTCCAGATTCCGGCTGATGGTGCGCAGCACTCCGTTGACAAATCCCTTCAGATTGGAGAACCCTTTGCGGACTGCCAGCTTCACTGCCTCATTGCAGACGGCGCTGTCAGGCACACTGTCCATATATTTCAACTGATACACACTGCTTCTTAAGATGGTGCGTATAACCGGTTTCATTTTATTTACTTTAACTTTGGAAAATTGATTGATGATATGATCGATCTCTATCATGCGTTCAAGCGTGCCATTTACCACCCTTGTGATAAACGCACGCTCTTTCTTATCCAGATACTGATATTGATCCAGAACATTTTTCAAGGCAATATGACTATATTCCCCTTCTTTTGTAATAAGGAGCAGCGTCTCAAGCACCAGCTCCCGATCATTTACCGATGATCCCATCCCTTTTCTCCTCTATTTTTCTAATCGTTCCTTCTGGAACCTGTCAGCAGAAGGATACGCAAGAGCTGCAAAATTGCCGCTGCCGCCCCGGCTACATAAGTAAGCGCCGCTGCTGTCAGCACTTTTCTTGTCTGTCTTACCTCATCCGGATAGAGCATTCCGGTATCTCCGAGAATCCGAAGCGCACGCCCGGAAGCATTAAACTCCACCGGAAGGGTCACAACCTGGAACAAAACAGACGCAGAAAATGCCAGAACTCCCAGATTCAGAAACAGTGCGGAACTATTGCTGTTAAATAATAGTCCAAGCAAGATCAGCGGCCATGCTATGGCGCTGCCAAAATTAGCAACCGGCACAAGCGCACCACGCAGCTTAAGCGGCACATAGCCTCTCGCATGCTGGATCGCATGCCCACATTCATGCGCCGCCACTCCGATCGCAGCTACCGAACACTGATTATAAGTAGCTCCCGACAGACGGAGCACTTTATTTCTCGGATCATAGTGATCCGTCAGATTTCCAGACACATATTCCACACGCACATCATAGATGCCGGCACCACGAAGCAGTCGTTCTGCCGCCTCTCTTCCGGTCATCCCGGAATGACTCATCACTCTGGAATAACGCTGAAAAGTAGATCTCATTTTTGCAGATGCTGCCATACAGATCAGTACACCGATCAATACTAAGATGTAAGTACGGTCAAAATACATTGGATATATCATTGTAATTCCTCCTATCCCGAAACATATCGTTATTATATATGAAACTCGGAGAAAATACCTGTTTTTCACACATTTTTAAGAATTTTTAAGAACTGTTCCGATTTTCACGTCATATCCACGCAAAAATGCGTCCGCTTCCATTCTCTTTTTGCCGGGTATCTGAAGTGCCGTCACTTTCAGAAGTCCTTTTCCGGTCTGTACGAGGAAACCATCCTTTTCCACTCTCACCACAGTTCCTGAAGCTTCTTTTGTATCCTCTTCACAGACTTCTGCTTCCCAAATCTTCATTACTTTCCCGTTCCAGTCCGTATAAGCACTGGGCCACGGGTTCAATCCGCGGATCAGACGCTCAATCTCCTCTGCGAACTTGTTCCAGTCAATATTTCCAAGATTTTTATCCAGCATTCTTGCATAGGCTGTGGGGCTGTCTCCTTGTTTCTGCGGAACAATCGTATGTTCCTCAAGCCCCTTTAATGTCTCTACACAAAGTCCGGCTCCGGCTTCTGCCAGTTTATCGTGGAGACTTCCTCCGGTCTCTTTATCATCCAGTACGATCTCTGTCTTAAGAAGCATATCACCGGTATCTAAGCCTTCGTCCATCTGCATAGTTGTCACGCCGGATACTTTCTCTCCATCGATCACTGCCCATTGGATCGGAGCGGCTCCTCGATATTTCGGAAGCAGAGAAGCGTGGACATTGACACAACCGTATGGCGTCATTTCCAAAATTTCCTTTGGAAGAATCTGTCCAAAAGCGATCACCACCATAATGTCCGCATTGTATTTGCGAAGCTCTTCCACGCAGGAGGCTTCCCTTACCTTCTTCGGCTGAAATACAGGTATTCCGTGTGCCATCGCTGCTTCTTTCACCGGCGTAAACTGCATCTTTCCGCCGCGCCCCTTGGGCTTATCCGGCTGCGTGACAGCAAGCACAACCTCGTGTCCTGCCTCAACGAGTGCTTCCAGTGTCCCCACAGAAAAGTCCGGTGTGCCAAAAAATATTATTTTCATCTACTCTTCCTCCCCGTAAGGCTCCACATCATGAATTCCGCCCTCTGCCAGCTCTACATACATTTTTCCGTCCAGATGATCGATCTCATGGCAAAATGCTCTTGCCAGCAGTTCTTCACCTTCTAATTCAATCTCTTCCATCTCTTCATTTAAAGCTCTTACTTTAACATAATTCGGACGAGTCACAAGACCGGATTTCCCCGGTACACTTAAGCAGCCTTCTTCTCCGCACTGCTCGCCGGCAGTTTCTACGATCACCGGATTGATCAGAATAATAGGACCTTCCCCTACATCGATCACTACGATTCTCTTTAAAATGCCGACCTGAGGAGCCGCAAGACCGACACCCATTGCCTCATACATAGTATCTAACATATCGTTGATCAGTATTTTTGTGCGAAGCGTCATTTTTGTCACTTCTTTACACGGTTTTGTCAACACCTCATCGCCTAATTCACGTATTTTTCTAATTGCCATAATTTTTCTCCTTTTCTTTGATATTTATATGTTTAACGGATTAAAATCAAACTGAATCCTCAATTGATCGAATCCTCTGTTCATATCTATATACTGCTCCAGCAGATCTTTTGTGCGAACTAACAGCTCATAGTCTTCGCTTTTCACATAAATGATCTGGCGGTACTGATCATTTACTTTGGACACATAAGGCGCCGCCGGTCCGATCACAGTAAGCCGCCCTTCCCGGTTGATGCGTTCTGTGAATTCCTTCAGATATCCTGCTGCCACCTTAAGATGCTCTTC
>FR892680.1:175922-181854 GCA_000433535.1 Dorea sp. CAG:317
CGATAATTCATCTCTTCTTCATAGAAGCTCTCGTAATCCTGTCTCGCTGCGGTCTGGATACTGTAATGTTCCGGATTGTATGTCTGGATCACTACTTCACCTTTCTCCCGTCCTCTTCCCGCTCGCCCGCAGGCTTGCGACAACAGCTGGAAGGTCCGTTCTGCAGACTGATAATGGTTAGAATATAATGACATATCTGCCGCCAGTATGCCTACCAGAGTCACCTGCGGAAAATCATGCCCTTTCACGATCATCTGCGTACCGATGAGAATATCTGCTTCCTCTGCCGCAAATGCCGACAGTATCTTCTCATGGCTGTCCTTTTTCTTGGTCGTGTCCATATCCATGCGAAGTACCCTTGCCGCCGGAAACATCTTCGTCACCAGTTCTTCAATCTGCTGTGTACCGGCGCGAAACCCTCCGATATAATGAGAGCCACACTCCGGGCAGGAAGTCATGGAAGGTCTTTCATAGCCGCAATAGTGACAGACAAGCTTCCCGTTTTTGTGGGCGGACAGCGCCACATCGCAATGAGGACATTTTACAACATAGCCACATTCCCTGCAAGAAACAAATCCTGCATAGCCTCGACGGTTCAAAAACAGCATGATCTGTTGCTTTTTTGCCAGTCTGTCTTCTATCATTTCTTTCAATCTGTCACTGATGATCGAACGGTTGCCATGCTTTAATTCTTCCCTCATATCTACTGTATATACTTCCGGAAGGCTCTGAGCAGTTGCCCTGTTCTTTAATTCCAGCAGTGTATATTCTCCCAGCCTGCACCGATAAAATGCTTCCAATGAAGGAGTTGCTGATCCAAGGACTACACTGGCTCCCTCTAACTTTGCACGCCGAATCGCAGTCTCTCTTGCGTGATACCTTGGCACCTGTTCGCTCTTATATGTGGTCTCATGCTCCTCGTCGATCACGATAAGCCCCAGATTCTCAAAAGGTGTAAATAACGCAGATCTTGGACCGATCATAACGTCTACCTCGCCTCGTTTTACCCGTTCCATCTGGTCAGACCGTTCTCCCTGTGAGAGTCTTGAATTCAGGATAGATACACGATTTCCGAATCTGTTATAAAACCGAAGCACCGTCTGATACGTAAGAGCAATCTCAGGGATCAGTACAATCGCCTGCTTCCCGCTCTCAACAACATGCCGGATCATTTGCATATATACTTCTGTTTTTCCGCTTCCGGTCACTCCATAGACAAGATACGTGTTCCTGTAACCATTCTCATAATCTTGTGCAAAAACAGAAACCGCCTGCTCCTGCTCCTTCGTAAGAATTGTTTCTTTCTCTTCTGTCCTGCGGTAACATAACGGATTTCGAAGTGCATCCTGAGATTCGATAAGGAGAATTCCCTGCTCTTCCATTGCACGAAGAACCGACAACGTCACATGAAGCTTCTTCGTCAGTAGTTCATAATCCTGACACGGCTGATCAAGAAGTCCTGCCAACACTCTCGCCCTTGCTTTCTGGTTCTTATGAAGGAAGATATCCAACCTTTCTCTCCCCTCTTCTTCTGAAAGTAAGAGCCGGACAGTTCGCTTCTTCTTAATCTTCTCCTGCTTCTTGATCGGAAGCACCGTTCGAAGCGCCTGAATCATCGTTCCTCCATAGGATTCTTTCATCCACGCAGCAAGCGCCACAAGCTTTGACTCAATCGCCCGCTTATCTTCTGCCCGACGCAAAATGAACTTGATCTTATCTTCATCGTAATCCGCAGTTTCGGAAAAACCGATCACGTAGCCGCCTGTCTCTTTATTTCCTCTTCCAAAGGGCACGATGACTTCTGTTCCAACTTCAAGTATCCCCTCAAGCTCTGAGGGGATACGGTACTGAAATACTTTATCCAGTTTTTCATGGGTAATGTCGATAATAATATCCGCGTACATTTTACTCCTTTAATTCGTCCAATACTTCCTGAATGAGCACACGGTCATCCATGTCATATTTCACACCCTTGATCTCCTGATAAGTCTCATGGCCTTTTCCGGCAAGAATGATCACATCGCCTTTCTGTCCATGCTCGATAGCATAGCGAATGGCTTCTTTCCGGTCACAGATGTCAATGTATTTTCCATCTGTCTTCTTGATACCGGTAATAATATCTTCGATAATCTCCTGCGGTTCTTCAAACCTTGGATTATCAGAAGTGATGATGGTAAAATCAGAAAGCTTTCCTGACACTTCTCCCATCTCGTATCGTCTTGTCTTGGAACGATTTCCGCCACAGCCAAA
Organism: Dorea sp. CAG:317; assembly: GCA_000433535.1. Lineage (GTDB taxonomy): Bacteria > Bacillota > Clostridia > Lachnospirales > Lachnospiraceae > Dorea_D. The sequence goes on from FR892680.1 coordinate 178,173, forward strand.
TACAGTAACAATGCGTCCCGGATTGTAATCTCTGAGCGTATGAAGAAGACTTTCAAGGCTCATGGCATTATGAGCGTAATCAATCATTAACGCAAAATCATCCGATACTTTGATCATCTCAATACGCCCTTTTACTTTCGCTACTTTCAGCGCCTTCTTGATCGTCTCTACCGGCACGTCAAAATGTCTGCACACGGCAATCGCGGTCAGAGAATTGTACACACTGAACTCACCCGGAATATCGATCTCCACATCAAAATCCATAAGGCCCTCTACTTTGTATTTCATTCCCAGATATCCCGGTCTTGACACATGTTCTACATCTACCGCGCGAAGATCTGCTTTCTCGGAAAATCCGAAAGTCTCAACCTTACAGGTTGCGAAGCGGAACACGTCCTCAAACCACTTGTCGTCTATATTGGCAATTCCAAGCTTACACTGGGTAAATAAAATACCTTTGCAGCGCTTGTAATCTTCAAAATCTTTATGCTCATTTGGTCCGATATGATCTTCTCCGAGGTTGGTGAAAATACCGATCTCAAACTCAATTCCCGCAGTTCTGTGAAGCATCAGTCCCTGTGAAGAAACCTCCATTACAACGCTGTCACATCCTGCCTCTACCATTTCTGCAAAATATTTATGGATTGTGTAAGATTCCGGTGTTGTATTGCTTGCCGGAATTGTCTTATCTCCAATGATCGTCTCAATGGTACCGATAAGTCCCACCTTATGACCGACACCTTCCAAAATGGATTTTACCATGTAGGTGGTCGTCGTCTTTCCCTTTGTTCCGGTAATTCCAATCACATTGAGCTTCTTTGCCGGATAGCCAAAATAAGCCGCTGACATAAGGGCAAGCGCATATCTGGTGTCGTCCACATGAATCACCGTCATTCCTTCCGGTGCATTTACCGAACGTTCTACGATGACTGCTGCCGCTCCTTTTGACGCTACATCTTCTATATATTCATGTCCATCTGTCACTGCCCCGGCAATACAGACGAACACACTTCCTTCCTTTACCTTTCTGGAATCATTGATAAGCTCCGTTACCTCTATGTCGTCACTTCCCTGACAGACTTCATATTCCAGATGCTCTAACAGATATGATAATTTCATAACAGCACTCCTTCATTTTTTTTACTTTTATATTGAGTATACCATTTTTTCCGTATACAGCAAAGGATAATTTGTGTTATACTGCTATACAGAATTTATATTTAGAAAAGGGGAATGTAATCGTGAAAGCTTATGAAAGATTATTAAAGTATGTGGTTGTCCGCACACCGAGTGACGAAAACAGTGACACTGTACCGTCTTCCAAGTGCCAGTTTGACCTTGCACATCTGTTGGAAGAGGAAATGAAAGCACTTGGTCTGACCGATGTTTATCTGGACGACCAGTGTTACCTCTATGGTAAATTACCTGCAACAGAAGGTTTGGAAGACAAGCCTGCTATTGGCTTTATTGCACACATGGATACTGTTTCTGACTTCTGTGACCATGATATCACACCAGTGATCACAGAGAATTATAACGGAGAAGATCTGGTTCTTGGAACAAGCGGTCTTACCTTAAGTACAGAAACATTTCCACACCTTAAGGATTTAAAAGGACGCACACTCATCACTTCTGATGGAACAACTGTACTGGGCGCGGATGACAAAGCAGGAATCGCAGAGATTCTCACTGTGATCGAACAGTTACAGGAACAGAACATCCCACATGGTCCAATCTGCGTTGCATTTACACCGGATGAAGAAATCGGCACCGGCGCTTCCCATTTTGATGTGGAACGCTTTGGCGCAGATTACGGATATACACTGGACGGAGACACCGAGGGAGAGATCCAGTACGAAAACTTCAATGCATGCAAAGCATGTTTTGACATTACAGGAGTAAGTGTTCATCCGGGTTCTTCCAAAGATACGATGATTAACGCCTCCCTTGTTGCCATGGAGATCAACAGTCTCCTTCCAGGCATGGAGACTCCGCGCGGCACAGAAGATTATGAGGGATTCTATCATCTTGTATCTATGTCCGGTGACTGTTCTAAGGCTCAGTTAAACTACATTGTCAGAGACCATGACAAGAACTACTTCGAAGCAAGAAAGCGTACTTTAACTCTGATTGAAAAGAATCTGAACGCAAAATGGGGGGAAGGAACTGTAAAACTTACCCTCACTGACCAGTATAAAAACATGGCTGAAATCATTGCCGGATGCATGCATCTTATCGACAATGCAAAACAAGCCTGTGAAAATGCCGGAATTGAAGCACTCATACTTCCAATCCGCGGAGGCACAGACGGATGTCAGTTAAGCTTCAAAGGACTTCCATGTCCGAACCTTGGAACCGGCGGACACGCTTACCACGGTCCTTACGAACACATCACGATCGAAGGCATGGACAAAGCGGTTGCTATGGTAACAGAACTGGTAAAACTTTACACAAAATAAAAAACTAAAGAGGTTAGAAACATGTGGTTATTTAAAAGACTGGCGCTGTTCCTTGGCGCCATCCTAATCGCCGCTATCGCAGGATTCTTCATTCTGCCGGGTGCAAGTCAGACAGAAATTGTCTTATTCATCGTGGGCTGTGTAGCCCTTGGCGATATCACTTACTATCTGGACAAGAAATATTTCCAGTAAGAGCATGAAAATGGGGACGGGTTTTCAAAACCCGTCCCCTGCTTTACTTCTATGCTCCGTGAGGCTTAAATCCTTCGCCTCTTACTTCATTGGATTCCATCATAATGAGGAATGCTTTTTCATCCTCGTCTTTGACCGCCTTCTGTACATTGTACATTTCTTTATTGCTGCACGCACACATTACAACCAGTTTATCATCCCTTGAGAAGCTTCCTTCCGCCTTTAAGAAAGTACATCCTCTTGCTGTCATTTCGTCAATCCGTTTTGCAACTTCCGGTCCTTTGTCCGTAACGATCAGCGCCATCTTACCGGCATCAATACCGTACATCACTTTGTCTACTACAACAGTCAAAATATAAGTCAAGATCAAACCGTAAATAATACTGTCAATATCCCCGAAGATCAAACCACCTGTCACAACGATCACAAGGTCTGTCACGAAAGTAATCTTTCCGATAGAAAGATGCGGCTTTAACGCCCGCACTGACATGATTACAAAATCCGCTCCGCCTGTAGATGTGTTGCGAAGATAAATGATCGCATAGCCAAGTCCCGAAAATACACCGGCGCAGATCGCAGACAATAATCTGTCTCCTTCATATACCGGAAACATTGGCGCAATGAAGTCCATAAGAGGCCACTGGATCAGCATCGTCTTCAATGAACGAAGAAGAAACTTCTTACCTAAGACTTTATAACATAAAATAATAATCGGAATGTTGAGCACAATGGTCATCGTACCAATCGGTAAACCGAATAAATGATAAAAGATCAAAGCAACACCGGAAATACCTGCTACCGGAAATCCCGAATTGGCTGCAAAATTATAAACGCCAACTGCGATCAGCATATTTCCTACAATGTCCACCAGAATATCAATGGCAAACTCTTTAGATTTGTTCACATTTTTCATAGACTCTCTCCTTTTCACATCATTGTATATTGTATAAATTCCTCAGAGCTCAAAAAAGCCCGCCGGATCGTTTTATCGCATCCTCGGCAATCGAGTAGGAGGGAAATTTAATTAAAAT